>CAVPBN010000009.1:0-248015 GCA_963701815.1 uncultured Alphaproteobacteria bacterium
CGGTCGGGACCATCCACGCATCGCTCGTCGAGCGCTACCTCGACGAGTCGTACGCCGACCGCGAGGAGGGACTCCGCGCGATCCGTGCGCGCCAGCTCACCGGCGAGCTCGGTCGGCCCGAGGACGTCGCCAACGCGATCCTGTTCCTGGCCTCGGACGAGTCCCGCTTCGTGCTCCGCAGCGGGCTCACCGTCGACGGGGGGCTCACCGGAACGCGCCCGTGAGGTGAGTGCGCTTGCGGTTCACGGGCCGACCGAGCCCGCGCGAACGAACGCAGTCACCATCCGGTAGCCATCGGTCTGCCTGGCTGTCGCGTCCTCAACGGAAGATGCCGGGCGGAGTCGAACCGCGAACGCGCGCTTGCAGGCGCTGAGGGGTTTCAAAACTCGGTTCGCGTTCATGCGGCGGCTCGGTATATCGTGGATGAGTCCGCCGAGTAGGTCGCGGCGCTCGATCGTCGCGGCAGTCGGGTGGGTCGAGTTCGCGTCGGTCGGTTCGGGCGGCAGCGAGCGCGAGCGCCCGGTGCGGGCGCTCGCGGTTGTAGGGAGATGAAACTGCGCGCGTGGAGTCTCTGCGTTGTCCGGTTGGTGCCGTAGCGTCGGCGCGTTCCGGATGCCAGGGGCTTCAGGGAGACGCAGGTTGGGCAGGCCGTCGAGTGACACTATGGGCTGCGAGCCCGCTGTTTGTAGGTGGCCGCCCCTGCGACTGTCCGGGTGTGCTTCGCGCACGGATCCGTAGTTGTCGTGTCGCCCGCCTCGTCTCCGTCGTCGACGACTGGAGAGGAGATGGGCTTCGATGCGTTTCATTGGGTTAGACGTGCATCGCGACTTCTGCGAAGTCGCGATCGCGGAGGGAGGCGAGGTGCGGGCGGCGGGACGGGTGCGAACCGAGCCGGCGGCGCTTGAGCTGTTCGCGCAGAGCCTCGGCGGTGACGATGAGGTTGCGCTGGAGGCGACCGGCAACGCGCTCGGGATCGCGCGGATCCTCGAGCCGCACGTCGGCCGGGTCTTGTTGGCGAACCCGAAGGCGGTCAAGGGGATCACGCGAGCGGGCGCGAAGACCGACAAGATCGACGCGCGCATGCTGGCGAAGCTGCTCGCCGGCGGCTTTCTGCCGGCGGTGTGGCTGCCGGATGAGCAGACGCGTGTCCTGCGCCGGCGGATCTCGGTGCGGGCGCAGTTGGTCCGGCAGCGCACACGGGCGAAGAACCAGGTGCACGCGACGCTGATCCGCAACCTGAAGGGAAAGCCGCCGGTGAGCGATCTCTTCGGTACCCGCGGACGCCGCTGGCTCGCCGCGCAGGAGCTGCCGTCCGACGAGCAGGAGACGGTCGCAGCCTGTCTGCGCCAGATCGCCTTCCTCGACGACGAGATCGGGTTGATCGAACGAGCGCTCGCCGAGCAGGTGCTCGCCTCGACCGAGATGCGGCGGCTGCTCACCCTGCCGGGCGTCAACTTCGTCACCGCGGCGGCGCTGCTCGCGGCGATCGGTGACATCGGCCGCTTCCCGAGTGCCCGGCAGCTGGTCAGCTACCTCGGACTCGACCCGCGCGTCAGCCAATCCGGCGCCGAGCCGGCCCGGCACGGTCGGATCAGCAAGCAAGGCCCGGGCGAGACACGACACGTGCTCGTCGAGGCCGCCTGGCACGCCAGCCGCGCCCCCGGTCCCTTGCGCGCCTTCCATCAACGGATCGCCGCTCGCCGCGGCGGCAACATCGCCACCGTCGCGGTCGCGCGCAAGCTCGCCGTGATCGCCTGGCACATGCTCAGCCGCGGCGAGGACTACGCCTTCGCCCGACCCTCGCTCACCCGCGAGAAGATCCGCAGGCTCGAGCTGATGACCGGCGCCGAACGCCAGAAGGGCAAGCGGATCGGCGTCTTCGTCACAAAGGAGCAGCACCGGCTCGACAAGGACCTCGCCGCCCAAGCCGAGCTCGCCTACCGCCGCCTCGTCCAAGACTGGCAGCCCGCGATCAACAAGGGCACGGGTGCCGCACCGGGGCGCGCATCTCGTCGGCCGTCAAGCGGCCAAGCAGCGCGGCAGGAGACAGCCCCACCCCCTGCGCTTTAGCTCGCGGTCACCCGCGCCCAACAACAACTCTCGCAAAGGAGCCACCCACCGTCCAGCGACTTGACTTCCATCCGTAGTGGTCGACGTAGGTGCGGAGCACGTGCTCGAGGTGGCGGCGGCCGAGGATCAGAAGCCAGTCGAGACACTCGCCGCGGACGGTGCGGACCAAGCGCTCGGCGTAGGCGTTCGCCTTCGGCGCCCGGATCGGTGTGCGGATGACCTTGATCCCCTCGCTGCGGAAGACCTCGTCGAAGGCGCCGCTGAACTTGCTGTCGCGGTCGTGGATCAGGAACCGCATCGCGTTCCGAAGACACCGCTGAAGCTGAGGTTGCGCGCCTGCTGGGTGACCCAGCCGCCAGTCGGGTTGGTGGTGCAGCCGGCGAGGTGGACGCGGCGTGAAGGGTTTCAATATTCGTGTTCATGCGGCGGCTCGTGGTATTCGTGGATGAGTCCGCCGAGGAGGTCGCGGCGGTGGATCGTCGCGCGCGGGCGGTCTGCGTGCCGTCGCTGGCTCGAGTTCCGGCGGCCGAGAGTCGAGCGCGCGATGCGGGCGCTCGCGGTTGTAGGGAGATGAAACTGCGCGTGTGGAGTCTCTGCGTCGTCCGGTTGGTGCCGTAGCGTCGGCGCGTTCCGGATGCCAGGGGCTTCAGGGAGACGCAGGTTGGGCAGGCCGTCGAGTGACATTATGGGCTGCGAGCCCGCTGTTTGTAGGTGGCCGCCCCTGCGACTGTCCGGGTGTGCCGCGCGCACGGATCCGTAGTTGTCGTGTCGCCCGCCTCGTCTCCGTCGTCGACGACCGAGAGGAGGTGGTGTTCGATGCGGTTCATCGGGTTGGACGTGCATCGCGACTTCTGCGAGGTCGCGATCGCGGAGGGAGGCGAGGTGCGGCTGGCGGGACGGGTGCGGACCGAGCCGGCGGCGCTGGAGCTGTTCGCGCAGAGCCTCGGCGGTGACGATGAGGTTGCGCTGGAGGCGACCGGCAACGCGCTCGGGATCGCGCGGATCATCGAGCCGCACGTCGGTCGGGTGGTGCTCGCGAACCCGAAGGCGGTCAAGGGGATCACCCGTGCGGGCGCGAAGACCGACAAGATCGACGCGCGCACGCTGGCGAAGCTGCTCGCCGGCGGCTTTCTGCCGGCGGTCTGGCTGCCGGATGAGCAGACGCGGATCCTGCGCCGGCGGATCTCGGCGCGGGCGCAGCTGGTCCGGCAGCGCACCCGGGCGAAGAACCAGGTGCACGCGACGCTGATCCGCAACCTGAAGGGCAAGCCGCCGGTGAGCGATCTGTTCGGCGTCCGCGGACGGCGCTGGCTGGCCGCGCAGGAGCTGCCGGCCGATGAGCAGGAGACGGTCGCGGCCTGCCTGCGCCAGATCGAGTTCCTCGACCGCGAGATCGCGTTGATCGAGCGGGCGCTCGCCGAGCAGGTACTCGCCTCAACGGAGATGCGGCGGCTGCTCACCCTGCCCTGGGGTGAACTTCGTCACCGCCGCAGCGTTGCTCGCCGCGATCGGCGAAATCGGCCGCTTCCCGACCGCCCGGCAGCTGGTCAGCTACCTCGGCCTCGACCCGCGCGTCAGCCAGTCCGGCTCCGAACCGGCCCGGCACGGACGGATCAGCAAGCAGGGCCCCGGCGAGACCCGGCACGTGCTGGTCGAGGCGGCCTGGCACGCCGCCCGCGCACCCGGGCCGCTGCGCGCCTTCCACCAGCGGATCGCCGCCCGCCGCGGCGGCAACATCGCCACCGTCGCGGTCGCCCGCAAGCTCGCCGTGATCGCCTGGCACATGCTCAGCCGCGGCGAGGACTACGCCTTCGCCCGCCCCTCGCTCACCCGCGAGAAGATCCGCCGGCTCGAGCTGATGACCGGCGCCGAACGCCAGAAAGGAAAGCGGATCGGCGTCTGGGTCACGAAGGAGCAGCACCGGCTCGACAAGGAACTCGCCGCCCAAGCCGAGCTCGCCTACCGCCGCCTCGTCCAGGACTGGCAGCCCGCGATCAACAAGGGCGCGGGTGCCGCACCGGGGCGCGCATCTCGTCGGCCGTCAAGCGGCCAAGCAGCGCGGCAGGAGACAGCCCCACCCCCTGCGCTTTAGCTCGCGGTCACCCGCGCCCAACCCCAACTCTCGCAAAGGAGCCGCCACCCGTCCAGCGACTTGACTTCCATCCGTAGTGGTCGACGTAGACGCGGAGCACGCGTTCGAGGTGGCGGCGGTCCGAGGATCAGGAGCCAGTCGAGGCACTCGGCGCGGACGGTGCGGACGAAGCGCTCGGCGATACGCGTTCGCCTTGCGGCGCGCGCACCGGCGTCTGGATGATCCTTGATGCCTTCGCTGCGGAAGACTTCGTCGAAGGCGGCGCTGAACTTGCTGTCGCGGTCGTGGATCAGGAAGCGGACGTCGCTCGAGCGCTCCGCGAGCAGGCGAGGTTGCGCGCCTGCTGGGTGACCCAGGCGCCGGTCGGGTTCGCGGTGCAGCCGGCGAGGTGGACGCGGCGGCTGCCGAGCTCGATGAAGAAGAGCACGTAGTAGCGGCGCAGCGAGAGCGTCTCGACGGTGAAGAAGTCGCACGCGAGCATGCTCGCCGCCTGCTGCGCGGAGGAACTCTCGCCAGCTCGAGCCCGATGCGCCGCGGCGCCGGGCCGAGGCCGGCTGCGCAGCAGGATCTGCCGCACCGTGCTCGGCGAGACCGGATGCCGAGCTTGCTGAGCTCGCCGGCGATCCGCTGGTAGCCCCAGCGCGGGTTCTCGCGCGCGAGTCGCAGGACCAGCTCGCGGATCTCGTCGCTCGATCGGCGGCCGGCCCGGCCGCGCGCCGGCGTACGTCCAGCGGCGGCGGACAAGCTCGCGGTGCCAGCGCAGCAGCGTCTGCGGCGTGACGAACATGCCGCCGGCGTCCCTGTGCAGGGAGGAGGCGTGCGAGTGCGGCGAGGTAGGCGCCGTTCTGACGTCGGAGCACCTCGAGCTGGCGGCGAAGGGCGAGGAGTTCGACCTCTTGGGCGAAGCGGTCTCGCCGCCGGACGCGAGCAGCCGGAGCAGTGCGCGGAAGGCGAGGTAACAGAAGGAGAACAGCATCCGCTGATCCTCGCGCACCCGCGAGCCCGCGAACGGGACTGCAGCATCACCCGAGAGAGCGTGCTCGCCGCCGCTGCTCGCCGCCGCCGGAGCTGCCAATCGCGTCGTCCCAAGACCACAGCCGACGACAGCCATCCCGACGCCTGCACCGAATAAGCGAACGGCGGCAAGCTCACGCTGCCTGGATCAGGCTCTCGGGGTCGCCTGGACCGAAAAACAGGGTTGGTCACGGAACGCCGGTTTACGGCACCGACTTTGACAGTGCGGGCGCCGACGCAAGCGCTCGCCGAGGCCAGCCCGGAGCGGCTGGAGGGCTTCCGAGCCTATGTCCGGGGAGCGGGATCGCGATGATGGCCTTCAGCCGTTGACGAACTGGTGCGAGGCGACGCGTCCGTCGGCCAACGTCACGAGGGCGCCGGCGAGGATGCCCTCGGTGTACTCGGATCCCGGGTTGAGACAGAGCGTGCGCCCCAGATTGATTGCACCCCGTGACTCGTGGACGTGGCCGTGCAGGCCGAGGAGCGGCTGACGCTCGAGCACGAAGTCGCGCACCGCGGTCGAGCCGACCGACGTCATCTGCGGCTGGCCTCCCGTGTGCTTCACGCGGAACTCAGCGTCGATCGCCGGCGCCTGGTCGAGCTCGGTTCCATAGGGCGGCGGGTGAAGCACCGCGATCAGCCGTTCGGGATCCGCGACCTGTGCGTACATCCCCTCGATCCGTTCGCGCAGGGCCGGCTCATCGAGCTCGCGCGGCGAGTCCCAGGGCGTCAGGTTGGAGTAGCCGGTGGTGATCATCTCGTGGCCGTCGAGCTGGAGGCAGCGGCCCTCGGCCGGCTCCACCACGTTGGAGCCGCTCAGCGGCTCGTCGATCTCCCAGAAGTCGTCGTTTCCGGGCGTGACGAAGCAGCGCACGCCGGTGCCGGCGAGCCGCTGTTCGGCGAGCTCGACCCAGCGGCGCACGCTTCCGACGACGGCGCGCCGGAACGCCTTTCCACGCTCGGCCTCGTCGTGGAGCGCGAGCAACTCGTCCCGCTCGCCGACGATCGGGTACTGCCCCGCGTCGCGGATCCGCTGCTCGAGCTCGGCGCGCTCATTCTCGTCGAGGTCGACATAGTCGTGGTCGCGGAATCGGACGCGCCAGCCGCCGGGGGTGCGCTCGATCGGGACGAGCGTCTTGCCGGTGATGTCGCCGCCGAGCACGAGGTACTTCGCCTCGTAGAACGCGGCGGCGTTCAGAAACTTGCGGAAGCAGCGGTCGGAGCCGTGGATGTCGGTAACGAAGAGCAGCCGCGCGCCGCCGGAGGGCGCGCGGCTGCTACGTCTGGCGGCGAACCGCGCCAATTAGTCGGGCGGGATCGCTCTGTAGGCCAGGTCGAGGTCGACGCCCTGGTGGCGCCGGACGGCTCGCGCGAGGTACCACCACAGTCCCGCGACCGCCCAGACGACGAGCGGTGCGACGTAGGTCGCGGTGTAGTAGCCGCCGACGAGCCCGAGGTTCGTATGGAAGTAGAGGACGAGGAAGATCGCGAAGCATGCCCAGAGCAGGGCGAAGACGCCTGCGATCGGCAGGACCTCGACGCCGCCGATCCGCCATTGCGCGGGCGAGCCTTCGTAGAGGTCGGGCCGCCTCCGCTTCATCACGATCGCCGAGATCCCCATCACCGCGATCGGGATGTAGGCGAAGAACTGCATGATCGCGAATATCTTGAAGAAGTTCGTGCCGCCCCACGCCACCCAGGCTGCGCAGGCGCCGCCGGTGACGACGCTGATCGCGATCGCGAGAACCGGCGTGTGATAGCGGTCGTTCACGTCGCCGAACCGCTTCGGTAGCAGCCCGTCGAACGACCACGTGAAGACGGCGCGTTGGGTCATTGCCAGGTTCACGTTCAGAAGCGGCAGCCACCAGCCCAGGAAGAGCAGCGCGAGGAAGATCACCGCGGCGGAGTTCGAGGCGACGAGCGCCGAGAAGTACGCGTAGCCGGCGGTGCCGACGGTGCCGCCGCCCTGGCTGTAGTTGCCTGCGAGCGCCGAGGCGAAAAAGTCGCGCCCTACGGTGTGGAGGAAGATGAACATCCCGAGCAGAACGAGCAGCCCCTGCCCGATCCCGGCGCCGACCATCGTCGTCAGCTGTCGCTTCCGCTGCCCCGCGCCCTTGAACTCCGACGAGAGGTAGGTGCCCCACCAGACAAAAAGGGTGACGCCGATCATCGAGTAGATCGCGCCGATTGTGTTCTTGGTCGAGTAGCCGACGCCGCCCGTCGCCAGCCCCGCCTTGTGTCCGGCTGCAACGACGTTCGAGTACGTGCCCTTGCCCGCGGCGCCGTTCACGGAGTTGACGAAGCTGGCGTGGCTCGTGAAAAGCAGGATCAGGATGTCGATCACGAAGCCGAGCGTCGCGAGCAGGAAGAGCACGTTCATGACGCGGATCAGGAGCCGCGTCCCTCGCACCGCGAGCGCACTGGTCAGGAGCAGTGCGCCCATCGCGATCAGCCAGACCACGAAGGGGTGGCTGCCGTTCAGGTACGTGCCCCAGGTGATCATCGTGTGCGAGTGCGTGACCGAGCCGATCACGAGGAAGACGGGCGACAGCGTCACCCCGTGATAGGCATGGATGCGCGAGATGATCTTGGTCTTTTCCGGCCGGTCTTTGACTTTCCAGTAATAGCGGGCGAATTTGAACGCCGACTCGTTCGAACTCGGCGCCGCCGGTGGTGAAATAAACCGCGGCGCTGTTGCCGTAGGCGTGGCCGACGATCTTTTCGGCGAGCCTTACCGCCGGCTCGTTGGTCTGGCCGATATAGGCCGAGGCATAGGCAATCTTGCGCATCTGCGCCGCCGCGGCATCGGCCAGTTCGCCGCGGCCATGCCCGATATTGACGTTCCACAGCCCGCCCAGCCCATCGATGACCTCGCGTCCGTCGGCGGCGCGCAACATGGCGCCCCGCCCCGACTCGACGACGAACGGCTGGCGGTGATCGTCGGGATGGTGCAGCGGGTGGACCAGAAAGCGCCGGTCGCTTTCGAGCAGCTGGGTGGTGCCGTCCATCGCGCGCTCCTATACGCCTTGCCTCGGCGATACCCTATCCGCACCGCCCGCCCCCGACAATCCGCATCAGCGCCTCCACCCCGTCCCGTCCGTTGCGGGGGGACCGCGACGGCGAGCGGGCGCAAGCGGTTGCGCCGCGGCGCGCTCCGGACGATTGTCGGGCCATGCCGGCTCTGAAGCTGCTGCTCAATCTGCTGTGGATCGTGTTCGGCGGCGCGTGGATGGCGGCGGGGTGGCTGGTTGCCGCGCTGATCATGGCGATCACGATCATCGGTCTGCCGTGGACGCGGGCGGCCTTCAACATCGCTCTCTACGCGTTGCTGCCGTTTGGCCAGCAGGCGGTCTCGCGCGCCGAATACACCGGGCATCAGGATTTTGGGACCGGCCCGTTCGGGGTCCTCGGCAATCTGATCTGGCTGGTCTTCGCCGGCTGGTGGCTCGCGCTCGGCCACCTGATCACCGCCGTGCTGCTGGCGATCACGATCATCGGTCTGCCCTTCGCCTGGGCGCACCTGAAGCTCGCCGGCCTCGCCCTGTGGCCGATCGGCAAGATGATCGTCCCGGCCGGGGGGTAGTGCACAATCCCGCTCACTGAACAGGGGACAGGCGACGACGCCGACCGCCGGATTGCTCAATCGCTAATGGTATGGATCAGACACTTGGTTCTGGTACCCGACGTAGAGATTGCTTCGCTGCGCTCGCAATGAAGTCGTAAGCGGTTGTCATTGCGAGGAGCGGAGCGACGAAGCAATCTCGATTTTATGATCCGCAACGGGAACCATCTGTCGGGTTCGTACCACTAACGCAGGCGCGAGCGATTTTCAGCGTCGGTCATACGACAGCACGGCGCGGTACGATGCCGGACCCGACGGCGATGGCCGCGGGATCGGCCGGCCGGCCTTCACATAGCCGGCCAACGCCGCCATCATGCAATCGATGGCGCTGTCATGCGCTGCCTGTTCGGTTTCGCCTTCGGTCAGCGCTTCCGGGACCTCCGGAAAACGCACGAGCCACCAGCCGTTCTGCTGCTGCTCCAGTGTGTAGCAGTAGCCGACCGCCATCATCAATCCTCCAGGTCTTGTCTCGTCAGGCCCAGTTGGCGCCGGCTAGCTGTCGTTGCTACGAAGGTTGTTCACGTTGGGCCAAACGCCCTCCCCCTTGATGGGGGAGGGTATGGGTGGGGGTGAGGCCGCCCAGCCCGGCGACCTTCGCCGCACGGGCGCGTGTCGGACATCGGCCTTGAAGGCATGTGACGCTGATGGGATGCCTCTGCGCGTCATACCCTGCCTGGCCGGAAGGATCACCCCCACCCAACCCTCCCCCATCGAGGGGGAGGGCCATCAAGCCGGGTGCTCAACCAGTGAACAACGTTTGTAGTAACCACAGCTAGCCGCCGGTCAGCTCGCGGCGGACGATGGCGGCGCCGGCGGCCAGCGCCTTTAGTTTGGCGAAGGCGGTCTCGCGCGGGATGTACTTCATGCCGCAATCGGGGGCCGGGATCAGCCGTTCCGGCGGGATGTGTTCGAGCGCCCGGCGGATGCGGGCGGCGACGGTTTCCGGCGTTTCCGGTTGCGGGTCGCCCATGCTGATGACGCCGAAGATCACGGTCTTGTCGCCGAGCCCGTCGAGGGTCGCCAGATCGAGATCAGGCTGCGCCGCCTCGATCGAGATCTGCCCGGCGACCGTGCCGACGAGCTCCGGCAGAAACGAATAGCCGGACGGCTTGTTGCTGGCGACATAGGCATAGCCGAAGCAGAGATGCAGCGCGGTCGGGCCGGTGATGCCGGCGAACGCCCGGTCGATCGCCGGCAAGCGCGAGGCGGCGCGCCTCCTCCGGCCGCGCCTGCACCCAGGGCTCGTCGAGCTGGATCACGTCTGCCCCGGCCGCCTTCAGGTCGCGGAGTTCGGCGTTGACCGCGGCGGCGTAATCCATGACCAGCTCTTCCTCGTCGCGGTAGAACTCGTTCTTGGCCTGACGCGACATCGTGAACGGGCCGGGGATCGTGATCTTGATCGTGCGATCGGTGTGGCGGCGCAGGAATTCGACGTCGCGCACCTCGACCGGCCGCAGCCGGCGGATCGGGCCGACGATCCGCGGCACGACGACGGTGCCGCTCGACCGGCCGCGTACCTCCGCCGGGTGGTCGATGTCGACCCCCGAAAGCGCGGTCGCAAACCGGTTCGAATAGCTTTCGCGGCGGATCTCGCCGTCGGTGAGGATGTCGATGCCGGCCCGCTCCATGTCGCGGATCGCCAGCACCGTCGCATCGTCCTGCGCCTGTTCGAGCCAGGGCTCGGCGACCCGCCACAATTCGCGGGCGCGCACCCGCACCGGTCCTTGATGGGTCAGCTTGTCGCGATCGATCAGCCAGTCGGGTTGTGGATAGCTGCCGACGACGGTGGTCGGCAGAAGGATTTCGGCCATGCTTGCAAATCTCCGAAACGGCGGCGTAGCCCGACCTGCGATTTTTCCCGGCCGATGGCATCGTGACGGCCAAGCCGGTACCCATCGCGCTCGTGTCCCCGCATAGTAACCGGCAGCCCGGCGCGGGGGAACCGTGGCCGACGACGGCGGAACGGCAGCTTGTTCGATTTGAGCGGGGAGGGCCGCGAAAGGTGGCGATGCGTTTCGGGCCGACCCGCAAGACCGTGACCGTCGCGGCGCTCGGGACGACGCAGACCCTGGCCTGGGCGTCGAGCTACTATCTGCCGGCGATCCTGGCCGAGCCGATCGCCGCCGCCTTGCAGGTGCCGAAATCGCTGTTTTTCGGCTTTTTCTCGGCCTCGCTGCTGTTGCAGGCGGCGTTGGGGCCGGCGATCGGCCGGGCGATCGACCGCAACGGCGGGCGCGGCGTGCTGATGCTGTCGAACCTGGTGCTGGCGGCCGGGCTCGTTTGGCTCGGCCTCGCCGGGGGGCCGATCGCGCTCGCCGGCGCATGGGCGGTGCTGGGTCTCGGCATGGCGTTGGGGCTTTACGATCCGGCCTTTGCCGCGCTGACCGCGATCTATGGCCGCGAGGCGCGCAGCGCCATCACCGGCATCACCTTGATCGCCGGGTTCGCCAGCACCGTCGGCTGGCCGCTTTCGGCCTGGCTCGACCATGCATTCGGCTGGCGCGGCGCATGTCTGGGCTGGGCCGCGCTGAACCTCTTCATCTGTCTGCCGGTCAATCGGTTGCTGATCCCGCGACCGCCCGCCCCGCCGGTCGGGGCGGCGCCGGGGCCGGCCGCGGCCGGCAATGCCAACGGCATGGTCGTGCTGGGTTTTGTGTTCGGCGCCGTCGGCTTTACGACGGGCGCCATGGCGGCGCACCTGCCATATCTGCTGCAGCTGGCCGGCGCCTCGGCGCCGGCGGCGATCGCCGCCTCGGCCCTGATGGGGCCGGCGCAGGTCGCGGCGCGGCTGTTCGAGTTCGGTGTGCTGAAGCGGATGCATCCGCTGGTCTCGACCCGGATCGCGCTCGTCCTGCACCCGCTCGGCGCGGCGCTGCTGGGCTTGTTCGGCGCACCGGCCGCCGCTGCTTTTGCGCTGTTGCACGGCGGCGGCAACGGTCTGTTGACGATCTCCCGCGGGACCCTGCCACTGGCCCTGTACGGCCCGGTCGGCTACGGTCGGCGCACCGGCATCATCATCGCTCCGGCGCGGGTGACGACCGCCGCGGCGCCATTGTTGTTCGGCCTGCTGATGAGCCGGATCGGGCTCGGCGCGCTGATCGTTTCGGCCGGGCTCAGCCTCGCCGCCCTCGGCGCGCTCGCCTTGCTGCGGCTTCGCGCCGATACGCCGCCGCCGGGGCGGCGCTAAGGGATGGTCTGCGCCATCGGCCGGATCGCGATCCCGGCCTGTTCGAGCCTGTCGCGCACCCGCTCGGCCATCGCGACGGCCGCCGGGTTGTCGCCGTGGACGCAGACCGTGTCGATCGCGACCGGGATGCGCTTGCCGGAATTGCTGATGATCGCCCCCTCGCGCACCATCGCCTGGACCCGCCGAGCGGCGTCCTCGGCATCGTGCAGGACCGCACCCGGCAATTTGCGCGACACGAGATTGCCGGTGTCGTCATAAGCCCGGTCGGCATAGATCTCGCGCGCCATTCTGAGGCCCAGTTCGCCGGCCGCGCGTTCGAGTTCGGTGCCGGCCATCACGACATAGATCAGTTCGCGGCCGGTATCGGCGATGGCCCGGCCGATCGCCAATGCGGTCGGCCGGTCGATCGCGGCGAGGTTGGCGAGCGTGCCGTGCGCCTTGACGTGGCCGACCCGGTGACCGACGGCGCGCGCCACGCCCTGCAGGGCGCCGATCTGGTAGACGACGATTTTTTCGATGTCTTCCGGCGTCTCGCCCTGGATCATCCGGCGGCCAAACCCCCAGACATCGAAAAAGCTCGGATGCGCGCCGATGCCGACGCCGTTTTCCTTGGCCTGGCGCGCCGTCTCGAACATCACCAGCGGGTCGCCGCCGTGAAAGCCGCAGGCGACATTGGCCGAGGAGACGAGCTTCAGCATCAGCGCGTCGCTGCCCATGGTCCAGGCGCCGAAGCTCTCGCCCATGTCGCAATTCAAATCGATCATATCCATCCGCGGTCCCTCCGCCGCAACGCGGCGTTGTCAATATTCCTTATATGGGAGGAATTTGCCGCTGAGGGTCAGTTTGACCCGGTCGCCTTTCGGGTCGGGCTGGCCCTCGGTTCAGGCGTATTTCTTTGCCGGGACATCCTCGCACGCCGCCGTAGCCCTCCTGCGCGAGGGACTCGCCGGCCGACTCGGCGCCATCTTCGCGCCCTACGGCCGCGCCCGGTTAGCCGAAGCACTCACGAGGCAGAGCAAACATAAGGCGGCACTCGCCGCGTTGACGGAGGCGCTGGAGGAGCAAGAACGAACGGGGCAGCGCCGGTGGGACTCGGAGCTTCATCGCCTCGAAGGCATAGCGCTCTTTGGACTCGACCGGGTCGAAGAAGGCCAAAACGCCCTCGAAAAGGTACTGCGCGTCGCGCGAAGACAACAGGCAAAGGCCTATGAGCTGCGCGCCGCGACGAGCCTCGCGCGGCTGTGGGGCGAGCGGGGCCGCCGGGCCGAAGCCCGCGATCTTCTCGCGCCGGTCTACAGCTGGTTCACCGAGGGCTTCGACACCGCCGATCTGAAGGACGCCAAAGCGCTGCTCGACGAGTTGTCGTGAGCGGTCCCTAACCTCTATCCTCGTCCGACCAACGGATTGACCGCCGTGAGGCCGGAGAAACGGCTGAAGTCACGGTCGGCCGACCACAGTTCGCGCACCCCGTGCTGCCGGCACAACGCCCCCACGCGCGCGTCATGAACCAAGGCCCCGGTCCACCCGGCCGCCGGCCAGCAGCGCGCGCAATGTCGACCAGTGCGCTGCCGATTCGGACAGCAGCGCCAGTGTCGGCGACTCGAGCCAGGCATTCACTTGATCGAGGGCCCGAGCCAGCTATGTCGGCGGCGCGTAGATGCGCGGGTGCGTTGCAACGGCAACGAACTCGTGCACACAGGGCCAGGGAATGGCCCAGACCGCCGGCGCTTCGGCCAGCTCCGTCACACGCCGGAATGCGGCTTCGTGAAACGGCGAATCCTCGCGATGAGCGTAGACGAAAATGTTGGTATCGACGGCGATCACGCACCGCGATCCCTGTAGATCAGATCGCGCAACGCGTCCCACGACGCCTCACTAAGCTCCGCCTGCCGCCCCTTGCCATTGAAGCTGGCCCGGCGCAGCTTGAACGGCGCGCCCCGCTTGGTCTCGGCGACGACGCGATGAAACCCACGCTCCACGAGTGTTCGCAGAGTGACGCCTTCCCGCGCCGCGACCTCGCGGACTTCACGCAGCAGCGAATCGGAGATCTCCACGGTCGTCTTCATGGCGCCCTTCTCGATGGGTATCTTACATGGGCACCCGTACAGCATACCCGACGAAGCCGTTGAGCACACCTGGACAGAATGCCGTGCCGCGGCTGTAAACGGACTTTCGACCGATTGATTTCGGCGGCGCTGATGGATTTGGCCGATTGGCTGCGCGGCCTCGGGCTCGAACGATATATGCCCGCATTCCCCGCCAACGACATTGACGAGGAGGTATTGCGCCGGCTGACGGCCGAGGATCTGATCGGCCTTGGGGTCACGTCGGCGATGCCCAGGGCTTTGCGATACAGTGCCTCGGCGGCCTCCGAATGCCCTTGCCGAGCCGGCTGGGACCCGCTTCGGCTCCTTAGTCTTACTAAGTCACAAAACTCGACATCGAGTATAGAATAGCTCGCAGCAGGCAAGATGTGGTATTCGGGCGTTTCTTCATCCGGATCGGGGATCAGGATGGACGGTGGATCGAGAGACGGGAGTGAGGCGCGATTTGCGTCCTATGGGTCGAGGCACTCGGCGCGGTGCTGGGCCACGCTGATCGCCACGCGCCGATGCGCGATTATTGCCTGGGGCTGATGATGCCGCTGGCGCGCAAGAGCGTGGAGCCGCTGGCGGCGGTGACAGCGCCGGCGACGGTTGCGGCCAAGCACCAGTCCTTGCTTCATTTTGTCGGCAACGCGCCGTGGCCGGACAGGGCGATGCTGACCAAGAGCCTGCCCTCGCGAAAGCGGGGGTGGGAGGGTTGGTGCTGCCGGCGATCGAGCGTGGCGGGCCGATCGAGGCCTGGATCATCAACGACACGGGCTTTCGCAAGAAGGGGCGGCACTCGGTCGGGGTGACCCGGCAATATTGTGGCCAGCTCGGCAAGCAGAACAACTGCCAGGTTGCGGTGAGTTTGTCGCTGGCCAACCACGACGCCAGCCTACCCGTCGCCTACCGGCTCTATCTCCCTGAGGACTGGGCCAAGGACCAAGCGCGTCGGGACAAGGCCAAGGTGCCGCAGACGATCGCCTTCCAGACCAAACCCGAGATCGCCCTCGAACAGATCAAGGCGGCGCGAACGGCTGGACTGCCTCAGGGTGTGGTGCTGATGGATGCTGGTTACGGCAATGACACCAGCCTGCGAACCAAGATCACCACCCTCGGCATCACCTACGTCGCCGGGATCGGCCCCAATACCTCGGTCTGGCCAGCGGGTTCGGGGGCGTTGCCGGCGCGGCCCGGCAAGGGTGTCGGGCGGCCACCCAAGCTGCTTCGACGCGACGAGCAGCATCAGCCGATCTCGGTAAAGGCGCTGGCTCTCGACCTGTCGGCACAAGCCTGGCAAACCATACACGTGGCGCGAGGGCGCCGCGGACCGGCTCGCTTCGCGCTTTGCACGGCAGCGGGTGCGGCCGGCGCATCGCGATACCAATTTGGCCGAGCCGCGCGCGGAAGAGTGGCTGCTCATCGAGTGGCCGCCGAACGAAACCGAGCCGACGAAATATTGGTTCTCCATATTGGCAGAGGATGTCGCGTTCGACCGCTTGGTCGATCTGACCAAGCTGCGATGGCGGATCGAACGAGATTATCAGGAGCTCAAACAAGAGCTTGGCCTTGGCGACTATGAAGGGCGCGGGTGGCGCGGCTTCCACCACCACGCCACCCTGTGTATTGCCGCTTACGGCTTCTTGATCGCCGAACGCGGCGCTTTTCCCCCCTCAGGACCAGCTGCCTCCCCGCAGCTCCCGAGACCTGCCGTTCCCGAGGGTTACCGACCCAGAGGCGCCGCCGATCCGACCCGAACGGCACATCCCGAACTCGATCGCCACCCTGCGGCGACGCCTCATCGCCGCCCTCGCCAGGAGCCTCCCGAGATGCCCTTGCTGTAATACGCCGATCCGAAAAATAGCAAGAATCCCAGATTATTGACGCAGTAAGATTAGGTGCCCTCCCCCTCGAGGGGAGGGTTGGGAGGGAGTGATCGTGCGGGAGGGGGTGATGCTGCCGGTGGCAATCCATTCGGGCACCAGGCGTCGAGCTCAACCCCACCCCATCCCTCCCCCATCGAGGGGGAGGGAGTAGTAGCCCCACGTGCCCGGATCAACGGCGTGTCGGTGCAGGAGATGGTAGGAGACGGTGTCGAAGTTATCATTGGCGTTTCTTGCGACCCGCAATTGGGCCCGGTGCTGCTGTTCGGCAGCGGCGGCGTGATGGTAAAGGTCTACAACGATGTCGCGCTGCGGCGCTGCCCGATCACGCGCGCGGAAGCACAGGCGATGATCGCCGAGGTCAAGGGAACCCGGTTGCTCCACGGCTTTCGCGGCGGCCGGTGACGGACCTCGCCACACTCGCGGATACCCTGGTGCGCGTATCGCACCTTGCCATGCACGTGCAAGGACACTTGGCGGAGTTGGACATCAATCCGCTGATGGTGCTGCCGTCGGGTCACGGAGTGAAGGCGGTAGACGCCCTCGTCGTGTTTCGCGGGACGTAGCACTGCATGTGGCTGAGAGCCTGATCCAAAGTTTGCACGGCCTGATTGTCGGCAGCAGCGGACCGCTTTGGAACCCACAACCGCCACACAGCCGTGGCGCCGGGAACCGCTCTTCGTGTCCCTTTGCCGACCTTCGCATCCGCGATTAGACGAGCTGGGGGATTTCGGTGATCTAGTAGCCGATTTTGTCGCACTGGCAGTCGCCGGTCTGTGGCAGGTTCATGTTGGCTCTCCCCCCAGGACGTGCTCAGGCCTTCGGTTGCAGAAACGTGCCGTATTGCTTGCTGGCGGCGGCCGCCGCGGCGGCCTGTTCAATGACACGCATCGCCGCCATCATGGGCCACGGCCCAAGGCTCACCCGCCGAACACCGACGCGCGCGAGATCCGGGATTTCGGGAACACCTTGCGTCACCATGATGTTGACCGGCAAAGGCGTGAGTAGAGCGAACTTCTCGATGAGCACGAGGTCGGTGAGGCCGGGCACAAAAATACCGTCAGCACCGGCATCGGCATTAGCATAAGCCTTTGCACGCTTTGCCGCTTCATTGAGGCATTCATCCGGCGATCCGAATTACAGCAGAAACGGATCGGTTCGCGCATTGATGAACAGACGAATTCCGAGTTTTTGCGCAGTTTCTCGCACTGCTTTGATCTTCGCTGCATGCTGATCGGGACTGACGAGTTGCCGCTTTCCCCCGGAGAGCCCGTCTTCGATCAATGTCGTGGCATCCATCGCGCGCACTCCTGCGAGTACGGTCCTCGTGCCAAGCGAGGGCTGGGATTGCGCTAGGGCGATGTGACCACGAAGCCGGCGCGCGGAAAATGGACACAGACCTCGCCGATCGCGGGATCGCTGCGCCGGATGACGATCTCATGTATGCCCGACGTAACCAATTCGCCGATGACAGGATCGCGTCCGGTATCGTCCGGAGTAACGCTGACGACTTGGCCAGGCTTCCGGCCGATGGGATCTTTCGCGTCAGTGGATGCTTTAGCGATTGAGGTAGCGGTTCTGGCCACATCGAGCGCTTGTTCGGAGGTCATTGGTCTCCGTCTGCCGTGGCCGATTGCGGCAACCCGCTCGGCCCAGCTCAGCAGCCTTGGAAAGCCATCGAGCGGCGCGGCTGTTAGTCCGAAATTTTGTTTCAAGAACCAAATCGGATGGTAGGCGGCGAGGTCGGCAAGGCTAGCGGCGGAGCCCTGCAAAAATGATCGACTGTCAGCCAGGCTCTGGTCCAGCCAATCGAAATGCGCGCGCAGCTGATCGAGCAGGTTCGGCACTGCCGCCATCATTGCGGCGGGGTCTATATTTCGGCCGGAGAATTTGGCTCGGTCTTCAAGAAATCCCTCGGGCAACGCGTCGGGCTTCTTCGCGAATGCGATGCTGGCAGCTGGGCTGAACGTTGTCTTCTCGGCCCACCAGGCAAGCGCGTCGGCCGCGCCGCGGCCGGCTGGATAAAAGCTCGGGGTGGGGTGCCGGCGCTCGAGTTCGCGCATGATCAACTGGCTATCGCAATAGATGTCCGCGCCGATCTGCAACACCGGCGTTTTACGGTAGCCTCCTGTCAGCGCCGTCAGGTCGGGTTTTGGCATAATCACGGGGATCTCCACCGATCCCCATGCCAGGCCCTTGAGACCAAGACCAATCCGAACTTTCTCCGAATAGGGAGAGATCTCGTAGTGATGCAGGATGATATCGGTCATCGAGACGGCCTCGTTTTGGGATAGTGCGTCCCCTGGATATCAAGTGCGGGTATCGGACCAGCAAGCGATAGATTTGGCGGGTAGGTTTAGCTGCGCTAAACTCGTATCATGATCAGACGCTTCGCGCTGCTGCAGACGTTCGTCGCCGTGGCGCGCGCCGGAAAGATGAAGCGAGCCGCCAATGAGTTGGCGTTGACGCCGGGCGCGGTCAGTCAACGCATTCGCCAGCTTGAGGAGGCGGCTGGACGCCGGCTGTTTAATCGGGTCCCCGCTGGTGTCGAACTCAACGCTGCCGGTGAAGCCATGTTTACCGCGCTTGCCGAGCCCTTTCGTGCGATCGAAGCGGTCGATCGCGAACTCGGCGGCCCGTCATCGAGCCGTGTGACGATGAGTACGATGCCGTCATTCGCGGCGACTTGGCTGGTGCCGCGACTCGCGATGTTCGCGCAACGTTATCCCGATATCGAAATTGCCGTGGAGACGGGCACCCGCCCGGTCGATCTGAGGCGAGAGCCGATCGATTTGGCAATCCGGCATGGGTTGGGAAAGTACCCTGGCTTTGAAGCCACCTGGCTCGTTGCTCCCGAACTCATTGTCGTCGCGAGCCCCGACCTGCTTAAAGACCGTGCCCCCCTCAAGGGGCCGGCCGATTGCCTGGCATTTCCTCTGCTCCACGACTTCAATCGCCAGGATTGGCCACTTTGGTTCGAGGCCCAGGCAATAGCCGCGCCGAACTGTAAAAAGGGCTCAGCGTTTTCGGAAAGCCACCTGGTTGTGCGCGCGGCTGTCGCGGGACAAGGGTTGGCGCTAGTGCGGGATATTTACGCCGAGGACGACCTTCGATCGAAGAAGCTGGTAAAGCCGCTCACGGTGAATTGGCCTGTGCAATTCGCCTATTACGTGGTCGCGACATCCGAAACGCTGCAAAAGCCTGCGGTCCGGCGATTTAGGGATTGGTTAATCGAAGAGGCGCGACACGAAATCTCGTCGCCCACCTGACGATAGTCCTCGCCGAAAGAATTCCGAACGGGTTGGTAATTGACGTCGGGAGCGCCTTAAACGCCTCCACGATCGCCGAGCGGACGGCCGTCTGCCCGGTGTAGAGGGTGCCATGCGGCTCTCGGCCTCTCGTAACCTCCCAGACGCAATCGTCGGTCATCAGCGCCAACGCGCCGTCGACATCGTGTCGGTTCCCACGGCTCCAGAAAGCGATCCACAAATGTGTCGTCGTAGCGCGCCATTTCGGCTCCTCTCGATCTCCCGCAAGCAGTCAGCGAGGTACTGCGCCAGCGCCGACAAACTCGGCAACGGCGCGGGTAACGGCTTCGGGCTGCTCCAACAGCAGAAAGTGTCCCGCACGAGGCAGGTCGATAACCCGGACGCGCTCGCCGAATTGCTCGCGGAGCGCGTGGCCATTGCCCGGCGGAGCCGCTTCATCATCGAGCCCCTGGATCACGAGAAGCGGGGCTGTTCCGGCACCCCACCAATCTTCGAGCGCCATACCCCGGCTGGTCGCGAGGTGGGCGAGATGCACCGCCGGCCAGCATTCGACCTGCGCAAGTATTTTCGGATCCGACGCCGGCGACAGCCAGCGCGCCCCCAGCACGGTGACGCAATCGCTGCCGTTCATCTTGACTTCCGTAGCGTTGCGAAAGGACGTGCCTAGTGGCGTTGCGGGTCCGATGAGACCGCCCGCAGCAAGCAAAGTCACGCTGCGCACCAGCGAGGGCCGGTCCACCGCCAGGCAGCGAGCGACCCGATTGCCGAAGGCATGGCCGACGAGGTGCGCCGGACCGCAATCCACAGCTTCGAGGACCCCAGCCACATCGGCGGCCAAATCGTGCACAGTTATGCCGTCGAGCGAGCCGCGGCTCTCTCCAGTACCGCGCATGTTAATGGAGATGGTTTGCAACCCTCCGGCAGCGAGCACGCGCGCCAGATCGTCAAAATAACCGGTGCTGCAGCCGGCATTCGCGAGCAACACAACCGGGGTGCCGGAACCGTAAAGGGTGCATTCGAGCGTCGCGCCGCTGACTTCGATGTTTCGGTGCTGCTGCAATCTCACTCTCCCGCGAGTCGGCTGACGTTAGGTGCCTAAAGCGTCTCGTGGCGGGCGGATCACCGTCCTGAGCGCTCGCGATCAGATGTAGTGGAACCAAGCCGCTGTTGCTGGCCAAAACCGGACTCCATCCCCAAAAGGGCGTCTGGTCCGGGGAGCGGCAGCGAGTATTATCGTGCCCATGTCGCTCGACTTTGCGGAATGCGATCGGGCGCGCTTGGCGCGAGACGCGGCCTATGACGGGCGGTTCTATACCGGCGTCCACACCACGGGCATCTACTGCCGTCCGGTCTGTCCGGTGCGCCCCGCCCGGTCGGCCAACGTTTCGTTCTTCCCGTCGGCCGCCGCGGCGGAGGCGGCCGGCTTCCGCCCATGCCTGCGCTGCCGGCCCGAAACCGCTCCCTTTTCCAGCGCCTGGATCGGCAGCCGAGCGACCGTCGAGCGGGCGCTGCGGCTCATCGCCGAGGAGGGAGCACTCGATCAGGAGGGAGCCACTGTGGAGCGCCTGGCCCAGCGCCTCGGCGTGGGGTCAAGGCAGCTGACGCGACTATTCGCGCGTTATCTCCAGGCTAGTCCTTCAAAAGTGGCAAGGACCGCACGCGTGCAGCGAGCCAAACGCCTCCTCGACGAGACCAGCCTGCCGATGACCGAGATCGCGATGCGGGCGGGCTTCGGGAGCCTGCGACGGTTCAACTCCGTCTTTGCCGAAGTCTACGGCAGGCCGCCGACCGAGATTCGCCGCACGCGGCGATCGGCCGAATGCCGCCAGCGCAGTCTCGGCCCGAACCCTGACCTGCCGTGCGCCGGCCGTGCCGCGGAGCTGCTCGATGCTGTCGGTGTACATGGCCGAGCGCGGGCGCCCGGTCCCGAGATTGCCGCCGCTCGATCAGAACGGGTGCGGTCCCTCGACCCTGATATCGCCCGCGTAAAACCCTCACCGTAATCAACCCCTGGGAGGCGCCGTAAAGCGCGGTGATCTCCAGTGTCACAGGTCGTCAGCTCGAGGATTTGCCGAACATGATCCAGCCGCCGCTGCTTGGCGTGGTGAAGGCCGCCAGCGCCGTCTCCGCCCGCACCGTGACCTGTCGTGCGCCGGCGGTGCCGCGGAGCTGCTCGATGCTGTCGGTGTACATGGCCGTACGGCAGCGCCCGGTCCCCAGATTGCCGCCGCTCGAGCAGAACGGGTGCGGCCCCTCGACCCGGATATCGCCGGCATAGAACGCGAAGGCGTCGCCGCGTTTGACGCCGTGCCACTGGAAGCCCTCGAGGAAGAACTGCGCCATCGGCGCATAGCCGTCGTACGGATTGAAGATATCGACGTCACTGGGTGCGAGCCCGGCGCCCTCGTACATCCGCTTGGCGGCGCGGTCGGTCCAGTCCTCGATCTCGTCCAGATCTTCCTGAGTGCTGCGCTTTCTGAAATTGTGCTGCGAGTGATTGAGCACATAGACCGGCGGCTGCCGCATGTCGCGGGCGCGCTCGGCAGTCGTAAAGAGATACGCGGTCGATGCATTGACCGGCCGGTCGCAGTCCCAGAGGCGGAGCGGGTTCAGGATGTAGCGCGAATTGACGTAATCCTCGATCGTCAACTGCGGCACCTTGTGGGTGGCGTTGTACCCCCAGGGCGTGAGCAACCCGTTCCTGTGCTGGTTGACGACGAAGGGGGCGAGGTCGTCGTGCCTGCCGCCGTATTTCAGGCAGTACTGATTGTGCGGGAAGATGTTGATGAAATCGTTGCCGCCGTGATTGCCCCAGGGTGCGGTCCATTGGCGGGCGCCGCGGGCGTAGTCGTCGGCGTTCTCGCCACCGCGACGATAGCGGCCTTCGAGATTGCCGGTCGGGTAGATGACGAGACAGGTGTGGCACTGGCCGTCACCCACGGCCTGGGCCGCCATGCCCACCATTTCGCTGATGGTCGGCACGCCGGTCGGCGCAAATTTGACGTTGGGCAGGCGCAGCTGCGCGATCAGCCACTGCGCGTTGACCAGAGTGAGCCCCCACTCCGAATCATAGGGCGGGGCGAAGTAGGGCCGGGGCGCCCACTGCGACGCGGAGCCGCCGCTGCCGCCGGCAATATGGCTGTCGCAGCAGATCACACCCTCGATCTGATCCGGCGTGACGCCTGCCTCATCCATCGCCTTTTGGCAGGCCAGGATCGAGTAGGCGCCCACCGTCTGGTCCATCGAGACTTCGTCCCAGCGGCGGTCGACCGGCGAATGTCCGACACCCGCCACCGCGACCTTGCCGCGGTGCTCCCAAACGCCGAGCCCATCCTTGTCTCGCCGCCACTGATACCCGGCTGATGCGGCCATGGCTCTCCCTTTCCTCTCATGCCGTGGCGGTAAAGTTGGTATGCGCCGCAGGGCGGCGCTTCCAGCTCACGCCGGCGGCGGAACCGCCCTCAAGACATCCCTGAAGATGCCGTACTGAACCTTGAACGCTTCCGGACTGTAGTCCTGGTAGTATCCCGCCGTCACCGCGACGACGAAATCAAGCTCCGGGACGATGCGAAGCGACTGCCCACCTCGACCGAGCGCGCCAATCCAGTGGACCTCACGCCCCTTGCGCAGGAAGGGCCGTCCGAGCCACCAGAGATACCCATAGGATTGGTTGTCTGTGGCCTCTAACTTCCGTGTCGTCGAGACCTCGATCCAGCCTTTAGACACGATCTGACGGTCGTTCCAACGCCCGCCCGCGAGCACGAGTTGCCCGATTTTCGCCATGTCGCGCGGGCGCAGACGCAATCCCCCGCCGGCATCGCTATCTCCCCTGACCCGATCCAATCGACGCCGGTAATGCCCAAAGGCTCGAACAACGTCTCGCGCGCAAATTCGTCGAGGGCGCGTCCGGTGGCCTTACGCATGATGGCCGACAGGAGCGTCAGCGCCCCGGTGTTGTAGAAGAACTCTTGTCCTGGCGGGGCCGTCACCGGAAGACCGAGGACGTAACGGCACGGATCGGACGCCATATGCATGCGCACTTCATCATTGTCGTCCTCGTTGCTCGGGATGGCCTCGACCCACTTCAGACCTATCGACATGGTGAGCGCGTGCGCCAGCTGGATGCGTTCCTTCTCAGGGGTGCGCAAATCGGATAACTCGGGAAAGAAATTGAAGATCGGTTCGTTGACGCTGCGTATCAGCCCGCGATCTACCGCGATCCCTAGTGCGAGCGACGTGACACTCTTTGTGGCCGACTTGATGTTATGCAGGGTATCAGCGTCAAAGGTGACGCTTTCCACCCGGCGGCCATTGATCTCGTCGGAACCCTCGAAATACCGCTCAAACACCAGCTTGCCACCGCGTGCGACCAGGACGGAGTGCACATTGGCGCTCGAAGCCACGAGCCGGTCAGCCATCCTGCACAGCGCATCGTGATCGACGAGCTTGTCGTCATTGACGGAAACGACGGGCCAGCCGTCATCTCGCGCGACCGGAACACCGCAGCCGTCAGGCGGGGCCGCGTATACCGGCAACGCGGTGAGCGGTGCCAGCGCACCTCCACCGAGAAGTGAGACAAACTGACGCCGTCTCATTCGATCCGCTAACCCACGACCCGCCACTCGTGGATCAGCTGGCCTGGGGCCACCTCCTCGAACGTCACCTCGACGGCCGCGCCCACCGGCGCCTGGTAGGGCGGGGTGCCCGGGAGATTGGAATAGAAATTGACCCGCGGGTCCGCGTCCAAGGTCACCATTGCCAGGTTGTAGGGCTGATCGGGCATGCGCCGGTTGAGGCGGCCATCCTCGATCACGATGTAGGTCGCGATATGGCCTCTTCCCTCGACCTCTTTCCAGGTCAGACCGGCGGCCGAACTGCAGAATTGGCAGGCCTGCTGCGGCGGGTATTGCAGCCGGTCGCATTGAGCGCAGTGCTGCAGGACGAGCCGCTTTTGATTGACGGCGTCCCAGAAGGGCTTGCTCAAGGCGTCGGCGACGGGGATCAGCTTTGGCATCGTTTCCTCGGAGCCTGACGTTTATTGGGTCCCTGCGCAGGCAGGGATCCATCGTGCAACCACTCGATCGCCGGCGAAAGGGGTTCCTGCCTGCGCAGGAACCCCGAATTGCCCCGCACGGCACCGACGGGGATCAGCTTCGGCATCGTTTCCTCAAAGCCTGACCGGAAATGAATTTTACCGGATTTCCGCAACTTCTACCAGCGCGCGGTCGACGCAACTCGCTGGCATTGGCGGGCGAGGTGCGGCATCCCAACAGCAGGTCCCTGCCCCATGTCGCCGCCGCACTACGGCGACAGGGATGGGTAAAGATCAGCCCAATGCGGGTTTTCGCGTTCAACCAGATTGATTTTCCAGTCGCGCTTCCACTTCTTGATTTGCCGTTCGCGGACCAGCGCTGTCTCGAGGCGTTCATGGGCTTCGAACCACACGAGACGGTCCACGCCGTATATGGCGGTAAAGCCGGGCATGGCGCGTGTTTTGTGCTGCCAAACGCGGCGCGCGAGTTCGAAGGTCGAACCGACGTAGAGAGTGCCATACGGTTTAGAGGCGAGGAGATAGACGAACGGCATCGTGCGGACCGGAATATGTATCCCTGCCGGAGTTTATCCTCGGGCCGGCCGCAGGCCGGACCCGTGGGCAGGGACCAAATAGCAGGTTTTCCTCTTTATCGGTTCCCTGCGAAGACAGGGACCCATCGTGCAACCGCTCGGTCGCTGGCGGAATGGGTTCCTGCCTGCGCAGGAACCCCGAATTGCCGACCCAGTGTCATCACTCCCCCCGTCCGACCCATTGGCCGTAGACCGGGTATTGGCAGCAGATGAACTCGATATAGGCCGGGCGACCCGAATTATTGACGTCGAATGCCCGCCGCAGGGCCGGGATGATGTCGGCGGGCTCGCTGACCCGCTCGGTGTGGAAGCCGAGGGCGCCGATCACCTTCGACATATCCACCTCGTCGGGCCCCAGCACCCGGTGGGTGAAGGGATCGTGTCCCGCCCCCCAAAAGCCGGGTCCATAACCGGCAAAGCCGCCATTCGAAATGTGCACGATTGTGACCCCGAGCTTTTCGCGCAGCAGAACTTCGAGGTTGCCGAGCATGTAGCCGAGGCCCGCCTCGCCGGTCACCGCCACCGATGTCCGGCCCGGAAACGCCTTCTTGGCGGCAATGGCGGCAGCCAGGCTGAAGCCGAGCGTCGAGACATTGCCCCAGCCGAGGAAGCCGCGCGGGATCAGCGTGTCGAAGACGGTCGATAGCTGGTCGCGCGTGTTGCCGCTTTCGTGCGTCACGAACGAATTCTTCAGATCCAGCACCTCCATCAGATCGCCGTACACCCGATAGGGGTTGATCGGCGTCTCGTCGGAGTTCATGACCTGCCGGTATCTGGCGAGCGCCTGGTCGCGCGCCGCCCTCACTTCCGCCGCCACATCACCCGCATTCCGTCCGGCGCCGCCCGTGGCGCCAGCCGTGCGGTCCGACACTTCCCGGCGGAGCGCCTGCAAGGTCAGGCGCGCATCGCCGATCACCGCGTGCGCCGTCGGATACATCTTGTTGATATGCAATTCGTCGACGTTGCAGTGGATGATCGTCTTTTTCGCCGGATCGGGAATGCCGTGGCTGAAGCGGCCCGGCGACAGGCTCGTGCCGATGGCGAGGATCAGGTCGCTCTTGTTCAGGTAGTGCGCCACCTGATCGCCGCGCACGCCGACAAACAGCGGATGGTCCTCCGGGAACGCCCCTTTCGCCTTGAGGGTCGTGATCACCGGCGCATTGACCAGCTCCGCCAGCGCTTTCAGGTCTTCCGCGGCGCCGGCGTAGATGACCCCCTCGCCGGCGTAGATCAGCGGGTTGCGGGCCCCCAGGAGCTGGTCGACGGCGGCGCGCACATCCGCCGGGTCCGGCGCCGATTTCCAGCCCTTGACGGGACGGTAGGGGTCGGCGGTCTCGTCGTATGTGGCCGTGGCGTTGGGAATGGCCAGGATCACCGGGCCCGGCCGGCCGCTGCGCAGCATGGTAAAGGCGCGGCGCATCAGCTCGGGCGTGCGCTCGGGCTTGTCGAGATAGCCGAACCACTTCGACACGGTCTTCATCGCCGATGCGACATCGTACTGGCTGTTGCCCGAGCTGCCGGCCGGCACGCCGTCGGTGATGCACAGAACCGGCGAGCCGTCCTCAAAGGCCTGCGCCATCCCGGCATAGGCGTACTGCATGCCGGCGGCATTGACGCCCCCTTGAAAGGTGCACACCCCGATCTTGCTGCCCGCGGTGATGCGCGAGAACGCGTCGGCGACCGCGACGGCGTAGCGGTCGTCGCGCATCATCAGCATCGGCACCCCTTCGCGGCCGAGCGCGTTGTTCACCCGGCAGACCGGGAACGTCGAAACCCAACCCACACCCTCTTCTTTGAGAATGCGGCTGATGCCGGTCGCTACGTCGATCGTCATGGATGTGGTCTCCTGTGCATGGAGCCGAGCCGGCCCCCGTCGCCTTCGCCGCTTTTGTTCGAGTTTCCCACTTTATTCCCCATTTCGAGCGTGATGACAGCATAAGGCGGGAGACGACGGGAAACACGATATGCCTAAGATCCAGGGATTTTTCGAGCTGTATCCGACGGCTGGAGGCATACGGAAACAGCGGGTGGCGGAGAGGGAGGGATTCGAACCCTCGGTCCCCCGCAAGAGGGACAACGGTTTTCGAGACCGCCCCGTTCGACCGCTCCGGCACCTCTCCCGCTGAACGGCGGCAATCAGCTAGCACGGTCGGGGGCGGAGCGAAACCTTTGAACCGTTGCCGTCGGAAAATCGATTCTCGAACACGCAGCTCGTCAGTTGCTTTCCCCGCAATATTCCACGATCGCGCTCGTCGCCGCGCGAGCATCGGAGACGCCCAGCGCTGCGGCCGCAGGTCTGAGGCCCTTATACTGATGGATCATGGCCTCGACGCTCCGGCCGATGCAGGTCCCCGTCCCGGGAATCCCGGCGATCGCAGTCCGGGCGTAAGTCCATGCCGCGCCGACGGGGTTCCAGTTCGGCCCGCCGGTGTTCACGTAGTCGTCCATGGGCCCGCCGACGAGGGCGGTGCCCGCATCGCCGGAAAGGGAGACCGAGGCGCCTTGATATGCGTCGCCCAAGGAGCCGGTGCCGACCAGTTTGGTCCCCTGTTGGCTCCACACCCGCGCGCGAGCGCGCGAACATCCACGCCGCGCCGGCATTGCCGTTGTCGAGAGGCCCGCCGACGACGGCGCTCTTCCCGTCGCCGGACAGCGAGACCGATGCGCCTTGATTTGCGGCGCCCAAGGAGCCGGTGCCGACCAGTTTGGCGCTGCTGGCTCCATGCCGCCGCGCGAGCGCGTGAAAATCCACGCCGCGCCGGCGCCGCTGTCGTCATCGGGCCCGCCGACGATCGCGATGTTGCCGTTGCCGGCGAGCGAGACCGAAGCGCCCAGCCCCGCATAGCCTGCGGCATCGGCGCCGACCAGTTTGGTCCCCTGTTGGCTCCACACCCCGCGCGAGCGCGTGAACACCCACGCCGCGCCGGGGTAACCCTCACCGTCAAAGCCGTCGGTGGGCGCGCCGACGATCGCGGTATTGCCGTGGTCGGACAGGGAGACCGACCAACCTTGTTGCGCGTTGCCGACGGCGCCGGCGCCGACCAGTTTGGGCCCCTGTTGGCGCCACCTCCCCGCGCGCGAGCGCGTGAACACCCACGCCGCGCCGGTGGAGCCGTTGTCGCCGGGCCCGCCGAGGATGGCGGTATTGCCGTCGCCCGACAGCGCGACCGACGAGCCTTGATCCGAGAGGCCCGACCCGGAGGATACGGAGCCGGTGCCGACCAATTCGGCCCCTGTTGGCTCCACACCGCGCCCGAACGCGTAAACACCCACGCCGCGCCGACGTAACCCTCGCCGTTAAAGCCGGCAGCGGGCGCCCCGACGAGGGCGGTGTTGCCGTCGCCCGACAGCGCGACGGAATAGCCCTGTTCCGAGAGGCCGGACTCGGCGCTGACCAGCGTGGCTTGCTCCGTCCATACCCCGCCCGAGCGTGCGAAGACATATGCCGCCCCGGGGGTGGGAACATTTCCGTTGAGGCTGCCGTGGGGAGCGCGAGGGCCGCCGAGGATGGCGGTGTTGCCGTCGGCGGAAATCGCGACTGATTGGCCTCGCTGGGCGATATCCGTGTCGGTGCCGACCAGTTTCGCTTGCTGGGCGAACTGCGCCGGCGCCGGCGCCGGCAGCAGCGCGCATGCCAGCAGGATAACAGGCAGCCCATGAAGGACGCGATGCTGAAATTCCATCGGTGTGTCCGTCAACTAATCCGCAATTTTTCGTCAAATGCGTCACACCGTACGCTGTTTCTCGAATTGCGTCGAATCAAACCTGCGTTGCGTTGCGATCCGCATTCCCGACCGAGCGGTCGAAAATTCGAGATTTGCGTGAAATTCGATTATTCGACCGACAATCGGCGTTAATCGAGAGTCGCGCCTGCTGGCGAGCGCCGGTTGCCTCGATGCGGCATTTCGGGGTGTTATAAAGCCGCCCCCGAGCGAAAATGGGCCGTTCGGCGGCAATTTCGGTGGCAACGGCAAGGCGACCGAACATAAGCTATTGATTTCGCCGGGTTAGCACAGTGGCAGTGCAGCGGTTTTGTAAACCGAAGGTCGGGGGTTCGAATCCCTCACCCGGCACCGGGCGCTCGCCGCGTCGGGCGGGTCCGCGTTCCGCCGCGCCGCCCCGAGATTGCCGGCCGCGCCGGCCTGAACTACGATCGCGCTTGCTGCGCTGCTGGTTGGGAGAGCTCGTCGATGGTCACCGCTGCGATCTGGCCGGCGCTCGACTACAGCCGGGTGCCGTACCGGCTTTATCATGATCCCGAGATCTATGCTCGCGAGCAGGAACGGGTCTTCGGCGGGCCGACCTGGAATTTTCTGGCGCTCGAAGCCGAGATCCCGAACCCGGGCGATTTCCGCACGACCTGGGTGGGCGATACGCCGGTCGTCGTCAACCGCGATATGACGGGGGCGGTCAAAGCCTTCGTCAACCGTTGCGCCCATCGCGGCGCCTTGGTGCGGCGCGAGCTTTCCGGCAACGCCCGCGAGCACATCTGCATCTATCACCAATGGTGCTACCGGCTCGACGGCGGGCTGAGCGCGATCCCGTTCCGCCGCGGGGTGCGCGGCAAGGGCGGGCTCGACCCGAGCTTCGACATGGCGGCGCACGGTCTGCCGCCGTTGCGCGTCGGCCTCGTCGACGGCCTGGTCTTCGGGACCTTGGCGGAGGACGCCGAGCCGCTCGAGGATTATCTCGGCGCGCCGATCCTGGCGCAGCTCGGCCGCCTGTTCGATCGGCCGGTCCGGGTGCTCGGCTACAATCGCCAGCGCATCCGCGGCAACTGGAAGCTCTACGCCGAGAATACCCGCGACAACTACCATGCCAGCCTGCTGCACGAGTTTCTGGTGACCTTCGGGCTCGACCGCTCGACGCAGGTGGGCGGGGTCACGATGGACGCCCGCCACCGGCACAACATCACCTGGGCCGAGGCCGACAGCGACACCGACGAATTCGCCCGCGAGGCCTATGCCGGCGCGCGGGTGCGCACCGATTTTCTGGCGTTGCAGGAGCCGGCGCTGGTCGCTTTTCGCCATGAACGGGCTGCGCGCGGCGACAACGTAAACCTCGCGGTCACCTCGGTGTTTCCGGGCGTCGTCTTCGCGCAGATCTCCAACAGCCTGGCGATCCGCCAGATCCGGCCGCGCGGCGTCGACGAGCTCGAAGTGTTTCAAACGATGATCGGCTATCGGGACGACCCGCCCGAGATGACCGCGCACCGGCTGCGCCAGGCCAATCTCGTCGGCCCGGCCGGGCTCGTCTCGATGGAGGACGGCGAGGCGATCGAGATCGCCCACCGCGCCTCGAAACCCGCCCCCGACGATACTTCGGTGATCGAGCTGGGCGGCGGCGGGGTGATTTCCGATCGCGATTACCGGGTCACCGACGTGCCGTTGCGCGGCTTCTGGTCGTATTACGCCGAGTTGCTCGGGATCGAGCCGGCCGGCGCGGTGCGATGAAGGCCGATCGCGCCGCGGTCCAGGATCTGCTCGCCGAATACGGCGCGCTGATCGATCTGGCGCGGTTCGACGACTGGCTCGCTCTGTTCGCCGCGGAATGCCGCTATCAGGTCGTGCCGCGGGAGAATTACGACCGCGGCCTGCCGGCGGCATTGATCTTTTGCGACAGCCGGGCGGTGCTCGAAGACCGCATCTACGCCCTGCGCACCGCCAACAAATACAACATCCATACCGACCGCCATCTGATCGGCCTGCCGCGGCTGCTCGGGGCGGAGGGCGACAGCCTGCTGATCGAGGCGCCGTTTGCGGTGTTCCAGACCGATCAGGAGGGCGAGACGCGGCTGTTTGCCACCGGCCTCTACCGCGACCGGCTCGAACCGGACGGGCGGGGTATGAAAATCCGCGACAAGTTCGTGCTGCTCGACACCTTCGCCGTCCCCAGCCTGCTGTCCACCCCGCTGTAAGCCGCTGCTAACCGGCCGACCCGATCAGCTGCGGCCAATCGATCGGATTGCCGCGCTGCAGCGGCTTGCCGGCTTCCGGCATCGGGTATTTGAGACCGCTGGCGCAGTTGAACAGCACGACCCGCTCGTCAGCCCGGACCCGGCCCTCGGCCAATGCCGCCTTGTAGGCGGCGTAGGTCGCCGCACCCTCGGGACAGAGCAGCAGGCCCTCCGCGGCGGCGACCTCATGCCAGGCGGCGGCGATCGCCCGGTCGTCGACGGCGACGGCAAAGCCGCCGCTCTCGCGCACCGCACGCAGGATCAGGAAGTCGCCGATCCCCTGCGGCACGCGAATGCCGGCGGCGAAGGTGTGCGCATTTTCCCAGCGCGGCGCGTGCTCGACGCCGTCCTCCCAGGCCTTGACCATCGGCGCGCAGCCGGCTGCCTGAACCACGACCATGCGCGGCCGCTGCGGCCCGATCCAGCCGAGCTTTTCGAGTTCGGCAAACGCCTTCCACATGCCGATGATGCCGGTGCCGCCGCCGGTCGGGTAAAAGATCGCGTCCGGCAATTCCCAGCCGAGCTGCTCGGCCAGCTCGATCCCCATCGTCTTCTTGCCCTCGATGCGATAGGGCTCGCGCAGGGTCGAGCAATTGAACCAGCCGACGCTCTTTTCGCCCTCGGCCACCAGCCGGCCGCAATCGTCGATCAGCCCGTCGACCAGAAACACCTCGGCCCCCTGCATCGCGATCTCGCGGATGTTGACCGCCGGCGTATCGTCGGGACAAAAGACATAGGCCTTGATCCCGGCGCGCGCGCAATAGGCCGCCATCGCCGCGCCGGCATTGCCGTTGGTCGGCATCGCCATCGTCGCGACCCCCAACTCCTTGGCCATCGACACCGCCGAGCGCCAGTCCGCGCGCCTTGAACGAGCCGGTCGGCAACCGGCCCTCGTCCTTGACCAGGATCTCGCCGCCGTTTTTGGCAAGGCGCGGCAACGCCACCAGCGGCGTCATGATCTCGCCGAGAGAAACCACATTCTCGGGCCGCCGCACCGGCAGCAATTCGCGATAGCGCCACAGGCTCTGCGGCCGGGCGGCGAGCGCCGGGCGCGGCAATGCCGCACCGACCCGGTCGAGGTCATAGCGCACCAGCAACGGCCTGCCGGCCCGCGACAAAGTCTGCAGGCTTTCCGCCGGATAATGCTCGCCGGTCAGGCTGCATTCGAGATGGGTGACGAAATTCGGCAGCTCGCCGCCGGTCCATTGATGATCGAGCGCACCCGCGCCCTCGCCTACGAAAAGGCGATGGAACAAGTCTATCTGAAATATCCGGAGGATCGCGAAGCCGCGGTGTTCTATGCGTTGGCGCTCGTTACGACAGCACTGCCGACCGACAAGAGCTACGCCAACCAGAAGAAGGCGGCGGAGATCCTGAACAAGGTATGGAAGGAACAGCCGAACCATCCGGGCGTCGTGCATTACCTGATCCACAGCGACGATTCGGTGAAATTCGCCCAGGCGGGCCTGGATGCGGCGATCTGCTACTCCAAAATAGCACCCGACGTGCCGCATGCACTGCACATGCCGTCGCATATCTTTACCCGGCTTGGCATGTGGCAGCAATCGATCGAACTCGAACCGCGCGGCCAACGCCGCAGCGCTCGCCTATGTCCGAAGAAGCCTCGGACCGCGGGCGTTCGACAGCGAAACCGTTCATACCATGGATTATCTCGAATACGCCTATCTGCAGACCGCACAGGACGGCCAGGCCAAAACGGTGGTCGACGAGTTGGTCGGGTTTAACCAGAGTGCCGGGGCCAACCTGCCCACGGCCTATGCCGTTGCCGCGATCCCGGTGCGGTTCGCCCTCGAACGCCGCGACTGGCCGGCCGCCGCTGGGCTGTCGGCGCCGAAGATCGGGTTCCCGTTGGAACGGTTTCCGTGGGCCGAAGCGATGCTCTCGTTTGCCCGGGCGCTCGGCGACGCACGCACCAGCGATATCGCGGGCGCGCAGCAGGAAATCGCCAAGCTCCAATCGCTCGAAGACAAGCTGAAGGGCAAAGACACGTATTGGGCCAACCAGGTTGAGGTTCAGCGCCTGGGTGCCGCCGGCATCCTCGCCCATGTCCAGGGCAACGACAAAAAGGCGGTCGAGTTGGTGCGCGCGGCGGCCGATCTTGAAGCGACGATGGATAAGCACCCGGCTACCCCCTCGCCGGTGCTTCCGGCACGCGAACTGCTCGCCGATTTGCTGTTCGAACTCAACCAGCCGGGCGCAGCGCCATCTTCTCTCCCTCGGCGTTGCTCGGCCGGATCGCCCGCGCTCCCGGCAATCCCATGTTCCCTACTGGGGCAACCCGCAAGGAAACTCGGTGACAGGGCAAATCCGCAGTCAGGTTGCCCGATTATAGCCGTCGATCTTGGCGAGAGGATCGCAGAGGATGCGCAGCCGCCTGGAAGTTTATTAGAAACATTCTATCTTGAGGGAAACCGTGGGAGGAGACCGATGCGCCCGCCGCTCTACACGACCCTCGACGAGGCCCTCGACACGCAAGCGCACATTCGGCATCGAGCTGAAAAACGGCAACAGCAATCACGCGCCGATGGTCGCCGAGGCTTTGTGCGCGCTCGGCCGGCCCGAGGCGGTCATGCCGTGGCTCGCCCGCTACCAGGACCGGATGGCGCCGCGGCCGGCGGCTGTCGACCCGATCCACGCCGATGACTGGCGGTCTGCCCTGGGTCGCCACGAGCGCTTTGGCGATTGGAGCTTGTTCTTTGCCGAGGCGCTGCGCGAGGCGCCGTGGCGCGCGGTGCTCGATTTGTGGCTGGGCCGGCTCGCCCCCGGCTTTGCCGCCGCGGCGACGCACGGCGTGATCCGCGTCGGGCACGCGGTGCGCGGCCTCGCCGAGTGCGAGACCCCGCCGCGGCGGCGCGAACTGGCAGATGCGCTCGCCGGCTGGGCGGCGACCTGCCGGGAATTGCCGGCCGGCGATCCGAGCGCCAACGGCGGGCTGACGCCGCGCCTGGCGATTGCCGAGGTACCGTTGGTGCCGCCGGCCCGGCGCCGGCCCGGCAACATCGTCGCCGCACTCGGTGCGCTGGGCGATTTTCCCGAATTCGCCCCGGTGGCCGGGCTGATCGATACTTCGGGCGCACCCGCCGCGCTGATCGCCGAGCTGAGCGAAACCTTCGCCCGGGTGTGTCTGGCCAACGCCCGCGACATCCCGACCGGGATCGCCTTCATCCACGGCGTCACCAGTGAGGCGGCGCTCGGCAACATCGTCCCCCATGTCGGGGAGGCGACCGCCCGGGCCGCGTTGCGCCATGCCTGGCAGACCGGGTGCGCACTCTACGCCTGCTACGGCAGCAGCACGGCGACGGCCGACGAGGTCGATCGGTCGGACAAGGATGCCGATGCCCTTGCCGATCGTGCCGTCGCCCATGGCGACGAACATGTCGTCAAATTCACCGAAGCGTGCCTCAGCCGGAATGCGATCTGCCCGTCGCCGGCCTACCCCGCGGCCATCGTGCATGTTCTCGGCCTGATTCGGCCGCGCCGGCCAGGCTGAGGGGGCGCGGGAGCTGCTCCCGCGCCAGGCCCCCTCGCGAGCGGAGCGATCTGCTGCAGAACGTGCCCGTTCCGCGCAGAGATTGCTTTGTCGCCCCGCGGGCTTTTCGTAATGACGTTTCTCCGATTTATGAAGCGAATTGAATTACAGGATCGGGCGCGAGCGCAAATGACGGATTTCAAAAGCGAGGTCGATGTCGCGGTGATCGGCGCCGGTGCGGCCGGGATCGGCGCCGCCCGACGATTGGCGGAGGCTGGTGGCTTGTCGGTGCTGGTGCTGGAGGCACGCGATCGGGTCGGCGGCCGGGTCCATACCATCGCCCCCTCCGGCTTTCCGCTCGACCGCGGCGCCGAATGGCTGCATTCGGCCGACCGCAACCTGTTGTCGCCGATAGCCCGACAGCTCGGCTTCTCGGTCCATCGCCGCCCGCCGGAATGGACAATGCGGCTGCGGCGCAGCGGGGCGACGCCGGAGGCCGAAGCCGATTGGCTCGCCACCCGCGAAGCGCAGAGCCAGGCCCGCCGCAAAGCCGCCACGGAGCCGGCCGACCGCTCGCTGGCGAGCCTGCTGGCGCCGGACGGCCGCTGGAACCAACTGCTCGACGCGACCAGCAGCTGGGGGAACGGCGCCGAGTTGGACCGCGTCTCGGTCCAGGATCATGTCCGGTACGAGGATAGCGGGGTCAATTGGCGGCTGCGCGAAGGCTATGGCCGGCTGTTTGAAAAATTGGCCGAAAAGCTGCCGGTCGCGTTGGCGACGCCGGTGACGCGGGTCGATCACCGGAGCGGGAAGGGGATCCGCTTGGAGACCGCGCACGGAACGGTTACCGCGGCACGGGCGATCGTCACGGTGCCGACCTCGATCATCGCCGACGAGGCGATTCGGTTCGACCCGCCATTGCCCGACAAGGTGACGGCTGCCGCCGGGTTGCCGCTCGGCGTCGACGACAAACTCTTCATCGCGCTGGACGGACCGGTGCAAGGTGTCGGCCGCGACGAGTTCCTGGTCGGCTCGACGGTGCGGCGGGAGACGATGACCTATCAGTTCCGCCCGTTCGATCGGCCGGCGATCTACTGTTTTTTCGGCGGGCGTTTTGCCGCGGCGCTCGAACGCGAAGGCGCGGCGGCGATGTTTGCTTTCGCCGCCGACGAGCTCGCCGGCATTCTCGGCAGCGATGTGCGCCGCCGGATCTCCCCGCTCGCCGCGACCGCCTGGCTCGGCGATCCGTGGACGCGCGGCTCCTATTCCTACGCATGCCCGGGCCATGCCGGCGATCGGGCGCGGCTCGCGGCGCCGGTCGACGATCGCCTGTTCTTTGCCGGCGAGGCGACTTCGCCGAACTTCTTCTCGACCGCCCACGGCGCCTATCAAAGCGGCATTACCGCCGCCGAAGCCGTCCTCGCCGGCATCGGCGCGGCGGTCGTCGGTGCCTGATTTAAGTCGGGTTTAAGCCGTAGGGTCGCAATGTGGACCGCTGAACCGAGGCCGCCGATTTCGCGGCGCGCGGTTAGCTGCAGGCGGGTACGCAGCAGATAAACGTCGAGCTGTGAAAAGCATGAGCGCGCGGCAATCGGTCAGGATACCGGCTTGAGCTGGCTTGTCGCACTGACGGAGCTCGGCGACGCGGCCGTGCTGCTGCCGCTGGCGGCCGCGCTGCTTTTCTGGCTGCTGCTCAGCCGCGCGCCGCGTCGCCGCGGCGTGGTGGGTGGTCGCCGTCGGCGTCTGCGCCGGGCTGACGGCATTGCTCAAGATCTTCTTTTACGGCTGCCCGCCGGCCCCGGATCTGCACAGCCCGAGCGGGCATACCAGCCTCGGCACCCTGGTTTACGGCGCGGTTGCCCTGATCGTCGCCGTCGAGGACCGCAGCCGGCGTCAGCGGCTCGCGATTGCCGCCGGCTGCGGTGTCGTTCCGGCGATCGCGCTTTCGCGGCTGGCGCTGAATGCGCACAGCGTGCCCGAAGTCGTTTTGGGCCTGATCATCGGCAGCGCTGCCCTGGCATTGTTCGGCCGGGGGTACCGGCGCAACCGGCCGGCGGCAACCCGGCTCGCGCCATTGTTGGTCAGCGTGGTGCTGCTGATCTCGCTGCTGCACGGCAACCAGTTGCGCGCCGAGGAATTCCTCCATCGTCTGACCGGCTTTCTGGCGATCCGGTGCCGCTGAGACGATGATCGGATCGGCGTCGCTCGCCCGGCATCAATTGACACCGCAGCGGCGGGTCGATCATGTTTGACATCGCCCTTTGCCCTGCTCTGCCGTTTTGGCGAATTGTCCGACTGGGAAAAGTCATGATCGATGCCGATCTCGCCGCCGCCGTCGAAGCCGCCTGGGAGGCGCGCGAAGCGATTTCGCCGGCGACCCGGGGCGACCACCGAGAGGCTGTCGAGGCGGCGCTCGACGGGCTCGATTCGGGCCGGTTGCGCGTCGCCGAAAAGACCGAAGCCGGCTGGCAGGTGCACCAATGGCTCAAAAAGGCGGTGCTGCTGTCGTTCCGCCTCAACGACATGGTCGAGATCCCGGGCGGTCCGACCGACCCGGAACGCGGGGCCGCGCGGTGGTGGGACAAAGTGCCGTCGAAATTTGCCGGCTGGTCGTCAAACCGGTTTCGCGACGCCGGGTTCCGCGCCGTCCCCGGCTCGATCGTGCGCCGCTCGGCCTATATCGCGCCGAACGTCGTGCTGATGCCGAGCTTTGTCAATGTCGGCGCTCATGTCGGCAGCGGCACGATGGTCGATACCTGGGCCACGGTCGGTTCTTGCGCCCAGATCGGCGTCAACTGCCACCTCTCGGGTGGGGTCGGGATCGGCGGCGTGCTCGAACCGTTGCAGGCGGAACCGGTCATCATCGAGGATAATTGCTTTATCGGCGCACGCAGCGAGGTCGTCGAGGGCGTCGTCGTCGAAGAGGGTGCGGTCCTGGCGATGGGCACCTTTATCAGCGCCACGACGCGGATCGTCGACCGCAACACCGGCAAAATCCATATCGGCCGGGTCCCGGCCTATTCGGTGGTCGTGCCCGGCTCGTTTCCCGGCCGGCCATTGCCCGACGGCAGCCCCGGCCCCAGTCTCTACTGCGCGGTGATCGTCAAGACCGTCGACGAGCAGACCCGGGCCAAGACCGCGATCAACGAGTTGTTGCGCGAATGAGCAACGCCGCGCTGGACCCGGCCGAGCTCGCCGCCGAGCTGATTCGCCGGCCGAGCGTCACCCCGGCCGACGCCGGCGTCCTCGACATCGTCGCCGCGCGGCTCGAAGGGCTCGGCTTTACCTGCCGCCATCTGGTATTCGGCGGCGCCGGCAGCGACGCGATCCACAACCTTTACGCCCGCTTTGGCGAGGGCCGGCCGAATTTCTGCTTCGCCGGGCACACCGACGTGGTGCCGCCCGGCGCACCCGAAGCGTGGTCGTTTCCGCCCTTTGCCGCCGCCATGCGCGACGGCGCGCTGTTCGGGCGCGGTGCGGTCGACATGAAAGGGGCGATCGCCGCCTTTATTTGTGCAGCGCAGCGTTTCCTCGACGAAAGCGGCGAGCGCTTCGCCGGCTCGATCAGCCTGCTGATCACCGGCGACGAGGAGGGGGCGGCGCTGAACGGCACGCAAAAGGTGCTCGACTGGCTCGCTCGGCGCGGCGAGACCCTCGACGCCTGCGTCGTCGGCGAGCCGACCAGCAGCGAAGCCCTCGGCGACACGATCAAGATCGGCCGGCGCGGCAGCTTGACCGGGCGGCTCACCGCGCACGGCGTACAGGGCCACACCGCCTACCCGCACCTCGCCGACAACGCGGCGCATCGCCTGATCGCGATGCTGCAGGCGTTGACCGGCGGCGCGCTCGACCAGGGATCGCCGCATTTCCAGCCTTCGAGCTTACAGGTGTCGACGATCGACGTCGGCAACGCGGCCGCCAATGTGGTCCCGGCGGCGGCAACGGCGGTGTTCAACATCCGTTTCAACGACCGCTGGACCGGCGAGAGCTTGAAAGACTGGCTGATCGAGCGGCTCGACGCTTCCGGCGGGCGCTACACGCTCGAGGTCAGGCTGAGCGGCGAATTGTTTCTGGTCCAGCCCGGGATCGTCAGCGACTCGCTCGCCGCGGCGATCCGCAGCGTCACCGGGCGGACCCCCGAACTCAGTACGACCGGGGGCACCTCCGATGCCCGATTCATCCATCGGCATTGCCCGCTCGCCGAATTCGGTCTGGTCGGGGCGACGATGCATAAGGCCGACGAGCGGGTCGATCTGGCGGATCTGACCGCCCTGACCGAGATCTACCGCAGCTTTCTCAGCCTATATTTTGCTCATGCCTGAAATGGCGGCCAGATTTCGATGACGATCGCGGCCGGTCTCGAAACACGGCTTGCGCTTGCCGGGACCGTGCGGTTTGCGCGCGGCGACCGGCGCGCGCTGGACTGCTTCGATCGTTCGCTCGACGGGTTCTGGCGTTCGTTTCGGGCGGCGGTCATCTGCTATCCGCTGTTTCTCATCCTGTTGACGATGCGGGTCGACAGCGCCCTATGGCAGGCGTCGGGAGCGGCCCGCATCGTCACCGTCGAGACGATCGCCTATGTGATTTCGTGGGCCGCCTTTCCGCTGATCATGCTCAACGTGACCCGATGGCTCGGCCGCGCCGATCGGTTCTTCGATTTCATGGTCCCTTACAATTGGAGCCAGCTGCCGCAGAGCGCGCTGTTCGTGCTGATCGGCCTCGAAGGCGCCAGCGGACTCCTCGGCGGTTCGGCGGCCCAATTGATCGAGATTGCCGGCGGCATCGGGGTGCTCGTCTATGAGTGGTACATCGCCTGGGTGGCTCTGGCCACCTCGCGCACCGGCGCCGTGTTTGTCGTCATGGTCGACCTCGTCCTCGGCATGCTGATCGACCACGCTTCAACCAGCCTCTATTAGGCCGAGGCGATGTCCGCAGACCCCTCTGAGCGGGCCTCTGTGCTGTTGCAGACGCTGGCCAGATCGGCGCCCGAACAGATCAAGCTCGGCGTCGTCGCGGCGGCGCTGGAAGATCGCGGGTTCGGCATCGCCATCCTGTGTCTGGCGTTGCCGAACGCCGTCCCCGGACCCTATCTGCCCGGGGTCTCGATGGTGTTCGGATTGCCGATCATCTGGCTCGGCCTGCAGATGGCGCGCGGGCGCACAACGCCGGGGCTCCCCGGATGGTTGGAACGGCGCTCGGTCGGGCGGCGCCGGTTTGCCCGCCTGGTTGCCCACGCGGCGCCGCTTCTGACGCGGATCGAGCGTTGGCTCATGCCGCGGCCCGGCTGGCTCACCCGTGCCCCGGGCCAGCGGCTGGCCGGGATGGCGCTGATCGTCTACGGGCTGGTGCTGTCCTTGCCGATCCCGCTCGGCAATCTGCCGGTCGCCGTCGCCATCACGGTGCTGGCGCTCGGCATGATCGAGCGCGACAATCGGGCGCTGATCTCGGGGCTGGTGATCGGCATGCTGGCCTGTCTGTGGAACGCCGGCCTGGTCGGCTTCGGGGTCGCGGCGGCGCATCGCCTGCTGCCCTATGTCCGGTAACGGATCTCGACCAGGTACAGGCCTTCGGCCGGGGCGGTCGGACCGCCGGCGCGGCGGTCCCTCGCGGCCAACGCGATTGCCGTATCATCCGGCCGCCAGCGGCCCCGCCCAACCAGTTCGAGTGTGCCGGCCATGTTGCGCACCTGGTGATGCAGGAACGAGCGCGCTCGCGCCTCGATCCGGATCTCGGCGCCGGCCCGGCTCAATTCGAGCGCGTCGAGCGTCTTGACCGGCGATTTCGCCTGGCACAGCGAGTTGCGGAACGTCGAAAAATCGTGTTTGCCGACGAGATGCCGGGCGGCCGCGCACATCGCCTCGAAATCAAGCGGCGGCGCGACATGACGGACCCGGCCGCGATCGAGGGATGGCGGCGCCCGCCGGTTCAACATCCGATAACGATAGATGCGCAGGACTGCCGAAAGTCGCGCGTCGAACCCGGCGGGCGCCGGTTGAGCTTCGAGCACGCTGATCGCCAGCGGCCGCAGGTGATGATTGATGGCGCTGCGGATCACATCGGCCGGAAAGTCGCGGGAAAGGTCGATATGTGCGACTTGACCCAGCGCATGCACGCCGGCGTCGGTGCGTCCGGCGCCGTGAACCGCGACCGCCTCGCCGCAGAAGCGGGCGATCGCGGTTTCGAGCGCTTGCTGCACCGAAATTCCGTCAGCCTGGCGCTGCCAGCCGACCAGCCCGCTGCCGTCGTATTCGATCGTCAATCGGTAGCGGGACATGCCAGCACTGACCCCTTCGCGATCGGAAAGCCGCGCAGGAAATCGGCCCGGTCGAGCGCCCCCCGGCCGGCCCGTTGCAGCCTTAGCGGGCATAACGCGCCGGTGCTGCAGGCGATCGACAGCCGCTCGTCGAGCACCGTGCCCGGCGGCGCCGACAAAGCGGGCGGCGCGGCGGCGCCCGGCAGGACGGCCGCCGAGAGAACCCGGATCCGTTCGCCGCGATGCTCGAAAAACGCTCCCGGCCACGGGTCGAAGGCGCGCACGCGCCGTTCGAGATCGGCCGCCGGAAGCCGCCAGTCGAGCCGACCCTCGTCGCGGCCGAGCTTGGCGGCGTAGCTGACGCCATGCGACGGCTGCGGGCGAGGCGTCAGCCGCCCCGCGGCCAAGCGATCGAGTGCGGCGACGATCAACCGCCCGCCGAGCTCCGCCAGCGCGGCCGAGAGTGCGGCCGCCCCCAGATCGGGACCGAGCGGCAACGCCTCCTGCAACAGCATCGGGCCGGTGTCGAGCCCCTCGTCCATCTGCATGATCGTGATCCCGGTTTCGGCGTCGCCGGCGAGCAATGCCCGCTGGATCGGGGCGGCGCCGCGCCAGCGCGGCAACAGCGAGGCGTGCACGTTGACGCAGCCGAACCGCGGCGCGGTCAGCATCGGGCGGGGCAGGATCAGACCGTAGGCGGCGACCACTGCGACCTCAGCGCCAAATGCGGCAAACTCCGCCAGCGCCTCGTCGCTGCGCAGAGAAACCGGGCAGCGGACCGCCAGCCCCGACCGTTCGGCCAGCAATTGCACCGGCGAGGGCTGCGGGCGATGGCCGCGGCCGGCCGGCCGCGGCGGCTGTGCATAGACAGCGAGGATACGATGACCGGCATCGAGCAGTGCGCCGAGGATCGCCGCGGCGAAAGCCGGCGTGCCCATGAAAATGATATCGAGCAAGGTGCCGCCGCCGTTAGGCGAAGGCGGGCGTGCGGCTGCGTTTCGCCTTGGCGAGCTTGCGCAGGATCATCCCGCGCTTGACCAGCGACAGGTGGTCGACAAAGAGGATGCCGTCGAGGTGCTCGATCTCATGCTGCACGCAGGTGGCCAGCAGCCCGGTGGCCGGGATCTCTCTGATCTCGTTCTCGCAGTCGAGATAGCGCAGTCGGATCTCGGCCGGCCGGGTAACCTCGGCATAATGCTCCGGCACCGACAGGCAGCCCTCGCTCGCGGTCGTCATCGTCTCCGACCGCCACAGGATTTCCGGGTTGGCCAGCATCATCGGTTGCGCCGTCTCGCCGTCGCGGGCGACATCGAGGACGATGACCCGGCTCGCCACCCCGACTTGCGGAGCCGCAAGCCCGATGCCGAGAGCGGCGTGCATCGTTTCCAGCATGTCGCCCATCAGCTGCCGCACTTTGTCGTCGACGGCGGCAACCGGCCGCGCCTTGAGCTTGAGCCGCGGGTCGGGGGCGGTGATGATCGGGAGCAGAGCCATCGGACCAAAAATCAGATAAGGCCTGGACCTGAAAGCGTCAATGCGGCAGGCGCAGCCGTCGATCGCATCATGCCTATCGGGGATTTGGCGCCGCCGCGGCGGCGTCGCGTGCTCGCGATTACGGCGCGCGCCACGCCGGAACGGGGACGGAGCGTCTCTTGGAAAGGCCCGCCTTAGTCGGGGAGAGAGTGCCGAAACTGATCGCGGCGAACCAACCCGAGAGAGCGACGACACCAGCCAGGGCAAGCGGACTCTGACCGGGGCCCAGCGACAACGCGGCGGTCGCGACCGCCCCGCCGATCATCTGCAAAAAGCTGGCGAGGCCGGCAGCGGCGCCGACGATCTCGGTGTCGGCGCTGAGGCTGCCGGCGATGGCATTGGGCGTGATCAGACCGCTGCCGCAGCACACCACCACCATCGGCAGGACCACGGCGTAGGGACTGCCGGTATGCAGAAGGGCCAGAGCGACCATGACCAATCCGGCCGGAATCAGCACCGCGCTGCCAATCCCGATCAGGCCGTTGACACCGAGCCGCCGGGTCAATCGGTTCGAAACGAAGCTGCCGACGAGAAAGCCGATCGGCGGCAGCGCAGCGTAATAGCCGTATTCCTCGGGCCGGATGCCGAGGCCGCCGATCAGCACCGCAGGGGCGCCCGCGGCGAAAATGTGAAACCCCGCATGGGCACCGGTCGCCGCGAGTGCGTAACCCAAAAACGTACGGTTGCCGAACAAGATGCGATAGCCTGCCATCGGGCGCACCGCGGCGGCGGGAGGCTGCGGCGAGTTGAGACCGCTCGGGACGAACACGATCGCCAGGACTACGGCCAAGCAGGCGAGCGCGGCGACAACGGCAAAATTGGCGCGCCAGCCGAGCCAGCCTTGCAGATACCCGCCGAGGATCGGCGCCGAGGCCTGCAGCAAGGTGGTGGCGAAGGCCCTTCCGGCGATGACCTGAGCGGCCGCCTCGCGACTCCACAACTTGCGCGTGATCGCGCGGCCGACAACCATCCCGGCGCAAGCGCCGATTCCCTGCACGATGCGGGCGGCGATCAGACAGGCGATCGTCGGGCTGACGGCGCACGCAACGCTGCTGAGCGCGCAGACGGCGAGACCAAGGATCATCGTCCGGCGATGCCCGTAGCGATCGGATAAGGGTCCGAGCACCAGCATGCTCAGCGCGAAAGCCAGCAGGTAACCCACGAAGGTGAACCGCACCCAGGCGACCGATGTGCCGAATGCGCCGGCGATCGCCGGTATGGATGGAACATAGATCGTCGACGCGATCAGTCCGAGCGCGGACGCGACGGTCAGCGTCAGCAACAGCAATCGGCGGCGGACCAACCCCAACCCGTCCGCTGCGAGAGGCCGGCCGGGCAACAGGTCAGACATTGACGCTTCCCAGCGAGGTGTGCGTTGTGCGGCAGCGGACTCTCGATGCCGCCACACCGGCCGCCGAATTTTCCGCCGGCGAGCGCGTCGCCGAGAGGCGCCGCAATAGCCGGACAGGCCGTTGGGCCAGCCAATGACCGAGCGAAGCGACAGGCGGTACCGGCGCGTCGTCGCCATCGCCGCAATCCGGTTGCAGCAGCACCGTCAGACGGCGAGCGCCCGCCGGCCAGACGATCTCCAATCGCCGGACCGGCGCGCCCGCCGCCCGTCTTCCTTCTGCATCCTCGCAACGCGGCAGCTCCGATATCCGTTCGGCCGGGTCGGTTACCAGCGACCTTCCGTGCAGCTGATGCACGTCGGCGATCGGAAAGGATTGCGGCGGCGGGGGTACGCCCAGGCCGAATTGCGCGTCGCTCGGCTCCAGGATCTGCGCGGTAAACCTGTCCTCGCCGATGTGGAATCGGGCGATGGCGCCGACCACCGAAATCGGCTCGGCGGTGGTATGGATTGCCCATAGGACATTGCCCGATATGGTCGGGCCAATCTCGTCCTGGATCACCACCTGCCGCCCGATCAGCGCGGCGCCGCGGCGGATCGAGCCCGCCGGTTTGCCGTAGGCGGCCGATAGATCGAAGACCACCCATTTGCTCGGCCCATCGACGCCACTGGCGAGTATCGGTGCGCGGGTGTTGGGGATCTGATTGCGCCCGTCGACGACGAGCGTGTTGTGTCCCGCGGTCTGGGTTCGGTAATACCGCCACCGCAGGCCCGCGTTATTGCCGGTACCGTGGTCGAAGTAACCGGGAAGATCGTAATCGTCGGCGCCAAGGTCGACGACCCACCGTTGTCTGGCGCCGTCGACGATGAAGCTGCCGGCGTCAGCCTGCGTGTGTATGACAATGTTTTCCGGACGCGACGGCGACGTTTTCCTGCCTGCCGCGTTGCCACCCTTTATCGCCAGGTAGACCGGACGCGAACCCGCGTCCGTGGACCAGGTGTTGCGAAAACAGGCGATATCGCCGCCGCGGAAAATCTTGCCTGTCCCCGGCCCTGGCCGGGTTGAAGCGGCCCTAGATCCGCTCCGCCAAATGACGGTGAACGGCAGGTACCATCCGTCGTAGTCGCCGATGAGCTGCCCGTCGCCCGGCCGCTTGAAGCGGTGGGCGAACCAAGCGAGAGGAGAGGCATCGAAGCGCCGTTCCGAGTCGCCAAAGTTGAAAGCGTCGCCAAACGGCCCCACCATATGCAGCGCGAAGTCGCCAGTCTGTGCAAAGCCAGGCCGTTCCGCAAGCCCAAAACTGTCGCCGAAAACGCTCTCGAGCGCGGCCACCATCAACCCGGCATAACGTACCGTCAAAGACCAGTAACTAAGGCCTTCCGGCCAGGCGCCGTCCGGGGCAAAGGCCGCAAAATTATTCCGCGAGGATGCCAAACTCCTCTCTAAAAGCTTCACCGACATATCCGGGTAGCATCGGAGGAGTGCCAGGGATACGATTGCGACCCCTGAATTGGATACAGTTGTGCAGTTACATCGCCACCTAGGCCACAGTAAAGATTGGTCATCGTAGGCGGACAGCGCTGGTTCAAGTACATGCTGAAAGAGAGCTCGTTCGATGATTTGTCGTTCATCGGCCGTCAGCTCGTCGTATAGCCAGTCATAAGCGAGAGAGACGGCAACAGCAATTTCAGCGCAATCTAGGAAGGACTTGATTACCGGGCGCTCTTTCCAAGTCGCCGCCGAGGTGAACCCATACAAGATACTGCGCGTTACCGCCAATGCTGCAATCCTTCTATCGCCGTCGCTGATCAACGCCATAAACGAGGTGTTTATCAGGCGGCGCGCCTGCCTTTTGATCGCCGCGCGGTGCCCTTCGGCGGCCGGCGCCGGGCTGGGGTTGCGCAAGTATCCTTCCAAACGAGCCATCAGCTTTGGATGATTGTTGGCACGCCTGGAAATGCGCGCCACGGCACGTCTGCGAAACAGCAGGTAGGGATGGTGCGCTCTGAATTTTGCGGCAGCCGTTTCGATTGGCGCGAAGGCGCCATCATTCGACTTTGGCTTAAGAGAGTGCACGTTATGCAAGGGTGAACCAATCCCCGACAAACAGGCCCCGCCTGGCCGCGGCGCCTGCAGGCAATACATCCCTAGCGCGTATCTCTGTAATCACTCTACCTATGCGCGATCGGCGGCTCTTGGAATACGGCAGGATTAGGGTCAGATGGGCGTTTCTGTAACCGATTATGAGTGAATGTATCGATTTGCAACCCGGGTGCAACCTCGATCGAATGCCGAAACGCGTTAACCAGTTCGATCCTTGCCGGTCGCAGGAGACCAAATTTCTTTGGCTGCCGCTGCCGAGGGCGGTCTTTGCGCCCGGATCCGGATCATTGGATCTCTCCAATAGCTAAAAACCGGTTTACAAATTGTGTCGCGGCGCCCGCTTTCGTTGACGCTTTTTTGACAGATGTTGGGTATGAAGCTGAAAAGATGGTTAACGCGGCGGTTACCGCGAGGCGCGAGACGGGAGAGACTCAATGCTCATTCGAGGCCTCACAATGACGGCGACGGGCGACGCCAGAACCAATTCCGCCATCGTCGAGTGGGAAGATTGTGGTTACGCGCCGCAGGAACTGGTGTTCGAAACCCAGGACCGGGGGAACCGGGACGACGCACAGGCAGGGGAGCCGTGCGCTGATGCGTTTTTAGCCGCGTGCTATCCGTTGGCGGCTATTCACGGCGAAGCGCGGGTGCGGATCGAGGGGCGGCCCTGTCCGATGCTGGTCGAGGGGCTGCGAACGGTGCACGCGTGGTGGACGAGTTGGGGCGGAATGCCCACCGCCGCTCCAGAGATCGAGACTACTGCGTCAGGCAACGGCCATATCCCCGCAGGTCCGCGACGTGCCGTCGCCTTTCTGTCGGGTGGCGTCGACGGGCTTCACCTTCTGCTGCGCAATCGGCGGCTCTACCGCAAAGACGATCCCGCTTATATTCGCGATGCGCTGTTCATCCATGGCATCGACATCGGAAAACGGGCGCGCGATCCCGAAAACGAGCGCTTTGGGATGACGTTGCGGCTGCCTTGATCCGGTCGCTGCCGAGACCGGAATCCGCATTCATCGCCGTGCCGCACCAATCTGCGCCATCTGCCGTCGCAACCCGGGTTCTTCGAGCATCGCCACACCGGGGCTGCATTGGCCGCGGTCGGGCATGCGGCGACACTTGGTCCGGCCTTCATGTTCATCGGCGGCTCTTACCCGGTTGACACGCCGGTTCCATGGGGATCGCACCCCGCTGTCGATGGCCTGTTGTCAAGCCAGCGCGTAACCGTCATCCATGAAGGCGCGCGCTTCTCCCGCCTCCAGAAGGTGCGCGATATCGCCAAGTGGCCGGCGGCACTCGTGGCATTGCGTCCGTGTCCTGCAAACCCTGCGGCTCAAGCCAATTGCGGAAAATGCGAGAAGTGCTTGCGCACCCGGCTTGAGCTGCTCGCGGCCGGCGTCGAAGAGACCGGCGCGTTCGGCCCGAGCCTCACGCCGATCGAGCTGTGGGAGGAAGCGGCCCCTTCGGATGTTGGCGACCGCGCCATCTTTTACGTGGATCTGCTGCCGGCATTGAGAAGTCGCGGGTTCGATACGCTCTGTCGGGTCATCGAAGAAAAGATCATGGCGTATCGGGGGAAAGCGCGACGCGAGATGGCGCTCGCCTGACAGCGCTCAGCCAATTTTTCCTGGACCGCAGCTCGGATTCGGATCATGGTTAACACGCTGGCGCCTTCTATTGCATATACGGTGCCAAATTGCGAGGGTGGCGATGGCTCTGCTGATCAGCCTTCTCGGACCCTTGGCAATTGAAAGCGAGGGACGCCGGCTCGGAAAGGTCCCGAAAAAGGCGCGCGCGCTGCTGGCCTATTTGGCGACCGAGGGGAGCCGGCCCATCAGCCGCGAACGGCTCGCCGACCTATTGTGGCCCTACCAGGGCTCGGATCAGGCGCGACACAGTCTTCGTAACTGCTTGGTGGAGTTGCGAAAAGCATTGGGCGAGTCCAACGGGCGCCACTTGGCCGCCGAGTTCGCCAGTTGCCGGCTCCAGGACGTCGATGTCGACGTTGAGCGTTTTGAACGGCTGGCGCGCTCGTCCACCCGTTCCGAGCTGTTCGCTGCGGCGGAATTGTATCGCGGCGAATTCCTGGCCGATTTCGCGATCGATTCGGAGCCGTTCCAGGAATGGCTCGCGGCCGAACGCGACCGCACGCTCGACCTCGTCTGCGGTGTCCTGCAGCGCCTGACGGCATTGCAGGATCAGGCCGGCGAGCACGACGCGGCGATCCAATCGGCGCGCCGGCTGGCAGGGCTCGAACTCGCTGTCGGAGATCGGTCAGCGCGCGCTGATCCGCGCCTATGCCCATGCCGGAAGGCGGCCCGAAGCGCTGCGGCAGTACCGCACCTGCGCCGAGATCTTAAAGCGCGAACTGGGGGTCGCCCCCGACGCGGAAACCCAGGCGCTCGCCCACGAGATAATTCGTTCGGGCACAGCCGGAGAAAACGCCGCCACCGGCCGCACCGCAGCGTTGCCGCATCGCGACGCCGCCGCATTGCCGACCGCGCTCGACCGTCTATCCGCCAAGCCCGCAATCCACCGTCATCTCGCACCCGTCGCCAAACCGCCCGGGCCGCAATGGCCTTGTGTATTGCCGACTGTTTCAGTGGCTGTCGCGCCGGTACGCAACCTGACCGGTGATCCCGATCAGCAATATTTAGTAGAGGCGTTTACCGACGATCTGGTCACCGATCTGCTTCGCCACGGCCGCGGGCTGGCGCTCGCCCGGGTCGCGGACGGCAGGCAGGCACCCGATGATTCGGCACGGATAGGCAATCCGGAAATCGAATATGTCGTAAGCGGAAGTGCGCAACGAAGCGGCCCGACGACCCTCCGGGTCAACATGCAGATCAGCAACGCGGCGACGGCGAAATACTGCTGGGCGGATCGGTACGAGTTTGATCTGGAGGACTTCGAACCGGTCCAGACCGAGGTCATCCCGGCGGATCTCGCGAGAGCTTCACCTCCTCGTCCTGCAACAGGCGAGCCGCCATGCCGCGACGACAACCGGTGGCGAGTTCGGGGTCAATGAGTGTCTCGCCCGGGCGGCGACTGCAATCAAGGGCAGGATTACAGCCGAAATGACTGCGGAGGCGCAGAGCTGGCTCCTCGCCGCGCTCGCGCACGACCCTCGCAATGTCGAGGCGCTCACCGGGCTGGCTTTCACTTGCCAGCATCTCGTCAGCAACCCTTGGTGGGGCGATCCGCAGGCCGTCGCATGCGTCGTCGGATCTCGGCCGCGAAGCAGTGGCGACCGCGCTCGATCTCGCGCCGGGGCATGCGCTTGCGAAATGCATCCAAGGCATGCTGCACTCGGCGGCGGGACAGCTGGAAGAGGGGGGACGGGCCATTGAGCAGGCGCTGGCGCTCGATCCGGGGCTGGGGCTCGCCCACGGCTTTGCCGGGTACAACGCAGCTCTTCTGGGCCACGCCGACGAGACGCTGCCGGCGGCAGAGCGGGCAATGCGCCTCGATCCGACCAATCGGCGGCAAAGCGTCTTCCTGTTCTATTGCGGGTTCGCCGAGCTCCTGCTCGGCCGCACCGAGTCGTCGATCGTCCTGCTGCGAAAATCTTTGGAACGCACGCCCACCTACGGGACCGCGCAACTCTTCCTGATGGCCGCCTTGTCGCTGACCGGTCGCCCGAGCGAAGCGGCTCGGGCGGCATCATCGTTCCGCGAGCAATTTCCCGAATACCCGCCGAACGCGTTCGAACAGCTGTGGCTGTCGCGCTCGGCGTCGCCGGCCTATCGCGCGCAGGTCGCCCCGGTGTTCGACCAGATTCGCAGTCTCGGCGTCGCCGGCTGAGCCGGATCGGTTATCTTGCTGCGCCCAAATAGGGCGCAGCCCGCAGTCCCGTCGCGCCGCCGCCTTAGGTCAGGTCCGAGCGCTCGGCGCCCAGGGTTCGGGCGCACGAGGCTCGAGACCGGTTACGACATCGACGAGAACCGGTTCGCCGGCGCCGAGCGCCTCGGCCAGCGCCGAGGCGATTTCGTCCGGGTGCTCGACGCGGATGCCGCGCACGCCAAAGCTCCTGGCCACCGCGGTGAAATCGGTCGGTCCGAACCGAATCAGCTCCTCGCCGCGGCCCGGGCGGTTGCCGGCGATGCGGTGGACACCCGTCAGATTTTGGCCAAAGCCGGAATTGTTGTTGACGACGACGACAACGGCGATGCCGGCCCGCCGCGCCGATTCCAGCTCGGCGAGATGATAATAGAAGCCGCCGTCGCCGGTGAAGCACAGCACCGCGCGGCCGGGTGCGGCGCACTTGGCGCCGAGAGAGGCCGGAAACGACCAGCCGAGCGAACCGGCGGCGCGAAGATAGGTCTGCCCGACCCCGTTGAAGTCGATCATCGTCCCGGTCCAGATGCCGGAATAGCCGGTATCGGCCACCAATATTCCATCCGCAGGCAATGCCCGGGTGATCTCGGCGCACAGGCGTTCGACCCGGACCGGCGCCGCTCCGTCGTTGCAGAGCGGCGCCATTTTGGCGCGCCATTCGGCGACGATCCGCGCTGCTTCCTCGGCAAAGCCGCGGTCGCGAGCCGCATCGCCGCCTCTCTGCCCGAGCGTCTCCCCAATTACCTGATTGAGGCGATTCAGGGTTGCTTTAGGGTCGCCGAAGACGCCGATCGTGTTCGGATAGCTGCGCCCCAGTTCCTGCGGATCGGCATCGATCTGGACGATCCTCGTGTCGCGAGCCGGCACGGTCCAGTTCAAGGTGACCTGGTCGCCGGTGTCGCACCCGACAAACAGCACCAGATCGGCGCCGTGCACGACGCGGTTGGCCGGCGGTGCGGAATAGCTGCCGGGCACGCCGACCGACAGAGGGTGACGTGTGGGGATCAACCCGCGGGCGCCGAGCGCAGTCGCAACCGGCGCCGCCAGAGCCTCGGCCAGTGCCACCAGTTCAGGGCCGCAGCGCGAGGCGGCGGCGCCGTCGCCGGCGACGATCGCGAGGCGGCGGGCGTCCATCAGGGCCGCGGCAGCGCGCTCGATGTCGCGTTCGTCGGCGACCGGGCGATGCGCCGGGATTTGCCGCCGTTCGGGATCGATCACGGTCGGCTCGGCGGTTTGGCCAAGCTCGATCGTATCGCCCTGCAGACCGCAGAGATCGAGATGCGTCGGACGCGGCGTCTCGGCCAGTGCCGCCCGCCAGGCATGACGCAGCAGGCGCGGCAATTCGGCGGTCGAGTTGACCGGCGTCGAAAACTTCGTCACCGCCGCGAAGAGCGGCGCGTGGGCGATCTCCTGATAGGCGTTGCGGTGCTGGAACGAAGGGTCCTTGCGCCCGGTCAGCGCGATGACCGGGCTCCGCCCGAGAAAGGCATCCTGCAACCCGGCGGCCAAATTGGCGGCGCCGACCGACTGGGCCATGCACACGCCCGGCCGGCCGGCGATGCGCGCATAGCCGTCGGCCATGTAGGCCGCTGCCTTTTCCGAATGGGCGAGGACCGGGGCGACGCCGAGGTCGGTCAGTTCGAGCAACGTGCGGCGCATCGTCGAACTCGACGAAAAATACATGGGTCATCCCGGTGCCGGCCAACGCCTGCGCCAACCACTGGGCGCCGCTGATCGCCCCGGAAATCCGCTGCTCGCTCACCTCGGGCCTCCTCCCGCTACAGCGTCAAGCCGCCATCGACAATGACGGTCTGGCCGGTGATCATCGCCGCGCCGGCGCACAGAAAAAAGATCGTCTCGGCGATGTCCGCCGGCGCGCATGCCCGCTTGAGCGGCGTCCGCTCGATCGAGGTGCGTTTGCGCTCGTCCGGCCAATCCTTGTTCCACGGGCTGTCGACAAAACCGGGCGCCACCGCGTTGACCCGGATCTCCGGCGCCAGAACTCCGCGCCAGGCTGCGCGTCAGATTGATCAGCCCCGCCTTGCTCGTCGCGTAGGGGATGCTGCTGCCCGACCCCATGACGCCGGCGATCGAGGCGGTGTTGCAGATCGCGCCGCGCGCCGCCGTCAGCGCCGAACGGGCGGCATGGGCGCAGCGGAACGGGCCGATCAGATTGGTCGTCAGGATCGTCGACCAGAACTCCTCGGTCAGCGCGTCGAAATCCGCAAACGGGATCGGCGTCGGGGTGGCGGGAGTTCCGGCGTTGTTGACCAGGAAGTCGAGCCGGCCAAGCGCGTCGATCGCGGTCGCCACCATCCGCTCGGCCTCGCCCGGCCGCGAGACGTCGCCGGGGGCGGCAACGATCCGGCGGCCTTCTCCCTTCAGCCGGGCGACGGCTTCCGGCCCGCGCCGGTCATCGGTCAGGTGGTTGAGGGCGACGGCGGCGCCGCAGCGCGAAAAGATGTCGGCCGCGGCGAGCCCGATGCCGGAAGCGGCCCCGGTCACCAGCACTGTTTTGCCGCTGAGATCCGCAGTGATCATGTCGCGCGCCTCGCCGATGGTCAAAAGCCGGCACAGCATGCCGCCGTCGCCGGGGCTGTCAAGCCGCCGGCCGGCGCGGACGACCGCCCGGCCGGCGGCCCGACGATCGAAGAGGGTTGCCGGCGCAACGCCTACAGCAGGTCGCGGGCGCGTTCGAGTTCCTCGAAAACGCCGTATTGCGACACCAGCAACACCTCGTCGAAGCCGAGCTGTTCCATCCGCTTCAAGCGCCGCCGCGCCTCGTCCGGAGGACAGACCAGCGCAACATCGGTGGCGGCGGCCAGTTCCGCGGATTCGGGTCGGTTGGCAAGATCGACCGCGACGTTGGCGAGAACGGCGTTGCCGCCGCCGGCCTCGCGGTAGATGCGCATGCCCTCCTCGAGATCGTCCCAGCTGCTGAAGCGGCCCGACGGCGTCCAGCCCTGGCACTCCTTCGCGGCATAGGTGATCCAGCGCGGACTGCGCCAAGCCCCCATCAGGATCGGCGGCCCGCCCTCGCAACCCGGCCAAATGGACAGCGTCCCGCCGTTGACCGGCTCGCCGCGCCAGATCGCGGTGCATGATCGCCAGCGAGTTTCTCATCGCGCGGAAACGATGATCGTAATCGAGACCGAGCAATTCGAAATCCGCGCGCGTCGAGCCGCTGCCGACGCCAAGCCGCAGCCGCCCGCCCGACAGCGCCTGGACCGACTGCACCCGATGGGCAAGCTCGATCGGATGGCGCAGCGACAACTGCAAGACCCCGATGCCGAGTTCGACCCGCTCGGTCACGGCGGCGAGGACCGCCAGTTCCACCAGCGGATCGAGCGTCGGGCGGCCGCGTCCCATCGAATCTCCGACCCAGATCCCCGGAAACCCGGCGGCTTCGATACGGCGGGCATAATCGGCCGTCTCGGTCAGCAGCCGGTCATGCGGCGCCGTGTCGGGACTGAACCGGATCATTGTGCTGATTTTCACTGAATTCCCCTATCTGCGAACCGCGTCGCGCCGAGCATGCCCGGATCTGCGGAGGCTGCCAACCATCGAACCGTCGAACCCAGGCGCATCGTCCGCGGTTTGTGTTATCGTCGTCGGCGCATCGCGCTCAGAACAGGAGAGAGGGATGGATACGATCGAGGCCATCACGGGATCGCGGCCCAGGCAGCTTTTGGCGCGGCCGCCGTCGCGCCTCCATCACAACGCCTTCGTGGTGAAGGACCACGAGGTCAACCGGCGATTTTTCGAGGACCTGCTCGGGATTCCGCTGGTCGCGACCTGGTGCGAGAAGAATTTCAATACCGAGATTCAGCGCGAGGTCGAGTTCTGTCACACGTTTTTCGCGATGGCCGATGGCGGGGCGCTGGCATTTTTTCAGTTTGCCGACCCCGAGCTGTACGAGATGACGCAGGCCGAGAAGCCGGCCAGGATCGGGCGCTATGACCATATCGCCTTTAAGGCCGAGCCGGAGACCTATGACGAGCTGAAACGGCGGCTCGAGACGGCCGGCGAAAAATACCGCGAGACCAATCACGGTTATTGCAAATCGATCTATGTCGCCTCGCCCGATGGGCTGATCGTCGAATTCACCCAGGACCCGGACGATGTCGCCGAGATCGACGCGCTCCGCCGCGCCGACGCCCACAGCGAGCTGGCCCGCTGGCTCGCCGGCGACCGCCATACCAACAACGAATTGCGCGGACGCCGCATCTGACGCCAAGGCCGGGGTAATTCCGCGCAGGGTCAGCGACGCGGCGCCTTGACGGGCGCGGTCGCGGGCCGCGCCGCGCCCGTTGCCGGGATCGGGGGAAGGAGCATGGAACAGGCGCCGTCCCAGGACCTCGCGGTCAAGCGGGATCAGCTTCTCGCCATCATTCGTCGCCAGTCGCTGCTGCGCGACCGCGATTTCGTTTTGAGTTCGGGCCGGCCCAGCAATTACTTTTTCGACATGAAGCGGACGATGTTCGATCCGCAGGGCGCCGCCTTGTTGGCTGATTTGCTGTTCGATCGGATCCGGGCCGAGGATGTCGACTGCATCGGCGGTCTGGCAACGGGAGCCATCCCGATCGTCGCCCTGCTGTGCGCGCGAAGTTGGCCGGAAAAACCGATCAAGGGGTTCTTCGTCCGAAAGGAGATGAAGGGCCACGGCACCGACCAGCGCGTCGACGGCCGGCTCGACCGCGGTTCGAAGGTGATCCTGTTCGAGGACGTGACCACCACCGGCGGCTCGGCGATGCAGGCGGTGGAGCAGGCGCGGTCCTTTGCCTGCACGATCGTCAAAGTGATTGCGGTAGTCGACCGTCTCGAAGGCGCCGCGGAAACCTTTGGTCGACAGGGGATCGCGTTCGACGCCCTCTATACCGCGCGCGACTTCGATTGACTGGAGCGGGGAGGCGTCGCGCGCGCCATCTCCGGGGGTCGGCCGTGGGTCGGGCCGGCGATGGTCCGGCCGTCCCGCCGCCGACCGGATCGCGGATCTTTCGGGCTACCGTTCGAGGCCGCCGACGGCGCCCTCGCGAAAGCGGGCGAGATCTTCCGGGCCGAAAAAGTTGATGTCGCCGGGAGTGGCGAGGCCGATCGCCGCAGCAAAGGCGCCGAGGCCGATCGCGAGGTCGAGATCGCCGTCGAGCAGACCGTGGATCAGACCGGCGGCAAACGAGTTGCCGGCGCCGATCCGGTCGACGACCTCGACGGCATAGCGCGGCGCATAGCGAAAGGCGCCGTCGGCGAGCAGCATCGTGCCGGGTTCGGCCTCCGGCGCGCGGGTCAGGGCCACCCGCGCCACGCCATAGCGGCGGGCGACGGCCGCCGCCAATTCCTCCCCCGTCTCGCCGAAGCCCAGCACATTGCGCGCGTCCCGCTCGGCCAGCACGAGCAGGTGCAGCGAGGGGGCGGCGATATCGAGCACGGCGCGGGCCTCTGCCGTGGTCGTCAACGTCGCGCGATAGTTCAGATCATAGGAGACCCGCTTGCCGGCAGACGCGGCCAGGGCGGCCAGTTGCAGGATCAAGGCCCGGCAGCTCGGTCCCAGCGCCGGGGTGATGCCGGACAGATGCAGCCACGCGCTGGCCTGAACCAGCGCGTCCCAGGGCGCGTCCTCGAACCCGAGTTCGGAAGCCGCCGAATGTTTGCGGTCATAGATGACGCGGCTGGTCCGCGGCTCGGGTCCAGGCTCGTAGAACATCAGGCCGAGCCGCGTATCGGGCAGCCAGCGCACCCAGCGCGTATCGACGCCGTGCCGCCGCGCCTCGCCGTCGACCAGGCGGCCGAGCGGCCCTTCCGGCAGCCGCGATACCCAGGCGACCCGCCGGCCGAGCCGAGCCAGCAGGCAACCGACATTGAGCTCGCTGCCGCCGATCCCGATTTCGAGAAGCCGCGCCTGATCGAGCCGCTGCGCCTGCGGCGGCGACAACCGCATCAAGGTCTCGCCGAGCGTCAGCAGGTCGTAGCCGGGCTCGGGCGGTCCATTCATCCGCGCGGGCCGCCGGCGACGTAGATGACCTGGCCGGAAACGAACGAGGCGTCGTCGCTGGCCAGAAAGGCAATGACGTTGGCGACGTCGCGCGGCACTCCGACCCGCCCGACCGGGATCGCCTTGGCGCGCTCGGCCTTGTATTCCTCGGGGTCGCGGCCGAGCCGGATCGCCACCGCCCGGGTCATCTCGCTGTCGATATATCCGGGCGCCACCGCGTTGGCGGTGATGCCGAAACGACCCAGTTCGATCGCCAGGGTGCGCGCCATGCCTTGCAGCCCGGCTTTGGCCGTCGAATAGTTGGTCTGGCCGCGATTGCCGAGCGCCGAGGCCGAGGACAGGTTGACGATGCGGCCCCAGTTCTTCTTGACCATCTCGCGCTGCGCCGCCCGGGCGCACAGAAACGCGCCCTTCAGATGCACCAGCGAGACCGCGTCCCAATCTTCCTCGGTCATCCGATGAATGAGATTGTCGCGGGTAATCCCGGCATTGTTGATCAGGATGTCGACCGAGCCCAGCCGCGCCGCGACATCGGCCACCAACCGGTCGACCTCCGCGGCGATCCCGACATTGGCGGCCAGACCGAGGGCGGCAACCCCATGGTCGCGGGCGATGCGCGCCGCGGTCGCTTCGGCCCCGGCGCCGTCGAGGTCGCAGATCGCGATTGCCGCACCGTCTTCGGCGAGGCGCTCGGCCGTCGCCGCGCCGATGCCCCTGGCGCCGCCGGTAATCAGCGCCACCCTCCCGGCTGAACGATGATCCATCGCACCCTCCCGATTGTCTGCGGCGCCAGCCTGTCGCAGCAGCGAGCGGTGCGCAACCGCTTCCTTGCGGTGCCGATGGGCCAACGGTTCGACTGATGGACCGCCGTTTTGCATGGGCGGCCGGAACACCCCGGTATGCCGGTCCCGATCACCCTCCGCCGAGACCCGACCGGGTCAAGGGATCGGCTGTCTGTCACTGCCCACCACCCTACATTTTGCCCGGTTTGGCATGAACTCTGACCTGATCTGGCAAATCTGCCTACGCCGAAAGCAATCTTTTCAGGTCGAAAGCGGTCTGTGCCGCCGTTGCATAAATCTCTTGAATTCTGCAATACGCGGCCGGCTCATTTTGAGACTGACTTGTGCGACCAACTAACCTGCTGAACTGGCGGACGGGGCTATGCAGAGCCGGTCACGGCAGCTCGAACACTGTCCCCCCTGAATACGAACCAGAAACAAACGACGTCGTGCCGTAAAGGTGACCAGACGCGTCCATGATCAGACCGGCGTAAGGGTTCCCGCCATCGATGCATCTTCCCGTTTTTATTACGGAACAAAAATTATATAGGACTGTCTCCGTCCACGCGGTCCCGGTCGCGTGGGGGGCAGCTCGAACAGGACGCCCTCACCGTGAGCACCTCCTGCTCTAAGCCCAATATGTTGGGGTACCGCCGTCTGCGCGCCTCTGTCGAAGCCGCATAGCGTACTTCTGGACAAACTTCGCGGTGGAGCGGCGGCCCGCTCACTTCTCCAGTCCAGCGGCCTTGCGCAGCGCTTCGTTGATGCGCGATTGCCAGCCTGGTCCGGTCGCGCGGAAGTAGGCCAGGACATCTGGATCGAGCTGGATATTCACAGCTTCTCCAGGCGTCGCTTTTTTTGGGCGATCGCCAGCCCGAGCCGGGCGGATCAGACGATCGCCTTCGCGAATTTCCGCCCGTTCGAACCAGGCGCCATCGAGTGGCGGCGCCTCGTCCGGATCAATCCATCTGCTCCCGGAAATAAGCTTCTTCGTCGGCATGCCCGTACCTCATCGAAATAATCCGTCTTGCGCCGGCACGCGGCGTCCAGACCACCACGACAAAACGGCCTAACAGCCATCCCGCCGTAATGTAGCGCGGCTCGCGATAATTACGCCGTTCGTCGGGCAGTGTCATCGAGCGCCCGGCGAACACCAGCTCGGCGTCGGCAAAATCGAGGCCGCGCTGCGACCAGCGTGCGCCGACGTTTGGCGTCATCCCAGGTGTTCATCAACCGCTGCACCCACTATAACCCAGCGATCAAATCGTTATGGGAACAGTGAAGAGGCGCGCCTACGACCGGCAAGCGATGGCCGGCAGTCAGGCGAGGCTCTGCCGGTGGGTGTCCGGCACCGCAATAATCCGTTCGAGTTCGCGTCGGTGTCAGCGGCGCGATCGCTGCTACACGCCGAAGATCGCGCCGCGAATGTCGACGTGGTCGTCGCCGGGCGCGGCGGACCGCTCGGGCGCCGGAGCCACCGCTTCGGCGACCGTGAAATGCGTGTTCCGGACCTCCCAGTAGCGGCCGTGCCCGGAGATCGCGATCCCGCCGCCGGTGTCGTTTTCGTACCAGCCGTCGCGCAATTCGACGATTTCCCAGCCGGCGACGCGCAATGCGGCGATGGCGTCAGTCTCGCCGACGCAGAAATAGTCGGTCTTGCCGCGACCGCCGGGCACCAGGTCCGGCGTGTTGCGCACCGCTTTGACCCGGATATCGACCATATCCGGTTTATCGCCGGCGCTGCGAACGATGAACATCATGCCGACCGCACCTCCTCCTGCCGCTCGTGGAAAAAGTCCGCCACCCGGTCGACGAACCGGCGCGGCTGCTCGAGCTCCGGATGGTGCCCGGCATCGGCGATCACCTCGAACCGCGCACCGGGGATCAGATCGGCGTAGGCGCGGCCATAATCGGGCGTCACGATCCGGTCGGACGCACCCCACAGCACCAGGGTCGGCACGGCGATGCGGTGCAGCCAGTGCTTGAGCTGCGGGTTGAACATGTGCGGGCGCCAGGCATAGAGGCACAGCGCATCCCAGTTGCGCGCCAGCGTGATCATGTCGTCGTCGGTCATCGCCTCGCCGATCAAAGTCTGCCAGCCGAGCCCGTAATCGCCGGGCGTCCGCTGCGCCGGATCGTGCCAGGCGCGCCGGGCCAGTTCCTGCGGCGAGGTGTTGAAGAAATGCGCGATGTCGCGCTCCTCGCGCCCGCCGAGCTTGATCCCGACCGGGTCGACCAGCACCAGACGGCCGAGCCGAGCCGGGGCGCAGGCGGCGATTTCGGCGGCGATCCAGCCGCCGAACGAAAACCCGATCATGCCGACCCCGTCGGCGTCGAGCGCGTCGAGCAGCGCCAGGTAGAGATGGACCAGATCGTACATCGTGTCGAAATCGTCGGGCCGCGGCGAATTGCCGAAGCCCGGATGCGACGGCGCGATGATCTCGCCGTGTTCGGCGAGCAAATCGAGAAACGGCGCGTTCGGGCTGATATTGTTGATGCCGTGCAGCAGCAGGATCGGCGGCGCGCCGGCCCGGCCGCGGCGCAGCACCTGCAATTCGATCGGCCCGAGCGTGAGGCGTTCCTGCCCGGTCATTGCGCCGCCCAGGCGGCGCCGCCGGCGTCGAGCGGTTCGAGATCCTGCAACTGCGGCAACACCTCGCGGGCGGCGAGATTGAAGCTCTTTTCCGCCTCGGCATGGGTGACCAGCCCCTGCCGGGTCATCATGATGATGTGGCCGACGCCGCCGACCCGCCGGCGGAACTCCCTGATCTGCCTTGCGACCGTGTCGGGATTGCCGGCGAACATCTGGCCCTGGCCGATCAGCGCCTCGGCATCGAGGTTGGTCGGACGCGGTCGCCTGGTCGCCCCGCTGCGCCACGCCGCGGGCGCCATTTCGGGAGCGACCGCGCCGGGCTGGAATTTCGAAAATTGCGGCGCGCTCTTGATGCTGACCGTCAGAAACCAGGCAATCTTCTGGCCGATGCGGATGCCCTCCTCATCGGTGTCGCCGACATAGCAGAACGCCATGTACGAAAATCGGTCCTCGCCGGGCGCCGGCAGACCCGCTGCGGCGCGCGCTCCCTTGTAGGCGTCAAAGGCCTGCCGGGTGCGGTCGTAGCCCCCGAACAGCAGGGTGTTGACCATGCCGCGGCGGCCGAGCTCGGCGCAGGTCGGCAGGTCGCTGGTGGCCGCCCAGAACTCGGGTCGCGGCTCCTGGTAGGGTCGCGGCCAGATGTTGACATGCGGGTGGATGAAGAACTTGCCCTCCCAGCTGAACGGGCCGTCGCGGGTGGTCAGCGATTTCTCGATCAGATCGATCGCCTCCCACTCGCGCTCGCGGATGCGCATCGGGTTGGCGTCGCCCGAGACCATCTCGGTCGCGCCGGATTTGACGAAGCCGATCTCGAGGCGGCCGCGCGAGAGCACGTCGATCGTCGCGTATTCCTCGGCGATGCGCACCGGATCGGGCCGCACCGTGATCAGCGTGCCGAGCGACAGGATGCGCACGTTGCGGGTAAGCCGGGCGACAACGCCGGTGATGACCGGGCTCGCCGCCCACAAATTGTTGATCCCGGAATGATGCTCGTTGGTGACGATATGGATGCCGATATCGTCGCACAGCCGGTATTCGTCGAAGACCTCGTCGTAGAGGCGCGCGGCGATCTTCGGATCGCAATATTTATTGGGCAGGCTCGCCCTTACCGACTCGGCCTCTTCCAGCACCTCGTTCGGCACAAACGGGTACGGGTTCTCGCAGTGGTTCCAGAGTTCCATCGGCCCTCTCCTGACGGGCGCCGGGGCGCGGCCGGAATCGGCCGTGGAGGCGCGGGCCATCGGCGAAATCGGCTGATGCAGCATACCCGATTTGCCTAGAACCGCGGACGGCGTCGCGCGGGCGCGACGGAATGCTCCGGTTTGCCCCGCCCCGCCCCCTCCAGCGCGGCCCGATCGGCTCGCCGAGGGTAGATCCGGCCGGCGCCCTCCGGTGGATCGTCCCCTAGTCGCGGCGGTCGAGCCAGTAGGTGATCGCCGACGCGACGCCGATCAGGATCAGGGCATGGCCGCTGAGCCAGGGGGCCGAAAAGCTGCGCACGACGCAAAATACGCCGAGACTGCCCAGGACCAACGAGAAGGTCCATAAGGCCGACCGCAGCAGGAAAATTTCGAGCACGCAGCGGTCCTCAATCGGGCGAATACGATATGTCAATCGCCCAACGGCGGCGGCGTTTCATAAAATTCGAGATTAATGCCCGGAACGAGCGTTTTGCCGGTACCCGGCAGCGGCGGGGTCCGATCGTCGGCGGGCCGGAAATCCGTCCGCCGGGCTTGACCGATGGTGCGGCCGCGACGGGCGGTACGACGCAGCCAGGCGACAGCTAGGCGAACTCTTCGACACCATTTCGTAGGTGTTGGGGCTGAGGTCCGGGGTGGCGAGGATGCGTTCGAGCTGGCCGCGCATCAATGCCTGGCGGGCCGGGTCGAAGCGGCGCCAGGCGCCGAGCGGCTGCACCAGGCGGGCCGCCATCAGCGCATTGCTCGGGTCGAGCGTCAGCACCTCGTCGGCGAGAAAGACATAGCCGGCGCCGCTCGGGTCGTGAAAGCGCAATTGGTTGCCTTGCGCGAAAGCGCCGACCAGGGCCCGCATCCGGTTCGGGTTTTTGCGGGTGAACGCGGGATGCAGGGTCAGCTCGCGCACCCGGGCGGGCGTATCGGGCAGCGTCGAGCGCGCCTGCAGACCAAACCACTTATCGACGACCAGCTCGTCATGCGACCACAGGTCGTAGAACCGGGCGAGGGCGCTCCGGCGCTCGGGACGGTCGAGATCGGCGAGCGCCGTCAATGCCGCCAGCACATCGGTCATGTTGCGTCCGATCTCGAACTGGGTCCGGGCGAGGGCGGCGCCCGCGCCGGGATCGGCGGCGGCGAGATAGGCAAGTGCCGTATTGCGCAATGCCCGCCGACCGATCGCGCCGCCGTCGATCCGGTACGGGCCGGCATCGGCAAATGCCTGATAGGCGGCGGCGAATTCCGCCCGCAACGCCTGGCCGATCGCAACCCGCGCGGCTTCGCGCACGGCATGCACCGCGTCGACGTCGGCGACCGCCAGCTGATCGGTCAGAAACGGCTCGCTCGGCAGGCTCAGCGCCTCGGCGGCAAAGGCCGGGTCGCGCTCGGCATCGGCGAGGGTCTGGCGCATCGCCGCCACCAGGTCGGGGTCGAGCGGCCCCGGTTTCTCGCCGCGTTGGCGGGCGGCGACCCGGTCGAGCAGAACTCGGGTCGCCACCTGCTGACCGGCCTCCCAGCGGGCGAACGGCTCGGCATCGTGAACCGCGAGGAATTTCAGCCGGTCGAGCGGCACGCCGGTCAGTTTCACCGGGGCCGAAAAGCCGCGCAGCAGCGACGGCGTCGGCGCCGTCGCCAGATCGACAAAGCGAAAGGTTTGGCGGGCTTCGACAAGGCTGAGGACGCGCGTCCCGATCCGGCCGTTCGCCTCGCCGTCGAGCCGGACCGGCAATTCGGCGCCGTCCGCGCCGAGAAGACCCATCGCCAGCGGGATCAGCATCGGCGCCTTATCGGGCTGGCCCGGCGTCGGCGGAATTCTCTGCGCGACCTCCAGCTCATAGCTGCCGGCGACGGCGTCCCAGCGGTCGTCGACCGCGATTTCGGGCGTGCCGGCCTGTTCATACCACAGCTTGAACCGGCTGAGATCGATACCGCCCGCCGTCTCCATCGCCGCCACGAAATCCTCGATCGTCGCGGCGTGGTTGTCGTGCCGCGCGATGTAAAGGTCCATGCCGCGGCGAAAACCGTCTTTGCCGATCAGCGTCTGGATCATCCGCACCAGTTCGGCGCCCTTGTTGTAGACGGTGGCGGTGTAGAAATTGTCGATCCGCAGGTAGCTCGGCGGCCGCACCGGATGGGCGAGCGGCCCGTCATCCTCCGGGAATTGCGCCGCCCGCAGGGTCCGCACCGCGGCGATGCGCTGCACCGAGCGGCTGCCTTGGTCGGCCGAGAATTCCTGGTCGCGGAATACCGTCAACCCCTCCTTCAGCGAAAGCTGAAACCAGTCGCGGCAGGTCACCCGGTCCCCGGTCCAATTGTGAAAATACTCGTGGGCGATGACCGCTTCGATATTCTGGTAATCGGTGTCGGTCGCGGTTTCCGGCTTGGCCAGCACGTAGCGCGTATTGAAGATGTTGAGGCCCTTGTTTTCCATTGCCCCCATGTTGAAGTCGCTGACCGCGACGATGTTGAACACATCGAGGTCGTATTCGAGCCCGAAGACGTCTTCGTCCCAGCGCATCGCCTTTTTCAGCGAGGCCATCGCGTGCGCGCATTTGTCCTCGTCGCCGCGGCGTACCCAGATGGCGAGCGCTACCTCGCTGCCCGAGCGCGTCGTGAAATGGTCCCTGACCGCGACGAGATCGCCGGCGACGAGGGCAAACAGGTAGGAGGGCTTGGGGTGCGGGTCGACCCATTTTGCCCAATGCCGGCCGTTCCCCGCCTCCCCGCTGCCGGAGGGGTTGCCGTTCGACAGCAGGATCGGAAAGCGGGTTTTGTCGGCGACGATCGTCGTCGTATAGCGGGCCGTCACGTCCGGCCGGTCGATGAAATAGGTGATCCGGCGAAAGCCTTCGGGCTCGCATTGGGTGCAGAAATTGCCGCCCGACATATAGAGGCCGGAAAGCTCGGTGTTCTTGTCGGGGGCGATGCGGGTCTCGACCTCGAGCGTGAAGGCGTCGGGCACTTCGGCCAGCACCAGCCCGCCTCCGGGCGTCGGCTGATAACGGTTGGGTCCGAGCGCCTCGCCGTCGAGCGCCAGGGCGACGAGGTCGAGCGCCTCGCCGTCGAGGCGCAGCGGCGCGTCGCGGCCGGCGGCGGCCTCGGGGTTGCGGCGCAGGCGAAGGCGCGATTTGACCCGGGTGTCGGCGTCGCCGAGTTCGAAGACGAGGTCGACGGTGTCGATCAGAAATTCCGGCGGCCGGTAATCGGCGAGCCGCACCGGTTGGGGCGGCGCGATTTCGAGCGCTGTGTCGGGCATGGCGGTGCCGCTGATATCTCCAGGGAGGGGCAACCTATCCCGTCGCGGCGCCGGTGAAAATCCCCGGCGCTGCAGCGGCGCGCATGCGAACCGGCTCGCCGGGCCGCGGGCGCGCGGGTAACCTCGCAATCGACACGATGGATCGGGTGGGTGGCGTGGCCGAAGCAACGGAAACAGGGGGCGGCGCTCCGCCGGCCGGCCGGGTCGGGCTGCCGGCGATCTTCGCCGCGTTTTTTTGGCTCGGGATCACGAGCTTTGGCGGCGGCACCGCGGCCTGGCTCTATCGCGCGATCGTCCAACGCCGCCATTGGCTCGACGATCGGGCCTATCTGGCGGGGGTCGGGCTCAGCCGGGTCATGCCGGGCTCGGCCGGGGTCAATCTGACGGTTCAGGTCGGCCAGCGGCTGCACGGCGGCCGGGGGGCGCTGGCGGCGGTGTTCGGTCTTCTGTCGGGACCGCTGGTGATCGTGGTGGCGCTGGCGGCGGGCTTTGCCCGGATTGCCGGCAATCCGGTCGCACACGCCGTTCTCGAAGGGGTCGCCGGCGCGGCGATCGGGTTGACCTTCGCCACCGGGCTCGCGGTCGCGCCGCGCGGCCGAAACGCAGATCGCCCAGGTCCTGATCACGATCGCGACCGTGGTGGCGGTCGGCGTGCTGCGCTGGCCGTTGCTGCCGGTGATTCTGTGCCTGGCGCCGATCGGCATTGGGGTGGCGCTGCTGCAGGGGCGGGGCTGAGATGCCCGACGACTGGCGGACCCTGTTGGCGCTGGTTTTTGTCTTCGGTCCGCTGTCATTGCTTTCGATCGGCGGCGGCGCCTCGCTGCTGGCCGAGATCGAGCATCAGTCGGTTGCCGTTCATCATTGGACGACGCAGCGCGAATTTGCCGATTTGTTTGCGATCTCGCGCGCCGCACCCGGGCCGGGCACGATGCTGTCGACCCTGGTCGGCTGGAAGGTCGCCGGATGGGCCGGGGCGCTGACCGCGACGGTGGCGCTCTATCTGCCCTCGTCGCTGCTGGTCTACGGCGTCTCGCGGCTGTGGGGCCGGTGGCGCGGCTCGCTCTGGCACGGCGCGATCGAGCGCGGTCTGGCGCCGATCGCCGCTGGTCTGGTGCTGGCGGGCGGGCTCGCGGTATTGCAGGCCGCCGGCGGTGCTGCGGTATGGGCGGCGGCGGCGGTGGCGACGGCTTGCTGCTGCGCTGGCCGCGGCTCAACCCGCTGATACTTTTTGCGGCGAGCGGCGTCTTGTTCGGCATCGCCGCCAGCCTCGGCAGGTGAACCACTGCGGTTGGAGGAAACCATGGGCGACGAACTGCCGGCCGGCTTGCTACAGCGGCTGGCGACCGACGGCCCCGACGCCGTCGTCTATGCCGATCGGGAGGGCAAGATCCGGTTCTGGAACCGGTCGGCGACACGCATCTTCGGTTTTGCCGCCGACGAGGCGCTTGGCCAAACTCTCGACCTGATCGTGCCGGAGGCCCAGCGCGCCCGCCATTGGGAGGGCTACCGGCGGGTCATGGCAGGTGTTGCGAGCCGTTATGGCGAAGGCGAGGTGCTGGCCGTGCCGGCGATGCGCAAGGACGGCAAGCGCATCTCGATCGAGTTCACCATCCTGCCGGTGCACGACGATGCCGGTGCGATGGTCGGGATCGCCGCCTTTCTGCGCGACGTCACCGCCCGGTTCGAAGAGTTGCGCGCGCTGCGCCGCGAACTTGCGGCGTTGAGGGCGTCAACGAGCCGGGAGTAAGTAACCGGCACGGTGGCCGGCGCATTCCGCCGGGTGTAGTCTCTGAGATGGTCCGTCGGCGAACGGACGATCTCAGGGAGGTTGCATAATGCCCAAGTATCTGGTTTCGGCGTCGTACAGCGCCGAAGGCCTAAAGGGCTTCCAGCAGGACAAGGCATCCGGCCGAAGGCGGGCGGTGACCGCCGCTGTAGAAGGCGCCGGCGGCAAGGTCGAGTGCATCTACAATGCCCTCGGCCAAGACGACGTCTATCTGATCGTCGATTTGCCCGACAATGCCAGCGCTGACCGCGCTGGGCATCGCCGCATCGGCGGCCGGGCTGGTGCGCACCCGGACGACGGCATTGATGACTGTCGAGGAGGTCGACCAGGCCCTCGGCCAAAAGCATCAACTATCGCGCCCCCGGCGGGTAAGAACGAGGCGCCGCGGCGGCAGCGGCGCTCAGAACGTCGCGCCCGACTGCCGCCAGTGGCGCACGATCTCCTCGCCGGTGGCGAACCAGACGCCGTCATGCGCGCGGATGTAGGCGAGCGCCGAATCGAGCCCGGCGATGCGGTGCGGGACGCCGATCAGGTAGGGGTGCAGGCAGATCGCCATGACCCGGCCCGAGCTCGCCCCCTCGGCATAGAGCGTGTCGAACTGGCGCCGGATCATCGCCTCGAATTCGCCGATCGTGCCGTTCCGGTTGTTGAAGTGCGGCGAGTCGTTGATCTCATACGAATAAGGGATCGAGACCAAGGGTTTGCCGCCGATGTCCATCATGTAGGGCTGGTCGTCATTGACCCAGTCGGCGACGTAGAGGCAGCCCTCGTCGGCGAGGTCAGTCGAGCGTGTGCCAGGTCTCGGCAAGGCCGGCTGCCGAGCCAGCCGAGCGGCTTCCTGCCGGTCATTTCGGCGATGCGGGAGAGCGTGCGGGAAATCGTCTGCCGCTCCGCTTCGGGGCTCAATCCGTCGAGCCAGACGCTGTTCGTCTGGTTGTGGCCGAGGATTTCCCAGCCGAGGTCGACCGCCGCGCGGACGATCTGCGGATGATGGTCGCAGATGTCGCTGTTCAGTGTCGGGCTTGCCCGGACGCCGTGTTTGCCGAGCACATCCATGATGCGCCAGATGCCGACCCGGTTGCCGTAGTCGCGCTGCGCCCAGGCCCGCACCGAGGGCGGCTTGCCGGCGGGCGCCCCGGGCTGCGGCGGAATGCCCTTTGTCAGCGGAAAGAACTCGATGTTGGGAATGATCCAGACCGCGAGCCGCGCCCCGTTCGGCCACACGAGTTTTGGCCGCTCGTTGATCGGAACGTAGGGAAACGGCCCATAATCCTGCGGCTGCATGGCGGTATCCTCCGGGACTGCGACGGTGACCAGCTTGCCAGAGATCATGACCCGATGGCAGCGCTTCGACGCGCTGTCGGCGCCGGCGCTCTACGAATTGCTGCGCTTCCGGCAGCGGATTTTTGTCGTCGAGCAGCGCTCGCCTTATCCCGATCTCGACGGCCTCGACCTGTCGGCCTGGCATCTGACCTTGCGGACCGAGGGCATGCTTGCCGGCTATTTGCGGCTGCTGCCGCCGGCCGATGCCGAGACGACGGTCCGGATCGGCCGGGTCGCGGTCGCCGCCGAGTGGCGCGGGCGCGGGCTCGGCCGTCGGCTGATGACGGAGGCGCTGTCGTTTTGCCGCGCGCACTATCCGCGGCAAGCGATCTCACTCAGTGCCCAACTCCGCCTCGCGCCGTTTTACCAAAGCCTCGGCTTCGCCACGGTCGGTGCGGCTTATGACGATTTCGGCGTCGCGCACATCGACATGGAAGCGCACGAAGCTGACCGGGACGAGCGGCGTTCCTAGGCTTAGAATAAACTTACGTAAGGGAGGGTTCAGAGGACGACATGGGCGACCCGGCAGGCGCGGCGGCGCATGTGCGCCCTTAAGTCCCCGAGTTCGGCGTCAGGCCGCGACTTCCTCGGCGAGCGGCACGCGCGTCACCGTGTGCGCCTGCAATGCGGGCAATACGTCGCGGGCGAAGCGGCGGATCTGTTCGATGAACAACTCGTGCGGCAAGACCCCGCGATTGAGGCTGACCTGCACATTGTCGGCGCCGGCGCTGTCGGCTGCGGCGATGATCCGCCGGGTCACTTCCTCGGCGGTGCCCCACGGCATCTCCTCGGCCTGCCGCTCGACCTCGGCCATCGTCAAATTGCGGAAGTCCTCGCGGGCGAATTGGGCGGCGCGCAGGTTCTCCGGACGCACGTAATCGGTCGAGGCCGCGGTCGAATACCCGGTTTCGCGCTGGCGGCTGGTCTCGGTGAAGTTGCCGTGGCTGAACAGGGTGCGGTTGAAATAGAGGTGGTGCGGACCCATCTCGCGCACCGCCTCCGCCTTGCTGGCGGCGACATAGGCGCTGATCCCGAGAGACAGATGGTCGGGGGTGATGCGGTGACCGGCGCGCGCCAGACAGCGGGCATAATATCGGATGATGTCGTCGCGCAGACCGAGCGAGCGCCCGAGACCCGGGGTGATCGGCAAATTGTGCAAGCCGGCGAACTCGATCAATTCCTTGCTGCCGACGACCGGCATCCAGATCGGCGGATGCGGCTGCTGCAGCGGGCGCGGCCATAACGCCGCGTCCCGATAGCTCCAGTATCGGCCCTGATACGAAAAGACCTCCTCCCGCCACGCCCCGGTGATGATCGCGAACGCCTCCTCGAAGCGGGCGCGCAACTCGTCGAGCGGCACGTTGTGGACCTGGTATTCGCGCGGGATGCCGCGGGCAAATCCGGAGATCAATCGACCGTTCGACATGCAGTCGAGCATCGCCAGCTCTTCGGCAAGCCGCAACGGCTCGTGCAACGGCAAAAGATTGCCGTAGATCAGCAATTTGAGCTTTTTGGTGCGCTGCGCTGCCGCGGCGGCCAGCAGATTCGGCGAATTCATCAGCCCGTAGGGGGAGCAATGGTGCTCGTTGAACCCCACCCCGTCATAGCCGAGCCGGTCCAGCTCTTCCCAGGCGGCGAGATGTTCGGCGTAGGTCCGGGCCGCGACTGCCGGATTGAAATGACGGTTCGGCAGCGGATAAGGCAGCTCATTGCCGATCTTCAGATGGTCGAGCCGCTGGCCATAGGCCAAAAGGTCGAAGACAAAGACCTTCATCGCATCACTCCTCGACGGCGTCGGTTGCGGGGACGCGCCCCGCTGCTTCGACCCGGATTCCCGAGGGCTCGGCCTCATCCGACCGTCGGCGGCCGCCGAGTCTGTTTTCCCGGCGGATTGGGATGATGCGATTCGCAGAACCGGGAATTTCTTTGGCCATTCCTTCTGATCCCGAGAGGCTCGCTGCGGCGCTGGCGAGAGACTCCAATCCGCTCAAATCGGAACTCATCACGTTGTCGCCGAACAGTCAAACCGTCTGGTATCTCGACCGGCTGGTTGAAACCGGCATCTTCGGCAACAATCGCGCCGAGGCGGCGCGGGTGGCCTTGTACGATCACTGCAAGCCGATGATCGCGCAGCGTATATTGACCGCAGCCTCGGCCTTGCCGGGCAGGACGACCGGCGAGGTGCGGCCTGCCTTTGCGGCTGCCGACGAATGACGACGACATTCCGCAGGAAGAACAGTAGATGAACACAATGGTCCGGCTGGTTCTCCTACTCGATCAAAGATCGCGTTTGTTGTGACCGAGACGAGGCCGGGGACTACATGATGTGGTCCGATTCGACCGAGCACAGGGAGTTTGGAAATCTGAAGTTTTATTAGGCTAGACCATTGACACCCATTTTTACCCATGATATCCCATCACCACCCAAGGACGGGTGCCGCCGACGGGGGGAACTTCGGCAGCATCTATCGGGCGCCCCTTGCCGAGCGTCCATGGGTGGGCGTTGGGGGAAGAAGTGGCACTTTTCATGTCCACTTACGTGAACAAGGTCGACCGCAAGGGGCGGGTTTCAGTGCCGGCGACCTTTCGCGCCCAGATAACCGGACAGAGCTTCCCGGGGATCGTCGCCTATCCGATGCCCAAACATGCGGCGATCGAAGCCTCCGGCATCGATCGGATGGAAGCGATTTCGACCGGCCTCGACGATCTGGACGATCCCGAGCAGCGGCAGGATATTGCGACGATGGTCTTTGGTCAGTCGCATCATCTGCCGTTCGATCCCGAAGGCCGGGTCCTGCTGCCCGAACATCTCGTCGCCTATGCTCATCTGACCGAGAATGCGGCTTTTGTCGGACTCGGCCCGACCTTCCAGATCTGGGAGCCCGACCGTTTTGCCGCGCATCAAGCCGCGGCGCGCGAGCGGCTCGGCCGGCAAGACGGCAGGATGCCGTCGCTCGGCACTCTTGCCGGTCGGCGCCGGCAATGACCCGGCCGCCGCGGCGACGTTCCCGGGCAGCCCTGCCGAATCAGCCGGCGCGGCCGGAAACGATGCCCGCCGGCGGGCATGTCCCGGTCCTGGTCGAAGCCGTGCTCGCCGCACTGGCGCCGCGCGACGACGCAGTCTATGTCGACGGCACTTTCGGCGCCGGCGGCTATACGACGGCGCTGCTCGGCGCGGCGCGCTGCCATGTCGTCGCCATCGACCGCGATCCCGATGCGGTGCGCTGCGGACATGATCTGGCGCTGCGGCAAGGCGGGCGGCTGACCGTCGTCGAAGGGCGTTTTGGCGAGATGGTGCGGCTGCTTGCCGAGATCGAGGCCGATACCGGGCGGATTGCCGGCATCGCCCTCGATCTCGGACTGTCGTCGATGCAGCTCGATACCCCGGGTCGCGGCTTTTCGTTCCGCTTTGACGGCCCGCTCGACATGCGCATGAGCGGCGAGGGGCCGAGCGCCGCCGATCTCGTCGCGACCTTGCCGCAAGAAGAGCTGGCCGATCTGATCCGCGCCCTCGGCGAGGAACGGTTTGCCGGACGGATCGCGCGCGCGATCGTCGCGGCGCGGCAGCGGCGGCCGATCCGACACACGCTCGAACTCGCCGAGATCGTAGGCGCCGCCGTGCCCCGATCCGAACCGGGCCTCGACCCGGCAACCCGGACCTTTCAGGCGTTGCGCATCGCCGTCAACGACGAACTGGGCGAGCTCGACCGCGGGCTGGCCGCCTCCGAGCAATTGCTGATGCCCGGCGGCCGGCTCGCCGTGGTCGCGTTCCACTCGCTCGAAGACCGGCGGGTCAAGAGTTTTCTGCGCGAGCGCAGCGATGCGGCGCCGCGCGCCTCGCGCCATGACCCCGAACCGGTCGCCGCACCGATCCCGAGCTTCAAACTGCTGCATCGCCGGGCGGTTCGGCCCGATGCCGGCGAGATCGCCCGCAACCCGCGGGCCCGATCGGCGCGGTTGCGGGCTGCCGAACGGACCGCCGCCCCGACGCGCGACGCCGCTCGCCTCCGGCCCGGAACGGGGCAGGTTCGAGGGGCGGCCATATGACCCGGCTCGCCCCCGTTTTCTGGCTGTTGCTGGTGGTGAGCGCGGCCGTGGCCACTTTCGCCGTCAAATATCGGGTCCAGGCGCTGACCGACCAGCTCGCCCAGACCACCAAAGCGGCCGATGCCCAGGAGCGCGAACTGCGCGTTCTCAATGCCGAATGGGCCTATCTCAATCGCCCGGAGACCCTGGCTCAGATGAACCAGCGCTTTCTGTCGCTCGAACCGATCACCACCAAGCAGCTGCAGACCGCAATCGCCGACATCCCGATGCGCCCGACGCCGCCGCCAGCGCCGGCGCCTGTTGCCCCGGCGCCCGCTGCTCCGCCTGCGGCCGCTGCGCTCGGGGCGGTCGCGAGTGCCGAGCCGGTGCGGCCGGAGGCTCCACTGCCCGGAAATTCGCTGCCCGGAAACTCGCCGTCCGGGAACTCGCCGTCCGGGAACTGCCGCCCGGGAACTCGCCGGCGGTTACGACGATATCTCTCGAACAGCCGGCGACCGCCGCGGAGGCCGCCAAACCGACCCGGGTTGCAGCTTACGGGAGCACCAGCCCGCGGCGCTCGGCAAAATCGGACGCCGTCCGATCGCCCGGAACCCGATCGGCCGCCGGATCGCTCGATGGAAGATCGCTCGATCTGTTGATCGAGCGGGTCGCGGCGGGCCGGTGATGGTCGCGCTCCAGTCGCTCGACGACAATCCCTGCCGACCTCGGCATTTCAAGCCGCCGCCCTGCGCGCCGGTCATCCCCGACGGTCCGGCACGACGCGCCCGCGACGGGTGCCGCGCCCGGTTGTTCATCGCCGGTATCCTGTTTTCCGCCGTTTTCCTGCTGATCGCGCTGCGCACCGCAGAGGTGACGCTGATCGGGGTCGGCGCCGACCGGCTGCCGACGGCCCACGCTCGCCACGCCGTGCCGCCGCTGCTGCGCGCCGACCTCGTCGACCGCAATGGCAGGTTGCTGGCGACGACCCTCGACAGCCCCTCGCTTTTCGCCAATCCGAGGCAGATCTTCGACGCCGCCGAAGCAACCCGAGAACTCGTCGGCGCGCTGCCCGATCTGAACCGCGCCGAGGTCTTGGCCAAGCTGAGTTCGACCAAAGGCTTTGTCTGGCTGAAGCGGCACCTGACCCCGCAGGAGGAGTATGCGGTCAATCAACTCGGCATCCCGGGGGTCCAGTTCGAGCACGAACAGCGGCGGGTCTACCCCTACGCCGCGCTGACATCGCACGTCGTCGGCTATACCGGGATCGACGATACCGGTCTTGCCGGGATCGAGCGCGGGCTCAATGGCGCACTCGACGGGCGAAAGGACCCGCTGCAACTGTCGATCGATGTTCGCCTGCAGTATATCCTTCACGACGAGCTTCATCGCGTAGTCGACGATTTCACCGCCAAGGGTGCGGCCGGCCTGATCATGGACGTCAACACCGGCGAAATCCTGGCGATGGTGTCCTTACCGGATTTCGATCCGGCCCATCCGGATACGCGCGACCCCGCCCATCCCGACATTTCTCCGGCTGACCGGATGTTCAACCGCGTCACCCTCGGCGACTATGAGATCGGCTCGGTATTCAAGATCTTCACGACCGCAATGGGTCTCGATTCGGGCGCCACGACGATGACCGGGGTGTTCGACGCGACCCATCCGATCAGGATCGGACGGTTCACGATCTCCGATTATCACGCCAAGCGTCGCCCGCTGACCGTGCCGGAAATTCTGATGTATTCGTCGAATATCGGCGAGGCCAAGATCGCCCTTGCGGTCGGCGCGGTGCGGCAGCAGGAATATCTGCGCAGATTCGGGCTGCTGACCCAGCCGGCCCTGGAGGTGAAGGAGCTCGGCAAGCCGCACTATCCGACCAGGTGGCGCGAGGTCAACGTCATGACGATCGGTTTTGGCCACGGCATCTCCGAGACCCCGCTGCAGATCGCCAGCGCCGCCTCGGCGCTGGTCAATGGCGGGGTGCTGCACCAGGCGACCCTGCTCAAACTACCCTCGGGCGTCGAGCCGCAAGGCCGGCAGGTCATCACGCCGGACACCTCGGAGCGGATGCGCAAGCTGTTGCGGCTCGTCGTCCTATACGGCACCGGCGAGATGGTCGACGCGCCGGGCTATGTCGTCGGCGGCAAGACCGGCACGGCCGACAAGGTCGAAGGCAGGCACTATGCCGAGCGCAAGCTGCTGTCCAGCTTTGTCGGCGTGTTTCCGATGACCGCCCCCAGATACCTGGTGCTGGCGATGGTCGACGAGCCGCACGGCACCAAGGCGAGCCACGGTTACGCTACTGCCGGGTGGACCGCCGCCCCGGCCGTCGGTCGGGTCATCGTCCGCATGGCCCCGCTGCTCGGCGTCAAGCCGGTCAACGAATCCGCGCCGGAAGTGGCTCGCGTACTGACGCCCGACAGCCTGCAAGGCAAGCGGGTTGAAGCTTACTGAGCTGATTCGCCCTTCGCCTCCGGCGCTCGCCGACTGGCCGGCCGGCGATCCGGAGATCGTCGGTCTCAGCGCCGATTCCCGTGAGGTGCGCCCGGGTTATTTGTTTGCGGCGCTGCCCGGTTCCAGGCTCGACGGGCGGGCATTTGCCGGCGATGCAGCGGCGCGCGGCGCGGTTGCGATCTTGGCCGGCCCGAACGGGCGCGGCGGCGCCCTCGATCTCTCGCCCGAATTTCGCCGTCGCGTCGCGATCGTCACCGACGAGCAACCGCAGCGTCGGCTGGCGTTGATGGCAGCGCGATTTTACGCCCCGGCGCCGCGCGTGATGGCCGCCGTCACCGGCACCAACGGCAAGACCTCGGTCGTGCATTTCCTGCGTGAGATCTGGGTCGCACTCGGTCACCCCGCAGCCAGCCTCGGGACGCTCGGTCTGGTGACGTCTGCCGGGCGCCGCCCCGGGTCGCTGACGACGCCCGATCCGGTGGCGCTCCACCGCGACCTGGCGGAGCTGGCGGCCAATGGGGTCGAGCATGCAGCGGTCGAGGCGTCGAGCCATGGGCTCGACCAATGCCGTCTCGACGGCCTGCCGATCGCCGCCGCCGCTTTCACAAACCTGACCCGCGATCATCTCGACTACCATGGCTCGATGGCGAATTACCGGGCGGCCAAGGACCGGCTGTTCACGACGCTGCTCGCATCGGGCGGTTCGGCGGTGCTCAACGCCGACAGCGCCGAGTTCCCCCGTCTGGCGGCGTTGTGCCGCGCCCACGGGCATCCGGTGCTCGGCTACGGCGCCGCCGGCACGGCCGAGTTGCGCCTCGTCGGCCGTGAGGCGCGAGCCGGCGGCCAGAGCCTCGTTCTCGATATTCTCGGCCTCCGCCGCGAGCTGATGTTGCCGCTCGCCGGCGGCTTTCAGGCGATGAACGCGCTCGCGGCGCTCGGCTTGGCGATCGCCGCCGGCTCGGCCCCGGCGACCGCGCTCGATGCGCTGGCCGGGTTGACCGCGGTGCCGGGGCGTCTGCAATTCATCGCCCAGCACCCGCATGGGGGGGCGATCGTGGTCGATTACGCGCATACGCCCGATGCGCTTGCGACCGTGCTGGCCGCTTTGCGCCCGCATGCCCGCGATCGGCTGGTGGCGTTGTTCGGCTGCGGCGGCGACCGCGACGCCGGGAAGCGCCCGCTGATGGGCGATGCGGCGGCGCAGCTCGCCGACTGCGTCTATGTGACCGACGACAACCCGCGGCACGAGGACCCGGCCGAGATCCGACATGCGATCCTGGGCGCCGCCTCCGGGGCGATCGAGATCGCCGGTCGCGACCGGGCGATCGCCGCCGCCATCGCCGGATTGGCGCCGGGCGATCTGCTGGTCATCGCCGGCAAGGGGCACGAAACCGGCCAGATCATCGGCGATACGACCCACCCGTTCGACGACGCCGGCTTCGTCCGCCGGACCGTTGCGCGATCGGCGGGGTGGCGGCTCGTCGGATGACCCCGCTGTGGACCGCCGCAGCAGCGGCCGAGGCAACCGACGGCCGCGCCTCGGTAGGCTGGGCCGCGAGCGGGGTGTCGATCGATACCCGCACATTGAAGGCGGGCGATTTGTTCGTCGCGCTGCGCGGGCCGAACCATGACGGCCATGATTTCGTCGCCGCCGCACTGGCGGGCGGCGCCGTCGCCGCGATGGTCGATCGCGAAGTTTGCGGTCTGCCCGCGGGCTCCGCGCTGCTGCGCGTCGCCGATACGCTCGACGGCCTGCATGCGCTCGCCGCGGCGGCCCGGCAGCGCAGCGGCGCCCTTATCGCCGCGGTCACCGGCAGCGTCGGCAAAACCGGCACCAAGGAGGCGTTGCGTCTGGCGCTTGCCGCCTGCCGGCCGACCTGCGCCTCGGCCGGCAGCCTCAACAATCATTGGGGGGCGCCGCTCTCGCTTGCCCGCATGCCGCCCGACGCGGCCTACGGCGTCTTCGAGCTCGGCATGAACCATGCCGGCGAGATCGCCGCGTTGAGCGGCTTGGTGCGGCCGCATGCAGCCGTGATCACGACGGTCGAGCCGGCCCATCTCGGTTTTTTCCGATCGGTCGAAGCGATCGCCGACGCCAAGGCGGAGATCTTCATCGGGTTGGAGCCGGGCGGCAGCGCGGTGCTGAACCGCGACAATCCCTACTATGCCCGGCTCGCGGCCGCGGCTAAGCGGGCCGGCGCGGCCGCGATAATCGGCTTCGGCGCCCATCCCGAGGCGGATGTCCGGCTGATCGACTGCGTGCTCGACCCGTACGGCAGCGTGGTCGAGGCTTCGCTCGCAGGCGAGAATTTGGGGTTCCGGCTGCCGGTTCCGGGGCGCCACTGGGTGATGAATGGGCTGGCAGCGCTGGGCGCGGCGATGGCGCTCGGCGCCGATCTGCGCCGTGCCGCAGCCGCCCTCGCCGGTCTCGAGGCGATGCCCGGCCGCGGGCGGCGCCACCTTCTCCCTTGGGGCGACGGCGAACTCACTTTGATCGACGAGAGCTACAATGCCAGCCCGGCGGCGATGACGGCGGCTTTTGGGGTGCTCGGCGCCATCGTCCCGGCTGCGGACGGACGGCGGGTGGCGGTGCTCGGCGACATGCTCGAACTCGGCGATACGGCCGAGCGGTTGCATTGCGAGCTTGCCCGGCCGCTGCTCGCGGCCGGGGTCGAGCGGGTCTTCCTGGTCGGTGCGGCAATGGCGGCGCTGCACGCCGCGCTGCCGTTGCCGGTTCGCGGCGGATGGTGGCGAACCGCCGACGAAGCGGTCCCCGCCTTGCGGAGGTTTCTGAGGTCCGGCGACGTGGTGACGGTCAAAGGCTCGCACGGTATCGGCATCGGCCGCATCGTCGACGCTTTACGCGCGGCAGCGCAGACCGCCGAGACTTGACGGCATGCTGTACCTGCTGTGCTATTCCCTTGCCGACCGATTTCAAGTCTTCAACTTGTTTCGCTACATTACTTTTCGGTCGGGCGGGGCGGTCGTAACCGCATTGCTGATCAGCTTTGTCTTTGGCCCGGCGATCATTAGCTGGCTGCGTTCGAAGCAGACGAACGGTCAGCCGATCCGCGAGGATGGTCCCGAGGGCCATTTGATCCGTAAAAAAGGAACGCCGACGATGGGCGGCTTCCTGATTTTGTTGGCGCTGACGATCTCGACGTTGCTGTGGGCCGATCTGTCCAATCCCTATGTTTGGATCGTGCTGCTGGTCACCGTGGGTTTCGGGCTGATCGGCTTTTTTGACGACTACACCAAGCTTTCCAGAAATTCGCATCGCGGGCTCTCGGGCAAATCCAAGCTCTTTCTCGAAATCGTGGTCGGCGGCCTGGCCTGTATTGTCCTTGCTTTTGTGGCCCCCCATACGCTGGCCGATACGCTCGCCGTACCGTTTTTCAAAAATGTGCTGATCGACCTCGGCTGGTGGTTCGTCCCGTTCGGCGTCTTCGTCATCGTCGGTGCGTCGAACGCGGTCAACTTGACCGATGGGCTCGACGGGTTGGCCATCGTGCCGACGATGATCGCCGCGGGCTGTTTTGCCTTGATCACCTACCTCGTCGGCAATGCGATCTTTGCCGCCTACCTTCAGATCCATCACGTGCCCGGGACCGGCGAACTGGCGGTGTTTTGCGGCGCGATGGTCGGCGCGAGCCTGGGGTTCCTCTGGTTCAATGCCCCGCCGGCAATGGTATTCATGGGTGATACCGGGTCCTTGGCGATCGGCGGAGCGCTCGGCACGATCAGCATCGTCACCAAGCACGAACTGGTGCTGGCGGTCATCGGCGGGCTGTTCGTGCTCGAGGCGGTGTCGGTCATAGTACAGGTCGCGAGCTTCAAGGTGACGGGCCGGCGCGTCTTCCGGATGGCGCCGTTGCACCACCACTTCGAGCAGAAAGGATGGGCGGAGCCGACGATCGTGATCCGCTTCTGGATTATCGCCTCGATCCTGGCAATCGCCGGGCTGGCGACCTTGAAGCTGAGGTAAGTCCGGATGATCGCTGTTGCCGCCGCACATTCGGCCGCCGATCGCACCAGGATCCGTTGTACAGTTAAAGCCACCGCTGCGGGTGCCGCGTCTGGCGAGACGCTCCTGCGGCGTGGCGAGGATCGCGCTCTATGAGGTTCGCGCGCATCGATAACAGCCCGGTGGCGCGCTGGTGGTGGACGGTCGATCGCCTCACCCTGGCGGCGCTGAGCGGATTGCTCGCCTTCGGGGTGCTGCTGAGCCTTGCCGCCAGCCCTGCGGTGGCCCAGCGTATCGGTTACGACGGACTGCACTTCGTGCGCCGCCATGTCGCCACCTTACCGGTTGCGATCGGCCTGATATTCGGGATCTCGCTGCTGACGCCGCGAACGATTCGCCGCGTCGCGGTTATCGGCTTCGGCATCGCGTTGACGGCGTTGGCGCTTACTTTTGTCGTCGGTGTCGAAATCAAGGGCGCCCGGCGCTGGATCGATCTGCCGGGGCTGGCGCTGCAGCCGTCGGAATTCGTCAAACCGACCTTTGCCGTGGTTGCTGCCTGGCTGTTTTCGGAGCAGAAACTGCGACCGGGCTTTCCCGGCAATCTGATATCGGGAGCGCTGTTCCTGCTGATTCTCGGCATGTTGATCCGGGAGCCCGATCTTGGCATGGCGGTCGTGGTGTCGGTGGTCTGGCTCGCCCAGTTCTATATGGCGGGTTTGCGCATTTATTGGGTCGTGCTCGGCGCTCTCGCCGGGGTCGGGGGGATGGCCGGCGCCTATGCCTGGCTGCCGCATGTCAGGCTCAGGATCGACCAGTTCCTCGATCCCGCCGCCGGCGACAGCTATCAGGTCAACCGGTCGCTCGAAGCTTTCGCCAATGGCGGATTGTGGGGCCGCGGCCCAGGCGAGGGCACGATCAAGAATGTGTTGCCGGATGCGCATGCCGATTTCGTTTTCGCCGTCGTCGGCGAGGAGTTCGGTCTTGTCGTCTGCCTCGCGGTCATCGCCGTGTTCGCCTTCATCGTGCTGCGTGGATTTTCGCGGCTGTCGCAAGAGGGCAGCTTGTTCGTCCTGCTCTCGGCTGCCGGGCTGTTGATCCAGTTCGGGCTGCAGGCGGCCATCAACATGGCGTCGAGCTTGCAGCTGATTCCGACCAAAGGGATGACCCTGCCGTTTTTGTCCTATGGCGGCTCCTCAATGTTGGCGCTGGCGCTCGGCATGGGGATGCTGCTCGCCCTGACCCGGCGACGGCTGGCCGGGACCGATCTGTGAGCGCCGCATTCGTCCTCGCCGCCGGCGGCACCGGCGGCCATCTGTTTCCGGCCGAGGCGCTGGCGCGCGAACTCATGGCCTGCGGCCGGCGCGTCCATCTGTTGACCGATGCGCGCGCCGATGCGCTCGGCGGGCGCACCGCCGGCATCGAAGTCTGCCGGGTGCGCGCCGGCCGCTTCGGGGGCGGCCCGGTCCGAACCGCCCATGCTCTTGCCGAGATCGCCGCCGGCACCCTGCAGGCGCGGCAGCTGTTGCGCCGCTTGTTGCCGGCCGGCGTGATCGGTTTCGGCGGCTACCCCTCGGTGCCGACCATGCTCGCCGCGACCCATCTCGGACTGCCGACCATGATTTACGAGCAGAACGCGGTGATCGGGCGGGCCAACCGGCTGCTCGCCCCGCGGGTTCGGCATATCGCCACCGGCTTTCCCGGGACCAAGGGTCTGCGGCCGGCGGACAGCGCGCGGGCAATCCACATCGGCAACCCGGTCCGGCCGGCGATCGTCGCCGTCGGCGACAGCGGCTACCGGACGCCGCGGTCCGGCGAGCCGATCGAATTGTTGGTCTTCGGCGGCAGCCAGGGAGCGCGCATCCTGAGCGAGATCGTGCCTGCGGCGCTGGCCGCACTGCCGGTCCGCCTGCGCGCGGCGCTCAGGGTCAGCCAGCAGGCGCGGCCCGAGGATCTCGCCGCGGTCGCGCAGGCCTACGCGGAGCACGGGATCGCCGCCGAGCTGGATAGTTTTTTCGCCGACGTTCCAGCGCGATTGGCGCGGGCGCATCTGGTGATCTGCCGCGCCGGCGCCTCGACCCTGGCCGAGCTGGCCGCGGCCGGACGCCCGGCGCTGCTGGTTCCTTATCCGCACGCGGCCGAAGATCATCAAACGATGAATGCGCATGCTTTCGCCGAGGCCGGCGGCGGCTGGGTCATCGCCCAGGCCGAACTGCGCGCGCCCACCCTGGCCGTCCGGCTCGAAAGCCTGTTCGGCGACACCGCCGCCCTGGCCGCAGCCGCTGCCTGCGCCGCCGGCTTCGGCCGCCGCGATGCGGCCCGGGATCTGGCGCGCCTGGCGCTGTCGCTCGAACGTCCAGCCGCGGCAGCGTCGCACGGGAGGGCGGCATGAGGGCGCTGCCGCTCAGTATCGGGCCGCTTCACTTCGTCGGCATCGGCGGGATCGGCATGAGCGGAATTGCCGAGGTGCTGCGCAATCTGGGCTACCAGGTTCAAGGCAGCGATCTCGTCGAGAGCGCGAATGTCGGCCGGCTGGTCGATCTGGGGATCCCGGTGTCGATCGGGCATGACGCCGTCAATCTTGGGGCCGCCGAGGTCGTCGTCGTCTCGTCCGCGGTTGCCGCCGACAACCCGGAGGTCGTCGCGGCGCGCGCGCGCCGCCTCCCGGTGGTGCGGCGCGCCGAGATGCTGGGCGAATTGATGCGTCTCAAATGGTCGCTGGCGATTGCCGGCACGCATGGCAAGACGACCACGACCTCGTTGATCGGCGCGCTGCTCGAAGCCGCGCTGCTCGACCCGACCGTGATCAACGGCGGCATCGTCAATGCCTATGGCACCAATACCCGGCTGGGGGCGGGCGACTGGATGGTGGTCGAGGCCGATGAGAGCGACGGCACCTTTACCCGCCTGCCGGCGACGGCGGCGATCGTCACCAACATCGATCCCGAGCACCTCGATTTCTACGGCGGTTTCGACGCCGTGCGCCAGGCGTTCGAAACCTTTGTCGGCAACATCCCCTTTTACGGCTTTGCGGTGCTGTGCATCGATCACCCGGTCGTGCAGGGCTTGATCCCGAAATTGTCGGACCGCCGCGTGCTGACCTACGGCATGAGCCCGCAGGCCGATATCCGCGCCGTCGAGATCCGTCACGGGCAGGACGGCATTCGCTTCGACATCGTCATTTCCGACTCGCTCTCGGAGCGTGGGCGCACCGTCGCGGATCTCTTTCTGCCGATGTTCGGCCAGCACAATGTGCAGAATTCACTCGCCGCCGCGGCCGTCGCCGAGGCGCTTGGCCTCGGCGACGATGCGCTGCGCAATGCGCTCGCTCATTTCAAAGGGGTCAAGCGCCGTTTCACCAAGACGGGCGAATGGAACGGGGTCACCGTGGTCGACGATTACGGCCATCATCCGGTCGAGATCGCTGCGGTGCTGAAAGCGGCGCGCGCCATCGTCCGCGGCAAGGTCATCGCCGTAGTGCAGCCGCATCGCTTCACCCGTGTGCGCGACCTCTTCAATGGGTTCTGCACCTGCTTCAACGATGCCGATCTGGTGCTGGTGGCGGATATCTACGCCGCCGGCGAGACGCCGCTCGACGGAGTGACGCGCGAGGCGATCGTTGCCGGCATCATCGAGCACGGGCATCGTGACGTTCGCCCGTTGTCGCGGCCGAGCGAACTGGCCCCGCTGATCGGCGAACTGGCCCGGCCGGGCGATATGGTGGTGTGCCTCGGCGCCGGGTCGATCAGCGGCTGGGCCAATGGATTGCCGGGCGAACTTGCCGGCTATCGGTCGGGGCGCGAGGTCCGATGATGCCGCGGCGGGAAAGCCCGACAGCCGCTCTGATCGCCGGGCTTCCGGCGGTGCGCGGCCGGCTCATTGCCGACGCGCCGATCGGCAGGCAGAGCTGGCTGGGCGCCGGCGGCGCCGCGGAAGTGCTGTTCCAGCCGGCCGATGCGGCCGATCTTGCCGATTTCCTGGCGGCGCTGCCGGAAGCGGTCCCGGTGACGGTCATCGGGCAGGGCTCCAATCTGCTGGTGCGCGATGGCGGGATACAAGGCGTCACGATCCGCCTCGGCCGCGGCTTCGCCGATATCTCGGTCGACGACCAGGAGGTTTGCGCCGGTGCGGGGGCGCTCGACCTCAATGTGTCGAGGGCCGCGGTCAAGGCCGGAATTGCCGGTCTCGAATTCCTGTCGGGCATCCCGGGAACGATCGGCGGCGGCTTGCGGATGAATGCCGGGGCCTATGGGCGCGAGATCGGCGATGCTCTGGTGTCGGTGACGGCGCTCGATCGCCGCGGCGCCAGCCACCGGCTCGATCGCGCGACGATGGGGCTTTCCTATCGCCGATGCGGCGTCGATCCCGGTTGGATCTTCATCGCCGCCCGGCTCCGGGGCGTTGCCGGCGACCGGTCCGGGATCGCCGAGCGGATGACGGCGATTCGTCAGGCCCGCAGGACGACCCAGCCGATCCGGTCGCGGACCGGTGGATCGACCTTCGCCAACCCGCCGGGCGAGGCGGCATGGCGTCTGGTCGACCGGGCCGGCTGCCGCGGTCTCGTCCGCGGCGGGGCGATGGTGTCGCCGAAGCACGCGAATTTTCTGATCAACAGCGGCAATGCCACCGCCGCCGATCTCGAAGGCCTGGGCGAGGAGGTGAGGCGGCGCGTCTGGGAGACCGGCGGAATCCTGCTGGAATGGGAAATCCGCCGCGTTGGTCGTCCGCTGGAAGCGACCGGTCCGGCCGCCGCGGCGGAGTCCGGCGATGACTAGGCGGGTAGCGGTGTTGATGGGCGGCTGGTCGCCCGAGCGGGAGGTGTCGTTGTCGAGCGGGCGCGAATGCGCCAAGGCGCTCGCCGATCGCGGCTATCGGGTCGGCGTCATCGACGTCGGCCATGACCTGCCGGCGCTGCTGCGCGGTCTGGAACCGCGCCCCGATGTGATCTTCAACGCGCTGCATGGGGTCGGCGGCGAAGACGGCGCGGTGCAGGGCGTATGCGAGATGCTCGGCATTCCCTACACCCATTCCGGCGTGCTGGCTTCGGCGTTGGCGATGCACAAGCCGACGGCAAAAGCGCTGTTCCGCGCGGCCGGGCTGAGGGTTGCAGACGGCATCGTCGCTCGCCTGGCCGATTTCGCCGACGGCGATCCGCTGCCGGCGCCGTTTGTCGTCAAGCCGACCAACCAGGGATCGAGCGTCGGCGTGCGCATCGTGCGGGTCAACGATAATTCCTGGCGCGAAGAGGTGACGCAGTGGAGCTTCGGCGGCGAGCTTCTGATCGAACGCTTCATCCCCGGTCGCGAGCTGACGGTGGCGATCCTCGGCGATCAGGCGCTCGGGGTCTGCGAAATCGTCCCCAGCGGCAGCTTTTATGACTATCACGCGAAATACGCGGCCGGCGGGTCGGTTCACCTGACGCCGGCCCCGATCCCGGCGGCAGCTTACGAGGAAGCGCTCGACATCGGCTTGCGTGCTCATCGGGCGCTCGGCTGCCGCGGCGTTACCCGCGCCGATCTGCGCTATGACGACACTGCGGACGGCAGCGATCAGCTCTATCTTTTGGAGGTCAATACCCAGCCGGGGATGACGCCGACCTCGTTGGTGCCCGATATCGCCCGTCATGCCGGCATCCGGTTCGACGAACTGGTCGCCTGGATGGTGGAGGCCGCGGCATGCGACGCGTAAGCGCCGCGCCGCCGAGCCGGTTGCGCCGGAAAATCCGGACGGCGAGGCTGCGCCGGATCGGCTGGCGCCTCGCCGTTGCGGTCGTCGCGGCGGCGACGATTTGCGGCGGGGTCTGGTTCGGCATGTCGCGAACCGGGTCCGCCGATTGGCAGAGGGTCGAGGCCCGGCTGCTCGGCGCCAGCGCGAATATCGGCCTGAAAGTCGCCGATATCCGGGTCGAGGGGCGCGAGACCACCGATCGCGAGACGATCCTCACCGCCCTTGGCGCCGGGCTGGGCACCCCGATCTTAGCAGTCGACCCGGTGCGCGCCCGGCAGCAGCTCGAGGCCTTGCCCTGGGTCAGATCAGCCGCGATCGAGCGACGGCTGCCGGATACGCTGATCGTCCGTTTGGTCGAGCGCAAACCGCTGGCGCTGTGGCAGCATAACGGCAAGCTCGACCTGATCGACCGTACCGGGTCGATCATCCCGGTGGCGCGACTGGATCGCTTCGCCAAGTTGCCGATGGTCGTCGGCGACGCCGCCGCCGGTCATGCGGCCGAGTTGCTGGCGATGCTGGCTACCGAGCCCGACCTCGCGACCCGTGTCACAGCGGCCGTCCGCGTCGCCGATCGCCGCTGGAATTTGCAGATCGACAATGCGATCGATGTTCTGTTGCCGGCCGACCAAGCCGCGGGCGCATGGGCCGAACTCGCTCGCGTCGAGCGTTCGAGCGCCATCCTCAAGCGCGACGTGCGGGCAATCGACTTGCGTCTGCCCGACCGGCTTGTCGTGCGGCTCGCGCCGGCGGCGCCGATGGCCGCCCCGGCGGCCAAACGGGGGCGCCCCTCGGCGAAGAACACATGAGCGTGACCGACGCCGCGCCGCGACGCACCGAAGGCCCGCCGGCCGCCGCGTCGGCCGCGCCAGGTGCGATCGCCAAGCCCCGCAAACCGCCGATCCGTGCGCGCGGCAGTCTTATTGCCGCCCTCGATATCGGCACGACTAAGGTCTGCTGCCTGATTGCCCGGGTCGAGACCGAGAAGTTGCAGATCCTCGGCATCGGCCATCAGATTTCGCGCGGCGTGCGCAACGGGGCGATCGTCGATCTCGACGCGGCCGGCACCTCGGTCGTCAATGCCGTCCACGCCGCCGAAGAAATGGCGGGAGAGACGATCCAGCAGGTGGTCGCCAACCTATCCGGCGGCTTTTCGGCTTCGCGCATCATCCGTGCCGAAATCGGCGTCGCCGGGCGAGAAATCGGCGAGATCGACCTGCAGCGGGTTCTCGACCAGGGCTATCAGCTGCGCGAGCCGGGCGATCGGCAGATCATCCATTCGGTGCCGGTCGGGTTCTCGATCGATGACAGCCGCGGCATCCGCGACCCGCGCGGCATGTATGGCGAGCGTCTCGGCGTCAACATGAACGTGGTGACCGCGCGCGCCGCCGGCGTGCGCAACCATACCTCGGCGATCGGGCGTTCGCACCTTGCGGTCGATGCGCTGGTCGTCAGCCCTTATGCCGCCGGTCTTGCCTGCCTCGTCGAGGACGAGATCGGCCTCGGTGTGACGGTTATCGACATGGGCGGCGGGACGACGACGATCGGCGTGTTCTTCGACGGCAATCTGGTCTTTGCCAACTCGATCCCGGTCGGCGGCGGGCACGTGACAAACGACATCGCACGCGGCCTGTCGACCCCGGTCGCTCATGCCGAACGGATGAAGACGCTGTTCGGCAGCGCCATTTCCGCCAGCACCGACGAGCGCGAGATGATCGCGGTGCCGCAGATCGGCGAGGAGGATGACGGCCACGTCAATCACCTGCCGAAATCGCTGCTCGTCGGCATCATCGGGCCGCGGATCGAAGAGATTTTCGAGCTGGTGCGCAACTGCCTCGAAGCCAGCGGTTTCGACAAGATCGCAGGGCGGCGCGCGGTGCTGACCGGCGGCGCCTGCCAACTGCACGGCGCCCGCGAGTTCGCCGGCTTAATTCTCGACAAGCAGGTCCGGATCGGCCGGCCGCTGGGCGTCGCCGGACTCGCCGAAGCGACCTCCGGACCGGCCTTCTCGACCGCAGTAGGGCTGCTGCATTTCGCGCTTTCGGAACGAGCCGTGATGCCGCGCTCCGGCCGCGGCCAAACCGGGCGGCCGGCTGGTCTTTTCGGCCGCCTCGGTCATTGGCTGCGCGAGAATATTTGAGATGGATTGTTGATTAGTCGCCGGCCCGGCTATCCGGTTTTGTCAAAACCGGATAGATCGGTGCGGCATCGGTACCAGGGGGAAGTCCGGCGCGTCCGGGCGCGATCGAAGCCGCGTGGAGGGACAACGACATGATCAATCTTAGCATCCCAAGGGATGAACAGGAGATGAAACCCCGCATCACGGTGGTCGGGGTGGGCGGCGCCGGGGGAAACGCCGTCAACAACATGATCCGCTCGAACCTGATCGGGTGCGAGTTCGTGGTCTGCAACACCGACGCCCAGGCGCTGCAGCAATCGAGCGCCGGCCGCAAGATCCAACTCGGCATCGGCGTCACCCGCGGGCTCGGCGCCGGGTCGCGGCCCGATGTCGGGCGGGCCGCGGCGGAGGAAGCGCTCGACGAGATCCTCGAAGCGATGAACGGCTCGAACATGGTGTTCATCACCGCCGGCATGGGCGGCGGTACCGGCACCGGCGGCGCGCCGGTGATCGCCCGGATCGCCCGCGAATTGGGGATTCTAACCGTCGGCGTCGTGACCAAGCCGTTTCACTTCGAAGGCAGCCACCGGATGCGGCTGGCCGATGCCGGGATCGAGGAATTGCAGAAATTCGTCGACACCCTGATCATCATCCCCAACCAGAATCTGTTCCGCATCGCCAACGAACGCACCACCTTCGCCGACGCCTTCAAGATGGCCGACGACGTGCTGCATTCGGGCGTGCGCGGCGTCACCGATCTGATGGTCATGCCGGGTCTGATCAATCTCGATTTCGCCGACATTCGCACGGTGATGAGCGAGATGGGCAAGGCGATGATGGGCACCGGCGAAGCCGAGGGCGACCGCCGCGCGATCGACGCAGCCGAGGCCGCGATCTCGAACCCGCTGCTCGAAGATGTTTCGATGAAGGGGGCCAGGGGGATCCTCATCAACATCACCGGCGGCCCGGACATGACCTTGTTTGAGGTCGATGAGGCGGCAAACCGCATCCGCGAAGAGGTCGACCCCGACGCCAACATCATCTTCGGCTCGACCTTCGACGATAATCTATCGGGCAAGATGCGGATCTCGGTCGTGGCCACCGGCATCGACGCAGAGGCTGTCGCCGCCTCTCGTCCGGCGATCAGCCTGGTCGGCGGTCGGGAGGCGGCGGTCGCTCCGGGCGCTCGCGACGCCGCTGCGGGCAGCTACGCCCGCCCGATGCTGACCCAGAATGCGGCGGCGGCCGCGGCCGATAACGAGCCGCTGCCGCAGGCGGCCGCGGTCGCCGAGAACGCGGCGGTGCGCAGCGGCGCCTTTATCGCGCCAAAGCCCGCCGATGCCGGGCTCGCCCGCCCTATCCCGGTGACCCAACCGGCGGTCCCGCCGACCGCCGCGGCGCGCGATCCGGCCCCTCGGCCAAAGGGTCGGGTGCCGAGCCTGATCGAGCGGGTGACCGGGGTGGGCCGTGCCCGTCAGGCCGCGCCGGCGCCCGATCGCCCGAACCATCCGCCGGTCGGACCGGCTGCCAAACCGGCGCAGCCCCGGCTCGCATCGCTCGAACCGGATGACCGGCCTGGTTCGAGCAAGGAGGAAGATCTGCTCGACATTCCCGCCTTCTTGCGCAGACAGGCCAACTGACGCCGCGGCACTTGCGAGAGACGGCACGGCTGCCGGGCTGAGGGCATCAACAATCGGGTCAGGGAAGGCACGCTTTTCGGTCCCTGGCCCACCCCTGGCCCGGCCGGCATCCTCTCGCCGAATCTGTCGGTCGATCCTGAAGTGTCTGGTTGACATGGCCCTGCAACCCACGGCGATGCAATATTCTGCAACAAAGTGTGACTTGTCGCGCTCCCGGCCCAAGGTTAGCCTGCCCTTCGGGGAATAATTGTTGAGAAGCGGGTGGATGGCGGGGGATTTCGCCTCAGCGCAGCAGCAGACGCTGAAGACAGGCATCGGGTGCCGGGGTATCGGCCTCCATTCGGGCGAGAGGGTCGCGATGACCCTACTCCCGGCCGCGCCGGACACGGGGATCGTATTTCGCCGGATGGATGCCGGGGGCGAGATCAAGGCCGGCTGGGCCAACACGGTTGAATCGGCGCTGTGCACCGTGCTCTCGAATGAAGAGGGCATTCGTGTCTCTACTGTCGAGCATCTGATGGCGGCGCTGGCCGGGGCGGGCGTCGATAATGCGATCGTCGAACTCGACGGATCGGAAGTGCCGGTCATGGACGGCAGCGCGGCCCCGTTCGTCTTCTTGATCGAATGTGCCGGCGTCGTCGCGCAACAGGCGTTGCGACAGGCAATCAAGGTGCTCAAACCGGTATGGGTCGAAGACGGGAACGCCACCGCGACGCTCCTGCCCGATGTCGGTTTTTCGATGAGCTTTGAGATAGACTTCGCCGATCTGGTGATCCGACGGCAGGATTTCCGGGTGGTTTTCGATGCCGGGACATTCAAAGCCGAACTGAGCCGGGCGCGTACCTTCGGCTTTCTCGATGATGTCGACCGGTTGCGGGCGGCGGGTTTCGTTCGTGGCGGCTCGCTCGACAATGTCGTCGTGGTCAGCGGCGATCGGGTGCTGAACCGCGGCGGGTTACGCTACGGCGATGAGTTCGTGCGGCACAAGCTGCTCGACGCGTATGGCGACCTCTATCTCGCCGGGGGGCCGATCGTCGGTCATTTTCGCGGCGTGCGATCGGGTCATGCCCTGACCAGACGCCTGCTCGCCGCGCTGTTCGCCGATGACAGCGCCTGGTGCTGCGTGCCTCTGCCCGGCGTCGATGAACCGGGCCCGGCCTGGGGCGACGAACCGCGCCGCGCGAGCGCCTAGAACGGTGGTGCGCTTGTCGCACCGCCGCCGCTGCGTCTGTGGCTACCCTGTGCTATAACGGCGCGAGCGTACATTACTGACGGAAATGCCGATGCGACCCTGGTCCGCCCCGCGATGGCTCGGTGTAATCGCGATTATCCTCCTGCTTGCGGCCTGCGGGGGTAACAAGAAAGACGCCTACATCGAGAAACCGGTCGACGATCTTTATAACCAAGCCATGGATCAGATGGCTGAAGAGCACTATGCGCAGGCATCGAAGACCTTTGAGGAGGTCGAGAGCCAACACCCGTATTCGGTCTGGGCCAACAAGGCCCAGCTGATGTCGGCTTATGCCCTCTACGAGGACGGAGACTACGGCGGGGCGATCATCGCCGCCGACCGTTTCATCCAGCTTCATCCCGGCAGCCGCGACGTCGCTTATGCCTACTATTTGAAGGCGATCTCCTATTATGTGCAGATCGTCGATGTCGGCCGCGATCAGAAGACCACGCAACTGGCGCTGAGGGCCCTCGAAGACGTGGTCCGCCGGTTTCCCGACAGTCGATATGCGCGCGATGCCAAGCTCAAGCTCGATTTCACCCGCGACCATCTCGCCGGCAAGGAGATGGAGATCGGTCGTTACTACTTGAATCGTCGGCAGTATCTGGCGGCGATGAACCGGTTCAAACGGGTCGTCGACGACTATCAGACGACGACCCATGTCCCCGAGGCGCTGGAGCGGCTGATCGAATGCGATCTGGCTCTGGGGCTCACCGGCGAGGCGAAGAAAAACGCGGCGGTCCTCGGCTATAATTATCCGGGGAACAAATGGTACACCAACAGCTATGGATTAGTCACCGGGGCCAAGAATCCCGGGCCGCCGACCGAAAGCCGGCTCGGCCGCAGTATTGGAAGTCTATTCTGAGCCGGCGTTTTCTCAGTCATATATCCCGGTTGCTTTGTTCAATTCCGTCTCCGGGGATCGTGCCTGGTTATCCGGGATGAGTTCCCGCCGGTCCCCGACCGCTCGCATCTGCCTCCACCCTTGATCCTGCTTCAACAGACCCAGATCGACAAGCTGATCGCTGTCGCTATAGGCAACACTATTTGAGTAGTAAAAGCTCATATCCGCATTTCGCTTCAACTTTTTCCAATACCGAACGTATTCGCTGGCATGGTCCCAATGCTGCTTTCGTCCAATTTCTATCCTGATGCGTTCATAAAAATCTCCAAGAAATTTAAAATGCAATAATATTCCAGTAATTTCGGCCAACTTTATCGGGGTGGTCGAGTGATTATGCAAATAACGGGTCCCAGGCAGCCATCGAACAAAAGGTATTTTTGTCAGCAGGGGGGCTCTTCTCAATGCCACCGGTGGGTCAAGTTTGGTAAAGAAATTTACGTAAAAAAATATTTGCCACATTGTTTCCAAAACGTAATAATTTCTACCCAAGAAAGGGAAAAACAAACGCCATCTGGGCCCGCCAACCACATCATGAACAGGAAATCGTGGATTCTGTAGAAACGGCACGTAGAACCGGCGATGCCATTCGTAGTCGCGATCGAAATAGCGACACACTTCCAACAGCGACTGATTTTCAGAAAACGAGGTAGTCGAAATACTCCGCTGGCTGTACATGTCTAGTAGGAATGTCAGTACCCCTTGTGCGCGGTTGCGGTCCAGATATGTCGCGAACGCGGATAAGGGCTGTGCTTTCGTAACCCGGATATACAAACCATTCATCGGCATCGACAATCAGGCACCAACGATTTGTGCCATATTTATCGATAATTGTATTTAACCAATTCACCCCGCAGTTGGACTCCGAGAAGGAATTGAGAGTCGTAAAAACGTGGCAGTCCGGTTGTGTCAACAAATATTCGCGTGAACCGTCGGTGGACCCGTTGTCAACAATAAAAAACCTTGCGACCCCTATGTTCCGGTGATGGCAGAGGTTCTGCGGCAAGCGAGCGATCTCGTTGCGCACGACCATGAATGCGCGGATTTCGTCCGGGTCATCGGCGATGAGCCGAGTGTCGATACGGTTCAGCGTATGAACTCGCATTTCGTCTCCTGCCCGCGTAGTCGAAAATTTCGAGTATCGTTATTTGCATCCGGCCTACCCGGGTCGATGTTCATCCTGCAATGCACAACCTCCCGCTCGATCAAGCTGTCGCCTCGGCCGGGCGTTCGAGGACGGTCGAGAGCGCGATTGCCTATTGTTTGAGAGCGATGGAACTGACCTTCGGAGTTTGTAATCGATAGAGTATCTGATCAGCCGCGACCAGCAGGTCCTTGATCAGTCGCCTGTGATTTCTTCTTATCCAAGGAAAGAGCAGCAAATAACATCGGACCTTCTGGCTCGCGCTCAGCGGTGCGCGCTTGATGGATAGGACGTATTGTAAAAACAGGTTGAAATCCGGGAATGTAATGCTTCGTGTCTTCGTCGGGTCCCACCATTCCAGAGACGGAAGCGTGCCGGTCCGGCTGGTGAGCCGGAACCTCGGCTGCTTCAGCCGAAGCGGCGCCGTGCTGATAGATTGCCCGGTATGCTGCCTGCTGATGAAAAGCCGATCGGGGGCTTCGAAGAACGGACCGAGCAACGACAGTCTCGCCAGCAACACCCGATCCGAATGGACGTAACTTTCAATTGGTGGGAACCGACGCAGCGCGGACATCCGTATCACACCAAAGATCTGAAAGCACTTATGCCAAGTCAACATATCCCGAAAGCGAATCTCTGGATTGGTCGAATGGGTCTCCATCGGGAAGACCCAGTTCTCGATCAGGTTTCCATTTTCGTCCACGATCTTTGCTTGGGAACAGGCTAAGACATAGGCGGGGTTGTGCTCCAATGCCTCAACGCACTGCCGCAAGAAGTCCGGTTCCAAAACGTCATCGGCGGCCGCCCACTTAAAATACTTCCCGGCAGCCAGTTCATATACGCGGCGGGAATTCCAACCAGCTCCCATATTTTTTTCGTTTCGGTAATGACGGACCCGACCATCGCGCTTGGCATAGGCTTCCGCAATCTCGTTCGTCCGATCTGTCGATGCATTGTCGGAAATAATCAGCTCAAAATCCGAGTAGGTTTGGTTCAGGATCGAGTTCCAGCGCTTCTTCCAGGTACCGTTCGCCGTTGTATACATATAATCCGATGCTGGTCAGCGGAATAGAAGACATCTAATTCACACCTTTCAACAAGGCGTCAGCAGGTTTACGGCCGGCGGACAAACGGGTGCGATGCGCGGGCGTCCCAGGCCTTCATCGCCGATTGGGCCCGCCCGGCAAGATCGCGAACTGCGCCTCGTCGATCAAGGCGTCCGGCGGCACGATGCTGGGTTCGGGGATCGGGATGATAAAGCTGCCGCCTCGCTGACGATAGGCAGCCTGCTGCCGCAGCACCTCTCCGGCAAAATTCCAGACCAACAGCAAGACATAATCCGGTTGCTCTGCGATCAGTTGCTCGGGCGGTTTGATGGGGATCCGCTGACCAGGCAGAAATTTGCCTTGTTTGAACGGGTTGGCGTCCGCAACGAATTCGAAGAACCCCTCGCCCAGGTCGAGATAGTTGACCAAGGTTGCGCCCTTCGCCGCCGCACCGTAGCAGGCGATCCGCTTGCCCTCGGCCTTTTTTGCCGCAAGCAATGTCGCAAGCGATTGACGCAGCGTCCTCACCCGGCTGGCGAAATCGTCATAAAATGATGGTTTGTCGACGCCGAGCGTCGCCTCGTGCGCGTAGAGCGCGTCGACTTCGCGAGTCCGCGCCGGCGACCGACTGACGGTGACCCGCAACGACCCGCCATGGATCGGCAGCCGCTCGACATGGTTCAGGTGCAGACCATGCCGCCCGAACAGCGGGGTCAGCCCATGAAGGGTATGATAGAACAGGTGCTCATGATATATCGTGTCGAATTCGCAACGCTCGATAAGCTCCAAAGCGTAGGCAAATTCGCATACCGCGCTGCCGCCGGGTTTCAGGATACGGGCAAACCCTGCGATCAAATCATTGATGTCGTCGACATGGGCGATCACGTTGTTGGCTATGACGATATCGGCTAACCGCCCCTCGCGGGCCAGGCGATCGGCGCAGCGGAATCCGAAGAAATCGTGAATTGTCGGCACGCCGGTCGCGTTCGCCCGCGCCGCAGGACCGTCGGCCGGATCGATCCCGAGGCAGGGAATGCCGAGCGCCACGAAGTTGCGCAGCAGGTAGCCGTCGTTGCTTGCCACCTCGACGACGAGACTTTGCGGGTTGAGCCGGTATTTCCCGACCAGCGCCTCGACATGCGTGCTCGAATGCGTCAACAGCGCCGGCGAGGACGATGAGAAATAAGGATAATCCTGACGGTAAAGGATGTCCGCCGGCACCGTCTCCGTCACCTGCAACAGCGAGCACGCCGGACAAAACGCCACAGCGAGCGGAAAGGTTTGCTCCGGCCCACCCAATTCCTGCTCGCTCAAAAGCGCGTTTGCTATCGGCTGGCGACCGAGATCGAGAACAACGTGCAGCTCGTCGCCGCCGCACGACCGGCAATTCGTGATCGGCATTATCGTTCTCCCGTGAGACTCGCCTTCAGCCCCGCATCGATGCCGGAGCGATGCGGCACGCGATACGTCGCAGATGACGCCGCGGCGGACGGTCGAATTAGCCGGCCTAGGGTCGTCATCTTGGCGGCCTGGTCTCCCGGTATTGCGTCACGACGTTACCACGTCGCAGCGAATTCCGATCTCGTCGAGCATCGCACCGACTTCCGAGCGATATTCCGGGTTCATCACGATGACGAGATCCGGCGGGTCGTCCAACAGGTGGTCGGGTCCCACGATCGGTTGCCCGGTGAGCGGCACGAAGTGACCTTGCTTGCGCGGATTGATGTCGACGACCCGGTCGATCCCGCCGCCGACCGATACGCCGAGCAGGTTTAAAAACATCACGCCTTTCGAGCCCGCCCCCCAGACGACGACACGTCGACCGTCGCTTTGCAATTGGTCTATGCGTCGTCTCCATCGGCCGATCCGTTCGGCGAACCGCGCGCCAAAAGTTGCGTAGAGGCCGTCTGCGGGCCGCTCGGGGCTGATGTAGGGTGTGGTCTTTTTGCCGGCATAGGCTTCGACCCATAGGTACTGGTCGTCAAAATCGGACCCGGCGGAGCTTATCGTAAAGCCCGCATCGCAAAACGCCCGGGCCAAAGATGAAGGCGTAAAATACGATACATGCTCGTATATTATGTCCCAAATGCTCAACCGGTCGAGAATGAAAAGAGCGCTGGGAACCTCAAAAAACACCGCTCCACTTACATCCATGCCGTTGCGAAGACGTCGCAAAAGACGCGTCGGTTCGGACAAGTGCTCCAGTACCTGACGGCAACATACAAAGTCGGCGCCTCCGACGTCTTCGATCGCGAAGTGGCGGCCGATAATCTCAAACCCTCCCCGACCGGCAGTGTGGCAGCCGGTCGGCTGGCTCGGATCAAAGCCGTGCCCCTCATTGCCGGCGGCGCAGAGCAGGCGCAGAAAATCCCCGGCACCGCAGCCGATTTCGACGATGCGCTTTCCGCGAAGACCATAGCGCCCGATGATGCCATCGGCCGTTGCTTGCGCATATTGCCGATAGCGGGGCGAGAAGGTCAGCGCGCTCTCGTAGGAACCATCATATTCAACCCGTGCCGGGTTGAAATCAGCGTTGAGGATATGCCCGCAAGCGACGCAGTAGCACAGCCTCATATCGCCGCGCTCTGCGCTTTTCGCCCCGATTTGCGACGTGTAGACCCGATTGCAAAAAATCGGAACATCGGGAATGGCAATCAATGGTCTAAGCGTCGATCTCCCACTACACGCCAGGCAATCGACATCGGCAGCCGGCGTCATTTCGACCCTGTTTCAAAATCGAGGATCGTATACATGTTGGGCGAACAATCCTGACGTTCGAGCTCGCGCTGGATCTCGGCACAATAGACCGGGTTCATGACCACAACGTTATCGGGACGATAGGTCCGCAGATATGACGGGGCCACAATTCTCTGCCCGGTGCCCGGCAAGAATTTGTCGACCCGGTACGGATTGATATCGACCACATATTCGACCTCGTCGCGCACGCCGAGCGTCGTCAGAAGTGCAACGGCCTTTGATCCCGATCCCCATAGGACCGTACGTCGTCCGGCCGCGGCCCAGTCGCGAAAATGCTGCAGCCACGCGGCGCGCCGCCGTTCGACTTCAGCGGCGAAGCTCACCGATGCCCGCGCCATCGCGGCGACCTCGTCCGCATCGCCGGCATGCCGGCTGTGACCATGCCCGGCCGGGCACGCGGCGATCATCAGATACTGGTCGTCGTATCCGGTCCAGACCCGTTTTACGACAAAACCGGTCCGGCTGAACAGCCGGCTGAGCGATGCCTCGCCAAAATACGAGCAGTGTTCGTAGTAGATATCCCAAAATGCCGCCTCCTTGAGGATCCTGCGGACATCCGGGACCTGGAAAAAGACTACGGAATCCTCCCTGGTTGCGACCGCACGGACCGCGTTGACGAACCGTCGGGTAGGACCGACGTGCTCGAGCGTCATCTTGCAACAGAGAAGGTCGGGCGGGGCCTCGTCCGTGTCCTCGGTGAAAAATTCGCCGACGAAACGGACATCTTGCTCCGCCCGCTGGCGCGCCGGAACAAAGCTCGGATCGTAACCGATCCCGCTGTTCCCGCCGAGCTCGCAGATCAGGCTCAAGAATTCGCCTTTGCCGCAACCCACCTCGAGCACGGTTTTTCCGCGAACGTCATAACTCTCGATCAGGTCGACTGCGACTGCCCGGTTGAAATTGTTGAAGGTGCCCGAAAATCCTTGAGTTTCTTCATATTGGTCGGAATATACCGTGAGTTGCGGGTCCCAAGCGGCGTTGAAGATGAAGCTGCATTCGCTGCAGATCGCAAGTACTACGTCGCCGGTCTGAAAATCGAGCGCCGCGGCTCGGTCGGGGACCAACAGGCAACTGTTCGTCGGAACTCCCAACACCTCATAGAAAGGGCGGCAGTCGGCCGCCCCGCAGCTGGGGCATACGGTTGCGGTCATGCGGGCAAACCCTGATAGAGATGGACCGGTCGCGGCGCCGATCAGAGGATGCTGACGGCATGCGCCGCATCGGGCTTCGCACCCACGATCGGTACGACCCACCGTAAATCCTTGCCGATCGCGCCTTGTTCTATCAGCGATTGGAGATAAGCGAGCCGCTGATAACGCGCCCCCTCGAAATCCTCCAACAGCAAACCATGCGAGCTGTACTTTTCGTACAGCTCGCACACCCCGCGACGTGCCGTCCATTGCGGTTTGAAGTTGGGCAGCAGACGGGAGATTTTCGAACAGTCGACGCGGTAGGTGCGCTTATCCGGGCTCGCGCCGGCGGCGTATTCGACATGAGAGCCGAGCACCGTTTCCTCGACGATCTGCGCGATTTCGCAAATGCGATAATTCTCGGTGGTGATCCCGACGTTGAACACTTCGTTGCGGACGATTTCGACCGGCGCCTCGATGGCGGCAAGAAAGGCGCGGCTGATGTCCTCGATGTGAACGATCGGACGCCACGACATGCCGTCGCTCTTGAGCAGCACTTTGCCGGTGGTAAAGGCATGCGCCGTCAAATTGTTCAGCACCAGATCGAAGCGAATGCGCGGCGAAAACCCGTAGGCCGTCGCACTGCGCAGAAACACCGGCGCAAAGTTAGGGTCGGCGAGCTCTCTCAGCTCGCATTCGGCGGTCCATTTCGACGCGCCATAGGGTGTGATCGGGTTCGGCTCCGAACGCTCGTCGATCCAATCCTGCCCCGCGGCGCCATAGACGCTGCAGCTCGAAGAAAAGACAAAGCGCCGGACGCCGCTCAACTTGGCGATTTTCGCCAGCCGCACCGTCGCCGTATGATTTATGTCGTAAGTCGTCTGCGGCAACAGGTCCCCCAGCGGGTCGTTGCACACGCCCGCCAGGTGCGCGATCGCCTCGACGCCTTCGAGGTCGGCGGGCGACAATTCCCGTATATCGCGATGGATGGTGGGGATTCTGTCGCCTACCTTGAGCGGGCCGTCGCCGCCAAAGGTGCATTCCTCGTAAAGCTGACTATCCATGCCGACCACGTCATGACCGGCAGCGCTCAGCAAATTGACCAGCACGCTGCCGATGTAGCCGCGATGACCGGTTACCAGAATCCGCATTCCGCTACTCCCAGGTTTTCCAGGGCGCCTTGCCTTGGTTCCAAAGCTCCTCGAGCACTTGCTTTTCCCGAAGAGTATCCATGCACTGCCAAAACGAACCGTGGCGATAGGCGGCCAACTGCCGGTCGGCCGCGAGCTGCACCATGGGTCCCCTTTCCCAACTGGTAGCGTCGCCGTCGATGTATTCGAAAACTCCAGGCTCCAGGACAAAAAACGCGCCGTTTATCCAGCCGTCGCCGTCCGCGGGCTTCTCCTGGAAATGGCTGACCTCGTCGCCGGCCAATGCCATATAGCCAAACCGCGACGGCGACCGGACCGTGGTCACCGTGGCGAGCTTGGCTTGGCGCCGGTGAAACGCGAGCAGCGCTCCGAGATCGACGTCCGACAAGCCGTCGCACCACGTCAGCATAAATGACGCGTCGTCGAGATAGGGCGCCAAACGTTTAATGCGCCCTCCGGTTTCAGTCAGTGGACCGGTATCGACCAAATGCACCGTCCAATCGGGCATCTGTTTTCGTTCATGCACGGTAACGGCGCCATCGCCGGTGCGCACCGTCAAGTCCGAACTGTAGTGATGCAGGTCTAAAAAAAATCGGATGATCGCTTCTTTCTTGTAGCCGAGAGCAATCACGAACTCGTTGATCCCATAGGTCGAGTAATGCTTCATGATATGCCAGAGGATCGGCTTGCCGCCGATTTCCACCATCGGTTTGGGGCGCTGGCCGGTCTCCTCGGCCAATCTGGTGCCCATCCCTCCTGCGAGGATCGCGGCTTTCATTCAACCCTCATTCGCGGCGCGCACCGACACCGAACCCAACGATCCGCCCCCGCACCAGATTTCGAACGATATTATCTAAAAGCAAAAACGTCGGAAAGTCAAGTCCAATCCGCGTACTGAGAAAACTACCGCTCGCGTCCTTTGGTCACAGGTCTAGAGTACAAGATGAACTTTCCACCATAAGGATAGGGATAAGCCTTTCCGCAGATGGATAGCCTCGATCCGGCCTTAAGTGACTAAAAGTTGAGCTTGTTAACCCGTCGGATGCTACTCGAATGTGCAAACAAGCAAGTGCGACCCTTCACCGCAGTTTTGACATGCCCGATTTCGAAGAAATTTCAGCGATACCATCGATCAGAACACATTGACAACCTCCGCGATGACGCAACAGCGATCGTTCAGCTCTTCTGATTGATCGCGTCCATAGAAATCAGCCGATTGTCGTCAGATCGGAAGCGGACATGCGACGCCGGTCCGCTTTTCCGACAATGATCGTTTGTTTGATTTGGAATACACATGGGTGGTAGCGGGAGAGGGATTTGAACCCCCGACCTTGGGATTATGATTCCCCTGCTCTAACCAGCTGAGCTATCCCGCCGCGCGGGCTCGCATATAGGAGATGGCCGAAGGGCGGTCAAGCTGCGGCAGGTCCGCCGCCGGCGTCGTTCGGCCGGCGGATCCAGCCGCCGCCCAGCATCTGCTCGCCGTCGTACAGCACCGCAGCCTGCCCCGGCGCCACCGCACCCGATGGGCCGCCGAGGACCAGTTCGGCAGTGTCTGCCGCGTCGCCGGGATAGAGCGTGGCCGGCGACGGCGGCTGCGTGGAGCGCAACTTTGCCGTCAGCGCAAGGCCGTCGCCGGGCGGAGGATAGGGCGCCAGCCAGTTGAATTCGCGCAGCGCGACCCGGGTTTCGGTGAGCGCCGCGCGCGGGCCGACGACAACGCGCCGCCCTTCGGGATCGATCCGCAGCACGTAAAGCGGTTCACCGCCGCCGATGCCGATCCCTTTGCGCTGACCGACGGTGAAACCGGCAATGCCCCGATGCCGGCCGAGGACGCGGCCCTCATGGTCGACGATGTCGCCCGGCTCGCCCGCCTCGGGCTGCAGCCTCTCGACCAGCCGCGCATAGGAACCCTGCGGCACAAAGCAGATGTCCCGGCTGTCCGGCTTGTCGGCGACGGCAAGGCCAAACCGGCGCGCCAAGGCGCGGGTTTCGTCCTTGGCAAGGCCGCCGACCGGGAAGCGCAGAAAATCGAGCTCCGCCCGACTCGTGCGAAACAGGAAATAGCTCTGGTCGCGCGCCGGCTGAGAGGCGCGGTGCAATTCGGGGCCGTTCGGTCCGGTGACGCGGCGCACATAATGTCCGGTTGCGAGCGCCGAGGCGCCGAGATCGCGCGCGGTATCGAGCAGATCGCGGAACTTGATGCGCTCGTTGCAGCGAATGCACGGCACCGGCGTCTCGCCGCGGCGATAGGATGCGGCAAAATCCTCGATCACGGCGGCGCGAAACCGGTCCTCGTAGTCGAGCACGTAATGGGCGATGCCGAGATGCCCGGCGACCCGCGCCGCGTCGTCGATGTCGCGTCCGGCGCAACAGGCGCCCCGCCGGCCGACCATCGCGCCGTGGTCGTAAAGCTGCAAGGTGATGCCGACCACCTCAAAGCCGCGCTCGACCATCATGGCTGCGGCAACCGACGAATCAACACCGCCCGACATGGCGACGACGACGCGATGGTCGGCCGGATTGCCGGGAAGATCGAAATCAGCCGCGTTCGTCACGCCGCGTCGAGCCCCATTTGCCAGAAATCGGCTTCGAGCCGGGCGCTCGAGGCGAAGTCGGCGGCAAGCGACGGAAACCGGCCTTCGCCGCCGCGGCGCAGGAACGCGTCGTCGAGCGCCGTTACAGCCTCGTCGGCGATGGCCCGATATTCGTCGCCGGCATACATTTCGAGCCACTCGCGATAGCGGTTGCCGTCGAGACGGGTACCGGGGTCGGCCATCCGCTCGGCGGCGATCACACGATAGCCGACGATGCAGGGCGCCAGTGCGATTTCGAGATCGAGCCGGTCGCCGGCCAGCCCGCGGTCGAGCACAAAACGGCTGTAGGCGATCGTCGCCGTCGCCTCGGGCTCGGCCTTCATCGCCGCCTCCGACAGCCCCCAGCCGCGGCAGTAGTCGATATGCAGCCCGATCTCGATATCGAGGGTCGCCGCGACCAGGCGCTGGGCGCGGCGCATCTCGGCGAGGGTGTCGGATTTGTAGACCGCCAGCCCCCAGGCGCGCGCGAAATGCAGCAGGAACAGATAGTCCTGGACCAGGTAGCGCCGAAAGCATGCCTCCGGCAGATCGCCTGCCGCCAGCTGCAATACGAAATCGTGACGGGTATAGGCCAGCCACGCCGCGGGCGAAGCCGCCACCAGACGGGAGAACAGCGTCGTCGGCCGGCCCGCCGCCGATCCGGACACCCTGGTCACCGCGGCGGCAAATCGCGGGTCGAGGCCGGCAACCGCACCGTCAGCCCGTCGAGTTCCTCGGTGATTATGATCTGGCATCCGAGCCGGGAAGTCCGGGTCAGGTTGAAGGCGAGATCGAGCATGTCATCCTCGTCCTCGCTGGCTTCTTTCAGCAGATCGTACCATTCGGGTTCGACAATCACGTGACAGGTCGAGCAGGCGAGCGAGCCTTCGCAAGTTCCCTCGATGTCGATGTCGTGGCGATGGGCGATCTCGAGCACCGACAGGCCGAGCGGCGCCTCGACCTCGCGCCGGGTGCCGTCGCGCTCGAGGAAAACCATCCTGGGCATCAGCCTTAATACGCCGGCGGCACGCTCAAAGTTCCCGGCGGCGGCATCAAATCTTCGGCAAGGATCGCGGCGCCGAGCACAGGACGGTCGGCAACCGGCAAATCGACGACGCCGACGAGACGCAGCACTTCGACGCCGGCTTGTTCCGCTCCCCGCCGTAACGACCGGTCTGCCCCGTCGCCTGCCGCCGCAGCGAGCACGATCACCGCATGGGTCACCGGGCGGGCCAATGCCCGCTCGGCGCGCAATCGCGCGCCTTCGAACAGCGCGCACCAATCCGCCGCCGAGGCCGTGGAGCCGGGAACCGGCAAAGGCCGCTCGAACCCCTCACGATCGGCGAGGATCGCGGCATTGCCGCCGACCGCCATTGCCACTTCGGCCAGCCCGGAGGCGGCATCGATGCCGATCGCCGCGCCGGGTGTTCCCGGATCGGTCGGGCTGCCGTCCGGCTCCTCGATCTGAAACAGCTTCACGCGACCGCCGCCGGGTCAGACGTGGAACGACTCGCCGCAGCCGCAGCGACCCTTTTCGTTCGGATTGCGGAAAACAAAGCCATTCTGCAGCTTTTCTTCGACATAGTCCATCTCGGTCCCGAGGATGAACATGACCGCCTTGGGATCGACGAGGACGGTTACGCCCTTGTCCTCGACGACTTCGTCGAACTTGTCCTTCGCGTCGGCGTATTCGAGCGTGTAGCTGAGCCCGGAGCAACCGCGCGATCGCACCCCGATGCGGATTCCGACCGACGGCCTGCCGCGCCCGGCCAGGAGCGCGCGGATCCGCTCCGCCGCGGCGTCGGTCACCGACATGGCCTGCTTTCTCGCGATCATCCGACCTCCATTCAGCACTTGCTTATGTGGGTGCGCCGACACGCGCTGTCACCCCGCCCGGCGCGGTCAGCCGGCTTGCCGCCGCCGCCAGGGCATCGACCGCAAAATCGACATCGGACTCGGTGTTGAACCGGCCGAGGCCGATGCGGATCGAGGCATTGGCGATGGCGTCGGAGAGGCCGAGGGCGCGCAGCACATAGGAGGGCTCGACCGCTGGCCGAGGTGCAGGCCGAGCCGGTCGAGATCGCGATACTCGGGCAGGCCTCGATCAGGTCCGGCGCCAGAATCCCCGGGATCGACAAGTTCAGACTGCCGGGCAGGCGGCATTCGAGATCGCCGTTGACGGCGAGCCCGGCGATGCGCCGGCCGAGCCCATGATGCAGCCGGTCGCGCAGCCGCCGCAGCCGCAGGGCTTCCTCCGGCATTTCGGCCATCGCGATCGCGGCGGCGCGGCCGAGCCCGACGCAGAGCGGCGTCGGCAAAGTTCCCGAGCGCAGGCCGCGCTCTTGGCCGCCGCCGTCGAACAGCGGCATCAGGCGCACCCGCGGGCGGCGCCGTACGTAGAGCGCACCGACGCCCTTGGGGCCGTAGAGCTTATGGCCGGAGATCGACATCAGATCGATCCGCATCGCCTCGACATCGAGCGCGATCTTGCCCACGGCTTGGGCCGCGTCGGTATGCAGCAGGATGCCTCGCGACCGGCACAGCGCGCCGATCTCGGCCAGCGGCTGAACGACTCCGATCTCGTTATGCGCCGCCATCGCCGAAACCAGCAGAGTGCGCGAGCTGATTGCGGCAGCCAGCCTGTCGAGCGAAACGAGGCCGTCGGGCTCGACCGGCAGGTAGGTGACCGCAAGGCCCTCGCGCTCGACCGCCGCACAGCTTTCGAGCACGCATTTGTGCTCGGTCGCCAGTGCGAGGATGTGGTCGCGCGGCTCCCCGGCCTGGGGATGAGCCCGGGCGAAACGCACTGCCCCCTTGATCGCGAGATTGTTCGCCTCGGTGGCGCCCGAGGTGAACACGATCTCGCGCGGGTCGGCGCCGACCGCTGCCGCAATCTCGCCGCGCGCGGTCTCGATCGCCTCGGCCGCGACCCTGCCATAGGCATGGGTCGTGCTGTGCGGGTTGCCGAATTGAGTGGTCAGATACGGCAGCATCGCTTCCAGCACGCGCGGATCGAGCCGGGTCGACGATTGGTTGTCGAGATAGACCGGCATCGCGTTGGCGCCGGCATCGGCAAGATGCGGGCTCACGCTGCCAACACTCCCGGCGAGCGCCGGCATCGGCGGCGATAGAGCGCTGTCCAGGAGCGGATGAAATGAGCGATGTCGGCCTCGCTCGACCCCCAGCCGAGGCTGATCCGGATCGTCGATCCGGCGAGACCCGCATCGACGCCCATCGCCGCCAGCACATGGCTCGCGCCAACCTTGCCCGACGAGCAGGCGGCGCCGGCGCTGACCATGACGCCGTCGAGATCGAATGCAATGATCTGGGTTTCGGCGGCGACGCCGGGCATCGCGATCGCCGAAGTGTTCGGCAGCCGCGGCGCGGCGGCGCCGAGCACCGCCGCTTCGGGCGCCACCGCAGCAATCTCCGCCTCCAAGGCGTCCCGTAACGCGCGAACACGGTCGTAGTCGGAGATCCCGGTCCGCGCCGCCGCGGCGGCCGCGGCAAAGCCGGCAATCCCCGGCAGGTTTTCGGTGCCGGCGCGACGCCCGCGTTCCTGGCCGCCGCCGCGCAACAGCGGCATCAAATCGAGCCCGCCGGTTACGACCACGGCGCCGATCCCGGAGGGACCGCCGATCTTGTGCCCCGACAAGGTCACCAGATCGGCGATGGGACCAGCATCAAGGCGGAATTTGCCGGCCGCCTGCACCGCGTCGCAATGAAAAAGGGCGCCGTACTTGCGGGCGAGCGCGGCGACGGCCGCGACCGGCTGCACGACGCCGGTTTCATTGTTGGCGAACATCACCGAAACCAGCGACGGGCGGCGATCGGCCGCGAGCAGCCGGTCGAGTGCATCGAGCCGGACGACGCCGTCGGGGTCGACCGGGATCGGTTCGGCGGCAGCTGCCGCGTGCAGTACCGAACCGTGCTCGACCGCCGAGACCAGGACCCGCTCCCGTCCGGCGCCGAGCACGGCCAGATGGTTGGCCTCGGTGCCGCCGCTGACGAAGACGACGCCGTCGGGCGAGGCCCCGAGCAAGGCCGCAACCGGGGCGCGGGCCTCCTCGACCATCCGCCGCGCCGACCGACCCCAGCGATGAACCGACGAGGGATTGCCGCAACGCGCCAATGCGGCCGTCATCGCCGCGGCCGCCTCGGGGCGCAGCGGCGCCGTGGCGTTCCAATCGAGATAGGTTTCGCGTCGTCCCGGCATAATCGGACGATCATCGCTCGGTCGTTGCGGCCGAACCGCCGAACGCCGCGCAGTGAACGCTGCCGCTGGTGCCGAGGACGCGGCGCTCGCAGACATCGGCCAGCGAGACGGAACTCAGATACAGGTGAATCTGGTTGCCGAGCTCCTCCCACAGATCATGAGTGAGGCAGCGCGTGCGATTGTTGCGGCAGCCGACCGGCGCTCCGGGCGCGCAGCGCGTCGCCCGGATCGGCTCGTCGACCGCGGCGATCACGTCGGCGATGCGGGTCTCTTTGCGGTCGCCGGCCAAGAGATAACCGCCGCCCGGGCCGCGCACGCTTTTGACCAGCCCGCCCTTGCGCAGCATCGCGAACAATTGTTCGAGGTACGACAGGGAGATTTCCTGGCGCTCGGCGATCTCGGCGAGCGAGACCGGTTCACCGCCGCTGTGGGCGGCGAGGTCGACCATCGCCATCACGGCGTAGCGGCCCTTGGTGCTCAACCTCATGACCGGCCCCCTAGCCGACGCGCTCCGGTTCGGAGGCGCCGTTTCCGAACTGCGGCTCCGGCAGATCGACCGGGTGACGGCCGTTATCCGCGGCGGTGCGCCGCTCGATCTCGACCAGCCGCGCCCGCAAGCTGACGACCTCGTCGAGCAGGCCGTTGAGGGCGCGCGCGATCGGGTCCGGGATGTTCTCGCAGATGCCGTAGGGCTGAAACACCGATTCGGCTGCCGCTTCGGCCGGGCGAGGGGCGAGCGGCCGCGCCCGGATGCCGACCATCCTGGCGCCGTCCGCCACCTCGGCCTGAACCAAGGCATGCGCTCCGATGCGGGCGCCGTCGCCGACCCGGAACGGACCGAGGATTTGCGCGTGAGAGCCGACAATCACCGCGTTGCCGAGCGTAGGGTGCCGTTTGGCGCCTCGTGTCAATGAGGTGCCGCCGAGGGTCACTCCCTGGTAGAGGGTGCAGTCGTCACCGATCTCGGCGGTCTCGCCGATCACCACGCCCATGCCGTGGTCGATGAACAGGCGCCTGCCGATCTGCGCTCCGGGATGGATCTCGATGCCGGTCAGGACCCGCCCGATATGCGACACGAACCGCCCGACGAGCAGCCAGCGGCGGCGCCACAGCCAATGCCCGACGCGATGAAACAGCACCGCGTGAAATCCCGGATAGCACAACACCACTTCGAGGCGCGAACGGGCGGCCGGATCGCGGGCAAGAGTGGCGTCGATTTCATCGCGCAGGTTTTTCAAAAGCATTGCAATCACTATATCAGCAAGGCCACGCCGCTGCGGCGGTCTCGTGGCGCGAACATCCTGAAGCGAGCATATAATTGTCCGATCAGGTTGATCAAGAATTGCGGACCCGAACAGCCGCCTCGGCGCGGTAGAATTCCTACCCGCAAGGTGGGACATCAGATGGATCGACGATGCCTGACGTGATCATCAACGGGCCGGAGGGCCGGATCGAGGGGCGTTACCACCATGTCCGGACGCCGGCGGCGCCGATGGCGGTGATTCTGCATCCGCATCCGCAGCACGGCGGCACGATGAACAACAAAGTCGTCTACGCCTTGTACCATTGCTTCGTGCGCCATGGTTTCTCGACCCTGCGGTTCAATTTTCGCGGCGTCGGCCGCAGCCAGGGCAGCTTCGACCGCGGCGAGGGCGAGCTTTCCGATGCCGCCTCCGCACTCGACTGGCTGCAAACCTACAACCCGAACGCGCCGACCTGCTGGATTGCCGGGTTTTCGTTCGGCGCCTGGATCGGCATGCAACTACTGATGCGGCGGCCGGAGATCGAGGCCTTCGTCGCCGTCGCACCACCGGCCAACGTCTACGATTTCACCTTTCTCGCCCCGTGCCCGTCATCGGGCCTGATCCTGCAGGGCGACCAGGATACGGTAGTCCCGGTCGAGGCTGTGCAGAAGCTGGTGACCAAGCTGTCGCACCAGCGCGACATCAAGATCGACTTCCGCAAGATTGCCGGCGCCGATCATTATTTCGCCGACCGTCTCGATGCGATCGCCGGGCATGTCGACTCCTATATCCGCGACCATGCCCGTTCCGCCGACAAGGCGCCGGCCGCAGCTCAGACCCGCTCCGCGCGTTGACGGCGCCGCCGCCGGTCCGACCGTTTCTTCGATCGGCGGCGGCACCTCAATTGGAATTCGGCTGAGCTAGACGGATGTCCGGCTCGCCGTAGTGCTCAGCAGACCGGCGGCGACTTCAATCGTTCCCCTAATGCCCGAAGCACTTGCGCCCCGTCGCCGCGCCAAGCAGCGCCATGCATACAGGCCAGCGTCGTTGGCATGGTGGCGGCAAGACGTTCGAGCATCGCGGCAGCATTCCTGGTATGCGAGTAATAGTCCATCTGGTGGCGGAAGGCTTCGCTCGGGTCGAGGATGTCGGTTTCGGTAAGCGGGGGATGCTCCGCGCCGCCTTGAGTGAACAGGTCGCCGCACAGAAGAGTCCGCGTCGTTTCCTCCGCGAGAAACCCGCATTCCCAGGCATGGGGCAAGTGCGGTGTCGCAAACCAACGCACTCGATGCCGACCAAGCGAGAGGTCCTCTCCGTCCTCCATCGCCTGGGGAGGGCGGTCCGCCACATCGGCGATCGAGACGATCGCAGCGATCTTGCCGCACAGAGGAACGGCGTCGGGTGCGATGCCCAGGAACTCGTTGAGCGCACCACACTCGTCCGCCTCGTAATGCGAGAAGGAGATGTAGCGAAGGCGCTCGACCGGCATTACCGCGCCAATCGCCTCGCTCACAAGCGGGAACATGCGGCGCAGGCCGGTGTGGAACAGCAGCGGCTCATCATCAACGATCAGGTATTGGTTGAACGTGAAGCCGCCGGGGATCGCGGTGACGGGCGTGCAGATGCGATAGACGCCGTCCGCGACTTCGTCTATTCGGGTGCCCGAACCGGCATTGGTGATCACGTCGATAGCCTCCTAGGTTTGCTGTCTTTTGGCGGCCGATAAGCCGCTGGCCGCGGGGTCATTGCGGAAGATGCCGACGACCTGTTATCCGAAACGCTCTCCCGAACGGTGAAAAACCTGAGCTGATGGGTGTTCGGCTCAATCGGCAAACGGGTCGCGCACCAGGATCGTGTCGTCGCGTTCGGGGCTGGTCGACAGCAGCGCCAGCGGGGCGCCGATCAGTTCTTCGATCCGTCGGATGTATCTGATCGCGGCGGCCGGCAGGTCGGCCCAGGAACGGGCGCCGCGGGTGCTCTCGCTCCAGCCCTCCGCGCTCTCGTAGATCGGTTCGAGTTCAGCCTGGGCGGTGGCGCCGGCAGGCACGTAGTCGAGCAGGTCGGCGCCGCGGCGGTAGGCGGTGCAGAACTTGACCTCGGGAAAACCGTCGAGCACATCAAGCTTGGTCAAGGCGATGCCGTCGATGCCGCCGGTCTTGACCGCCTGCCGCACCGCCACCGCATCGAACCAGCCGCAGCGCCGCCGGCGCCCGGTGACTGTGCCGAATTCGCGGCCGCGCTCGCCGAGAAGCTGGCCGATCGCATCGCCCAGCTCGGTCGGGAACGGCCCGGCGCCGACCCGCGTCGTGTAGGCCTTGGTGATGCCGAGCACAAAGCCGATCGCCGCCGGCGCGATGCCGGCCCCGGCGGCGGCCTGGCCGGCCAAGGTGTTCGACGAGGTGACGTATGGGTAGGTGCCGTGATCGACATCGAGCATCGCTCCCTGCGCCCCCTCGAACAGAATGCGGCGGCCGGCACTGCGGGCGTCGTCGAGCAGCCGCCACACCGGCGCCGCGTAGGGCAGCATTTTGGGCGCGATCTCGCGAAGCCGGGCGAGCAGTTCGGTGCGGTCGAATTCCGGCGCGTCGAGCCCGCGCAACAGCGCGTTATGGGTCAGCAACAAATCGTCGACCCGGTCTTCGAGCGCCGCCGGGTCGGCGAGATCGCACACCCGCACCGCGCGCCGCCCGACCTTGTCCTCGTAGGCCGGGCCGATGCCGCGCCCGGTCGTGCCGAGCCGCTTTTCGCCGCGCCGTTCCTCGCGGGCAAGCTCGAGCGCGCCGTGCGACGGCAGGATCAAGGCGGCGTTGTCGGCGACCCGCAGATTGTGCGGCCCGATCTCGATCCCCTTCGCCCGCATCGCCTCGATCTCGGTGGAGAGCGCCCACGGATCGACGACGACGCCGTTGCCGATGATCGACAATTTGCCTGGCCGCACGACGCCCGACGGCAAAAGACTGAGCTTGTATTCGACATTGCCGACGACGAGCGTGTGACCGGCATTGGCCCCGCCCTGAAAGCGCACGACGACATCGGCGCGCTCGGACAGCCAGTCGACGATCTTGCCCTTGCCCTCATCGCCCCATTGGGCGCCGACGACCGTGACATTGCCCATTTGCCGCCTCGCTCAGCCCAGCGCCACCGGCACGCCATCTTCGAGGAGATGGCTGCAGCCGAGACGGCGCGCCTCTTTCCGCCAATCGCCGGCGGGTTCGAGAGCCGCGACGGTGATCCAGCCGGCCTCGCGCCAGCCGTGGGCATCGGCGCGATCGACGTCGAGCGGCAGCAGCAGGCGGCGCGGCGCCTCAACCGGCGGCAATGTCCGCAGAATTGTGTCGGTGTAGAGCGTGAACCCGGTTGCCGGTTCCGGCGTCGCCGGATCGCCGGCCTGATAGCGGCCGCCGCGGCCGAGTTCGCCCAGCGAAACATTCGCCGCCCGCCCGCCGGCGAAAAACGCAAAGCTGATCCCGGCATGATACTCGAAGCCGCGGTTTTCGACCGGATCGACGGTAACCGCGAGTTCGGGCGCCGCCGTCGCCAGCCCATCGAGCACGGCCCCGAGCCGTACGCACTCGGCTCGCGCCCGCTCCGGTAGCTCCAGGCGGTCGAAAGCAGCCAACGCCGGCCCCGCCGGCCCCGCCGCCGCGAGCAGCCGGCCGAGCAATAGGCCGGCCTCGCCGGCAACCGCGGCGACCGCGGCCGCGTCCTTGCGGTCGAGGGCGCCGCGCAACGCCGCCGCACGTTCGCCGGCGATGCCGTATGTTTCGGCCAAGACCGGCACCAGGGTCGGCAGGGTGATGTCGACCGACAGACACGGGACGCCCAAGACCGCCAATGCCTCCCCGGCGACGGCGATCGCCTCGACATCGGCGGCCGGTCCCGTCGCCCCGATCAGCTCGGCGCCGACCTGGCCGAATTGGCGCTCGGGCCTGACCTCCGAGCCTTTGACCCGCAACACCTGACCGGCATAGCTGAGCCGCAACGGGCGCGGCGTGTGCCCGAGCCGGGTCCCGGCGATGCGGGCGATCTGAGGGGTCATGTCGGCCCGCACGCCGATCATCCGGTGCGAGCCGGGGTCCATCGTGCGGAAGGTGGCGGTCGCCATTGCTGCGCCGGCGCCCGAGAACAGGGTCTCCTCGAATTCGACGAGCGGCGGCTTGACTCGCTCGTAGCCATGCGCAGCCAGCACCGCCATCAGCTGCGAGACGGCACGGGCTTCGGCTTCGGCCTCCGGCGGCAACAAATCATGCATGCCGATCGGCAACAGGGCCGGGTGCGGTGCGTCGTTCATCGCAGTCGAGGTTTGAACCGCTCGGACATCAAACGCGTAACGAGACTGACACTCTATCTCCTCCAAGCCTGCCCTGTCTGCGCCATCTCCGACCTAAAACCGCATCGCCTTGACCTCGATCACATTAGGCAGCGCACGAACGGTGTCGAGCACCGCCGGGGTCAGCGCCTGGTCGACCTCGACGAGGGCGATCGCGTCGCCGCCCGGCGCGGTCCGGCCGAGGTGAAAAGTTGCGATGTTGATCTGGGCCGCGCCGAACGCTTGGCCGAGCGCGCCGATAAATCCCGGCTTGTCGCAGTTGCGCACCAGCAGCATGTGCTCGCCCAGTTCGGCTTCGAGCCGGATGCCTTCGACCGAGACGATGCGCGGCTTATCGCCGCCGAACAAGGTGCCGGCCACTTCCAGCCGGCCGCGCTCGGTCGTCAGCACGACCCGGATCAGGGTCTGGTAATCGCCGGGCTCGCTGCGCCGCGTCTCGCTGACGCGGATGTCGCGTTCGCGGCAGATGATCGACGCGTTGACCATGTTGACGGTGGCGAGCTGGGGCGACAGCAGCCCGGTCAGCGCGATCGCGGTCAACGGCTTGACGTTGAGTTCGGCGATCGCACCCTCGTACTCGACTGCGACCGACGCGATGCCGGTATCGGTCAGCTGCCCGGCAAAGCTGCCGACCTGCTCGGCGAGCCCGATGTAAGGCCTGATCCGTTTGGCCTCCTCGGCGGTCAGCGACGGCACGTTGACCGCATTCGAAATCGCCCCGGTCAACAGGAAATCGGCCATCTGCTCGGCGATCTGCAACGCTACATTCTCTTGCGCCTCGCTGGTCGCCGCTCCGAGATGCGGGGTGGCGACGACATTGTCGCGGCCAAACAGCGGGTTTTTGACGGCCGGCTCCTCGACAAAGACATCGATCGCGGCCCCGGCGACGTAACCGCTGTCGAGCGCTGCGGCGAGATCCGCCTCGACGACGAGACCGCCGCGAGCGCAATTGACCACACGCACCCCGCGCTTCATCTTGGCGATCGCGGCGGCGTCGATCAGGTTTCGCGTCGCGTCGGTCAGCGGCGTGTGCAGGGTAACGAAATCGGCGCGTGCGAACAGCTCGTCGAGGGCCACCTTGTCGACGCCGAGCGCTACGGCGCGCTCGGCCGACAGGAACGGGTCGTACGCCACAACCTTCATACGCAGCCCCAGGGCACGCTCGGCGACGCTTGCCCCGACATTGCCGCAACCGATCACGCCGAGCGTCTTACCGGTCAATTCGACGCCCATGAAGCGCGATTTTTCCCATTTGCCGGTCTGCGTCGAATGATCGGCGGCCGGGATCTGCCGGCACAGCGCGAACAGCAGCGCGATCGTGTGCTCGGCTGCGGTGATCGAGTTGCCGTAGGGCGTGTTCATGACGACGATGCCGCGCTGAGTCGCCGCGGCGACATCGATATTGTCGACGCCGATCCCGGCCCGGCCGATGATCTTGAGGCGGGGGGCACGGGCCAGCACCGCGCTCGTAACCTTGGTCGCCGAGCGGACGGCGAGCCCGTCGTAATCGCCGATACAGGCCTTCAGCTCTTCGGCGCCGAGGCCAGGCAGCTGATCGACCTCGATCCCGCGCGCCGTCAGGATTTCCGCGGCGCGCGGACTCAAGGCATCGGAAATCAACACTTTCGGCATTCACCGCTCCGATCGAAAAAAGACCACCGGGCTGGGGAGACAAGATGGCGGGCAAGGGATGAAGATCGGCTTGACCTAAAATCGGCCTTGCCGCCGATGCCCGACGATCCGGTCACGCCGCCTTGGCGAGGCGGCTTTGCTCGTCCCAGGCCCAGTCGAGCCACGGGAGCAATGCCTCGACATTGCTCGTCTCGACCGTGGCGCCGGTCCAGATGCGGATGCCCGGCGGCGAGGCGCGATGGCTGGCGATGTCGTACCCGGCGCCTTCGCGTTCGAGCAGTCCGGTCATCGCCCGGACCGTGCGAAAACGCTCCTCGGGCGACAATGCGACGAACCACGGTTCGACGATCTTCATCTGCGGCGAGGTGCACGAGATCGTCGATGGGTCCTCGGCCAGGAACTCGATCCATGGGGTATGCGCGACCCAGCCGGCGACCGCGGCGAGGTTGCGCTGCGAGCGGGCCGCCAGCCCGTCGAGCCCGCCGACCGACTGCGCCCATCTCAGCGAGTTCGAGCGCGTCCTCGACGCACAGCATCGACGGCGTATTGATCGTCTCGCCGCGGAACACCCCCTCGATCAATTTGCCCTTCGCCGTCAGCCGGAACAGCTTTGGCAACGGCCAGGACGGGGTGTAGCTCTCGAGCCGCTCGACGGCCCGCGGCGACAGCGCCAGCATGCCGTGCGCCGCCTCGCCGCCCAGCGCCTTCTGCCACGACCAAGTGACGACATCGAGCCGATCCCAAGGCAGCCGCATCGCGAACACCGCCGAAGTCGCGTCGCAGATCGCCAGGCCTTGGCGATCGGCGGCAATCCAGTCGCCATGCGGCACCCGCACCCCCGAAGTCGTGCCGTTCCACGGGAACACCACATCGCGCGCCCAGTCGACCGCGTTGAGATCGGGCAGTTTGCCGTAGGGGGCGTGCAGCACGCGGAGGTCGGGCAGCTTGAGCTGCCGGACGTCCTCGACCCAGCCTTCGCCGAAATTCTCCCAGGCGAGCATGTCGATGCCGCGGGCGCCCAGCAGCGACCACATCGCGATCTCGATCGCCCCGGTGTCGGACCCGGCAACGATGCCGACCCGCCAGTCGGCCGGCACGCCGAGGATCGCCCGCGATCGGTCGACCACCTCGACAAGTTGCGCCAGACCGGCAGCCGAACGGTGCGAACGGCCGACCAATGCGCCCGCCAGCGCCGCCGTCGACCAGCCCGGCCGCTTGGCGCAGGGTCCGGACGAAAAACATGGATTGGCCGGGCGCTGCGTCGGCTTCATGGCGCTATTCCTTGCAGAATAGATGCGACCCGTTGGGGGGCCGTGTCCCGCCGCGGAACTTATGGACGAAGGGGGCCGAGGTCAATGTTGCAACGCCGCATTTCGAAGCGCTGACGCGGCCCGTTACTGCGGGGTGGTCCGGGCCGCGCGCTCCTTGTATATCCCGACAGGCGAGAAACGGGCGATCGAGGAACGGGCATGCGCATCGAGATCATCTGCACCGGGGACGAGGTGCTGACCGGCAAGATCGTCAACACCAATTTCAGCTATATGAGCCAGAAGCTCGAGGATTTCGGGCTTTCGGTCAGCTGGGGGACGATCGTCGGCGACGACCGGGCGGAATTGCTGGCCGCGTTCCAAATGGCCGGCGAGCGCGCCGATGCGGTCATCGTCAATGGCGGGCTCGGCCCGACAGTCGACGATCTGTCGCAGGAGATCGCCGCCCGCGCCGCCGGCGTCGACCTCGTCCTGGACGAGGATTGGCTCGGCCGCATGGAGGATTTTTTTCGCCGGCGCAACCGGGTCATGTCGCCGAACAACAGGAAGCAGGCGATGCTGCCGGCGACCGCCGAGATCCTCGACAACCCGATCGGCACCGCCTGCGGCTTTGCCCTCGACATCGGCAAGGCGCGGTTCTTCTTTACGCCGGGCGTGCCGCGCGAATTGCGCCGCATGCTCGAGGAGCAGATCATCCCGCGCCTCCTCAGCCGCGGCGGCGCGCCCTCGGCGATCCGCCTGAAGCGGTTTCACTCCTACGGGCTCGGCGAGTCGCATGTCGACCAGCTGCTCGCCGGGGTCGAGGAGCTGGTTCCGGACGGCAGCGTCAAGCTCGGCTTTCGCACCCATTATCCGCAGATCGAGACCAAGCTGACCGTGCGCGGCGCGGACATGGCCGAGATCGAAGAGAAGCTGGCGCCGGTGCAGGCCGAAGTGCGCCGGCGGCTCGGCAATTTCATCCTCGGCGAGGACGACCAGACGCTCGAAGGGGTGGTGCTCGAGGCACTCGCCGCAGCCGGCGGCTCGTTGGCGGTGGTCGAGACCTTCACCGGCGGCCAGATCGCCGCCCGCATCGCCCACCTCCCCGGCGCCGAGAAGGTGTTTCGCCGCGGCATGGTAGCCCGCGACCCGGCGGAGATCGCCGAAGCGCTCGGCCTCGATGGCGGGCTGATCGACGGCGAATTCAGCCGCGAGGCGGCCGAAACGGTCGCCGCCGCGCTGCGCCGCGAGACCGGCGCCAGCCATGCGCTGGCGGTGTTGATCGACATCGACGACGGCCCCGACCGCATCGATTTCGGCGGCAGCATCCACCTCGCGATCGCCGCCGAAGACGCCGTCGAATCCCGCCGTTCGCGGATCTATGGCGGGCGCGACTGGGTCCGTCTCGGCGCCGTCGAACTCGGCCTCGACTGCCTGCGCCGCTATCTGCAGCGCCTGCCCGTAACCGAGCGCACCGACTTCGAGCGGGTGTGATCGGCGATGCCCTCTGCCGCCGCTCAGATCGTGCTGGTCCACAGCTCCGATATCCATGTCGACGACAGCCGCATCGCCGGGGCCCATGCCGGCGACGGGACGGCCGGGCTGCGGGCGGTGCTGACCACCGCGCGGGCGTTGCGCGCAGATGTCGTGTTGCTGGCCGGGGATACCTTCGAGGGCAACCACCTCGACGCCGCCCTGATCGACCGCGCCGCCGGGCTGCTGGCCGGGATCGGCGTGCCGGTGGTGATCCTGCCCGGCAACCATGACCCGGCCTTGCCGGATTCGATCTTCGCCCGCGGCGGTCTCGGCGAGATCCCGAACCTGGCGGTCCTCGGGGTCACGCATGACGAGGCGGTGCCGTTCCCGGCATACGATCTCGAAATCTGGGGGCATGCGCATCGCGATTATCTGAACATGGCGCCGCTGCGCGGGCCGCGGCCGCGTTCGACGCGCTGGCAGGTGGCGATCGGCCACGGCCATTACGAGCCGCCGGAAACCCGCGCCAACCCGTTGCGGCCGTCCTGGATCTTCGGCGACGAGGAGATCGAAGCGACCGGCGCCGACTATCTGGCGCTCGGCCACTGGGACCGGCCGGCCCGGGTCGGCAACGGCGCCGTGCCGGCCTATTATTCGGGCTCGCCCGAACTCGCCGGCACCGTCAACCTGGTGCGGCTGACCACCATCGGTCCGGAGCGCAAGGTCGCGGTGACCCGCGAGCCGCTGGTCCGGGCGCCCTGACCCAGAACCTGAACCTGGAGGGAGGTGACGACATGGCAAACATCACGCCCTATGCCGCCAAAGGCGTCTGGGACCCGCCCGCCTATGCGCAGGCGGTCAAGGTCGAAGGCGGGCGGACGATCCTCTACCTCGCCGGCCAGGTCGCCTATGACGGCAAGGGCGGCGCCGCCCATGCAGGCGACTTCAAGGCGCAGGCGCGCGCCGCGTTGCAAGCGCTGAAGGCCCAGGTCGAGGCCGGCGGCGGCACGATGCGCGACATCGTCAAGGTCAACACCTATCTGACCGATATCCGCCATCGCGCCGATTACGGACCGATCCGCGAGGAATTCTTCGGCGCCAGGATGCCGGCGCACACCCTCGTCGCGGTGGCCGCACTGGCGCAGCCCGAATTCCTGATCGAAATCGAAGCGGTCGCCGTGCTGTAGCGCCATGCAACCGCTGCCGTCGCCGGCTGGGATGCCGTTGCATTTCGGCATCCGCATCACTCGCGCCGACAAGGACAAGGTCGTCGGCGAGATGATGGCCGACGAGCGCCACCTCAACGCCGTCGGCGTCCTGCACGGCGGCGCGCTGATGGCCTTCGGCGACGAACTCGGCGGATTTGGGTCGCACTTTCATATTCCGCCCGGCGCGCGCACGACGACGATCGAATCGAAGACCAATTTCTTCCGCGCCTGCCGGCCCGGGCTGATCACTGCGGAATCGGTGCCGCTGCATCTCGGCCGCCGGATGCTGGTCTGGCAGACCTCGATCTACGATCGAGAGCGCAGGCGGGTGGCGCTGGTGACCCAGACCCAGCTGGTCCTGCCCGCCGACCCCGCTGCCGCCGATCGTTGATTTTACCCGAAGGCGGATTCGTCGTTCCGGCGGAAGCGCAGCGAAATCCGCTCGCGGCGCTTACCCCGGCGACGGACTCTTTCGCTCCCAATAACCGGCAGCGGCCGGAAAGACCGTCTGCGTGCGCGTCGCTTCGGGCGCACCGTCCAAGGTGTCCGCGGCGGCGCGCCAGACTGCGTAGTGAGGTGCTGCCCGATGCGCCTCCAGCGCCGCCTCGTCCCGGTAGGCTTCGAAGAAGTAGTAGACGTTTTCGTCCTGCCGATCCTGCAGAACGTTGAAGCGCAGGCAGCCGGGCTCGTCGCGCTCGGAGCCGAGGGCATCGACCTCGATCGCCTTCAGAAACCGCTCCCGCTCACCGGGCTTGATCCGGACCTTCACCCACATCGCCAGCATGCCATTTCCCTTCCGTCGACAAGTCCAACGCGCCGGGCATCCCGCGCCGTGGCGCGAGCCATCCCTCCGAACCTAATGTTATGCTGAAGGCGAGGCCGGTGTCACCGGCAGACGACCTGCATCCGAATGCCGCCGGGGCTGATCGTCTCGGGAGCGCTGCAATCTGTTGACGGAGCGAGGCGGTGCTCACTATGGTCGGCGTTGTCGACACGATGCGTGGAAGCCGGTGAGAACCCGGCGCGGTCGCGCCACTGTAATCGGCCCCAGCTGCGAAGTTGGGTCGAAAGTCAGACCCTCCTCGTGATCAGGCAGAGCTCTAACGGACGCGAAATCCCAGGAGATCCGATGACAACCACCTCATTTACCCCCGCTGCCCGGCCGGTCGCCGTTCCGGTCCGCGATGTGCTGCCATGGGCAATCCTCGGCGGCCTGGTGCTGATGCTGGCGATCTATTTCGTCGGCGCCGAACAGGGCGCCACCTCCATCGTCCCCGGCATGTATGTGCACGAGTTCGTGCATGATGGGCGCCATTTGCTCGGCTTTCCCTGCCATTAAGCGGAAGCCTGCCTCATGGTCGGGCCTCTGCTGCTGCGGGGGATGCTGATCGGCATCATTGCCGGCTTACTCTGCTTTGCTTTTTTGAAGATCGTCGGCGAGCCGCAGGTCGACCGCGCGATCGCGTTCGAAACCCAGCTCGACCAAGCCAAGGCCCAGGCGGCGGCGCAAGCCTCGATCGCCAAGGGCCTGTCCGCGCCGAAGGAAGAGCCCGAGCCCGAGCTGGTCGGTCGACGGGTCCAGGCGGGCATCGGTCTGTTCACCGGCGTCATGGTTTACCACGCGGCCTTCGGCGGTCTGTTCGCGTTGGCTTTCGCGCTGGCCTACGGCCGGATGGGCGATTTCGGGCCACGGGCCGCGTCGGCCTTGCTGGCCACCCTCGGCCTGATCGCCGTCTACATTGTTCCAAACCTGAAATATCCGGCGAACCCTCCATCGGTCGGCGATCCGGCGACGATCGGCATTCGCACGGCGCTGTATTTCAGCATGATCGCGGTGTCGCTGGCGGCGATGATTGCAGCGGGAATGCTGCGTCTCCGGCTCCTCCCTCGCTATGGCGCCTGGAACGCATTTCTGATGGCCGCTGCCGGCTATCTGATCGTTGTGATCGCTGTGGGGTTGGCGCTGCCGCCGATCAACGAGGTGCCCGGACAATTCCCGGCCGTTGTGCTGTGGCAATTCAGGATTGCCTCGATGGGGGCCCAACTGATCATGTGGGCGACCATCGGCCTGGTCTTCGGCGCGGTGACCGAGCGGGCCGCAACAACCACGCGGACAGGGTTGCCGGTCAAAACAAGGGCATTCTGATTCAACAACTCGCCAGCCGGGCGATACTGGCGCTCGCGATGTTCGGGATGCCGATCTCGGTAGCGGCGCAGACCTCGACCAACCATCAGGATCTGTGGCAGCGCGACGCCTTGACCGGCGATTGGGACGGGCTGCGCACCCGACTGGTCAACGACGGCTTCACCTTCGCCTTGCAACAGCAGAGCGAGCTTTGGGGCAATGCGACCGGCGGGCTCAGCCGCGGCGGGGCCGCTGACGGATTGCTTACCCTGAGCCTGGCCATCGATCTCGACAAGGCGGTCGGGTGGAAGGGCGGCAATCTGTTTGTCAGCGGCCTTCAGATCCAAGGCGTCGGGCCGACGCCGTTGCGCGTCGGGGCTTTACAATTGGTCAGCGGCATCGAAGCGACGGCCAGCACCAAACTCTACGATCTTTGGTTCGAACAGCAGATGTTCGGAGGCAAATTCTCGCTTCGCTTCGGCCAGGAAGGCGCCAACGACGAGCTGATGCTGTCGCAAAACGCGGCGCTGTACCTGAATTCCAGCTTTGGCTTTCCGCCGTTGATGGTCCTGGACCTGCCGTCGGGCGGGCCGAATTATCCGCTCGCCACACCCTTTGTCCGCGCCCAATATCAACCGAGCAACGAAGTCGCGCTGATCGGCGCGGTCTATAACGGCGATCCCGCGCCGCCGGGCCCCGGCGACCCGCAACTGCGCGATCGGCACGGCACGGCGTTCCGGCTCGACGATCACACGCTGTCCTTCGCCGAGCTGTGGTACTCGCCCAACCTGTTTGCAAGCCGCGGCACGCCTGCGACCTACAAGCTCGGCGCATGGGTCGCCACGGGACCCTTTGCCGACCCGTTGCACGATACCGCAGGTTTATCGTTGGCCGATCCGGCGAGCACCGGCATCCCGCTGCAACACGCCACCAATCACGCCTTCTACGCAGTCGTCGACCAGACGCTTTGGAAACAGCCGAAGAGCGAGGGGCAAGCGGTAAGTGTCTTCCTGCAGGTGATGGCGGCACCCGACGATCGTAATCTCAGCGATCTGTTCGTCGCCGGCGGGGTAAATGTCAAAGGACCAATTCCCGGGAGATCGAACGACGTCGCCGGCGTGGCGGTCACCTTCGCCGGGATCGGCGCCGCCGCCCGAACATTCAGCGACAGTCTGGTCTTTTTTACCGGCACCGGCGCGCCCTACAGCCGGGGCGAGACGGTGATCGAGGCGACGTACAAAGCGCAGCTTGCCCCATGGCTCAATGTCCAGCCGGATGTGCAATTCGTCGTCAACCCCGGCGCCGGAATCCCGACCCCGCAAAGCGCCGTGCCGTTGAAGAACGATCTGATCTTCGGCGTCCGGGCGACGGCGATCTTTTGAAGACGTCGAGCTGTCCCCACCGGCCGCTCGCATCCTAATGCATGAAGGCCTGACAAGGAGACCGTCGTGAGCCTGAAAATCCCTGCAACCGTCGTTACCGGCTTTCTTGGTGCCGGCAAAACCAGCCTGATCCGACACCTGCTGGAGCGCAGCGGCGGCCGTCGGCTGGCGCTTCTGATCAACGAGTTCGGCACTCTCGGCATCGATCGGGGGATCATCGGCGGCTGTGGGATTCCGACCTGTCGCGAAGAGGATGTGATCGAGCTTGCCAATGGCTGCATCTGCTGCACCGTGGCCGACGACTTTCTGCCGGCGATGCGCGCGATCCTGGCCCGCAACCCGGTCCCAGATCACATCATCATCGAGACATCGGGCCTGGCGTTGCCCAAACCGCTGGTGCAGGCCTTTGCCTGGCCCGAGGTGAAGACGCGGGTTACGGTCGACGGCGTCCTCGTGGTCGTCGACGCGGCGGCGGTGCTGGCCGGTCGGTTCGCCGCCGATCCCGCCGCTCTGGCGAAACAGCGGGCGGCCGATCCCGCGCTTAGTCATGACGAAAGCCCACTCGAGGAATTGTTCGAGGAGCAGCTGCTCTGCGCGGATCTCGTGCTGGTCAACAAGAGCGATCAAGTCGGCGTCAACGACATCGAGCTGATCGAGGCGACAATCCGCTCGCATTTGCGGCCCTCCGTTCGGCTGCTATGGACAAATCATGGGAGAGTTGATCCGATCGTCGCCCTCGGCTTGGGGATCGGGGCCGAGGACGATTTGGAAAACCGCCCGTCGCACCATGATGGCGGCGAAGAGCACGGGCACGACGATTTCGAAAGCTTTGTTATCGGCGTGCCGCCGGTCATGGACCCGATGCAGATCGAGGCTCGTCTGCGCGAGGCCGCCCGTCGGTTCGATATCCTTCGGATCAAAGGGTTTCTCGCTGTCGCGGGGAAGCCTTTGCGCCAAGTGGTGCAGGCCGTCGGCGAGCGCGTCGAGCGCTATTACGATCGCCCCTGGCGCGCGAGCGAGGAGCAGCACGGCCGTCTCGTGGTAATCGGCCGGCGTGGTCTGGACCCGGCGGCGATCCGGGACGTGATCCTGGCGAACGCCACGGCATGACCCTGACGCCGGCGGCCCAGGGCATGTTGCCCTCTCCATGCGTGGGGATCTGCCGCATCGACGATGCGACGGGTTGGCGCCTCGGTTGCGCGCGACACGAACCTTCGGGTCTCGCAGCATATGGGCGCGGTCGGCAGCCGATACGGGATCGTCCGGCAGAGTGGGGCGGGACCAAATGCCGACCCCCGTTCGCCGGATCGCCTTGAATCGAAACTGCGACCGACTCACTCGTAGACGAAAACCGGGTCGTCGAGGTCGATGGCGGGGAACTCGTCTTTTTCGGTCCAGTAATCCTGAGTGTGCTGCCATTCGGGCTTGTCGAGGCGTTTGGGCAGCAGATGCATGCTCCGCATCAGATAACCGGGATTGAAGTTTTCCGGGTCGATCCACGGCAACAGCGGCATGTCGCGGTCCTCGGGGCGCAATGCCGGCGTCACCTTGCGTGCGCCCTTTGCCTTCATGTGGTTCAGCAGGCGGCACACGAAATCGCCGACCAGATCGGCCCGCAATGTCCAGCTGGCGCGAAAATAGCCGAACACCCAGGCGAGGTTCGGCACGCCGGTGAACATCATGCCGCGATAGGTGACCGTGTCGGAAAACGCCAGCGGCCTGCCGTCGATCGCAAAATCGATGTCGCCCAGCACATTCAGATCGAAGCCGGTGGCGGTGACGACGATGTCGGCGTCGAGGGTCTTGCCGGACCGCAGCAGAATCCCGCTCGCGGTAAATTTCTCGATCTCGTCGGTGACGACCTCGGCCCGGCCGGCGCGGATCGCCGTCAGCAGGTCGCCGTCCGGAATAAAGGCGATGCGCTGCCGCCACGGCCGGTATGCCGGCGTGAAATGCGTCGCCAGATCGTAGTCGGCGCCGAGATAGGCGCGCATCGCGGCCAGAAGTTCCTTTTTGACCTTTTCGGGCTCGGCGAACGACCGGGCGGTGAAGATCGCCTGGTCGTGCAGGATCTTTTTGCGCACGATCTCGTGAATCCAGGTCTCGTCGATGTCGAGCGCCCGCAATTCGTCGGCGATCTCGATCGCATTGCGGCCGGTGCGGAAATAGGTCGGCGAGCGCTGCAGCATCGTGACCCCTGCGCTGTCGGCGGCGATCGCCGGGATCAAGGTCGCCGCCGTCGCCCCGGAGCCGATCACGACGATCTTCTTGCCGGCGTAATCGAGATCCTCCGGCCAATTCTGGGGGTGCACGACCCGGCCCTGGAACTCGGCCATGCCGGGCCATTCCGGGGTGTAGCCCCGGTCATGCCGGTAATAGCCCTGGCACATCCACAGAAAATTCGCGGTCAGATGCCGGGTTTCGCCGGTATCGGTCCGGACGGCGTCGATCGACCATCCCTTATCCCGGCTCGACCAGCGCGCTCTGTCGATCCGGTGCCGGTAACGGATGTGACGGCCGAGATCGTTGTCGTCGATGACCTCGCCCATATAGCGTAGGATTTCGGCCGCCGCCGCGATCGGCGCGCCGGTCCAGGGCTTGAACCGATAGCCGAACGTGTAAAGGTCGCTGTCGGAGCGAATGCCCGGATAGCGGTGGGTGCGCCAGGTGCCGCCGAAACCGTCCTGAGTCTCGAGGACGACGAAACGCAGCCCGGGGCATTGTTGGTCAGATGATAGGCCGCGCCGATCCCGGAGATCCCGGCGCCGACGATGACGACGTCGAAATCCTCGCTCGTCGTGTCTCCGCCGTTTGCGTCGCGCGCAGCTTTTGCCGTCATCGGTGCCTGTACTCCCATCCGCCGGCAACTTACCCGATCCCCCGGCCGCCCGTACGCGACAACAGCCGTCGGCGTCGTCCTTGGCGGGAACCCGTATTATCCTCGCAAGGCGGCAATCTCGGCCGCGGTGTAGCCGAGTTCGCCCATAACCGCCTCGGTGTGCTCGCCGAGCGCGGCGGCGAAGGGCTTGGCCGCGACGGGTGCAGCCGAGAGGCGGAACGGCGGGTTTAGTGCCAGAAAGGTACCGCCGGCATCGGCGATCTCGCCAAAGGCGCGGCGGTGCGCCAATTGCGGGTCGGCCATCGCCTGCTTGACGGTGCGGTAGGGCGAGGACGGCACGCCGTGGCGGTCGAAGACCGCCTGGACCTCGGCCGTCGTCAAGGTCTTCGACCATTGCTCCAGCTCGTCGACGAGAGCGCCCCAGTTCCGCCGCCGGTTGGTGTATTCGGCAAAGCGCGGATCGGTGATCCAGCCGGGATTGCCGCTCGCCACCGCCATGTTCTGAAAGGTGCGCTCGCTTGCGACCGCCAGCATGATGTAGCCGTCCCTGGTCGCGATCGGGCCGAATACCGGCCGTCCGGGGATGTAAGCCGCCGGGAACTGCGCCAGTTGGATCTCGCTCAAGGTCAGGGTCAGCATGCTTTCCAGCATCGAGACGTCGATCATCTGCCCTTCGCCGGTCGCCCGGCGGCGGTAGAGCGCGGTCATGATCGCGCCGAAGGCATAGGTGCCGGTCAGCACGTCGGCGATGTAGATGCCGCAATAATCGGGCCGGCGCGTCTCCTCCTGGTGCGCGATCTGGGCGAGATCGTAACCCGAGGACGCATGGATCACCGGCGCATAGGCCGGCAGTTCCGCCGACGGGCCGGTCTGGCCGTAGCCCGAGATCGCGCAATAGACGAGGTCCGGCCTGATCTCGCGCATTGCCGGGTAGTCGAGACCGAAGCGGCGCATGACGCCAGGGCGGAAATTCTCGACGACGACATCGGCGGTGGCGACCAGTCGCCGCGCCGCCTCGACCCCCAGCGGTGATTTCAGATCGAGCACGATGCTCCGCTTGCCGGCGTTCAACTGGCCAAAGCTGGTGCTGGCGCCGCCGCGCAGCGGCGGGCGGGTGCGCATCATGTCGCCCTCGGGCGCCTCGATCTTGATCACCTCGGCGCCGAGATCGGCCAGCATCCGGCCGCAATGCGGGCCGGCGATCGTCGTCGTGAAATCGAGCACGCGCAGATCGCCCAAGGCGCCGGTCATGATTTCCCTCCCGCTGATACGCCGATCGGGCAGGGTCGGGGCCGCGCGCGAAATGTCAAGCGGCCTCAAGTTTGCTCCGGCCTCTCGTCCCGCCTGGCCTTGTGTTTCCCCCGGTTCGGTGCGAAGAGAGCGGCCTCGTATTCCAGGGAGGACCGAGATGGCATTTCGCAACATACACGCCGGGATGGCGACCTATCGCGGGCATGGCGGCGACCGCGGCGACGCCTATTACGCGCACCCGGACAATGCCGGGCCGCATCCCGGCGTCGTCGTGATCCATCACATGCCCGGCTGGGACGAATGGACCTGCGAAGTCGCCCGCAAATTCGCCCATCACGGTTATGCCGCGATGGCGCCGAGCCTCTATTTCCGCGTCGGCGACGGCGCTCAGGAGGCGGTCGTGAACAAGGTGCGCGAGAGCGGCGGCATCCCCGACGAGCAGATGCTCGGCGACGTGACCGGCGCGATCGACTTCCTGCGCTCGCAGCCGCATGCGAGCGGCAAGGTCGGCGTGATCGGCTTCTGCTCCGGCGGACGGCAGACCTATCTGGTCGCCTGCAAGCTGTCGCATCTGGTCCAGGGTGCGGTCGATTGCTGGGGCGGCAACGTCATCGTCGACGACAAGTCGCGACTGACCAAGGGCCAGCCGGTGCAGCCTTTCGATTTCACCTCGGGCATCGAATGCCCATTGTTGGGGCTCTTCGGCAACGAGGACCCGAACCCGTCGGCCGACCAGGTCAACCGCACCGAGGCGGAATTGAAGCGTCTCGGCAAGAATTACGAATTCCACCGCTACGACGGCGCCGGCCATGCGTTCTTCGCGCATTACCGGCCGAATTACCGGCCCGAGCAGGCGGTCGACGGCTGGCACAAGGTCTTCGCCTTCTTCCACAAGCATCTCGGCGCCCCGCGCACGTAGCTTCTGCCGGACCGGCCGATGATCGCCGCTGCGGTCGTCGGCCTCGGCCGCCGCACCGCGGTCGGGGCGGTACAGGGCAAGAACGCGCTCGGCGCTTTACCCGCGCCGTCAGCGGCAACCGGGAGCCGGTCCTGGAGGAGCAGAAGGCCATGATTTTCGAGAGGCTGAAATCGGGCGTCATCACCGTTGGTGACGGACGCGGCTTTGTCGTCGAAGGTGCGGGCGAGCGCCTCGTCATCACGGCCGCGCACTGCCTGCCGTCCCTGCCGCCGGCCCTGCGCTCTTTCGGGATCGAGGCGCGGACCTACGGGCCGCTCCTCGCCCGCCGCGGGGAGGAGCCCTGCGCGCGGGCGGTATGTCGCTTCGTCGACCCGATCGCCGACATCGCGGTGCTCGGTTCTCCCGACAATCCGCACGCCGACGATTACAAAGCGCTGATGGAGACGGCGACGGCGGCGTCGTTCGGCGATTCCGTCCGGCACCCGGTGAATTTCTGGCTGCCGGCCCGGCTGCTGTCGCTCGACGGCCGGTGGTTCTCCTGCACCATCCGTCACTACGGCGGGCCGCTGTGGATCACCCACGCCGCCGAGCGCGTCCACGGCGGGATGTCGGGCTCGCCGATCGTCGCCGAGGCCGGGACGGCGATCGGGGTCGTGTGCACCACCACCTCGCCCAGAGACGGCGGTCCGAACGCGCGCCTCTCCGACAATTTGCCGGGATGGCTGCTCCGCGACGCCCCATAGGCGACCCGCCCATCGCCGTTTTCGCGGCCCAATGGCCGACCTGCATGCTCCCCCGTCGACGCCTTACGAACGGCCTCACGGCCGCCCGCGCATGACGCGCGGCCGATGAAGGAATGTTGTTTCGCAACGGATGCGGTCGATTGGTTCGGGCCGCGCCACCCACCAGACGGCGAGGTCCGCCGGGCGGGTCCGCAAGGTCCGAGCCCGTGCCGGGCTTGGCGGGTGGGTCCGGACTGGCCACATTACGCGGGCAATTCGATCCGGGGACGAGAATGGCGGGCGAAACGGCGGCGCGCGGCACGGCGGCAAGAGAAGCCGGCCGCGATTTTATCCGCGACATCATCGAGGCCGACCTCGCCGCCGGCCGGCGCCGCGAGGTCGTGACCCGCTTCCCGCCCGAGCCCAACGGCTATCTTCATATCGGTCACGCCAAGGCGATCTGCCTCAATTTCGGGGTGGCGCAGGAATATGGCGGACGCTGCCACCTCCGTTTCGACGATACCAACCCGACCCGCGAAGAACAGGAATACATCGACGCGATCGAGCGCGACGTGCGCTGGCTCGGCTTCGACTGGGGCCGGCACCTCTACCATGCCTCGGATTATTTCGAGCAGCTCTACGACTGGGCGGAGCATCTGATCCGCGCCGGCAAGGCCTATATCGACGATCTCCCGGCTGACGAGATGCGGGCGATGCGCGGCACCCTGACCGAGCCGGGCCGCAACAGCCCGTACCGCGAGCGCAACGTCGCCGAAAACCTCGATCTGTTCCGCCGCATGCGCGCCGGCGAGTTCCCGAACGGGGCGCGGGTATTGCGGGCGAAGATCGACATGGCCTCGGGCAACATCAATCTGCGCGACCCGGTGCTGTACCGCATCCTGCATACCGCGCATCCGCGCACCGGGACCAAATGGTGCATCTATCCGAGCTATGATTTTGCCCACGGTCAGTCGGACGCGATCGAGGGCGTGACGCACTCCTTGTGCACGCTCGAATTCGAAGACCACCGGCCGCTTTACGACTGGCTTCTCGACAATCTGCCGGTACCGTCGCGGCCGCGGCAATACAAGTCCGCGCGCCTAAACATCAACTATACGGTGTTGTCGAAGCGGTTTCTGACCGAGCTTGTCCGCCAGGGCCGGGTCGACGGCTGGGACGATCCGCGCATGCCGACCCTGGCCGGGCTGCGCCGCCGCGGCGTGCCGGCGGCGGCGATCCGGGATTTTGTTCGACGGGTCGGCGTCGCCCGCGCGAACAGTCTGGTCGATGTCGCGATGTTCGAGCATGCCGTCCGCGAGCATTTGAACAAGGTGGCACCTCGCCGAATGGCGGTGCTGCGCCCGTTGAAGCTCGTGATCGAGAACTACTCAGAGGGGGCCGCGGAGGAGATCGACGCGATCAACAACCCGGAGGACCCCGCCGCCGGCACGCGCCGCATCGCGTTCGGCCGCGAGCTTTATGTCGAACGCGACGATTTCATGGAAAACCCGCCAAAGAACTTCTACCGCCTGGCGCCGGGACGCGAAGTGCGGCTGCGCTACGCCTATTTCGTCACCTGCCGCGAGGTCGTGAAGGATAATGCGGGCGAGGTCGTCGAACTGATCTGCACCTACGATCCAGCGACCCGCGGCGGCAACGCGCCCGATGGCCGCAAGGTTCGCGCGACCCTGCATTGGGTCGACGCGGCCAGCGCGGTGCCGGCCGAAATCCGCCTCTACAATGCGCTCTTCACCCGCCCCGACCCCGGCGCCGCCGGCGATTTCTTCGCCGATCTCAACCCGCAATCGCTGGAAGTACTGACCGGGAGCCGGCTCGAGCCGGCGCTCGCCGGCGCGCTGCCGGGCGAGCCGGTCCAGTTTGAGCGCCAGGGCTATTTCTCCCTCGACCCCGACTCGCAGCCGGGCAGTCTGGTCTTCAACCGCACCGTCGGCCTCCGCGATAGTTGGGCCAGGGCGCGGGCGGGGGCTGGATAGGCAGCACTAGCCGCCCGACGAATTAGGTCGCCTCTTGATACGTATCTCGTATCATATTATGTCAGGTGCGGGCGGATGATCCGATCGTTCAAATGTAAGGAAACGGAAGGTGTATGGCACGGCCGGGTGAGCCGGGGATTTCCCCGCGAAATTCAGGATCGGGGATTGCGAAAACTGCGGCAGCTCGATGCCTCGCGCATTTTGGAGGACCTCCGGAGCCCGCCCGGAAACCGCCTCGAATCGCTGAGAGGAGGTCGGGCCGGGCAGATGAGCATCCGGATCAACGAACAATGGCGCGTATGCTTTGTCTGGGCGGACGGGCATGCAGATGATGTAGAGATTGTCGACTATCATTGACGGGACAACGATGGACGAGCTTCATAATCCGCACCCGGGCGAGATTCTCAAAGAAGAGTTCCTGAGCGAGATCGGCATGAGCCAGAACCAGCTGGCCCAGGCGATCGGTGTTCCGGGAAATCGCATCCACGCGATCGTCAACGGCAGCCGCGACATCACCGCCGACACCGATCTGCGGCTGTGCCGGTTCTTCCGGCTGTCGGAGGGCTACTTTCTTCGCCTCCAGAACGCCTACGATACGCTCGAAGCCAAGCGCCGCATCGCCGACCAGCTCGCACGCATCGAGCCCTACAAGCCGCAGAAGGCAGCCTGAACCATCAGGATTGGAAATCCCGATACCGGCGAGCCGGTACGCATCTCGATCGTCACGAGCGGGACGAATACCTGTATACCCTCTCGTGCCCGCGCGGCGATGACTCCCTGGCGATCCGGCTAGCCCAGCACGCTGACATCGTCGGGGTTGATCAGGTCGGGCACGGTCCAGCCGTCGAGATCGTATTCGGCCATGCACTGGTCGGCGAAGCTCTTCCAGCGATCGTATTGGCCGGAGCCGACAGCCGCGCGCAACGCGTCGATGCGGATTTCCTCGTGGCTGCCGGCGTAGTTGATCTCGTAAAGCTCGTGCCGGCCGCCGAACTCGCTGCCGACTGCATCCCATAGCAGCTTCATCAGCTTGACCCGCTCGACCGCGCTAACCCCGCCCGAGCCGCGGACATAGAGGTCGAGATACTTGCGCAGCTCGGGGGTCTTGGAAATCGCGCGCGTGCGAGTTGAGATAGATCAGGCTGCTGGCGACGGTCTTCTCGATCGTGTGTTTTATTTGAGTGTAGGCCTCCGGCGCCAAGACCCGGTACGCCATCGCCGGCTCCAAACCCGGCAGCACGCAGCCATCCGCCCAAGGATCGACGCTCTTCGCCATCGCGTCCGACAGCCCCCACATCGTGTTCCGCCAGGTGATCACCTCGCCGATATTGGCCTCCACCCCGCGAAATCCGCGGGTGCCGGCGATCTCGGTCGCTTTGACCAGGAGGCCGGTGATGAAATCGAGCTTGACCGCGAGGCGGGTGCAGCCTTGCAGCATCGCGCGCGGCAGGAAACCGCTCCTCGGAAAGAAATTGTTGGCCTTTTCCACATCGGCATAGACGAACACGTTTTCCCAAGGGACGAAGACATCGTCCATCACGAAGATCGCGTCGTTCTCGTCGAGCCGGCTCGACAACGGGTAGTCGAACGGGCTGCCGAGCACGGCGGCGCGATGTTCGTTGGAGACCCGGCAGATGAATTTGATGCCCTTGGCGTTGCTCGGAACCAGGAAGACGAGCGCAAAATTCTTGTCCTGGATCGGCAGCACTCCGACATGCGCGACAAAGGTGAAATGGGTCAATGCCGAGCCGGTGGCGACGACTTTGGCGCCGGTGACATGGATCCCGGCATCGGTCTCCTTGGTCACATGCGCGTAGATGTCGGTCGGGCCGCCCGGCGCTCCCGGCGCCATATTGCGGTCGACCGGCGGCTGCACGATCGCGTGGTTGACGAACGGCACCCGTTCCTGCGCATAGCGGTACCAGCGGCGCGCATTTTCCTGGTAGGGCTCGTAGAATTGGGCGTTGGCGCCGAGCGTGGCGAGAAACGCCGCCTTGTAGTCGGGCGAGCGGCCGAGCCAGCCATAGGTCAACCGCGACCACGCGGCGATCGCGTCGCGCGCGGCCACCTGCTCTTCGGCCGAACGCGGGGCGACGAAATATTTGTGGGTGAACCCGCCCCATTCGGTCGGACAGCTCAGCACGTTCTTGGCTTCGGCATGGTCGCGATGCAGCGCGTCGTAGAGGCGCGCCACCATCCGCGCCGAATTGCGGAAAGCCGGGTGTGCGGCGATGTTCTTGATCCGCTCGCCGTAGATCCACACCTCGCGGCCGTCATCGAGGCTGTCGAGAAACTCTTGGCCGGTATAGGGCAGCGTTGTCATTTTTGGCATTCTCCCTGCGAATGTGTGCCGGGCAGTATCTTTGACTCGCCCGTCGCCGAGCGGGCTGTTGCCCTATGGTTTTCAGCCGGTTCGACCGCGAGGTTAAGGTCGTCGTCAGCTATCGTCAACGCAAGCACAGTCTTTATAACCGATCGGAGGGGAAGAAATGGCGAGATTGACGGGCAAGGTGGCGCTGATCACCGGCGCCGCAGGCGGCCAAGGCGCGGCTGAGGCTGAGCTTTTTATGCGCGAGGGCGCCGCACTCGTGCTGACCGACCTCGACGCCGCCGCCGGCGAGGCGCTCGCGAGAGGGCTGGCCAGCCGTAACGGCAAGGCCTTGTTTATGCGCCAGGATGTCGCCGATGAGCCGTCGTGGCGCGAGGTCGTCGCGGCGGCCCTGGCGCAGTTCGGCAAGCTCCACATCCTGGTCAACAATGCCGGGACGATCGCCCGCCAGGGGATCGCCGACACCACGCTCGAAGCCTGGAACCGCACGATCGCGGTCAACCTGACCGGCGCCATGCTCGGCATGAAGCATTGCGCGCCGGCGATCCGCGACAGCGGCGGCGGCGCGATCGTCAACATCTCCTCGACCGCCGGGCTGACCGCGCATGACGACGCGGCCTATACCGCCAGCAAATGGGGGCTGCGCGGGCTGACCAAGACCGCGGTCTTGCAGTTTTCGCCGTGGAACATCCGGGTCAATTCGATCCATCCCGGGCAGATCGCCGACACCGGCTTTTTCAACAGCGGCGGCGACGCCTTCGCCCATGCCGCGCGCGCGGCGATCCCGCTGCACCGCCAGGGCACGCCGCAGGAATGCGCCGAGCTGGTGCTGTTTCTCGCCAGCGACGAAGCGAGCTTTATCAGCGGCGCCGAGATCGCCATCGACGGCGGCTACATCGCCGCCGGCCTCGCCGGCATGCGCAACCGCGTCCGCGCCGATTACGAGGCGGGCAGGAACTGATCGCGCGGATGTCAGTCGGCGAAGGCGGCGAACAGCTCGTCGAGCGCCACCAGCTGGTTGCCGTTTAGCGAGCTCGGGACGAGCACCGGAGTGTTGACGCCGGCAGCGTACCAGGCGGCGAGCTGGTCGCGGACTTTCGCGGCCGGTCCATAAAGCGTGTTGTCGGCGATCCAGCGGTCGGGCAGGTATTTCGGGATGTCGTCCTGTCGATTTTCGGCGATGGCTTTTTCGATCGCTGCCATCTCCTCGCCGTAGCCGGCTTCCTTCCAGTAATTGCGGTAGTTCGGCAGAAACGCGTAATGCAGCAGATGGCGGCGGTGCAAGGCGACCGCCGCGCTCTCGTCATCGGAGATGCACACCGGCAGCATGTTGCCGATCAGGAAATCCGGGTCGTTGCGCTTAGCGGGCGGCACGACCGACAGCGATTGCGCCATGTGCGACAGGCTGGCATTGGCGAACAAGACGCCCTGGGCGATCTCGGCGGCGAGCGCCACCATCCGCCGGCGCAAAGCGGCGAGCACGATCGGCGGCAATTCGCCGATGCCGTCGAACGATCTGAGCTTGTCGACAAAGGCGCGGGTATCGGCCAACGGCGTGCCCGGCGTCACGCCGAGGCGTTGGTGCGTCGGCCCGTGGGCGACGCCGATGCCGAAGCGAAAGCGCCCGCCCGAGACCTCGTGGATATAGGCGGCACCCGCCGCGAACTCCTCCGGCGTCTCCAGATAGATCGGCGCGATCGCGGTGCCGAACCGGATGTGCTCGGTCGCCAAGCGCCAGACCGGTGCATTGCGCCATGTTGCCGTAGCGGCTCGGCATGTAGATGCCGGCAAAGCCGCGCCGCTCGGCCTCGCGGGCGATCTCGAGCGTCTGCCGCCGCCGACCCGGCACGGCGACAAGGCTGATCGCGGGAAGCGGTTCGGGCATCAGCGCCGCTCATGCAGGCATCAAAATATGGAGTTAGCCTACGGGACGATTCGGGTTTGCGCAATCTATCCGGCGGCGGGTGGTTGACGGACACGGGTACCCTCATTTCGGCGAGATGCGAACCAACAGATCGGTTCGGCAAGATTGGGATCGGCACCCGCCTTGATCCATTCCCGCTCGATGCGATCAAGCGCAGCTTGGCAGCCCTCATCGGGCCAATAATCGAAACGCGTCCCGAGATAATAATCCCCTGGCCTTAACCCTCGTTCGTAAAGCTTCCTGGTAACTTGCAAACTCAATTGTCTGACTTCACCGGTTGTGTGTGCACCGAACCTCCGGCGGACCGCACTAGCTATTTGCCATAAGCCGATGTAATCATCTTGAGACTCTTCGATGTAGCCATCAACGAGCGCGTCGAGGTTTTTCACCGACGATCTCCTCAGCGGAAATGTATTTTATCGAACTCTACTCCACGAACATTGATATCGACAGCCGGCGGCCCGCTTTCCGAGACAGGCCGAAACGTCACATAACCAGCCTTGCCGAACAGTCTTATCAAAGTACCTTCTAAGTTAGACTTGGAGACGACTTGTCCACCAACTCTCAAATAGTCGAATAAGGCCCGCGCAGCTTCGAGGCCTCCAGGTAGCTCGCGAACATCCGCACCTCTTCCCGGCGTACCGATCGGCGCGCCGCCTGCATGACCTGCGGTTACGGCGCTGTCGATTAGGCGATCGAGTGCTTCCCGACTTGGCGCCGTACCCGGATTGGAGATGTAGGCGAGGTTTCGGGTTGTTCGGGTCGATCTGCCGCAAAGCGGCGATGCGCGCGTCCCACAGCGTCTGCCTCAGTGAGGCCTCGGGATCGAGCATCTCCTCGGGCGCGCGTTCGTCTTCTTCGCTTTGGGCGGTTTGCGTCGGCGCCGTGCCGCCATCCGTAGGCGCGAACCATCCCGGATTGGGCGGCACCCCGGCGCGCGGATGCTCGGCCGGATCCCAGCCGCTGCGGGCCAGTCGGTCGTCAGCACGCCCGGCCTTGATCAGCCGGTCCTCTGCCTCGAGGCAGCAGCGCGCAAGAATATCAGGCAGATCGTGCATGCGCAGATGAACCGCAGCGATTTGCGCGAGACAGAGATTGCGCTCGTCCAATGCGGCGGCGACAGCGCGGAAACCGGGCATCACCCGGCCGAGGGCGACCTCGCCGCCATAGGCCCGCGCCAGCAACCGTTCGAGGTCGGCTGGCGGGCGCACGGCATAGCTGTGCCCGTACCATTCAACCAGTGCTGTGCGGCCGAGAAACAATCCGTTCTCGTTGCAGGACAGGCCGAGGCTTCCGTCACCGCCGAGCGAACCGAGTCTCCACAACCAACTACCCGATGGAACCACAAGCTCTCCGCCGGCTGCTCTCGGGTGGGGTTTGTACTCTGTTCGTTCTTTATTGTCAAGGATCTTCGTGCCGCTCGCGCAATTGCGAGCGGGCCGCTATCCGGTCAGCGGAACCATTGCCGGAGCTCGATGTGATTGCCGTTCGGGTCGCAGATCTCGGCGCGGGCATAGGTTTCGCGCACTCGCGGGCCCCAAACGATGTCGATCCCCTTCCCCTTCAGATAGTCGGCCGCCTGCTGCATGTCGTCGACCTCGATCGCGATCATGCGGTAGCCGAGATGCTCCCCTTGCGGCGCGGGATCGACGGCTGCTCCGTCATAGGAGATCAGCTCGACGACGGTGCCGCCCAGCTCCAGATAGACGAGGTCGATCGGCACCCCGGGACCGGGGCGCTCGATCCGGTCGCGGGCCTTCAGCTTGAACCCGAGCACGTCGGTGTAGAAGCTTTCGGTCCGGTCCGGCTGGTCGGTGACGATCTCGACATGGTCGATCCGCTTGAACATCGGCTCCTCCGTCATTCCGCCGCCTGGGCGCGGGCGACCTGCACCGAATTCGGACCATAGCGGTCGCGGTAGGGGGCGGTGTCGATCTCCTCCAGTTCGATCTCGCGGTTCAGCACGCGCCGTTTCCATTCCCGCTGCTCGGGCTCGCGGGCGTGGAATTCGGGCATCACCTCGCGGGCAAAGAGTTCGAGGCTCTCGCAGATATGCTGATGCGTGTTCTTGCCGGCCTGGTTCAGGAAAATCACCTGGTCGATATGCGAACCTTCGAACCGCCGCAATTTGCGCCGTATCGTCTCGGGCGAGCCGATCAGCCCGCCCGACAGGGCGCGGGCGAGGCCCTCGGGGTTGGCGCGCTTCCATTTTTCGTATTCGTCCCACAGATTGACCGCGCCCGGCTTCGGCCGCTCGCGAGTCGGGCTGAGGCCGTAAAAGCGCAACGCGAACTGAAAAAACGGGATGCCGTCGGCGCGGCGGCGCGCCTCCTCGTCGGTCGGCGCGCACATGAAATAGCTGGTCAATGCGAGGTTCGGGTTGGTCACGTAATCGGCGAGCTTTTCCTGGCGCTTGGTGAAGGCGTTGTAATAGGCGTGCACCCAGGCATGCGCCGCCTCGGCGGAGAGGAACTGAAAGGCGAGGGCGCCGAGACCGCGTCGGCCGGCCATCTCGATCGTCTCCAGCTGCGAGCAGGCGCACCACAACGGCGGATGCGGCTTCTGCACCGGCTTCGGCACGACGTTGCGCAATGGAAAATCGAAATAGGGGCCGTGGTATTCGCAGCCGCCTTCCTTGAACATCGGGATGATCGCGCGCACCGCGTCTTCCCAGACCGCGCGCTTTTCCTCGAAAGCGCGGCCGAAGGGTTCGAGTTCGGTGCTGCTCGCGCTTTCGCCCATGCCGAAATCGACGCGGCCGTTGCTGACGAGGTCGAGCGCGGCGATCCGCTCGGCCACCCGCGCCGGCGGGCTCGTCGTCAGTTGCATGATGCCGTGCGCGAGGCGGATCTGCTTGGTGCGCTGGCTCGCTGCGCCGAGAAACACCTCGGGCGCCGGCGAATGCGAATATTCCTCGAGAAAGTGGTGCTCAACCTCCCAGGCGTAATCGTAGCCGAGCCGGTCGGCCAGTTCGACCTGGTCAAGCGCATTCTGGTAGAGCCGCAACTCGCCGTCCGCTTCCCAGGGCCGCGGCAATTGCAGCTCGTAGAAAATGCCGAATTTCATCGCTTCCTCCTCACCATACCTGGTGCACGCACCTCTGTTCGCGGCCGCACATCACTCCGCTGGTCCCCTCATGGGAAGACAACGACGCCTAGCCGCTTTGCGGCGTCTGCGAGCGCAATGTCTCTGGTCATCAGCGGCAATCCGCGCCGCTCGGCAAGTTCCAGATATGCTGCATCATATACTGTCAGGCCTTCAGTTCGCGCGAGAAGCAGAATTTCGCGCCACGCCCGCAGTGTCGTCTCCTGGTCGACCAATATCGGCAGTTCCGCGATCAGCGCGAGCCGCATCGCAACATCGCTTCTGGTAATTCGGCCGCGTTTTTCGGCCTGGAGGAGAACATTGCCCAATTCGAGGTGCCAAAGACCGGGAACAACTGCGCCATCGTCGCGAATGCGCTCGAACAGCTTTTCGGTTTCGGGCGAAGCCTCGTCTTCAAAGCACCAGGTGAGGGCGATCGACGAATCCACGACGCCGGCGCTCATGGCCGTCCTTGGTCGCGCAACTCCTTCCAGGAAAGACTGCCCAATGTGGTGCCCTTGCGGAGTTCTTTTAGCTTCGCGAAGGCTTCGTGGGCTCGCGCCCTGTCGGCGCAATCAGGTGCGACGAGCCGGGCGGCCGGTTTGCCGTGCCGGGTGATGACCACCTCCTCGCCAGCCGCAACACGATCAAGCAAGGCAGACAAATGCGTCTTGGCCTCAAAGGCCCCAACCGTGATCATCTCAACTCGGTACGGTCGCTAAACTGGTTGGAAAAATAAACCAGAAGCAGGCGGTAGGCAAGCCCGCGTCCCCTCAAAAGTTCGGATCTCCCGAGCGCATGGACCGGTGCCAAACTATCTGCTAACTCCTCGCTATGCCGCTTACTCTCTATAATTCGCTGACCCGCCGCAAGGAGGCGTTCGAACCGATCGATCCGAACAACGTCCGCATGTATGTCTGCGGGCCGACGGTCTACGACTTCGCCCATATCGGCAATGCCCGCGCCGTGGTGGCGTTTGACCTGCTCTACCGGGTGCTGCGCCACACTTACGGCGAAGACCATGTGCGCTATGTCCGCAACATCACCGATGTCGAGGACAAGATCATCGCCGCCGCACGCGAAAACGGCGAGGCGATCGACGCGCTGACCCGGCGCACCACGGCGATCTTTCACGAGGACATGGCGGCGCTCGGCAATCTGCCGCCCGACATCGAGCCGCGCGCGACCGAATACATCGCGCAGATGATCGCGATGATCGAGCGGCTGATCGCCTCGGGGCACGCCTATGCCGCCGAGGGCCACGCGCTGTTCCGCGTCGCCTCCTACCCCAAATACGGCGCGCTGTCGCGGCGCAGCCGCGCCGACATGATCGCCGGCGCCCGCGTCGAGGTCGCGCCCTACAAGGAGGACCCCGGCGATTTCGTGCTGTGGAAGCCGTCGAGCCTCGATCAGCCGGGCTGGGACAGCCCGTGGGGCCGCGGCCGGCCGGGCTGGCACATCGAATGCTCGGCGATGAGCGAGAACACACTGGGCGAGACCTTCGACATCCACGGCGGCGGGCTCGACCTGATCTTTCCGCACCACGAGAACGAGATCGCGCAGAGCGTGTGCGCCCATGACGGGCGCCCCTTCGCGCGCTACTGGCTGCATAACGGCATGCTGACCGTCGGCGGCGCCAAGATGGCGAAGTCGGAGGGCAATTTCATCACCGTGCGCGACGCGCTGGGCGACGAAGTGCGCCGGGCGAGGTCGATCCGCCTCGCGCTGCTCGGTACGCATTACCGCGACCCGCTCGATTGGACCGAGGAGCGCTTGCGACAGGCGCGCAGACGCCTCGACCGCTTCTATCGGGCGCTGAACAGGGGCCAGACACCCGTCGATCGTCGGCGAGTGCCATGCTCGTCCGACGAGGTCTGGCAACGCGCTTGAAGACGATCTCAACGCGCCGCTGGCGCTGGCTCGGCTGCACGAATTTGTCCATGCGCGATCAATCTTGCGCATGCAACCGGACGTTCGGCGAACGCGACCAGCTGCAAGCAGGCCTTCGGCTGCGGCGGGCAGCTTGATGGGCCTGCTTCGAGCAGCCCTCCGGATCAGTGGCTTCGCGGCGAGCACAAGCTGATGATCGCGGTCGTGATCGAGATGCGCATCGGCGAGCGTACGCGCAGCTCGGCAAGAGCGCGCGACTTTGCCGAAGCCGACCGCATCCGCGACGAGCTTGCGCCGAAGGGCATCATCCTCGAAGACAAGCCCGACGGCACGACCGAGTGGCGTCGAGCGTGAGCGACAGCCCTGGTGCGCCGACGCTCGCCTTTGTTGCGTCATACCGGCGAAGGCCGGTATCCATCTCCGCAGCGCGTGGGTCCCGGCCTTCGCCGAGGGCGGAGAGGGACGCTTCGTTGCGCGCATAACGATGGCCGGCACCGATCATCGCCGCCGGGCGGTGACGGGCGGGCCGGCGATCATCCTGGTCGAGCCGCAGCTCGGCGAGAATATCGGCACCGCGGCGCGGGCGATGATGAACTGCGCGCTCGACGATCTGCGGCTGGTGCGGCCGCGCGACGGCTGGCCCTCGGAGCGGGCGGTCGCCGCGGCGAGCGGCGCCGATCTGGTGCTCGACAAGGCGCGGCTCTATCCGGACGTGCCGGCGGCGATCGCCGATCTCGTCCATGTATATGCCGCGACCGCGCGCGATCGCGGCATGGTCCGGCGCGAGGTCACGCCGCGCCGCGCGGCGGCCGAGATGCATGACCGGCTCGGCCGCGGCGAGGCGTGCGGCGTGTTGTTCGGGCCGGAACGCACCGGGCTGTTGAACGATGACGTCGTGCTCGCCGATACGGTGCTGTCGGTGCCGCTCAACCCCGGCTTTTCGTCGTTGAACCTGGCCCAGGCGGTATTGATCGTCGGCTACGAATGGTTCGCCGCCGGCTCCGAGGCGCCGGCCGAAACCTTGCGCCGCGGCGGCAGCCGGCCGGCGACCAAGGACGAATTGCTGAATTTTTTCGACCACCTCGAAGAGGAGCTGCTCAAAAACGGCTTTTTGCGCCATCCCGAGAGCCGCCCGAGCATGGTGCGCAACCTGCGCAGCCTGTTTCAGCGCGCGCAATGCACCGAGCAGGAATTGCGCACCCTGCACGGCGTCGTCACCGCCTTTGCCGGCCCGCGCGAGCGCACTCGCCCCGCGCCCGCCGGAGGAGCCGAAGGCCGGCGGCTAGCCGGTCGCGATATGCCCGCCGGCCCCGGCGCCGGGCACCACCTCGGCATGAGCGATCTTTCGGCTGTTGACCGTGACGAAGCTGTTGGGCGGACGATCAATGTGTGTGGGGCCGTCATCGCGGCTCCTCAATGACGCCCTTGCGGGTGCTATGGTGGCCCATGGTCCCCGCGGGACCTCCAGCCGAGGAGATACGATGATGCCGAAGCCCAACTATCAAAACGCGCTGATCGTCGGCGCCGGCAGCGGATTGAGCGCGTCGCTGGCGCGCCTCTTCGCCGGCGAGGGGATGCGGGTGGCGCTGGCCGCGCGCAACACCGAGAAACTGGCGCCGCTGTGCGCCGAAACCGGCGCCAAGGCCTTTGCCTGCGAGGCAACCGACGCGGCGCAGGTCGAAAAATTGTTCGCTGCGCTCGAGGCCGAAGCCGGCGCCCCCGATGTCGTCGTCTACAATGCCAGCGCGCGGGCCCGCGGCCCGGTCGCCGAACTGGTCCCGGCCGAAGTCAGGCGGGCGTTGATGGTCAGCGCCTATGGCGGGTTTCTGGTGGCGCGCGAGGCGGTCGCCCGGATGCTGCCGAAACGGCACGGCGCCGTGCTGTTCACCGGCGCCTCGGCCAGCGTCAAGGGCTACCCGCTGTCGGCGCCGTTCGCGATGGGCAAGTTCGCCCTGCGCGGCCTGGCGCAGAGCATGGCGCGCGAATTGTCGCCGCAGGGCATCCATGTCGCCCATTTCGTCATCGACGGGGCGATCCGCAATCCGGGCCGGGTCGAGCCGGCGGACAAGCCCGACAGCATGCTCGACCCCGACGCGATCGCCGCCAGCTATCTGAGCGTGCTGCACCAACCGCGCTCCGCCTGGGCCTGGGAGGTCGAATTGCGGCCCTGGGTCGAGCGGTTCTAGGCGGGGGCGGCGCCGGCGGCTCACCCGCTCGCGGCCGGCTGCGCCCGCCGGACAGCCGCGACCGCTGCGGCAAACACGGTGTCGACCGACAGGTCGGCGAGATCGGGCGTGCGCAGCACCTGCACGATCCGGCCGCGCGGCGCGCACAGCTCGGGGGATGACGCCCGCGAGAACAGCACCACGACCGGGTTGCCGCCGGCCGCCGCGACATGGGCCGCACCGGTATCGTTGCCGATCGTCAGCCGGGCCGCCTGCGCCAGCGCGGCGAGCGTGGCGATATCGGTCTGACCGATCAAATCGAGCGCCTCGGCGCAGACTTCGCGGATGACCCGGCCGGCCGCTTCTTCGCCGTGTACGCCGACGACGACCGGCAGATAGCCCAATCCGAACAGTCGGCGCGCCAGCTCGCCGTAATGTGCGGCGGGCCAGCGCTTGGCCGGGTGCGCCGGCGACGATCCGGGGATCAGCATGGCGAAATGCCGCCCGGCCAATGCCGCCGGCAGCATTCCCGCCGGCGGCAGGCGCGGTACCGTAGCGGCTGGGTAAATGCCGGCCATCAGCAATTGTTCGGCCTGCCGGTCCATCGTGTGCAGCCGGTCGCGCTCGAGATTGGCGTGCGGATGCGAGCAGCGCCGCGCGGTGCCCGACCATTCCGGCATTCGACCCGGGCGCAGCAGCCAGGCATAGAGGCCGGTCCGGCCGGTCGTTTGAAAATCGTAGACCCGGTCGAATTTCCGCCATAGCAGACGGCGCAATGCGAGCCAGCCCTCGAGGTCGAGCCCGCGCGGACGCCGATCGACCAGGACCTGGTCGAACAGACCGCTCTGCCGCGCCAGCGCCGCAAAGGGCTCGGTCGTCAACAGGGTTACCCGGCCGCCGGCGTGATGCCGGCGAATATCCGGCACCGGACCGAGGGCCTGGACCAGATCGCCGAGAGCGCCGAGTTTGATGACCAATATTTCGGCCCGAGAGGGCGCCGGCGCCGCCCTCCGATGCCGCGGGAAGATCCCCGCCAGCGCCGCAAGATCGACATGCCTTGCCAGTTCTTCAAACGCTTGGAACACCGCAGCATGCGCCGACGGGTCCGCGGCGCCGATGGCGGCCTGCAGCGCGTCGACGAGGCGCTCCGCCGCCGTTGCCGCAGCGGCATCGCCCGAGCCTACGCCAAATCTTCGCGCCGCGCGCACGCGGGCGGCGGAGACCGAGATGTGCCGGCCATATCGCCAGCGGATGACCGAGGATTTGGCCAGATGGGCGACGCAGATCTCGCGCCCGAACCGGCGCAACAGCCGATCTATGTCGCAAGCGATCGTATAGCGGCGATCATGCGCCGATCGCGCCTCGTTCCACCGAAAAAACGCGCGCAACGGCGACGCCTCGGGAAAGACGCGGGCATTCAGGCGCGGCGGCGCAGCGATCGGAGGGAGCGGCACGGAACAGCATTATGCCGCAGGCGCACAAAGCTGTCTGCCTCACGGGCAGTGTTTTGCCGGCCGGCGGGATCAGGCATGGTACGATCGGCTTCCGGGGCGTCCGTGACCGAGATGTGCGAGGCCGAAGCGCCATGTTCGAGGCCGAAGCGGTTTGGCTGCGCCGGGCGCTCGACGCGTTCGCGCCCGAGCGCCTCTCGCCGTTGCTCAATCTGGGCAGCAGCACCGCCGACTTCCGCGAGACCGTGCAGCCCTGGGTCGAGCACCAGCTGTTCCGCCCGCTGCGCGACCGCGGCGTCGAAATCGTGCATGTCGACATGCGGGACGGCCCGGGCATCGATCTGCGCGCCGATCTGACCGATCCGGCCGATCTTCGCCGCCTGCGCGACCTGCGGCCGAAGGCGCTGTTGTGCTGCAACCTGCTCGAACATGTGATCGAGCCCGGGCGGCTGGCATGCCATTCCCTCGATCTGTTGGCGCAAGGCGGGCTGCTCTTCGTCACCGTGCCGTTCAGCTATCCCTATCATCGCGACCCGATCGACACGATGTACCGGCCGAGCCCCGCCGAGCTGGCGGCGCTTTTCGCCGGCGCCCGGCTCGTCGACGGCACGATCCTCGGCGCCGGCAAATCCTATCGCGACGACGTCCGGCGGCGGCCGTGGATCCTGCTGCGTCATGTCGCGCGCCTGCCGGCGCCGTTCCTGTCGCTCGAAAAATGGCGGCGCTCGATGGCCAAGCTTTACTGGCTGGCCGCCGAGTACCGGATCAGCTGCGCCGTCTTCGAGAAGGTCGAGCGGTAAACGGCGCTGCGCGGACCGCCTGGATCTTTTTCGACGGCAGGCGCGTTCGCGGTAAGGTCGACGCCTTGTCGAGCCGCCGGGCCGGCCTCGACGGTATCTCCCCGGCTCGGCTGGGGGATGGACCGCCGCGGTCACGGAAACTTGATTTTCTGGTTCGAACGGCAACGCCGATTAGGTTGCGCGAGTAGATTACGGGCTTGGCAGTCGCCCCAAATCCAGCCGACGAGACCTCGCATGCGCGCCTTCGCCCTCGAACCCTGCTTTGCCTGGCGCCAGCCGGCTGCACGCCACGATCCGGCCGCCGCGAAGGGCGGGTCGAGCGAACATGTTTAGGCTGTTGCCGGCGCCGATCGCAGCGGGGACAGCCGGCTTGCTGGTGCTCGCCTTCTCGACGGCAGCCGCGCCGGCATTTGCCGGATATCCGGTGGCGCCGGATGTCGTCGTGCTTCTGCGAGCCGACCCTGCGACATGCGGTCGGCGATGTCGGTCAATTGTGGCGGCGGCAAACCGGCATTTCGGTCCGTGTCTTTACCTCGCCGACACCGGCTTTACTGGAACAGATCGCCCACGGCGCGCGCGACGACGTCCTGGTCGGCGAAAGCGAGGCGGCGGCCGCCGCAGCGAACCGGCGGCACTTGATCAAGCCGCAGACGCTTCAGCGCTTGTGGCGCAACCAACTCGTCGTCGCCGCGCTCGCCGCTTCGCCTTCCGACGGCGGCAGATTGGCGTCTGTCGCCGGCAAGACGCCGATCGCGATCGTCGATCCCTGGGCGGCGACGGCCGGGGCCGACACCGAAAAGGCGTTGCAATCATTGGGATTGTGGCAGGCGGTCCGCAGCAAATCGATCGGCGTCGTCGGTACCGCCGACGCCGCCTTCCTGCTGACCCAAGGCAAAGTGCCGCTGGCGGTGGTTTACGCGACCGATGTTGCCGCCGATCCGCGATTGGCGGTTGCCGATCGATTGCCGGCGGCGGGCTACCCGGCCATCGTCTACTGGGTCGCGCTGCCCGAGCACACGCTCAGTCCGAATGCGGCGAAATTCGTTGCCTTTCTGGATCAGGCGCAGGCCCGGCGGCAGCTCCGGGCCGATGGCTTGGAGGTATTGCCGTGACCGTTCCTGCTCATGCCGAGAACGCGCCCGCGCGCAGCGCACAGCTCCATCCGTTGAGCCGCCGCATCATGCACTGGATCAACGCCGCGGCGATCCTGGTCATGATCGCGAGCGGCTGGCGCATCTATGATTATTACCCGGCGTTGCCGCTGCATTTCGCCTTCCCCTACTACCTGACCTTGGGAGGCGACTTTACCGTCAGCGAAGCGCTCCACAACGAGGACGGCTTGACCAATGCGCTCGCCTGGCATTTCGCCGCGATGTGGGTGCTGGTGCCGAACCTGCTGGCCTACCTGATCGTCGGCGTCGTCTCCGGCCATTTCCGCCGCGACTTTCTGCCGGTCGGCGTCGGCGCCTTCTTCCGCGACCTGTTCGCGGCATTGCGTTTTCGGCTCGCGCACCGGCTCGGCGAATACAATGCCGTGCAAAAGGTGCTTTATTGGGGCGTTCTGGGTGCGGTGGCGGTGACGATTCTCTCTGGGCTCAGCATCTGGAAGCCGGTGCAGTTGCAGGAGCTGGCTTGGGCATTCGGGGGCTACGAACGCGCCCGGGTCGTGCATTTCTTCGGCATGGCGGCGATCGTCGGCTTTCTGGTCGATCCATATCGCGCTGACCATCCTGGTGCCGAGCACCCTGATCGCGATGATCTGGGGCCGGGTCCCGCGGGCCCTCTATCGGGCGAAAGGAGAAATGCGGTGAGCGGCCTCATGCCGGCGCCCGCTCCGATCGTCAAAGGGATCGAGCGCCGCCTGCTGCTGCGCCAGGGTTTGAGCCTCGGCGCACTGACCCTGTTGGCCGGCTGCGACATCTCCGATCGGGACGGCGTGCAATATGTGTTGAATCTGATGTCGCGGTGGAACGACCGCGCTCAGGCTTTCCTGTTCAGGCGGCAGGCATTGGCCCCGACCTATGCGGAAAGCGATGTCGTGCGCGATTTCCGCTACAACGCCTTCTTCCCGGCCGCCGACGCGCCGAAGCTGTCGGCGCGCCGATTATCGTTTGGAATTATCGGGCCTGATCGATGACAAGCGGCCCTGGTCGGTCGAACAGCTCTACGCGTTGCCGCAACACAGCCAGATCACCCGCCATGTCTGCGTCGAAGGGTGGAGCATGATCGGCAAATGGGGCGGCCCGCGGCTCGGCGATTTTCTGCGGCGCGTCGGCGCTGATCTGAGCGCGAAATATGTCGGGTTTCAGTGCGCCGACGGCTATTACGGCAGCATCGACATGCCGACGGCATTGCATCCGCAGACGATCATGGCGGTCAAATTCGCCGACGAAATCCTGCCGGCCAAGTACGGTTATCCGTTCAAGGTGCGGATCCCGACCAAGCTCGGCTTCAAGAACCCGAAATGGGTCACCGCGATCTATGTGACCAACCGGATGCCCCGCGGGTTTTGGGAAGACCGCAGCTACAACCGGTTCAGCGGATCATGACGGCTGGCGGGTCATGACCGGCGGCAGGTTCGGGCCGGAGGGCGGCTGCGCCATCGCGGTGATGGCCAAGGCGCCGCGCCCCGGTCAGGTCAAGACCCGGTTGTCCCCGGCGCTGACCGCCGAGATGGCCGCGGCATTGAGCGCCGGCTTTCTGCGCGACATCACCGAAAACATCGCCCTGGCGGCGCGGGGCCGGGCGATCCACGGCTACGTCGCCTATGCGCCCGCCGGGTGCGAGACGGAGTTTACGGCGATGCTCGCCGAGGCCACGCGGCTCGTCCTGGCCGACGGCGCCGGGGTGTCGGCCGGCCGGGTCCACGGCTTCGGCCGGTGTTTGCTGCACGCCGCGCAAACGCTGTTTTCCGGTGGGCATGATGCGGTCTGCCTGCTCAATTCCGACAGCCCGACTTTGCCGACGGCGTGTCTGGCGCGCGCCGCCGAGGCGCTGGCCGAAGCGGGCGACCGCGTCGTGCTCGGTCCGGCCGAGGATGGCGGCTATTATCTGCTGGGCATCAAGGCCCCGCACGTCGCGCTTTTCGAGGACATCGCCTGGAGCACCGGCGAGGTCGCCGCAGCGACCCGAGACCGCGCCCGAACGCTCGGCCTGCCGGTGGTCGAGCTCGAAACCTGGTACGATGTGGACGACGCCGCGACGCTGCGTCGGCTGTGTCGCGACCTGGCCGCAGGACACGAGGTCCTGAAACCCGCTCCGTACCCTGCGCCGGCGACGCTGGCATGCCTGCGGCGGTTCGGCATCGGGCATCTGCGGACGGATTAGCATCGGCGGACAAAAGAAGGGAGCATCAGATTCGACGACGGCGCCGGTCATTGCCCGCCGCTACTTCGAGGCGGTCGGCGAACAGCGCTCGCCGGTGGCCGAAACGCCGCCGGTCTGCGTCTATCTCGAAGTCACCAACCGCTGCAACCTGTTGTGCGAGACCTGCCCGCGCACCTTCGAGGCGCTGGAGCCGCCGGCCGATATGGATTGGCGACTGTTCACCTCGATCGTCGACCAGCTGCCGGGGCTGGCGCGCGCCGTCCTGCACGGCGTCGGCGAACCGATGCTGGTCAAGGACCTGCCGCGCATGGTCCGCTATCTGAAGGAGCGCGGCGTCTATGTGCTGTTCAATACCAACGGCACCCTGCTGGCGCCGCGCAAGCGCCGCGAATTGATCGAGACCGGTCTCGACGAGTTGCGGGTGTCGCTCGACGCCGCCGAGCCGGCGATGTTCCGCCAGGTGCGCGGCAAGGATTTTTTCGGCCGCATCGTCCGCAACGTCGGCGAATTCACCCAGCTGCAGCGCGAGATCGGGGCGTCGTCGCCGCGGGTGTCGCTGTGGCTGACCGGGTTGCGCGAGACGGTGGCGCAGCTCCCCGATTTCGTGCGGCTGGCGGCGCGCCTCGGCGTCGCCGAAGTCTATCTGCAGCGTTTGGTGTTCGACGATCTCGGCCGCGGCATGGCGCGGAGCCAATCCTCGTTGTTCGAGACGACGCAGCGCGAGGAAGAGGCGGCGATCGCCGCGGCGCAGCGTCTCGGCGCCGAGCTCGGCGTGACCATCGACGCCTCGGGCGCGACCGAGCCCGGGATCAGCCTCAAGCGCGGCGAGGGACAATCGCCGTGGTCGGCCTGCCGCCGGCCGTGGTCGCTGATGTATTTCACCGCGCATGGCCGGGCGTTGCCGTGCTGCATCGCCCCGTTCTCGGCGCGCGGCTACGAGACCTATACGCTCGGCGACGCCACCCAAGAGAGCCTGCGCGACATCTGGAACGGCGCCGCCTACCAGGATTTCCGCGCGGCATTGAGCGGCGATATGCCGCCAAAGCCGTGCCGGAATTGCGGGCTGCGCTGGAGCCTCTGAGCAACAGGCGCATTCGAGGGACTTCGTGGAAAAACCCGGCGAGGTTGATCTGCCGGTCGCCGTCGTCATCCCGACCCTGAACGAGGCGGCATCGATCGCCGGCGTCGTCGGCGAGATCCCGCGCGACCTGGTGCGTGACATTCTGGTCGTCGACGGCGGCAGCCGCGACGGCACCGCCGCTGCGGCCGAAGCCGCCGGCGCCCGCGTCATCGTCCCGGCCGCGCGCGGCTATGGCGGCGCCTGCGCCGCCGGCGCCGCCGCGGCCCTGCCCGAATGCGGCATCATCGTCTTCATGGATGGCGACGGCGCCGATCGCGGCGATCTGATGGCGCGGCTGGTCGAGCCGATCCGCCGCGGCGGCTATGATTTCGTCATCGCCTCGCGCAGCCGCGCCGCGCGCGAGCCCGGAGCGATGAGCCGGCACCAGCTTTTCGCCGGATACCTCGCCGGTCTCGCCATCGGCGCGCTCTATGGCGTGCGCTACACCGATATGTGCGCCTATCGCGCCATTCGCCGCGACTGTCTCGCAAAGCTGGGCATGCGCGAGCCGACCTATGGCTGGAACATCGAGATGCAGATGCGCGCCGCCCACCGGGCGCTGCGCATTCTCGAAGTGCCGATGCCCTATCGCCGCCGCGCCGCCGGCCGATCCAAGGTCGCCGGATCGCTCGGCGGGTCATTGCGGGCCGGCGCCCGCATCGCCGCGACCTTCGTGCGCGTCGCCGCAGCCTCGGCCAGAGGCCGCTGACCGGTTTCCCGCCGGCCGCATTTCGCCGGCATTCGCGCTTCGACGTGGAAATTCAGGCTCAGGGGATGCGGGCGACGAAGCCGTTTTGCACGCCTATGTCCGGCTGCCGGCGGGCGGGCCCGTCTTTTGCGCCTGATTTTCGACTTGCAAACTGTTGATTTTGCTTGCTTCCGATTTGGTCGCAAAAACTCTCGTCTTTGCGACTCCGGCCACGCGGCCGGATCGCCCTGGCAGTCGTTTCAAAGCTGGTGTCCTATACTTGGAAAATCCGGGCGTTCGCCGCCCTCGATATTATATACTTTGGGTATTTTATAACGGCGTTGGTTGACCCGCGATGATGATAGAATTGTCATGTCTGAAAACCCTTCTCTAGGGCGTGTCGTCAATTGAGCCAGATTGTAGCGGCGGCGAGGTGGATTGCGGCGAGGAAATTTCTTGCGGTTTTGTCGTAGCGGGTGGCGATTGCCCGAAACTGTTTGAGTTTGCAGAAGAAATTCTCGATCAGGTGGCGTGCTTTATAGCGTTCGCGATCAAAGTCGCGCGGCGTTATGCGGCTTTTCCTGGGCGGAATGACGGCTGATTTGCCGGCGGCTGCGAGCGGCTGGATGACCCGCTGATCGGCGTCGAAGGCCTTGTCGGCGATCAGCAGATCGGCGGCCATCTGCGGCAGCAGAGCGTCGGCTCCGGCCAGATCATGGACCTGTCCCGGGTCAGAAAGAACGCCACCGGGTTGCCGCGGGCATCGACCAAGGCGTGGATCTTGGTCAGCCCGCCCTTGCTGCGGCCGATCGCCTGGTCGTCATCTTTTTTTGAGCGCGCCAGCGCTGTGCTGGTGAGCCCGCACGATGGTGCTGTCGATCATCGCGTATTCATTGTCGGCGGCGGTGGCAGGTGCTCAAACACGGTGTGCCAGACCCCGTTTTTGGCCCAGCGAGAGAACCGTCGGTGGGTATTCTTCCAGTTGCCGAAGCGCTCCGGCAGATCGCGCCAGGGAATTCCGGCGCGGTATCGATAGAGGACCGCTTCGACAAAGCGGCGATTATCGACCGCGGTGGCGCCGACGTTCCTCCAGCTTTGCCTGGCAGCAGGTCTCTGATTCGCTCCCATTGATCGTCGCGAAGTCCATATCGGGTCATTGGTCAGCCTTGCTTAAGCCGACCTTCCATAAATCACACATACTGATGCCGCGGTAGATCTTTTTTACTATCTATACCTCCGGCCAGGACTCGCGTTACGTGTAGCCTTGCAATAATTGACGACACGCCCTAATAAGATCGGCGATGGACGCCGAAGCTGCGCTTGCCTCGTTGCGCCGCAAACTCGACAAGGTGCTAGTGCTCAGATCCATTCACAAGATTTATCAGGCGACGACGGACTACTGCCGGCACGAAAAACCCAGTCACACCGGCGAAGGCCGGTGCCCATGGTGGAAATGGGTCCCGGCCTTCGCTTGGCCTTCGCTGGGAAGACGAGGAGGGGGGACGCCGTTCTGAATGACCCTGAATGGGTCTGAGCACTAGTGGGGTTCGCTCCGGGGAATGCCCGCGATGCCGAGGCGCGCGCCACCAAAATCTCCAAGCCAGATCCAGATGACTTTCCGGTGCCTGAGCTTGTATTGCTGACGCTGGGCAGAATCATGGGCTACCCGACTGCCGGAGTCAAAAGGTTCGTTGGTCAATCTATGCGAATTTTAAAGACGAGCCATTGATTTTTGAACACCGGAAGTTCGGTTTCACCATATGCGCGCCGCGAGAGGCGAGAATCGACCTCGAACGGATTTTTGGTCAATTGAAAGACGCGCTGAGGATCGTCGAGAGTTGGTTCAAGCCCTATGCCCACGCTCAAATCAGCCAAGGCAATGTCACAGTCGCCAATCACTTTTACGAATTTGATGCACGCTATCGGTTCTTCCGTGCGAAAGCGGATGAAGCGTTTAAGCAGGCCAACACCCTAGTTCCTGAGGCTATCGGGCGGCGACAGGGGTTCGATAGCCTGCGCGATCTCACTGATATATTCAATCAGGAGGTTAAGGCGAAGCACGAGGGATTTTATTATTCGACCGCAATGGTCGACGCCTACTTCAGCCGTCTCGAACACCGGCTGGTTCTGTTGCTCGCGTTCCGTGGACAACCTCTCGCAAAGGACGCTCTCAAGCAGTTCCTGCGGGCGAAATGGGACGACAAGCTCACGCAGATCATCGACATCAAGCGCGATCACGCCGCACAGCTCGTCCTGGGTCGCCTCCGACGCATCAAGGAACGCATCCGCAACCCCTTCGCCCACGGCGGTATCGAGAATGACGGCGGATCGTTGTTCTTCCACATGACGGGGGTGGGTGCGCTTCCAGCAAATTTCTCTCGGATCAAAAACAGCGCCCGTTTCAACCTAATTCCGGTCGAGCACGACGACCATCAATCCGCTTGTGCTCTCCTTGATGAATTGGACGCCCTGCTCGAAACCGATGATCTCACGTTGCCGCATCGCCTTGTCGAGGACGGCGTCGACCCGGCTTTCGATGCCGAAACCCTCGCTCGCTATAGGGAAGCGATCCGCTCACCTGAAGCAGTTGAAGCGTTTACGGAGCGCTGGGCGCGCGAATGCGCAAGGCATGCTAATGCGGAGTATTGAAGTGAGCCGCGCCCACACACGTGAGCCCGCGTAATGTCGTTATGGAAAATGGGCGGCTTTTCGTTCGCGTTGTTCTCTTTGAGCAGCGAGATGTTGGATGCGTTCTAATTTAGATCATGTTGTTTTCTCAGTACTGTAAGTAAATCCCAACCCATATGCTTCGGATCATCGAATTCAGGTAGTGCGTAGTGGCGTCTGATGTCAGCAGCTAGAAGCCAAGCGCGATAACCGCATCTCCCAACTTGGGCGCTACACGTATCTCGTAGGATATCTTCTTCCTCTCTAGGGTCAACCCCCCAGCAGAACTGGATTATCCCTTCACTGAGTCATAACTCATTCCGAAACGAAAGTGCGCGGGTCGAAAGTTGGGGGTCTAGAGCCTTCCAGTCCGCGTCGGTGGGATACTCCTCAAGAGGAGGTGGAAACTTCCCATGTCTAGCTCCCCGCATGACCCGACAATTCAGTGTACAAGTTATCGTTACCAATACCTTTCGCACCCTCGATTGCAAATTCTCTAACGTGACCGCAACACGCATCGCCAAATACACAAAATCGCGGGCAGAGATGAGCTTTTCCTTTCGCCTGTCGCGCCACTCTGCCAGTAAATTATTTATGATCGCTGCGACGGAGCCTCCGCGATAGCTGCGCTTGCGCCGAGCACGAATGGCAAAGCCTATGACCGTCCATTGCCCTTACCTCGCTTCCTGACGCAGGCGCAGCCGACTATAGTAGGCGTTTGCGGATGAACCCATCCTCCGCCAAAAGCCGCATGGCCTCGTTGTTTGCGGCGCGGCCAAAACTGTTGAGCGCGCCCCGCGGGCCGGGCGCAGTGTTCGAGCACCATGCGCAGCAGCGCCGCCGTCAACCACTCTTCCGGCGTTCTGACGCGGCGGCAGGCTTCGTAAGCCTCGCTCATCGGCTGCGTTTCACAAAATCGCCTCGATGCCCTTGCGGCGGATGACGTTGAGCAGCACGAGCGCCGGGCCGGTCGGCCGCTTCGCTCCCCGCTCCAGCTGCGACACGTAGCCGACCGTGAGGTTGAGATAGCGGGCAAAGACCGCCTGGCTGAGATGCGCTTCCTCGCGCAACGCCCGTATCTCGTCGCCGGTGATCGGCTCGACTATGCCGTCCGCCTTGTCGCCGAGATGGCGCAACGTGATCTTGGCATGCGTAGCGGCGTCCATCACTCCGGCGCGGCGCATGTCGTCGGCGGTTTCGAGCAGCGCCCGAGTCAACCGGCTAGGTTGCGCTTTCTCATCGTCATCGGCCACCTCCTGCAAAATCCCTCCTCGAGAGCATGCGCAATCCGCGGCGCGTCCGCCGCCAGCCAGCCGGCCCCGATCTCCCGCAAGGTCAGCAATTCGTCGGGGTCGATGTTCTCGCGCTCGTTCTTGGCGAACGCGTAGAGAAACACGGCGCGGGTGCCGGCCCGATAGGCGATCAGCATGCGGTAGCCGCCGGAGCGGCCCTGCCCGCTGCGGGCGACCCGCTGCTTAATGATGCCGGCGCCCAGATCGGCGTCGATCGATCCACGATCGGCGCGCTCGATCGCCTCTCTCAGGCTGCTGTCGGCTATCCGCACCCGGCGCGCATACCGCACCATCCATTTGGTTTTGAAGATGCGCACGCCATATCATAACGCTATGAACTATAGCTCATAGAACTAATGTCAAGCCGTGGATTTCCCGGCAAGCCATACTCGCAAGGCGTTGCGCATTCTCGAAGTGCCGATGCCCTATCGTCGCCGCGCCGCTGGCCAATCCAAGGTCGTCGGGCCGCTCGGCGGGTCGCTGCGGGCCGGCGACCGCATCGCCGCGACCTTCGTGCGCGTCGCCGCGGCGTCGGGGAGAGACGGCTGAACCTGCCTCGTTCGAGCTGGGCCGCCGGCATGCTCGACGGCGCGGTAGATCCGCCAACGGTCGTCGCGCTGTTCGACGACGATAGCAGCCGCTGGCGGCGAACGGGTCGCGGCGCCAGGCGCCGTCGGAGGGGGTGAGGACGATCGCGCGGCAATCGTAGCGCCGCGCCAGTTCGCACACCTCGCCGCGTTGTGCCGATGCCGGCGAAGACCCGCTCGAACAAGCCTTCGAGGCGGTCGATCTCGGGTCCGGGCAACGGCACGAACGCGCGCGCGAGGTTCCATCCGGCATAGCAGGAGCGGCGATCGGCAAACAATGCCCAGGAGATGTTGACCGGCCAGCGCACGCTGTCGGCGAGGAATAGCGGATTGTTGCCGACCCGTTCGTCCGACGCCGCATGGCGCCGCACCGCGGCCCAGAGTTGCGGCGATCGGGCCAGCGCTGCCGCCGAACCCGCCGGCGTGCCGGACATATTCGATGCGGCGATCCGCACGCCGTCCGGAATGCCGGCCGCCAGGCACAGCAATGCCGCCGCCGCGAATGCCGGCGCCGAGGTCAGCCATCGCGACAAGCCGGCGGCGGCGAAGCCGGTCAGGACCAGCACTGCCGGCAATACGCCGCGCCAGCCCAGATCGTTGTTGGCGATGGTGCTGGCGAAGAGCCACGGGACCGCGAGGCTGACGCCGGCCAGCACCGCGAAACCGACGAGCGTGCGCCGCCGCTCGGGTGCGATCTCCCGGCCGGCGCGCACCATCGCCGCGACCCCGGCCGGATAGATCGCCGGGAACTCGACGACCAGCAGGACCAGCCAATAGGCCGGCACATCGAGAATATGGCGAAAGCCCGCCGGCACGATCTCGCCCAGCACCTGATACGGCCGAAACGCAATCGGCAACCCGGCCTGCCGGGCCGCCGCCGCGGCGAACTCGGCGCGCAGAAACGGCCACGCGATCGCGGCGGCGATCGTCGCGGCGGCGATGCCCTTGGCGAGAAATGCCCAGCGCCGCCGGGCGGAGCCCTCCCTCGACAGCAGCCATGCGCCGAGCGGTATGGCGCTCGCGGCAAAGACGACCCCGCCGACCCAGGCCGAGCATTCGAACCCGGCCGCAACGATGACCGCCAACAGCGGCGCCAATGGCCAGCCGCGCGGCAGGGCCAGGCGCACGACGATCGGCACCGCGACGACGATGCAGGCGGCGGCGGCCAGATGCTGCGGCGCCCAACTCGCCTGAAACAGCCACCCGTGCGGCCATTGATAATCGGAAAATGCCCGCTCAACGGCAGCCCGCCCAAACCACAGCTGCAATAACGGGCGCAGCGACCCGGCGAGGCTGAGCGCCACGACCAGCAACGCCGCGAGGCCACGCCGACCGTATGCCGCCGCCAGCCCGATCATCAGAGCGAGCGAGGCAAAGGCGGTGAACCAGGTCAGCGCGATATCGGCTTCCCAGCCGTTCGCCCCGGCGATGATGCCGAAGAGCGCAGCGCTGAAATGCCAGAGATAGTAATAGGGCAATCCGCCGGCGACGCCCGGTCCGCCATAGAACGGATTGCCCGGCGGCAGGCCGAGCCGGATCAAATCGTCGATGATCGCCACCTTGGAGTGATCGAACATCGGCTCGGCCAGGACCATGCCGCCCCCGCTCAGCTTCGGCCAGACGGCGAGCGCCGGCAGGACCGCCAGCAGCGCCGCGGCCGGGTAGGCCCAGCGCAGACCTGCGGCGCTGCCGCCGTCCGCCGGCGCTTTGCGACGGCGGGACAGCAACAGCGCCGCGGCGCCGATCAGCAGCGCGGCTGCGGCGAGCAGGCTCGCGTTGGATCGGGTGAACCCGACCAGCCGTAGGATCGGCAGGGCCAATGCGCTGAACACCGCCCAGCCCGCGATCGGCGCGAGCGCCTCGGCGATCGCGCGGTCTGCGACCAGCCGCCGGGTCAGCGGCAGCCCCGCCATCGCGGCGGTCGTCAGCACCGCCAAGGCGCACAACAGGACGTTGCCAAAAAGCGGCATTCTGCGGGGATTTCCGCGGTCTACCGGGTAAATCGCCGGACGGCGACATGGCGCTGCACGCGGTCCCCGAACAAATTGACAGGGTTCGCCGTCATCCCCATACTCCGCCGCTTTCCTGCTCGATTGGAAGGGGTCGGCGGCGCCGGCCTCGCAGCAGCGAGGAGAGTGCCGATGTTGCGCGGTCCCGGCAATGGGCGCCAGCGTTCGGAACGGGTATCGAGGATCCAGCCGGCCAGACGCCGGCGACGACGATAGACGCACGTCCTCGCCCGTTTTCCGACCCATTCGCGCAGGAGAGTTCCCGTGATCACACCGGTTATGCCGACCTATGGTCGGTGGGACGTCGCCGTCGACCATGGCGAAGGCTGCTGGCTCTATGCCGCCGACGGCCGCAAATTCCTCGATTTCACCAGCGGCATCGCCGTGACCGGGCTCGGCCACTGCCACCCGCATCTGGTCGAAGCGCTGACCGCACAGGCCAAGCAGCTTTGGCATGTCTCGAACATGTTCCATATCCCCGGACAGGAGCGGCTGGCCCAGCGTCTCGTCGACAACAGCTTCGCCGACACCGTGTTCTTCGGCAATTCGGGGGCCGAGGCCTGCGAATTGGCGCTCAAGGTCGCGCGCAAATACCAAAGCGAGACCGGGCATCCCGAGCGCTGGCGCATCGTCGGTTGCGAGGGCTCGTTCCACGGCCGCACCTTCGCCACCTTGGCCGCCGCCGGCAACGAGACCTACCTCAAAGGCTTCGGCCCGCCGATGGCCGGCTTCGACCATGTCGCCTTCGGCAATCTGAACGAGATGCGGGCGGCGATCGGCAAGGAAACGGCGGCGATCTTCGTCGAGCCGATCCAGGGCGAGGGCGGCGTGCGCGCCGCGCCGGAGGGCTATCTGAAGGGCTTGCGCGAGATCGCCGACGAGTTCGGGCTGCTGCTGGTTTTTGACGAAGTGCAGTCGGGGATGGGGCGGAGCGGCCGGCTGTTCGCCTATCAGCGCGAAGACGTGGCCCCCGACGTGATGGCCATCGCCAAGGCGCTCGGCGGCGGCTTTCCGATCGGCGCTTGCCTGGCCACCGAGCGCGCCGCCTGCGGCATGGGCCCCGGCACGCACGGTTCGACCTTCGGCGGCAATCCGCTCGCGGTATCGGCGGGAAATGCGGTCCTCGACGTGATGCTCGAACCGGGATTTTTCGAGCGGGTCGACGCCGCCGCCCGGCTGCTGCGCGGGCGGCTCGACGCCCTGGTCAAATCCTTTCCCAAGCTGTTCGCCGAGTCGCGCGGCACCGGCCTGTTGCTCGGCATCCGCTGCGTCGTGCCGGCCGGCGAAGTCGTCACCCGGTTGCGCGCCAACGGCCTGTTGACCCTGACCGCGGGCGAGAACGTGCTGCGTATCCTGCCGCCATTGATCGTCGGCGAGGCGGAAATCGGCGAGGCGATGGCGATCATGCACAAGGTTGCCGACCAATGGTCGGCGTGAGACGCGCGGCCGGGGCCGAGGCGCTGGTCGGCAGCCGATCCCTGCCGCCGGCGGCGCCGCGCCATTTTCTCGATCTCGACCAGTTCGACGGCGCCGCGCTGCGCGGCATCCTCGATCTCGGATTTGCCTACAAGAGCGGGCAGCGCGGCCGCCCGCTCGCCGGCAAGACCCTGGCGATGGTCTTCGAGAAGCCGTCGACGCGCACCCGGGTTTCGTTCGAGGTGGCGATGCGCCAGCTCGGCGGCGACACGATCGTGCTCAGCACCGCCGACAGCCAGCTCGGCCGCGGCGAGAGCGTGGCCGATACGGCGCGGGTGCTGTCGCGCTATGTCGATGCGATCATGATGCGGACCAATCAGCCGGAGAAACTCGACGATCTCGCAAACCATGCGACCGTGCCGGTGATCAACGGGCTGACCGACGCCTCGCATCCGTGTCAGCTGATGGCCGATGTGATGACCTTGCAGGAGCGCAAGGGCAACCTCGCCGACACCGCGGTGGCCTGGAGCGGCGACGGCAACAACGTCGCCGCCAGCTGGATCCACGCGGCGGTGCGATTTGGCTTTTCGCTGCGGCTGGCCTGCCCCGATGGGCTCGGCCCGCCGCAGCGGCTGCTCGAATGGGCCTGGCGCGAAGGCGGCCGGGTCCGGCTGACGACCGAGCCTGGCGAAGCCGTCGCCGGCGCCGACTGCGTCGTCACCGACACCTGGATCTCGATGGGCGCCGAAGCGAGCGTCAACCGCCATAATCTGCTCGCCCCCTACCGGGTCGACGAGGCGTTGATGGCCCAGGCCAAGCCGGATGCGATCTTCATGCATTGTCTGCCGGTCAAGCGCGGCGACGAGGCGACGGCAGCGGTCGTCGACGGTCCGCAATCGGCGGTGTGGGACGAGGCCGAGAACCGGCTGCACGCGCAAAAGGGAATTCTCGCCTGGTGCCTCGGCTGAGCGGCGCCGGCAGCGGTTCGCCTTTGCTGTATCGGGTATTGCATCGGGCAGCCCTGTCCGCCGGCCCCGGGGCCCCGGCCATACGGAGCAGAAGAGATTGACCGCCTCGCATGACACGGTGCCGGACGATCTGGTCCAACCGTTCCAGATCGAGCCGTTCGCGTTGCGCGGCCGGCTGGTCCGGCTCGGCCCGGCGATCGACCGGATTCTGGCCCAGCACGACTACCCCGAGCGGGTCGCGATGCTGCTCGGCGAAGCCATCGCCCTCGCCGTCCTGCTGGCCGGCGCGCTCAAATACGACGGCGTATTCACCTTGCAGACCAAGGGCGACGGGCCGATCCGGCTGATGGTCGCCGATGTCTCGACCCAGGGCGCGGTGCGCGGCTATGCGCAGTACGACGCGGCCAAACTCGACGCGGCGCCGGCCGGGCGGGGAACATCGGTGCCCACGCTGATCGGCTCCGGCTATATCGCCTTCACCGTCGACCAGGGCGAGCACACCGACCGCTACCAGGGGATCGTCGAACTCGAGGGCGAGACGATGGCCGACTGCGCTCAGCATTATTTCCGGCAGTCGGAGCAGATCCAGGCCGGGATCAAGCTTGCGGTCGGGCGCAGCGGGCCCGAGGGAAGATGGCGCGCCGGCGGGCTGATGCTGCAGCGCGTGCCGCCCGAGGGCGGCTACGGCGTGATCGCCGACGATGTCGAGGACGGCTGGCGGCGCACGATGGTGTTGATGAGCACCGCCACCGCCGCCGAGCTGATCGATCCCGGCCTGTCGCCGCATCGGCTGCTGTTCCGGCTGTTCCACGAAGACGGGGTGCGGGTCTACGACACCCACCCGCTCCAAGCCCGCTGCCGCTGCTCGCGCGAGCGGATCGAAACCATCCTGCGCGCCTTCCCGGCAGACGAGATCGAGGACATGCGCAAGGAGCGGACGACCACCGTGACCTGCGAATTCTGCAGTACAAGCTACGATTTCGACGCCGCCGAGCTCGGCCGGCTGATGCCGGCATGAGCGACGAGCCCGGTCCCGGCAAGCCCGGCAAGCGGCGGCGGGCGCCGACTACGCCGAGGAATGGCAGGCCCGCTTCGGCGAGGCCCCGCCGGCGCTCGGCGACGGGATGCCGGAGGAGCCCTGGCTGCGTCAGGCGCTGACCCGGCGCACCCATCGCCGCTACGCCGATCGTCCGGTGCCGGACGGGCTGTTGCAACTATTGCTGGCGGCGGGGTTTTCGGCCTCGGCCAAATCGGATTTCCAGCAGGCCTCGGTGATCCGTGTCGTCGACCGCGGCCGGCGCGACCGCCTTGCGGCGCTGGTGCCGGACATGCCTTGGATCGGCGCCGCGCCGGTGTTCCTGTTGGTCTGCGGCGATGCGCGCCGCCTCGAACGGCTCGGCGAGTTGCGCGGCCACCCCGTCGAGAACGGCCGGCTCGAAGGCTTCTTCAACGCCGCGATCGACGCCGCGCTGGTGTTGCAGACGCTGATCCTGGCGGCCGAGACGGCCGGTCTCGGCTGCTGCCCGATCAGCGCGGTGCGCAATCATGCCGATGCGGTCGCGGCGGTCCTCGAATTGCCGCCGAAGGTGTTTCCGGTCGCCGGGCTCTGCCTCGGCTATCCGGCGCAGGCCGGCTTTGTCAGCATGCGCCTGCCGTTGGCGGCGACGGTCCACACCGACCGTTACGACGATTCCCGGCTCGTCGAGGCGGTCGACGCCTATGACCGGCGGCGCGACGCCCGCTATTCGATCCCGCGCCGGCAGCAGCGCATGCCGGAAACCTTCGGCCGGGCCGATTTTTACGGCTGGTCCGAAGACAAGACCCGCCAGGCCGCCGGCCAGGCCGAAGGCCAGACCTTCCCCGCCCATCTGCGCGCCCGCGGCTTCACCTTCGACTAGCCGGGTCCCGAAGAGCCTCTTGCCCGGCAACAGCACGCTGCGGCAAGGCCGCGCCGGGCCTGCCGGCTGAGCGAGGCGGCGTGCGGCGCGGCGGGGGGACTGAAAGCGGACGGGGCAGCGACTACATCTGCGGCGACCGGATCGCGGTTCGGCCGCGAAATGTGCTAGACCGCGCGCCGGGCCGTGCCGGGGCCGGGTCCTGCGGCCGACCTTTTGCTGGAAACACGATGATGATCGCCGTCCTACGCTCCCACCCCACGCTCGCCAGGGCGGCCGCCGCGCTCTTGGCGTCGATCGCATTGCACGGCTGCGACAGCGCCGGCGCCGGGACCGCCGCGGCGCCCGGCAATCCGGTCGATTACGGGCTGATGCAGGACGTCATCAAAAAGGTGCAGAGCGACTATGTCGAGCCGGTATCGGGCGAAGAGCTGACCACCGACGCGCTGAAGGGAATGCTCGGCCGGCTCGACCCGCATTCCGACTATATGGACCAGGACCAGTATCAGCAGATGACCGCGGTCACCCGCGGCGAGTTCGGCGGGATCGGCATCGAGCTGACGCTGGAGGGCCGGGTGCCCGAAGTCATCGCCCCGATCGAGGGGACGCCGGCGGCGAATGGCGGCGTCGAGCCGGGCGACCGCATCATGAAGATCGACGGGCAGCCGACGACCGGGATGGATGTCGAGGCGATCGTCAAAAAGCTGCGCGGCGACCCCGGCACCAGGGTCGCGGTGACCGTCGCCCGCGGCGACCGGCCGCCCTTCGATATCGTGCTGACCCGATCGGTCATCCACGTCGTCTCGGTCAAACCGGAGCTCAAAGGCGACCGGATCGGCTATGTCCGCATCACCACCTTTTCCGAGAACACCGCGGCCGAACTGACCGCGGCGATCACCCGGCTGAAGCAGCAGGCGCATGGCCGGCTCAACGGCTTCATCCTCGATCTGCGCAACAACCCGGGCGGGCTGTTGGACGCCGCCGTCGATGTGACCGGCGAACTGATCGACGGCGGCACCGTCGTCACCACCCGCGGCCGCAACAGCGAGGACGACCACGTCTATCGCGCCCCGGTCACGGGCGATCTGCTGGCCGGGACGCCGATGGTCGTGCTGATCAATTCGGCCTCGGCCTCGGCCGCCGAAATCGTCGCCGGCGCCCTGCAGGATCATCACCGGGCGACGGTGATGGGCACCAGGAGCTTCGGCAAGGGTTCGGTGCAGACCATCATCCCGATCGAGGGACACGGCGCGCTGCGGCTGACGACGGCGCTCTATTACACACCCTCCGGGCGTTCGATCCAGGGCCACGGCATCGTCCCCGACCTCGTCGTCAACCTGCCGAAAAACGAGCAGGTGGCAAACGCGCTGGTCACCTATGAAAGCGATCTGTACGGCGCGCTGAAGAACACCGGCTCGCTGACCGCGGCCCGCGGCGGCCGGCCGACCGCCGACGGCAGCGGCACGGCGGCCGAGCCTTACGATCATCCGATCAAGCCGCTGGTCATCGGCACCGGCAACGACGCGCAGTTCCAGGCGGCGCTCGACTATCTGCAGCGCGCCGTGCGGCGCGACGTCGGCAGCCGTCACGGCTGAGCCGGCCGCGTCGCGGCCCGGTCCGGCGCGGTTGCGGCAGGGAATATCGGCGGTCAGCCGAGTCCCGCGGTCAGCGGCATCAGGAATTCGCGCAGCACCGGCGACCATTTGGCGTGCTCCGGCCCGCTCGCCGAATGGCCGAGTTCGGTGTCGATCTCGAAATAGCGTGCCTCGACCGCAGCCGCGGCGAGATCGCGCATGACCGCCGGCGCGATCGACGGCGGAAACAGCCGGTCGGTCCGCGACAATACATAGAGCACCTTGGCGGTGATCTTCGGAAAATCCTTGACCGTGTCGTAGCCGAGCGTGCCGCGGCGCAGGACCACCAGCGAGTTCGCGTCCCACCGGGTCGCCCAGGCCACCGCCTGTTCGCGGATCGCCGCCTCGCGCGCTGCCCCCGGCGGATAGCGATCGGCGAGCGCCGCCTCGATGCCGTTGCGCTTGAGCATCTCGACCCGCAATTCGGTCAAGACCGTCTTCGCGCCGCCGGTCTCGTAATACCGGCCGCCGTTCCATTCCGGGTCGGCGGCGAGCCGGGCGAGCAGATCGGCCAGGCTCTGCTCGACATTGGCCGATTTGGGCGCCGTCACCACCGCGACGATCGCATCCATCATGCCGGGATAGGTGACGGCCCATTGGAAAGCCTGATAGCCGCCATAGGACGGGCCGGCGACGGCGACCAGGTGGCGCACCCCGAGCCGGTCGAGCAGCAGCTTTTGCGCGGCGACGATGTCGCGCACCGTAATCGCCGGAAAATCGGGGCCGTAGGGCCGGCCGGTCGCGGGGTCGAGGCTGGCGCCGTTGGTCGAGCCGAAGGACGAGCCGAGCATGTTGGAGGAGACGACGAAGAGCTTGTCGGTGTCGATCGCCTTGCCCGGTCCGATCAGCCCGTCCCACCAGCCCGGCAGATCGCCGTTGGCCGGGTTGCGGCCGGCGGCGTGGTGGCTGCTGGTGTAGCCATGGGTGATCAGCAAGCCGTTTTGGCCGCCGGGCATCTGCCGGCCGTAGGTTTCGTAGGCGATCTTCACCTGCGGCATCACGACGCCGTTCTGCAGGCGAAAATCCGAAATGGTGAAGAAGCGATCCTCGACGGCCCCGAGATCGCCGCCTTGGTCGATGCCGCTCGACATGGGTTTCCGTCCTCCTCTTGGGCCGCGGCACAGTGCCATGCGGCCTGCGGCAACGCCATGGCCCGGGCACGCCATCGCTCGGGCACGCCATCGCTCTTCCGGCGCGGCGGCGTTTGCCCTAAATCTCGCCGGCTATGACGTCTCGTCTGCGATGCGCGTTGCCTTTTCGATCCTGACGCTCGTTCCGCTCGCGGCCTGCGCCGGTGCCGGCGCGCCGCCGCCGGTCGATCAGTCGCGCGCCTTTTTCCCCGCCGGAGGCATCGTCGACGTGATCGACATCGACGCGGTCGACCGGCTGCCGCTGCGCAGCGCCGAGCTGATCGCGCCCGATGGAAAGTCGACCCCGGCCGGCTCGATCAACGCCTACCCCTCGCCGAGCGAGACGGTCTATCGATCCTCGACCGCCGGCCCCTATGCCGGGGCCGCGTTCGGACCGCCCGACCCGGCGATCGCCGGACAGGCCTCCGCGGCGGTCGGGGCCGCGGTGCAAACCCGGAGCCGTTTGCTCGCCACGGTGTCGACCGCCTCGATCGCGCTTCCCGATCCCGCCGCCTATCGCCGCGGCTGGCAGAAATATCGCATCCGGCTGCATTTCGGCGAACCCTCAGCCGGCGGCGAGATCCAGGAAATCGCCTCTCCGCCGCCGCCGGCCGGCGGTTGACCGGCGCTCCCCGCCGGCCGGGGCTGGGCGGATTCGGATGCGGATCAGCAGACCGGCGCCCACAGCACTTCCTCGATCGCTTCCGCGCCGGTCGCCAGCATGACCAGCCGGTCGAAGCCGAGCGCGATGCCGGCCGAAGGCGGAATTCCGTGTTCGAGGGCGGCAAGGAAATCCTCGTCGATCGGGTAGGATTGGCCATAGAGCGCGCAACGCTTCTGTTGATCGGCCACGAAGCGGGCCCGTTGCTCTACCGGGTCGGTCAGTTCGCCGAAGGCGTTGGCGAGTTCGAGGCCGCAGACATAGAGTTCAAAGCGCTCGGCGAGGCGCGGGTCGTGCGGATTGCGCCGCGACAGCGCCGCCATCGACACCGGATAGTCGCACAGGACGGTCGGCGCGCCGAGACCCAGAAGAGGCTCGATCCGGTCTAGGAAAATCCGGAAATAGAGCGTCTCCCAATCGTCGCCCGCATGCGGCTCGATGCCGATCTCCCGCGCCGCCTCGGCGAGGCGGCCGAAATCGGGCCGCAGCGGGTCTGGTGCGGTCGCCAACAGATCGATGCCGCAATATTGGGCGAAGGCCTGGGCGACGCTGAGCTGCTGCCACGGCCGTCCGGCGTCGGCGACATGCCCGCGCCAGGTCAGCGCCGCGGCTCCCGCCGCCCGCTGGCAGGCGTTCAACAGTCCGACGCAATCGGCGATCAGATCGCGCCACGAAGCGCCCGCCCGGTACCATTCGAGCATCGAAAATTCCGGATGGTGGGCCGGACCGCGCTCGCCGTCGCGAAAGACGTGCGCGAGCTGCCAGATCCGCGGCATGCCGGCGGCGAGCAGTTTCTTCATCGCGAATTCGGGGGAGGTGTGCAGGAACCGCGGCGCCGCTCGACCTTCGCACGGTTCGTGCAATTCGGTCTGGAACGCCCGCAGATGCGGTTCGAGCCCCGGGCTCGCCTGCAAGGCAGGGGTGTCCACTTCGACGAAGCCCTGCGCGTCGAAAAAATCGCGCAGCGCGGCGAGCATCCGCCCGCGGCGTTCGAGTCGGTCGCGGCGCGCGGCGAACCGCTCGGGCCGCCACCATTGCTGCATTCGCCTGCCCTCCCGCTTGCCCCGGCCCCGACCTGTGGTAATTTCCTCGGCGGCAGCCGCGCTCGCGCGCCCTCTCAGGACCGTTTTTCATGAAGATCAACGCCATCGACATCAAGCCCGGCAATGTCCTCGACTACCAGGGCAAACTGTGGCTCGTGCTGAAGCGGGAGCTGGTCCAGCCCGGCAAAGGCGGCGCTTTTGCCCAGGTCGAGATGCGCGATCTGCGCGGAGGAACCAAGCTGAACGATCGTTTCCGCACGCAGGAGACGGTCGAGCGGGTTCGCCTGGACGACAAGGAGATGCAGTTCCTGTTCCTCGAAAACGACCAGGCGACGTTCATGGACAACGACACCTACGAGCAGATCGCGATCCCCCGCGGGATGATCGGCGATCCCGCCGATTTTCTGCGCGACGGCATGGTCTGCACGGTCATGCTCCATGAAGGCACCCCGCTGTCGGTAGAATTGCCGCCGAGCGTCACCATGGCGGTGGTCGAGGCCGACCCGGTGGTGCGCGGCCAGACGGCATCCTCATCGTACAAGCCCGGCAAGCTCGAAAATGGCCGCCGCGTCATGATCCCGCCCTATATCGAGGCCGGCACCCGGATCGTCGTCAGCACCGCCGACGGCAGTTTTGTCGAACGCGCCAAGGATTAGGCGGCGCGGAATAGGGCGGTCTGCCGATGGTCATGCGCTCGCCGGTGCTCAATGTCATGGCCAATGCCGCCTTGAAGGCGGCACGCGGCCTGATCCGCGACTTCGGCGAGGTCGAGCAATTGCAGGTCTCGATCAAGGGACCAGGCGACTTCGTCTCGACGGCCGACCTGAAGGCCGAGCGCACCCTCAAGACCGAACTCGTTCGGGCGCGCCCCGGTTATGGACTGCTGTTCGAGGAAGGCGGTCCCGAGGCCGGATCGGACCAGAGGCACCGTTGGATCGTCGATCCGCTCGACGGCACTACGAACTTTCTGCACGGCATCCCGCATTTCGCGATTTCGATTGCCCTCGAACGCGACGGCGAGATCGTCGCCGGGGTGGTGTACGAACCGATCCGGGACGAAATGTACTCGGCCGAGAAGGGGCTCGGAGCCTATGTCAACGACCGCCGGCTCAGGGTCTCGGCCCGGCGGCAGCTCGCCGATGCCGTGATCGGGACCGGCATGCCGTTTCGCACCCATGGCGACCAGCCGGCTTATCTGGCGACATTGGCCGCGGTCATGGCGGCGACCAGCGGCGTGCGCCGCATGGGCGCTGCGGCGCTCGACCTCGCCTATGTCGCCGCCGGCCGCTTTGACGGGTTCTGGGAATTCGGTCTGTCGCCGTGGGACATTGCCGCCGGGATACTGCTGGTGCGCGAGGCAGGCGGTTATGTGAGCGACATGGCGAGCGGGCGCGACATGATGACGACCGGCGATGTGATCGTCGCCAACGATCACCTTCACCTGCCGCTTGCGGCCCTGATCAGGGAGGCGCGCCGCGGCGACCGGGCAGTATTGCCCTATACCGTCACAGATTGAGCACGACTGCCATGCAGCGCGGCGTTTTATTTGCCGCCGACCGGCCCGTCGGGATAGGTTTGCCGTTGGCAGGTAACGCGGCGGGTTCGATCGTCAAGCGCCCGGCGATCGACTGGCTTCGGGGAACATCCAGGATGTGCATTTCGCTCGGCGAGGCAAGTCGCAGGCCAGCCGGGCCGTATCCACGCCGATTTCCGGCCCGACCGGTACCGCCCAATGAACCGGCCATACCGCTTTCTGATCCGAATGGCGTTGTTCCTGGTGTTGGTGGCGGCATTGGCGGCCGTGCTGGGGCATCCGCTCGTCGCCGCCTTTATGGGTAACCCGGCGGTCAATGGCGTGATCCTCGGCATTCTGGTCGCCGGCATTGCCTATATCTTCCGTCAGGTGCTGCTGCTCAAGCCGGAGATCAATTGGATCGAAGCCTTTCGTCGGGCCGAGGCCGAAGGCGACCCGGAAGACATGCCGAGCCGGGCGCCGCGGCTGCTCGCCCCGATGGCGCGGATGCTCGCGACGCGGCAGGGCGGCCGGGTCAGCCTGTCGGCAACCTCATTGCAAACCTTGCTCGACGGCATTTCCTCGCGTCTCGGCGAAACCCGCGAGACCTCGCGCTATCTGATCGGGGTGCTGATCTTTCTCGGTCTGCTCGGGACGTTTTACGGGCTGCTGGAGACCCTGCGTTCGGTCGGCGGCGTGATCGGCGCCCTCAACGTCGGTTCGAGCGACGTCGCCCGCGCCTTCGCCGACCTCAAATCCGGATTGCAATCGCCGCTCGCCGGCATGGCGACCGCCTTCAGCGCGTCGCTGTTCGGCTTGGCCGGCAGTCTCGTCCTCGGCTTTCTCGATCTGCAAGCGGGTCAGGCCCAGAACCGCTTCTACAACGATCTCGAGGAATGGCTGTCGAGCTATACGAGATTGTCGGGCGGAGGGGTCGTCGATGCCGGCGATGCCTCGGTCCCGGCCTACATTCAGGCGTTGCTCGAGCAGACCGCGGACAGCCTCGAAAATCTGCAGCGCATTCTGGCCCGCGGCGAGGAGAGTCGGATCGGCGCGAACGCTACTCTGACCGGCCTGACCGACCGTCTGGCGGTCTTCGGCGAGCAGATGAGGGCGGGTCAATTGCTGATGGTGCGCCTGGCCGAGAACCAGCTCGAACTGAAGCCGGCGCTGACGCGGCTCGGCACCCTCGGGGAAAGCTCGCTCGGACAGGACGACCTTTTGCGCGGCCATCTCCGGAACATCGAAGGCTATATCGCGCACCTGATCGAGGATCTCGCGCAGGGCCGGGCACAAACCGTGCAGGAATTGCGCGCCGAGATCCGCATCCTCGCCCGCACTATCGCCGCTCTCGCCGAAGAGGGCAGGCGCTGAGCGGCACATAATCGGCTTCGATCATGCCCATCGCCTCGAGACGCTCCCGCCAGCCCAGCATCGACATCTGGCCCGGCTTTGTCGACGCCCTGTCGCAACTGCTGATGGTGATCATCTTCATTCTGTTGGTGTTCACCGCCGTCCAGTTTTATCTGTCCGCGGCGCTGTCCGGTCGCGAGCAGGCATTGCACCAATTGCAGCGCCAAGTCGACGAGCTTGCCCAACTCCTCGCGCTCGAAAAGAGTACCAACAAGGATCTGCAGGCCGGTATGGCGGAGCTTTCGGTCAAGCTGAAAAGCGCCGAGAGCGAGCGCAGCCGGCTGACGGCGCAAGTCGCCGATCTTTCTGCGCGAGCGAGCGAGGCTGCGGCGCTGCGCGAACGCGCCGCCGATCTCGACGCCCAGCTTGCCGCCGAGCAGAAAAAAACCGCGGCGGCGCAGGAGGAGATGCAGCGGACCGCCGCCCGCTCCGGGCAAACCGAGCAGGCGCTCGCCGCAGAAAAGCACATCAGCAGCAGCGCTCTGGCCCAGGTGCAGGAGTTGACCGCGGAAATCGCCGCTCTGCGCGACCAGCTGACCCGGATCGCCGCAGCGCTCGACCTTTCCGAGACCAAGGTCAAAGCACAGCAGGGGCAGATCGTCGATCTCGGAAAAAAGCTCAACATGGCGCTCGTCAACAAGGTCGAAGAGCTGGCGCGCTACCGGTCTGAATTTTTCGGCAGGCTGCGCGACATTCTTGCCGGCCGGCCGGGCATCCGGATCGTCGGCGACCGTTTTGTGTTCCAGTCCGAAGTGCTGTTTGCGCCGGGAAGCGCCGACCTCAGCAGCGATGCCAAAAAGGCGCTCGATCCGGTGATCGCCGCGCTCCAACAGATTTCCGCCAAGATTCCGCCCGATATCGATTGGATTCTCCGAGTCGACGGCCATACCGATCACCGTCCGATCAAGACGGCGTTGTTTCCGTCGAATTGGGAATTGTCTACGGCGCGGGCGTTGTCGGTGGTGCGCTATGCGATCGCCCAAGGAATCTCGCCCGGGCATCTCGCGGCGACCGGTTTTGCCGACCTGCAGCCGATCGATCCCGGCGACAACCCCGAAGCTTTTCGCCACAATCGGCGCATCGAATTGCGACTGACCGAGCGTTGAGGACCCTCGTCCGATGCATCGCGCCGGCGGCCCTCGCCAACTTCGACGCATCGGCGTAGAGTTTTAATAAAGCCGGCATTTCGGGCCGGCGAGACGGGGATGGGCGATGAAAAATCTGCTGACCGTGGTCGGGGACGGCAACGCGGCGGCGGTTCTCGAAGCTGCATTGCTGACGGCGCGCCGTTTCGACAGCCACATTGTCGGACTGCACAGCTTGACCACCGAGTACGCCGTGGTATTTGGCGGCGAGATGGGGTTTTCGATCTCCTCGGAGGTCGATCGCACCCTGGAACGCGAGGGTCATGACCGTCGCGATCAGGCCCGCCGGCTGTTTCGCGACTTCATGACGACGCACGGCATCCCGATGGCGCCGGCGCCGCCGGGGCATGTCGGGCCGGTCGCATCCTGGCGCGAGGAGGACGGGCGGCAAAATGCGGTCGTCGGCCTGATCGGCCGGGTCTACGACCTGATTCTGGTCGAACAGCCGGAAAAACTCGCCTCGATCGCCGAAGCGACGCTCGAAGACGCATTGTTCGAGAGCGGCCGTCCTGTCCTGATGGTGCCGAAACGCGCCCCCTCGGCTCTGGGCGAAGTCATCGCCATCGCCTGGAACGGCAGCACCGAGACCGCGCTGACCGTAGCCCTCGGCATGCCGTACATCGCACAGGCCAAGCAGGTCGTGATCGTCGCCGTCGGTTCGCAGCATATGCCCGAACCCGGACCGGAGGGTGAGGAACTCGCCCGCACGATCGAGCATTACGGCGTCGAGGTCAGCCTGCGCACTGCCTACGGCCGGCAAAAGGCGCAGGGCGAATCGTTCCTGAAGGAGGCCGTGGCCGCCGGGGCGGATCTGTTGCTGAAGGGCGCCTATACGCAGAGCCGGATCCGCCAGATGATTTTCGGCGGCGCCACCCGGCATATCATCATGGAGGCGAATCTGCCGGTGTTGATGGCGCGCTGAGGCCGTCTCCGCGGGAACCCGGCCGCTTCGGGGGCGCAGCGCCGAGGTTGCAGCCGGCGGCGGGGCGTGCCGGCTGCAACCATGGAGAGGGAATGCATCGCCTTATCCTGCCCCAGGGGGCAATCGACAACGATCAAGGATTGGATCCGGTGGTCCTGACCGAGAGCTTGCCCGATGAGGGGCTCGAGGCCGGCGATGTCGGTTGGGTGGTGCTGGTCCATCAGGGCGGTGCCGGCTACGAGGTCGAATTCGTCACGTTGACCGGCGACACCGTTTCGGTCGTAACGGTCGCCGCCAATCTAGTGCGCTCCGTCGGCCCCAAAGAAATCGCCCATGCGCGGGTGGTGCCGTGAGGTTCTTCGAGATTTCGCCGAAGAGCGCGCGGGACGATCACTAACATATCAACCCCGCTTTTATTGGTCGGCTCGACCTATACGGGGTTGCAGGCTGCACTTAGGGGCGTTGAAAGACTTGGCCGGGGCCCTCAGAGGGTAACTGCTCCAGAATTGCGCCTCGCTGTTTCCTGGCCCGTCAGCTTTTTCTGCAGCAGCTCATTGACCAGCGCCGGATTCGCTTTGCCTTGGGTAGCCTTCATGATCTGGCCGACGAAGAAGCCGTAGAGCTTGTCGCGGCCGGCGCGGTATTCGGCGAGCTTGTCTGGGTTGGCGGCCAGGACCGCGTCGATGGCGGCGGCGATCGCACCGGCATCGGTGACCTGCCGCAGCCCCTTCTTCTCGACGATCGCCGCCGGGTCGGCGCCGGTCGCGACCATCTCGGCGAAAACGTCCTTGGCGAGGCGGCCGGAGATCGTGCCGTCGGCGATCAGATCGATCAGCGCGCCCAACTGCCCCGGCGACACCGGCGATTGCTCGATGCCGACCCCGAGCCGGTTCAGCGCGGCAAAGAGATCGCCGGTGACCCAATTGGCCGCCGCCTTGGCATCGCGGCCCGCGGCTGCCTGCTCAAAAAACAGCGCGGCCGCCTGCTCGGCGACCAGCACCGCCGCTTCGTCGGGCGAGAGGCCAAGCGCCGCCACGAACCGCGCCTTCTTCGCGTCCGGCAATTCCGGCAACTCCGCCCGCAATGCGTCGACCCAGACCGGGTCGAGCACCAACGGCGACAGATCGGGGTCGGGGAAATAGCGGTAGTCGTGCGCCTCCTCCTTCGAGCGCATCGGCCGGGTGATGCCGCGCCCGACATCGAACAGCCGCGTCTGCTGCGCGACCTTGCCGCCTTCTTCGATCAGCTCGACCTGGCGGTGCGCCTCGTACTCGATCGCCTGCATCACATAGCGCACCGAATTGAGGTTCTTGATCTCGCAGCGGGTCCCGTACGGCCCGGCCGGCCGGCGCACCGACACGTTGGCGTCGCAGCGCAGCGAACCCTGCTCCATATTGCCGTCGCAGGTGCCGAGATAGCGCAGGATCGAGCGCAATTTACGCAGATAGATCCCGGCTTCCTCGGCGTTGCGCAGATCGGGCTCGGAGACGATCTCCATCAGCCCGATCCCGGCACGGTTCAAATCGATATAAGTCAGGCTCGGGTGCTGGTCGTGCAGGCTCTTGCCGGCGTCCTGTTCGAGATGCAGCCGGGTGATGCCGATCTCGCGGCTCGACCCGTCGGGCATGTCGAGCACGACCCGGCCATGGCCGACGATCGGCTGCAGATATTGCGAGATCTGATAACCGGCCGGCAGATCGGGGTAGAAATAGTTTTTGCGGTCGAACACGCTCGTCAGGTTGATCCTGGCTTCGAGGCCGAGCCCGGTCCTGACCGCCTGCTCGACGCAGACGCGGTTGATGACCGGCAGCATGCCGGGGAAGGCGGCATCGACCGGCGAAACCTGGGTGTTGGGCCCGGCGCCGAAATCGGTCGCCGCCCCGGAAAACAGCTTGGCCTTGGAGACGATTTGCGCATGCACTTCGAGCCCGATCACCGTCTCCCACTGCCCGGTGCGGCCTTCGATAATTCCGCCGGTGCTCATCAGCGGCCTCGCCCGAGAAAACTCGGCAAATGGCGGAACTGCGCGGCATTTTCCAGCACTGCGGCGGTGCGCAACACCGTTTCCTCGTCAAAGGCGCGGCCGACGATCTGCAGACCGAGCGGCAATCCGTCGGCCGACAGCCCGGACGGGACCGAGATCGCCGGCACGCCGGCGAGGTCTGCCGGCACCGTGAACACGTCGTTCAGATACATCGCGATCGGGTCGCCGCTGTTCTCGCCGACGGCAAAGGCGGCAGACGGCGCCGTCGGCGTCAGCAGGCAGTCGACCCGTTCGAAGGCTGCGGCGAAGTCGCGCGCGATCAGCGCGCGCACCCGCTGCGCCTTCAGGTAATAGGCATCGTAATAGCCGGCCGACAGCACAAAGGTGCCGATCAGCACCCGACGGCGGACCTCGGCGCCAAATCCGGCGGCGCGCGTCAATTCGTACATTTGGTCGAGCGTCCCGCCCTCGACCCGCAGGCCGAAGCGGACCCCGTCATAGCGCGCCAGGTTCGACGATGCCTCGGCCGGTGCGATGATGTAATAGGCCGCCAGCGCATATCTGGTCATCGGCAGGCTGATTTCGACAATCTCGGCCCCGGCCGCGCGCAGCCACTCCGCCCCCTGCCGCCACAGCGCCTCGATCTCGTCCGGCATGCCGTCGGCCCGGTATTCCTTCGGGATGCCGACGCGCAGGCCGCGGATATCGCCGGTCAACGCCGCCGCGAAATCCGGCACCGGCAGCGGCGCCGAGGTCGAATCCTTCGGATCGTGGCCGGCCATGACGCCGAGCATGATCGCCGCGTCGCGCACGGTCCGGGTCATCGGGCCGGGATGGTCGAGCGACGAGGCATAGGCGATCACGCCCCAGCGCGAGCAGCGGCCATAGGTCGGCTTCAATCCGACGATGCCGCAAAAGCTCGCCGGCTGGCGGATCGAGCCGCCGGTGTCGGTGCCGGTTGCCGCCAGTGCGGCGCGCGCCGCCACGGCCGCGGCGGACCCGCCCGAGGACCCGCCGGGGACCAGCGGCCGGTTATCGCCCGGATGCCGTCCAGGCTGTCGCCGCCACGGGTTCTCGACCGGACCGAAAAAGCTGGTCGTGTTCGACGAGCCCATCGCGAACTCGTCGAGATTGGTCTTGCCGAGCATGACCGCGCCGGCCTGCCAGAGCTTCTCGGTCACCGTCGATTCATAGGGCGGGCGGAACCCGTCGAGGATATGCGACGCGGCGGTCGTCGGCGCCTCCTTGGTGCAATAGAGGTCCTTGACCGCGATCGGGATGCCGTCGAGCGGCAAGGCCTCGCCGCGCGCCAGCCGTCGGTCGGCGGCCTCCGCCATCGCCAGCGCCTGCTCCGGCGTCTCGGTGATGTAGGCGTTCAACGGCCGCGCCGCGGCGACCGCGGCGATATGGCTTTGGGTCAGTTCTCGCGCCGAGAATTCCTTTCGGGCCAGCCCGCTGCGGGCCTCGTCGAGGGTCAGCCGGGTAAGCGAGGAACTCACTCGACCACCTTCGGCACGGCAAAGAACCCGGCCCTGCCGCCGCTCGGCGCGGCGTGCGGCGCATTGCCGAGGATCGCATCGCGGCGGTCGCCATCGGTCACCCGGTCCTCACGCATCGGCAACCCGACCGCGACCACGCTCGTCAGCGGGGCGACGCCCGAAGTGTCGACCTCGTTCAATTGCTCGACCCAGCTCAGGATCTGCGACAGCTCGGCAGCCAGCGGTTCCAGCTCGGTTTCGGCAAGCCTGATTCGCGCCAGCGCGGCGATGTGCGCCACGGCCGCCTTGTCCAACGCCATGATTTCACCGTCTGCGACGCCCGCGAACGAAGCGGGTTATCATCGCCGATGATCCTAGACGATCCCTCGGCGTTGCGCGAGGCCGTGCCGGCCGGCCAGCGGCTGATCGGGCTCGATGTCGGCACCAAGACGATCGGCCTCGCCCTCTCCGACACGCGCCTGATCATTGCGACCCCGCTGGAAACCATCCGCCGCCGGCGGTTTCGCGACGACCTGGCTCGGCTTTTCGCGCTGATCGAAGCGCACGATGTCGGCGGGCTGGTGATCGGCCTGCCGCTGATGCTGGCCGGCGGCGACGGGCCGCGCACCCAGTCGGTGCGCCAGTTCGCCCGCAACCTCCTCGCCTTGCGCGATCTGCCGGCGGTGTTGTGGGACGAACGGCTGTCGACCGCCGCCGTCACCCGCGAGATGATCGCCCACGACATGAGCCGCAAACGCCGCGCGGAAATCGTCGACCGCGTCGCCGCCGCCTATATCCTCCAAGGATGTCTGGATTTTATCCACCGCCGGGCCGCCACCCTCCCGCCCACCGGCGAGCGGCAGCCATGATCGCCTCGGCGACGGCACAACCCGAATTTCTCTGATCGGTCCGATGACGCGCGCGCCGGGATGGGACGCGACGACGACGCCTCGGCGATGTGGCCATATGCCCGGATTGTTGGGCTCCACCCGTCGCGCGCCGGTGAACGGCAGCGGAGAAGACGGCATGGAAAGTCGTGACGAACCGTATGCCGCAAACCTTCAAGCATGGTGCCGGTGGTGCTTCTCCGCCGGCTCGAAACCGGCCTGATGTGCCTGCTCCTCAGTCCCGAACAGCCCGACTTGCCGGAGATCCGGGTGATCGCCAAGGTCAGCTCGTTTCGAATATGTCCGCTTACGCATATCGGCGACAATACTCACCGCTATGCTCGTCTCACAGTACAAGCACCGCAGCAGCAATGGGTTCTTGTCAATGACAGTAAATTTTTTTGGAAGGTTCCGTTCTGCATTGTTGTGAGATATGCATTTTTCACTCGGACAGAGCGTCTTGTCTCCATAATGGATGTAGATTTCTCTGTCCGAACCAATTTTCAGCCTTGGCGATCGGAAAGGCGAGATTCCCAAGACCTTCGCGATCAGCGCCATCCGCACCGGAACGCCGTAACCCGCCTGTTTGAAATAGACCCCGCGGGGATCCTGGTCGAGTTCATAATCCAACTCGCTCACTCGCGGCAGCGGATGCAGAACGCGCGCGTCATGATATTCCCTCCCTTCCAAAAATTGTTTATTTACTATTGGATAAGGGGTCAAAGTTCGATCATCCGACGAAAATCGCTCTTTTTGCGGTCGTGTTACATAACAAACATCGATCCGTTTTTTGAGCTTTCTTTCTGCGCTCGGGATGTTCATATCGGGCAGCAACGTGAACTGCTGTCCTGCCGGCGACGCGACGTAAACCGCCCCAATCGGCGGTCGGCGGCCGTTACTGCCGAGCAACGCTTCCGCTTCATCGGCCGGCATCGGAGCACATTGAAATTCTCGTTCCAACCTGGTGCTGACTTCGGCCGGCAGCTCCATACCCTCGGCCGGCATGGTAAATATGTTGGCGCCAAACCGCGCCAGCGCATAAACCAGAGAATGAACAGTTCGACCATTCTTCAGGTCGCCGACGAGCAGGACATTGAGGCCTCGAATCGATTTGTTCTCCTGGCGAAGCGTATAGAGATCGCACAAGGTTTGCGAAGGGTGCTCGTGGCTGCCGTCGCCGCCATTGATGATCGGAATGTTTGCGTATTCCGCAGCAGCGCGTGATGCTCCCTCCCAAGGGTGACGCAATACGATCAGATCGGCATAATTTTCTATCACTCTGACAGTATCGGCAAGGCTTTCGCCTTTTGAAGCAGAAGTAGTGGTAGGATCGGATGATGCGAGTACGCTGCCGCCGAGACGGATCATTGCCGATTCGAAGGAGAAGCGGGTGCGCGTGCTGGGTTCGTAAAAAAGAGTAGCAAGGATAAAATTTGCCGCGTCGGTCCTGCGACCGCGCACCTGGTAGCGCGTGTTGGGGTCGGACATCGAGTTCGAATACTCATCGGCAAGCTTGAATATCTCTTCAATTTCCGAATTTTCGAGATCGTTGATCGAGTTGATATGTCGTTTTTGGGATGGCATTGCTGTAACTCTCTGAGAATATCGATTTCAGTCCCTGGTCAGACGAGGCGGGGGAGCTTCGCTGCCGCCGCTGCCCGGCCTGCCGCCTATCCCGCCCACGAAGCACGCCCCTCTTGCCGCGTTTCCGGTTGCCCGTATAGTTTTGTGTCGATGAAGCGTTCGTCCACCCGTGCGACCTCGCAACTTCGACGACTTTTCGGCATCGGGGCGCTGCCGCCGGACGATATTAGCCTGAATCTCGATCTTCTCGATCCGCGTGTCGCGCCAAAAATGATGCTTTCGGCGGCGCGCCGGCGGTCCGAGCGGACCATCGTCGGCGGCTGCGGGATTTTGCGGCGCGAGGCTTGAGTGGCGCCGATCGTTGCCCTCCCCGCCGCCGCGGCCATCGGCTACCTTCTCGGCTCGATCCCGTTCGGGCTGGTACTGGGCCGTCTCGCCGGGCACGGCGATATTCGCCGGATCGGCTCGGGAAACATCGGCGCGACCAACGTCCTGCGCACCGGCAGCAAGGGCCTTGCCGCTCTGACCTTGGTCTTGGACATCGCCAAAGGGACCGCCGCGGTCGCGATCGCCAAAGATTGGGGCGCCGAAGCGGCGCTGGTAGCCGGATTGTGCGTGATCCTCGGCCATATGTTTCCGCTGTGGCTCGGCTTTCGCGGCGGCAAGGGCGTCGCGACCGCGCTCGGGGTCCTGATCGTGCTCGCCTGGCCGGTGGCGCTCGGCGCCGCCCTGATCTGGCTGGCGACGGCCCTGGCGTTCCGCTACTCCTCGCTGGCGGCCATGGTCGCGGCGATCGCCGCTCTGATCCTCGCCGCGGTGCTCGCCGACCGGGCGACGGCCCTGGCGGTCGCCGCCATCGCCTTCCTCGTCATCGTCAGGCATCATTCCAATATTCGGCGTCTGGCAGCGGGCAGCGAGAGCCCGATATCGCTCAAGAAAGGCTGAGACAAGCCCTGGCTGCCCGCGAACTCGACCCCGAGGAGCGCCTCGACTGGCTGCGGCTGAGCCGTACCGAGACGATCGGCCCGATCAGCTTCTATGCGATGCTGCGCCGGTTCGGGTCGGCGCACGCAGCGCTCCAGGCGCTGCCGGGCCTCGCTCGCAGAGGCGAGCGCACCGCGACGGTCAACGCGATGACAAGGAGCGCGGCCGAGACCGAGCTGGCGGCAGCGGCGCGCATCGGCGCACGGCTGATCTGCTGGGGCGAGCCCGGCTATCCCCCTTCGCTTGCCGCAGTCGAGGATGCGCCGCCGATCCTGAGCATGCTGGGCGAGCCGGAGCTGCTTGGCCGGCCGATGGTGGCGGTGGTCGGCGCGCGCAACGCGTCGGCCATCGGCCGCCGCTTTGCCCGCGAGCTTGCCGCCGCGCTCGGTCAGAGCGGGGCCGTCGTCGTTTCGGGGCTGGCGCGCGGGATCGACGCCGCGGCCCATCTGGGCGGGCTGGAAACCGGTACGGCAGCCGTGCAAGCCGGTGGCGTCGATGTCGTCTATCCCGAGGAAAATCGGGGGCTTTACGACGAGATCAGGCGGCGGGGCGCGATTGTCGCCGAATTGCCGTTCGGCAGCGAACCGCAGGCGCGCCATTTCCCGCGCCGCAATCGGATCATTTCCGGGATGGCGCTCGGCGTCGTGGTCGTCGAAGCGGCGGCACGCTCGGGCTCGCTGATCACGGCGCGGTACGCGCTCGAGCAGGGGCGCGAGGTTTTTGCCGTGCCGGGCTCGCCGCTCGATCCGCGCTGCCGCGGGTCGAACGATTTGTTGCGACATGGCGCGACGCTGACCGAGAGCGCGGAGGACGTGCTGTTGCAGCTCGGTCCGCAATTGCAAAGCCCGGCGCCGCCGCGCCCGGCCTTGCCGACGACGCTGCCGGCCGCCGCGGGCCGACCGGCGGCGGACGCCGGCCCGCCGCCGACGCAGGAAGCGGGGCTCGAGCTGATACTCGAAAGACTGGGACCGACGCCGGTGGCGGTTGACGAACTGGTGCGGCAGTGCCAATTGACAGCGGCCTTCGTCGTCACTCTGCTGCTCGAGCTGGAACTGGCCGGCCGGGTGGAACGTCATCCCGGCAATCTGGTCTCCCTGCGTTGAGTTGTTTCGCGCGGCAGTGGCAACCTCGAACGGGTTCATGAAAGTCGTCGTCGTCGAGTTGCCGGCAAAGGCGAAAACCATCAACAAATATCTTGGCGGCGACTACAAGGTCATCGCCAGTTACGGTCATGTCCGCGACCTTCCGGCCAAGGAAGGGTCGGTCCTGCCCGATGCGGATTTTGCCATGTCGTGGGAAGTCGACGGCAAATCCGAAAAGCACATGAAGGCGATCGCCCAAGCGGTGCGAGGCGCCGAAAGCCTGATCCTCGCCACCGATCCCGACCGCGAGGGCGAGGCGATATCCTGGCACGTCCAAGAGGTGCTGAAGGCGCGCCGCGCGCTGAAGGGGCTCGACGTCAAGCGGGTCGTCTTCAACGAGGTTACCAAAAACGCCGTCATCGAGGCGTTTCGTCGGCCGCGCGAGATCGACCTCGAACTGGTCGAGGCCTATCTGGCCCGCCGTGCGCTCGATTATCTGGTCGGCTTCACGCTGTCGCCGGTGTTGTGGCGCAAATTGCCGGGCAGCCGCTCGGCGGGCCGCGTCCAATCCGTTGCGTTGCGCCTGGTCTGCGAGCGCGAGGCCGAGATCGAGGCATTCAAATCGCGCGAGTATTGGACCATCGAGGCCACCTTCATCACCGAAGGCGGGCAAAGCTTCACGGCGCGGCTGACCCATCTCGACGGCAAGCGGCTGGACCGCTTCGATCTCGACACGGAAGACAAGGCGCGCGCCGCCGCCGAGGCGATCCTCGGCGTGCCCGGCTTCGCGGTGGCGGCCATCGAAAGCCGGCAAGTCCGCCGCAACCCGTTCCCGCCCTTTACGACCTCGACCTTGCAGCAGGAGGCTTCGCGAAAGCTCGGCTTTTCGGCCAGCCGGACGATGCAGATCGCCCAGCGGCTTTATGAGGGCGTCGATCTCGCCGGCGAAACCGGTAGCGACGAAACGGTCGGCCTGATCACCTATATGCGCACCGATGGCGTTGCCATTTCAACCGAGGCGATCGCCGCCGCCCGCAGGCAGATCGGCGCCGATTTCGGCGCGAAATATATTCCTGACGCGCCCCGTGTCTACCGCAGCCCGGCCAAAAACGCGCAGGAGGCGCATGAGGCGATTCGGCCGACTGATCCGGCGCGCAAGCCGGCCGATGTCGAGGCCCATCTCGACCGCGATCAGCGGCGCCTCTACGAGCTGATCTGGAAGCGGACCCTGGCGAGTCAGATGGCCTCCGCCGTGCTGGAGCAGGTCACCGTCGACATTGCCGATCCGAACGCCAAGGTGCGGTTGCGGGCGACCGGCTCGGTCGTGCTGTTCGACGGATTTCTTGCCCTCTATCAGGAAGACCGCGACGACGCCGCTGCCGATGAGGAGGGCGAAGGCGCGCGACTGCCGCAAATGCGCAAGGAAGAGCGGCTGGCGCGCGGCGAGGTCGTGCCGCTCCAGCATTTCACCCAGCCGCCACCGCGCTACACCGAGGCAAGCCTGGTCAAAAAGCTCGAGGAACTCGGCATCGGCAGGCCCTCGACCTATGCTTCGATCCTTCAGGTATTGCAGGACCGCGCCTATGTCCGGCTCGACAAACGGCGTTTTCTGCCGGAAGACCGCGGCCGTCTTGTCACCGCCTTTCTGACCAGCTTCTTCGAACGTTACGTCGAATACAATTTCACCGCCGATCTGGAAAACCAGCTCGACGAAGTGTCCGGCGGGCGGGTCGACTGGAAAGAACTGCTGCGCAAGTTTTGGAGCGATTTTTCGACTTCCGTGGACGGGACCAAGGATCTGACGATCGGCCAGGTGCTCGGCGCTCTCGACGAAGGCCTCGGGCGGCACTTTTTCCCCGATGACGGCTCCGGCCGCGATCCGCGGCTGTGCCCGGTCTGCGGCGCCGGCAGGCTGAGCCTGAAGCTCGGCAAGTTCGGCGCGTTTATCGGCTGCGCCAACTACCCGAACTGCCGCTATACGCGGCCGCTTGCGATCGAGGGCGATGGCGAAGACGCCGCCGACACAGCCCTTGGGAATGATCCGGCCAGCGGGCTGCCGGTGTCCTTGAAGAAGGGCCCTTTTGGCCATTACGCTCAACTCGGCACCGCCGATAACGAAGCCAAACCCAAACGAGTGGCGTTGCCGCGCTCGCTGAAACCACTCGATGTCGACCTCGCGACCGCGCTGCGGTTGCTGGCATTGCCGCGCGAACTCGGACGCCATCCCGAGAGCGGGGAAACCGTCGTCGTCGGCATCGGCCGCTTCGGCGCCTACATAAAAAATGGCGCTGCTTTCAAGTCGCTTGGCGCCGACGACGATGTCCTGACCATCGGGTTGAACCGTGCGGTCGTGTTGCTGGCCGAACCCGCGCCGGAACGGCGGCGTGCGCCGCCGCCGCTGCGCGAGTTGGGTCCGCATCCCGACGGCGGCGGCGTGGTATTGTATCAGGGGCGCTACGGCCCCTATGTCAGCCATGACGGCGTTATCGCCTCACTGCCGCGCGGCGCAGATCTGCAAACATTTTCGCTCGAACAGGCCATCCCGCTGCTCGCGGCGCGGGGCGGGCAGACCCGGCGCCGCGGGCGCAAGGCCGGCAAACCCGCCGCGGCGAAGACGGCGAAGGTTGCGAAGGCGCCGGGCCGCAACGGCGCTGCTGCGGCCCTTGCCCCCGCTGCGGCGACAAAACAGGCCGGGGCGCCGAAGCGGACCGGTTCGGCAAAAAGGAAGACCGCCGCGCCAAAGAGCACAGGCTCGGCTCCATCGGCCGGAAAGCGGCGACGCGGCGGCGTTCAGCCGGTCTAGATGGCGAGGCACCCGCCGGCCTCGCGTCGCAACAAAAAACGCGCTCGCGGCACGTTGCCCGGCGCCGGCGATCTGAACGCCGTGGCCCGCGAAGGCCTGTTGGCCGGTGGCAAGCGCAAGATCCTCCGGGGCTTTGCAGTCACGCGTTCCGGCAGTCGCCGGCTGATCGGCGGACCGCCGCTGCCCGAGCTGAGCGTGGTTGAGCGGATCGGCGCCGACGAGGACGGCATTCCGCTGGCCCGCCCGGTCGCCTGGCCGCAAGCCGATCCGGCGCCGACCCTGCGGCTGGTCGAGGACGGGCAAACAATCCCACCCGGCGGGCGCGCGGCCGCTCGATTGGTGCGGCTCGAGAACGGCGAGATCGAAGCGCGCGTTATTCGTCGGCTCGACTCGTCCGACGGGCGGATCGTCGGCGTCTTCCATCGCGAGCGCGAGGGCGGTCGCCTGGTCCCGACAGACCGTCGCAATCGGACCGAGTATCAAGTGGCGGCTGCGGATGCCGGCGGCGCCGACGACGGCGAGCTGGTCATCGGCGCCGAGATCTCGGCGGCGCGGCTGGGATTGCCTCGGGCGCGCATCGTCGAACGACTCGGGGCCGTCTCGGATCCGGGCGCGATCAGCCTGCTGGCCATCGCCACATTCGACATTCCGATCGAGTTTCCGGCGATGGCAATTGCCGAGGCGGAGGCGGCGATGCCGATCAGCCTCGACGGGCGCACCGATCTGCGCGGCCTTCCTTTGGTGACGATCGACGGCAGCGATGCGCGCGATTTCGACGACGCCGTGTGGGCCGAACCCGACACCGATCCGGCAAATCGCGACGGCTGGCGTCTGGTGGTGGCGATTGCCGATGTCGCCTGGTACGTGAGTCCCGGCAGCGCGCTCGACCGCGAGGCGGAGCGGCGCGGCAATTCGGTCTATTTCCCCGACCGGGTCGTCCCGATGCTGCCCGAAGCGCTGTCGAACGGGCTGTGCTCGCTGAAGCCTGCCGTCGATCGGGCCTGCCTCGCCGTCCACCTGTGGATCGACGCGGCCGGGCGCAAACGGCGGCATGTTTTTGAGCGGGTGGTCATCCGCTCGGCCGCGCGGATGACCTACGAAGAGGTTCAGGCGGTGCGGGACGGCGAAGCCCCCGCGCCGGCGCCATTGCCGCCGGGAACGCTCGATTCACTGTACGGCGCCTACGCCGCCCTTGCCCGAGCGCGCATTCGACGCGGCGCCCTCGAGCTTGATCTTGGCGAGGATCGGGTCGTCCTGGACGGCGAGCGGCGCCCCGTCGCGATCGCGCCTCTCGCCCGCCTCGACAGCCACCGGCTGATCGAGGAGTTCATGATCCTCGCCAATGTCGCCGCCGCCGAAGAACTCGAGAGCCGGCGACAGCCGTGCATGTACCGCATCCATGACGCACCGGACCCGGAAAAGCTCGCCGCATTGATGGATTTCCTCGCGGATTTGGGTCTTCCCGGCCTCGATCTGGCCAAAGGACAGGCGCCCAAGCCCCGCGTTTTCAACCGTTTGCTGGACCGCGCCACGGCTTCGGCAACGGCGCCCATGATCAACGAGCTGGTCCTGCGGTGCCAGGCGCAAGCCGCCTACAGTCCCGACAATATCGGTCATTTCGGTCTCGCGCTGCGGCTCTACGCGCATTTTACCTCGCCGATCCGCCGCTACGCCGACCTCCTCGTTCATCGGGCGCTGATTGCGTCGGCGAATGGGACCGGACGCCGTCTCGATTTGGGCGCGTCGCTTCCCGACGCAGATCATGATCGGCTGGCGGCGATCGGCGAGCATATATCCGGAACCGAGCGCCGCGCCGCTGCGGCCGAGCGCGCCGCGATGGAGCGCTATCGTGCGATCCTGATGGCGCCGCTGATCGGCAACCGCTTCGATGCGCGGATCAGCGGCGTCGCCAAGTTCGGGCTGTTCGCCACCGTGGCCGGAAACGGCGCCGTCGGTCTCGTCCCGGTAGCGGCCCTGCCGGGCGACTATTATGACCTCGACGGAAAGTCCTACCGGCTGGTCGGCCGCCGGTCCCGCCGCAGTTTCAGGCTCGGCGACGAGATTTCGGTTCGGCTGGTCGAGGCGGACCCGATCGGCGGTCGGCTCGTCTTTGCGATCGACGACAGCGTGACGGCCGGCAGGGGAACGCCGCGCGCCGGCAGACAGCGCCAACCGGCCCGCCCGGATAGGCGCAGCCGGAGCGATTGATCGCCGATAGCCGGTACTCTAATGTATTTTGGCCAGTCTGACGGCGATGTCACCGAGGCTGGCCGTATGTCGTGCACGCTGCCGCGGGAAGTTTTGGAGTTCCCCCGATGCCGATGCGGTCGCACGCGACCACCATACCCACGGCGGCAGGCATCGCCGTCATTGTCGGGGCGCTCTTCGGCTGCGTTCAGGACCGGACCGTGCCGGCGGGTTCGGCAGGGAATTTATTCTCGACCGGTCTCCGCCAAATTTCCGAACTGTACATAACGCGCGTGTCCAGCCGGAGGCTTGCCCTCGCGGGCGCCGATCGCCTCTCCGCTCTCGACGGCAAGCTGCGGATTACCGAAAGCCCGGGTCCGCAGAATGAAACCGAGATCATAATGGCTTATGACGGGCGGGAGTTGGCGGCCTACCCGGATCCGTCCGGCGAGTATCCAGATGCCTGGGGCAGGTTGCTGAGCCGGCTGATCGCCGACGCGAGGGCAGCGTCGCCGACCCTTGGCGCGCTCTCGAACGAGAATATCGAGACGGCCGTGTTCGACGGCATGACCGGAATACTCGACCGATTTTCACGATATGCCGCGCCCGAGGCCGCCCGCGATCAACGCGCGGCTCGGGATGGGTTTGGCGGGGTCGGCGTAATCGTCGATTTGTCCCAGGGGCAGTTCCGGATCACCCAGGTGACTGCCGGCAGCGCCGCTGACCTGGCGGGACTTAAACCCGGCGACAGGATCGTCGCGATCGACGGGAAGCCAACCGGTCACCTGTCGGAACACGATGTGCTCCGAGAGCTCCGGGGCCCGATTTCCAGTACCGTCTCGGTGACTATCGTTTCCTCCGGCCTCGCCCACGAGCGGGAGTTCCGACTGCGGCGGGCCCTGACCGTCGCTCCGACCGTGACCATGACGCTCGACAACCGCGTCGCCGTCTTTCGCGTGGCGAGCTTTAATCAGAACACGACCCAGCAGATCGTCGAAGACCTGGACAAGGCAAAGCGACAAACCGCTGGGCCGTTGCATGGGATCGTGCTCGACCTTCGGGGTGATCCGGGCGGGCTCCTCGATCAGGCAGTCAGCCTGGCGGACGTGTTCATCGCCAGGGGACCAATCATTGCCACCGTCGGCCGCCACCCGGCGAGCCGGCAGATGTTTGTGGCCTCGGGCGACAGCGTCGCTCCCCAGTTGCCGATCGTCGTGTTGATCGACAGCGGTTCCGCCTCCGCATCGGAGATCGTCGCTGCGGCGTTGCAGGACGCCGGCCGCGCGGTCATCGTCGGCAGCGCCTCATACGGCAAGGGGACCGTGCAAACCGTCATGCGGTTGCCCAACGACGGCGAGCTGATTTTGACCTGGGCCCAGCTGGTGGCGCCATCGGGGTATTTATTGAACCTGCATGGCGTCGTCCCGACCCTGTGCACGAGCGATCTCGGCAACGACCCGCTTTCCCTCGAAACGGCTGTGCAGCGGGCGAGCCCGGGGTCGTCGATTTCGCCGCTGGCCTTGCGTCCGCGCGCATCGCTCTCGGAGCGGGACTGGCTCGAACTGCGACATTCTTGCCCCGAGGGTCTCGGCAATCATCCGATCGACATCGAGGTCGCAGAGCGGCTTCTAACCAACCCCAACCTGTATGACCAAGCCGTGCGGGGTATCGCCGCAGCGCCAAAACTGGCGGCCGGCTCGCCCGATGCAGCGCAATTGTCGGCCAAGCCGCCTTGACAGGCACCCGCGACTTGTTATGGTCGGGCGCAAGTGATCGTTGACACCAAGGGCTTACCCCGATGGCAAAGACCAGCACCGTTCTGATCAAGCTGATCAGCAGCGCCGACACCGGCTATTTTTATGTTACAAAGAAAAATCCTCGGACCAAGACGACTAAGCTCGAATTAAAGAAATTCGATCCCGTGGCGCGTAAGCACGTCCTCTTCAAAGAAGCAAAAATCAAGTAATCGATCCTCAGCGCCGCGCATTTTAAAGATCGCGTCGGCGAGACGGCAACCTCTCGCGGTTCGAGGCCTCGCAATCAGGCAATCAGGAGGCTATGGCGAACGACGGCGCGGGAGCCGTGCGAACGACGACGCGGTTTCGGCCGTTGGCCTTGGCGCTGTAGAGAGCTTCGTCGGCGCGCTTCAACATCCGGTCGCGATCGTCACCCTTCGGGGCGATCGTCGTCACGCCGATGCTGACGGTAACGTGAACCTCGATGCCGCTTTCCCGAATGGTGAACGGCGCTCTGGCCACGGCGGCGCGCAGCCGTTCGGCGGCGCCCGCGGCAATCGCAAGATCCATCTCCGGCATCACCACGGCAAATTCCTCGCCGCCGAGTCGGGTGACGAGGTCGGCGCTGCGTACGCAGTTCATCGCCCGCGCAGCGAGTTCGCGCAACACGTCGTCGCCGGCGGCATGGCCGTGGGTGTCGTTGACTTTCTTGAAGTAATCGATGTCGAACAAGAGAACGGCGGCCCCGAACCCGCCATCCCTGACCTGCCTGAACAGCTCGTCGAGATGGGCAAACAAAAAGCGGCGGTTGTAAAGCCCGGTCAGCTCATCGACGAGGGCCAAAGTCAGACTACGCTGATAGTTCCGGTTCAAACGGTCCTGAAGCCGTTTTCGTCGAACCTGGGTCGCGCTTCGGGCCAACAGCTCGCTGCGCTCGACCGGTCGGATCAGGTAGTCGTTCGCGCCGAGGTCAAGACCTTTGGCAAGACGAGGCAGATCGCTGTCGTCGGCGATCAGCAGGATCGGCAGCTGACGAAAGCCGTCATTCGCCCGGCAGTGCGAGACCAGCCGCAACGGGTCGCCGTCGGGCACCGTCAGGCTGGCGATCAACAATTCGGTGTCGCAATCAAGACGTGTCTGCGCTTCGACGCAGGTCGTCGTCCCGATCATCTCCCGAGTGATCGGCTTTAGAGCCGCGGCGATTCGGGCGGCGGCGATCGGGTCCGCCTCCAGCAACAAGATGCGTGCCGGGCTCGAATCTTCGGAGGCGGCATCGACGCCCCCGAACCGTCCGCAGATCTCTTCGCGCAGACGCGACTCGTCCATCATCCGTTTTAATCGCGCCAGCGATCGGACCCTGGCGAAGAGCGCAATGTCGCTGACCGGCTTGGTCAGGAATTCGTCTGCTCCAGCTTCGAGACCGAGGAGCCGACTGGCCGTGTCCGACAGCGCCGTGACCAGCACCACCGGAATACCGGAAGTTCGCGGGTTGGCCTTCAATCGGCGGCAAACCTCAAAACCGTCCATGCGAGGCATCATGATATCGAGCAGGATGACGTCAGGCAGCTCGGCATCGGCGATTTCCAGGGCAGTGCTGCCGTCCGATGCCGACAACACGTCGAAATACTCGCTGGAAAGCTTAGCCTCGAGAAGCTTAACATTTACCTCGATGTCATCGACGATCATCACTCGGGCAGGCATCGGCAGCTCGCAGCTACGAGGATGAGGCGCGCTCGACCGGCGAGACGAAGCGCTCGATGGTCTTCAGAAAGCTGATGACCGAAATAGGCTTGGCGATATAGGCCTCGCATCCGCCCTCGCGGATTTTCTCCTCGTCGCCCTTCATGGCGAACGCGGTCACGGCGATAACCGGGATTGCGCGCAGGTCCTCGTCTTCCTTCAGCCACTTTGTGACCTGCAGACCGGACACTTCGGGAAGCTGAATGTCCATCAGGATCAGGTCCGGATGGTGCCGGCGGGCAAGCGCCAGCGCTTCGGCCCCGGTTTTGGACTGCAGCGTATCGTAGCCGTGCGCCACGAGAAGATCGTTGAACAGCTTCATATTCAGTACATTGTCTTCAACGATAAGGACCTGCCGCCGCACCGACCGATCGCCGTTTCCGTCCGTTGTCCGAACCTCGAATTTCATGCCTTGCCGGCCTCAAAACGGTGTCTGCGCGGCGGCACCGGCCGACGCCGCTCGACAGGCTTTAGGATTGGCGATGCTGCCGCATTTGCAATCATTATGCATCCCGTAAGCGAGCCGAGTTAATAATTCGTGACGGCCTGGAGCGGGATGCCTCCGGCGGCTGACGGAATGGGAACATGGCGGCGCGGTTTCGCATCGGCATCGATTTCGGCGGCACCAAGATAGAGGGTGCCGCCGTCGACGCGTCCGGATCGGCGCATCTTCGTCGGCGAGTGGCCACACCGGTCGCGGATTACGACGCAGCAATCTCGGCGATCGTTGCTCTCGTCACCGGCATCGAGGACGAACTCGGCATGGTTTCCCCGGTCGGCGTCGGCATGCCGGGCGCAATATCGCCGCTCACCGGTCTCGTCAAGAATGCGAATTCCACCTGGCTGAATGGCCGCCCCCTGGCGCGCGACCTCGAAACCGCACTCGGCCGCCCGGTGCGGCTGGCGAATGATGCCAACTGCTTCACGCTGTCGGAGGCGACCGATGGCGCCGGGGCAGGGTTTGAAACGGTTTTTGGCGTCATTCTCGGCACCGGCGTCGGCGGCGGCATCGCCGTCGGGGGACGGGTCCTGGCCGGCGCCAATGCGATCGCCGGCGAATGGGGGCACAACCCGCTGCCCCGCCCGACATTGGACGAAGTCCCAGGGCCGCCCTGCTATTGCGGTCGGGCAGGCTGCATCGAAACCTTTCTGTCCGGACCAGCTCTTGCCGCAGATCATCGGCGCAGCAGCGGACAGTCCCTGAGCGCAGCCGAAATCGGACGCGCGGCGGCCGGCGGCGATCCGAAATGCCGGGCGTCGTTGGCGCGTTACGCGGCGCGGCTGGCCCGGGCGTTGGCGACGGTCATCAATCTGGTAGACCCCGATGCGATCGTACTGGGCGGCGGTTTGTCCGCCATTTCGATGCTGTATCAGGAGGTGCCGCGCAGATGGGCGGAGCATGTCTTTTCGGATCGAGTCGTTACCCGCCTGCTCGCCCCGGTTCACGGCGACTCCAGCGGCGTACGGGGCGCCGCCTGGTTATGGCCTCCGGCGGAGGCCGAGTGATGTCGCCGCGCCGCGACTGCCGCATGCCGGGGGCTGGTCTCGCCGAGCAAGCGCGGCTCCAACAACTGACGATTGCGCACATCGATTGCGACGCCTTTTGAGCCGCTGTCGAGAAGCGCAGGGCCGATAGATTTGCTCAACATCTCGGCTTTGGCAGCGCCTCGATATCGTCGAGTTTGGCGGCTATCGCATAATCGCCGTAATCGATGACCATGTCGCGCGAAACGCCGTTGTCGAGGAGTTGCATGCCGAGTTCGTAATCCGGCTCTTCGGCCTTGGCGTCGACCGGGAAAAAGGCCAGCCGCATGCGCCATCCGGGCCGCTCCAACAGCGGGTTGAGACTGGCCGCTGCCGGTTGAGCGGTAACTTTGCCGCCGATCACGGCCGAGACCTGGACCGCGTTCTCGTCGGCGGCGCCATCAAAGACCATACGCGACACGAAATTCGCCCCTGCTTTGGCCTTGTCGATCAGCAGGAGTGTGTGTGCGCTGGGAAACAGGACGCCCGGCGCCAGCTTCATCGTCTCGTTACGCGGTTTCGAAAACTCGACAACGCCCCCCTTGCCGGGGCCGTCGAGCCGCGCCTCGCCGCGGATTTCCTGATCGACAGCGCCGTTTCGCGTCTCCCGCTGGTTAAACCGATAATGCAGGCCGTCTTTCGACTCCCAGGTGACAAAACTCGAGGTGATGTCGGCATCACGCGACTCGGCATAGTGCAGTTTCAGCCGATAGCGCTGCTCGATCGTCCAGCCGTTGCAGGTGTCGCCCCATTCATAATCCATCGCGCCATTGGCATCGACGACGGCGGAATCGCCTCGCACGGACGCAAGCTTCATCGAGTAGAGCGCCCGGTGGGGCGCGATCTCGGCAGCCGCGACGGTCTGGCCCAAAGTCATGACCACCGCCAAGACCGGCACGAAAGCTTCCAGGGTAAGCCTTAGCCCCCGGGTCATCGGCACGACCTTTCCGCGTCAAAGCAGCCGGACGAAGACCACGCTGGCGGCCCATCAACAGCCATCTTGCACTCCCTTGGCGGCTTCGGGCCGTTGGCCGCGAACCGGCGGTGCGCGCCGACGCCTGCCCGCGGTAGACGAGATATTCGGAGAGCGCCGACCATACGGCATCGACCGATTAGGGTTTTGCGCCTCTCACGGGCGGCTCGACGAGCCTGATATGGAGTTCCCTCAGCCGCTCCGGCGCCATCGGGGCCGGGGCCCCCATCAGCAGATCCCGCGCCTGCTGGTTCATCGGAAAGGCGATGACCTCGCGAATGTTGGCTGTGTCGGCGAGCAGCCTGACGATGCGGTCGATGCCCGGCGCCAGCCCGCCATGCGGCGGCGCACCGTAGCGGAACGCGTTCAGCACGGCGCCGAAGCGGGTCTCGACATCGGCGGCGGAATAGCCGGCGATCGCGAACGCCTTGTACATGATGTCGGGCCGGTGATTACGGATCGCCCCCGATGCGAGTTCGATGCCATTGCAGACGATATCGTACTGGAAGGCGTTGATCGTCAGCGGATCTTGATCCTCGATCGCCTCCAACCCGCCTTGCGGCATCGAGAACGGGTTGTGGCTGAAATCGATCTTGCCGGTCTCTTCGTCGATCTCGTACATCGGAAAATCGGTGACCCAGCAGAATTCGAACCCCCGCGTTTCGGTGAGGCCCAATTCCTGCCCGATCTTGAGCCGGGAGAGGCCGGCGAATTGCATGAACGCGTTCGGCAACCCCGCGACAAAAAACACCGCGTCGCCGTCGTCGAGGCCGAGCTTGCAGCGCAGCGCTTCGGTCCGCTCGGGCCCGAGGTTGCGAGCGACCGGGCCGGCGCCCTCGCCGTCGCGGAAGAAGATGTAGGCCAGCCCGGGCTGGCCTTCCTCCTGGGCCCAGGCATTCAGCCGGTCGCAGAAGGCGCGGTTGCCGCCGGTCGGCGCCGGGATCGCCCGCACGCGCACATCCGGATTGCCGTCGATCATCCCGGCGAAGACGCGAAACCCCGAGCCGCGGAATGCCTCGGTCGCATCGTGAATCACGATCGGGTTGCGCAGATCGGGCTTGTCGCTGGCGTAGCGCAGCATGGCCTCGGCATAGGTGATCCGTCGGAAGGGCGCCGGGCTGACCCCGCGCCCCTCGGCGAATTCCGTAAAAACGCCGTGCAGCACCGGCTCGACCGCGGCGAACACATCCTCCTGAGTGACGAACGACATTTCGAGGTCCAGCTGATAGAACTCGCCTGGAGCGCGGTCGGCGCGGCTCGCCTCGTCGCGAAAGCACGGCGCGATCTGGAAATAGCGATCGAACCCCGAAGCCATCAGCAATTGCTTGAACTGCTGCGGCGCCTGCGGCAGCGCGTAGAACTCGCCCGGGTGCAGCCGGCTCGGCACGTAATAGGGTCGCGCCCCCTCAGGCGAGTCGGCGGTCAGAATCGGCGTCTGAAACTCCGTGAAGCCCTGCTCGATCATGCGGCGCCGGATCGAGGCGATGACCCGCGCGCGCAACATGATGTTGGCGTGCATGCGCTCGCGCCGCAGATCGAGGAAGCGATAGGCGAGCCGCATATCCTCGGGATACTCGGCCTCGGTATTGACCGGGAACGGCAGCGTCGCCGCCTCCGACTGAACTTCGATGACGCCGATCGCCAGCTCGATCTCGCCGGTCGCGAGGTTGGGGTTCAGCGTGTCCGCCGAACGCGCCACCACCCGTCCGGTTATCGTCACCACGCTTTCAAGGCGCAGCGCATCGACAACCGAGAACAGCGGCGACGATACGTCGATCACGCATTGGGTCACGCCATAGTGGTCGCGCAGATCGACAAACAACAGCTGTCCGTGGTCGCGCTTGCGGTGCACCCAACCCGACAGCCGCGCCGTTTTCCCCTCCTCGGCGAGACGCAGTTCTGCGCAATTGTGGGTCCGATAAGCGTGCATCGACGAGAGGTCCGGAGAACTGTGCAAAGGAACCCGAACACGGCATGGAACGGCGATCCTTGTCAATACAGGCTCCCGACCGCCGGTCCGTCGCCGGCATCGCGCCGATTTGCCTCCGTCGAAGCGAGCGGATATGGTGGCGGCCGGTGCAGCGGCGGCCGGTTGGGGCTTGCGTGAGCGAAATCTTCCGCGAAATCGACGAGGAGCTTCGCCGCGACAATTTGCTCAAACTGTGGTCGCGGTATTGGCGCTGGGTCGTCGGCACGGCGCTGGCGGCGCTGCTGGCCGCCGGCGGCGCGGCTGCTTGGCGCGATCATCAGTCCAGCGAGCGGCGCGCCCAGTCTACCCGCTATGCGGGCGCGCTCGAACTCGCTCGAGGCGGCAAGGACGCCGACGCCGCCAAGGTGTTCGGGGCGATCGCACAGGAAAGCGGCGGATACGCGGTACTCGCATCATTCGAGCGGGCAGGGTTGCTGGCGAAATCCGGTGATCGCAAAGGCGCCATCGCGGCTTATGACAGAATCGCCGCCGCCGACCGCGCCGATTCCGTTTTTCACGGCCTTGCGGTACTCCTTTCGGTCATGCAGAGCATGCCCGAGGCCGACCCGCACCTGATGATCGCGCGACTGGCGCCGTTGACCGCCGCCGGCAATCCCTGGCGCCCGACTGCGCTGGACCTGACCGCCGCTGCCCGGCTTCAGGCCGGGGACAGGAAGGGCGCCCTGGATCTCTACAAGGGTCTCGCGGACGATCTGGCGGCGCCGCCGAGTTTGCGCGCCCGCGCCGCCGAAATGGCGGCGGCGCTGGCCTCCTGATCCCCTGGCATCGACACATAGATAGATGAGCGGACGCGTCGTTGCCTTGCTGTTGCTTGCAGCGCTTTGCCTCTCGGGCTGCAGCTGGTTCGAAACCAAGAAGCAGCCATTGCCCGGCGAGCGTATTTCCGTGCTCAATCTCGACCGCCAGATGGCGCCCGATCCGGCGTTGGCCAACACGGCGATCACGCTGCCGCGCGCGGAGGTAAACCCCGACTGGCCCGGACCCGGCGGGAACCCCAACCATGCGATGGGACACCTGGCGCTGCCGGCCAAGCTCTCGCCGGCGTGGAAGGTAAGCGTCGGGGAAGGGTCCTCGCGCTACACGAGGGTGTTGGCGCAACCGATCGTGGCCAAAGGCCGGGTCTATGCGATGGATGGAGGGGTCCAGGTCAGCGCTTACGACGCGGTGACCGGCAACCGGTTTTGGCAAATCGATGCGACGCCCGACGGCGATCGCGGCACCGCGTTCGGCGGCGGCGTCGCCTTCTGGAAGGATCGCCTGTACGTGTCGACCGGCTATGGGCAGGTCCTGAAGCTCGATCCGGTCACCGGCAAGACGTTATGGCGCAAAAATGTCGGGGCGCCGGTGCATGGCGGCCCGACGGTGACCGACGGACGCATCTTTGTCATCACCGTCGAGAACGAGTTGGTGGCGCTTTCCACCGACGACGGCCGGAAGCTTTGGACCCATAACGGGATCCCGGAGACTGCCAGCCTGCTCGGCGGCGCCAGCCCGGCGGTCGAGGGCGAGATTGTCATCGCGCCCTATAGTTCGGGCGAGCTTTTTGCCCTGGCGGTCGAGAACGGACGGGCGCTCTGGTCCGATAATCTGGCTGCGGCGCGCGCCGTCGATGCGGTCTCCGCCCTCGCCGATATCCGCGGGCGGCCGGTCATCGATCGCGGCCGGGTGTTTGCCGCCGGTCACAGCGGGCGCATGGCGGCGATCGACTTCAGAAGCGGCGAGCGCGTTTGGGAGCAGGAGATCGGCAGCATCTACGGTCCGTGGGTAGCCGGCGATTACGTTTTTCTTTTATCCAACGACAATGAGCTGGTCTGTCTGACCCGGGACGAGGGCAAGGTCCGCTGGGTGCATCAGCTCCCCAACTATGAGAATGAAAAGGACAAAGAGGACCCGATCCAGTGGGCCGGTCCGGTGCTCGGCGGCGACCGGTTGATCGTGCTCTCTTCGGACGGCGCAGCGCTTTTCATTTCGCCTTACACCGGCAAACCGCTCGGCCGTCAAGAAATCCCGGCCGGCGCCTACGTCTCGCCGGTCATCGCCGACAACTCGCTCTACGTACTGACCGATACGGCCGAGTTGATCGCCTATCGCTGACGGAACCGGTATCGTGGCGATGCTCCGATGACCTTCGCGGCGGCGATCCTTGGACGGCCCAATGTCGGCAAGTCGACATTGTTCAACCGCCTCGTCGGCCGGCGTCTCGCCCTGGTCGACGACACTCCGGGCTTGACCCGCGACCGCCGCGAGGGCGCCGGGCGGATCGCCGATCTCGAGTTTCGGGTGATCGACACCGCGGGTCTCGAAGAGGCTGCGCCGATCTCGCTCGCGGGTCGCATGCAGGAGCAGACCGGGCGGGCGCTGGCGGCGGCCGACGTGGTCCTCCTCGTCATCGATGCGCGCGACGGCGTGACCCCCGCCGATCGTCATTTCGCAGACTGGTTGCGGCATAGCGGCAAGCCGATCGTTCTCGTCGCCAACAAGTCGGAAGGCCGAGGGTCCCCTCACGGCCTCGGCGAGGCGTATCGGCTCGGGCTCGGCGATCCGGTGCCGATTTCGGCTGAGCACGGCGAGGGATTGGCGCTGCTCTATGAGAGGCTCTCGCCGTTCGCCCGTCCGGCCGAGGATGCCCCGGAGGACCCGGCAAAGCCGCTGCAGCTCGCCGTCGTGGGTCGACCCAATGTCGGAAAATCGACCCTCGTCAACCGGCTGATCGGCGAGAATCGGCTCCTTTCCGGGCCAGAGGCCGGGATCACCCGTGACGCGATCGCGATCGACTGGGTATGGCGGGACCGACCGATCCGGCTCGTCGACACCGCAGGTCTGCGACGCCGCCCGCGGGTCGAGGGGAAGATAGAGCGGCTTTCGGTCGGCGACGCGCTGCGGGCGATCCGCTTTGCCGAGACCGCGATATTGGTCGTCGACGCGATGCAGCCGCTCGAGCGCCAGGACCTGACGATTGCCCGTCTGGTCGCGGAGGAGGGGCGCGCGTTGGTGCTGGCGGCGACCAAGTGGGACGCCGTCGACGATCGCGAGGGCGCGATCAAGCGGCTGCGCGATCGGGTAACGACATCTCTCGCCCAGCTTCACGGGGTCGCCGTCGTCCCGGTGTCGGGGCTGACCGGTTACGGCATCGAGGCGATGATGACCGCGGTCGTCGCCGCCGACGCGGCATGGAACCGGCGGGTCGCGACCGCCGACCTCAATCTCTGGCTCGCCGCCGTCCAGCAGCGGCATCCGCCGCCGCTCGTCGCCGGCCGCCGGCTGCGCCTGCGCTACCTCACCCAGGTCAACATCCGTCCGCCGAGTTTCGCCCTTTTTGCCTCGAAAGCGGCAGAGCTTCCCGATTCGTACCGACGTTATCTGGTCAACGCGCTGCGCCAGGATTTCGCATTGCCCGGCATCCCGATCCGTCTGATGCTGCGCCAGGGCAAGAACCCGTACGACCGGAAATAGGACGCGGCGCTGCGCGTTTTTTTGCTTGCCGCCGCGCCAGGCTCTTCCTACCTTCGCCGGCGCGACGAACGCTGCTCGGGGCCATAGCTCAGCTGGGAGAGCGCTACAATGGCATTGTAGAGGTCACCGGTTCGATCCCGGTTGGCTCCACCAATAAAATGAAGGGCTTAGCCGGAGCTGGCTAAGCCCTTCTGCTTTTCATGGGCACAATTTGGACGCATCGGACCCGATCGGCTCCGCGGTAGAGAGCGGTTTGGCCCCCTTCTTGAGTACTTGGGATATCCGACGCAAACCGGCATGCACGGTTCATTCCCGCGGGTGCGGGGAACGCTACTAATCCCTTCGCTCCGGCCGTTAACGGTCAAAACGTTCCCAGGGTCCGATCGCGCTCTCTTGAGACTGATCGGCTGGCGTCTGACAAGGTGCGGCAAGGGATATGGGCCGTCGTCGCCGTCGACGATAGAGAAGTCGCCATCGTCATAGGGCAGATGGTAGGGATCTCCCTCATCCCAGGCGACATTTCGAACCCCTTTCTCCACGCGCTATCCTCCGGCTGCTGCTGCCGGCTCGCCAAGCGACAGCATCAGTCGGTTGGCCCAGTTGAAAAACGCCGCGGCGTGGATCACATCGGCGATCGCCAACTCGTCCAACTCCGCGCGGCGCAGGCGCTCCACATGCTGTGACCCGAATGTGATCGGCGTCGCGCTGAGCGCCACCGCGGCAGCGACAATGGCGTTCCAGCGTTCGCCGAGATCGGCGTTCACGCCGTCGTCCAACAGCCGCTGCACGTCCGCCTCGCGCTTCGAATAGGTTGCCGAAAACCGCGAATGCACCGAAGCGCAGTAGATGCAGCCGTTGAAACGCGACGTCGCGGCGGCGGCCAGCTCGCGCTCCGCCCGCGGCAGGCCGGCATCGGGGTTGTAGAAGATGTCCTTGTCGGTCAGCGTACGGGCACGCAGTGCATCCGGGTCGCGCGCCAGCAAGCGAAAATATGGCGATTTCACTCGCGCGGCATCCACCAGACCGGCCATGTGCTGTTCGGTTAAGGCCTCGACCGCCAGCGGTTCGAGCCAGGGCAGCCAATCGAGCAATGCCCGAGTGAAGACGGCGGGAACCGAGTGGGGTGGTGGTTCGAGGATCGAATCGGGCATGGCTTGACCTCGTGTGTCAGGCGGCGTCGGCCAGGGCGCGCAATCCGGCGACCACCCGGATCTGGAACGATAGAAAAGCCGCGATCTGCGACAGCGTCACGATGTCGGTGGTCGACCAGCCGGCATCCAGCAAGGCCTGCAGCGCCGCCGGCGCGGCGTCCCGCGGGTGGAACACCAAGAGGTGCATGTGATCGAACGCCGCAGCCAGGCGCGACCCGAGCACGTCGCGGGTTTCCGCCGCGACGCGATGGGTCGGTCCGGTCGTGTCCTCGCGGCTCAGCGGGCCGGTGGGATAGGAGCCATAGGGGCCTTGACCCTTGGCCGCCGCGATCGCTGTATCGATCGCGCGGCGCAATTCCGGCGATGCCCCGCAAGCGGCAATACCGGCGGCGTAGAATGCCGCGGTCTCCGCGTCACCGTGCAGGCCGGTAACGAAGACGGCCACCGCAAAACGCTCTATTGCGCTGACCTCGCCACCAATTTCCGGGGCGAATAACGCACGATAGCTGGCCTGGGCCTGTTTGCGGGCATCCGGCCGTCGGTTGCGGATCGCGTCCAGCGCGGAGCCAGGCGCAATCCCGACCAGCGTGTCGATGACGTCCGTATCCATCCCTGGCATGACCATCCTCCCCCTGCCCGTCGTTACGCGACTTGCCGCGCGGCCGCCACGCCGTTCTGCACCCAGCCCAGCGCCGGCGCCACCACGCCGGCGACCAGTTCGATCGACCGCAGGATGAATTGATGCGGCGGATCGATCGAATGCGACTGGACGGTAAGATCTGTGGCGCGGGCGAGCGTGCTGTCGGCTCGCAACGAGGCGATCACATCGTCCGGGTTGCCGATATGAATATCCATGGCGACGATCTGGTCCTGCACCGACATGCCCTCGACAGACACCGCGCGACCGATCGTGGCGTACCGCGCCCGCTGCCGCGCCAGACCGATCTCAGCGAGCCGCAGCGCCTCCTTGCGGTCATCGGCAACGAAGACCGTGCGCGAGGCCAGGATGCGCGGCGCGCGGTCCCGCGGCAGCGCCTCCAGATAGGCGTCGATCATCGGATGCTGGATGTCGGACAGCGACAGATGGGGCGCCTCCGCCGGCCTGGGCTGCGTGCGCGACAGCATCAGCCCGTCGCCCGCCGCGCCGGCCCGCCGGGCGCCTTCCACGGTGAAGGTCGCCTGCCAGACGCGGTCCACCAGGCCGGGATTGGGCGGATACAATCGGTCACCGCCGGGTAGCGGCCTCCCCGCCCAGGCGTCGAGCAGCACCCGATGATGCCGGACCAGCAGCGCCGTGCGCTCGGCGCTGTCCAGCTCGAACGCCTTGTACGCCGAGAGGTTGCCGCCCGGCCCGATCCCCACCTCGAGGCGGCCGCCGCACATCAGGTCGAGCACCGCGGCATCCTCGGCCACCCGGATCGGCAGCTCCAGCGGCAGGGTGACGATCCCGGTTCCCAAGCGGATTCGCGCGGTCTGCGCGGCGACCTGGGCCAGGAACACGAACGGCGCCGGCAGGCCGCCTTCGTCCTCGTGAAAATGGTGCTGGGCGATCCAGGCGGAATCGAAGCCAAAGCGCTCGGCATGCACGATCTGCGCGATGGCCAATCGGTAGCGCTCGGCCGCATCCGCCTGATCGAGGAGGCGGGTGAAAAAGCCCAGGCGTATCGGTCGCTTCGCTGTCGTCACCCGCTCAACCTCGCGCCGTGCCGGCGGCGGCAATCTAACACCCCAAAGGAAGCGGCAGACCAGAAGTCAAAGATAGGGACCGCCCTTCTCTTCGGGTCTCGGCCGCCGGTTTCGATTACTTTTCTCTCAAAGACCCAATGTGCGTCGAAAAGCTCCTTGCCCTTGCCTCCGTCGAGATCGACTGACACCGAGGGACAAGCGTCGGCATGCGGTGAGCGCCGCAGGCTGGGCTATTCGGTCGGTTTGATCCGCGGCGGTGCGTTCCTGTGGGCTGCCGATTCCGGCCCAAGTCGGCCACTGATTCCATAATATGCTGAAATCAATTCAACTTTGAGCGTTGGGTGGCGGAGGAGGCAGTCACGAGCGAACCCGTCTCCGCCTCCTTTCCCTGCTAACAGGGAAAAATACAGGGAATTTCGCCTTTTCTCGGTCGAATTGGCATCCGATCGCCCGAAATCGATAGCAGTTTTCAGTGGGTTGGCGAAGAAATTCCCGGCCGGAGAACAGGGAATTTTCACCGTTCGATCAGGGAATTGTATCGGCGTTTGCCGGCCGGATCAGGGAACTTGCCGCTGACATTCTAGGGCGCTGGGGCGACGCCGGGGGGGTCCCGGAGCAGACGCGACCGATCAGGTTCAATACCTCATGGGCCAATCCGTCCACTCCGCCCCGCTCCAGGAATCTATGCGTGGAGAGGAGATGACGACGGGTGGATAGAAGACCATGGGCTGGAGATAGGGCTCGTTCTGGGCAAACCAGTCGAGGAACAGCAACAGCGCATCGACCTGGTCATCGTAGCGGCCACCGGGGAAGGCGAAGAGCTCGTTCTCGAACTCGGCGAGCCAGGAGGCTTCGTTTGGTAGAAGGATGCGCCCGGCTTCAAAGCGGCCCTGTTGCCGGCTCATTCGTGTCACCTTGTCGGCATCCGGCTTGCGGCCGACGACATCGAGACGGGGCTCCTCCTGCAACAGCTGGATCAGGCTCATGCCGCTGCTGGTATCCTCGATGATGATCAGGTCGACCATCCATTGCGCGGCGAGCGCGATGATCTGCTCGCGCATCTGCAGCACGGTCCAATGCCCGCGGCTGACCTGGAGCACGTAGAGGGCCTTTTCCAGGACGCCGACGACAGCGATCGCGGTGTAGTCGTTGCCGGCGCCAGCTTTGCCGGCGGGATCGCAGCTCAGCACGACCCGCTGGAAGCTCTTGCGGTCCGGCGCGATATCGTATCGTCCCAGCCAAGCCGCCTTGATCATATTGCCGTCGGGCGGCGTCGGCGTCTGCTGGTACTGGGCAGCAAAGACCCGGCTGCCGATTTCGCGCTTCAATTCGTCGATCGCCTCGGCGCTGTCCCGCTGCGGCTGCAGCAATTGCCCGGCCGGGCGGTGGTAGACTTCATCCTCGCCGACCAGATAGTCGGCCGCTTCGATGGCGATGGCGGGCAGCACCAGCTTGGGCCAGCCGCGCTCGATCAGGATACCCGGAGAGATCGTCGACATGGAGCCGCTGCATCGCGACGATGACGAGGCTCTGTGCTGGATCATCGAGCCGGCTCAGGGCGGTGCCGCGGAACCAGTCGATCGAGGCGCGCCGCGCGGACTCCGAATCCGCATCGTTGGCCTTGAGCGGATCGTCGACGATCAGGACCGCACCGCCGCGGCCGGTCAGCGTGCCGCCGACCGAGGTGGCAAGGCGATAGCCCCGCTTTGTGGTCTCGAACTCGCCCTCGGACGCCTTCTTCGGATTGAGCCTGGTGCCGGGAAAGACGCGCTTATAGAACGGCGTCTCCAGCAACGCCCGGCAGTCACGGGAGAATTTGGTTGCCAGCTCGTCGGAGTAGCTGGCGCAGATGATCCCGATGCCGGGATTGCGACCCAGCAACCAGGCCGTCAGCGCCACCGAGACGATGAACGACTTCAGCGTACGGGGCGGCAGGTTCAGGACCAGCCGCTTGCGCGCTTTGCCGGTCACCATTTGCTGGATCAGGTAGCAGATGGCATCGATATGCCAGTTGGGGACCAGGCGCTGGCCCGGGTTGAGCGCCTCGAAGGCGCGATAGACGAAGGCGCCGAAATCGATCCGATAGACGATGTCGGCAAGGTTCCGATCGATGCTCATCTTCCGGGTTCCTTCTTGCCGAGAGCCTTGAGCAGGCGGGGCCCGAAACGGCGGAGGATCAGCAGTTCATCCTCTTCGACCGGCCAGCCTTCGTCTTCGGCCGGGGTGGAGATGACCCGGGCATAGAGGGCGAGCACGGCGGTGGTGGCCCGGACATCGCCTTGCAGGGCTTTCGCCATCAGCGACTTGATCAGGGCGCGCTGCTTGCTGACGCGTCGGGACCGGCCACCCTCGCGCACCGTAATCTGCTCGCCAAGCTCGGCGGTGAGATCGCCGGCCAGATTTAGGCTGCCCTTGGGACGGCCCTTCGGATTGCCCGACTGCCCGGCCTTGAACCGCGTCGCCTTGGGTGGGCTGCGGTAGCCGACCGCGGATTTTTCGGCCATGGTCAGACTTCCTCCCGCCGCTTGCCCTTGCGGGAGGGCTTGCCGGGCTGCACCTGGTCGATCCCTCGGCTTGCGGCGATTTCGGCGAACGACAGCCCAAGATCGGCATGCCGGGCCGGGACGCCGGTGATCTGCTCCCAGCGGCGGATCGCGACATCGACGTAGAGGGGGTCGAGCTCGATCACCCGGGCAATGCGGCCGGTGCGCTCGGCCGCCAGGATCGTCGTGCCGCTGCCGCCGAACGGGTCGAGGATGATCCCGTTGCGCCGGCTGCAGTCGCGGATCAGGTCGGCGACCAGCCCGACCGGCTTGACGGTGGGGTGCAGGTCGAGGTCGCCGCGCCGGGCCGGATGCAAGCAGTTGACGCTCGGATAATCGAGCACGTTGGCCCGGTACCGGCCATTTGCGCCGAGGCCGAAATTGTTGATGTGGGGAGCGCCGCCGTTCTTGAATACGCCGATCAGCTCGTGCTTCGAGCGGTAGAAGCTGCCCTGGCCGGCATTGGTCTTGTTCCAGACCAGAAGGTTCTTCCACTCGGCGTAGTGCGGCCGAGCCGCTGTCAGCAATACCGGGAGATGGCGCCAGTCGATGAAAACATAATGGATCGACCCGTCGATGCTGAAACCGATCGCTTGGTCGATGAACGTCGCAAGGAACGCAGTGTATTCCTCGTCGGACATCTCTCCCGAGGCCATCTCGAATTCCCGGTGGCGTGTCTTGCCCCTCCCGACCGCGTGGCCGTTAACGCGCACGTTGTACGGCGGGTCCGTGACCACCATCTGGGCACGATCGCCTTGCAGCAGCATCTTGTATGGGTCGCGTTGCAAGGCATCGCCACAGATCAGGAGGTGCCGGCCAAGTCGCCAGACATCGCCCAGCCGGCTGACGGCCGGGCCATCCAGGCTGAACCTCGTCAGGTCGTCGGCGGGATCGTCTGTCGCCGGGTCCGGCTCGCCGTCCAGCATCAGGTCGATTTCGCCGGTGTCGAAGCCGGTCAGCTCGACATCGAAATCGAGGTCGATCAACTCCTGGAAGTGCTCCCGCAGCAGGTCGAAGTCCCACACCGCCTGTTCCGGCAGCCGGTTGTCGGCGATCACCGTTGCTCGCTTGTCGGCGGCGCTCAGACCAGCGATCGTCAAGGTGGGGACCGCGGACCACCCCAGGCGCCTTGCCGCCTCGAGGCGCGCGTGCCCGGCCAGGATGGTGCCGTCTTCGTCGATCAGGATCGGGTTGGTCCAAAATTGCTCGATGCTCCGCATCAGGCTGGCAATCTGGGCCTCCGGGTGGCGCCGAGGGTTTCCCGGGAACGGCTTGAGATCATCGATCGCGCGCCAGACGATCTTGTCCTGCAGCCCGCGCGGGACGGTCGGGCTTTGGACGTGCCTTGGTCTCGCCGGGCGGCCCGGCTTGGTGGGTGGCTTTGGTGCAATCTGCCGGCGGATGCCGCGGCCGGTCAGCGCGGGATCTTTGCGATGTTTCATGCCCCCGATTGTCGGCCCGCGGGGGTCGAGGGGAATTTACAAAGTTACTTGGACAGTTTCCGCCGACCCCGCTGTCCGCTTGAGGGATGATGGGCAACATATTCGCGCATGGCAAAATAGACCGCGCGCCCGACGCGACCCTTGTCGAGGATACTCGCCCGCCGCGGCGCCATCCAATGGTCGGGCTCCTGCGCCCAGGCCGCCGACGGCTGCAGGGCTTGCACGGCGGCCAGCACAAACCGGCCGGCCGGCGATTGCGGCTTGGCCGTGTGATGCGTGCCAGAATAATTGTAGTGCGTCACATCTACAGCGCTGCTGGTGACCGGCTGCCCGGTCTCGGCGTGCCATAGGTCGCAAAGTTCCCAGACGAGCAACCCCAAGCTTTCGCAGCGCTCCGGCCCCATGCGACGCTCGAGGCGGGCCAGCACCAACTCGGCACGGCGCCGCAGACGCTTGATGCGAGCGTGCGCAACTGCAAAGCCGACGAGGTCGCTCGCCGCGCCTTCCTTTAATTCTAGCCGTGGCGCCCCGGTATCGATGACCATCTCGCCGGCCGTGGTGGTGTCGAGGACCGAAAGCAGCAGTTGCGTCCTCTCCGCCGCGCCGCCCAGGTCATCCAGCAGCTCTGCGTCACACGTGCCTGGTGCCGCGTGCAGCGGGTGCCCGGCGTCAACTGCGGCTTCGGCAAATTGCTGCACGGCTTCCGCGTCGTTGCGGTACGCCTCAACATTGTCGCTCTCGGCTTCGATGGGGTTTCGTTCGGCAGCGAGTTGTTCGGACAAGCGCAGACGGAGGTGGAGCGGCAACCCGTCCAGTCTTGACGACAAGAGATCCAAACAATCCAGCAGCGATCGCAGTGCTGCCATCCGTTCGGCGCGCGTCGGGCCGAACTCATCCTGATGCAGATAGCGGCGATACCTTTCGCCGGCATCGCTCAGCGCCGCCGCAAGTTGCCCGGTCGGGCTGTGATGCTCCGGCAGAAGCACCCGGAAATCTATGTCTCGTGCCGAGATTGATGCCGCCCTACGCCGGGCGACGCCACTCCAGCCCCAGCGCGGCACCGCAGTGCCCCGCCGTCTCTTAATAGAATCCAAATCATCACCTTGAGTGCAAAGAACGTAGATATGCTCGATCAACCAATTTATAAACCCGTATAAGTTGCCGACACGCGTTACCCGAACTTCTTCGCAGAGGGGCGGGAAACCCCTTCCGCCGTTTTTGGCGAACGGCGGCTCGGTCAGGATTATCGGCGGTGACGCCGAGCGTCGGACGGCCTTGAGCGCCGGAGAGATGGATGCACTCTTGAACACCAGCGGAGATCAGGCCGATACACACGTGGTATCCATTGCTCATTCACACGCGATTAGCGGGCGCGTGTGCTTCATGTTCCACCGAGCGCGATATTCGCGCAGCGACTGCCTATGTGACGCCATGAGGTGTCGGCGAAGGATCTGACCTCGCCACCTGCACGCAAGGCTGATCGCGAAGTCGAGGCCTCATGATATCGGTTGACCGGAAAGGCGGGTTCAGGAGCGGGAGCTACCGGCGCGCTTTAATCGGGGCAAACATGGGGTCGACCCTTCGATTTGGTCGGCGGTGAGGCGTTGCTGTGGCCAGGGTTCAAGGTCGTGGCTGCTCAAACCGATCTGATCGGCTCAAATATTTGATGAGCGGTGCCACGCACCCTGACGTTTGGGCCGTTGCTGTCGGAAGGTCTGATAGTGTTACGAGGACCGCGGTTTCTGTCCGCATCTCCTCGTCCGTTAGAACGACCGCGAAAACGTTGATCTGGTCCTGATCTCATGAGCCGCCAAGTTTATCCAGGAGCGCCCGCAGCGCGAGATTTTCCGGACTGGATCCCGTACGGTTTAAAAACTCCTCGACGCCCGTATCAGTGACCCGACCGCCCGATGAGAGATTAGGTTCATGCCTCACGAAGGAAGCGCCAGAACTCGTATCACGGATGAGCTGCCAGCGATCACCATTTGAGCTTCGGTAAAAATCTTCGGTGGTTAGAGACATAATAGTTGCTCCTGGAGTTTGAGAGACCAGAGCATGGATGTCTGGAGCCCTAAAGTATTATCCGTTTTCATGCCATTAGTGATGCTTAGATTTGGTCTGGTATCCCAGCTGCGCCGGCCGTCGGCGCTGATCGTGTTCTCTTTTGCGCGGCGTTGGCAACGGCATCCAAGGGCGTAAGCTATCTTTCGGCCCGATCGGCGCTGCGCGCCAGGAAGGCTGCGCGACATCCCCCGGTCGGCTGGTTTGGTTTCTATCCCATAAGGCTCTGGCAATAAATTGAGGATATCAGGATCCGCCGCGCTTCTTGCGCCGGACCGCGGCTTGTGTCGTGACGACAGGGCACGTGTCGATCGTCGATAGACCCTCCGGCCCAGCTGATACCTGGACGCGCTAGCGGCGCAGCTCGTCGATGCGAGCCCGGATTGTCCCAAAGTCATCTGCGGCGCGCGAGGGGCGGAGCAGTCGCGACGCAGCTCGTGCATAGCGCTCGGATCGTCGCAAAATCGTCTGCGGCGCGGGGTCGGGTAATATTTTCTCCGGTTTCGTGCAAACACGCCTGGGCTCAGTGACCGATCTTAAGCAGGCTATCAACGGTTTCGCGGCCTTCGATGTGCCGTACTCTAAGCAGGGATCGGGCCCGGATTTAGCGGCCACGCGAGATGGGCTGACATCGGCTCGTGCTTCTCCCGACCGATCGAAATATTCTGTGGTCATGCCTCGTAAGCCATGGTTGGACCTTTGGAAAAACTGACTGCCGTCCTGTGGGTTATCATTCCGCCTTCACGGCGCCGTCGAAATACGCCTCGGCTTGGCGCCCAGCGGTCGCGCTGGTGACCGTTATGGCCGATCCGGATTGGCTGCCGCCGATCCTTGTCGACAAAGATTACGCCGCGGCATCGGTGTTTACGCCCTCGAATCTCTTACGCGAAGCGCGCCGTCAGAAAGGGCTCGCGGCGACTCCGGTACCCGAGATCTGCGTGCTGGATCCTGACGGCGACATTCTGCGGCGGCTGCGTCAGTCAGGGTCGGGCCCGCCGCTTGTGCAGCTGGGCCTGCTATCACACCGAGCTTTACGCTTTCGACCACGAAGACGAAGGTTTTGGCATAATCGGCTGCGCCGTCGGCGCCGCCTTCGCGGTGCTTCTCGCAGAAGAATTGTTCGCCTGCGGCTGCCGGTTTCTCGTCAGCGTGACCTCTGCCGGGCAGATTCTGGCGCGAGGGCAAACACCCTATTTCGTGCTGATCGATCGTGCGTTGCGCGACGAGGGTACGAGCTATCACTACCTCCCGCCGTCCGAATTCGCTGAAGCCGACCACAGGCTCGCGGGAGCCGCGCTAGATAAGCTGAAGGATGCCGGGCAGCGGATCTATCGCGGTGCCGCGTGGACGACCGACGCGCCCTTTCGCGAGACCGAGGTGGCGATCCGCCAAGCGCGCGCCCGCGGCATTCTCGCCGTCGAGATGGAGGCGGCCGCGCTTTACGCCTTTGCCGCGGCGCGGCGCAAGGCGGTTCTATGTTTCGCGCATGTTAGCAGTCGGATGGCGGTCAAAAGCAGCGATTTCGAAAAGGGCGACGCCGATGGCAGTGACGCGGCGATCGCCGTCGTCGCCGCGGCCGCGCGGGGCTGGCGGCAGGCGGGCCCAGCAGAGGGACCGGAGGGTAACCGCCCCGCTTGTGCCGCCGAGAGAGGAGCAGAAATTGGACAACGCGCTGACAATGGCTTTGCCGTTCTGGCTCGAGCGCTCTAAAATTTCTTCGATCGATCATAACGATAGCGGCGCCGATCGCGGTGCCCGAGGCGAGGCGTGGAGTGGCGCGACCGAGACAGTTCGACGAGACGACGGTGCTGGAGGCAGCGATGAACTGCTTCTGGGCGCAGGGGTTCGAACAGACCTCGGTGCGTGACCTCGCGGAACGGATGGGGATCACCGGCGCCAGCCTCTATAATGCCTTTGGCGACAAGCGGTCGCTGTACCGCCAGGCCTTTATCCATTACCTTGCCCAGACGGTGCGCGACCGCGTTGCCCGGCTGGAAAAGCTGCCGGCGGCTTTGGCGATCGGAACATTCTTTGACGAGATCATCGAGCGGTCGGTTGATGACGAGCAACGGCGCGGATGCATGCTCGTCAACGCGGCGCTGGAGCTGGCGCCGTATGATCCCGAATTCCAGAAGCTCGTCGCCGAGGAGATGGTCTTCATCGAGGCTTTCTTTCGGCGCTGTATCGAAGCGGGCCAGAAGGAGGGTTCGATCGCCGCCACCCATCCCGCGGACGAACTCGCCAAGTCGCTGTTGAGCGTGCTGCTCGGCATCCGTGTGCTGGCGCGCACGCGCCCGCAGCGCGAGGTGCTGGAAGGTGCCGCCAACGGGATGTTGGCGTTGCTCGGCAAAGCACCCAAATCATTCTAGATTGCTCGGTCTAAAACACGTGGTAAACTCCTCCGCAACGAGGCGAACCGTCGCCGCGAGCTGATGCGAGGAGAGGCTCAGTGACCAGACTGACCGACCTGCCGCCCGACCAGGCCAAACGCCTGGCCGAGGTCGAATGCCCGGAATTTAAAACGCGGCCGTGGGTGACGGGCAGGGCGTTAGCACAGCGCCGGGTCGCGATTGTCTCGTCCGCCGGCCTCGTCATACGCGGCGAGGAGCCGTTCCGTGGCCGCGATCCGCATTATCACGCGATTCCCGCGACGACCCCCGTGGAAAACCTGCTGTGCAGCCACATCTCGATCAATTTCGACCGCACCGGGTTGCAGGAAGACTGGAACGTTGCCTTTCCGATCGACCGGCTACGGGAGCTCGCGGCCGAGGGGACCATCGGGTCGATGGCCGATACCCATTATTCGTTCATGGGCGCGACCGATCCCTTGCAGATGAAACCGTATGCCCGTGAGCTCGCCGGCCGCCTGAAGCAGGACAACGTCGACAGCGTCCTCCTCGCCCCCGTTTGACCGGTCTGCACGCGCGCCGTGAGCGCGCTGGGCCATTATCTCGAGGAAGAGGGTATCGCGACCGTCGCCGTCGTGTTGATCCGGCCGCAGGCCGAGAACACGAAGCCGCCGCGCGCGCTGTGGGTACCGTTCGAGCTAGGGCGACCGTTCGGTCCGCCGAACGACCCAGCATTTCAGAGGCGGGTGGTCCTGACTGCGCTCGGCATGCTGGTCGAGGACGGCGGGCCGGTGCGGATCATCGATTTTCCCGATGACGATCCGCGAGCCCGCCCCGATCCGGCTTGGCAGCCGCCGTTCATACCGGCGACAGTCGCGAACGGCTCGGCCGAGTCTCTCGCATCCCGGCTGGAGGCGGAAATCCTGCTGCTCCAGGACGCGCACCGGCGTTGGGTGGAGCAACATGGCCGCAGCACGGTGGGGCTGAGCGGGCTCGCAATCGCCGACTGTGCGCGCTACGTCACGGATTGGCTGGGCGGCAAGGTGCCACCGAGCCCGCGCGACGGGTTCTCGGCACCGTTGATCCTGCGCTTCGCGGTCGACGATCTGAAGGCGTATTGTCTGGAGGCCGCCGGCGCCGGATCCGCGAAGCCGTCGAGCCTCCAACTCACCGACTGGTTCTGGAACGAGACGTCGACCGGGGCGGCAATCCACGTTTTGCGCGAGGTCCTGCAGGCGCATGAAGACGAGCGTCTGCGGCTGATCGTCAGCAACTTCGTGGTGCCAGCCGCAAGGGTGCGCGCCGGCTGAGGAGACCATGAAACAAATAAAGGCCTTTGCCTTCGATACCGGCGGCACGGTGCTCGACTGGCATGGCGGCTTGACCGCGGCAATGGCGGCATGGGGCACCGCGCACGGTATCGAGCGCGATTGGCACGCGCTGGCGAATGAACATCGGCGCCAGTCGCTGCGCCGGATGACCGGCACGGTCGATCCCGGTTTCAATATCGAGGATGTGCACCGCGAGGTGCTCGGCCAGTTGTTTGATGAGAATGGGCTCAGCGGTTCGGCGGAGGACCGGCAAGTGATCGCCGAGCGCTGGCATCAGCTTGACGCGTGGCCTGATTTTGCCGCGGCGCTACGCCGGTTGCGGCGGCAGCGCATCTGTGTCTCGTTCACGATCCTCAGCCTGTCGCTGATCGTTGATGTGTCGCGTCGCAACGGCATCGATTGGGACGCCGTGATCCCCTGCGAGATGCTGCGCGTCTACAAGCCACTTCCCGATGCCTACCGGCGCGCCGCTGCGTTTCTTGCCGTCGAGCCGCACGAAATCCTGATGGTGGCGTGCCACAATTTCGACCTCGATGCGGCCCGCGACGTCGGCTATCGCACGGCCTTCGTGCGCCGACCCGATGAGTGGGGACCCGGTGGTCCGCCCGATCCCGTACCCAACCCCGCGACCGACATTGTGGTCGACGGGTTTGCGGGACTCGCCGACCACTTCGGCGCCTGAACCGTCGGCAATGTGCCCCCCGCTCGCTTGACCCGGAGCCATCGGTTGACTAGCGTTCGGCTTGAGCTACTTCCGCCGGGCGCGAGTTCCGTGTGAACTGGGCGCGTGGCATGCGGGTCCTGTTCCGGCGCAAGTCTGCTCGGCTGTTACAAGTCTCCTTTATACGCCGGAGTGTGCAGATGAATGGCGTCGCGCCATGTCTTCACCGCCGCAGCCTGCTCGTGGCAGCGGGGCTGGCGGCCGCGGGTCTCTCGACCACAAGCGTTTTCATGCCCGCCCGCGGGCAGGTGAAGACGCTACGGTTCGGCGTCGGCCCGCTGCTGCCGAACCCGGAAGACACGAAGAAGGCCTACACGCCAATATTTGCCTATCTGGCAAAGCAGCTGGGCGCGGAATTCGAGTTGTCGACCACGACGGATTGGGCCGGCATGGCCGTCGCAATGGGCTCGGGTCAGCTCGATGTCGCCTGGATGGGCCCGTGGGGCTATGTGATCGCCAACGCCGCCACCGGCTGCCGCGCGGTGGCAACCGCGAAATACAACGAAAAGCCGATCTATCATGCGATCATCATCGCGCGCCCGAACCTACCGATTGTGCGGTTCCCCGACGACACCAAGGGTCTATCGATGTCGTTTGCGGATGTCGGTTCGACCTCAGGCTGGCTGATACCGACCTATTACGCCAAAAAAATCTGGAGAATCGATCCGAGGACATTCTGGCAATACAGCGAGGGGGCGACACACGCGGCGAACGAGATCGCGGTCAGCGCCGGCCGGGTCGATATGGCCACCGATTTCGACCGGAATCGCAACGCGATGATCGACGCCGGACGGATCAAGCCAGACGCCAGCAAGATCGTCTGGACCTCCGCACCGCTGCCGAACGACGCAATTGCTTTGCCGGCAAATGCTCCAAAGGATTTGATGTCGAAGGTTCAGCAGATCCTGACATCGATTACGATCAACCAGGCGAAAACTTTGCTGCCGCCGCACTACACCGGTTTCGTCGCAGCGACGCCGGAGACCTACGAGCCCATTGTTCAGGCCGGCATTGCCGTCGGAAAGATCAAGCCGCGTGGATGATCCGGACGATCGTCCGCTGACTCCGGCGGAACAGGCACTGGCCCGAACTCGGTGCCGCGCGTCGCGGCCCCGATCGGCTGCGCGGCTGGTTGATCGGGCTGACCATCGCCATTTTTTATGGCGTCGCTTGGCATTTGGCCGGCATCGACCCGGCGCGACTTGCGACCGGGCTGCCGCGGCTGCTGCATTGGCTGGCCCAGGCCTGGCCGCCCAATATCACGGAGCTCCCGCTCTTCGTGCAGCGCACGGTGGAAACGGTCGCGATGGCGGCGATCGGAACCACCTTCGCGACATTGTTTGCCATCCCGATGGCCATCCTGGCGAGCCGCAACATCACGCCGTTCCCTTTCCTTTATTACCCGGTGCGCTGGTTTCTGAATGGCTTGCGCGGCATCGATTCATTCGTGTTCGCACTGCTTTTCGTCGCCGCGGTTGGGCTTGGGCCGTTCGCGGGCGTCATCGGCATCTGTCTGCATAGTTGGGGCAGCGCGGCAAAATTGTTCGCCGACCATATCGAAAACGCCAACCTCGGCCCGTTCGAGGCGGTTCGCACCGCCGGCGCCGGCCGCTTCGGTGCCATTCTCTACGCGCTGGTGCCGGATATTTTGCCGGTGCTGCTGTCGACCGCGCTCTATCTTTGGGAGTTCAACATCCGCGCTTCCACCGTGCTCGGGGTCGTCGGCGCCGGCGGCATCGGGCTCGAGTTGAAGAACAGCTTGGACCTGCTCGACTTTTCTCGTCTCTTCACGATCATCGCCGTAATTCTCGTCATCGTGACGGCGCTCGACCAGCTTTCCAACTGGCTGCGCCGGCAGCTGGTCTGAGCATGACACCGGAAAATCGGGTCGTCGGCGCGCCGGCAGCGCCGCCGAACCGATCGCGGCTTAGTGTCGAGGGCATGACCAAATCGTTCAACGGCCGGCGGGCAATCGAGGATGTGAGTTTCGCCGTTGGCGAACATGAATTCGTCGCAGTGCTGGGCCAGAGCGGCGCCGGCAAGACGACGTTGTTCCGCTGCGTCGCCGGTCTCCTGGCACCGGATCAGGGCATCGCCCGGATCGGTGGCGATCGCATCACGTCGCTGCGCGCCAGGGATCGGCGCCGCCTCGCGGTGGTCTTTCAGCAGTTCAACCTGGTGAGCCGGCTATCCGCGTTCGAGAACGTGCTCGCCGGCCGGCTCGGTCATGTACCGGCGTGGCGTGGGTGGCTGCGCAGTTTTGCCCGGGCGGACCGTCTGTTGGCGCTTGAGTGTCTCGACCGGGTCGGGTTGCTGGCGCATGCCGCGCAGCGCGCGGATCGGCTGTCGGGCGGCCAACAGCAGCGCGTCGCGATCGCTCGCGCGCTGGCCCAGCAGGCAGAACTGATCATCGCCGACGAGCCGGTGGCAAGCCTCGACCCCAACACGAGCGCGGAGATCCTCGACCTGCTGCGCAATATCGCTCGGTCCGACGGCATTGGGGTCGTGTGCGGTCTGCACCAGGTTCCCTATGCGAAGGCTTACGCGGATCGGATCGTCGGCCTGTCGCAAGGCCGGGTCATGCTCGATGTGCCGACCGAACGCTTCGATCGCGTCGCGTTCGAGCAACTCTACGGCTCGCCTGCGATCTCCTCTGCACCTGCCTCGGCAGCCTGAGGCCTTTACTGACGCCCCGGATGGCGGAGACACAGCAACTCGGCGCTCAAGCCGCCGGCATTCCCGCCCAAGACCGAGACTCGGTCAGAGGAATCCACAAATGTTGCTGAGAGGGGGGTGGAGGAACGCAAAGGGATTGTACTGCTTTGTTTGCCTTGAAATTGTCTATCGTTTTGGATGAAGCCGTTGTACCGCCAATGGCTTGCTGGATAGTGCCCAATGGAGGGCGTAGTCGGGAGGAGAACAGAAGCATGGACAATCCACTCATCGATGTCGCCCACTTTCTGGCCAAGCCAGGCTGGCCGACCCCGGTGTTCTGGCTGTTGCTCATCATTAGCATCGGCGTTGCGATTTATGCCTTTGCCGTGATCCCCGGCCAGCGCTCTTTTGCACACCTCTGGAATTTCGTGTTTCGATTGTTAATCGGGGCGATGTGGTGGCAGTCAACCCTTTGGAAACTGCCACCGGATTACACCGACGAGCCAGGCCAGCCTTTCGGCAAGACCGGTCTCGCCTTTTATATGATCCGGCTCGGCAAAACCGCGGCATTGCAGGTGCAGGCCGATTTTGTCAACCATATCGTCCTGCCGCATTTCTATCTGTTCGCGCCGATTGTCTACGGCCTCGAAGTGCTGACAGCGGCGTCCCTGATCCTCGGCCTTTTCGTGCGATTTTGGGGGTTCGTGGGCGCACTACAGGCTGTCAATCTGTGGCTCGGTTTCTATAACGACTATTACTCATGGCCGTGGACTTTTTTCTTCCTTTCGGTGTTGATGCTGATCTTCGCGGTGCACCGCTATGGCCGCAGCCTGGGGTTCGATGCGGTCATCGCCGCTCGGGCGCCCAGCCGGGGTCGGCTTGCCCGGATCGTGCTCGCCGCGGCGAGTTGAGTGTCCCGACCATTCTATTCCGCGGACTCGTGACAGCGGGTTCGGCCAGGACAAAGGTCGGCTTCGCCATGCGCCTGGCTTTTGCGATTCACAGTCGAATCCTTTCGACCTCGTCCTGGGTGAGGCGTTCCTTCGTGCGGTCGTAGAGCTTGGTCGTTCGCGGGCTCTCATGCGCGGCCATTTCCTGCGCGTGTTCAAGTGCGCCGCCATTGGCGAGGTAGGCGGTGATGCCGGTGGCGCGGAATGTGTGGCAGCCGATCGCCTCGGCGATGCCGGCCGCCGCGGCGCGCCGGCGGATCATCCGCCAGGCGTCGGGCTGGCTCATCGGATTGGCGGACAGCATCGTGCCGTTGTGGCCTCGCGCGGTGCGGAACAGCCAGCTCTTGCGGTCCTCAGCGAGGCCGGCGGTGTCGATGTAGGCGCGCAACGCCTCGGCAAGCGCATGGTGGCACGGCATCGCGTGCTGCTTGCCACCTTTTTCATGCAGCCGGATCGTCCACCCGGCGCCGCGCGGCCGCAAATCCTCGACCTTCATCTTCAAGGCCGCATTGATCCGCGCGAAGCTGTAGGTGAGGGTTGCTATCAATGCCAGGTCGCGCAGGTCGCGCAACGTCGTCGCCGGGATCGAGGCCAGCAGTTTGCGCCATTCGGTGCCTTCGAGCACCGGCGTCTTGCCGGTCTTGACCACATGCTTGGGCCCACGAACCGCATGGGCCGGGTTGGTCGGCACGACCTGGCCGGTTACCAGCCAGTCGAACAGCATCCGGATCGCGGCGAGCTGCTGCTTCACGGAGGGTGCCGAGACCTCGTTCTGCAGCTGCTCGATATAAGTGGCGACGTCATGCGGCCGGATCGCCGCCGGCGACAGGCCGCGATCGTCGCACCAGGCGAAGAACCGGGCGCAGGCCCGGGCATAAGCGCGGCGAGTGTTCGGGTTGCGGATGTTGGCCGTGAAGAACTCGACATAGCGCCAGGCGGCCTCGTCGCCGAGATCGGCGATCAAGCGCCGGCACGACATTCAACGCGCGCTGGTCGGCGGTGATGTCTGCCTGCGTGATCGTCGCCGGCGCAGCTGATCCTTTGGTTCCTCAGGCGCGCTCAAAATCGGCGCAAGGGCAGGGGAGTCCTTCTGCCGAGCCGAGGCGCAAGAGGGCGGAGATCCCCGATACCGCGGCAGTGACGGCCCGCTGTATAACCGCTATGGGCGCCTGGATAATCCGCTGCACCACGCTTGGCTGGCGGCGGCACAGCAGGCCGGCTATCCGGCCACGCCGGACTACAACGGCTTCCAGCAGGAGGGTTTCGGGCGCATGGCCATGTCGGTGCACCGGGGACGGCGCTGGAGCACTGCCAACGCCTATCTGCGCCCGGCGCTGCGGCGGGAAAATTTGTGCGTCCTGACGCATGCGCACGCGACCCGCGTGTTGTTCTCGGGCCAGCGCGACGGGCGTGGCATATCGTCGGGGCGGCGAGGAGCACGAAGTCTACGCGGAGCGCGAGGTGATCCTGGCAGGCGGGCCGATCAACAGCCGCACCTTCTGAAATTGTCAGGGGTTGGGCCGGCTGAGGAACTGCGCGCGCTCGGCATCGGGGTGGTGCAGGAGCTGCCGGGCGTGGGCGAGAACCTGCAGGACCATTTGGAATTCTACTTCCAGATGGAGTGTCGCGAGCCGATCACGCTCTATTCGGCGATGGGTCCGCTGTCCAAGGCGTGGATCGTCACGCGCTGGCTTCTGCGCCATGACGGACTGGGTGCCACCAACCATTTCGAGTTCCTGCGGCTTCGTGCGCAGCCGCGTCGGCGTGCACTATCCGGATTTGCAATACCACTTCCTGCCGCTCGCAATGAGCTATGACGGCAAGTCGCTGGCACGGGGTCACGGGTTTCAGGCACATATCGGGCCGATGCGCTCGCAAAGCCGGGGCTGGGTGCGGCTCGCTTCGGCCGATCCGGCAGAGGCGCCGCGCATCCGCTTCAACTACATGAGCCACCCGGATGACCGGACCGCGATGCGCGCAGCGGTGCGACTGACTCGCGAGATCTTCGCGCAATCAGCCTTCAACCGCTATCGCGGGCGAGAGATCCAGCCGGGTGATGCTGTGCGGACGGATGCTGAGATCGACGCCTTCGTGCGCGAAAAAGTCGAGAGCGCCTATCATCCCTGCGGTACTTGCCCGATGGGGCGGGCGGATGATCCGCGGGCGGTGGTCGATCCGACGTGTCGCGTTATCGGGGTAGAGGGGCTGCGAGTAATCAATTCCTCGATCATGCCGACCATCACGACCGGCAATCTGAATGCGCCCACCATCATGATCGGCGAGAAAGGTGCCGATCACGTCCGCGGGCGTGCGCTACTGCCGGCAGCGAATGTGCCGGTGTACGTAGCAGCGAGCTGGCGGACGGCGCAGCGATGACAGAGCTCCCGTTGCAGGTTTGCCGCAGGGTTTCGACATTGGTCAGCTCGAACCGTTCGGGTTTCAAAGCCATCCCGGTAGTGCGTCAGATGCACTACCGCCATCTGCCCGTCTCCTCAATGACGCGGCACCCTCGGTTAGGTTCGTAAGAAGTGAAGGCCTAATCTCTTGCTTGGTCCGCAACATTTAGGCCGCGACAGGTACCGAAGAGACCCTTGGGCGGTGCAGGATCCCTGATTAACGGAGCGGCGGCAGCCTTTTACGCTCGGCGATCTGGCAGAGCGCACTGGGTCGCCGAACGTCCGGAATCCACCCCAGCCGCCGGTTCGCTGCGGTGATCCCGAACAGCTCCTATCGCAGACATAGCGGTCGTTAGCCGGCCTCGCCACGACGGCTCAAGCCGACCCTTAAGAGCCATTCCTGACCACCACCAGCGGCTGGTCGGGTCGGGTCGGCAAAAAGCGGCCGGTCGCACGGGACCCTTGCGCAAGAGCCCATCTAGGCACTCGACGGTGCTGAGTTGCGTCGGGATATGCCTGTGCGAGAGGGGTAGTAGGACCCGCGATGCGATGATCCTGGCAGTAGGGGGGTGGGGGGTCGGAATAGGCCTCGGCCCGAGCCTGGAGGTTAGCGTCCTCGCTCGTGGTGGAAATTCGGTGTTGAGCGCGCGCCGGGCGCAATGCCCCATAACATGGAGCTCGGCGCGCGCGTGAGCGACGGGTGGTCATCGGGAAGGCCGGCTAAGGTGGAGTTGCAAACGCTTCACCCCAGGCTGACCGAGGACCCGATGACCGACGAAAGAATGGCGCTGGTCGAGCTGCTGCAGAAGAGCGGCGATGGCGATTTCCTGCGAGCCGTGGCGGAGGCGGTGCTGCAAATCCTGATGGAAGCCGATGTCGAAGGGTTGATCGGGGGACGGAGGCGCCGGCCGGCACGAACGCACCGGCGACCGGCTCAATTACCGCAACGGCTATCGCGAGCGCAGCCTCGACACGCGGCTCGGCTCGCTTCAGCTGCGCATTCCCAAGCTGCGCCAGGGCTCGTATTTCCCGCCCTTCCTGGAGCCGCGCAAGACCGCCGAGAAGGCGCTGGTGACGGTGATCCAGGAAGCCTGGATCGGCGGCGTCTCGACCCGGCGGGTCGACGAGCTGGTGCAGGCGATGGGCCTCACCGGCATCTCGAAGAGCCAAGTCTCCAAGCTGTGCAAGGACATCGACGAGCGGGTCAATGCCTTCCTCGACCGGCCGATCGAGGGCGAGTGGCCGTATCTGTGGCTCGACGCCACCTACCTCAAGGTCCGCGACGGCGGCCGCATCGTCTCGGTCGCGGCGATAATCGCCGTGGCGGTCACGACCGAAGGCCGGCGCGAGATCGTCGGCCTGGGCCTCGGCCCGTCGGAGGCCGAGCCGTTCTGGTCGGCTTTCCTGAAAGGCTTGGTCAAGCGCGGCCTCAAGGGCGTCAAGCTGGTGATCTCCGATGCTCACGACGGCTTGCGCCACGCGATCACCCGCGTGCTCGGCGCGACCTGGCAACGGTGCCGCGTGCACTGGATGCGCAACGCCCTGGCGCACGTGCCCAAGGGCCAGCACACCATGGTCGCCGCCGCGATCCGCCAGGCCTTCCTGCAACCCGACGCCGAGGCCGCGCATCAGACCTGGCGGCATGTCGCCGATCAGCTCCGGCCGCGCTGGCCCAAACTCGCCGCGCTGATGGACGACAGCGAGCATGACGTGCTCGCCTACCTCACCTTCCCGGCCCAGCACCGCACCAAATTGCACTCCACCAACCCGTTGGAACGCCTCAACAAAGAGGTCAAGCGGCGGGCCGACGTCGTCGGCATCTTCCCCAACGAGGCCAGCATCACCCGACTGATCGGCGCCGTCCTGCTCGAGCAGAACGACGAGTGGCTGCTCCAGTGCCGCTACATGCAGATCGAGGGAATGGCCGAACTTACACCGCCGCTGATCGATGCCGATCCAGGCGAAACTTCCACCCATGGCCGCCTGACCGATGGCCACCTCAAACTCCACTCCGATTTACACCAGCTTGACGGACATGACCGCCTGGAGGATCAGCCCCAGCGGATCGCGGCTGGATTCTTCCCATCCGCAGTCGCGGCCGGCAGCTGGGGGCCCGGCTCAGACCGCTGTCGGGCGAGACCGAAGCAGATCGCCTTCAGCCCCCGCTGTACTTGCCTTGAGCAAGTCCGTGCGTCATGAGGACGCCCAGGTCGATCGAGGCCACCTGACGGTCGAATACGGAGGAAGCTCATGCCTCAAACAGAACGGTATGACGTGCTCGTCCTTGGCAGTGGATTTGGCGGCAAGCTCTTGGCGTGGCATCTGGCGCGATCGGGACGGCGGACCGCCGTCGTCGAGCGCCGGTGGATCGGGGGCTCCTGTCCCAACATCGCCTGCCTGCCGAGCAAAAATGAGATCTGGAGCGCCCGGATCGCGCATCTGGCGCATCACGCGGCACAGTTCGGCACGATGACCGGTCCGGTCGCGATCGACATGGCGAAAGTGCGCCAGCGCAAGCGCGACATGGTCGACCGCGAGATCGCCCTGCATTTGCAGAACTACAAGCAAAGCGGCGCCGAATTGATCATGGGGAGCGGAGCTTTTGTGGCGCCGAAGACGATCGAGGTGCAACTGAACGACGGCGGCACGCGTGTGCTGGCCGGAGACCAGGTCTTTCTCAATCTCGGAACGCACGCGGCAATCCCCAGGCATTCCGGGCCTCGCGGCCGCCCGGCCGCTGACCCACATCGAGGCCCTGGAGCTCGATTATCTGCCGTCACATCTGATCGTGCTCGGCGGCGGCTATGTCGGTCTCGAACTGGCCCAGGCCTATCGCCGCTTCGGCAGCCGCGTGACCGTGATCGAGCATGCGCCTCAGCTGATGGGCCGGGAGGATCCCGACGTGGCCGATGAAATGCAGCGGATCCTGAGCGACGAAGGTATGCAGTTTCTGTTGGCGGCCGAAACCCGCAATGTGAACGGCCGATCCGGCGAGGGAGTCAGCGTCGACCGTGCGCACGAGTGCCGGCGAGCAAAAGATCGAGGGCAGCGACATACTCGTCGCGGCGGGGCGCGTTCCGAACACCGCCGGGATCGGGCTCGAGGAGGCCGGCGTCGAGTTGGACGCCCATGGCTATATTCGCGTCAACGAGCGGCTGGAGACGAGTGCGCCCGATGTCTGGGCGATCGGCGAATGCGCCGGCAGCCCGCAATTCACGCACGTCTCGATCGACGACTTTCGAATCATCAAGGACAATCTGGCCGGCGGCGAAGAAAGCACGCGCGACCGGCTGGTTCCCTACTGCATGTTCACCGAACCGCCGCTCGCCCACGTCGGGCTGAGCGAACGTGACGCGCAGCGCCAAGGCGTCGCCGTGCGCGTCGCGAGGCTGCCGATGAGTGCCGTGCGGCGGACGGCGACGACGGACGAAACCCAGGGCTTCATGAAGGTTCTCGTCGGCGCCAATGACGACCGGATTCTCGGCTTTACGATGATCGGCGCCGAGGCCGGCGAGGTCATGACCGCGGTGCAAACGGCGATGCTGGCGGATCTGCCGTATCCACGGCTGCGCGACGCCGTTCTCGCCCATCCGACGATGGCGGAGGGGCTCGGTTCGCTGTTCGCGAATGTGCCGCCCCGGGGGGTGCAGCCATGACCGGCAAGCTTGCTGGCAAAATCGCTGTCGTTACCGGCGGCAGCGCCGGCATCGGTCTCGGCATCGCCAAGCATTTTGCCGAGGAAGGCGCGCGGGTGTTCATCACCGGCCGCCATCAATCCGATCTCGATAAGGCGGTCGCCTCGATCGGCGGCAATGCCGCGGCGATCCAGGGCGATACGACAAACCTCGCCGACCTCGACCGCGTCTACGCAACCGTCAAGGCGCAAGCCGGTCGTATCGACGTGCTGGCCGCGAACGCCGGGGTCTACGAATTCGCGACGCTGGGGGAGATCACCGAGGAGCATTTCGACCGGACATTCAACACCAACGTGCGCGGCCTGTTGTTCGCCGTGCAGAAGGCGCTGCCGTTGCTTACCAAAGGCTCGTCGGTGATCCTGATCGGCTCGATGGTGTCGATCAAAGGCTTTCCCGCCTGCTCGGTGTACGACGCGACAAAGGCTGCGATACGCTCGTTTGCGCGCGGCTGGATCGTCGACCTCAAGGGGCGCGACATTCGGGTCAACGTGTTGAGCCCCGGCTACACCGCGACCCCCGGCCTTGCCCATTTTCTGACGGATGAGCAACAGGCCGAGGCCGTCGCTTCGGTGCCGCTTGGCCGGCTCGGCACGCCGGACGATCTCGGCAAGGCAGCGGTATTCCTCGCTTCCGACGACAGCGCCTACGTCAACGGGATCGAGCTTTTCGTCGATGGTGGTGCAGCCCAAATCTGAGTGTCGCCCGAATTCAACCTCTGCCTCAGCGGAAGGAGGGCTTGGGGCTTGACGTATCCGTGAACCACCTCGTCATCCGTTCTCCAGCACCCGTCGTTCCGGCGATGGTCGCCGTCGCCGGCGAGCGCGCCGGCATGCGTTTCCTCGAATTCTTCGCGGCCAACATCCGCAACCCGCACACCCGCCGGGCGTACGCGCGGGCCGCGGAGGAATTCTTCGCCTGGTGCGCCGATGCCGGCGTGCCGTCGATCGCCGCCGTGCAGCCGGTGCACGTCGCGTGGATCGAGGCCGGCGCGCGCGAGCTCGCCGCGCCGAGTCTCACGCAACGGCTCGCCGCAATTCGCCATTTGTTCGACTGGCTCGTCACCGGCCAGGTTGTGCCCATTAATCCGGCCGGATCGGTGCGCGGGCCCCGGCACGTCGCCACCTGCGGGCAAACGCCGGTGCTCGTCCCGTCCGGAACATCCGCCTTGTCCGCCGCCTCGGCCTTGGCCAGCAGCTCCGCCACTTCGGCCTGCAGCTGCGCCTCCAGCTTGCCCGCGTATTCATAGGAAAGAGCGCTGTACCGGCTCGCATTGGCATGGATCTTGGTCCCGTCCAGCGCCACCGTGCCCAGTTTGAGGACCCCCATCTCGCGGGCCAGCACCAGCACCTTGACGAACAGCTCCTCAATCTCCGGCAAAAATCGCTGCCGGAATGTCGCGATCGTGTCGTGGTCAGGGTGGTCATTCGCCGCGATGAAGCGAAACGCCACCGAATCGTACGTCGCCCGCTCCAGCTTCCGGCTCGAAAATACCCCCGTCGCATAGCCGTAAACCAACAGGCCCAGCAGCAACGCCGGATGGTAAGATGCCGAACCCGACCCGCGATAGCTGCCGATCATCGCCCGCAAATCGAGCCCTTCAATCACCTCAACCACAAAGCGCGCCAAATGCCGTTGCGGCAGCCACTCGTCCACCGATGGCGGCAGCAGAAACCCGTCTGCCGATCCACCTGACGAAAGTTCCTCATCCCCCACCGCCCCTGGCCCCCAAACCAATCTAGACTACCACATATGCATCAACCTCGCCTTAAGTCCGACAGGCTGCTAGGTTAATTCGTGGCCGCCGTCCAAGGGCCATCAGCTTCGAAACATCGAGGAGCTTACGCGGTGTCCCATCTGGCCGGGTTGGGCTTGGGATGCTCGGAGTGTGCTGTTGCACCCCTCACGGCGCGCGTCTATGCTTTCCTAAGCTTTCCAACAGTCGGCTGGCCAGCACCTTGGCGCGGCATTTTGTGCGCGCCCGACGAGGAGACCGCGATGGCGAAGATGCGGGCGGTGCAGGTCCCGCGGGCCGGCGGCCCGTTGGAACTGGTTGAGCGCGACATGCCCGACCCGGCGCGGGGCGAGGTCCGTGTCCGGATCGAGGCCTGCGGCGTGTGCCACAGCGACAGCCTGACCGTCGAAGGGCAGATGGCCCGGCCTCTCCTTCCCGCGTATCCCCGGCCACGAGATCGCCGGCATGATCGACGCGACTCGGCGCCGGGCGTGGTCGGCTGGCGCGACCGGGCAGCGGGTCGGCGTCGGCTGGTTCGGCGGGCATTGCGGATATTGCGAGCCGTGCCGGCGCGGCTGGCTGATCGACTGCCGCAACCTGCGCATCCCCGGTATCTCCTACGACGGCGGGTATGCCGAGGCGATGGTGGCTCCCGCTCACGCGCTCGCCGCGATCCCGGACGAGCTTGCCGCCGCCGAGGCGGCGCCGCTGCTCTGCGCCGGGGTTACGACCTTCAATGCGCTCCGCCACAGCGGGGCGATGCCGGGCGATCTGGTCGCCATCCTGGGGATCGGCGGCCTCGGCCATCTCGGGGTGCAGTTCGCCAACAAGCTCGGGTTCCGCACCGTCGCGATCGCGCGCGGCGCCGACAAGGAGGCGCTTTCCCGCAAGCTCGGCGCGCACCACTTCATCGACAGCGCGAGCGACGACGTGGCCGCGGCACTCAACCGCCTCGGCGGCGCGCGCGCCGTGCTGGCGACCGTGGCCAGCGCCAAGGCGATGACGCCGGCGATCGATGGGCTCGCGGTGCGCGGCCGGCTGATCGTGATCGGCGTCGATGTCGAGCCGATCCAGATCTCGCCGCTGCAACTGATCGGCGCGAGCCGCAGCATCGTCGGCCACGCCGCCGGCGCTTCGATCGATTCACAGGATACGCTCGCCTTCAGCGCGCTCTCGGGCGTCCGTCCGATGATCGAAACCATGCCGCTCGCCCAGCGCACCGGAGGCCTATGCGCGGATGATGCGCGGCGACGCGCGCTTCCGGATGGTGCTGACGAACGCGTAGCGCCACGGAGGAGGTCACGTGGGACATTATGGGCCGCACAACGGCTCAGCGATCCCGCGCAAACGTTCCGGCATGCGCAGCATTCAAGCCGGTCCTTCCAGTACGAATTCCACTCGCCCGACCGCGGCTGCGGCCAGCGGTTTACCGCCGTGTCGGCGCCGCCCAGGCACAACGGCACAAGGTGATCGTCCTCATAGAAACGGCGGTCCGGTCAGGCGATGCCCTCCCGCGCGAAGTCGGCCCGGCGTTGCGCCTCGTTCATTGCGCGATGGGCGCGGCTGCACGCGCTGCCGGGGCGGCCATCGCTTGGGCACACTTCGGCGGTGTCGCTGCATGCCACGGCGCCCGGCGTAAGCCGCGGGGTTCAGCGCGGCCAGTATGCGGCGAACCTCGCGCCCGGCTTGTCAATGCCGCGTCAGCTAGTAGCGTGGGATGGGACCGTTGTGCGGTGTCGCGCGATCTTTGCGGTCGAGCATTACCTCGTCGACATAACACCATCCCCAGCCTTCTGATGGGTCATAGCCTTCGATGATCGGGTGGTGCGTCTGGTGGAAATGCTTCGTGGCGTGGCGGTTCGGCGAGTCGTCGCAACACCCGACATGGCCGCAGGTCCGGCACAGGCGCAAATGCAACCACCGCGACCCGATTTTCAGACACTCCTCGCAGCCGAGAGCGCTGGGCATTACGTCGCGGATACCGTCTTCATGGCTGCATTCGTCGGACATTAGAGGCTCCCGGTAGTGATGGAGAGCGCAGGCTTGTCGCCCGCCTCGGCAAGATAGGCGTGGAGCGCGGCGACCACCTGCGCGCCTTCGCCAACCGCTGCGGCAACGCGCTTGACCGATCCCGCGCGTACGTCGCCGATCGCGAAGACGCCCGCCACGCAGGTCTCGAGCGGCCTCTGCGGATTTGCACGCCGTCTGCACAAAGCCCTTGCCGTCGAGGGTCACGCCGGACCCGGACAGCCACTCGGTATGCGGATCAGCCCCAATGAACAGAAAAAGGTGGCGGATCGCGTGTTTCATCTCATCACCGGATCGGTTGGAGCGGCAGCGTATCGCTTCCAAGACGCCGTCCTGCCCTTCGAGGGCGGTGACCTCGGTTTGGGTCAGAATCTCGATGTTCGGCGTGGCGGCGATACGGTCGACGAGATAGCGCGACATGCTCATATCAAGGCTGGGCCCGCGGGCGATAAGCCAAACCTTGGCGACCCGGCTCGACAGATACACCGCCGCCTGGCCGGCGGAATTGCCTGCGCCGACCAGCCCCACTTCCTTGGCCGGCGCACAGCCGCGCCTCCAATGGCGACGCCCAATAATGCACCGACGAGCCCTCGAAATCGGCGAGATTGTCGACCTTGAGACGGCGGTACTGTGCCCCGCTTGCGATGACGACGGCACGCGCTCGGACCCGCTCCGCGTTGGCCAGCGTGAGCAAAAAGCGTCCGCCATTCCAAAGCTGGTCTGGGCCTGCAAGTCCGTGCACTTCGTCGGGGATCGCCATGTCGGCGCCGAATTTCTGGGCCTGGTTATAGGCGCGCCCCATCAAGGCCATGCCGGTGATGCCCGGTGGGAAAGCCAAGATAATTCTCGATCCGCGCCGACGCGCCCGCTTGACCGCCGAAAGCGCGGCAATCCAGCACCAGCACTGATAGGCCCTCGGAGGCTGCATAAACCGACGCGGCGAGGCCCGCAGGCCCGGCGCCGACGATAACCACGTCATAAATCTTGTCCGGATCGAGCGGCTTGACGAGGCCGAGGCAGCGAGCGAGCTGATCGTCGCTCGGATTGCGCAACAGCTCGCCATTGGGACAGAGCACGATCGGCAACTCGTGCGGCTCGATGCGGAAACGCTCGATCAGCGCCTGCGCGCACGGATCGGTCGCCGGGTCCAGCCGCTGATGCGGATGGCCGTTTCGCGCAAGAAATCCTTCGAGCCGCAGAACATCGCCGCTTTCAGCGCTGCCGACGATGATCGGCCCCCCACCCCCGGTTTCGAGGAGCGCGACGCGTCGCAGGATCAAAGCGCGCATGATCCGCTCGCCGAGCTCCGCCTCTTCTACCAGCAGATCCCGCAATCGTCGCGGCGGGATGGCCAGCGCCTCGACCGGCTCGACGGCGACCTCGTCGACCAGGGACGGGCGGCCAGAGAGCTGCGCCAGTTCGCCCATAAAGGAGCCCGGACCATGGGTCACGATCGGCTCGGATCGATCCAACCGATGCTGGCTGGATTTCGCCCGACCGGCCAGGATGACAAAGGCCCCCGGCGCAACATGGCCGGTGGTGAAGATGCGTGCGCCCGCCGCATAGAATTTTCGCTCACCAAACCGCGCCAGCCGGTCGATCTCTGCCGGCTCTAGCACCGGAAACATCTGATCGCGGCGCGTCTCAATTATGGGATGTATGGCTTGCGGCATGCTTTCCCTCACCGACCCTGCCACTCAACGCGGGTGATCAGCCCGGCTCAGATCTCAGATGGGCGGCCGCCGGCTGCTTGCCCGCACCCACAGGTAAAATTTGTAAGAACGGATCGCTACGGAGGCAGATACAAGGTCGATATCTATACGTGCACCAAGAGAAGACGGCGCCAACAAGCGGCGCGTCTTGCTAATAACGCTGAAAGGGAGCGTGAGTGATCGCCCCTTACGCGACCTGTGACCCACGGCAGAAGTCGGTTTAGAGGCCAGGCTGTGTGGTATGAGGCCGATGCCAATTCCAGAAGTGTTGCCATTCGTCGAGCCGGTGCCGAAGGTCGACCGATTTTGGATCAACCGTCGCCCCGAATTCCTCGAGATCGGCGCGCTGGGTTCGCTCTACTTTGCCGTTTTGCTGCGCGCCGGGCCGAAGCGCGCCGACGCCTTCCCACAGAGAGATCATCGCGCACGCAAAGGCGTACTCCGCGTCATCGCCGACGACGAAACCTCTGGCATCCTTACTCCGCAACCCCGAGCAATGCGAGCTGTACCTCTCGGGTCTGCGCCTTGCGATGGGCGAACCGGCATAACGACCGTCTGAATGGCGGAACCCCGCCGCCGTTGCGCCGAGCTTCCGGGTTAGGACGAGGCGGAGCAAGTGAGGATTTGCGTCACCCGCGCCGCGCGTCACAGCCTTGTTAACTTCGCTTTTCCAGTGGTCGGTCTTGCGGCGACCCGTAGCCGGACAACCCTCTCTCCGACGGGAAACCTGTCGTCGTTCCAGGTACGCTGACGCGCACCTGTTCAACCTGATGCGAGGGGAAGACAAATAGTACGCGGGCCGGGTCTTCATAGCGGTTGAGGAAACCATGCGCGGTCCCGGCCGGAGCCAGCAGCGTATCGCCCGGGCCGATCGTGATCCACTCGCGGCCCAGGAGCGCGTCGAGCCTGCCCTCCTGGACGATGACGGCTATTTCCGTGTGCGGATTGATGGATCTTGGTATCCGGGCATTGGGTGCGACCGTCACCTCCTCGATGTGGAGAGACTGGCTCCCCTGACCGGCACTCACCAGGAGGCAAGTCTCCAAGCCCGAGGACGCCCCCTCAGTCGAATTGACATTCGACGAGGGCCCTCGCCAAATCCGGCGTCGCGGAAGCTTGCGGATAGGACCCCATGGATGGCTTGACTTCGGATTTCGTGCGCGCCGCCAGCCTGGAGGAGTTGAAAGCCGAGGGGCGGCTTGTCGTCCACGGCCGCCATCGCCCGATCCTGCTGGTGCACCAGGGCGGGCATGTCTTCGCGCTCGACAATCGCTGTCCACATATGGGCTTCCCGCTCGATCGGGGCAGCGCCGCGGACGGCATCCTGACCTGCCACTGGCATCACGCACGCTTTGCGTTGGCGAATGGCTGCACATTTGATCTATGGGCAGACGACGTGCCGACCTGTCCCGTCGAGATTCGAGCGGACGGCGAAATCTGGGTGAAACCGGTGTTCGGCTACCTCGATCCGATCGGGCATTGGCATCGCCGGCTCGAAGACGGACTTGCCCACAATCTCAACCTCGTCATCGCCAAGGCGGTGCTTGGTCAACTCGCGGCAGGCCAATCCCCATCGGCGGTGATACGGCAGGCCGCGCTGTTCGGGACCCGCAACCGCGATGGCTGGGATACCGGACTGACCATCCTAATAGCGCTTGGCCAGCTCGCGCCCTTCCTCTCGGACGAGGATACGCACATTGCTCTGTTTCACGGGGTGCGCCGCGTCGCCGCGGATTGCGAGGGTGTGCCCCCGCGGCGGGATCGGGCGCCGCTGACCAGCGGGGCCGAGCTCGGCACCCTCAAGCGCTGGCTGCGGCGTTGGGTGGCCGTGCGGCATCGGGACGCTGCCGAACGTACCGTGGCGACCGCGATTGCCGGCGGCGCCTCGCCAGCCGCGCTTGCCGATCTGTTGTATGCCGCCGAAACGGACCGCGCCTACGCCGATGGCGGACACTCGTTCGACTTCATCAACAAGGCGTTCGAGTGCCTTGACGTGATCGGCTGGCAATATGCGGCCGATGTGCTGCCGAGCGTGATCGGCCAGATGACGGCAGCCCGCGGCGCCGAAGAACGGACGGCGTGGCGCCAACCGGTCGATCTGATCGCGCTGTGCCAGCAGGCCGCAATGGAATTGCCCCGCCTCTTCGTCACCGGCCGCAATATGCGCCGCTGGTCGGATCACGCGACGCTGGCCGAGCACCTGCTTGCCGACGATCCGGCTGCGATCGTCGATGCGCTGACAGCAGCGGCGCGCGAGGGGGCTTCTCCGGGCGACGCCGGTCGAGCACTGGCTTATGCGGCGGCGCTCAGGGTGGCGCGCTTTGGCACCGCCAACGAGCATTCCGACTGGGAAACCGCCCACCATGTTTTCACCTATGCGAACGCCGTCCACCAGGCGCTGAAGCGGATCGGCAGCGAAGCAGCTGGCGCCGAGGGCCGGGTCGAGGCCGTAAGGGGCCTCCTTCACGGCGCGATGGCGCTGTATCTCGCGCGTTACCTCAATGTGCCGCCGGCCTCGCTGCCGGGCGAGCGCGGCGACCGGCTCGACGACCTCCCAGTGGCGGTCGACGAGATCCGCGTGGCGCTGCTCGACGCCTTCGACCGCCAGCAGCAGATAGATGCCGCGGCGCGTCTGGTCGCCCGCCATCTCCTCCTCGGTCACTCGCCCGAGATGTTGATCGCGACGCTCGCACATGCGCTGCTTCGCGAGGATGCGGGCTTTCACGCCTACCAGATGCTCGAAGCCGGCGTGCGGCAGTTTCGCGAGTGGGGTGGCGGCGACCAGGGCCGGCATATCCTGATCGCCGTGACCCGGTATCTAGCCGCCCATTGGCCGACCCAGCGCGCGCTGTCGCAGACGGCCGATATCGCCCGCCGACTGATGCGCGGTGGCGAGCTTCATCGCGAGGTGCAGTCGACACGATGAGCGCCTGGCGAAAGCTCGGCTAACAGTATCGATACAGTCTAGTCGGCGCCGCCCGGAAGCCCCCTCCGCGAGCCGCGCGTTCGGTGGCTTGTCGCCACCTTAAAGCGGCCCGCTGGCCGCGGGCCAACCGCGACCCGTCCGCGGCGGCGGCCTTCCCGTCACCGCAACTTGTCCCGCTTCGCGCGTGATGATAGTGACCTCGGTCGAGAAGCCCAGGGAGACGCGCATGGACCTCGCGACGCTCGCGACCAAATCACGCTCCGCCGAGAGCCCGGCTGGCAAGTGCAAGCCGATGCTGCGCGGCGTCCATCACCTCGCGCTCAACACCGATGACATGCGGATGACGCTCGATTTCTATGTACGGGTACTCGGCATGCCGCTCGTGCACGGGTTGCGGACGCCTTCGCCACCGTCGAACGCGGGTCCCGCGCACGGCATCGGAACCCCGCCCTACAAGAACATCCCGCATTACTTTGTCGACATGGGCGGCGACAGCCTGCTCGCCTTCTTCGAATATCCCAAAGGCGTCGTCAAGGTCAACCGCGATGCGATCGGGGCGATGCAGCACGTCTCCTTCGTGTGCGGACCGAAGCGCTATCGCGAAATGCTGGAGCGGCTGAAGGCGAACGGAGTGACGATCACGGCCGGACCGCTCCTGACGATCCCGCCGGCGATCCACTCGCTCTATTTCTTCGATCCCAACGGCATCCGCCTCGAGATCGTGTGCGACCTCGACGGCGACGAGGAGGATCTGCAAGTCATCCGATCCTGCCGCATGACCGAGACCGAACTGCGCGCCGAGCTGGCAACGATCAGCGGCGACGCAGCGTGGATCGATGACATGGCCACGGCGATGTCGCTCTAGGTCGGCTTTGCACCAGGATCGTCCGCTCGCCCAAGGCGATCGAGTGGCTCGAGCCGGACCCAAAGCGGGCACTCGCTCCGCTGACAGCGACGACTGCCCATGCCCCGGACCGGACCTTACCGACGCCAGTGTTTTGAGCGCCCCAGCGTTGGCAGTTAGGCTGAAATCCGGCGCGCGGAAAATGTATGCAGACCTCGGCGACCACTGGATCGCTGCGCCGGATGACGACCTCATTGGCGCTCGAGGCGACTAATTCACCGACGACCGGATCGCGTCCGGTGTCGTCCGGAGTGACGGTAACCATCTGGCCGGGCTTTCGGCTGCTGGGGTCTTGCGGGTCAGCGGTTGCGCTCATGATCGATGTGGCAGCCCTGGCTGCATCGAGCGCTTCTTGCGAAGTCATTTGACTCCGCCTGCCATGGCCGATCGCGGCGACGCGCTCAGCCCAGTTCAGCAGCCTCGGAAAGCCGTCGAGTGGCGCGGGCGCTGATCCGAAATTCTGGCGCAAGTACCAAACCGGATGGTAGGCGGCGAGATCGGCGAGGCCGGCGGCGGAGCCCTGCAAGAACGACCGGCCGTCGGCTAGCATCTGGTCCAGCCAATCGAAATGCGCGCGCAGCTGGTCGAGCAGGTTCGGCACTGCCGCCATCATTGCAACGGGATCGATATTCCGGCCGGAGAACTTGGCCCGGTCTTCGAGAAACCCCTCAGGCAACGTGTCGGGCCTCTTGGCGAAGACAATGCTTACGGCAGGGCTGAACATTGTCTTCTCCGCCCACCAGGCGAGCGCATCGGCCGCGCCGCGGCCGGCTGGATAAAAGCTCGGGCTGGGGTGTCGGCGCTCAAGCTCGCGCATGATCAATTGGCTGTCGCAATAGAGGTCGGCGCCGATCTGCAGCACGGGTGTCTTGCGGTAGCCTCCTGTCAGCGCCGTCAGGTCGGGTTTCGGCATGATGACCGGAATTTCGACCGATGCCCAGGCCAGGCCCTTGAGTCCGAGGCCAAGCCGGACCTTCTCCGCATAGGGAGAGGTTTCGTAATGGTGCAGGATCATATCGGTCATGAGGAGCGTCCTCGTTCGTGATGACGCAGTGTGTTCGAGGGCGCGGCATTAAGCTGGCCGCTTCCGGACATCGTCATCCCCAGAAAGGGCGGCTTTGCCAATCGGGAAACGCAAGGCTGTCAAGTCGGGGGCGGATAAGCGCGTCGTAACACCAAGACCCATCATGACCAGCCAACCCGCCGCAATGGTAACTGCCGCGATCGCGCAGCTCGCACCGACAACGAATTGACCCGCGCCAGAGAGGATTGCTGTCGGCCGATCCGGTGAGTCTGACACCGCTGACATTCGCGAGCCGGTAGATCAGGCTGCGTTTGAGACGCGCCCTACCGCTAGGTCCTCGAAGGCAGCGCCTTCATGAGCGAGCAGCCACCGTTTGCGGTCGACGCCGCCGCCATAGCCGGTAAGGCTTGCATCCGCGCCGATGACCCGGTGGCAAGGAACCACGATGGCGATCGGGTTGGCGCCGTTGGCGAGGCCGACGGCGCGAGCGGAGTTCGGGCGTCCCAGCTTTCGCGCTAACGCGCCATAACTTAACGTCGTCCCCGGCTGAATTCCGCGAAGCGCCGCCCAGACCTCGCGCTGAAAGGAAGTGCCAGCCGTCGCGACCGGAATCGCATCGATCGCGGTTAGATCGCCCGCGAAATAGCCGGCAAGTGCGCGCCGAATTGCCGCCGGCGTCTCGCGGCTCTTTACGACAAAATCATTTCCATCCTCACCGTAATGCCGCCTGAGGAGCCGCCGCATCCGGCCTTCGAAGTCATGAAAGTCGAGAGCCCGTACACGCTCTTCGGGATCATGGATGAGGAGCATCGTCCCGACCGGGCTTTCGGCCCGGTCGATAAAGAACGTTTGAGGCGGCATCGGGTTGGGCATCGAGATTGTCCTTTGAGTTGGTGCGGGCGCTCGCTCTCACTGCCTCCGCATCGCCTGTCCAGAGGTGTTGAGCCGCATAGGCTCGCCACGGTCGCCAGGCCTCCGCTCTAGCAAGGACTTCGCTAGCCGCGGGCCGCGCGCCGCCCGGAGGTGTCAAAGCTCGCATAAGACCGATATCGGCGGCGGGAAAGGCATCCGGCTCACGCAACACGCGCATGGCAATGTATTGCGCTGTCCATTCGCCGATCCCGCGCAGCGAGCGGAGCTTGGCTATTGCGCCCTCCAGCGACTGCGTAGGGCGGAAAAGACCCGCATCGGCGGCAGCAGCGCGAGCCAGTGCTGACAGCGCATCCGCTCGGATAGTGGGCATTCCGAGCGACCGCAAATCGGCTTGAGCCAATCTTTCGGGTGTCGGGAACGTATGCGTCAGGCTCTCCCCGTCGATGGGACACAGCTTCTCGCCATAGGCGGCGACCAGTTTCGCCGCAAGTTTCAAGGCACCCGTTACGGTAATTTGCTGGCCGAGCATGGCGCGAACGGCGACTTCGAAGCCGTCCCACGCGCCCGGCACGCGCAGGCCCGGACGCCGGGCGACCAGCGGCGCCAGCAGCGGGTCTTGAGCAAGGTCCTCGCCGATGGCCAGCGGGTCCGCGCTGAGGTCGAAAATGCGTCGAACGCGCCGAACAATCGTGGCAAGCGATGCGATGCGCGGAAAGCGGATCGTCACGCGCAGGCCGCGCTCCCGCTCGTCCGGTTCAATAGTGATCGTCCCTTGCGCACCGTCTAGTGCGATCGAGCGCCGGTAGCTTTTACTCCCGTCAACCGCTTCGATGCCGGTAATCGCCCTTGCCGCGAGGAAGCCGATCATCGCATCCCAATCGTAGGGCGGTGCATAGGGCAGCATGAGCGTGATGCCTTCCGCGCCTGTCTGCTCGCCGACGGCACTGCTCGACCGGCGCAGCTTGCTAGGCGATCGCCGATACAGCGTGTGGAAGGTCGCGTTGAAGCGACGGATGCTGCTGAAGCCAGACGCCAAGGCGACTTCCGTCATCGGCATGGTCGTCTCGACGATGAGCTGCTTCGCAAAGAGCACGCGGCGTGTCTGAGCGACAGCGATGGGCGATGCTCCCAGGTGCTGCCTGAACAGCCGCCGCAATTGCCGCTCACCCACCCCGAGCCGTTCCGCTAGTGCATCAACCGCCTCGCCATCGAGCGCGCCTTCGGCGATCAGCGCCAAGCCGCGCGAAGCGGTGTTCGACGTACCTCGCCAAGCCGCCAGGTCCGGAGAACTCTCCGGGCGGCACCGAAGACACGGGCGAAAACCTGCCTCCTGCGCCGCGCTCGCCGTGGGGTAGAACGTTACGTTCTCCCGTTTTGGCGTACGCGCCGGGCAGATCGGGCGGCAATAAACCCCCGTCGTGCGGACGGCGGTAAACATCCGTCCGTCGAACCGCGCATCACGGGTCGATAACGCTCGATAGCAGGCTTCGTGATCAAGTTCCATGGCATCAGTATGCCCGAGGGCGCGGCATTAAGCTGGCCGCTTTCGGACATCGTCATCCGCAGAAAGAACGGCTTTGCCTTCAGATGTCGTGTCCGTGGTTGCTCGCTACTCGACCAACGGCCGGTTTCGGCGCGACCTCGCCGTTCGCCCGGCCATCGGCGAAGGGCCGCTGTCCACCCCAGCCGGCGGTCCGCTGCGGTGATCCCGAACGGCGCCTATCGCCAACACAGCGGTCGTCATGCCGACCTCGCTGGGGCGGCTCAAGCCGACCCATTGCCGACCCTAGTTTTTCTTACGGTCGACGACGGCCTATGCCGCTGAAGCAGACCCTCGCCCCCACATGCCGATCAATCGGAGGGAGTGGGATAAGCTGTCGTTGAATGCGACAGTTGTCTCCTAAACCCGCCGATTAGGCGGCGGCGCTCGGGCGCGCTGAAACGGTCTCGTGCCAGCGCCGCAGATGGCTGCAGCCTTCGGGGATCGCGAGGTTGATCCGAGCGGCGAAACTGACCGTCACGAGGCCCATGATGTCGGCGATCGTGTAGCGGTCGCTGGCGACAAACTGGCGCCCCGCCAAGTGGCAGTCGAGCATCTCGAAGAACCGCGCGGTGCGGGCGCGACCACGCTCGGCGAGCGCCGGGATCTGCTCGTAACCGTCCGGTCCCGGCAGAGCGCGCCCCTTAAGGCCGGGCGCGGAGTTGCGGAACGCGTCGCCGACGGCCCAGAAGCCTTGCCGCTCGATGCGGTGATGCCAGTCGGCGACGATCGCCCGATCCTCTGCACCAACCCCCATCAGAGCCGGCTCGGGATGGGCCAATTCGAAATGAAGGCAGATCGCGACGACCTCCCTGATACGCCGGCCGTCATCGAACTCGAGTACCGGCACCGTGCATTCCGGGTTGATCAAGCGGAATTCGGGCGTGAATTGCCCGCCGGCGCGCAGATCGACCTGCACTGTCCCACGACACGTCGAAGGAACTGCGGCCCGACGAGATCCTGCTGATCCGCAATGCTCGGCTATTGCAGTTCACCGCCGCCGGCGTCGATTGGGTGCCGACCCGCGACCTGCCGCGGGAATTGCCGGTTGCCGCCAATAAGGGCGGAGGAGCCGAACCGATGTCGGAGCACATCGTCGCGCTGGCGCTGGCTGCGACGAAGCGCCTGTTCATGGAGCACGCCAACCTAACCTGAATAATTCGCCAGCTTGCGCGGAGGCGGTGGCGGGAGCGGTATAAACCGTTGGTATCGTGTATGATTTGGTTGCTGAAGCCGGATCAACCGAAGCAACGGAGTTCGCGCCCGCCATGGATGAGACTACGGGGATTTTGCCGGGGTTGCCAGCGCTGGCAGGCAAGCCGGTGCAGGTCAGCTTTGACGGCGGGCGGCTGACCTCGGACGCCGGGATTTTGCTGCTGGCAGCGATCGAACAGCGCCTGAAGATCGCCGAACGCCTGGCCGCCTGCCTCGAAGACCGGCGCGATCCGGAACGGGTGGTGCATGGGCTTGCCGAGATGATTCGCTACCGCGCGCTGCTGATCGCGGCGGGCTATCCCGACGGCAACGACTGCGACGCGCTCAAATCCGATCCGGCCTTCAAGATGGCGGTCGGACGATTGCCGGAGAGCGGTGAGGATCTGTGCTCGCAGCCGACCATCAGCCGACTGGAGAACTTGCCCGGCGCGACTGCGCTCAAGCGCATGATGGCGGCGATGGTCGAGTTGTTCTGCGACAGCTTCGAGGCGGTGCCGCGGCGCATCCTGCTCGACCCCCGCCTTCGCAGGGGCAGGCTATCGACGACACCGAAGACCGGGTTCACGGCGGCCAGCAACTCTCGCTGTGGAACGCCCATTACGACAGCCGCTGCTTTCTGCCGATGCACATCTACGAGGCGACGACCGGCAAGCCCGTCGCCGTCATCCTGCGCCCCGGCAAGACCCCGGACGGGGCCGAGGTGGCGCTGGTATTGCGGCACGTGATCGGCCTCACACGACAATTACGAACCGCCACGGCGTAATTTCGGATTTGCCCCGCCGAGCGGTCAAATCATCGTGCGCGGCGACAGCCATTACGGCCGGCCCGAGGCGATGGCATGGTGCGAGCGCAACGCCGTGGCCGTAGCCGGCAAACAGCTCGACGCGGCCGTTCGGCAGGGTCTCGGCAAGCGCCTTCTGTTGTGCCGAGGCGATCGGGCTGTTGTCGCCGCTGAGCAGCAGAACCGGCGCCGTGATGCCTGGCAACAGGGGGGAGACATCGACGCTTTCGAAGCAATCATGCATCGCGGCGGCGACCTCAGGCGGCGTGCGGTCCATCTCACGCACTACCCAGTCACACAACGCCGCGCTGGCGTGGGCAAGGTCGAGCCGGTTGCCGAGAGTCTGCCTGCACCATGCCCCGACGCCGGAGGCGCGCATCGCCTCTGATGCGGAGGCGTGACCCAACGCGTAGGTGCGTTTGATGTGATCGGGGATGCGCGTCGGCGTGTTGCACAGGACCAGGCTGGCGATGCGGTCGGGATGCGCCGCGGCGAGCAGCAGACCGATGATCCCGCCAGAGGATTCGCCGACCCAGTGTATCTTTGACAACGACAGGCCGTCGAGCACCGCCAGGATCTGCGCCCCGATCGTCTCGGGAGCGTAGCGATACCCGTTCGGCAGGTCGATCGGAGAGGCCACAGCCGAGCAGGTCGGGGCGGTAGACCCGGTGGGTTTCGGCGATCGCCGGCACCCAGCGGTTCCAGAATGTCGCGTTGCGGGCAAACCCATGCATCATCAGCACCGGCGTCGAATCGTCCCACGGCCACAAGAAATCGTCGACGATGCAATGGACGCCGGCGCCTTCCGGCAGGGCAATGCGAGGCATGGGAACTCCGTTGAAACCCAACTCCGGACGTCAAGGCTCCATTATCGGACAGAACAATGGAGGGTAGAATATCCTGCTGGCGCATCGCGGCCTGCCGATAGCGGCGTGCCTTTCAACCATATGAAGAGGAGCGCCGATGATCACCCGTAAAGATTTGCGCCGCGACGGTGCGCACCTCCGCGAGCGGCTGTTCGGCTCCGAGGCAGGTACGCATTTCGTGCCGAACTACGCCGATCTGCGCACCGAACTGGCGTTCGGTGTGGTGTGGAACCGCCCTGGCCTCGCACTGCCAGACCGCATGATCGCGGCGCTGGCCGCGTTGTGCTCGGTGCAGCGACTCAACCATCTGCGCCGACACATCGTCGCCGCTCTCGATATGGGATTGGTGCCGCGGTCGATCGTCGAGGTGTTTATCCAATGCGGGATCTATGCCGGTTTGCCGGCAAGCGAAGACGCGATGGCGGTGGCCGAAACGGTCTACGCCGAGCGCGGGGTTGAACTGCAACCGGAGCCGCCACGGGACGATCCGATCGAAACACTCGACCGTCGCGGTCGCGCACTAATCGAAGCGTTGCACGGCGATCGCGGCTATTCGGGTTACGCCGCGCCTGACAACATCGTAACCCAGGCGCTTTACCCCGTGGCGATCCAGCACGGCTACGGGGAGATTTGGGACCGACCGGGCCTTGACCGGCGGCAGCGCGCTCTGGTCGCGGTCGCCGCGTTCACCGCCCTGAGGCTCGAGGCCCAGGCGGCGAAATTCGCCCAGTCCGCGCTGAATGTCGGGCTCAGCCGCACTGAGATCATCGAAACCGTGATCCAGACCGGCCCCTATAGCGGCCTTGCCCCCGCCCTCAACGCGCTGGCCGCGCTGAGCCAGGCGATACGCTGAGTTGTTCTCGTCAGTTATGTTGCCCTCAGTCAGCCGACCGGCGCGAGGTGATCCCGCAGCGCGCGAACAAAACCGCCCGCGCTTCATCCCGGTGGCCTGCCCTCAAGTCCGACGGTTTTTCGCCAGCCTCCTACAGCTCTTGGTACACGTCCCACGATTCGCGCGCGGCCGCTGTCAGCCGGTCAGCCATCCTCGGCCAGCAGCAGCCGGTCGGCGACCAACCGATCGACGGCCTCCGTCAGTCGCGCGGCCCAGGCATCGCGCGATGGGTAGCGGGCTTCGAGGGAGGGCCGCGGATCGCCGGCCCGCAGCCTCTCGGCTTCGGTCTGCGCGAACGGGATCATCGAACCTTGAATGGTGAACAGGTCGCCCTCGCCGTAGCCGCTCGCGCGCAGTGACCAGCCGACATACGTGGCCAGAGGCGCCGCAAGCAGCGGGTGGCGGATGCCGCCGAGGGCGTTACCGTCGGCATCCGCCCTTTGCACGAACACCGGGTAGGCTGTGCTCTCGCTCGGCGGCTCGACCGAATGGTCGCGCAGCCGCAACTCGTTCAGGACGGTCGGGAAGTTTACCCCCGGCAGCCGGGGGAATGTCCGGCGCGCCTCGGCGAGCGGCACCAGCGTGCCGGCGGCGCGCGACGGGAAGCGGCTGTCGGGCGGCGCGGTGCCGTGCTCCACCCATTCGAACAGCGCGACCAGCAGCGCCCGCATGAACGCGCCGTAACCGAGCCGATTGCCGGGCAATTGCATGACCGGCTTGGTCAAGGGCCGAAACGGCGCATGCGGGACGCCGCTCGCCGCATAGATCCGCACCTCCTCCGGCATGGCGATATCGGCGCCGTTCGGATCGGTCGCTATCAGCGAGCTGCGCGCCTGCCAGAAGTCGCTTTCGGTATCGAGATGCAGCACCTTCGGGCACACGCCGGCATCGCGGGCGCGCTGCAGGATGCCGCCGGTGCGGCCACTGATCGGATCGGTCAGCGTCGGATAGCTGAACGGGAACTGGTCGTCGCCGTAGGAGTGATCCTCGTGCTGGCGCGAATAGCGGCCGGCCTGCGCAAACTGCCAGTTGATGCAGGTGCGGCGCGACCCGGCGACGACGGGAAGGATGCCGTCGAACACCTGGCGTCCGGCAAGATCCTGGTTGAACCCGAGATGCACCAGATCGCGAAGCACGCGGCCGCTCTGCGAGATGCCGAAACCGAGCGCATGCCGGATGCGCGGACGCCCTTGCGGCGCCAGCGGATTGTCCGTCGTTGCGTGCCGCAGGAACGAAACGATGTCGCGGATCGCGGCAAAGCCGATGCCCATCACGATCGGATCGCGGGCGCGGTAGATGAACTCGTAGATCGCGCCGCGGTCGAAGCCCGGCGCGGTCGGCCGCGTGATCTCGACATGCCGGTCATCGACGAGACGCCATGCAAGACCGGCCGGCGTGACGCGCGGGTCGGCCTCGCGCTGCCGCACCGTCAACGTCGCCCCGCTCGGGTCGGCAACCGGATAGACGAGGGTGCCGACAAAGCGCTCCTCCGACAGCTCCTGCGATGTTGTTGTCGCCGAGCAGCCCGGTGTTCTCGGCGATGAACTCCTCCCGCACCATGCCGGTGATGCCGGGGATGCTCGGAAAGCGCGCCGTCAGGCGATCGTTGCCAGGCGGCACGTCGCCCTGCCAGCCGCTCCACACCAGCGTGAAGCCGCGCCGCATCAGAAAGCCGTTGCCGGCATGCTGGGGGTGCCCGCCATCCGGCGCCCCGTTGAGCCGCGGCATGATCGGCTGGTTGCCGCGATTGGGCACGTCGTAGACGAGGCACCCGTTGCCGCGATCGAGATCGAGCGGCTTCAAGATCCGGAAGTCGCTCCGATACTCGACGTTGCCCTGCGCATTGCGCGCGGCCCGATCGAGATTGACGATTCCGGCATTCAGGGGGTGTGTCGGATCGAGTTCGCCGAATACCGTGCCATGCAGGCGCTCATAGGGCCCGACGGCGCCGAATTCCGCGCCGCCGAACACGGGGCTCTCCTGCTCGGTCACCTCGATCCGCCGCACGCCGCCAACGCTCATGCCGTCCTCCGGACCGAGCCCGCCATCGGCGGCAGCCTAACAACCTCGCCGGCCCGCCGGAAGGATACTCCGCATGTCTCCGGGCTTGGATCGCCGAAGCTCTGGTTTAGTCGGCGAGCGAGTTTGCGTAGATTAGGCCGGATTGAATTGGGTTTCGCCCATTTACGCGAGGCAGCCTGCGATGAGCCCTGACGATCTTGCGAGAGCGCTGGCGCAGCCCGGTCGCGCGAGCATCCCTTACCTCGACCGCTACAATCCCGACCGGCCGCTGGTGTTGGAATGCTTCCGGCCGCAAGCTCACAACCCCGACAAGCCGGTCGTCATCGTGCAGCATGGGGCGAGCCGCAATGGCGCGGAATATTGCGAGGCATGGGCCCCGGCTGCCGAGCGGCACGGCTTGCTGATCGTCGCGATCACTTTTTCGAAGGAAGCCTGGCCGGACGCTGTCACCTACAACAACGGTCACGTGCTCGACGAGGATGGCGGCCTCCGGCCGCGCGAGGGCTGGTCACAGGCGATCCCAGGCCGCGTCTTTGCGCTGCTGCGCGAAGCAGGCATCACTCGACGCGACAAGACTTATTTGTGGGGTCATTCCGCCGGCGGACAATTCGTCCATCGGCTGTTGGCGACGCAGCCGCACGGCATTTTCGAGACGGTCGGAGCCGCCAATTCCGGGTGGTATACATTGCCGACGCTGGACCTTCACTACCCCGACGGGCTCGGCGGCATCGGGCTGACGCGCGACGATGTCGTTCGTTTTCTCGGCTATCCGCTGGTGATCTTCTCCGGCGATCAGGACATCGAGGGGACGGCGGAGAACTTTCCGAGGCACGACGCCGCGATGGCGCAGGGGTCAAACCGGTTTGCGCGGGGGCAGTTCAACCTCGACCGCGGACGCGCGGAAGCCGCTAAGCTCGGCGTGCCTTGCCGCTGGAGCCGCGTTGTCGTACCGGGCGTCGCGCATGAGGGGATGCAGATGTCGGCCTTTGCAGGCGATTATTGGTTCGGCGGCCCCGGGGGCTAACTCCACCGGCGGCCCCGATCTGCGCCTCGTTGCCGCTGTTGAACCAAGTATCACCGTCACTTGAGCCGCAATAGGCCGGTTATGAAGACAATCCGATCAGCACAGCAGTATCCGGCCGTACCTTGGGCTCGACGCAGTCGATCAGGTTCGCATGAGAAACCTGCTGCCCGGCCTCTGGGATGTGCACATCCATCCCGATTACCTGTCCGTCGAAGCGATGCCGCTCGCCGATCAGGTGACCCTGTTCGGCCACCGGCTCGCGGCGGCCCTTACCGAATCCGGCATCGTCGGAATGCGCTGCGCCGGCACTCATTCCTTCATGGATGTCGCGTGGAAGCGGGCCTTCGACTCCGGACAGCATCTCGGCCCTCGGCTGTTCGCCTGCGGTCATTTCCATCGCAGCGGGCAATTTTCGACCGCCATCTCCGCGGGATCAACCGGCACCGAAACGCCGGCCGGGATCAGGTCTAACGGTACCGGGGCAAGATTTTCGCACATAAATAGACTAACTAGTTTTAGTCATATTAGGTGAATATTAACATCATCTGTACGAAGACATTTTCAGTTTATCTTCAGGAAAAGGGGAATATCACGCTATTTCCCGGCCAACTCAAATGATCGGGAGCTATCTAGGAGCGGTGTGACACTTGGGTGGACCATGGTCTCCGGGAAAGAAAACGAACAGATGCTTGGTCAGGGGTAAAATTTGCCTAACGATGTCTGCATCAACAGGATATGATGGAATTGTAGGGTACATCCAACGCTTCGATGCACGGTGCAAACCGCCGGGTCACAGGGAGGGGCGTCAACATGACCAGGATCACATTTCCGCTATTGGTTGCGGGCGTTTTGTTTTCACTTTGCCTTGCTGCTGGGCCTGCGGCGGCAACGGTCGACCACACCTATGTCTCGGGAAAGGGAACCGACACCGGCGGCTGCATCTCGCAGGCTGCCGCCTGCCGAACCTTCGCCTATGCGATCGCGCAGACCACGGCCGCCGGCGAAATAATCGTGATGGATGCAGCCGATTACTCGCCGGTGACCATCACCAAATCGATCAGCATCGTCGCCGACGCCGCCGGGCCCGCGGGGATCGTCGTGGCCGCGGGCAATGCGATCACCATCAATGCCGGAAGCGCCGATGTCGTCAATTTGCGCGGCCTGACGCTCGATGGCGACGGGACGGCGATGAATGGCATATTGCTCCAGTCGGCCGGCCCGGTGACGATCTCCGATTGCTTCGTCCGGCATTTTCAAGGTGCCGGCATCTATCTCTCCCTCGGCCCGTTGGGCCAGGGGGATACGAATGTCTCTATCCTGAATGACGTCATGAACGATAACGGCATCGGCCTGGAGGATGAGGGGCAGGGCGTCACCGCGAGGAACTTTATGACCATTCGCAACTCGGTGGCGAACAACAACGGCACCGGCTTTTCTGTGAGCGGGGCGACCGTCACGTTCGCCGGTTCGATGGCGACAGGAAATTCCCTGTACGGCATTCGCTTAGCGACTCCCGGCGGCCAGCCGGCCTTCAGCTACGGCGACAACGAGATCAACGGCAACTCAATCAATGTTTCGGGCGGACCAATAACCCCCGTCGCGAAACTCTAAGACTTGCGGCGAATCGGAGCGTCAACATGGCCAGGATCACATTTCCGCTATTGGTTGCGGGCGTTTTGTTTTCGCTTTGCCTTGCTGCGGGGCCGGCGGCGGCAACGGTCGACCACACCTATGTCTCGGGAAAGGGAACCGACACCGGCGGCTGCATCTCGCAGGCTGCCGCCTGCCGAACCTTCGCCTATGCGATCGCGCAGACCACGGCCGCCGGCGAAATAATCGTGATGGATGCAGCCGATTACTCGCCGGTGACCATCACCAAATCGATCAGCATCGTCGCCGACGCCGCCGGGCCCGCGGGGATCGTCGTGGCCGCGGGCAATGCGATCACCATCAATGCCGGAAGCGCCGATGTCGTCAATTTGCGCGGCCTGACGCTCGATGGCGACGGGACGGCGATGAATGGCATATTGCTCCAGTCGGCCGGCGCGGTGACAATCTCAGATTGCTTCTCCCGGCATTTCACAACCTCAGGGATTTACATAGGCGGCGCGACCGAAACTGTCTCAATCCTGAATAGCGTCACGAATGATAACGGCACCGGGCTGGCCGTTACGGGGCAGGGCAACGCGAAGACCTTCGTAACCATTCGCAACTCGGTGGCGAACAACAATGGCTCCGGCTTTCTGGTGAGCGGGGCGGCCGTCACGTTCGCCGGTTCGATGGCGACAGGAAATTCGACCGGCATCTTTATCAACCCAAACGGCGGCGACGTTGCCAGGGAAATATCGGTCTTTACCTATGGCGACAACGAGATCAACGGCAACGGCACCAATGTCAACGCCAACGGATATGCATTGACCCCCGTGCCGAAACTCTAAAGCGATGCTGGAATTGTACCAGGTCGAGCGGCTTGGGAGAGCGAGATCCTCGCCCTCGACGGGATGGCCCGGCACGATTTGCGCATCCTCTGGCGCCGGCTGATCCGCAGCGAGCCGCCGTCGCGGCTCAGCCGCGACCTGATGGCGCGGGCGATCGCCTACCGCATGCAGGAACGCGCTGATGGCGGTCTCGGCCTGGCGACCAGGCGGCGGCTGCAACTGCTCGCCGCGGCGCTGGTCGACAGCCGCGCCGCAGCCGGCGAACCCGGCATCGCCCTGAAGCCCGGTGCCAGGCTGGTGCGCGAATGGCACGGCCGGACCCACACCGTGCTCGTGCTCGAAGACGGGTTCGACTACGAGGGGCAGCACTACCGCTCGCTGACCCGGATCGCCCAGACGATCACCGGCGCGCATTGGTCCGGGCCGATCTTCTTCGGGGTCAAGCGACGGCCCGCGCGTTCGGCCGGCAAGGCCGGCCATGAGTAGGGCGAGCGACAGCAAGCCGCGCCGGCAACAAGGGCTGCGCTGCGCAATCTATACCCGCAAATCCTCGGAGGAGGGGTTGGACCAGGCGTTCAACTCGCTCGACGCGCAGCGCGAGGCCTGCGAGGCCTTCATCAAGAGCCAGCGTCACGAGGGCTGGATCTGTCTCGGCGAGGCCTATGACGATGGCGGGATTTCCGGCGCCACGATGGACCGGCCGGCATTGCAGCAGCTGCTCTGCGACATCCGTGCCGGCAAGGTTGATACCGTGATCGTCTACAAGGTCGACCGGTTGACCCGTTCGCTCGCCGATTTCGCCAAGATCGTCGAGATCTTCGATGCCAAAGGCGTCTCCTTCGTCTCGGTCACCCAGCAGTTCAACACCACCACCTCGATGGGCCGGCTGACCCTCAACGTGCTGCTGTCCTTCGCCCAATTCGAGCGCGAGGTGACCGGCGAGCGCATCCGCGACAAGATCGCCGCCTCAAAGCGCAAGGGCATGTGGATGGGCGGCGTGCCGCCGCTCGGCTACACGGCTCGCGAGCGAAAGCTGATCGTCATCGACGGCGAGGCCGAGACGGTGCGCCACATCTTCCGGCGCTATGCCGCACTCGGCTCGGTCCGCCTGCTGAAGACCGAGCTCGATGCCCAGGGCATCGTCAGCAAATGTTGGACCAGCGCCGCCGGCCGGAGCTGGGGCGGCAGGCCGATCGCCCGCGGCGCGCTCTACCTGATCTTGCAGAACCCGATCTATCGCGGCGAGATCGTCCACAAGGATCAGAGCTATCCCGGCGAACATCCCGCCATCGTCGATCCGCCGCTGTGGGACGAAGTGCAGCGCCGGCTCGCCGCCAATACCGTCGATCAACGCAGCGGCAAGAGAGCCAAGCACCCCAGCCTGCTTGCCGGCCTGCTGTTCGACGGCGACGGCCATCGCATGACCCCGACCCATGCGGTCAAGAACGGCATCCGCTACCGCTACTATGTCTCATGCCCGCTGACCACCGGAACCCGCGCCGATGCTCCGGCCGGACGGCGCCTTCCGGCCGCCGAGATCGAGCAGATCGTCACCGACCGCATCCGCCAGTGGCTCGGTGAACCTGCCGCCATCCTTGTAGCAACCCCGTCGGCAGTCGCAGACGCCCAGGCGCAGCAGCAGCAGATCGCCGGCGCCGCCGCGCTCGCCGCCGGTTGGTCCGAACTGTCGCCGATGCAACAGCGCGCTGCCCTGGCGGTGCTGATCAAGCGGGTCGACATCGCCGCCGACCGGGTCGACATCGCACTGCGCCCAGACCGGCTCGACACGATACTCGGCGACGGCGCCATCGCCGACGAGTTGGCCAGCCCCGATCCCGCCGCAGACGAGCCCACCTCTGACTCTATCCGTCGCGGCGCAGCCGTACCGCAGCGGAAGGGCGATCAAAATGCTGATCGACGGCGCCGCCCCCGATGGCGCACCGGCAAGACCCGACCCGACCTTGATCAAGCTGATCGTTCGCGCCCATGTGTTTCGCGACAAGCTGCTGCAGTGCCGGCGAGAAAAACATCGCCGATGTTGCCACCGAGCATGCGGATCAGCGCCTCCTACCTGACCCGGGTGGCCCGGCTCGCCTATCTCGCCCCCGACATCGTCAACGCCATTCTCGACGGGCATCAGCCGCGCCATCTCACCGCCGCGAAGCTGCTCGATCACTCCCGCCTGCCGCTCGCCTGGCGTCGGCAGCACGAGGCCCTCGGCTTCGCCTGATCGACGCCGGTCATTCGATCCGGCTGTCCGGCCATCTTGCGTGCGAGGGGCCCGTTTTGTCCTTCCTCACCAAAGCCCAACACCGCCGGCGACCGCGCGATCCTTTTTCGAAGCGGTACTACAGCAAGGCTCCTCAGAGATATTGCCGCCAACTCCCCCGGCGTCACGGTCGGCAGTGGCTCTCTCGCCCCGCCGGCGCCTTCCAGAACGCCGCCAAGCCGCGGCAAACGCGGCCCTATTTGCGGCACCCCACAGAGACTATAAATACAGTAATATCAATAAGTTATGGTGGCGGAGCAGGGCAGTCTCGAGCGAACCCGTCTCTGGGACCCGGATTCCCTGTTATCGGGGAAAATACAGGGAATTTCATCGAAATCCGGGCCCATCAGTGCCGCTTGGCGTTCGAATATGCCGTATTTTCCATTGGCCTAACTAGCCAATTCCCTGAGTGACAAAACAGGGAATTTTTGCGTCCCTGCCGGGAAAGGCCACAACGTATCAGGGAATTTCTCTCCTGAGTCCGGGAGCAAAATCTGTCTCCGACGCCTCGGCCCTAAATTTGACTTGGAATGCAGCGATACTGACGGCGAACCTAAACTCTTGTGGTGATTGCCATGCCGGAGCTCGACATCCTCGGCAAAGACGGGGCCCCACGCTGGGATGCTGCCGCGAACCTGTTCGCCGCAATCTACTTTCCCCAACAAGCCGACCTGCGGCAGGAGTATGCGGCGCGCTGGCGTGCCGAACACAAGTCCCTTCTCCCTGCGGGTAAGCGGCTGTGGCAGAAGACAACGCATGGCCCTGCAAAGGCATTCGGCCGGCGGAAGGCAATCGCCGCTCTGATACGGCGGAGGCGACAACAGATCGAGCGGGTTGGCACCGCCGCATGGCTGCAAGCATTTCTCAGCGAGATAGACCCATCCAACGCCTCGGAAACCAAGAGCGGCTACCTCTTAGCCGAATTTGGCAAACGAGCCGATATCGAGGCATCTCGGTCCACCGTCAAGAGAGATTGGGCGAGGTACCGAGGCGTGGCTCCTTGGTGTGCGGCGATTTCGTACCAGAGAAGAGTTTTCGGCGCACCCTTGCTTTGCCATCCCGATATCGGTCCGCCCGACTACTCGAACCTTGCCGCGCTATTCGACTTTCTCAAGCTGGGGCATCAGTTCTTCGCGTTCGCGCGCGACAGCGGCTGCTTTGCTGCCACCCCGAGCTTTGAGCCGGAGCGGGACGTTTGGACCCTGCCGGCCGGCGGCCTTATCGCCCCGGTGCGCGAGCCAACCTGGCCCGATTGCGACCGCATTCGGGCGACAATGCAGTCCGGACGCGGCCGTTTGCGAGCTGTTGAAAGGCTACGACGCGACGCGGTACTCGGCGCACTGAGCCATCGGCAGGCGGAAATCGGCGCAGATAAAATCTATCGGAAAATCCGACTGATTATTCAATCGCTTATAAGTTTCCCTCTGGCCTCAGGACAGATCCTTTTCCAGCCCCAATTGAGCGTGCACCACACGCTCAACATGGGAGCAGGAAATGGGCAAGAAAGCACCGGCACGCCGAGCCATCCAACACCCGAGCGGGACCCGGATCTCGGTCGTCTATCGGCCGATCGCGGCGCTGATGCCGGATCCGGCCAACCCGCGTATCCATACCAAAAAGCAGATCGGTCAGATCGCGAACAGCATCGAGGCTTTCGGCTTCAACGTCCCGATCCTGGTAGATCGCGATGGCAAGGTGATTGCCGGTCATGGGCGCCTGCTCGGCTGCCTCGATCTCGGCTGGACCGAGGTGCCGACCATCCGCCTCGACCATTTGAGCAAAGCGCAGGCCCGCGCTTTCATGATCGCCGATAACCGGCTGACCGAAATCGCCACCTGGGACGACGGTCTGCTGGCGCTGCAGCTCAAAGAACTCTCCATCCTCGATCTTGACTTCAGTCTCGAGGTGACCGGGTTCGAAATGGCCGAAATCGACCTGCGGATCGGTGAACTCGACGCCGAGCCGGAGCAAGCCGAGGATCCGGCCGACACCGTGCCCGAGATCCCTACCAGCCCGCCGATCAGCAGGGAAGGGGATCTCTGGCATCTTGGCCAGCATCGGGTCCGGTGCGGCAATGCGCTCGATGCCGAGGCCTATCAGGCGCTGATGGGCGCCGAACGCGCCGCCATGGCCTTCACCGACCCGCCCTACAACGTGGCGATCGACGGTCATGCCGGCGGCCTCGGCGCAATCCACCATCGCCCGTTCCCAATGGGCTCGGGCGAGATGGACGAGGCCGCGTTCACCGATTTTCTGAGCACCGCCTTCCGCAACCTCGCCGCCTTCAGCCTCCCGGGCTCGCTGCATTTTATCTGCATGGATTGGCGGCATATCGGAGAACTGCTCGCCGCCGGTTGCGAAGCCTATGGCGAACTCAAGAACCTCTGCGTCTGGGTCAAGGACAACGCCGGCATGGGCTCGCTTTATCGCAGCCAGCACGAGCTGGTCTTCGTGTACGCGACCCGTGGCGGCCGGCATCGCAACAATGTTCAGCTCGGCCGATTCGGCCGCAACCGCAGCAATGTGTGGCGCTATCCCGGGATCAACTCGTTCGCCCGCTCGACCGAGGAGGGCAATCTGTTGGCATTGCACCCGACGGTCAAGCCGGCGGCGATGGTTGCCGACGCGATCCTCGATTGCTCGGCCCGCCGCGATATCGTGCTCGACGCCTTTCTCGGCAGCGGCACCACGGTGATCGCTGCCGAACGCACCGGCCGGCGCTGCTATGGGCTGGAGCTCGATCCTGTCTATGTCGATACGATAGTGCGGCGTTGGCAGGCCCTGACGGGAGGCAGCGCTGTTCATGCCGCGACCGGCCGTCGCTTCGACGATCTCGCCCGCGAGACCGAGGTGCACCATGCCGCCTGAAGACCGGGACGATTACCAGGTCGGCTACGGCAAGCCGCCGCGCCACACCCGCTTCAGCAAGGGTCGGTGCGGCAATCCCCGGGGACGGCCAAGCGGTTCGAAGAACCTTAGGACGCTGCTCGCCAAGGCGTTGAGCGAGACGATAGTCGTCGTTGAGAACGGTGGGCGCAAAAAGATGACCAAACGCGCGGCGGTGATCGCGCAGCTGGTCAACAAATCGGCCAAGGCCGATTTGCGCGCCATCAAGATCCTGCTCGATGTCGAAAAGGAGGTCGAAACCCACTCGACATCGGGACCTGGCGCCGCGGGCGCGACCCCCGCCGATCTCGACCACAGCGATCGGGAGATCATCGAGCGCTTTCTGAAAAAGCAGGGCAGGAACTCCAATGATCTATGACCTGCCGCTGCTCGATGCGGTGCTGCGCCGCGATTTTGCCAGCTTTGTCGCCAAGGTGTTCGAGACCCTTTGTCCGGGTGAGAGGTATTTGGACACCTGGCATATCGACTGCCTCGCCTGGCATCTCGAACCGGCGGTATCGGGCAAGCGCCTGCGCCTGATCGTCAACCTGCCGCCCCGATCGCTGAAGTCGATCGTCATCGCGGTCGCCCTCGCCGCTTACATTCTCGGGCATGACCCGTCGCGCCGCATCATCGTGGTCTCCTACTCGGACGAGCTTGCCCGCAAGCACGCCCGCGACACTCGGATCATCCTCGAATCCGATTGGTACAGGCGGGTCTTCCCCGCCACCCGCGTCAATCCGCGCAAAAACACCGAGACCGAGTTCACCACCACCCGTCACGGCTTTCGCCTGGCCACATCGATCGGCGGCACGCTGACCGGGCGGGGCGGCGACACCCTGATCATCGACGATCCGATCAAGCCGGCCGAGGCGGAATCCGAAGCCGAGCGCAGGCGGGTCAACGAATTTTACGACAAGACGCTCTATAGCCGCCTCGACAACAAGGAGGCCGGCGCCATCATCGCCGCGATGCAGCGGCTCCACCAGGACGACCTGACCGGTCATCTGCTGCAAAAGGAGGAATTCGAGGTTCTGGCCCTGCCGGCGATTGCGACCGAGCCGCAAACTCTGGCGATTGGCCCCGGACATTCCATCAGCGGCTGGTCGGCGAGGCGCTGCATCCGGCAAGGGAGAGCCTGCAAACGCTCCAACGGATCAAAGCATCGGTCGGCTCCCGGGTCTTCGAGGCGCAGTATCAGCAATCGCCGGTGCCGGCCGAAGGCAATTTGTTCAAGGCCGCATGGCTCGGCCGCTATTCCTCTCCTGCCGCGCCGGAGACCTTTAGCGAGGTCGTGCAAAGCTGGGACACGGCGAGCAAGCTCGGCGCGACCAACGACTATTCGGCATGTACGACCTGGGGCATCTGCCAGAACAACTACTATCTCATCGAGGTTCGCCGCGACCGCTGGGAGTTTCCGGACCTCTTGCGCACCGTGATGGCCCATGCCGAAACCCATCACGCCAAGACGATCCTGATCGAAGACGCAAATTCAGGCGCCGCCCTGATCCAGTCGCTGCGGCAGCAGAGCCAGCTCAACATCATCGGCGTCAAGGTCACCCTCGACAAGATGACACGCGCCGTTCAGCAATCCGCCGCATTCGAAGCCGGCCGCATCCTGCTGCCCGATGCGGCGTCATGGCTCGCCGAGTTCGAAAAGGAGCTGCTCGCCTTCCCAAACGGCCGGTATGACGACCAGGTCGACAGCACCGTGCAGTTCCTGCAATGGGCCGCCGAGCGCGCCCAATATTACGTCTCGTTCGGCTTGCCTGAAATCATCTTTAGCCCCCGGTACGATAGCTGGTTGGACGGTCCATCCGGTGGAATTTAGCGAACAGGAGGGCCCCGCGTGCGTTGCGCAGTGCCCTCACGAGCGACGAAGCGGCGCGCGTGGGAGGTGCCTGTTTGCCCACCGGGGCAAGCCGGGGTGGTACGTCAAGGCGCGGTGTTTGAAGCGCCAGCTCTCGTTACCGGTCTCGATGATTTCGCAGTGATGGGTCAGTCGGTCGAGGAGTGCCGTGGTCATCTTGGCGTCGCCGAAGACGCTGGGCCATTCGCCGAAGGCCAGGTTGGTGGTGACGATGACTGAGGTGCGCTCGTAGAGCCGGCTGATCAGATGGAAGAGCAGCTGGCCGCCGGCCTGAGCGAACGGCAGATAGCCGAGCTCGTCGAGCACGACGAAGTCGAGGCGGGTGAGATATTCGGCGAGCCGACCCTGGCGGCCAGCGCGGGCTTCGTTCTCCAGCCGGTTGACGAGATCGACGACGGTGTAGAAGCGGCCTCGGGCGCCGCCGCGGATGCAGGCCCGGGCGATGGCTATGGCAAGATGCGATCTTGCCGGTGCCGGTTCCGCCGACCAGCACGGCATTGCGCTGCTCGGCGAGAAAGGCGCCGCTCGCCAGGTCGCGGACCAGCGCCTCGTTGATCGGCGTGCCGGTGAAGTCGAAGTCGTCGATGTCCTTGGCCAGCGGCAGCTTGGCGATGGTCAGCTGATACTTGATCGAGCGCGCCTGCTTCTCGGCGATCTCGGCGCTGAGCAATTCGCCGACAATGCGCGGCGGCTCGTGCCGGCGCTTGATGCCGGTTGCCATCACCTCGTCGTAGGCCGCGCGCATGCCGTACAGCTTGAGCGTCGACATCAGCTCGAGCACGTTGGTGCGTTCCATCAAGAGGCTCGGCGCAGGCTGTCGTAGCGGGCGCAATCGGCGATCGGCGCGTGACGCAGCCGCAGCGCGTCGGGGGTCAGGATCGTCGCCGTCGGCAAAGGATCGCGACGCCGCGCCAGGATGTTGAGGATGACGTCGGCCGAATGGACGCCGCCGGCGAGCGCCTCGGCGCAGGCCGCCTCGACCGCGGCAAGGCCGTCGGTCAGCACGGCGGACAAGAACCTTCACCATCTGGCGGTCGCCGTCGTCGCGAGCCCTTCAGCTTGCGCCGCACGCGCTCCAGGCTGGCCGGCAGCGGCCAGTCCTTGAACGGGGCACCGTTCTGAGCGCGCCGGGCTTGCGGGCTAGCACCGGCACGTAATGCCAGGGGTCGTAGATCGTCTCGCCGCGGCCGAAGCGGCGGCGAATGCTCGCCGACGATCGCGCCGTCTTGGCGGATGACGATGCGGTCGGCATAGGCCTGGATCTCGACCGGCCGGCCGACGGCACGCGAGGCGACCGAGTACTTGTTGTTGTCGAACCGCACCAGGCAGGTCTTGGAGACCGAGGCCTGGGTCGCGTGGAAGCCGTCGAACGGGCCGGCGATCGGCACCAGCTGCGGCCGCTCCGCCTCGAAGGCTTGCCAGATCGTGCAGTCGGCCAGCTCGGGATGCCGGTGCGCCTTGGCATAGGCAACGCATCGGTCGAGCAGCCAGCCGTTCAGCTCCTCATAGCTCGCCACCCGCAGCCGCGGCGTGAAGAAGCGCTCGCGTACCAGCCCGACCTGGTTCTCGACCTGGCCCTTCTCCCAGCCGGCCGCCGGCGTGCAGGCGGTCGGCTCGACCAGGTAATGCCCGCACATCCGCAGAAAGCGGCGGTTGAAGCGGCGGTCCTTGCCGACGAACACGGCCTCGACCGCCGTCTTCATGTTGTCGTAGATGCCGCGCGTGCAGGCGCCTTTGAAGAAAGCGAAGGCCCGGTTGTGCGCGTCGAACACCATCTCCTGGGTCTCGCGCGGATAGGCTCGCACGAACAGCATCCGGCTGTGGCACAGCCGAACATGCGCCACCTTGACCGTGACCGTCGTGCCGTCGATCAGCACGATCTCGTGGCTCCAGTCGAACTGGAAGGCCTCGCCCGGCGCAAAGCTCAGCGGCACATAGGCTTCTGCCGTCGCCGCCCCGCGGGCAGCACGCCACTCTTCGTATACCGGCGGACCGCGTCGTAGCCGCCGCGTAACCCAGGCCGCGCAACTCCTCGTACACGACCTCAGCGTGGTGATGATCACGCACGCCCCGTGCCGCGGCTGCAGAGGTCCAAATCGGGGCCTCGCAACTGCCTTGATTTGCTGTTATCAGCCTCGATCGCGATAGAGCGGCCTGAACTAACGAAACGGCAAGATTTGTAGCAGGAGCGGACGAGGCGCGCACTCAGGCGGCCTTGCGAGCGGTATCGGGAGCGGTCCTGAGCGGGCGGAAGCCGCCAGAGTTTTCCGTGGTCGATGGCTCGGCGCTCCAGATGTAGTCGCCGGTGAGGTTCACATGCTCCCAGCCGAGCGGGGAGAGGTGGGCGAGGAGCCGGTCCGGGACTTCCCCGGCCTGGCGCAGAACAGCAACGGCCCGCTGAAGATACCGCGTATTCCACAGGATGATGGCGGTGACGAGGAGGTTCAGGCCCGAAGCGCGGTGTTGCTGGTTCTCGTAGGTGCGGTCGCGGATCTCGCCGAGGCGATGGATGAAGACAGCCCGCGCCAGGCTGTTGCGGGTTTCGCCCTTGTTGAGTTCCTGGCTGGTCTGCCGGCGCAGTTCTGGATCTTCCAGCCAGTCGAGTGTGAACAGCGTCCGTTCGAGCCGCCCCAGCTCGCGCAGCGCGGCGGCGAGGCCGTTCTGCCGCGGGTAGGAGGCGAGCTGGCGCAGGATCAGAGAGGCGGTCACGGTGCCCGTATGGATCGAGGTGGCGACCCGCAGGATCTCCGACCAGTGGGCGCGCAGCAGGGCGACATTGATGCGCCCAGCGATCAGCACCTCGAGCGACGGATAGGCCGACGTCTTGCCAAAGCTATAGAGACGGCGGCTTTTCAAATCCGGGATTCGCGGCGCGAACTGGAACCCCAGCAAAGTGCAGAGGGCGAAGACATGGTCGGAATCGCCGCCGCCATCGGTGTGGTGGCGCCCGGCTGCGACCTCGCTCTGGTGGTAGAGCAGTCCGTCGAGGACATGCGCGGCTTCGCTGGCGGTCGCCGCAATCACCTTGGTGTGGAACGACGCATAGCGGTCGGAGAGGTGTGTGTAGAACTTGACCCCAGGGTCATCGCCGTAATGGGCGTTGATGCTGCTCGCGTCCCGGCCGAAGCCGCCGGCCCGGAAGAACTGGCCGTCCGATGAGGAGGCAAAACCGCTGCCAAACATCGCCGCTAACGGCTCGCGCTGTTGCTGATTGACCAGAGCGCGGAGCGCCAGCGCGTAGGTCTCGTCGCGGATGTGCCACTCGGATATCCAGGCCAGCTGCCCGAGGCTGGCAATGTTGCACGCCTCGGCCATTCGCGTCAGGCCGAGATTGAGCCCGTCGGCGAGGAGGCTCGCCATGAGGATGTGCGGATCGGCGGCGGTTTCGCCGGTTCGCAAATGGGTGAAGCACTCGGTGAACAGCGTCCATCGCGCCACCTCCGACAGCAGATCGGTGATCCGGATGCGCGGCAGCATCGCGTAGAGGCGCGCGGCGAGCGCCGCAGCCTCGGGTGGCGTCGATTTCTCGACCGGCGTGATCTTCAGCACCCCCTTGTCGATCATCACATCGGGCAGCAAGCCGTTCTTTGCCTTGGCGTCGATCGCCGCTAGCCGCTCGTTGAGGAGAGCGCGGCGAGCCGAGGTGAAGCGCTCGAAGTCGGCGTCGACCGCAATCGGCAAGGCGCCGCTGCGTTCCAGCTCGTTCAGGGTCGCGCGGGAGATCAGGCGTTCCTCGAAGGCGCGATATCGCCGGCTGCCCACCACCCAGATGTCGCCGGCGCGCAGGCGGTCGCGCAATTCCGACAGCACGCAGAGCTCATAGTAGCGCCGATCAATCGCCCCGCCGCGAAGCACGTGGCGCGCCCAGCGCTCCCGGACGAAGCCGACCGGCGCGGATTTCGGCAGGCTGGGCGCAGTCTTCCGGTTCATATCGCGCAGCATGTCGATAGCACGCATCAGCGCCGCTGCGGCCGGTACACCCTGGAAGATGAATGCTTCGAGGAACGCCGGCGCCCAACGGCGGATGCCGGCATACTGCTCGCCGAGCATCTGGTAGGCATCGAACTCTTCCGACCGCGTCAGCGCCCCGGCCTCCGCAACGGTCGTGAGGAAGCGGTCCCAAGCGATTACCGCGATGATCGCGTCAAAGGCGTCCTGCTTGTTGTCGCGCGCTGCGATCAGAGCGGCGCCGACGCGGGCGTAGAGGCGAACCTTCTCGTTGATGGCGCGGCCATCGGCCTGGAAGGCACGGATATGCCGCCCGTGGGCTTTGCGGAACATCGTCCCGATCAGCCGGTCGAATAGATCGACGGCGTGGTCCGTCAGGCTGGCGGCGAGATCGAGGGTGACGGCGACCAAGGTGGCATGCCGACGCTGGCGCTCATAGCCCGCGACGTGCTGCACCGTGGTGCGGGCGGCTTCACGGGCGAGCCGGACAAGTCGCGCTTGATGCACAAAATGCCCACTTGCCGGATCGAGACCGGCGGCGCGGACATGGTCCAGTCGATCGATCAGATCGAGCATCGCCACCGGCTTTGCCGCTTCGGGCATCTGGCGCAGCCAGGCGAGCCAGCTTTGGCTGGTTTCCGCCCGGCGCTGGGTCAGCGCATCCAGCCGATGACGCTGCTCGGCAGACAGACCATCGGTCAGTCGGCGTTGGACCTCCCGGCGCGCCTGATAACGGCTTTGGACGCAAAGCCGCTCAAGCGCGCCGCGCGATGGCACGACGATCCGGCGCCGTCGGCACTCCTCCACCACCAGCCCGGCAAGATGGACGAGGCGGTCATTTTCGATCGCGCGAGGCAGCAGCCAGTCGGCCAGATCAGCGGCAGGGCGCGTCCCGAACGGGCGGAGTTGAAACCGGTCCTGCAGTTCCGCAGCATGACGCCGGCGGTTCTGCTCGGAGGCGAGATAGTCGACAGTGGCTTCTGGAAGAACATCGATCTGCTCGGCGACAAACCTGACGAGAGCGGAAGGTGGTTGTTCGTTGGCCCGCAAGGCACGACCGGGGTGCCGCAGGTAGCAGAGCATGAGCGCGTGGCCGAGACGGTTGTGATCACCGCGCCGGCGCCGTATCGCCGCGAGGTCCGCAATCGATAATGTATAGTGGCGTACCAACTCACGTTGATCCGTGGGCGGATCGAGCAGCGCGGTGATCTGGGCTTCGGTCAATTGCTGGCGTCGCATCCTCATGCCTTCGCGATCCCGAGGCCGGTAGACCAGCCGATCCGGACCGCGGAGTTGATCACGGTGCTGCGCCCATGATGTTGCGCTTGATCCGCCGGTGCACAGACCGCCCCTTGCCGAGGCCGCCGCCGAGCGCCGCGGTTTCGCCCGTTCGGGACGCACCAGATGCCGCTCGCAAGCACGCCAAACGCCAATCGCCATGGCCGCGAGGGCAATTCGGGCGCTACGTTCGCGTTCCGTACGGTTATGATACAAAAATGCGCCGTCCGTTAGTTCCGGCCATATTAGGGGTCATCGCACGATTTGTGCAAAATCGTACGCTAGTGCCGGCCGTCCAACCCGACGACTGCATCGGGTGGGTTCCGGACGATCGGGCAGCCGGAACCGGGCGGCAGCCACGCGCCGTTTCCGGACCCTTGGCCAACGCTGATCGAGCGTTGAGCCGCGTCGACTTTGGTCGTTCCGCCTGACGGACGTGTCTATCGAATCTCCGCAGGCAACCGGAGCCGTTCTCGCGGCACCGGGTGTTCCCATTCTAGCCCCGCCATCAGCCGAGCGGCGAGCCATCCCCAGTCGTCGGAGGACTTCGCCCCCTTGCCATTGCAGACGACCGCGACGGCAATGCGGTCGCCCATCACATGATCGATGTAGGGCAGGCCGGTCGCTGTGAAGGACACGGCACATGTGTCTGTGTGCCAGTGCCGGCAACGACCGAGCGCCGGGATAAGCCGGGTGACGAACGCCTGGAAGTCGCGGCGGTTCTCCGCGGAACCCGCGCTCTTGAACCAGCCTATGAGGTCGGGCAGCGACCGCAGCTCGGGGTCGGCCGTGCTGCCGATGCCGATCTTCAGGTAGTGGCGGCCGTCCGGATAGCGGATCGGTGGCAGGATGTAGGCCCCGGACTCGGCATCGATGAGAGCCGGCATGCCGCCGAGCTCTGCCAACAGCCGGTCATCGATATGCGCCAGCAGCACGGTCCTGCCGAGTACCCGCAGCCTCAGGTCGACCGGCAAGAGGCCGCAGGCATCGGTGAAGGCGCCGATGGCGACCAGCACCCGCTCGGCCCGCAGAGTGCCGCCGCGGGCGGTGTCGACCTCAACGCCGCTTGCGGCCGGGCGTACAGCAGTTGCCTCATCGGCAATGATCACGGCGCCCTGTTGCCGCGCGACCTCGGCCTGTGCGCGCACCATGGCCCGCGGGCTGACATAGCCGGCGTGGCCTTCGTAGAGGCCCCCGGCGCCGTCCGGCACGGCCAGGAACGGAAACCGGGCGGCGATACCGGCGGCGTCGAGCCGCGTGGTGTCGGCACCGAACATCCGTCCCACTGTCTCGCAGCGGTCGAGGTAATCGGAGCCGGCGGCGCCGATCCCGAGATAGCCTGCATCGGTGAAAAAGCGGATGCCGCTGCGGGCCTCGATTTCGGCATAGCGGTCGATCGAGCGCTTCGCCGTCACCGCCCACGCCGGGTCCCGGTCAACTACGCGTGTAATGCGGCCCTCGTCGTAATGGCTGGCAAATACGCCGGTGTGCGCCGCGCGGTGGGCCGGCTCGTCCGGGCCGAGAACAACCACGCCGTCGGTCAGTGCCGACAGGTGCCGGCCGGCGGCACTGCCAACCAGTCCGCGGCCGACGACGATGATCCGGTGCATCTCGTTTCCTCCTAGCCCAGGGCGTGGCTGGCGAGCGCATAGATGCGCTGTGGCACCGTCGACGCCGGCCAGTCGCCGCGCAGCATGGCCGGCGACTTGCTGTCCGGTGTAAGGCCACATGCTGTCAGGTGCCGGCCGAAAATCGCCGCCTCCGACGGCCGGTCGACGCGCACGAAGCCCGGACGCGCAGCGGCATTGAACAGGGCGATTGCGTCGGGCTCAGTCGCCGCCACCACCGGACCGACCACCGATCCGCGGCCAAAGGCGCGCTCGATAGCGTAGCCGGCCACTCTGCCGTTCTCGACCAGCACGAAGGCCCGGCCGACCGCCAGCAGGTGCTCGAGGACGGCCGGCCGCGGGACACCGAATACCGCCGCGTCCAGGTACAGCACGGCAGACCGATCCTCGGATGTAGCCGCGCGGATCCGCGATTTGGGTGCCGTCCGCCGCTGTACTCGCCCTGGTGCTGGCACACCGCGCCGACCTCGACAAAACCGAGCCTCTCATAGAGCGGCCGGCCGGCCGACGTCGCCAGCAGCATGACCGAGCGGGGGGCCGCGTCGGTCAGCAGCCGCTCCACAAGCCGTCGGCCGATGCCAAGGCCCTGGCTGGCGGGGGACACCACGATCAGACCAACCCGGGCGGCGGTGTCGCCGAACGGCCACCACAGGCCGACCCCGAGCGTCCGGCCGTCGCCGGCACGCGCGAGGCCACGCCGCCGAGCTCGATCAGGGCGGCGATGTCGGCCCGCCGGTGCGGCCAACGGACCGCCGCCACGAGCGCCGCAACAAACACCCAGGTCCGCCAACGACACCGGCGGCAGGGTGATCGCATCGGTCATGTCCACCTGCTCCGTCGGTGTGGCGGCCACGGCGGTTGCCCATCGGAGCCTCGCACCGGGGGCATAGGCGCCGACAGGATGTGATCCGGTATCCGCTCGGAAATCACCGAGGCGGTGCGCGGCAGCATTCGCTCGATCACAG
>CAVPBN010000010.1:0-20750 GCA_963701815.1 uncultured Alphaproteobacteria bacterium
AAAAGCGCAGATCGTCGCGTTCGTTCTCGTAATCATCCATCGCCCGGTGCAGCACGCTGTCTGACGGCAATGCCTGCAACGCTGCGGTGATCTGCTTCAGCGTCGGGTCGTCGTAGGCGACGATCTTAGGGCATTGGCACGCGCTCGAATTTGTGCCGGCGCAGCCGGACACCAGCAACAACGCGACCAGCGCCGCCAGTGGTCCGATCGAAATGCCCGGTTCCCAAGCGTTTCGTAAATCCGCCCGCCGGACCAATACGTTGGTGGTGCGGTGCCGACGGATGGCGATCATCCGTGGGCACCGCACCACCAGTCCCACCGCGCTTTTCGTCGCCATACCCGATCCCGCCCCTGCGTTGCCGCACCATGGCCAGAGGCTGGTCGGCGAGCAAGCGGGAAAACCTGTGTCGGTGGGCAGGGATCGGCGTGCGGTTTCAAATCGGCCGTTTCCCTGACCGGAGGTTGTAGACTATCGTGCGCCAGCGGATTTTGGAGGAGTGCGGAAAGATGGATGCAGCGGCTGCGCCGGTCAAATGTCTGGCCGGGGTCCGGGTGCTCGACCTGACCCAGTTCGAGGCCGGGCCATCATGTACCGAGGCGCTCGCCTGGCTCGGCGCCGAGGTGGTCAAGGTCGAGAATCCGCGTGGCGGCGAGCCGGGCCGCACCGCCTTTGTCGGGCCGCCGGGCAGCCCGGACTCGTATTATTTCTTCGAATTCAACGCCAACAAGAAATCGGTCACGGTCAACCTCAAATCCGAGCGCGGTCTCGCGCTGGTCAAGGAGATGGCGCGCCGTGCCGATGTCATGATCGAGAACATGGCGCCGGGCACGATCGAGCGCATCGGCCTCGGCTATGACGCGATCCGCGCCGTCAACCCCGGCATCGTCTATGCCCAGGTCAAGGGTTTCGGCGAGGGCAGCCCGTACGAGAAGAACCTCGCCTTCGATATGATCGCCCAGGCTGCGGGCGGCACGATGAGCATCACCGGCGAGCCCGGCGGACCGCCGATCCGACCTGGTGTATCGCTCGGCGATACCGGCACCGGGATGCTGATGGCCATCAGCATCCTGGGGGCGCTTTACGAGCGCAAGGCGACAGGTCAAGGCCGCCGGCTGCAGGTAGCGATGCAGGATGCAATGCTCCATTATATCCGCTTCGCGTTTCAAACGCAGGCCGTGCTCGGCCGGGCCGCACCCCGCAACAGCAACCGCAGCAACACGGCGCCGTCGGGAATTTTCCCCTGCGCGCCGGGCGGCGCCAACGACTGGATCTATGTCTTTGCCCGTCAGACGGATCACTGGCATCGCCTGCTAAAGCTGCTCGGCCGCGAAGAGCTGATCGGCGACCCGCGCTACGAGACTGCTGCCGCGCGCGGCGAGCGCATCGATGAGGTCAATGCGATGGTCGCCGATTGGACGAAGCGGCGCGACAAGCACGAGGCGATGCGCCTGATCGGCGCCGCCGGGGTGCCGGCGGGAGCGGTGCTCGACACGATGGAGCTGATGAATGAGCCGAGCTTTACCGAGCGCGGCATTCTGCAGGTCGCACAGCATCCGACCGGTCCGTTCAAGATGCCGTCCTGGCCGGTGCGCTTCGACGGGGCGCCGCCAAAGCTCGAACCGGCGCCGTTGCTCGGCCAGCACAGCGCCGCGGTGTTCGGCGACTGGCTCGGGATGAGCGCCGGCGACATCGAGGCGCTGAAAAAGGAAGGAGCGATCTGAGCAAACGTCCCCCCGCGCCGTGGCGAGTCCGGCGTCTGCGGCACCGGTGCAACCAACTCTTTATTCCTTGCCGCCCAAAATTGGTCCGCTCGGAACTGAAGCACGGGCTGTCTCGTTGTTGCAGCGGCAGCCGACCGCCGAGTTTGCCGTTTGAGCGGGCCGGGTTTGCCTATCGGCAGAAAGGGATGATCGTGAAGCAGCGACGGATCGTACAAGCAACATTGGCCGCGGGGCTCGTCTCGGCGTTGGCCGCCTGCAATCCGTACAACCCGGCCGACCGCGCGGTCGGCGGCGGCCTGATGGGCGCCGGGGCCGGGGCGGCGATCGGCGGTGCCGCCGCCGGCGGGCCGGGTGCGGCGACCGGGGCGGCGGTCGGCGGCGCAGTCGGTGCGGTGACCGGCGTCCTTACGACGCCTCCGCCACCACCTCCGCCCCCCGGCTATTATCGCTGAGCGAACCGGCGGGCCGCCGGTAGCCGTAGCGGTAGCCGGAGACCCGAGGCCGACGGCTTCAGGCCGCCGCCGGGCCGAGTTGCAAATACCGTCTTGCCGAACGGCCTTGGCGGCTGATCCTGGATCTCTCGTTTGTTCGACCGGACGCACGCGGCCGTCGTGGTGCGGCGTGGCAACCAACGCTCAGCAGCCGACCGGCGACTCCGAGAGCAGCCTTATAATCGGGGTGTTTTCGTTAAACAGCAACGCCGGGCCCAGCGTCGCGGGGTCGCTTCCGAGGCGGCTGTTCGTCTGGTGCGCTATTGGACGAGGCTTCGAGGTTTGCGCACGGAATAATAACGCGGTTGGGCGGTCATATTGTCAAAGGGAGGAGTGTGCGATGAGACAGCCGCGCTGCCCATCGAGGTTGCCGGCGTTGGGCTGGCGCGTGCATAGGGACCCTTTGTTCCACAGGCCCGCCGACGCTGCCGTGATTGCATCGGGATATATGGTCCAGCCCAATCCCGTTGGGTTCGTCACCGGACCGACCGGTCTTGTCTACGACCCGTCCGCCGACACTCTCTACGTGGCTTCGACCCTCGATAATGCCGTTTTCGCGGTCAAGCAGGCCGGCTCGCGCACCACTTCGGCGGGCCAGGGCGTGATGATCTTTGCCGACGACACAGTATTGCGCGGACCGCTCGGCATGGCGCAAGCATTGAACGGGGACTTGATTGTCGCCAACAGCGACTTGGTCAACGGCGACCTCGCCCACCCCAGCGAATACGTCGAATTCACCAAGACCGGCGTCTTCGTCAGCCAGTTCAATGTCGATGTCAACCAGGGCGGCGCCTTCGGGCTCGCCGTCGGCACCGGGCCGAACAACGCTCCGCGTCTTGCCGCCGTGAACGACAACGTCTCCGATCTGATCATCTTTACTGGCCCCGCGCCGGCCATAAACAGCACTTCCGAGTGACCCTGGAGACGGTCCCCCGCCATAAGAGTTGGCGGGGGACCGGCGGACGCGGCGCGATTTTCCGAGTAAGGTATTCCATAGTAAAAAAAAAATATTCTTTTCTGAGAGTTAAAACATCGTCCATACATACAGGAACAGGGTATTGTTGTCGTGCGCGCTGCGGCCGTTGCCGTCGACATTGGTCGTGGCGCCGTCAAATTTGTTCCAGCGCATATATTGCAGACCGATACGCAAATTCAGCCACGGCCAGTATGAAGGCCCGCCGTGGCTGAACGGCAGGTAGGCAATCTCGCCGATCCAACCGCCGCTGTTCGGGCTGCCGGTCGTCGTGCCGTAGAGCCCCGCATCACTGGTGCCGCCGACCTGCAGCCGCCCGGCAGTCAGGCTCCATGTCTTATCGTAGATATACGAGGCCGAAACATTCAAGGATCGCAACGTGTCGTCGGAATTGTCGGCGAGGCCGAGCCGCCGGCTGGCGCTTGTGTCATGGTATTCGTGGATCCAGGCTGCGCGCAGCGTGACGGTGTGCGGGTCGCCGAGATATTGGTACTGGGTGTCGGCGCCGATGTCGGTGAAGGAATCGGTGCCCGCACCCGAAATCCCCATCGGCACCACTTGGGAAGCGAGCCCGAAGGTGCCGATCTCCCAGGAATGGGCGCCGAAGTTCGGCTCGGCCGCAATTCGCCAGTAAGGCGCCACGCCGCTGATCGGGCTCTCGCCGGTCGGATCGACGCCGAGGGTGAGTTGCGTTCTGTTCGACAAGGGCCGGTAGCCGCCGAATTCGAAATAGAATTTGTCGTCGAGAAAACCATAGGCGCTGAGCCCGGCGACTTGCTGAGCGTAAACTTGCTCGATGAAGGTCGAGGCCACCGGTGAGGGCGCCAAGGCCGAGCTTACGAACGGAAAGCTCCAGGCTGGAATCGTGTTCCAGACATCCTGTACGGTCGGGTTATTGTTGAGGTCGATACCCCACAGCAGCGTGTGGCTGCCGATGTTGACCGATCGCGCGTAGCGAATGTCGGTGTTGTCCCAGCCGAAATTGCGGCCGACGCCGTCATAGGTCCCCTGGATGAACGCGCCCAAATTCTCGGTGATTTTTCCGCCGGTAAACAGGCTCATCTGCTGCATGACAAAGTTGTTGTTTACGCCGAAGCCCGGTGCGGCGCCGCCGGGCTGCGCGGCCTGGGTATTCGTGAAGGTCGGCTGCAGCATGACGGCGAAGGGCGGACCCTTCCAATCGCCACCGCCCAAAGTGTAGCCGCCGAGTTTGAACCGTCGCCCGAACGGGGTCAGTTCGAGAAAGGCGGTGTGGCAGGTCGCGCAGGGCTGACCGGTCTGGCGCGCGTAAAGCGGGAGCGAGGCGGCAGACCGCGGCAACAAACCTACCCCGAGAACCGCGGCGAGCGTCGCAATGCCGACGAGTGCGGTCACCGGGAGCTTTCGCCAGCGGCTGACTACACCCGGTGCAATCCGCCAACCCTTTAGGATCATGCTGATGCTTCCCCCTTCGCGGCAGCAGTGCATGCCTCGTCGGCTGTTGCTCTCCCCGGTTCGCTGATCGCAGTGACGCTACGGTCCGAGCTTATTGCGAGCCAATCGGAGCGGCAGTCGCATCGGAGGCGCTGCATCGCCGATTGCAACGGCGCGGCATTGCCGGTTCAGCCTGCCGAGGGCATTGTTGCAGACTATTTGGCTGCCTGTTGTTTCGGCATGAAGATCCGGCAGGACCCTTGCGGACTAATGGTGCCGTCGACCATCTTGCAGGCGTTCGGCGGTTGGAACTGCACACACTTGTCGCAGCGCTTGTCGCCTTGCGGATGGTCCTGATAAGCGACCGCGTTCTGCGAGATTTTGATGACGCCGGCGGCCGGTTTCGGCCTCATGCCAATGACCGTTGCGGCGCCGACGGCGGCCACTGCACTCCGCATCAGCAAACGCCGGGAAAGGGGTACCCGCTGACCGAAAACCGCGTCGTACATGGGTTCCTCTGAATGATGACACGCGAATGATGACACGAAATTTAATCAAAGCTCCTTGCGCCTCTCCGCATTGGGTTCGGAGTGCGGCGCGAGCCGATATTCCGTCCAGTAGGACCGGCTGACGGCGATATTATTCCGGGGCGGGTCGCGATCGGCCGGTCACGAAATAGTGACGATGGAACCATTCCGGAGGTCGCCCGGCTCTAACGGCGCGGGAAACGGTTGACGCGGCCTTGCCCCGGCGCGACCGGTCGGCAGGTGGTCGAGCGAAGGCTCACGAAAATGTGATTACATAGTTAACGCCATTGACTTCGGGTCGGTTTTCCGGACGAGAGGCCCAATCAAAAATGACACAAAAGTCATTCGACCGGGGTGCAATAGTGGAGAGACAATCTTTTTGATCCGCCCTCGGCCACGCGGCCGGATTCGCAGCCAGGGAGTGTCCGATGGTGCGTAGGCTCCTGATCATCGCCGCTTTCGCCTTGGCGGCGTTTGCCGCTTCGGCCGATCTCGGCCCGGCGCAGGCAAATTGGCGTGGCGGCGGCTGGCACGGCGGCGGCTGGCATGGCGGCGGCTGGGGTTGGCACAGTGGCTGGGGCTGGCGCGGGGGTTGCTGCGGCTGGCGCGCTGGTTGGGGTCCCGGGTGGGGCTGGCGCGGCGGTTGGCGGGGTCCGGGCTGGGCCTGGGGTCCAGGTTGGGGTTGGCGCGGAGGCTGGGTTTGGGTTCCGGGCTGGGGTTGGACTTGGCGATAGGACGGCTTTCGATCAGGCAAGTACGCTCGTTTATGGCCAATGATGGTTCGGATGGCGATCGTTTGGCGCGCCGGCGGCGGCGGACGAACCAGCTCAGCCGGTTGCCCGAGGGTCAAATCGGACTTGGCGATGAAAAGCGCAGTTCTATTTTCAGGCCCGGAAAGTTGTCGGCCATTTCGAGTTGCGCCCCGTGGAGTTTGGCAACCGCTGCGACGAGGCTGAGCCCAAGGCCGTTGCCGGGACTGTTGCGACTGCGTTCGAGCCGGTAGAACCGCCTGAGAATATGCGTGCGTTCCTCGGTCGGGACGCCCGGTCCCCGATCGGCGACCGAAAGGACGGGCCCCCGAGCGCTCCGTGAAGCGGCGACCGTGATGTCGCCGTCGCTGCCGCCGTGCTTGATCGCGTTATCGATCAGGTTTGACAGGGCGTCGAACAGCAGGTCCCGGTCGCCGACCACGCGTATCGCGTCATCGGCCGAGAGCCGGAGTGTCGCGGCGCTGTCCTCCGCGGCAGCATCGAACAGCTCCACCACCTCCCGGGCCAATGCAGACAGGTCGACCTCCCGGAACCCGGCCGTCCGATCCTGCACTTCGATCTGGGAGATCCGCAGCAGCGACGAAAATGTTCTCAGGATCTCGTCGAGGTCGATAATCGTATCGCTGATCAGCAGGCGGGAACCGTTGGAATCGAACTGCTGGCGGTACGCTCGTTCCAAACGTCCCCGCATTCGGGTCAGCGGCGTCCGCAGGTCATGCGCCACGTTGTCGGAGACCTGCCGGTTCGACTCCACCAGCTCCTCGATGCGATCGAGCATCGAGTTCAGGTTTGTCGCGAGCTCGTCCCACTCGTCTCTGGTTCCGCGCAGGGGTATCCGGTTGCCGAGCCCGGTTCGGATGATCTCTCGAGTGGTGGCGTTGATCGCCTCGATCCGCCCCACCGAGCGCCGTGCGGTGGATATCCCGGCGGCCGCCGCGAGAAGCACGAACAACCCGACGGCCCAAGCAATGCCGGTCGCGATCGTCCCGATAAAGCCTTCGAGATCGTCGATCTTTCGCGCTACGAGGAGATGGTAGCCCCCCGGCAAGAGTTCGAATGTCGCGCGCAACGGCGGCGGATTGGCTGCTGCCGATCGCTGTCCGCCAGCGGAAAAAATGGTCCAGCCGTGATCGGCGGTCAGCGCGGCTGGCCAGGTTTTGAGGTTTCCGGCCAGGTAGGCGAATGAAGAATCGACGATCAGATATGCCCAGTCATCAAAATGGCGATCGCTGGTTCGCTGGTTGACCAGCGCGACCAGAGGGCCCCGGCCCGCATGGTCGTACACTGTCTCCAGCAATGCGCGCTCTCGCGCAATGGCGTCGTCCGATTTCTGTCGTATGTAGAAGGCTGTTGACCAATAAACCGAACCGAGAAGCGCCACAATTGCCGCACAAAACACACTGACATAGATCAGAGCTAATTTTAGCGTCGAGGACCGTAAGGTCTTACCCAGGATCACGGAGACAATATCCAACGCCGCGAACGGTATGGATCAGCGAATAGGCTTGGCCATTATCGATTTTTCGGCGCACACGGCCAACGTACACATCGATTACGTTGGTGGTCGGGTCGAAATGGAGATCCCACACATGCTGCAGCAGCATGCCCCGGGAAATAACCTGCCCGACGTTTCGGGCCAGGTATTCCAACAATCGGAATTCCCGCGGAAGTAGTTCGATCGCTCTGCCGCTGCGGCGGGCGACGCGAGTCAGCAGGTCTATCTCCAAGTCGCCGACCCTCAACACCGTCTCCTTGACCGCAGTTGCGCTGCGGCGAACGAGAGCATCGACCCGCGCCAGCATTTCCGAAAAGGCAAACGGCTTTACCAAATAGTCGTCGCCGCCGGCGCGAAGTCCGCGCACCCGATCGTCGACTTCGCCGAGAGCGCTCAGGATCAGCGCCGGCGTCAGGACCCCATCCTCCCTGAGACGGCGGATGACCTCGATCCCGTCGATGCGCGGAAGCATGCGATCGACAGTCATCGCGACATATTCGGCGGCGCGGCCGAGGCGCAATCCTTCCTCCCCGTCGCGCGCGAGATCGACGGAATAGCCGCTCGTCTGCAGGCAATCGACCAATTGGCCGGCTGTCTCCGCATCGTCCTCGATCACGAGGATGCGACGTGCGCTGGGTGTCATCGCGTCAAACCCGAGACCTCGTCCTTAGAAGTCCTCGTACATCATCTGTCAGTTTCCGGAAAGTAACATTTAAGTCAGAAATTAACACGTAATTCATTTGGTCTCGAAACGCCGGTTGTTTAACGATGTGCCGCCGCTTGGGCCACCGGAGCAATACCTGCTCGCCGGACGGACAGGTTTCGGTCCTTGGAAGTTCCTCGCGATGGATGGGCGCCTTTTGCCTTCAGCGGACACAATCCTCAACTCGACCGGGCTTCTCGAAGCTCACATCCCCGGGCTGCGCCGCTTCGCTTACGCATTGCTGCGCGGCGATCGCGAACGGGCCGACGATCTGGTCCAGGATACCCTCGAACGCGCGCTGTCCGGCTGGCACCGGCGCCGGGTTGAAGGCGAACTGCGCGGCTGGCTCTTTACGATCCTGCATAATCGTTTTCTCAACGATCGAGCTCGCGAGAAGCGGAGGGGGGCACACAGCGCGTTGACGGATATTGCCGAGGACGAGTTGCCCGGCGTTGAAGGCGGGCAGAATTCCGCGCTCGATTATCGAGATTTCCTGCGCGCGGTCGCGACCTTGCCCGTGGAACAGCGGTCGGTGCTGTTGCTTGTCTCAGTCGAGGATCTCTCCTACGACGAAGCCGCTCGCGTGCTCGGTGTGCCGGTCGGCACGGTCATGTCTCGCTTGTCCCGCGGCCGCGAACGCCTGCGCCGATACATCAACGGACACCCAGCCGATCCGCCCGCGACTGCTGCCGAGAACGGTGCAATGGCGGCGACCGCACCCTCCGCCGGAGCGGGGAGGACCTGGGCGACGGCCGCGAGGGTGCATGACCCATCTTCCGGTAATCATGCGAGGCGACGCCGGGTTGCCGCTTGATTACCGACGCCTATTGCATGATCTGCCGGCGCGGCCGGTTGGTTCGGCCGCGAGCCTACCGTGCGAGATCGGGCAGGCGCGGCAATACCTCCTTGCTGAACAGTTCGAGGTTGGCGACGGTCTCCCGATGGGAGAGCAGTCCGCCCTGGCCCATCATCAACAAATGCCCGAACCCGCCGACATGGTCGTAAAAGGCGCGCAGCTGGTCGAAGACCTCGTCGGGGGTGCCGGCGAATGAGAGGCCGGCGCCGATCGCCTGCTCGACCGTGATCGTGCGCGGGTTGATCGGCTTGCCGTCCCTGGTTTGGACGCGGGTGGCGCGCGCCCCGCCGCCACCGCCCGACTTGATCGCCTGTCCGCTCATCGCCGCCTCGGCGTAGCCGGGCGGATTGGCGAATTGCGGTGCGACGATGCCCGAGGTCCGGCTGTAATCGAGGATCTGGTCGGCCCGGCGCCAGCCCTCCTCGCGAGTCCGGCCGACGCCGACCAGCGCCATATAGGCCAGGCGGTCGAGTGCCGCAGGGCGGCCGGCCTCGGCGGCCCTTTGACGATAGGCGGCGTAAATACCGGGAGTGCGCGCCCAGCCGGTATTGAGCGTGCCGATGATGTGGCCGCGCGCCGCCGCCTCGATCGCACTGCCGGCGCTGCCGATCGCCATCCAGACCGGCGGATGCGGCTGTTGCCAGGGACGCGGCCAGACATTGACGGAGCGATAATGAAAATGCCGGCCCTCCCAGTTGAACGGGCCGTCATGGCTGGTCATCGCCTTCAGGATCAGGTCGTGCGCCTCCCAGAAGCGCTCCATCAGATCGGCCGGGCTGCTGTTGGCCGGCGAGATCTCGTACGGCACCCCCTTGACGAAACCCATCTCGACCCGGCCGCGCGAGATCACGTCGATCATCGAATATTCTTCGGCGACGCGGATCGGGTCGTTGCGGTTGGCGATCGGCATGCCGAGGGCGAGCAGCCGCACCTTCTTGGTCTCGCGGGCCAGGATCGCCATCGGCACGGTGCAGACCGAATCGCTGCACGTTGCGGTGGCATGATGCTCGTTGCACATGATGTTGATGCCGAGCTCGTCGCACAAAGCCCATTCATCGAGGTAGCGATGATAGAGGTCGGCGCCGACCCGCGGATCGTAGAGCCGGCTCGGGATCGTGACCCGGTATGAGTTGCCGAGCTGCGGCCAAGCCGGGTGGTAGGCCATCTCGCTGAAATGCCAGACCTGCATGGCGTTGCCCTCTCACTGGGTCGTTGCTGGGCGTGCGAATTTCTCGATTGCCGCGGCAACGGCGTCCGGGCGTTCGATCTGCGGATAATGCCCGGCCTGGCCGATCAGTTCGAGGCGGGCATCGGGCAATGACCGGCACAATTTCGCGCCGTTATCGGGCGCGACGATGCCGTCCTGTTCGCCCCAGAGGACGAGCGTCGGCGCCCGCACCCGGTGCAGCCATCGGGGCAGGCCGGGATCGTGCATGTAGGGGCGCCAGCCGTACAGCGCGGTCGCCGCCCGGTCGCGGGCGATCGTTGTCAGCTCGTCGTCGCCGAGCGCGCCGTAATCCGGCACCGCGTGCTGCGGATCGTAGAACAGGCAGCGGCGCAGCTCGTCCTCAGGCATGGCGGACATGTCGGCGATGTCGCGTTCCTCGCGGCCGCCGAATTTGACCCCGAGCGGATCGATCAGGACCAGACGCCCCACCCGCTCGACCGAGCGCACGCAGATTTCAAGCGCGATCCAGCCGCCGAACGAGGACCCGACGAGCACGACGTCGCCGCCGGGCTGCCGCTCGAGCCAGTCGAGGTAGAGATAGGCGATATCGTGGATCGTGCGGAACCCGTCCGGCCGCGGCGATCCGCCAAATCCCGGATGACGCGGTGCGGTAACCCGCCAATGCCGCGCCAGTCGGTCGAGAAAGGCGCGATCCTGCGCAAAAAAATCGCCGCCGTGCAGGTACAGCAGCGGCGGACCCGCGCCGGCCGTAACCGCCTCCAGCGTAATCTCCCCGATCCCGATATCTGTCATGCGTTTCCTCTCGGCGGCCGCGGCTCGGCGGACCCGCATCAGTATCGCGGTCGACCGGCGCGAAATCCACTCTCGGCAACGGACGGCCGGACGTTTGCTCCGACGTTAAAAATTATTTACGACTGCGTCATTTTGTCCTATTCTTCGTGCGGAACCGTCGGTGCGGAGCCGCGCCAAAGGACGAGAATTCTGATGAACGTCGAAGCGATCCTTCGCGACAAAGGCCGCGCGGTGGCGACGATCGGGCCGGAACAGACGATCGCGGCGGCGCTTGCGGCGTTGCGCGCCGACAACATCGGCGCTCTGGTCGTCAGCGCCGACGGCGAGCATGTCGACGGGATCATCTCCGAGCGAGATATCGTGCGCGGTCTGGCCGACCGCGGCGATGCGCTGTTGTCGCTGACCGTGGCCGAGGCGATGACCCGGCCGGCGGTGACCTGCGGCCCGGCGGACAGCGTCGCCGATCTGATGGCCGAGATGACCAACCGCCGCATCCGTCACCTGCCGGTCGTCGACCACGGCCGGCTCTGCGGCATCGTCAGCATCGGCGATCTGGTCAAGAGCCGGCTCGACGAGATCGAATACGAGGCCCGCTCGTTGCGCTCGTTCATCGCCGGCGCCTGAACCGCCGCGCTGTTGCCGGCCCCCGTCGTGCCGAGCCGTGCCTGTCTCTTCCCATCAGGCCGTGCGGATCGGAGGGGTCGGCGGTCAAACCAGCGTCTTCTGCATTTCGAGGTCGTCTTCGATGAAGGCCTGGACGGCTTCGTCGATGTCGGCATCGGCGGTAAAGCCGAGCGCGGCGGCGCGCGGTGCGATCAGCGCCCGCGGCCAGCCGGAAACGATCGCCTCGATCTGCGGGTCGGGCTGCCAGCGGATGCGGGCATGCGCTTGATTGCCGGCGGCGCGGCGCACCGCTTCGGCCATTTCGCCGACCGCGACCGAAAAGCCCGGCAACTGCATCGAGCGGTTGATGCCGAACGCCTCGCCCGGCAATTCGAGCGCGTGGTGCAGGGCGGCGACGACGCGGCGCGGCGAGGCCAGGGCCATGACCGTATCGGGCGAGACCGGGCAGACCGCGTCCCTGCCGGCGAGCGGCTCGCGGATCATCGAGGAGGCAAAGGTCGAGGCGGCGCGGTTCGGCCGGCCCGGCCGCACCACCACGGTCGGCAGCCGCAGCGCGCGGCCGTCGACAAAACCTTTGCGGCTGTAGTCGTTGACCAATAATTCGCCGATCGCCTTCTGCGTGCCGTACGAGGATTGCGGCGTCAACGGCGTGTCGTCGCCGACCGCCGGCGGCAGCTTGCCGCCATAGACCGCGAGCGAACTCGCGAATACCAGCCGCGGACAGGTGCCGAGCGCACGGCAGGCGTCGAGCACCGCGCGGGTGCCGTCGAGATTGACCCGGTAGCCGAGATCGGGATCCGCCTCGGCCTGGCCGCTGACGATGGCGGCGAGATGAAACACCGCGGCGGTATCGGGGCTCAACAGCCGCCGCACCGTCTCGCGATCGGCGATGTCGCCGGTCGACGACGACGAGCCGCGGGTCGTCCGGCAACGGCAAGGAAGAGGGGGCGTTGTCGAACAACACCAATTCGTCGACCGGGCCGAGGGCGCTGCCCCGGTCGCGAGCAGGGCGATGGCCAGCCGCGCGGCCGAGAAACCCGCACCCGCCGGTGATGACGATCCGCATCCTGCTCTATCCCTCGGATGCCGTAGCGCGCGGCCCAGCCGAGCCCGGCCTTCGTCTCGGTTTTGGGCCGGTATTCGCAGCCGATCCAGCCCGCATAGCCGATCTCGTCCAACAGATCGAACAGGTAGGGGTAGTTGATCTCGCCGACATCCGGCTCGTGCCGGCCGGGATTGCCGGCGATCTGGATATGCGGGTAACGGCCGGCCAGGCTGCGGATATGGTGGGCGAGATCGCCCTCCATGATCTGCACATGGTAGAGGTCGAGCTGGAGCTGCAGATTGGGGTGTCCGACCTCGCTCGATCACCGCCATCGCCTGGCCCGTCGTGTTCAGGAAATAGCCGGGGATGTCGCGGTTGTTGATCGGCTCGATGATCACCGTGATGCCCTCGCCGGCGAGCCGCTCGGCGGCGTAGCGCAAATTGGCGACGTAGACGCGCTCGCCCTCGGCGCGGTCGCGCCCCTGCGGCCACAACCCGGCCATCGCGTGCAGCAGCCGGCACTTCGTCGCTTTGGCGTAGATCAGCGCCTGCTCGACGCCGGCGCGGAACTCCGCCTCGCGCCCCGGCAACGCCGCCATCCCGCGCTCGCCGGCCGCCCAGTCGCCGGGCGGCATGTTGAACAATGCCTGGACCAGCCCGTGCGCTTCGAGCCGGGCGGCGACGGTTTCGGGCGGATGGTCGTAGGCGCCGAGATATTCGACCGCCTTGAAGCCGCATTGGGCCGCGGCGGCAAACCGGTCGAGAAAGCCGATTTCCTGAAAGATGAAGCTCAGATTGGCGGCGAATTTCGGCATGGGATGGTCCTCCCCGGACGGGTTGATCGGATGGCTGACCGGCTGTTTGCGGCCGGCGCGGCGGATCGCTACTCTTCCCCCGCCCGCGAGCGAAGGCAAGGGAGGCGGCAGGTGCCTGTATTGTTGGGTGCGATCGCCGACGATTTCACCGGCGCCACCGATCTGTGCAACACACTGGTGCGGCGCGGCATGCGCACGGTGCAACTGATCGACGTGCCGGCAGCGGGGACCGAGGTTCCCGATGCCGAGGCGGTCGTCGTCGCGCTGAAGAGCCGCACGATCCCGGCCGCCGAGGCGATCGAACAGAGCCTCGCCGCCCTCGCCTGGCTGCGGCGGGCCGGGGCGCGGCAGATCCTGTTCAAATACTGCTCGACCTTCGATTCGACCGATGCCGGCAATATCGGCCCGGTCGCCGAGGCGCTGATGGCCGCGCTCGGCACCGATTTCACGCTGTTTTGCCCGGCCTTTCCCGAAGCCGGGCGGACGATCTATCGCGGCTATCTGTTTGTCGGCGACGTGCTGCTGTCCGAATCGGGGATGCGCGACCACCCGCTGACGCCGATGCGCGACCCCAGCCTGGTGCGGGTGTTGCAGCGCCAGACAACGGGCCGGGTCGGGCTGGTGCCGGCCGCCACCGTCGCCCGCGGCGCCGCGGCGATCCGCCGACGCCTTCGCCGCGCTGCGCAAGGCGGGCTTTGCCCACGCGATCGTCGATGCGATCGAGGACCGCGATCTCGAAGCGATCGGCGAGGCCGCCGCCGATCTCGAGCTGATCACCGGCGGCTCGGGGATCGCGCTCGGCCTGCCGGAGAATTTCCGCCGCCGTGGCCTGCTCGGCGAAGGCGTCGCCGCCGACGCGCTGCCGGCGATCGCCGGCGCCGCGGCGGTGCTGTCGGGGTCGTGCTCGACTGCGACGCTGGCGCAGGTGGCCTATATGCGGGAGCGGGCGCCGTCTTTCACGATCGACCCGATCGCTGCCGCCGAAGGTCGCGGCGGCGCGCGCAGGCGCTCGCCTGGGCGAAGCCGCTGCTCGGCGAGCGGCCGATCCTGATCTCGGCCCGCGCGCCGCCCGAGCAGGTCGCCGAAGCGCAGCGCCGGCTCGGCCGCGAGCGCGCCGGAGCGGTGGTCGAGGAGACCTTGGCGGCGATCGCCCGCGGCCTCGTAGCGGCCGGCGTGCGGCGGCTCGTCGTCGCCGGCGGCGAGACCGCGGGGGCGGTGGTCCAGGCGCTCGGCGTCACCGGATTGCGCATCGGCCGGCAGATCGACCCCGGCGTGCCGTGGACGGTCAGCCTCCCGCGGGGTCACTGCGAGCCGGCCTTGGCGTTGGCCCTCAAATCCGGCAATTTCGGCGCGCCCGACTTTTTCCTGCGCGCGTTTTCCGTCCTGTCGGGAGAGTGAGAATGACCCATGCCGCTCGGATTGCGTTGCCGCCCGCCCCGCCCCCTCCCATTCCCTCCCCCGCACGCGGGGGAGGGTTAGGGTGGGGGCCGCTTTGCCCAGGGAACACGCGATGAGCGACGCCAGCGAGCGCGAGGCGATCTGCGCGGTCGGCGCCTCGATTTTCAACCGCGGTCTGACCGCCGGGTCCTCGGGCAACATCAGCCTGCGCGTCGAGGATGGCTGGCTGATGACGCCGACCAACGCCTCGCTCGGCCGCCTCGATCCGGCCCGGCTGTCCAAGCTCGGCGACGACGGCCGGTTGGCCTCGGGCGATCCGCCGACCAAGGAGAGCTTTCTGCACCGGGTCATGTATGAGGAGCGCGCCGGGACCGGCGCGGTCGTACATCTGCATTCGACGCATTCGGTCGCGGTCTCGTGCCTCGTCGAAATCGACCCCGCCGACGTGTTGCCGCCGATCACCGCCTATTACGCGATGCGGGTCGGCCGGCTGCCGCTCGTCCCCTATTTCAAGCCCGGCGATCTGGCGTTGGCCGAAGCGGTCCGCGGCTTCGCCGGCAAACATCATGCGGTGCTTCTGGCCAATCACGGCCCGGTCGTCGCCGGCGCAAACCTCGACGCCGCGGTCAATGCGATCGAAGAATTGGAAGAGACCGCAAAGCTCTACCTCTTGCTGCGCGGCGCGAAGACCCGCTGGCTGACCCCGGCGCAAGTGAAGGAATTGCAGGCATGAAGACCAGCACGCGGGGATTTTGCGCTTGCATGGCGGCGATATTGCTGACGGCGGTATCGACGGCGCGGGCGGCCGAGCCGATCACGATCGGGTTCAGCATGGAATTGACCGGACCCTTTGCCGTCGTCGGCAAGACCGGGCTCCTGGCGATGCAGATCTGGCAGGCCGACGTCAACGCCAAGGGCGGGCTGTTGGGCCGCCCGGTCAAGCTCGTCTATTACGACGACCAGTCGAACCCGTCGAACGTGCCGGGGATCTATACCAAGCTGATCGATATCGACAAAGTCGACCTGCTGGTGTCGAGCTACGGCACCAACTTGACGGTGCCGGCAATGCCGGTGGCGATCTCCCACAACCGGCTGTTCTTCGGGCTGTTTGCCCTGGCGGCGAACGATAAGTTCCATTATTCGCGGTATTTTTCGATGCTGCCGTTCGGCCCGGACCCGCAGAAGACCTTCGCGCACGAGTTTTTCGTGCTGGCGATGGCGCAGGAGCCGAAGCCGAAGACGATCGCGATCGTCGGCACCGATGCCGAATTTCAGCACAAGGCCACCGACAGCGCGCGCGATGAAGCCAAGGCCGCGGGCATGAAGATCGTCTACGACCGCGCCTACCCGCCGAGCACGGTCGATTTTACGCCGATCGTGCGCGCCGTGGGCGCGGCGCAGCCCGATCTCGTCTATGCCGCCTCCTACCCGTCGGACACCGTCGGCATCCTGCGCTCCGTCGGCGAAATCGGGCTCAAGACCAACATGCTGGGGGGCGCGCTCGCCGGTGCCCAGGCGGCGGCGATCAAGATCCAGCTCGGCCCGGCGTTGAACGGCGTCGTCAATGTCGAATTGTGGGAACCGGTCAAGACGATGGAATTTCCCGGCGTCATGGATTTTCTGAAGAAATACCAGGCCAGGGCCGGCGCCGCGGGGGTCGACCCGCTCGGCTACTTCTTGCCGCCCTTCGCCTACAGCGAGTTCCAGGTGCTCGCCGAGGCGGTCGCCGCGACCGGGACGCTCGACAACGACAAGCTCGCCCAATACATGCACAGCCACCCGTTTCACACGATCGTCGGCGACATCGCCTTCGGCCCCGACGGCGAGTGGACCGAGGCACGGCCGATCTGGGTCCAGTACCACGACATCAAGGGTCACGGCGTCGACCAGTTTCGCGGGCCGGAAACGGTGTCGATCCTGTCGCCTGCCAAGTACAAGACCGGCGACATCGTCTATCCGTATACCAAGGCGCGCTGATAGATCGTGCGCATAGGGTCAGGTCATCTTGCCGAAATATTCGTCATAGGGAATGTCGTTGCTGATCAAGACCCCGCCATCAACGTCGAGGGCGATGCCGGTGCACATGCGGGCCCGATCGCTCGCCAGAAACAACACCGCGTCGGCAATGTCCTCGGGCTCGACCATGCGGCCGAGCGGGATCTTTTTCGCCCGAGCCGCCTTTTGCTCGGCCGACGGCATGTTGCCGCTGAACGGGGTCGCGGTCGGGCCGGGGCACACGGCATTGACCCGGATATGGTCGGGCGCCAGCTCGTAGGCCGCATGCCGGGTCAGGCCGAGCAACCCCGCTTTCGACGCCGAATAATGCGCGCCGCCGCCAAACGAGATGCGCCGCCCAGCGACCGAGGCGATGTTGACGACGGCGCCGCCGCCGCGCGCCCGCAGATGGGGCAATACCGCCTGAATGCCGTTGAACGGGCCGCGCAGATTGACCGCGATCACCCGCTCCCAAGCCTCCGCCGGCATCCGTGCGATCGTGTGCCGGGTAATCGTTCCGGCGCTGTTGACCAAGACATCGATGCCGCCCGCCTGTTCGGCGACGGCGCCTGCAAGTTTGGCGAAGGCCGCAGCGTCGGCGACATCGAGCATGTGCCCCGCCGCCTTGCCGCTGTTGCCGGCGATCTCGGCGGCGATCGCCTCGGCCGCTTCCCGGTTATGGTCGAGGATCGCGACATAGGCCCCGGCGGCGGCCAAGGCGCGCGCCGCCGCCGCACCGATACCGCTGCCGCCGCCGGTGACCAGCGCCACTTTTCCGGCAAATTCCTGGCTCACTGCTGCCTCCTCCAACCCGTCCCTCGCCGACCCGAGCGTCGCCCGCTTTGAGGGTGATTGCCGGCGGCGAGGGATCATACCCCAAGATCAAGCGGAGCTTCGCGCAGCATGACGATCGGGCCGATCGCTCCCGGCGAAACGGCAATGCCCCGTCGGCCGTCCGTCGCAGCCCGGTTTCCTGCCGCGGCGATGCTTGCGGCCATCGTCGCGATCACCGCCGCACGGCTGCTTTGGCTGCGCGTCCAGCCCGCCGACCTCTACCCCGACGAGGCGCAATACTGGTTTTGGGCCAAGCACCTGGCGTTCGGCTACTACTCGAAGCCGCCGCTCGTCGCCTGGCTGATCGCCTTGACGACCGGGCTCTTCGGCGACGGCGAGTTCGCCGTCCGGCTGGCCGCCCCGCTGCTGACCGCCGGCACCGCGATCCTGGTCTATGCGATCGGCGCGCGGCTCTACGACCGGCAGATCGGCTTCTGGTCGGCGGTCGCCTATGCCAGCCTGCCCGGCGCATCGGCCGCCGCCTTCGTCATCGCGCCCGACGTGCCGCTGCTGCTGTTTTGGGCGGCGGCGCTCTATGCGCTGATCCGGGCCAGGGAAGATGAAACCGGGAAGACGATGACCGGGGAAAAGGCGGCCGGCAAAAGAGCAGGCGGGGCTGGTGGTTCGCCGTCGGGATCGCCGCCGGGCTCGGCCTGTTGGCGAAATACGCGATGGCCTACTGGCTCCTGTCGGCGTTGGGCCTGGTCCTGTTGGTCCCGGCCGAGCGCCGCCATCTGCGATCGCTGCTCGCGGCTATCGGCGTCGCCCTCCTGATCTATCTGCCGAATTTCTGGTGGAACTGCGAGAACGGCTTCGTCAGCTACCGGCACACTTCGGACAACGCCGATCTGGCCGGGACGTTGTTCCATCCCGGCGCTTTTCTCGAATTTTTCGGCGCGCAATTCGCCCTCTTCGGCCCGCTGTTCTTCGCCGGTCTGTTGCTGGCGACAGCGGCGCCGCGGGCGTTGGCCGAGCCGCGCGCCAGGCTCCTCGCGGCTTTCAGCCTGCCGACCCTGGCGATGATGCTGATGGTCAGCCTGCTGTCGCGCGCCCATGCGAACTGGGCGGCGCCCGCCTATGTCTCGGCGATCGTATTGGTCGTCGCCATGGCGGAGCGGCGCGGCTGGCATAACTGGGTAGTCTTCGCGGTCGCGCTGCACCTGGTCGCGACGGTCGCGGTGTTCGCCGGCTATCAGACGCTGACCGGGTTCGGCGTCGAATTGCCGGCCCGCTATGACCCGCTGGCCCGGCTGCGCGGCTGGCACAGGCTCGGCGACGAGGTCGGCGCGGCCTTGGCCCGGCATCCGGGCTACCGGCTCTTTGCCGACGATCGCGAGACCCTGGCCGCGCTGATCTACTACGTGCGCCCGCATCCGTTCGACGCGGTCAAATGGGAATTGATGGATCGGGTCAAAGACGAATGGGACCTGACCAACAACATGACGAAATATCGCGGCGGCAATTTTCTGCTGGTCTCGACGCATAATCTGATCGCCGAGATGCGGCCGAGCTTTGCCGCGATCGAGCCGCTCGAAACCCTGGCGATCCCGTTCGGACCCGATGCCGAGCGCCGCTACCCGCTCTATCTCGCGCGCGATTTCAAAGGCTACCCGCAATACGATCCGAAGTAGTCCCGTGGCCTTTACGCGGGCGGGTGCAGCCGATGGCCGATATAGAGCGGCACGGTCAGCGCCGGGCGGCCGGCATGCAGGATCGTCGCCGGCGCCAGCGGCTCGATCGCATCGAACTGGGACCCGAACTGCGCTGCGATCCCGGCGAGCGCGCTGCCCGGCGCGACGATCAGCACGTCGTCGCCGGCATACCGGGCCAACGGCGCAATCACACCGTATTGCCGCGGGTCGGGGCCGAGACACAGCACCGGCGACCCGGCCGTCGAGGGCGTAGTCGAGCTTGCCGGCATCGAGCCAGCGGGTCGCGGCGACGACCAGTCCGGGCCGGCCGAGCAGGCCGCGCTCGGCGAGTTCGCGGCGCAGCGAGGTCCAGTCGACCGCGGCGAGCGCCGGGTCTCTGCCTCCCGGAAAGATCGCATAGGGCAGCCAGTTGTACCGGACCTCGCTGGCGACGACGCCGACGCCGAGGACGACGATTGCGACGGTCGCGATCAGCCAACGGCGGACCAGCGGGTCGCCGCGGCCGCGCCGGGCGATGGCGTCGCCGAGCAACGGCACCAGCATCAGATAGCCCGGTGCGGCCCAGTGAAACAGCACGTGGCTCCACAGCGAAACCACGGTGAAGAAGACGAGCGGCGGCGCCGCCAGACAAACCCAGAGCCAGCGTTTCGCCTCGCCCGGCCCGCGCCGCAGCGCCGCACAGCCGCTCAGGAGCAGCGCCAGCCAAAGCCAGGGCAGCAGAAACAGCGCGGCGCCGGCGCTCGTCGCCAAAGGCCCCAGCAGGTGCAGTCCGCCCGCCGCCCGCTCGCCCTGAAACCGGAACGATACCCAGCCGTGGCGGGCATTCCAGATCACCACCGGCAGGAACAGCACCAGCGCCGCCAGCCCCGCGGCATAGGGCTGCGGACGGGAGAGCCAGCGCCGGCCTGCCGGCTCGCTCAGCAGGTAAAGGACGGCGCCGAGGATCGTCAGCACCGCCGAATATTTGGCGAGCATGGCCAGCCCGGCGCAGGCGCCGGCGGCGAGCCACCAACCCCACGCCCTGCCGCCCTCGGAGGGCAGGGCGGCGATCAGGCAGAATGCGGCGCCGAGCAACCCGGCGAAAAGCGGGCCGTCGGGCAACACCCAGCTCGCGGCGGTAATCCCGAGCACCGGCGCCAGATTGAGCGCGACCGCCGCCCACAACCCCGCGGCTCGGCCGAACGAGGCTGCGGTCGCGCGGTACATCAGCAGCGTCGTCAGCGCGAACAGCGCGATGAACGGCAGGCGCACGACGATCGGGCTGTCATTGCCGGTCAGCCGCGCCATAGCCCAGGCGAGCCACCAAGCGAGCGGCGGATGGTCGAAATAGCTGAGCTGCCACCCGCGGCCGGAAGCGACCATATAGCTCTCGTCGATGCCGAGACCGAGTGCGCCGGCAAACAGCAGCCGGGCGACGAGGCGACGAAGATCAGCAGCGCCACCCCGCCGGCCGGCG
>CAVPBN010000011.1:0-133780 GCA_963701815.1 uncultured Alphaproteobacteria bacterium
AGGCCGGCGGCGGGAACCGGCGATCCAATGCCGGGCGATGTCCTCGCGGCGGCAGATCCAGACGCGGTCGTGGCTCGGATGTGCTCGATAAAGCGGATCAGCGCCGCGGCGCGGCCGGGATGGCCGGAGAGGCGCATGTGCAAGCCGATCGACATCATGCGCGGCCGCTCGGCGCCTTCCTCGTAGAGCAGGTCGAAGCTGTCGCGCAGATAGGCGAAGAAATCCTCGCCCGGCCCGAACACGCCGCGGCCGAATTTGACGTCGTTGGTGGCCAGCGAATAGGGCACGACGAGATGCGGCGTCTGGTCGCCCGACCCGCACCCAATAGGGCAGTTCGTCGTTGTAGGCGTCGCTGTCGTAGAGAAAGCCGCCATTCTCGACGACGAGCCGGCGGGTGTTCTCCGACGGCGCATAGCGGCAATACCAGCCGAGCGTCGGCTTGCCGGTGGTCTCGCGGATCAGCGCGACGGCGCGCGGCGATCTGGCGGCGCTCCTCGGCCTCGTCGAGTTCGTAATGCTTGATCCAGCGATAGCCGTGGCCGCAGATGTCCCAGTCGGTGGCGGCGATCGCCGCGGCGGCCGGCGGGTTCGCCGCGAAGCGCCCGGGCGCAGGCGAACAGCGTCACCGGCAGCCCGAACCGGGTGAAGATGCGGTGGAGCCGCCACCAGCCGACCCGGGCGCCGTATTCGAACATGCTCTCGGCGGCGAGGTCGCGGCCGGTTGCCGGCATCGGTGCTGGCGCTCTCGATCAGCCCGGTCTCGGAGACGCCGTCGCCGGCCGGGTAGGACAGCTCCGAGCCCTCCTCGAAATTGATCACGAAATTGACCGCGATGCGCGCGTCGCCGGGCCAGTGCGCATGCGGCGGCTCGGCGCCGTAGCCGACGAAATCACGAAGCATGGCTGCCCTCCAGACCGACCGGAATAGCACTCGGCGCGGCAAATGTCGCCCGACCAATTGCGGGCAGGCTTCCAGGCGGCAAGCGGGTGCAACGGCGACGGGCGGCGATAGTTGGCGCGGCGGCGCACCCGCGCCGCGCGCGCCCGCGGGCGTGAGGCGTTCGGCGTCGTTGCAATCGGCGCGGCCGGACACCACACTGAAGGCACGCAGCAAAGGATCATACCGATGGAGATGACGGGCGAGTTCCGCATTCCCGCCCCGCGCCAGCGCGTGTGGGAGGGGCTCAACGACCCGGAAATCCTGAAGCAGTGCATCCCCGGCTGCGAGACGATCGAGAAGATCTCCGATACCGAGTTCACCGCCAAGGTCGTCGCCAAGGTCGGGCCGGTGAGGGCGAGTTTCGCGGCAAGGTGACGCTGTCGGACCTCGACCCGCCGAGGGCTACACGATCACCGGCGAGGGCACCGGCGGGGTCGCCGGCTTTGCCAAGGGCAGCGCCAAGGTCGCGCTCGACGAGGACGGCGGCGAGACCGTATTGCACTACGAGGTCCAGGCCCAGGTCGGCGGCAAGCTCGCGCAGATCGGCTCGCGCCTGATCGACGCGACCTCGCGCAAGATGGCGGCGGATTTTTTCGAGCGCTTTGTCGCGGCGATGTCGCCGCCGGACGGCGGCGAGCGAGGCCCCGTTCCGCCGCCGCCCGACGGCGGCGCGACCGATCGTCGCTCGCGTCGCGGATGTCGCCTGCTGCCTCGGCGACCCGAGACGGCGTCCGAAGACCGGCGCCGTCTCCGGCCGGCTGCCGCCGGTGGTATGGGTCACCGGGCTGACCGCGATCGTCGCCCTGATGCTCTATTACTTCACCCGCGACGGTGGGATGCGCTGAGCCTCGGGCTTATTCGCCGGCCGGCCGAAATGCTGGGGTCGGCTCCGTCGGGACGCGAGCGGCGCCGCTTATTTCGGCCGTGCGGCAGCCGGCGCGAACGCCTTGACCCGGCGGCGGCGCACGAAACTCCGGCCGCGGCCGTCCGGAGACGGCCGCGACGTCGATCCAGGGAGGTTCGATGCAGAAGACGGTGAGCCTCACCGTCAACGGCAAGCCGGCGTCGGCGACGGTCGAGGGGCGCACCCTGCTGGTGCAGCTGCTGCGCGAGCAGCTCGGCCTGACCGGCACCCATGTCGGCTGCGACACCAGCCAATGCGGCGCCTGCGTCGTGCATGTCGACGGCGAGGCGGTCAAGTCCTGCACCCTGCTGGCGGTGCAGGCCGAGGGCCGCCACGTCCTGACGATCGAGGGCGTCGCCGAACGGCGACACGCTGCACCCGATGCAGGAAGCCTTCCGCAACAATCACGCGCTGCAATGCGGCTTCTGCACGCCGGGCATGGTCATGAGCGCGCTCGACCTGGTGAAGAACAACCCCGACCCGAGCGAGCGCGAGATCCGCGAATATCTCGAAGGCAATCTCTGCCGCTGCACCGGCTATCACAACATCGTGCTGGCGATCGTCGAGGGCGCGGCGGTGATGCGCGGCGAGACGCCGCGCCAACGCCCACGGGGCGGCGGCGGAGTAGCGGCCGATGGCCACGATCGGCACGCCGGTCCGGCGGCGCGAGGATTACCGCTTCCTGACCGGCCAGGGCACCTATACCGACGACATCAACCGCCCGGCCAGGTCTACGCCTACATCCTGCGCAGCCCGCACGCGCAACGCCCGGATCGACGGCATCGACACCAGCGGCCGCGGCGGCGCCCCGGCGTCGTCGCGGTCTTCACCGGCGCCGACATGGCGGCCGACGGGATCGGCGGCCTGCCCTGCGGCTGGCTGATCAATTCGAAGGACGGCTCGCCGATGAACGAGCCGCCGCATCCGGTGCTGGCGACGGGCGGGTGCGCCATGTCGGCGACCCGGTCGCGGTCGTCATCGCCGAGAGCCTGGCGCAGGCGCGCGATGCGGCCGAGAAGATCGCGGTCGACTATGCCGATCGAGCCGGCGGTCGTCGATACGGTCGCGGCGCTTGCAGCCGGGCGCGCCGCAGGTGCTGGCGCCGAGGCGCCGGGCAATGTCTGCTACGACTGGCATCTCGGCGATCTCGCCGCGGCCGATGCGGCGATCGCCAAGGCGGCGCGGGTCGTCAAGCTCGACCTCGTCAACAACCGGCTCGTCCCCAACGCGATGGAGCCGCGCGCCGCGATCGGCGAGTTCGACCGCGCGACCGGCGAGTACACGCTCTTCACGACCAGCCAGAACCCGCATGTGATCCGCCTGTTGATGGGCGCCTTCGTGCTGCACATCCCGGAGGCGCGGCTGCGCGTCGTCGCCCCCGATGTCGGCGGCGGCTTCGGCTCGAAGATCTACCATTACGCCGAGGAGGCGATCGTCACCTGGGCCGCCGGCAAGGTGCGCCGGCCGATCAAGTGGACCGCCGACCGCTCGGAAAGCTTCATGTCGGACGCGCATGGCCGCGACCACGTCACCCATGTCGAGCTGGCGCTCGACGCCGACGCCAAGTTCCTCGGCGCTCAAGGTGTCGACGATCGCCAATATGGGCGCCTATCTGTCGACCTTCGCGACCTGCATCCCGACCTATCTCTACGGGACGCTGCTCGCCGGCACCTACACGACCCCGGCGATCTACGTCGAGACCAAGGCGGTGTTCACCAACACCGTGCCGGTCGACGCCTATCGCGGCGCCGGGCGGCCGGAGGCGACGTTCCTGTTGGAGCGCATCGTCGATCTCGCCGCCGACGAGACTGGGCATCGACCCGGCCGAATTGCGCCGCCGCAACTTCATCCCGGCGGACGCCTTCCCGTACCAGACGCCGGTGGCGCTGCAATACGACAGCGGCGACTACCAGACGACCCTGCGAGATGGCGCTGAAGGCGGCCGATTACGCCGGGTTCGAGGCGCGGCGCCGCGAGGCGGCGGCGCGCGGCAAATTGCGCGGCATCGGCATCGCCACCTATATCGAGGCCTGCGGCATCGCGCCCTCGGCGGTGGTCGGCTCGCTGGGCGCCCGCGCCGGCCTGTTCGAGAGCGCGGCGGTGCGGGTCCACCCGACCGGCAGCGTCACGGTCCTGACCGGCTCGCACAGCCACGGCCAGGGCCACGAGACGACCTTCGCCCAGCTGGTCGCCGACGGGCTCGGCATCCCGATCGAGAGCATCGAGATCGTCCACGGCGACACCGCCAAGATCCCCTACGGCATGGGCACCTACGGCTCGCGCTCGCTGGCGGTCGGCGGCACCGCGATCGTCAAGGCGATGGACAAGGTCATCGCCAAGGGCCGCAAGATCGCCGCCCATCTGCTCGAAGCGGCCGAGGCCGATGTCGAGTTCAAGGACGGCGACTTCACCGTCGCCGGCACCGACCGCTCGAAGAGCTTCGGCGAGGTCGCGCTGACCGCCTATGTGCCGCACAACTTCCCGCATGACGAGCTGGAGCCGGGGCTCGACGAGACCGCGTTCTACGACCCGAAGAACTTCACCTTCCCGTCGGGCGCGCATATCGCCGAGGTCGAGATCGACCCCGAAACCGGCCAGCTCGACGATCGTCAACTTCACCGCGCGCGACGATTTCGGCCGCATCATCAACCCGATGATCGTCGCCGGCCAGGTCCATGGCGGGCTGGCCCAGGGCATCGGCCAGGCGCTGCTCGAAGGCTGCGTCTACGACAAGGAGACCGGCCAGCTGCTGACCGGCTCCTACAACGATTACGCGATGCCGCGCGCCGACGATCTGCCGTCCTTCGCGCTGTCGACCAACGTGACGCTGTGCACCCACAACCCGCTCGGCGTCAAAGGCTGCGGCGAGGCCGGCGCGATCGGCGCGCCGGCGGCGATCACCAACGCCATCGTCGATGCGCTGAAGCCGCTCGGCGTGCGCCATGTCGAGATGCCGGCGACGCCGGAGAAGCTGTGGCGCGTGATCCAGCAGCACCGCTCGCCGCTCGCCGCGGAATAGGGAGAGGCCCGATGTACGAATTCAACTATCACAAGCCGACGAGCCTCGACGACGCCGCGAACCTGCTCGGCGCCAACGAGGAGGCCAAGCTGGTCGCCGGCGGCATGACCCTGGTGCCGACCCTGAAGCTGCGGCTCGCCAAGCCGTCGCGATCTGGTCGATCTCGGCCGCGATCGCGTCGTTGCGCGGCATCACCGAGGACGGCGACGCGCTGGTCATCGGCGCGATGACCCGGCACGCCGAGGTCAACCGCTCGCCGGTCGTCAAAGCGCGGCATCCCGGCCCTGGCGGCGCTGGCCGGCATGATCGGCGACCCGGCGGTGCGCAACCGCGGCACGATCGGCGGCTCGATCTCCAACAACGATCCGGCGGCCGATTATCCGGCGGCGGTGGTCGGGCTCGGCGCCACCGTGCACACCACCAAGCGCGAGATCGCCGCCGACGATTTCTTCACCGGCATGTTCGAGACCGCGCTCGAGCCGAGGCGAGATCGTCACCGCGGTCCGGTTCCCGAAGACCGCAGAGCGCCAACTACCAGAAATTCCGCAACCCGGCCTCGCGCTACGCGATCGTCGGCGTCTTCGTCGCGCGCACCGGCGGCGGCGTGCGGGTCGCGGTGACCGGCGCCGGCCCCTGCGTCTTCCGCGTCCCGGAGATGGAAGCGGCGCTCGGCGAAATCCTTCACCGCCGACGCGATCAAGGACATCGCGATCCCCGATGACGGCCTCAACTCCGACATCCACGCCAGCGCCGAATACCGCGCCCACCTCGTCAGCGTCATGGCCCGCCGCGCCGTCGCCGCCTGCGGGTGAGCAGGCCCAGCGGAAAACGGATCGAAGCCAACCCGCAGGAGCGGTCGCAGCCCGGCTTGCCCGGTCTCGGTCAGGATACTATCTTACTTACCGTCTTACCTGCTCGGGACCTGGACGGTGGCGATTTCCGCGAGACCGACGACGAGGGTGTCGACCAAGGGGCAGGTGATCCTGCCCAAGGCGATCCGGCAACGCCGGCAATGGGGGCCCGGCACCCGGCTTACGGTGGAGGAAACGCCCGACGGGGTGTTGCTGAAGGCCGCCCCGCTATTCGCCCCGACTCGGCCGGAGGATGTTTTCGGATCGCTCGCCCATGCCGGCGCGCCAAAGACGATCGCCGAGATGAATGCCGGAATACGTGCAGAAGCCAGGCGGCGGCATGCTGGCGATCGATACTAATGTGATCGTCCGCTATCTGACCGGCGACCACCCGGAGCAATCGGCCAAGGCAAGGGCGTTGCTCGACGCAGAGGATGTGTTCGTCTGCACGACGGTCCTATTGGAGACCGAATGGGTGCTCCGCAGTGTCTACCGCTTCGCTCCGGCGCGTTTGGCGCCGGCATTTCGCGCCTTCGCCGGCCTCGCGCGGGTCGCTTTGGAGGATCCGGCGCCGATCGCCAGGGCGCTCGACTGGATGGAACAGGGCATGGACTTTGCCGATGCGCTCCATCTGGCGAAGGCCGAACGGTGCGCGGCCTTCGTCACCTTCGATCGGCGGTTCGCGGAAATCGCCAATCGCTTGGCCGAGAGGAAGGTTCGAGCAATGTAATCAAGCCCGGCGGGGCGGCCGGCGAGTCCGAAAATCACCTTCGGCATGCTGCCCTTGAGTTCCTCTCCTGACAAAGGCTGCGGTCGAGAGAGGTTTGGGGGATCGCTGGACAAGGTGGTTCGGCCTGCGTAACTCTCGATCGATGGACAAGAGAGAGTTCACCGCACGCGCGATCCTGGCCGGCGAGGCGCCGCAGGACGCGCCGGTCACGGTCAAAGGCTGGGTGCGCACAAGGCGGGATTCGAGGGCGGGCATCTCGTTCGTGCACCTGTCGGACGGCTCGTCGTTTCATCCGGTGCAGGTGGTGGCGCCGAACACCCTGCCCAATTACACGCAGGAAGTTCTGCGGCTCTCGGCCGGCTGCGCGGTCGAGGCGACCGGCATGATCGTGCCGTCGCCGGCCAAGGGGCAGCCCTTCGAGATGCAGGCGAGCGCCGTCGAGGTGATCGGCTGGGTCGACGACCCCGAGACCTACCCGATCCAGCCAAAGCCGCACACCCTCGAATTCCTGCGCGAGGTCGCGCATCTGCGCCCGCGCACCAATGTGATCGCGGCGGCGACCAGGGTGCGGCACAGCCTCGCCAAGGCGATCCACCGCTTCTTCGACGAGAACGGCTTTTTCTGGGTCAACACGCCGATCATCACCGCGTCGGACGCCGAGGGGGCGGGGGCATTGTTCCGGGTGTCGAGCCTGGACCTCGCCAATTTGCCGCGCACGCCCGAGGGCAAGGTCGATTTCGCCCAGGATTTCTTTGGCCGCGAGGCGTTCCTGACGGTCTCGGGGCAGCTCGCCGTCGAGGCCTACTGCCTGGCATTGACCAAGGTTTACACCTTCGGGCCGACCTTTCGCGCCGAGAACTCGAACACCAGCCGCCACCTCGCCGAGTTCTGGATGATCGAGCCGGAGATCGCCTTCGCCGACCTCTCGGACAACGCGGCATTGGCGGAAGCGCTCTTAAAATACGCGTTCGCGGCGTTGCTGAAGGAAAGGGAGGAGGACCTCGCCTTTTTCGACCAGCGGATCGAGAAGGGGCTGGTCGCCAAGCTCGAAGGGATCGTCGGCTCGGAATTCGTGCATATGGATTACGGCGAGGCGATCCGAGTGCTCGAACGGGCCGCACAGAAATTCGAGTTTCCGGTCGCCTGGGGCATCGATTTGCAGTCCGAGCACGAGCGGTATTTGACCGAGAAATACGCGAAAAAGCCGGTCGTCGTGGTCAACTACCCGAAGGACATCAAGGCGTTCTACATGCGGGTCAACGACGACGGCCGCACCGTCGCGGCGATGGACGTCCTGGCGCCGGGGATCGGCGAGATCATCGGCGGCAGTCAGCGCGAGGAGCGGCTCGAAATGCTCGACGCGCGCATGGCCGAGCTCCACATCGACCGCGAGCATTACAATTGGTACCGCGACCTGCGCCGCTACGGCACCGTCCCGCACGCCGGTTTCGGCCTCGGCTTTGAGCGCACGCTCGCCTACGTCACCGGCCTCGCCAACGTCCGCGACGCAATCCCGTTCCCGCGAACGCCAGGAAACGCACGGTATTGACCAGGTCAGGTAAGATCGTCGAGGTCGACGTCGAGCGCACCGGCGATCTTCTTCAGCGTCTCGACCGTGCCTTTACGCTCGCCGTTTTCGATCTGCGACAGGTACCCGATGCCGATCCCGGCGCGCTCGGCGAGGTGGCGCAGCGAGTGACCCCGATGCTCACGCCAGACCCGCACCGGGTTCTCTCCGGCGATCAGCCGGTCGACCACGCCGATCGGCACGCATTCCTGGTCGCGCGTGCGGCGATAGGCGGCGGTTGCCCCAGCGTCCTCGACCAAATCGGCGAGGTCGTCGGGCGTCATCACCACGAGCTCGGCGCGGTCCGGGTCGTCGACAAGCTCGGCGCCGGCCAGCGCGGCGAGTCGATCGCGCACCAAGGCGGCGTGCTCGCCGAGCGGGCGCATTCGCAACGGGTCGCTCATCGGTATGCTCCTCCTCTCGGGGCAATCTCGAAAACGCTGATGACGCCGCCCTGGCGATCCAGCGTATACGAGACACGCCAATCGCCGACCCGAATGCGGAACCCGTTCGGTACGTCTTTGAGCGGGCGCAGATTGTTGTTCGGCGCGGTCGGGTCGGCGGCCACCTTATCGATCGCTTCGCGAATGTCTTTGGCCTTTGCTGGCTGCATCCGCGCAAGCATCTTTCCGGCCTCGCGAGCGATGTCGATTTGCACGCCCACATGTTCGCATAACGCGAACGACAGGGCAAGTTTGCATCGCGCGGGGCCGTTGGCGCTCATCGGGCGAGGCGATCCAAGTGCTCGAGCGGGCAAACCAGAAGTTCGAGTGCCCGGTCAAATGGGGCGTCGACCTGCAGTCCGAGCACGAGCGGTATCTCACCGAAAGCACGCGAAAAAGCCGGTCGTCGTGATCAGCTATCGCGTAATTTAACCTGTCCAAGAATATCGGAGTGGAGTTCGTTCCATCAGGAGATGGCTTCTCGCAATGGAGCGAAGCACCATGCGATTATCGTTGATTGCGCCCCGATCATGGATATTATAGATCAACTTGGCGTCGCGGATTACATGAAAATTGGTTTTATAACAGGGGGACTAGACACCTCGTCTGTAAGTGTGTGAGAAAATTGAGGGGAGAGAGCTCTAAATATTTATATGGACGAAAAATTGGCGAGTTGGGGCCTTGGGGAGAGAAAACCTCGGGGTCTTGGCATTCGGTAGATCATGCCCACTCCATATGGCGCTTGCTTCGCGAACTTGATGAGCGGCTTGGCACGCGTGGTTTGGGTTGGTGGTTTGACATCCATGCTAAAAAATAGATGCCGAGGCGCCGGCTGCGACGATCGCCGCGCTGACGGCAGTAATCGAACAGACTATGCCTCTGCGAGCGGCGAGCCGGCGTAAATCCGAGATCTATCTGCTGGCCATCATCTGGCCCAATATTCGCGTCAACCCTTTGGGGCTGGCCAACGTCGCATCGTGATTGTCGCGGATCTCTACGACCCAACCCGCGATCGGACGAGGCGCCGCCACCACAACGAGGCCCCAGGCAAACAGCAGGAATTTTCGTCTCGGGCTAAACTCGCCCCGCCATGCCGTTCGCCAATATCTGAGTAACAGAGTCGACAAGGCGGCCCGGATAGCGTCGCGGAAAGAACCGCTTCAAAACGAGCGCCAGCTTGGCGTGATATTCGGTATCATCGCGGATCAAGCACACACGATGCTTTCGTTGTAAGAGCTCGTTTGCAAGGCCCTGCGCGGTTTCGGCTTGCCTCATCAGCCTGGGGTATCTCTCCAGATACCGGGAAGACGAGGTACGGCTGGTCCAGTTATCACCATGACGGCGATAAAGGCATTGCGGCGATTTCAGGCTGACTACGTCGCCGAAAAACGGCGCGAGTTTCGAGAGATACACGTCGGTTATCCGCAACGCCTCGTCGCATGCCGGAAGTGGAAGCACCTCCTTCAAGTACTCGCGGCTCCATGCGTTACCGCTGGTCGGCGACCAGCGGTAATCTCCGGTTTGCCGCATTAGCCGAGCGATCGCTTCGGGCGTGTGCCGTTCGGTGTAAACCGGCCAATGTCGTCCAAGCGGCCGCAAATCCTGATCGACATAGATCATGCCGTACTGCACCTTGGCGAGCCCGGGACGCCAGGCCGCCATGACCTCTCGCGCGACGGTCGGCAACAACAGGTCATCGGCGTCGAGGAATATCACCGCATCGCCGGTCGATCGCTCGAAACCCGCGTTCACCGCTTTCGCCTGACCGCCATTTTCAGTGAAGATCGCGATGATTTGATCGCCGAACGCCTCGATCACGGCGCGCGAATTATCGGTTGAGCCGTCGTCGACGACTATGGCCTCTTTGTGCAACCACTCGACCGCCAGGGCGCTTTCGATCGCTTGCCCGACGAACCGGCCGTAATTGTAGTTGTTGATGACGATCGAAAATCGCATCGCTCACGGGACCTTCCGGCGCTTACCGATCGCCCAAACGCTGATCGGCCGCGGCGCGCCGGCAACAAGAAGACCCCAGATCCACCATTTCACCTTTTGCGTCATCGGGGCATCGCTGAGGCCTATCGAATGCCAATACTTCCGTAACGCTTCCGATAATTTGGAGCATCGACGCGGATCGAGCTTCAGTCTCGCACAAACCAGTTGTCGCTTCATGGTATTTTCGTCGCGCTCCGGGTCGATCGGTATATGCTCGATATTGAGACCATTTAATACACTATTGACAACGCGCGCGCATTCGAACGGCTGCATCGCCGCTTCCGCGTAATGCTCAAAACTCTGGGCGCCGACACGGTCGTTGTGACCGTGCAGACGATAGGCACCTTGCGGTTGGCGATGGCTGATGCAGACAACGTCGCCGAAAAACGGAGCCAGCATGCTTAGATAGTAGTCGTTATTGGGGAGCCGGTAGTCGCCGTTGCAGCCGCCGCGGGGGCTGCCTCGGCGAACAGGGGCAGGATACACTTGCCGCAGAAAATTCCGCGCCCAGGCGCCAATTGTCGAGAATGGGTAGTTACCGGTTTTATGAAGCGTTTGCCGCACCTGTTCGGGGGTCGGCTTTCCCCGCCAGTAGATCGGATCGCAGGGGCCCAACGGTCTCAGCTGCTCGTCCGTGAGGGCGAGACTCCATTGCAGCTTCGACACGCGATTGGACCAAGACGAGCGCAGCGTGTCGGCGACCGACGGGTAGAGGATGTCATCGGAATCGAGGAAAATTATGATATCGCCGCTGCAATGCTCGTACCCAGCATTGCAAGCGCTGTTTTGTCCGCCATTCGGCAAAAGCAGGGGAATGACTTTGGCGCCATAAGAACGCATGACCGCGTGAGAATTGTCCGTCGAACCATCGTCGGCGACGATGATTTCTTTGTCGGGCCAGTCGAGCGCCAAGGCGCTGTCGATCGCGGCGCCGAGGTAATTCCCGTAGTTGTAATTGGGGATGATGATGGACAGCTTCACGGGCTCTCTCACACACTTTCTTGTTTGGAGCGACGCGCCTTGAACTCAGTATGCGGGCAATTTTGCTCAACGTTACGCCGAACCTACCGTGTAAAATCTTAATTTAGTCGGTGTTTCCAATGGTCATTCTGACAAATGAGCTTGCCCCGGAAATCTGCAAGCGTTGTCTGTCGACTTGCCGGGCCGACTGAACTCGAGCGTCCCGCCGCGCAAGAAGGCCGACAAGTTGAACCTCCCTGCAACTCGGGGCCGTTGTCTAGCCAAATCGTCTTCAGACAGCGACCCTTCCGCTGATCCGTTCGAACCGAGACGTTCTCGAAGGTCGAGGTCATTAACCCCGTCGCCACCGGTCCGCAACTGGCCGCTATGCCGTGGCGATGCTTTGCCAGCCCCTCTCTCACGATACACCCTCCCGCCACACATGAATGCGGAACGCAGCCCGCTCATGGTGCGGTCCTTCCATCCATATAGGCGGTGCCGCCGCCGGCGCCGATCTGGGCGAAGAACAGCGCGTTCACGCCACCCGAATGCGCATTCCCGCTAAAGGAGCGTAGTTTAAGTCCAGTGCCGGATACGATGCTGGCCGCCTGCGCACCTCCCTGGACCATGTTTAAGGTGCAGCCCGTCGGCAGACCGGCCGGGATCGTCACCGTCTGGGCAACCAGGTTGTTCAGTAGTACCGTTGTTTTATAACAGCTCAGGAGGTTCGGCGTGAAGGTCGAGGCCGTCACGTCGTCGAGGCCGATCGTGCCGGTCGAGGTCAGCGCCGCAAGGTAATTGTTGGACGCGTCCGATGCCAGCCGCAGCACCGCGCCCGGCATCAACGGAACCCCGGCCACGCCGCCGGCGCAGAGCGCGGTCGAAGTCGGCAGGCCGTAGATGGTCGAACCGGATGTCGGGCAGACATAGACATAGCTGGCCGCAACCGCCGGCTTGAATGCCGCGATGGCGGCGACCCACGGTTCGCTGCTGCTCAGGGTAAAATTGTTCGTGTAGGTCGTCGCCCCGTTGACGATCTGGAAACCGCCGGATGAACCCGACGCCAGGGTGCTCTGCGCCGGGGTGGCGTGCAATACCGGCTGGACCTCGTCGGCCAGCACCAGATCGCCGCGCACCGTGGTATCTCCGTTGGTCGCAACGCTGGGCGTCGTCGAACTGCCCGAGGCTGTATTTCCCGCCTCGCCCGGAGACGACAGGGCGGCGCCGGAATACTCCGAAAGGGTCGGCGTTCCATACCAGACCGTCGCCGAATAATTGACCGTAAAGGTGTCGCTGCCGGTATGGTTCGTCGTGTTCGGGCACTGCCAGATTTCCATCGAGCCGCTGTTGCCCGAACCGCTGGCGCCATGCCCGATCGCGCCCGAAACCAGCGCGCATGAATTCCCGAAAGTGTCGCTTATCCCGGTAACATGCGCCGGCGAAGTGGTCGGCGCGCTGCAGCCGCTGTCCTGGCAATAAAGGATGGTAATAACGATCAGATCATGCTGTGCCGTTTGCGTGAACGTCGAAGTCGAGCTGGTGCAACTGGTGACCGCACAACTCGAATTGCTTGTCGCAGTGCCGACCGGCAAAATCGGCGTCGCGGTCGAGATGTTTGCGATGTAAACGGCCGATCCGGCAGAGAAGACGCTGCCCGTGCTGAGCGGCATCGTCACGGTGCACAGCGCCGTGGCGCAATTCACCGGGACCGTGGTGGACGCGTCGCCGGCGACAAGTGTGTAACTTCCTGATTTGGCAGCCTGGACCGGGTAAGTCGCTCCCGGACCGGCAGGGCCTTGGGGGCCGGCAGCGCCGGTCGCGCCCTGCGGGCCGGCGGGGCCTTGGGGACCGGCGGGACCCGTGTCGCCTTTAGGGCCGACGGCGCCAGTTGCACCCTGCGGACCGGTGAGGCCGGCAATACCGGCCGGACCTTGAGGACCGGCATCACCGGTAGGGCCTTGGGGACCGGCCGGGCCAGTATCGCCTTTAGGGCCGGCAGCACCGGTCGCACCCTGCGGACCGGCATTACCAGCCGGGCCTTGGGGACCGGCAGCCCCGGCATCGCCAGTCGCGCCCTGGGGACCGGCAGGGCCAGTATCGCCTTTAGGGCCGGCAGCACCGGCCGCACCCTGCGGACCGGCATTACCAGCCGGGACCTTGGAGGACCGGCAGCCCCGGCATCGCCAGTCGCGCCCTGGGGACCGGCAGGGCCGGTGCACCAGTATCGCCTTTAGGGCCGGCAGCACCGGTCGTACCCTGGGGGCCGGCAGCTCCCGCCGGACCTTGGGGACCCGCAGGACCGACCGGCCCCGCTGCCCAGATGCCGTCACCGCGCCAGAAGGTCGAAGACGACGCGCCTTGACCGCCGTTCAAATTCGCCACCGGCAGGTTGCCGGCAGTATCGGACCCAAGGTTGACAGGATAGCTTGGGACTAAAACATTTCCCGGTGGGGCCTGCACCGATACACTTCCGCCGTAGGCCGCCAAAGCCAGCAGCGCCACCGCGGCGGTAATTCCGCCGCCGAAAACTTTATTCATCGAGAAGGTTACTCCGCCAAACGCCAGCGGACGCGCCATTCGCCGGAACCATCGTCGGCGAGCGCCGTCTCAGCGTGTCGGCAATCAATATCCTATTCGTGCGAAAATGTCAATTACTAATATTTATGTTCATAATATTTGCGAAATTGGTACGCACTAATTTCATACGATCAATTCGGGCTGCGTCCAACATGCCAGGCCAAAGCTCCCAACGGCCTTAGCTGCTCATCGGTGAGGGCGGCAAACACTTCATCGAATCGGTAACTATCTGTTCTCGACTATTGGCGCTTGGGCGCGGAATTTTCTCCGTCAAGTGTATCCTACCCCTGTTCGACAAAGCAGCCCCCCGCGTGCGTGCAACGACGACTACCGGTTCCGACACGCGATTGTACCAAGACGAGCGCAGCGTGTCGGCGACCGAGTTAGCGCCCGCGCTCATGGTGGAAAATAGGCGATGATCCGGCGCCGGGCGGGACTGCCCGATTAGATGGAGCCCGGCACGGGCGTCAGCGATGGCACGCTTCGCCGCAGGTTGGCATCGCCCGGACGATCCGAGCGCTGTTTTGCCTCGGGACGAACCTCGTGTTGACGAATGCCAGCTGGCGATGCTACAATACTTGGAGCTTACAAAACTAAAGAAGGTATTGCGCGCTCTTTGGACATAGCCGCGAATATGATTAAACATCATGTTAGGATTATCTTGAAAAAGATGGGGGTTCCAGTCGGAGAGAGGCAACCTGCCGAACCCATCCGGACTGACGTGCAGAAAGTACGGTTTTATTGGTTGATCCGGCGATCCAGCGCCGCTCCGCTCCGCGATTGAATTCGGCCGCCTTGATTCTCAACGAGCCGTAGCATGCCGCTGGTTACTCAGATCGTCCGCCAATTTCTGCCGAACCGAGGTGGCCTGGAGGAGGTTGTCCTGCAGTTGAGCCTTGGTCTTGTCCGGCGCGGATGGGACGTTCGGATTGTTACCCTCGATCGCCTGTTCCGGGCCTTGCAGACCCGCCTGCCTCGCACGGAGACTATCGCGGACCTGCCGGTGACACGGATACCCTTTCGCGGCTCCACCCGATATCCGATTGCGCCGCAGGTGCTATCCCGTCTTGGCGACAGCGACATTGTGCATGTCCACGCCATCGATTTCTTCTATGATTTTCTCGCTCTGACCAAGCCGTTGCATCGGAAAAAGCTGGTCGCGACAACTCATGGCGGGTTTTTTCACACGGACTTTGCCCCGGGGCTGAAGCGATTATATTTTTCGACCGCGACAAGGCTCTCCGCGTTGGCCTACGAAAAGATCATCGCCAGCAGCCAAAGCGACGCGCAACTGTTCAGCCGGATTACGCCACGGGTCGTCACGATCGAAACCGGGGCTAGCACCGACAAGTTTTTCAATCGTTCGGCCCGCGAGGCCACACGCACGATGATTTACTTTGGGCGGTTTTCGAGAAATAAACGCCTGCCGGGCCTGATTGCCTTGCTGGCCGCGCTGCGCACGATCTCTCCGGATTGGTCGTTGATCGTCGCCGGGACGGAATCCGACGACACCATTTCCGGCTTGGCGGAACTTGCCCGCGGCTTGGGCGTCGGCGACGCCGTGCAGTTTTTTGCGTCGCCGAGCGACGCCGACCTCGCCTCCCTGATAGGCGGCGCTTCCTATTTCGTGTCGTTATCGGCTTATGAAGCATTCGGAATCAGCGTGGTCGAGGCAATGTCGGCGGGGTTGGTGCCGATTCTCAGCGACCTCGCGCCATTTCGCGAGTTTGTTCGGCGGGCGGGCAGCGGGCTGCTCGTCGATGCCGGAGATCCCGCGGTCGCGGCGCGGGCGATTGTTGCGTTCGATGCGCGCCATCCGGCCAAGGACCGCGATGCCCTCGTGGCCGCTGCGGCGGAATACAGCTGGGCCAGTATGACCGAAGCGTATCTCGTCGAATACGCCGCGATGCTGAACCGGGTGCCGGCCTGAGCATGGAGCGGGCCGTCTCAAAGTACGCAGGTAGAGCCACCGGAAGCATCACGCCCCACCGGAGACCCGCCTGAAGCGGAGCAAGGCGAGCCCCAGAAAGACGCCGCCGATCGCTGCGACGATCGCGAATTGCGGCCACACCACCATGAAGTCGGCACCGCGATAAAGGATCGCCTGCGCGAAAGACACGAAATGCGTCGACGGCGATGCCTGCATGACCGTCGCGAGCCAGCGATCCGTATCCTGATGCGAAACATCAGCTTGTCGCGCTCGTCCTTGATCTCGACGGTCTTGGGTGTGAACTGCGCCTGACCGGCAACAAACACGACCCTGGCCGGGATTACGTGAGCGGGATAGGCATCGAGCACGATGCGGGCCTCCGAGCCCAGCCTGACGCGGCCTGCGTCGGCGGTCGGTAGATAGACGTCCATGTAGACGTAAGAAGTGTCGAGCATCGTGAGGACCCTGCCGCCCGCCGGGAGGACTTCTCCCACATTGCCGACACGGTATTGAATGCGCCCTTCGCGCGGGGCGACGAGCGTATTGTCGAGGATATTCACTCGATAGAACTCTACATCGTGCGTGACGGCGTCGAGCGCCTGCTCGGCCTCGGCAACCTTCTGCGTTGCCGCATTTTGCGCTGCGACTGCGGCGTTCATCTGCTGATGCCTCTGGTCGAGCAGCTCGACGGTGGCAAAGCCCCTCGTCACGAGTACGCGGGTGCGGTCGAGTTCCTGTTGCGCCAGCGTGACTAGGGTCTGCTGTTGCGCGAGATTCGCCTTCGCCTCGTCGAGCGCATGCCGCACCTGGTTCACCAGCGCTTCAGCCTTCTTCAGCGAAGCTCGGATATCGCGGGTGTCCATCATCGCAACGACTTGGCCCGCGGCTGCCATGTCGCCTTCATCGACAAAAAGTTTGGCGATCCGACCGGCAAATTTGGTGTCGATGTCGATCTCATCGGCTTCGAGCCGGCCATTCCCGGAGGCGATTCCGAGCGGCAAACGAGACTGGTGCTGCTGCCACGAATGCCACCCGATTACCGCGCCGCCGGCGACCATCAGCGACAGACCGGCAAGCAAGACGCGGCGGTTCCACCGACGCCGTGGCCGGTTCGGCGCTTGCGCGACGACGACCGGGAGACCGCCGCGCTGTTCCTGCGGCAGAGTATTCAACTCGACGTCGGGACCGCGGGTTTGAGTTTTCTGGTCGGACATATGAATGCTCTGATGCAGATCGGGTACCCAATCCTTCAAGCGACAACGGTAACGAGATCCGCGTGACCAGTCCTTTTAAGCCCTCAACCGCCTTGATCCACGTCAATCATTGTTTCGCATCTAAATCAGGCAGTGCGCTGCCACATTGACGCCCTCGACGACACAGCGGCGTCGGGTGGCGTTCGTCGGCGATGCCGTCGCGCATCTCTCCGACCCGATATGCGACATCGGTGGTAACATCGCGATGACGGAGGCGGAGGAAGCCGGCGATGACGGCGCACCAGTCGATTTATGTCGTCGACGATGACGAGGCGGTGCGCGAGTCGCTCTCACTGTTGCTCGAAGCGCGGGGATATGCGGTACGCGGCTTCGCCTCGGCGCTGGAATTCCTCGCCGCCGCGCCGAATTTGCGGCCCGGCTGCCTGATCGCCGACATCCGCATGCCCAGGATGGACGGGCTCGAACTGCAGCAGCGCCTGACCGAGCGCGCATTCGCCTTCCCGCTTATCGTGATCACCGGGCACGGCGACGTGCGGCTCGCAGTGCGGGCGATGAAGGCCGGCGCCGTCGACTTCATCGAAAAGCCGTTCGCCGCCGATACGATCCTCAATGCCGCCGCTGCGGCTCTGGAACGGCTGACCGAAGACTTCGGCCAGGGCGCGTTGGCGGCCACCGCCGCAGCGCGGTTGGTGCTGCTCACGCCGCGCGAACGCGAGGTATTGCAAGGGCTGCTCGCCGGCTTGCCGAACAAGTCGATCGCCTACGATCTGGCGATCAGTTCGCGCACCGTCGAAATCCATCGCGCTCGGGTCATGGACAAGATGGGCGCGCACAGCCTATCCGAACTGGTCCGTATGGGCCTCGCCGCCGGCTTGCTGCCGCCTGCGGGCCGCTGACTTCCGCCGGTATTTCCTTGATCCGGAACAAGACGCGCCCCTCTCGCCGCGAGGCATCGGCGCGGCAGCAATCGGACCGGGGCCCAGATGTCCGTCCGCTACCTTGACAAACTGTTCAAACCGCGTTCGGTGGCGTTGATCGGCTCGACCGATCGACCGGGCTCGGTCGGCGCCGTCGTGCTGCGCAACCTGCGCCGCGCCGCCTTTCGCGGCGAATTGCTGCTGGCGGACCCCGATCATCGATCGCTCGACGGCGTACCGGTCTTCCGGAGCGTCGCAGACCTGCCGCACCCGCCCGATCTCGCGATCGTCGCGACCCCGCCCGCCGCGATCCCCGGCTTGATCGCCGAGCTCGGGGCGTGCGGCACAAAGACCGCGATCATCATCGCCGCCGGCTTCGCCGAGCTGGGCGATTCCGGATGCGACTTGCGGCAGGCTGCGCTTGATGCGGCGCGCCCGCATCTGTTGCGCCTGATCGGGCCCGACAGCCTCGGCATCATGGAGCCGGAAATCGGTCTCGATGCCAGCTTCTCGCATCTGGCGCCGCCCTCCGGCGACATCGCTTTCGTCAGCCGGTCAGGTGCGATGATCACCGCGATGCTCGACTGGGCGGCGCCGCGCGGCATCGGCTTTTCGCATGTCGTCTCGCTCGGCGATATGGCCGATGTCGATTTTGGCGACATGCTCGACTACCTGGCCGCCGATGCCGCAACCCGCGCGATCCTGCTTTATGTCGAAGGCATCACCCACGGCCGTAAATTCATGTCGGCCGCGCGCGCCGCGGCCCGCAGCAAGCCGGTCCTGGTGCTCAAAGCCGGTCATTCGACCGCCGGGGCACCGGCGGGTTTTTCGCAAATCGGCGTATCTGCCGGCGGGGATGCAGTCTATGACGCCGCGTTTCGCCGCGCCGGCATGCTGCGCGTCGGGCATATGGCCGAGTTGTTCGACGCCGCGGAAACCCTGGCGGCTACCCGCGAGCAGACGGGCGATCGACTGGCGATCCTGACCAATGGCGGCGGTGCCGGAATGCTCGCGAGCGATGCGCTCGCAGCGGCGGGCGGTCGCCTGGCCGCGTTGACGGCGGCGACGGTTGCACAACTCGATAAAATATTGCCGCCGACTTGGAGCCGCGGCAACCCGATCGACATCGGCGGCGAGGCGAGCGGCGAGCATTACGCTGCGGCGCTGCGGGCGCTGTTCGCCGACCGCGGCATAGATGCCTTTCTGGTCCTGAATTGCCCGACCGCCCTCGCAGACCCGGAAGAAACGGCGAGTAGTGTGATCGACACCGTCGGCGGCGCGGCGGCGGACATGTTGCGCGGCCGCAATATTTTCACCGCCTGGCTCGGCGAATATTCGGCCGCGGCAGCGCGCCGCCGTTTCGGTGCGGCGAAAATCGCGACCTACAACACGCCTGAGACGGCAGTATCGGGGTTCCTCCAACGCATTCGGTACCAGCACAACCGGACGCTGCTGATGGAGACCCCGCCGGCACGCCCGGATCCTTTCGAACCCGACGCCGCCGCGGTCCGAACCGTCATCGCCGACGCGCTCGGCAGCGGCCGGTCCTGGCTCGACGCGGCAGCGGCCGCGGCCGTGCTCGCCGCCTACGGCATCCCCCAACCGCTCTCCCAAAATGCCGCCGATGCCGAGGAAGCGGCTGCGGCCGCTGCCGTGATCGGCTTTCCGGTCGCCGTCGGGATCCGCTCGCCCGACATCATCGACAAGACCGAAAACGGCGGCGTTGCACTCGACCTTGCGGATGAGGCGCAGGTCAGAACCGCGGCGGCAACGCTGCTTGCCGGGGCCCGGGCGGCGCATCCGGAGGCCCGGGTCGAAGGCGTCGCGGTCCGGCAGATGGCCCGCCGGTCCCGGGCGATCGAGTTGCTGGCCGGGCTCGGCGAGCATCCGGTCTTCGGCCCAGTCGTCGTTTTCGGCCAGGGCGGCGCCGCAACCGAGATCGTACAGGACACCGCAATCGCCCTGCCGCCGCTCAATCTGCCATTGGCGCGCGGGCAGATGGCTCAGACCCGCGTGTGGCGTTTGCTGCAAGGCCATCGCGGCGCGTCGGCAGTGGCGATCGACGCCATCGCCGACGTGCTGGTCCGCATCGGTCAGCTTGCCGCCGAGCATGCCGAGATCCGTGAACTCGACATCAACCCGTTGCTCGCCGATGCCGATGGTGTCATCGCCCTCGACGCACGCATCCGCGTGGCCGCCGCTGCCGCGGGCAGTGGGGCGCGGTTGGCGATTGCACCCTATCCGAAGCATTTCGAAAGCGTCGAGTCGACGCGCGACGGCACCATCGTGCATTTGCGCCCGGTGCGGCCGGAAGACGAGCCGCTGATGCACGACCTCGCCGCGCATATGAGCCCCGAGGATTTGAGGTTGCGCTTCTTCACCCCGGTCCGGGGGCTGACTCATGCCGTCGCGGCTCGGCTGACGCAGATCGACTACGACCGTGAAATGGCGCTGTTGGCCCAGCACGAGAACACGGCGCTCGGAGTTGCGCATTTCTTCGCCGACCCGGACCGTGAGCAGGCCGAATATGCCATTGCCGTCCGCTCCGATTGGCAGGGCCGCGACGTCGGATACCTGTTGATGACGCGCCTGATCGACATCGCACGGCGATGCGGCATCGGCGCGTTGATCGGCGAGGTCCTGCGCGAGAACAGACCGATGCTGGAGATGTGCCGCGCGCTCGGCTTTGCGATAGCGGCCGACCCGGACGACAACGCCGTATCGCGAGTGCGCAAACCCCTCACCCGCGAATGACCGTCCCGATCGAGACGCCGATCGGGCACCTTGGTCTGCCGGAGCCTCAGCGTACTACGAGAATGTCGCAGGCAAAGCGCTCGACGAACTCTCGCAGCCCGCCGGCGCTGCCTTCGGCCATGCCGGCATCGATTGCCAGCAACCGGCAATCGAGGTCGCGGATCCGCCGGCTCAAGGCAGCCGCCCCGGCCGGCGCCACCTCGATACGAACTCGGATCGGATAGGCGGCAAGCTGTTCCGCGATCCACTCCGCCAGGCTCGAGGCATCGCTGACGGCGAGTGGGCACATGGCCGTCAACTCGCCGTCTCTGGCCTCGGCGATCTGCGCTGCCGCCTGAATCAGTCGGACCGATGCCGGATCGCGGTCGCGCACCAGCATCACCACCGAACCGGCCGCGTCCCAGACGTCCCGGGCGAGCAGGAATGGGCCCGGCGCCACCTCGATCGAGGACCACCAGCGGCATTGCACGCGGAAATCGCCGGCGATCGGCCGGGTGAGCGCGCCGGCGACGACAAGATCGTGTTCGTCCACGCCCGAGAGCGCAGTCGGCAAGGCGCCTCGCACGATTTCGAACGAGCACTCGGCTGAATGCCGCTTTGCGCCGGCCAGGATCTCCCGTTGGGCGCGCTCGGCCGCGACCCGCAGATGCAGCTCGAGCTGTTCGGTGGTAAACGGCTCGGCGAGCGCACCCAATGTAATCTGGCGGGCAAACGGCAGCCGTGCGAGCCGGAGCAGATCTTCGTCTTCGACAAAGATGCCGTGCAGCGGGGCCTTCGCACGCGCGGCGAGCCGTGCCGCCGTCTCGATTGCGGTCGTGTTCTCGGAGGCGGCATCGAGGGAAACCACGACACGCCTGATCGGGGGGCTCACATGCGTGCTCCCAACGCCGATCCGGCGCGAGCGAGATCAACCGCCTTGGCGGCAAAGGCGTCGAGGCGCGCGGCGACTCGCCGGTTGAGCGTGCCGGCCGGATAATCGCCGTTCGCATCGGCCTGCCCTGCGGCAATCCCGGTCAGCAGCTCCACCCCCTGATCGACGGTGTCGATCGGATAGACCGCGAACCGGCCCTCGGCCGCTGCTGCGACGACGTCATGGCGCAGCATCAGGTGTTTGACGTTGCTTGCCGGAATGATCACGCCCTGGCGGCCGGTAAAGCCGGCAATTCGACAGCTGTCGAAGAAGCCCTCGATCTTCTCGTTGACGCCGCCGATCGGCTGGATCTGACCGCGCTGATCGACCGACCCGGTGACCGCATAGCATTGCTTGATCGGCGCTTCGGCCAGGGCCGAGAGCAAGGCGAATAATTCGGCGGCGGAAGCGCTGTCGCCGTCGACGCCGCCGTAGGACTGCTCGAAGACCAGGCTGGCGTTGAGCGACAGCGGCCGGCTGTTGCCGAAACGGCCGCCGAGAAAACCGGCGAGGATCAGCACGCCCTTCGAATGGAGCGGCCCGCCGAGCGCCACCTCGCGTTCGATATCGACGACCTCGCCGCGGCCGAGCCGCACCTGCGCGGTAATCCGGCTCGGAGTGCCGAAGGAGAGGGCGCCGAGGCTGATCACCGAAAGACCGTTCACCTGCCCGATCTGCTCGCCGTCGGTCTCGATACGGATGGTCTTGCGGCCGATCTCCTCCTGCAGCCTTCGATAGATGCGGTCACCGCGGTGGAATTGCGCGTCGATGGCCGCCTGCACCTCGCTCTCGCCGACCAGGTCCTTGCCGCGGTCAGCCGCGATTTGGTCGGCTTCCTGCAACAGATCCGTGAACCCGCGCATCTCTGTCGACAATTTCACCGAATCTGCGGCGAGCCGGGCGGCCTGCTCGATGACGCGAGCTACCGCGTCGCGATCGAGAGGCCGCAGCTTCTCGCGCCGGCCGATCGTGCAGACGAGCCGCGCATACAGCAGCGTCGTTTCCGGCGTGCGCTCGACCCGGTCCTCGAAATCAGCCGCGATCTTGAACAGCTCGGCGAATTCCTCGTCATTGGCGCTGAGCAGGTAATACAGCGTCGGCGATCCCACCAGAACGATTTTGACGTCGAGCGGGATCGGCTCCGGGGCGAGGGAGACCGTGCTCGCCACGCTCATCAGCTGCTCCAGCGACTCGATCCGAATCTGACCGGCGTTGAGCGTGCGCTTCAACGAGGCCCAGCCGAAATTGCCGGTCAGCAATTTCGCCGCGTCGAGGATCAGGTAGCCGCCGATCGCCCGGTGCAGGGCGCCCGGCGTCAGCAGGTTGAAATCGGTGACCAAGGCGCCGAAACGGGCGAGATGTTCAACCCGGCCGACCAATGTCTGGTGGGTCGGGTTGTCCTCATAGATGACCGGCGCGCCCTGCTGGCCGCCGTTGTCGACAAACAGATTGACCCCGTAACGGCGGAAGCGGGTTTCCTCGATTGCGGTCGCGATCGGGGCCGGGACCGGAGCATCGGAGGCGGGCGCCGCCGATGCGAGAAAATCGTCTGCATTTTCCTTGACGTCCGCCTCGACCGCATCGAGGTAGCTCACCACCTCCGGCAAATCGGCATACCCGGCGCGGATTTCCGCCATCAGATGGCCGATCGCGAACCCGCTCGTCTCGCGAGCAAGCTCGCGCGCCGCCTCGCGATGCTCGCGTTCCCATTGCGGCACCTGCCGCATGATCGCTTCGAGTTCGCTCTGCACCGTTTCGATCTCCCGCTGGACCGCTTCGCGCTCGCTGACCGGGAGAGCTTCGAAGGCGTCGGGTTCGAGCACCTTGCCTTCGCGCACCGGCGCCAGCGCCAGCCCGACCGGCGTGCGCAGCAACGCGATGCCCTGCTGCTGGGCGCGCTTTTGCAATGCTCCGAACGCCTCGTCGTTGCGTTGCTTGAAGCGCTGGTCGATGACCTCCCGGCGCGAGCGGTATTCGTCGCGCTCGAACGCCGCCGGCAACGCGGCGCGCAATTCCTCGACCAGCCGCTTCATCGCAGCCGCGAGCCCGGCGCCGCGCCCCGCCGGCAATTGCAATCGATGCGGCTGCTGCGAATCTGCGAAGTTGTTGACGTAGCACCAGTCGGGCGGCGTCGCTTCGCCCGCCGCCTGCCGGCGGAGCAGATCTTCGACCAGCGCATGCCGGCCGGAGCCGCTGGCGCCGAGCGCATAGACGTTGTACCCCTTGCGCCGCATGCGCATGGCAAAGCGGATCGCCTCGACCGCGCGTTCCTGGCCGATCGGCCCCGGCGCTTCCTCGAGCTCGCTGCAAACGGCGAACGGCAGTTCTTCGGGACCGCAGCGGCGGTACAGCAGAGTCGCCGGCAACCGCTGCGCGAGGTCGAAACTCGGATCGCCGGCCGGCGATCCGGGCGCGGCACCGGCAACCCGAGCGGTCCGTTGATCTGTCATCGCGGCGAGCCTCCTCTTTAGTCCGCGCGAAAGTCGCGGCCGGACCTGACCTGTTCCCGCCAAACTATCCGAGGTTTGGCGGAGTTTCGAGCATTGGTCGGTTATTTCTCTGCCGCCAAGGATTGATCTGGGTCAAGGCGGGACTTGGCGCGCCGCGATCAAATGGCGGGCGAAGCAGCCTGGAGACCTTCCGATGCGTGCCGTGGATATCATGACCGGCGATGTGGTTACGGTCACGGAAGATGATTCCGTAAAGGCGGTCGCCACGCTGCTGGCCGAACGCGGGATCAGCGCTGCTCCGGTCGTCGACCAGAAAAACCGGGTGATCGGCATGGTCGGCGAGGGCGATCTGCTGCATCGAGCCGAAACCGGCACCGACCGTCGCCGTTCATGGTGGCTCGAAATGGTGGCGTCCACCAACCAGCTCGCCGGGGATTACATCAAGTCGCATGGCGAGACGGTAAAGGACGTGATGACTCGCAACGTCATCTCGGTCAGCGAGACGACCCCGGTAGCCGATATCGCCATTCTGTTGGAGTCGAACCGGATCAAGCGGGTGCCGGTCGTGCGGGACGGCAAGCTCGTCGGCATCGTCAGCCGCGCCAACCTGGTGCGGGCGCTGGCGATGACGATCGACGAACCGTCGAGCGGCGCGGAGGCCGACGACCGCACGATCCGCGACCGGCTGCTGGCCGAACTGAAGGCGCAGAGATGGGCCGAAGTCTCGCCCGCAAACATCACCGTCAAAGACGGCGTGGTGCATTTGTGGTCGTCCTATTTCTCCGAGCAGGAAAAACGCGCACTCATCGTCGCCGCCGAGAGCATCCCGGGCGTTCGGCAAGTCGCGGATCACATGCGGCCGGTCCCGGCTCACCGGCCCGGCTGACGAAGGAGCGCAAAAATGCCGATGCACCCGATTGCGGACAAAGCCGAAGTATCCGTGGACTTCCCGGACAAGGCCTATATCGGCATTTTCAGCCGACAGTCGCAATTCGACGCCTATGCCAATGCCGACAGCGTCGCCATCAGGCTGGTTCGGCCCGGCGAGGACCGGCGGGAGGCGGTGATCCACCTGCATTACGGGCTTCTGGCGGATATCCTGGCCGAGTTGGCGAAATCGCTGAGCGCTCGCGGCGCTCTCGACGCGCAGCACCGCGCCGAACTTCGCGAAGCGGCAAGGCTACTTTCGTCGTCACTGGAGCCGTGCGAGACGGGCTGAGACTTTCGACGAGGCAACAGCGGCCCCTACCCTTGCGCTTCCAAGCGGCCCCAGAGGCGACGATCATGTCATCCAAGCTTTCGGCGATTGCCTTGTCTGTTCTGCTGGTTGCCGCCGGCGCCGGGCGTCCGGCTCGCGCCGACGCCGACAAAGGCGGCCAACTCGCTCGCCAGTGGTGCGCCGGCTGCCACGTGATCGGCGGCGATCCCGCCGGCGCCGTTCCGCAAGGCCCGCCCAGCTTCAAATCCGTCGCCCGCAGCGGCATGACCGCCGACCAGCTTCGCACCTTCCTGTCGCATCCGCATGGCGCAATGCCGGATTTGGCGCTGACGCGCGCAGAGATCGCCGACCTCCTCGCTTATATCGAGACATTGCGCTGAGCGGAGCGGCCGCATCCTGCGCCGGGGTCGTTGAAAGAGCGGGAAATGAGTTGGGGAATTGCCCAGCGACTGATCCCAGATCAGGGCCCATGCGCAAAATCCGAAGGTGCCTTGGGCCGTTCGCGGAGAAGACAGCATGCCTGGTCCTTGCCGCCGCCGCGCAGCCGAACAGACCGGGGAACGTATCTCTATCGTCGATGACGACGAGGCAGTTGCCGATTCGCTCAAGACACTGCTCGAAACCTTCGGGTTCGGCGTAGATTTGTACGGCTCAGGAAGCGAATTTCTGGCTGATTTTCGAAGGCGGCGCTACAGGCTGCCTGATCATCGACCATCACATGCCGGGCATGAGCGGTCTCGATGTCATCGATCGTCTGCGGCGTGAAGGCATTCGCCTGCCGACAATTCTGATCTCGGGCCGGCTCGACCCGGCGACGAGGAAGCGCGCCGCCAGCCTCGGTGTGACCGAGATGGTCGACAAGCCGTTTGCCGCCGGCCGTTTGGTTGATCTTGTCCGGGCGACGCTTGCAGGGCGCAGCTGATCCGGCTCGCCGGGAGCCGGACGGCAGTCCGAAAACCCGGCAGACGCAAATTCGATGGCCCAAACAACCGGAACGAGATGCCAGAGATGAACGAGCACAGTATTCGCTGCTCAGCAGCTCGGTCCCTTTCCCCGACGCCCAAATCCCTGCGGGAAGCATGCGACGCAGCTGGCGGCAACGAGGGCGGCGGACGCTGCCGCGATTGTCCGGTACGAAATCTGTGCGAGGACGAGACCCGTTGGCTGGTCAAGCGGCGTCCGGGAAGTCCCCGGCGCATCAATTGAGGCGCACCGGCCCGCCGATGTAAATCAACAGATATTCTGCAAAGACGGACAGCATAACTCGATGGACTGGCAGGTGCATTATCAGCGCGGAGACCAACGATTTCGCGCCCCGGCGGCGGACCGGACGACGGCGATCGCCGTGGCCTGCATCCTGCTTCGCGACGGCCATCAGGTAAGGGTCGAATCGCCGACCGGCGAAACCATCGAGGCGCACGAGATAGGGCGTCTTTGCGACCGCTGAGATCGGACCATTCCGGGCTGGGGCCGGCGTCCGGCCCGTGGTATTTGCTTATCCGCCGGTGAAGGAGCGTTCGGAACCAGGCGTTTCCGAGCGGCGCCGGCAGCTGGCCCACCTTCGATGGTCCGACGCATGGGCGCGGTAGCTTCGAAACGGGACGACGGTGGAGGTCTCGTCGACGCGCTTTATCGGGCGATCGTCGACACCGCGGTCGACGCCATCGTGATCATCGATCGCAGCGGCGCGATCCGCTCGGTAAATCGCGCAACCGAAGCCCTCTTCGGCTATGCCGCCGACGAGCTGATCGGGTCCAACGTCAACATCCTGATGCCGCAGCCCTTTGCGCGGGACCACGACACGTATCTGGCCAACTATCTGCGCACCGGCGACAAGAAGATCATCGGGATCGGCCGCGAGGTCGTCGGGCGGCGCAAGGACGGTTCGGTGTTCCCGATGGACCTCTCGGTCGGCGAGGCGCGCGACGGCAGCGAGCCGATCTTTGTCGGGATCATCCGCGACATCACCGACCGCAAGGCGGCCGAAATCGCCCGGCGCGAGAGCGAGCTGCGGCTGGGCTCGATCCTGGACACGGTCCCCGAGGCGATCGTGGTCATCGACGCGCAAGGGACGATCCAGTCGTTCAGCCCGGCAGCGGAGCGGCTGTTCGGCTATGACGGCGGCGAGGCGATCGGGCGGAACGTCAATATCCTGATGCCGACGCCGTACCGCGAGGCGCATGACGGTTATCTCGCGCGCTATCTGCGCACGCGCGAGCGCCGAATCATCGGCATCGGGCGGGTCATCGTCGGGTTGCGCAAAAACGGCGAGACCTTTCCGATCGAGTTGCAGGTCAGCGAGTTCGTGTTTGGCGGAAGCCGGTTTTTTACCGGATTTGTCCGCGATCTGACCGAAAGACGCGAGGCCGAACGCCGGATACAGGATCTCCAGTCCGAGTTGTTGCACGCATCGAGGCTCAGCGTCATGGGGCAGATGGCCTCGACGATGGCGCACGAGCTCAATCAGCCGCTGACCGCAGTGGTGAATTATTTGGAGGCCGGCCGGCAACTGCTCGCCGGCAATGCCGGCGGGCTCGAACGCTTTGGCGAGATCTTGGAAAAAGCGATCGCCCAGGCGCAACGCGCCGGCGAGGTCATCCGCCAATTGCGCGAGTTCATCCGGAAGGGCGAGCCCGAATGCCGCATCGAGAGCTTGAACCAACTGGTCGAGGAAGCCCTCGCGCTTGCGCTGGTCGGAGCGAGCCAGCGCAGGGTGCACACTTCGCTCGAACTCGATCGCTCCGTGCCGCCCGTCTTCGTCGACGCTGTGCAAATTCAGCAGGTCGTGCTCAACCTCGTACGCAACGCCGTCGAGGCCATGGAAGGGGTGGAGCGGCGCGAACTCGTCGTCGCCACGCGAACCGTTCCGGACCAAGAGATGGCGGAGGTGATCGTCGCCGACAGCGGCCCCGGCATCGCCCCCGAGCTCGCCGATCGGCTGTTTCAGCCGTTCGTTACGACGAAGACGACCGGAATGGGTCTCGGCTTGTCGATCTGCCGGGAAATCGTCGAGGCTCATCACGGCCGGTTGACCACCGCGCCGGGGTTGGCGGGCGGCGCTGTGTTCCGGATGACGCTGCCGACCGCGACCCGCGACGGGTGACCGACCTGTTCACGCTGGTTTTGTCTGCGCCCCGCTCAGCTGCTTTCCCGGCAGTGCCCCAGCCACCCTTTAATCTGATCCCACAAGCGAGCGCCCCCGCAAGGGCTCCTACACGTGCTACGCTGTCGTCCCGCAGAAGCAACATCGTGGCGCGCCTGGGCGGGCCGGTGCGAAGCGGTCGTCTCAACCCGCGCCCGTATCCATCGATTTGCCGACGGTAGGGGTCGCGGCGCGCAGAAGCATAAGCGATTTGGGGAACGAAATGTCGAAACATAGGATCATCCTCGCCTGCCTGCTGGCGCTGTCCGCTGTCGCGGCCGCGCCGGCTTCGGTCTCGCAGACCGCCCCGGACTACGCGGCAATTGTCGCTGCTCCCGACCGAAGCGATGCGGATCGCAAGCTCGACACCAACCGCGCGCCGGCGCAGTGGCTGGCATTCATCGGCGCGAAGCCCGGCATGAAAATTCTCGACATCTTCGCGGTGTACGGGTGGAAAGCGGAGCTTCTGGCGCGCGCCATAGCGCCGGGCGGCAAGGTTTATGCGCAAAATTCGGAAGCCGTCTTTGCGCGTGTCAAGGACCGGCTCGATGCGCGGCTCAAGACCCCGGCAGCCGCCAACATCGTCTCGGTGGTGCGGCCATTCGAGGATCCTGCGCCACCGGGCATGCAGGATTTCGATCTCGTGACGTTTTTCTATGCCTATCACGACATTACCTACCGCGGGGTCGATCGCCCCAAGATGAATAAGGCTTTCTATGATGCGCTGAAGCCGGGCGGCGAATTGGTCGTCGGCGATTACTCGGCCAAACCCGGCGCGGGCACGAGCGTCGTCCAGACCCTGCACCGATCGGATGAAGCGCTGGTCAGGTCGGAGATCGAGGCGGCGGGCTTCAAATTGATCGACCACGGCGAGTTCCTTCGCGTCCCCGGGGATGCCCGCGACGCCCACTCGCATTCCTCGGCGCAACCGGTAGATATCTACATGCTGAAATTTCGCAAGCCGGGCTGACCCGCGAAAGGCGCCGGCCCGTTGCGAATCCGGCCGGCGCCGGCTCTCCCCTCGGCCATCGGGTTGTCCCGACAAAGCCGGAGGCGTCGAGGGAGGGCCTGGGAGGAGAGGGAAAGCTGCCCTTCCCTGTATCGTGCGCAGAACAACGTGTATCGTCTGTGCTGGTCTTGCGCGCACTTTGAAGGCCGGCAATGACCCAGATTCGAAGCGGCACTCCGTCGAGCTTTACGCGATGGCCCATTCTTGGCCGCCTGGCGCTGACGGTGGCGTATATAATCACCGGCAAGCTCGCGCTGATGCTGGCCATCGCCCCGGGCTATGCGTCTCCGATCTTTCCCCCTGCGGGCATCGCCGCGGCGGCAATGCTGGTCGCCGGTCGGGCGACTCTGCCGTGGACCTTTCTCGGGTCATTCCTGCTCAATCTGTGGACCGGCGACCCGTGGAGTCACAATTTCAATAAAACCGGGTTGGCGGCGGCGATCGTCATTGCCGCGGCATCGACGCTGCAGGCCGCTTTGGCCGGTTTCGTTTTGCGGCGCGCGGTCGGCTATCCGGCCCCTCTCGACAATAATTGCGACGTCAACCGGTTCTTGCTGCTTTCCCCCGTCTGCTGCCTGGCGAGCGCGACCGTTTCGCTGAGCGGCCTGTGGGCGCTCGGCGTCGTCAAGTCGACCGACCTGACGGCGAATTGGATTTCGTGGTCGGTCGGAGACACCCTCGGGGTGCTGCTGCTGGTGCCGCTGGTGCTCGTCGTTGGAGGAGAGCCCCGCACCCTGTGGAGCGGCCGGGCTCGCACCGTCGCCTTGCCGATGCTGTTACTCGCTGCGCTTTTTATCGCGATCTTCACCCGCGTCAGCAAGTGGGAAAACGATGAGGCCCTGCAGGAATTCCGCCTCGTCTCTCAGCAGATCGTCGATAAGATACGCACCGGACTCGAAGAACAGAATGTTTTCCTCGAGCAATTGGAACGATCATTCAGCGGACGAGAGCTGCAGACGCGAGCAGATTTTCGTCACCTTGTCTATAGTTTACTGCAACGCTTTCCGACCATTCAGGCGGTCAAATGGGCGCCTCGAATCAATAACCGGCAGCGATCGGCCTTCGAGGTCGCGCAACAAGCAGATCTGGCGGGATTTGAGATCCGCGAGGTCGATGCTTCGGGGAAAAGCCGCCGCGCCGAAGACCGGCCGCAATTTTATCCGGTCACCTTTGTCGAGCCCCTCAAGGGCAATGAGCGCATCGTAGGCTTTGACCTTGCTTCGGAGGCCGGCCGGAAGGCGGCGATCGAGGAGACCTTCAGGGATGGTAAAGTCGCGGCGACCCCGCCCATCCGTCTCGTCCAGGAGCACCGCGAGCAAGCGGGCATTCTGCTGGTTTTTGCGGTACAGGACGGCCCCAACGGAGCGGGAGTAGTCGCGATTGCGCTCCGAATGGGCACATTCATGACCGGGCTGCTGGCCCCGACAAATTCGATGATCAATGTCCGACTCGTCGATTTGGGACGGGGCCAAGCGCTTTTCAGCGAGCTTCCCGTCGGACCCACCCTCGCGTTGCACGAAGAAGAATTCGCCTTTGGCGGGCGCCGTTACCGTGTCCAGACCGTACCAACCGAGGCCTACCTGGAGCAGCACCGAAGATGGGAAAGCTGGGGTGTGCTCGTCGCCGGGGTCTTCGGCACCGGCCTGTTAGGCGCGTGGCTGCTGCTCGGGACCGGCTATACGCGTCGAGTAGAGACGGCGGTGGACGACCGCACGCGTCAACTGGAGGCCACCAACCGGCGCCTGCAGCAGGAGGTCAAAGAACGGGAGCAGGCCGAGATCGCCTTGCGCCAAGCCCAGAGACTGGAGGCGATCGGGCAGCTTACCGGCGGTATAGCACACGACTTCAACAACCTGCTGACGGTGGTGAGCGGCAATGCCACGTTGCTGCTCGATAAATCCCGAGACGATACCGTGCGCCGCCACGCCTCGGCGATCGAGCGAGCAGCCGAACGGGGTGGTCGGTTGACGCGCGAGCTGCTCACCTTTTCGCGGCGCCAGACGCTTCGGCCGGAGTGCGTCGACCTGCGCCAACGAACGCGGGAGATCGTCGACATGCTGTCGCGGTCGCTGCGGGAGGATATCGAGGTCGTCGTCGAGATGCCGGAGGCGTTGTGGCCGGTGACCGTCGATCTCGCCGAGTTCGAACTCGCACTGCTCAACATTGGAGTGAATGCACGCGACGCCATGCCGGCGGGCGGCCGCTTTAGTGTCGTTGCGAAGAATGTCGCCTGTCGCGCCGGCGATCCGGCAAGCGGGGGGCTGGTGGGCGACTTTGTGGCTGTGACGATGACGGACACTGGTACGGGCATGGCTCCGGAGATACTGGCGAGGGCCTTTGAACCCTATTTTACGACGAAGGAGGTCGGCGTCGGGTCGGGGCTCGGACTCGCCCAGGTCTACGGCTTCGCCGAGCAGAGCGGCGGCGCTGCATCGATTGTAAGTGCGGTCGGCAAAGGCACATCGATGACGCTCCTCCTGCCGTGCGCGACGGCTCTGCCGGCGCCGCGGACGGCCGAGCGCGAGCCCATCCAACCCGTTTCGGCACCGGCGGGACTGCGACCCTAAAACCCAAACGCGCGGTTGGTCTCCCTGATCTTGACCATCATCAAATCCTTGCCTCATCCTGGAGAAGCGTCCGATCCCGCTATTCTGCACCATGGCCGTGGCAATATTCAGCCGGCGCACCGTCACCGATAAGAGGATGCCATGCCCGCCGTCGCTCCCGAGCCGAAACCGACCGTATTGAGCCTGGCCGAGGATCTGGCGGCCGGCCGAACCACCAGCCGGGCGCTTGTCGAGGCGGCGCTGGCGCGGATCGCCGATCCGCTCGGCGAGGGCGCGCGCACCTTTGTCAAAGTCTATGGCGACACCGCCCGCGCCGCCGCCGATGCCCAGGACCGCCTGCGAGCCGCCGGTTATGTCGCCTCGCCGCTCGCCGGATTGCCGGTATCGATCAAGGATCTCTTCGATGTCGCCGGCGAATGCACGCTCGCCGGATCCACAGCGCTCGACGATACGCCGCCGGCGCCGCACGATGCGCCGATCGTCGCTCGCCTGCGCGCTGCCGGCGCCGTCCTGATCGGCCGCACCAACATGACCGAGTTCGCCTTCTCCGGGGTCGGCATCAACCCGCATTACGGCACGCCGGGCAATCCCTATGACCGCCGCCGCATCCCCGGCGGTTCGTCGTCGGGTGCTGCGGTCTCGGTCGCCGACGGCGCCGCAATCGTGGCGATCGGCACCGATACCGGGGGCTCGGTGCGCATCCCGGCGGCGTTGTGCGGCCTCGTCGGTCTAAAGCCGACGCAGCGGCGGATTACCCGCGCCGGCGCGACGCCGCTGTCGGCGACCCTCGATTCGGTCGGACCATTGGCCAACAGCGTTGCCTGTTGCGCTGTCGCGGACGCGGTAATGGCCGGCGAGGAGCCAACCGCGCCGCCGCCGGTCCCGGTCGAGGCATTGCGCCTCGCCGTGCCGCAAAGCGTTGTCCTCGACGACCTCGCGCCCGAGGTGGCGACGGCCTTCGCCGAGGCGTGCACAAGATTGTCGCGCGCCGGCGCGCGGATCGTCGATCTGCCGCTCGCCGAGCTTGGCGAGTACCGGGCGATCAACGCCAAGGGCGGCTTCGCCCCGATCGAAGCGTATGCCTGGCATCGGCCGCTGCTGGAGCGGCGCGGCAACGAGTACGACCCGCGGGTGCGCTCGCGCATCGAGCGCAGCGGCGGCATGACCGCGGTCGAATACATCGACCTTTGCGCCGCCCGCGCCGATCTGATCGCGCGGGTCGCGGCATGCACCGTCGGTTTCGATGCCTTGCTGATGCCGACCGTTGCGATCGCCGCGCCGCCGATCGCCGCCTTCGCCCGCGACGAGGATTACTTTCGGCTCAACGCGCTGATCCTGCGCAACCCCTCGATCATCAATTTCCTCGACCGCTGCGCGATAACGCTGCCGATACACCAGCAAGGCAAAGCGCCGGTCGGGCTGATGATCGTCGGCGAGCACGGCAGGGACCGGGGCCTCCTCGCCGTCGCCCGCGGCATCGAGGCGGCTATGGCCACGCCGAGCTGATGGACTATAGGCCGAGGGAAAATCGTGCCGCAAGGCCACCACCGACCGGTTCCGCCATCCACACCGCCGCTTATTGCGGCGACCACCCGAATATTTGATTTGATTGGTGAGCCCGCCGGGATTCGAACCCGGGACCTACTGATTAAAAGTCAGTTGCTCTACCGGCTGAGCTACAGGCTCGTTGCGATCTGGCTGGTGTTCCGAAAATCGACCCGCTCTCCGCCCGAACGGTCCCTGATATATCCCGACCGCATGTTTCGGGGAAGGCGAAAGCGGTGCGCGCCGGTGATCGCCGATTGATCAGAAACCGGGGTCGCGCTCCATCATATCGAGGACTGCGGCGGCGGCGCGCACGCTCGGATCGCCGTCGCCGAGCAGGAGGCGGCGCATCTCGACGGTTTGACGCTGCAATTCATAGGCCTCGGCGTGGTCGCCATCCTGCCACAGGATGGCGGCGAGATTCCCCATCGCCGCCAGAGTGTCGGGATGCCGCTCGCCAAACTCGCCGATCATGGTTGCGATGACCGTTTCCAGCAAACCCCGCGCGGCGGCCAGATCGCCCTGCGCCGCGACGGTCCCCGCCAGATTGTTGATCGCCCGCAACGTGTCATGGCCTGTGTCCCCGTGGAGACGGCGCATTCCCAGCAGCACCTCGTCCTGCAGCGCGCGCGCCGCGGACAGTTCGCCTTGGGCCGCCATCGTCACGGCGAGCTTGCCGAGCGCCTTCAGGGTGTCGGCGTGCCCGTTGCCGAGCAGCCGGCGCCGACCGGCGACAACCTGCTCTTCGAGCTTGCGGGCAGCGATCAGCCTACCCTGGGCCCACCATGTCTCGGCCAAATCCAGCATCGCCGTCAGGGTGTCGGGGTGGTCGTCGCCGAGCCGGGCGCGCACTTCTTCGACGCAGCTGCTGCTGCCGCTCGCCGATGCTCGGCGGCCCACCGCCATCGTCGGTCGTGCCGTTACCAACCGTCACGCTGGTTATCTCGAATACGATCCGCAAGGCCCCACTTCGAGGCGGCGGCGTTTGATCGCGCGCGATCTGCCGGCGCCGCTTGCGATCGACCGACCGCCGATCGCGAGCCGGTTGGCCCGCAGATCAGCCGCGGCCGGGACCAATGCGAACGATGATGTCGACCCGGCGGATCTCGGTCCCGGCCGGCGGCGAGGGCAGCCCGCTGACCGCCAGCTGCTGGGCAGGGATGTCCTCTAACCGACCGGTCGCCTCGCAGAAAAAATGATGATGGTCGACGACGTTCGTATCGAAATACGACCGGCCGGGTGCGATCACCGCTTCGCGCAGCAGACCCGCTTCGGTAAATTGGTGCAACGCGTTGTAAACGGTGGCAAGCGATAGACGTACCCCTGAGGCATGGGCCTCCCCGTGCAACTGCTCGGCGGTGACGTGGCGATCGCCATTTTCCAGCAGCAGCGACGCCAGAGCGAGGCGCTGGCGGGTCGGGCGCAGACCCGCCGCTCGCAGGCGCGCCAGGGCTGCGGGTGAATGGGGCTTTTTATTCATGCCGAGAATATAGGTGCATTGCCTCGAAAAAACAAACATCAGTATAGACAGCGATCGTTGTGTGCAATCGCCGGTCGGCAACTTCCGCCTGGGGCCGATGCTCCCAGTCGCGTTGTCCGCATCAGCGCGAACAACAAATACGACCGGCGGCCGCTTCTCATCCTGCAACCTGCAACGCAGGCAAGGATGGATGCGGCTCGCCAATCGTCCCCGAGGTTCGGGGTCAGTCGGACTTTACAGGTTTGCCTGGAAGTCGCTGTAGTCGCGTACTTTTTTGTAGATCTGCAGACGGTTGCGTTGGCTGTCGGCCACAATGATGCTGTCGGTTGCCGGATCGAACTCTACCGCGGTCGGAAAACAAAAACGCCATTGCGGTTCGAGACTTCTGACCCGACGCCGAGCCTTCGCCATATCCGGATTGGCATCGACCGTCTGCTGGCCCCATTTCGATAAGACCTGGGCATCGCCGATCAGATTGGTGATCGGCTTGCCTTCTGCGTCGAAGACCGACACCCGATGGTTACCCCAATCGGCCACATAAATGTCGCCGTCGGAATCGACGGCCACATCGGTTGGATGATTGAGCGTCCCGGGCTTTGGATATCCGACCGTCTCTTCGCCGGCCGTGACGTACGGACCGAACATGGTCACGGCATAGGACCCTTCGGCCCCTTCGACCTTGCCGTATTCGCCGATTTTCGCCAGAAACTTGCCCTCGGGCGAGAGTTTCTGGACACGATGGTTCTTCCAGTCGGCGACGTAGATGTTGCCGTCCTTGTCGAGGGTGATCCCCCAGGGCTGGTTGAACTCGCCGTCACCGCTGCCGCCCCGGCCGCATTTCGCGATAAATTTGCCGTCCGGCGTGAACACTTGCAGACGATTGTTGCCGCTGTCGACAACGATGATGTTGCCGTTCTTTTCTATCGCAAGCCCGGCCGGGCGCATCAGCTCGCCGTCGCCGCTGCCGGTCTTGCCCCACTTGCGCAGGAAATTGCCGCTGCTGTCGAACACCGAAATCGTATTCGTCCAATCGTCCGAGACATAGACGTGGTCATTGTCGTCGACGGCAATCCCAAACGGCCACGTACACTTGCCGTCGCCCTCGCCGTATTCGCAAAAGTCGGCGACGTGCTCCTCTTCGCCGGGGGCGCCGAGTTGTACCTTGTTGACATGCATACCGAAATTGTTCTCGTTGCCTCGGTTGGTGGCGTAGAGGACGCCATTTTTGCCAAGGCACATCGTCTGGACGTAATTGAAACCGGGACCGCGGGCCGCATTACGCCCCACGGCATGGCTCCAATCGAACACTCGTCCTTCCGCAACCGTTGTGAGCGGCATAGCGCTCCTCCTCTGATCCGCCGTGTTTGCTTACGCCTTCCCGCTCCTCCTTCCCGCGGGGCGGCCCGCGAAAAGGAGGGCGGCATCGGACAGCTTTCCTAGTTCAGGAAGGCCGGCTGCTCAAAGGTGCCGTTGACGATCGGCGCCGGATTGAGCTTCAGCCACTTGTCGAGGATCGTCGAGTACACGCTGCGGAAATCCATGTTCGGGTCGAGGTCGCCCTGAACCAGATGCTCCGGCTTCAGGGACGGCATCTCGCCGTAATGACCGCCTTTGACCTTGTCGCCGAGCACGAATGCGACGCCGCCGGCGCCGTGGTCGGTGCCCGAGCCGTTGTCGCGGACACGCCGGCCGAACTCTGAGAACATCAACAGGATCACATTGTCGGCATGATCGTGTTCGCGAAGGTCCTTCATGAAGGCGTCGACGCCTTCGGTCACGGCCGACCACAAATTGGCATGGCCGGGGTTCTGGCCGGCATGCGTGTCGAACGTGCTGTGGTCGCAGTAGAAGATGCGGCTGCCCAAATCAGCCAGATGGGTCTGCGCGATACCCTTCAGTTTACGGGCGATCGGCGTGTTGGGATACTGCACCGTCGACGAATACCGTTGCGGCGCAACCTTAAGGATGTCCTCACCCTTCAACGAATCGATGCCGGTGTCGGCCATGTAGTCCATGACCGCGCCGGTCCCGATCGCCGGTTTATACATCGCCGCAAAGCGTTCGAGCACCTGCTTGCGCTGTTCGCCCTGAATGGTCGGCAGAAAGCCGTACTTTTCCAGCGGCCCGCCGACGCATGCTACCGGCACGCCCTGAACCGCCAGCGACCGCGGCAGACTCGGCCCGAAGCTGACCGTGGTAACGACATTTTCTTTCTTCGGATCGAATTCGCGCGCAACGCGCCCGAGCCATCCCTCGGTGCCGACCTTTACCGGCTCGCAGGTGTGCCATATGTCCATGGCGCGAAAGTGCGACCGGGGCGACTCCTTCCAGCCGACGCCGTGCAGGATGGCAAGCTGGCCGGCATCCCAGAACTGCTTGATCGGCGCCATGTAGTGCGGGATGCCGTAGTCCTTGTCCAGATGCATGATCTGGTTGTCGGGGATCCCGACCGCTTTCCGATTATCGCGGTACAGCGGGTTGTTGTAGGGGATCACCGTATTCAGATAGTCGTTGCCGCCCGTCAATTGCAAAACAACGATGACGGGGTCCTTCTTCGATTCCTGTGTTACTGGCATTGCGCCTTCCTCCTCGTCTGATGACTCATCTGTCAGCCGAATTGATACTCTCTGGTCGCGGCGATCAGCTGCAGCATTTCAGCGGCGTGCTGGTCCGCAGTTTTCGCGTTTGCGTCGCTGTCCCAGGCGACCTGGCCCCATTCTTTCGCCTGGGAAAGCAGCTCCTGCTTGGTGTCTGCACCGACCTCGACCGGGCCAATCTGATCGAGGCAGCTGTCGACGAGCTGCTCGGGGCTCAGCGACCCGTGCTCTTTCAGCCGGTTGATGATCGCTCGGACACCCGGCAGCGAGGTATCGCCGACCTTCTCGGCGACGAAGTTGACGCGCGCCATCAGCGAGCCGCTGTTGATCCACTCCTTACCGGTGTGCCAGCCTTCGACGGAAGGCGGATTGAGCAGATCCTGGCCCATATAAGTGGGCTGCATCGAGAGCTCGCCATAACCCGGCCGCGGGAGTTCGTGACCGCCGACCAACCGCAGCGTGCCGACCACCACTTCGGCCGGCGACTTCATGTGCTGGAAGCGGGCGTTCTTGAAGAAATCCGACTTGAACAACACCCGCAATACCGACCGCATGTCGAATTTCGAATCCCGGAACGCACCCACCAAGGTGTCGACCGCCTTCTGGTCGCGCGGTGGTTCGATCGGCCACGCCGGCACTTGCGGCTCGTCGGCGACAAAGAAGTTGTACAGGTGACGGCAGATAAATTTACCGCAAGCCGGCTGCTGTACCACGATGTCGATGATGTCTTCGCCGTTGAAACGGCCTTTATGGCCGAGAAATTCCTTCTCGCCGTTGTCGTGATCTTGCGGGCGATACTCGAATTTCCACGGGAACCGGCCATAGGGTGCGCGTGGGATCTTGGTCTCAAAGGTCCAGCCGGTGAACGCCCGCGAGCACTCGCGGACATCCTTTTCCGTATAGTTGCCGGCGCCGAGGCTGAACAGCTCGAGCAGTTCGCGGCCCCAGTTCTCGTTGACCGCCGTGCCGTGGTTCTGCTGATTGTCCAGCCAGAAGATCATCGTCGGATTTCTGGCGATATCCAGCAGCAATTCGCGGTAATTCCCGAGGCCGCGCTCGCGGAACAGATTGATCTGCTCAAGAAGCTGGTCGTAATTGTCGACCTTGGAATTGCCCGTCGCAAAAACATGGTGCCAGAACAGCGCTACCTTCTCTTCGAGAGGCCGCTTGGTATTCACCAGATAGTACATCCAGTTGACGTTGCCCATCGGCGGCTGGCCACCGGGCAGCAACGATGCCGGCTGATAGCGCAGCAATTCATAGGCGTCGACCGGCGGCTGGGCCTCCGGATGCAGCAATTCTTCGACCGTGGCGTCGTAGCCCTTGGCCACACGCGCCTCGATTTCTTCGCGCCCGGCGCCGAAGCCGGCGCGCCGCATCAGATGAGCCATCAAAGAAATGTCGTCTTGATATGCCATCTTGGGCCCTCCTCCATCTCGTGATCGGATACGTTCGTGTCAGCTCTGCCCGCGACCCTACGGCTTGGAGCCGCCGGGCCGCCGCCAGTCATTTGCTTCTTGGAACGATTTTATCTTAGCCTTTGGGGCTGTCAAGCACGGCACGAGGGCAAAGCGCAGGAGACCGCCGATCGGCGGGCCGCTGCGGGCTCAACGCCGACAGTCTGCAAAAACCCGGCGCGCCCGCGCGGGCGCAAAATCGGTCAGCGGGTCTGCGCGGAGATCCGCACGACGATGTCGACACGGCGGATTTCGGTCCCGGCGGGAGGCAGCGGGAGTCCGCTGACAGTCAGCTCGCGCGCCGAAATGTCCTGCAGCAGGCCCGTCGAGTTCACAGAAGAAATGATGATGGTCGCTCAGATTGGTGTCGAAATAGGAGCGTCCCGGCTCGACGACGACCTCCTGCAGCAGCCCGGCTTCGACGAATTGGTGGAGGGTGTTGTACACGGTCGCCAGCGAGACCGGCATCGCCGAGACCGATGCCTCGTCGTGGAGCTGTTCGGCGGTGACATGCCGATCGCCATTTTCCAGCAGCAGTTGCGCCAAGACGAGGCGCTGACGGGTCGGCCGCAAGCGGCAGGCGCGAAGGCGCGACAATGCATTGAGCGTTTTTTGATCCGTCATGCCATCGATAATACGGGATTTTGCCGCAAAAAGGAAACAATTGCGTCTCACGACGCAAACGCGCCTCAGTCGCCGGTCTGCAATCGCTCGACCAATTTTCGGACGGACGGCACGTAGCCATTGGCGTAAAACGGATCGGTAGCAAAGCGATAGGCGTTGTGGCCGGCAAACATCAGCTGGCTGTCGACATCGTCCGAGTGGCGAATCGCCTGCAACGTCTTCTGGATGCAATAGCTGCGGGGATCGGCCTTCTTGCCGGTGGTGCCGGTCCCGTTCTGCGCCCAATTGGAAAACTGGCAGGCGCTGAGACAACCCATACAGCTGATCTGGTCGGTCCGCAGCTCGAGCGCCTTTTCTCGGGTGACAAAGATCAATGTCGAATCGGGCGTGCGCAGCGCTTCGGTAAACCCGGCGGCGACCCAGCACTCGGCCGACTGCTTGTCGTGCGGGGTCAGATAGACGATCCGGTTGCGGGCGCCGACGTTGAAGGCAGCCACGTGCTCTCCGACCGGTTCGACGGAATAGGCCACCTGACGATCGGTCCGCCGCTGCAGTTCGTTCAGAAAGCCGTTGCGCACAGCCGACGAGTAAAAACCGGTTGGACTAAACCGATTCAGGTGCACGTCGCCTTCGCCCAGGGTCAGCAGCTTGCGCTTCCACACTTCCGAGATCGGGCTTTCCTGGGTCACCAGGGGCCGGGTGCCGAACTGAAAAGCGATCGGGCCAAGTTCCGGATTGTCGATCCAATCGAGCCATTCCCGCAGATACCAAAGACCGCCGGCCATGAAGATCGGCGTCTTCGCCAACCCGAAATCAGCCATCAGGCTGCGCAATTCGCGGACCCGCGGGTAGGGCGGCTCGGCCCTTTCCGGGTCCTCGCTGTTCGACAACCCGTTATGACCGCCGGCGAGCCACGGATCCTCGTAGACGACGCCGCCGAGCCAGTCGCAGAACCTGTAGTAGGCGCGCTTCCACAACGCACGAAACGCGCGCCCGGACGAGACGATCGGATAGTAGTACACCCCATATCGGGCACAGATCTCGGCGATCTTGTAGGGCATGCCGGCGCCGCAGGTGACGCCGTTGATCAGGCCTTTCGCGCCTTCGAGCACGCCATGCAGGATCCGCTCGGCCGCCGCCATTTCCCACAACACGTTCATGTGTACGCGGCCTTGGCCGTTGCCGCGCTCATAGGCGACGCGCGCCTGCTGGATCCCGCCGGCGATCGCATAGGCGATCAGCTCTTCGTGCCGCTCGCGGCGGGTGCGGCCGTGATATACCTGCGGGATCAATTCGCCGCTGTCGGTATAGCTGTCGGCATTGACCCCGGAAAAGGTGCCGACGCCGCCGGTCGCCGCCCACGCTCCCGAGCTTTCGCCGTTCGACACCGAAATGCCTTTGCCGCCCTCAACCAGCGGCAGCACCTCGCGTCCGGATACAACAAGCGGATTAAGCGGTCTCACCGGCAGCCTCCAGCCGCGGCATCGGGACGAGATCCTCATCGCTGGCCGCGTGCGGGGGAAGGCCGCCGGCGACGGCGGCCAGAATTATATGGGGAACATCCGAAAACACGGATGCGACCCCCCAACTCAACAGCCTGTGCGCTTGCGCGGGCCGATTGACCGTATAGGCGAGCACCGCATAGCCGGATTGCCGGATCTCTGCCACGATCGCCGGGTCGAGTCGCCGATGGTCGGCATGGATCGACACGCAGCCGAGCATCTCGGCACGGGCGCGCCAGTCGCCCGGTACCGCCCCGACCAGTAGGCCGCGGGGAAATTGCGGGGCATGATCGCGCGCCGCGGAAAGCGCCTCGGGCGAAAAGCTCGAAACCAGCGGCGCCGGCAGATGCGACGGCCATCGCCGCGCCAGCCGGTCCGCAACCACAGCCCCGGTCTCGGCAGCGCGACCGGGCTCGGCCTTCAGTTCGACATTCGCGCCGAGGCCGAGCTCGCCGAGCAGCCCGATCATCTCGTCGAGCGTCGGCACCCGCTCGCCGGCGAAGGTCAGGTCAAACCCGGCGCCGGCATCGCAACGCCGGATGACCGCCAAAGAAAGTGCGGAAACCCTGCCGCGGCCGTCCGTCGTGCGGTCCAACCGATCGTCATGCAGCACGATCGGCACCCCGTCCGCGCTGAGCCGGACATCGAATTCGACCCAGCGACAACCGAGCGCTTTGGCCCGGACCACTCCGGCGAGAGTGTTCTCGGGCGCGCAGCCGGCGGCGCCGCGATGCCCGATCACCGGCGGAAGCGGAGCAAACATGGCCGACCGCGTGCCGTACCGACCAGGCGCAGGATCGTCAGATCGCCGCCTTGGCCGGCTCCGCGCGGCGAGCGGCGCCGAGATCCTCACCGGTCTGCTGATCGACCTGCCGCATGCTGAGCTTGACCTTGCCGCGGTCGTCGAAGCCGAGCACCTTGACCTTGACCGTGTCGCCGAGCTTGATCACGTCGGCGACTTTGCCGACCCGCTGCGCCGCGAGTTCGCTGATATGCACCAGGCCGTCGCGGGAACCGAGGAAATTCACAAAGGCGCCGAAATCTACGGTCTTGACCACCTTGCCGTTGTAGATCGCCCCCAATTCGGGCTCCGCGACGATGCCGCGGATCCAGTCGATCGCCGCCTGGGCGGCATCGCCATCGACCGCGGCAACCTTGATCGTGCCGTCGTCGTCGATGTCGATCTTGGCGCCCGTCGTCTCGGTGATCTCGCGGATGACTTTGCCGCCCGAACCGATGACCTCGCGGATCTTTTCTTTCGGGATCGTAAAGGTGGTGATCCGCGGGGCGTTTTCGCTGACCGAGTTGCGCGCGCCGGTCAGCGCCTGGGCCATCTCGCCCAGGATAAAGATCCGGCCGTCGCGCGCCTGGCCCAGCGCGATCCGCATGATCTCCTCGGTGATCGAGGTGATCTTGATGTCCATCTGCAGCGCAGTGACGCCGTTCTCGGTCCCGGCCACCTTGAAATCCATGTCGCCGAGATGGTCCTCATCGCCGAGGATGTCGGACAATACGGCAAAACCTTCCGGCTCTTTGATCAACCCCATGGCGATGCCGGCGACCGAGCGAGGCAACGGCACGCCGGCATCCATCAGCGCGAGCGAGGCGCCGCATACCGTGGCCATCGAAGACGACCCGTTCGATTCGGTGATCTCGGACACGACGCGGATCGTGTACGGAAAATTGTCCTTTGAGGGCAGCAGCGGCCGGACCGCGCGCCAGGCGAGCTTGCCGTGGCCGATCTCGCGCCGGCCGGGCGAGCCCATGCGGCCAGCCTCGCCGGTGGAATAGGGCGGGAAGTTGTAGTGCAGCATGAAGTGCTCGCGATATTCCCCTTCGAGGGCGTCGATATGCTGCTCGTCCTGACCGGTCCCGAGGGTCGCCACCGCCAGGGACTGCGTCTCGCCGCGGGTAAAGAGCGCCGAGCCGTGCGCGCGCGGCAGGATCCCCACCTCGCAGACGATCGGCCGGACGCTGCGCGTGTCGCGGCCGTCGATCCGTTTGCCCTCGCGCAGCACTGCGCCGCGTACGATTTCTTTTTCGACATCCTTGAACAGCTTGAGCGCGGCGGCGCGGTGGCCTTCGTCGGGAAACAGCTCCGCCAGTTGCGCTTTGGCCGCATCGAGCTGGTTGCTGCGGTCCTGCTTGCCCTGCACGCGGTAGGCGGCCTCGAGAAGCGGGCCGACGGCTTCGCGCAGTTTCGCCTCGATCGCCGCCTTTTCCGGCGCAGCGGTCGGCAGGCTCCACGGATCGCGGGCGCAGGTCTCGGCGAGATCGATGATCGTCTGGATCACCGGTTGAAAATGACGATGGCCGAAGACCACGGCGCCGAGCATGACGTCCTCGGACAATTCCTGCGCTTCGGACTCGACCATCAGCACTCCCTCGGCGGTGCCGGCGACGACAAGGTCGAGCTGCGAGCGCGGCAGCTGTCCGAGCGTCGGGTTCAGCACATACTCGCCGTCGACATAGGCAACGCGCGCCCCCGCTATCGGGCCGAAGAAAGGTATTCCGGAGATCGTCAGCGCCGCCGAGGCGCCGATCATCGCCACGATGTCGGGATCGTTTTCGAGGTCATGGCTCAGAACCGTACAAACGACCTGGGTCTCGTGGAGGAACCCCGGCGCGAAAAGCGGCCGCAGCGGTCGATCGATCAACCGGGAGACCAAGGTCTCCTTCTCCGAAGGCCGACCCTCGCGCTTGAAGAACCCACCGGGAATCTTGCCGGCGGCAAACGTCTTTTCCTGGTAATTGACGGTCAGCGGAAAAAAATCCTGCCCCGGCTTGGCCGTCTTCATTGCCACGACGGTGCACAGGACCGTGGTCTCGCCATAGGTGGCCATTACCGCCCCGTCCGCCTGACGGGCAATCTTGCCGGTTTCGAGGACGAGACGGCGACCGCCCCACATCAGCTCTTTACGAAACACCTGAAACATCCGAATTCATCCTTTACGGAGCAGAACCGCCGACCGCGCGGTCCCGGCAATCCGGGACCGGCGGTTCGCCGGCCTAACAATATAACAGCATGACAGCGTGACCGACTGGCCGCGGTCGGCGGGTGGCCAGCGCAACCGAGGCCCGCCCCAGGTCTGCCGATTTGGGCAAGCCCGTGCGATATGCGGCGTCCGACAGATCGACAAGGCTTCGGTCAGCGGCGCAAACCGAGACGCCCGATCAGCGTCTGGTAACGCGCAGCGCTCGAACCTTTGAGATAATCGAGCAAACGGCGGCGCTGGCCGACCATGACCAGCAATCCGCGCCGCGAATGGAAGTCCTTTTTATGCGAGGACAGATGATCGGTGAGGTTGCGAATCCGCTCGCTCAGCACCGCAACCTGGACCTCCGGCGACCCGGTATCCGCCGGTTTCGTCGCGTATTCGGCGATCAGCGCCTGCTTGCGCTCAGCTGTAATCGACATCCGCTCGCCCTCTGCCGCAATTGAACACCCGCATTGGTCGCAGACCGCCGTTTTCGATCCTTGCCAGCGCGATCAGATCTCGATCGCGCCAGGCTGCAACCACCGAGCCGCTTTCGAGCCGCCCGACAAGCGCGCGTCGATCAGCATCGCACGGCGTGACGAACTGCCCCCAACGCAATCGCACGGCATCCGCCGCCGCCAAGCTCACTGCCGGGATGTCGTCCAGCACTGTCTCGATCGGCAGCAAATGCTCGCGCGTCTTGTTACTATGGCGACAGAGAGCCACGGTTTCCAGTGAAATCGCCTGCATTTCGGTAAACGGCCCAACCGCGGTCCGGCGCAGCGACACGACATGGCCGAAGGTCCCGAGCGCCCGGGCAAGATCGCGGACCAGAGTGCGGATATAGGTACCCTTGCCGACGCTCGCCTCGAACTCGGCATGGTCGGGATCGGGCATGCCGGTCAGCCGCAACCAGTCGATCTCGACCGTTCGCGCGCCGAGTTCGAACGCCACGCCGGCCCGGGCCAGCGCATAAGCGCGGCGCCCCCCGAACTTGATCGCCGAGTAGGCGGGAGGCGTCTGCAAGATCGAGCCGGTGAACCGAGGCAATACCGCCTCGATTGCAGCGCGGGCGGGCCGCATTGCGCTCAGACCGACAATTTCGCCTTCGCCGTCATCGGTGCTGCGGGCGACGCCCCAGCGAACGGCGAAGCGATAGCATTTGCGGCCGCTCATCGCGAAGCGGACGGTCTTGGTGGCGGCGCCCAGCGCGACCGGCAAAACACCCGTCGCCAACGGGTCGAGCGTGCCGGCGTGCCCGGCCTTTGCACCCGTAGCACGACGGACGATCCCGACTACCCTGTTCGAGGTCAGGCCGGGCGGTTTATCGATGACGAGCCAGCCGTCAAGACCGCCGTCAATCGGCATCGTCGGCGTCCTCGGCTTGCCCCGGCGGCGCCTGGAGGTCGGGGACGATCTCGGGACCCGCAAGCAGCCGGGAGATCCGATCGGCGTGATCGAACGAGCTGTCGAGGGCGAAGACCAGGCTCGGCGTCTGGCGCAGCGACACCTCGCGGGCCACCAGGCCTTTCAGAAAACCTGCGCTGCGCTTGAGCCCGGCGATGATTTCGGGGGCGTTGTCACCGCCGAGCGGCATTACAAACACATTGGCGTTGCGCAGATCGGGGCTGATCTGCACTTCGGTCACGGTGATGCTGGCGTCCTGCAATGCCGGGTCGCGACATTGGCCATCGTGCAGGATTTTCGACAAGACGTGCCGCAATTCCTCGCCGACGCGACGCTGGCGTTGACCGATGCCGCGCCGCGGCTCGGCGGCGGTGCGGCGTTCTCGGCGCCTGGCGGCCATACCGATTGTACAAGACTTATTCGTTGCAGGCCGGAAGCGTCACAGCACCCGCGCGACTTCCTCGATTTCGAAGCACTCGACGACGTCGCCGGTCTGGACGTCATGATAATTCTCGAACGCCAAGCCGCATTCGTAGCCCTCGCGCACTTCGCGCACTTCCTCCTTGAAGCGCTTCAAGGTCTTCAGCGTGCCCTCATGGATCACGACGTCGTCGCGCAGCAACCGCACCTTGGCGCCGCGCCGCACCAAGCCTTCGGTGATCATGCAACCCGCGACATTGCCGACCTTGGTGATGTTGAAGACGTCGCGAACCGAGGCGTTGCCGAGCAGACGCTCGCGCAAGGCCGGGGCCAACAGGCCGGACAGCGCCCCGCGCATGTCGTCGATCACATTGTATATGATCGAGTAGTAGCGGATCTCGACGCCGTCGCGTCGCGCCAGATCGCGCGCCTGCGGATTGGCGCGAACGTTGAACCCGATAATCACCGCATTGGAGGCCTTGGCCAGGATCACGTCGCTTTCGTTGATGCCGCCGACCCCGGAGTGCAGGACGCGAAGCGACACCTCGCTCGTCGACAGTTTTTCGAGCGACCCGACGATCGCCTCGAGCGAGCCGTGGACATCCGATTTGACGACAACCGGCAGCTCGCTGGCGGCGCCTGCGGCGATCTGCGAAAACATCTGTTCGAGCGTACCGCGCGCACCCGAGGCAGCGCTCGCTTCGCGACGCCGGCGCTGCCGGAAATCGGCGATGTCGCGCGCGCGGCTTTCGCTTTCGGCGACGACAAAATCGTCGCCGGCAAGCGGCGTCCCGTTGAGCCCCAGCACCTCGATCGGCATCGATGGCCCGGCGGTGGTCTGAATTTCGCCGCGATCGTCGATCAATGCCCGGACCCGGCCCCATTCGCTGCCGGCAACAAAGATGTCGCCGACGCGCAAAGTGCCGCGCTGGATCAGGACTGTGGCGACGGCGCCGCGACCGCGTTCGAGCTTTGCCTCGAGCACCACTCCGGCGGCCGGACGATTCGGGTTCGCCCGCAGATCGAGCAGCTCCGCCTGCAACAGGATCGCTTCTTCGAGCCGGTCGAGGTTGGTCTTTTTCAGCGCCGAGACCTCGACGGCAAGGACCTCGCCGCCGAGTTCCTCGAGCACGATCTCATGCTGCAACAGTTCCTGCCGCACCCGCTCAGGCCGCGCATCGGGCTTGTCGATCTTGTTGATGGCAACGATGATCGGCGCCTGCGCCGCCTTGGCATGGCGGATCGCCTCGACCGTTTGCTCCATGATGCCGTCATCGGCCGCCACGACCAGGACGACGATGTCGGTGACGTTGGCGCCGCGCGCCCGCATCGCGGTGAAGGCCTGATGGCCTGGCGTATCGATGAACGTGATCTGTCGGCCGCCCGCCAGATTGACCCGATAGGCGCCGATGTGCTGGGTGATGCCGCCGGCTTCGCCTGCGGCGACATCGGTCTCGCGCAACGCATCGAGGAGCGAGGTCTTGCCATGGTCGACATGGCCCATGATCGTGACCACCGCGGCCCGCGGTTCCAGCATTTCGGGCAGGTCATCATCGCCGCGCAGCCCGACCTCGACATCGGCTTCGGAGACGCGGCGCAGGCGATGTCCGAATTCATTGACGATCAGTTCCGCGGTGTCGGCGTCGATAACCTGGTTGATCGTCGCCATCACCCCCATGCGCATCAGCGACTTGATCACGTCGGTGCCGCGCTCGGCCATGCGGCTGGCAAGTTCCTGGACGGTGATCGTCTCGGGAATGACGACCTCGCGCACCACCTTGACCTGATCCTGTTCGCCCTGGCGCAGCCGGAGGCGCTCGCGCTCCCGGGCCCGTCGCACCGCCGCGAGGCTGCGCATCCTCTCGCCTTCGTCATCGGAGAGTGCGCGCGTGACAGTGATCTTCCCCCCGCGGCGCCGCATCTCGTCGCGACGCAGCAATACGGGCGGCTTCTTGACCTCGGGCCGCAGCCCGCGACGCGGCGCGGCCGGCTCCTCGTCCTGCTCGGCCGGCATGCTGACCTTGCCGGCCGCGGCCAGCGCGGCGACCTTCGCTGCCGCCGCCTTGCCTGCCCGCTCGGCGACTTCGCGCCGCGACTCTTCATCCTTGCGCCGCTGCGCCTCCTGCTCGGAGCGCTGACGCACTTCTTCGTCGGCGCGGCGTCGCGCCTCCTCTTCCTCAACTTTTCTGCGAACCTCGTCTTCGGCGAGGCGTCGCGCCTGCTCGGCGGCCTGCTCTTCCTGCTGACGCCGCCGATCGGCTTCGACGATCTCGGCGCGGCGACGGGCTTCGTCATCAGCCTTGCGGGCATCCTGCAATGCCCGAACCCGGCCGGCCTTCTCCTCGGCGGTCAGCGCCCTGGGGATTACCACGGGACGCCGCGCCGGCTCGCCGGCCGGCGCCGGCCGCAGCACCGACGGCGCCTCGCGGGCCACCGCCGGCGTCGCATCGGCCCGGGCAGGCTCCCCGGCACCGGGGGTCAGGACGCGTTTTTTCCGAACTTCGACGGTAACCGTCTTGGAACGCCCGTGCGAAAAGCTCTGGCGCACCTGCCCTGCTTCCGGGCTCTTGCGCAACTCCAGCTTGCCGCCGGGCCGGGTAAGGGTCAGAGGCCGTTTCTGTTCCTGCTCAGTCGCGTCGCTCATCTTGCTCCATTACCACGATCCGGCGGCGCCGAATTCGGTTCAAGGGGTTGGTGGACCCGCGCGTTCGAGCGAAAGCCGGTGATCCTGTTGGCGTCGGCGAGCAGCCGGCCGCTCAGCGGACCACGCCCGACCGAGACGTGGACCATGCGGTTCCGGCCAAACGCCGCCCCGATCTCCGAAGCGGTCAGCACGGCCGCGATCGGCAGGCCAGACCCGAGACCACGGATCTTTCGGCTGCCGTCCTCGGCCGCATCGACAGCCTCGAACAGCAGTGCGACGCCGCCGGCACGCACCGCTTGACGCACCTTTTCAAACCCGCCTACCGCCAGACCGGCACGGCGCGCGAGACCGATCGCATCGATGCACCGCCGCACCAGGAGCACCTCGATCCGATCGGCGAGTTCCGGCGCTACCGTCACCGCCTGCCGCGCCGCGCGCGCAAACAGCCGCTTTGCCACTGCTCTTTCCACTATATCGCGATGCGGCGTCAACCATAAACCCCGCCCCGGCAGGCGCGCAGCGATATCGGGCACGATTTCCGCGCCCGGACCGATCGCGAATCGAAGCAACAGTTCGCGATCGCGGATCTCGCCGGTGACGATGCAGCGGCGTTGCGGCGGCGCCGCGGTGGCGCCGGCACGCCGTGCGGCCGGCAACAGCTCGCTGACGGCCGTCGCGCCTACTCCGTTTCGCCGGCCGCGGCCATCGCGGCGGTCGCCGGCTCGTCGGCGAACCAGTGTGCGCGCGCGCGCATGATCAGCGCGTTGGCGGTTTCGGGATTGAGTTCGATGCCGCCGCCGTCCGGTGCGGCAAGCAGTTCGACGAGCTCATCGCTGGACAGGTCGGCAAAATCGTCGAGAGTCTTGATATTCTTCTCGCCGAGCGCGACCAGCATGCCGGGGGTCATGTCCTCCAACTCGGCGAGATCGTCTTCGACACCGAGCTCGCGGCGGCGCTCGTCATAATCGCGATCGCGCTGCGCAAGCGCGGCGCGCGCCCGCTCCTGCAACTCGGCCGCGATGTCGGCATCGAAACCCTCGATATCGGCCAAGTCGGTTGCGGCGACGAAGGCGACTTCCTCGAGCGAGCTGAAGCCCTCGGTGACCAGCAGATGCGCAATCACCTCATCGATGTCGAGGGCGTCGATGAACATCTTGCTGCGGCTGTGGAATTCCTCGGTGCGGCGCTCCGATTCCTCGGCCTCGGTCAGGATGTCGATATCCCACCCGGTGAGTTGCGAGGCAAGCCGGACATTCTGACCGCGACGCCCAATCGCCAGGCTGAGCTGATCGTCCGGCACGACCACCTCGACACGCCTCCGCTCCTCGTCCATCACCACCTTGGCCACCTCGGCAGGCGCCAAGGCGTTGACGACAAACGTCGCCGGGTCGGGCGACCACGGGATGATGTCGATCTTTTCGCCTTGCAGCTCGCCGACGACCGCCTGGACGCGGCTGCCGCGCATGCCGACGCAGGCGCCGACCGGGTCGATTCCGCTGTCGCGCGAGATCACCGCAATCTTGGCGCGGCTGCCGGGATCGCGCGCCACCGCCTTGATCTCGATGATCCCATCATAGATTTCCGGCACCTCCTGCGCAAACAGCTTGGCCATGAACTGCGGATGCGTGCGCGACAGGAAGATCTGCGGTCCGCGCGGTTCGGGCCGGACGTCGTAGATCAAGGCGCGGACCCGCTCGCCCTGGCGAAAGCTCTCGCGGGGCAGCAATTCGTCACGCCGCGTCATCGCCTCGGCGCGTCCGAGATCGACGACCACATTGCCGAACTCGACCCGTTTGACCAAACCATTGACGATCTCGCCGACCCGGTCCTTGAATTCCAGGAACTGCCGTTGCCGCTCGGCGTCGCGAACCTTCTGGACGATGACCTGTTTGGCCGTCTGCGCCGCGATCCGGCCGAAATCTATCGGCGGCAGCGGGTCGGTGATGAAATCGCCGATTTCGGCCTCGGGGTTCAGACGCTGGGCTTCGTTGAGCGTGATCTGGGTGGCCTCGTTCTCGAGCGGCTCGGCCACCTCGCGAAACCGCAACAGCCGGATCTCGCCGTTGCGGCGGTCGATCTCGGCGCGGATATCGTATTCCTGGCCATATTTGGAGCGACCCGCTTTCTGGATCGCCTGCTCCATCGCCTCCAACACCTCGTCGCGGTCGATACCCTTGTCGCGGGCGACGGTGTCGGCGACCTGAAGCAGTTCGGGACGCGCGTAGGTGACGGTCGTTTCCATGGCCTTCTCTGGAGATGCTGGCGGAGGGTTTCGACGAACTTCGCCGGTTCAGCGCAGTCGAGCGATCGGTCGCGCAGCGCCGGGCGCCCGGTTCGCCGGGGCCTCGCCGGGGACGAGCCTCGCCCGCGCCACGGCATCGTACGGCAGGCGCTCCTCTCCCGCAGCGGTCGCCAGGCGGACCTCGCCTTCGGCGATGCCGATCAAACGACCGCTGAACCGCTTGCGCCCGTTGAGCGGCCGGGTCAGCTCGATTTTTGCCTCGCGGCCGCTGAACCGGTCGTAATCCGCCGGCCGCACCAGCGGACGGTCGATGCCGGGTGAACTGATCTCCAGCTGGTAGGCGCCGGCGATCGGGTCGGCAACATCGAGGAGGGCGGAAACCGAATGGCTGATCAGCGCGCAATCCTCAACGGTCATCGGCGCATCATCCAGCCGCTCGGCCATCACCTGCAAGGTGGCGCGGCGACCGCTGGTTATGACCACTCGCACAACCGCGTATTCCATCGCGCGAAGCGACGGCTCGATCAATCGCGCGATGGCGTCGGTGTCGATCAAGAACCCCGACCTCTCCCTTCAGTCGAACTCGATTGTCCAGAAACCAAAAGGGCGGGCCAACGGCCCACCCGCGTCGCAGTCCGCACAGCGCAGCCTATGCCGTGTGAATATAATGGAAACCCGCGGGCTCGCAAGGGTAATGAACCGGCTCGCGGCGACGCGCGCCGAATAACGGGTCAAGGATCGCGCAGGTGGCGCCGGCGCAGCTCGTCGACGGAATGCGCCGTCCACTCCCAAAAGTTCCAAGCAGGACCGAAGAGATCGATGTCGACCATCGCGCCGCGCTCCCAGGCATGCCAAAATTCCTCCGGATCGAGCCCGCCCTTCGCCGATCGGGCGACTTCGTTGATCTCGATCCCGAGATGCCAGCTGAAGATCACCGGCAGGATATGCCCGGACATCGGGTGGCTGCCGTGCATCGCAGCGGTGAACGTAGAGACCAGGATTTCGCCGCGGCCGGAGGTGTCGTAGCCGGCCAGAATGTGCGTCGAATCGTGCGGCACGGCGAACATTTCGTTGATCGCCGCCTCTCCGCCCGGAAGGGCATAGCCCTGGGCGCGGTAAAACTCCCAGAACGTCCGGCCGAAAGATCCAGCCGGCAACGCGGACAGCGCCTCGTAGCGAGCGGCGAGAACCGGATCGGCGCCGCTGCCGCGGTAAGGCAGCAGCCACGGCAGCACATCCGCCGATGCCCAGGGCGCGCCGGTCAGACTTTCGATGTTCCGGCGGGCCATGTCGGCCAAGGCCCACTGCAAATGGCCGGCGGCCGCTTCGGCCGTCTCGGTCAGGTAATCCTCCTCGATGCCGAGCGCTCCGGCATAGGCCAGCACCGCCGCGATCTTCAATCGGTCGAGCCTGCCGTCGACAAATGCCATCACCGTCAGAAACCGCAGCGCATGATCCGCGACCGCAGGATCGTGCCGGACGGCAGCGGCAAGCTCAGCCGGCCCGACCGCCGGCAGGGTTGCGATATCGAGCGTGTCCCGCTGGCGGAAGACGTACCGATGAGCCGCACGCAGGCTCGCCCGGTCGGCGTCGGTCACCGCCGCGGCGCCGTCGGCCGAGGCTACCCGATACATGCCGCCCAAGACCGCTTGCCGTTCCCGTGAGGTGAATTGCGGCAACATGTATTCAGCCTTGGTCGCCTCAGGCCGCCTTGGCGTCCTCGCGGATCATTGCGGCGCCTTTTTCGCCGATCATGATCGTCGGCGCGTTGGTGTTGCCGGTGGTCACGGTCGGCATCACCGAGGCGTCGACGACGCGCAGCCCGCCGATCCCCCTGACCCGCAGCCGCGAATCGACGACCGACATCGGGTCCTCGCCGATCCGGCAGGTGCCGACCGGGTGATGCAGGTTCATCCCGGCCTGGTGGACAAAGCGGGTCAGCGCCGTTTCCGACTGCTGATCGGGCCCCGGCATCGTCTCGGCCGCGCTGTGGCGCGCCAGCGGCGGCGCGGCGAAGATCCGACGGGCGTGGTCGATGCCGCTCAGCAATGCGCGCACGTCGCTCGCAACCGACACGTAGTTCGGCCGGATCGCCGCCGGCGCCAACGGATCGTTCGAGCGCGCCATGATCGTGCCGCGGCTGTCGGGCCGCACCAGGCAGACGGCGATCGTCATGCCCGGCTCTCGCTCCAGCCGGCCGATCGCGCCCGGATCGTAGCTGCCGGGAGTGAACAGCAATTGCAGGTCGGGACTGTCGAGCCCCTCCCGGCTGCGGCAGAACACCATCGCGGTGGTGACGCCGAAGGTCAGCGCGCCGCGGCCGGTCGCGGCATAGCGGCCGATCTCGCGCATCAGCCGCAGGCCGCGCGACAATTGGTTGACCGACACCTCGCCGGTGACCCGGTGAACCACGCGCGCCGCGAAATGATCGGAGAGGTTGGCGCCGACCCCGGGCAGCTCGTGCACGATTTCGACCCCGATCGAGCGCAGATGGTCGGCCGGGCCGATGCCGGAAATCTGCAGCAGCTGCGGGGAGTTGACCGCGCCTCCCGAGACGATGACCTCGCGCGCCGCCAGCACGTGGCTGTCGTTGCCGTTCCGGCGGAAAGCGACGCCGGTGCAGCGCCGGCCGTCGAAGGTCAGGCGCGTCGCCACCGATTTGGTGACCACCCGCAAATTGCCGCGGCCGCGCGCTTCGGCGAGGAAAGTCTGCGCCGTCGATCCGCGAAAGCGGCCGCGGCGGGTCATCTGCGAATAGCCGACGCCCTCCTGCACCGCACCGTTGTAATCCGAGGTCAGCGCGAAACCCGCCTGCCGCGCCGCTTCGACGAAGCGGTGCGTCAACGGCAGGATCGTGCGGTAATCCTCGACCGGCAACGGGCCGCCCTTGCCGCGGTATTCGGGATCGCCCGGGCCGTAGTTCTCGGATCGCTTGAAGAACGGCAACACATCGGCGTAGCTCCAACCCCGGCAGCCCATCTGCGCCCAGCCGTCGTAATCGGCCGGGTTGCCGCGGACATAAAGCATGCCGTTGATCGAGCTGGTGCCGCCCAGCACCCGGCCGCGCGGCCAATGCACGGCCCGGTTGCCGATACCGGGCTCGGGTTCGGCGTAATAGTTCCAATTGACCAGCGGGTTGGCGCGCAAATGCAGCGCGCCGGCCGGAATGTGGATCATCGGATGCCAATCGCGCGGCCCGGCTTCGAGCAACACCACCTGCGCCCCGTCTTCGCTGAGCCGGTCGGCGACGACGCAACCCGCCGACCCGGCGCCGACGACCACATAGTCGGCGTGCAGCTCGCTCATCGCGACGACCTCACTGCCGCTCCACCCGCCGATCGACAGTTCGAACTCGATATGGCGGCTCGATCATCGTCGGCATCCCGGCGCGCACCGTGGAGCGTTGCGCAGCCAAGGTCAAGGTTCCCCGGTCTTTCGACGATCTTCCGGCAAGGCCAAAAACCGCGAACCCACGAACCCTCCGTGGAGCGCCGGCCGTTGCGGAACTGCGCTTGTCCGCATCCGTTGCCGGTCGACGAACCGCCTCCATAAACACTTTCATGATTTAGGAATCACTTCGCTTACTTTAAACTCGCCCTTGACGATACGATAAGTAGTGGCAACGACACGATTATCGATATAATTTTGAAGATTGTCGCTCACGATGCCGCCGCCGAATGCGTCGATTGCGAACAACTGTCCTTTAACGTTTACCACGGAAAAAAAATGATCTCGCGCAACGTTATTGTCTTTCATTTGTTTGTCGCTGCGTATCCCATCAATAATAACAAAGTCACCATGTTTTTTGAGTTGCTTCTTGACGGTTTCTTCGGCCTGCTGCCAATCAACGGTCTTGGTGAACGTGTCCTTGCTTATATCGAACCCATAACCCGGTATGTTTTCTTTAGGATGGTTGCATATTGCCGGCGACACGTTACCAGTCCGAAGATAGGTATCGAGAGAGGCTGCTGTCGCCGGACAGTTGAGTGTGCAATACTGACCGACCGCATAGGGAGGCGCTATTTCATTTATCTTGGAATGAGTCGGATCGTACGCAAGATCCTCGAATCGATCTGTTTTTATGTTTTTGTCAATGATTTCTGTTTTTATCCATTGCCAGCGAATTTTTTCATCAGCCTCGGTAAAATAGGGCTTACCTAATGTGATGCTTATAGATGCGTCGCTTTTCACCGCTTTTATGCCCTCTTTTTGACCGCCATTATAGGACCGACTGGAGATTTTTATCAATTTGTCGTAATGTGAAAAATTATTCTGCCAATCATCCTTGAAATTTATAAGTGCTTCTTCTCCTTCTTTGGCCTCATCTCCGGCTTTTTGCGGGCCATCGCGTTGTATGAGCCTGCTTCGTGAACCTCGGTTTTCCCGCGTTTGCTGGACCACGTGGGTCAATTCATGGGCCAGCAGACGCCGGCCGGCGAACGTCTCCGGAGCAAAGCGTCCCGAGCCGACGATGATGTCGTATCCGGACGTATAAGCATCGGCATCGATATCCCGCGCAGATGTCCCGGATGCCCCGTCGGAATGCACCCGGACGCGCGAAAAGTCGTGACCAAAGCGCTGCTCGAAGTCCTGGCGCAAGGCCGGCTCCAGCGGCCTGCCGGGACCAGCGAGGGCGCGCTCGACACTGGCAGGAGCCGAGCCGCCGGGTTGCCCAGAGAAGCGCTGGATGGGCAGCGGTGCGCTTTGGACCGCTGGACGAATGTTCTTCGCCATGACTTGCTCGGCGACGCGGTCCGCCTCGCGCTCGAGCGGATCGCCGACCTGCCCGACGACAAGCTTCGGCTGAAAGACGCTCGGCGGCGACTGCGCAAAGCGCGACGATGAAAGTTGCGGTCCGTTGGGCCGGTCTCGCGGAAACATCGGAATTTCGGCGAAATCCCACGACCGGCCCGGCGCCGCGTGAGCATCGAGATTGACCACTGGGTTCGGCGCACGCGCCGAGGGTGTTGGACGGTTGCGCGCCGGGATATTCGTCGAACCCGCGCTTACCTTCGTTTGTGCCCTGGCGACCTTCGGAGCAAACATTGCGGCACCCTCGCCGGCGGACCCAAATATAAACAAACAATTTCAGCCGACTTCAGCACTTCAGCCGATTGCCTGAGGGTCAAGATTGGCCGCCTGTACGTCTTCGACAATGGTAAATCGGACACGGCGCGCAAGCGAGGCTCGCGGTCGCGCGATCTCCCAAAATCGCGATCTCCTAAAATATTGTCGCGATGCCGCGGCCTGGCCGATTTGCAACGCAACGCGCCGGCTCAGCCGGTCGGCGCCGACGCAGCCCGCCCGATGCGGGGCCGACCACCGCATAATCGGCGTGAAGCTCCGCCGTCGCGGGTTCCGTTACGGCGCCTCGTCGCGGCGCCGGCCTCGCAACAGTGAGGCGCCTCACACGCCGCGGCCGAAATGGGTCCCATGTTTGGACGAGGGCAGGAACTCGCGGGAGGAGGCCGATCATGGCGGATGAACCGACTCCGGGAACGGACGGACCGGAAGAGACCGACCGGACGACCAAAGATGTAGGCCTGCTGCTCGAATTTCTCGGCGAACACGCCGACAGCCGGTTGCAGGCCCATTTCGAGGACACCCGCGCCGAACTGTCGGCCCCGATCCGCAAGCTCGCCGCCCCGCCATGCCGAACCTACCGGCATTTCCTCAGCCGGTTTGCCGCCGTCGAAACCCGGCGGCGATCTCCCGGCGCGGCGCCGGAGCCCGCAGCAGCGCCGGCGAGTTCGACGCCGGAGGGCGACGAGGAACTGAGCGACCGGGCCTTCCTCCTGTTCAGCCGAGATTTCCTCGCGGCGGTCGCCGCCCCCGCCACCGTCGACAGCATCCGGGTGACGCGTTCCTATATCGCGGCCCGGCGCCACTCGCTGCTGTCGCGCTTGATGCGGCGACCGCACCGGCTCGGCGGGTCGAGCCCGGCTCCCGGGAGCGACGGCGAATGTGCGTTGAGCGCCAAGCGTCTGGCCTCGCGGGTCGTGTTGATCGAGTGGTTTGCCGTCGGCGGGACGGCGCTGACCCTGATAATCTCGGCCTATGCCCTCTCCGGCCACCGGATTCTCGACAGCCAGAGCCAGATTTTCGCCGAATACGCCGCGATCGGCCGCGACAAGCAGGCGCTGGCGCAGGAGATGACCGAAGCCAAGGACCTGGTCTCACGCGCCGCTATGGCGGCCCTGTGCGATCCCCGCGGCCTCCCGCCTGCCGCGACGAAGGACGCCGTACCGACGGTGCGGGTCGACGCGCAGGCCGACAAAACGAGCGCGGCCGACCCGCCGCGCCGGACCATCACCAGTCTGCGCGAATGCGCCCTCTACTGGCGCACCAAGCAGAACAACGAAAACATCGCCGCCGTAACCCTGCATATGATGTCGTGGAGCCGGGTGGTGATCAACGATCTCGACATCGGCGAGGTGTTCGGCGTCAACCCGGCCGTCATCCGGGCATCCGCCGCCGAGCATACCGAGTTCTGTTCGGCCCTCGGTCTGCCATTGGATCGCGATGGAGGGTGCGGCAAGGCGCTGCAGGACATCGTCTACCACACGCGCGAGGTGGCGGATTCGCTGCTCGGATGCATCGCGCTCTATGTGTTGCCGACGCTCTATGGCGGTCTGGGCGCGATGGCGGCCACGCTGCGCCGGTTGCGCCGAAGGGTGGACCAGTGGCTGGTGACGGTCACCGATCGCGGGCAGGTCCAGCAGGACGCCATTCTCGGGGTGTTGTGCGGCGCGATCATCGGCTTGTTTTTCGGCTATCTCGGCGACGCGAACCCGGAGACCGGCCTTGGTCTGTCGGCGCTGGCATTTCTGGCCGGGTACAACGCCGCCGGGGTGTTCGCCTTTCTCGACGATTTGTCGAACCGGGTGTTTCAGCCGGCACATTCCGCCCAGTCCGACGCCCGACCGAACTGAAGCACAAGAATCCGGAGCGGTTGTCTTCGCCGGCGCCTCGATGCAAGCTCGCGTCGCGCACCAATCGAGGGAGGATGGCGGCGATGCCGATCGAGCCGATGCTGACCGAAGAAACGCCGGCGAGCGCGCTCGTCGCCCGGGTGCTCGAAGAAGCCGGGATCGAGATGGTCTTCGGCATTTCCGGCGGTCATACCGGGCGCATCGTGTCGGGGCTCAGCAACTATCAGAACTCGATCCGCACCGTGCTGGTGCGCGAGGAATCCCTGGCCGGCGTCATGGCCGAAGTATACGGCCGGTTGACCCGGCGGCCGGGGGTCATGCTCGGGCAAGGCCCGTGGGTGCTCGGCAACGGGATGATCGGCACGATCGAAGCCCATCTGTCGAGTTCGCCGATGCTGCTGCTGACCGATTTCAGCGACGCCCCGCGCTTTCCGCTGCACGCGCCCTACCAGCAGGGCACCGGTGATTGGGGCAGCTGGGACGCCCGGCGCGCGTTCGGCGGCGTCACCAAGCAGGTCATGCAGGCGCATGACCCGGTCGCCGCGGTGCAGGCGACGCAGCTCGGCATCAAGCACGCGCTGGCCGGCCAGCCGGGACCGGTGGCGATCCTCTACAGTCATGATTCGCTGGCCGGGACGGTGATGCCGGATTCGCAGCCGATGCTGTATCCGACCCGCCACTACCTGCCCCCGCCGCCGCCCCCGGCGGGACAGCTTCAGGTCGAGGCCGCGGCGCAGGCGATCCTGGCGGCGCAAAAGCCGGTATTGATCGCCGGCAACGGCGTGCGGATCGCCCAGGCCTATGACGAACTGCGCCGTCTCGCCGAGATCGCAGGCCTGCCGGTGGCGACGACCGCAGCGGGCAAGGGTTGTTTTGCCGAGACCCACCCGCTGGCGCTCGGCGTGTTCGGCACCTTCGGCACCGCTGCCGCAAACGCCTGCGTCGCCGAGGCCGATCTCGTCGTCGTCGTCGGCTCGAAACTGTCGCCGAGCGATACCGCCTGGGAAAACCGGGCACTGCTCGATCCGACCCGGCAGAGTTTCGTGCAGATCGACGTCGAGCCGCGCAACGCGTCGTGGAACTACCCGGCCGAGCATGCGCTGCTCGGCGATGCCGCGACGGTGCTCGCCCAGCTCGTCGCCGAAATCGGGACGCCGGAGGCGGCGCGCCGCCAGATGGCCGAGCGCCGCGTTGCCGGCCATCGCGAGCGTCACGGCTATTTCAACGATCGCGCCTTTTTCGCCGACGACGTGCCGATCCTGCCGCAGCGCCTGATCGGCGAGTTGCAGCGCGGCTTGCCCGACGATGCGATCGTCACCTGCGACGCCGGCGAAAACCGCATCATGATGACCCATTGGTACCAAACCAAGCGGGCCGAAGGCTTTCTGCAGGCGGCCGGTTCCGGGCCTATGGGGTTCGCGATCCCGGCGGCGCTCGGCGCCAAGCTCGTCCATCCGAATCGGCCGGTCGTCGCGGTTTGCGGCGACGGCGGTTTCGCCATGACCATGAACGGGCTGATGACCGCGGTCGAGCAGGACATTCCGATCATTACCGTCATATTCAACAACAAGGCCTTGGGCTGGGTGCTGCACGGCTCGGGCCCGTTCGCGGCCGAGTTCAACGACTGGGATTACGCCGCGATCGCGCGCGCGCTCGGCTGCCGCGGCGTACGCATCGCCGAGCCGGCGCAACTGGCCCCGGCTCTGGCCGATGCGCTCGCCAGCCGCGCGCCGACCGTGCTCGACGTGCGCACCTCGCTCGCCGTCACCTTTGCCGACATCACCTCCCAACTGGCGAAGGACGCCTCGCCGCGACGGCGCTGAGGCGCCTGACCTGGGGTGGGTCTTCGATCGCCACTGCTGGGTAGACCCGCGTCGGCAGGCGGGCGGGTAGTCCTGACCTAGACCCACCCGCCCTTGCGCATGCCGTGACCCTCTATCGGCCCTTGGAGCACACCCTGTAGGCTGGCGATCGCCGGCCGTATCGGCCGCGGCGAACCGGTTAAACTTCCGGCCGAATTATGGTAATGGGCGGAGATGCTGACCCTTTCGGATGTGGTCTACCGCATCGGCGGACGGCGGCTGCTCGACCGCGCGAATGCCCAGATCTACGACGGCGCCAAGGTCGGGCTGGTCGGCCGCAACGGCGTCGGCAAATCGACCCTGCTCGATCTGATTCGCGGCGTTCTGCTGCCCGAGGACGGCACGATCGAGTTGCCGCACGGACACCGCATCGGCTTTCTCTCCCAAGAAGCGCCGAGTGGAGCGGCGACTCCGCTGGCGACCGTGCTCGCCGCCGATGACGAGCGCACGCGCCTGTTGGCCGAGCGGGAGGCATGCGCCGAGCCGCTGCGCCTCGCCGAAATCGAGACCCGGCTCGGCGAAATTCATGCGCATTCGGCGCCGGGCCGGGCCGCCCGCATCCTCGCCGGCCTCGGCCTCGACGCAACCATGCAGCACCTCCCGCTCGACGATCTGTCGGGCGGCTGGCGGATGCGAACGGCGCTCGCGGCCATCCTCTTTGCCGAGCCCGATCTGCTGCTGCTCGACGAGCCGACCAACCATCTCGACCTCGAAGCCGCGCTTTGGCTCGAACGATTTTTGCGGAACTATCGGCAGACCCTGATCCTGGTCAGCCATGACCGGAGTTTCCTCAACGCCGTCACATCGCTGACCCTGCATCTCGAGCGCGGCAGGCTGACCACCTATTCCGGCGGTTTCGACGCTTTTCTGCGGGCGCGTCGGGAGGGACGCGAACGGCTCGAAAAACTCGCCCGAACCGACGCACGCGAGCGGCAGAGGTTGCAGGCTTTCGTCGACCGCTTTCGCGCCAAGGCAAGCAAAGCGAGCCAGGTGCAGAGCCGGCTGAAAGCGCTCGCCCGGTTCGAGCCGATCGTGCTTTCGGCCGAGGAACCGCCGCCCCGGATCGACTTTCCGCAGCCCTTGCAATTGAAACCGCCGCTGATCACGACTCGAGCGGGTCAGCGTCGGCTATATTCCCGGCAAATCGGTGCTGTCGCGTCTCGATTTCCGGCTCGATCCCGGGGATCGGATCGCCCTGCTCGGAGCAAACGGCAACGGCAAGACGACGTTTGCCCGGCTGCTCGCCGGACGACTGACGCCGTCGGCCGGGCGGATGACCCGCTTGCCAAAACTCTCCAGTGGATTTTTTGCGCAGCATCAGATCGAGGAAATGCGCCCCGAAGCCTCCGCCTATGATCATTTATCGGAACTGATGGGCCGGGCGCTGCCCGAGACGGTGCGCGCCCGGCTCGGCGGTTTCGGGTTCAGCCAGGACAAAGCCCTGATCCCGGTCGCCGACCTGTCGGGGGGCGAACGCGCGCGCTTGAACCTCGCCCTCGTCACCCGTGACGCCCCGGGCCTGCTGATCCTCGACGAGCCGACCAACCACCTCGACATCGAAACCCGAGAGGAATTGGTCCGATCGATCAACGACTTTTCGGGTGCAGTGGTGCTGGTGAGTCACGATTGGCATCTGGTCGATCTCGTTGCCGATCAACTGTGGCTCGTCGCCGATGGGACGGCGCGGCCGTTCGCGGGCGATCTCGAAGACTACCGTCGCTCGGTATTCGAACGCTTGGATGACGACGGAAAACAAAATTTCGAGCGAACCCGACAGACGCCGCCAGGCGCGGCGCCAAGCTGCCGCAACCCGCGTTGAACTGGGCCCGTTACGGCAGCAGGCACGTTGGGCCGAAGAAGCGATCGCACGGTGGTCCGCAGAACGAGCAGTGCTCGACCGCGGACTGGCTGCACCGCACCCCGCCGACCGGGCGACCGTCGCCGACAAGCTCAAGCGCCGCGCCGAGCTGGGACGTCTGATCGCCCAAGCGGAAACCGAGTGGCTCGCCGCCCAGGAAGCAATCGAAACCCACTCTGATCGTCGAGCAAAGGCGTGACGCTGCGCCGGCCCGTAATCGCCGATATCGAGGAGGCGGCGACTGGCGAGGACACACCTTGCGCCGTTGGCAAGAGTGTCGGTCACAGCGGTATCTCTTGTAGCTGCACAGGCCGATGAACGACCTGCGGCGGATTAGAAGGCTTCAGACCGCAAGTATCGCGCCGAATTCACGCGGCTAATAGCCGCATTATCCCGCCGGCCCCTGCTTCGACTTTGACACCGGCGCCCCAGACGCTTATCCCACGCTGATATAGACGTTATCTTAAGATCGAGGTGCCGCTTCCGAGTTGAGATTGTCAGCATTCGCGGTTATGCCCTTACGGAGCAGGCTTCGCCATGACCGATACTCCCGCAATCACCGATAGAAACCTTGAAGCGAGCACGAATATTTCGCTGAAGCGGGAACCCGCTTGCTTTGCCTTTTTATCGGCCCGTTCGGTCACGGCCCCGATGCCGATCAATTCGATAAACCTGGATCTTGCGTCGGCCGATTATTTTGACGGTCGGGCCTCGCTGTGGACGACACTGGAAATACGGTCGTCCGTCAACGATGACAGGCCCGCGGCGATGCTCGGATTTGACGAGAGTTTTTTGCGTCCGTTTGCGCGCGCCTTGATCGAGGCGGCAACCACCCGCGCCACCTACCGCATGACCATACTGCCCGAAGCCGACGAATCACGCCGGTGCCGCGTCGTCGAGTATGTGACGGGCCCCGGCAAAACCCTGAACGAACTCGTCCTACAACCGTTCGATCATGTCGTGTTGATCACCGCAGCCACCGGCAAGGACTGCGAGGAGACCCTGTTTCAGTTACCGCGCACCGACACTTTTCTGCGCGCCTTCGCCAAGATGGCGTATGTCGCCGACCAGACCTTGCACGAGTTGCTCGACGACATAGAACGGGTGGCCCAAAGGCACGGCGCCGCCGATCGCTGACGACGAGCGGCGTGCATACACTGCGGAGCCTGTCTCCCTGGAGACTGTAACGGAGGACCAATGCCCCCCGTCACAGACTCAAACGATCAGCCCGGTTCTCAAACGCGCTAGTTCGACTTTGGGCCCGGAAGATTTTTCGGGGATGTGCCGGGTCCTTCGGGCATCGGGCCGGCCGGCGGCATCGGGCCGCCACCAGATTGGATGCGGGCGAGTTCCTGCCGGTTCAATTGTGCGGTCGTATCGCCCGTTAAAGCCGCCTTTTCCGCCATTCCTTTGTGGAAGGAATGCATTGCCCGCGCATGGTGCACCGGATGCACCGGACGGTGCATCGGCGGCGCCGCCGATGTCGATGCCGGCGGTGGCGGAGCGCCGGTGGTGTAGGGCGTGAGCCCCCCACCGCCCGGGTTCGGGCCGGGCATTCCCATCGAATTTCCACCACTCGGGTTCTGCGCCCACACCGGGGCGGCGATCGCGAGCGCGGCAGCGACCGCAACGCCGTTCAAGAGATGCTTCATACTGTTGATCCTCTGTGGCAGTTCCGGATTGGCCATACGTACCTGATGCACGTTCCACCCTGAAGGGGCTGCAACCCGACCGCACTGAGAACGGCACAACGCGCCGAACTCTTCCGAGAACACGCAACATTCACGTCTCGCGCATTCCCGCCGGCCAGAACTCTATAATATGACCAGGGTCGACTTCTTTCAAGCGTCTGGGTAGCTCGATATGAACTTAAATAACGACAAAAGCGAGTTCCCGAAAACTCGCCAGAGCACCCAAGCCGACATCTAGTCTGCCGCCGGCGCCCGATGTTCGTCGATCGGTTGGCGCCCGGGCCGATCGGCCCCTGACGCCGCCGGATCCCAGACCCCCAGCGCGCTGCACGTTCCCGCTCGGCGCGAGCGACCGCCCATTCGAGGTCGCGCGCCAAACAGGCGTGTCTCGACGGTCAACTCAGGCGAGGGGCCGCCGCCGGGTGGATCGACTGCAGCGAGCCCTGAGTAGGTTTGGTCGGAGCCTTTTTAGAGGTCGAGGATTTCGCCGACTTGTGCGTGCTTTTTTTCTTTGACGCATGTTTCGAAGATTTGTGCGTCGAGGTCGACTTCTTCGGCGCGGCGCTCTCCGGGGCTGCTGACGTTGCCGCCCCCGCCGCTTCCGCCGCAGGGGCCGCGCCCGGCCCCGGCGCCGGCGAGGTCTGTGCGCTGGCATCGATAGGGACCGAACTGGCGGCGAGGAAAACGAGCAAGGCTCCCGCTGATATAAGCGCGTTCATGAGCAAACTCCTAACGATACGGTTTCGTCTGCACTGGGCAACACTCCCTAAGAGTACCCAGAGGCTTCACTGACGCTTTAGTTGCCGATGTCCAGTAGGGATCGGCAGTATCCCAAATGGGGCCGTAAGAGACAAGAATTATCCAAGAAGTTCCTCTACCCGGAAAACACCGAAATGCATCGCCACCGGTTCCATCGCGCCATTCGCTTCGCCGGCAAAAGAAAGCCGCCGCAGATGACTGCGACGGCCACCCGGAACCTCGCGATGAGGTTCCGGGTCCTTGCGGTCGAGGGCCAACTTTACGGGAACAATATCTCGACGCGGCGGTTTTGCGGCTCGCGGACACCGAGTGCCGTCGGAACACGCGGGTCGTTCATGCCGCGGCCGGACACCAACATGTCGTTCCGCGGTACGCCCATATGTTCGAGAGCGACGGCCACCGCATTTGCCCGGCGTTCGGACAGTCGCTGGTTGTAGCCTGCCGGGCCCGACAGATCGGTGTAGCCGGTGACCTGGATCTGCACGGCACCACCCGCCTTGAAGTGCGCGGCCGCAGCTTCGAGAATCTGCATGCCCTGCGGCGTGATGTTGTACTTATCCCAGTCGAAGAACACGAGATACACTTGGTGCACCGGCGGTGGCGGCGGCGCCGGCGGCATCGGCGGCGGCGGAACCGGCGGCGGGCCGAAGCTCATCGTCAGGCTCGCGAGGATGTTTTGCGTCTGGTAGCGAGAATTGATGCTGCCGAAGACACAGCACCTGCCCGTAGTATTGGCACGTGCACCGTTGTCAGTGACGCTCGGCGTCGCAAGATAGCGATAGTCAAAATCGAGGGCCAGAGCCGGGTTGATGTTGTAACGGATACCCGCAATTCCTTGATAGCCGAACTGCCAGGTGTTGGCGCTGATCGACCCGGCGTCGAAGGCGATCGCTCCGTTTCCGGGATAGCAAGTGGCCGCTAAAATTACCGGAGCTTCTCGCGACATTAACCGCACCAACGCCGGCTCCGAGATGCGGAGTGATCGGCCACCCAAACGTGAAATCATAGATCACGTTGGTCATGATCGCATTCGAGTGGGTACTACCGGGGGTAGTAAATCCTCGAAGACGTATTCCGTCAACTCTGCCGTCGATGTGCGTGTCGTTGGATACCGAGTTGTTTCGGTAGCTATACTCTTCCTCAAAGCGCCATGGCCCCCACTGGTAGCCGCCGCGGACGCCAGCGTTGAAGCCGCCGTCGAAATTGGTACTTCCAGTGTGTTACCCGGGTCAGATGTCCCGAAGGACCAACGAGGTCAACCGTTGGGGTCTGACTCTGAAGGTGGGTCCAGCCGCCCTCCGGACCCAAATAGAACATTCCTGGGGGATAGGGCCCGAACCATTGTGCGTGCGCCTGGACGCCGCCGAGCGCCAAGCCGAGCGCTACGCCGGCGCCTAGCATACAGCGATTTATCATCCCTTACCTCCGACCGCAAATACGCGTGTGACGATGGTCGTCGCGCCATCGTTCGCTCATCTTCACCATCCGCTGCGCCGATGGCAATCGGTTTTTGCAGCTATTGTGCTGCTCTGCGACAAAACCCTTCAGTTCCTGGAGCAGCGCGATATTCCTGCAACAGTTCGGCGGCAAGGCAAGGATTCCGGCATATTCCCAGCGTCTTTTCCGCAACACTCGGCTCGAATCGAACTTTTTTGGCCGATCCGGCCCGCTTCCGTCACCAACTCAAATCCGCCGATAGACACCGTCCGATCCGTTGCGGCCCCTCGGTTTGACTGCAATTGCCCTGTTCAACGTCAAGTGCCGCCGGCGAATCGTCGCCAGGCTTTTGGCCGCAGACGAATCGCCGGCAGCGGGCCGGAGCATCAGCGAGGTTCGGGATCGATCAGGATTCCGGGGTTCAGCAGGCCCTGCGGATCGAGCGTCCGCTTGGCCGCCCGCAACGCTCTCCGCGAAAAGATCGGGTCGTTGCCGATCATACCACGGCCGATGATCGCGGCCGACTGCGTGATGGTGGGTGATGGTGCCGCCCCCGTCGATCAGCGCATCGCCGGCGGCGGCTTTGATTGCCCGCCATTGGCTCAGCAATTCGCCGTGCCGGCCTCGCGCGTGAAACGAGAAATAGGGCGCGGGCCCGTCGGGATAGACGTGGGTGAAGCGACAGGTGACTTGGCCCGGATGCCCGGTGGCATCGCGGATGGCCGTTTCGGTCGCCGCCTTGACCCGGTCGTGGAAAGCCTCGAACCGGTCCCAGGTAACCGCGGTCTCAAAAGTGTCGGCGATGATCGCCCGCCGGATCATCCGCTCGCGGGCGTAAGGCATGCGAATGAAGGCGTCGCGCCACATGCCGGCTGCCCCGTCGCGGTGGGCGTCGGTCCTCTCCGCCTGCTCCGGCGTGCCGCCATGGTCGGCGCAGCATTCCAGAGCCCGGCCGATCCAGGCGCCGAGCGGATGGTCGCCCAATTCGAAGGCCAGCACCAGGATTGCGGTCCTGCCGTCGCCGGCCCCGGTGTTGAACGCCTCCTGCGGATCGAGAATCCGGCAGTTGGCCGGGTAGAGCCCGGCCTGCGCGATGGCCTTGACGGCGCGCGCGGCGGTGAAGAAATCGGCGAAGCGAACCGCACCGCCGGCGCGAAACCGCGGCCGGTCCTGCAGCCGCATCCACGCTTCGGTGATGACGCCGAGGATGCCCTCGGAGCCGATGAACAGCCGGTCGGGGCTCGGTCCGGCGCCGGAGCCGGGCAGCCGGCGGGTCTCGACGATGCCGCGCGGGGTCACCACCCGCAGGCTTTCGACCAGATCGTCGATATGGGTATAGAGGCTGGCAAAGTGGCCGCCCGAGCGGGTCGCGATCCAGCCGCCCAGGGTCGAACATTCGAAGCTCTGCGGGAAATGCCGCAGGGTCAGATTGTGCGGCCGGAGCTGGGCTTCGAGCGCCGGCCCGAACACCCCGCCCTCGATACGGGCAGCGCGCGAGCCGCGGTCGATCTCCATTACCCGGTCGAGATGGCGCAGGTCGATGGTCACCGCCGCAATGCAGTCGGTGCCGTCGAGCTTGGGCTCGACCCCGCCGACGACGCTGCTGCCGCCGCCGAACGGGATCGCCGCCGCCCGGGCGCCGCCGGCCCAATCGATGACCGCCGCCACCTCGCCCTCGTTGCGCGGGTAGGCGACGACATCCGGCGCCGCAGCGTAATCGCCGACCAGACCCCGGGCATAGTCGGCAAACGACTTGCCGTAGGTATGCGCCAGGCGATCGTAGGGCGCGCACGAGCAGCAGGCCGCCAGCGAAGCGGGGGGCGCGAGGCGCGGCGGGCGCAGCTTGATCTCGGCAAGCGGCGGTGGCGCTGCCTCGGCGAAATCATCGCTGCCGAAGAGTCGACGATAGCGATCGAGCGCGGCGGCTTCCTCGGCCGCATTCATCCCTTCGCCTTCGCGACCCCAGCCGAAATATTTGAGCCGCCCCTCGGTCATCGCCCTGCCTCCCGCGTCCGTCGGCGGAGCCTAGCACAATAGAGCGGCGCCGCGTCGCGATCAGTCCGGCGCGTTTCCGGCGGATTGCGGCGGCGACAGGGCGAGGCGCCTGCCGACCCATTGCGGCCGCGGCAGACGCGCATGGGCAGCCGTCGCAGCACGAAGCTGCACCTGCGCCTCGGGCAGGAACGGCGCGACCCGGCGCGGGCCGAGGTCGATCGCCAGAAACATCAATTCCTGCATCGCCGCGCATTCGCCGTGGCCGAGCCGAAACATCTCGTGCGCCAAATGCAGGCGTTTGGCGTCGGCGTCGAGAATCTGGGTTCGCACCCGCACCCGCTCGCCGACCAGCAATTCGCGGCGGTAGAGATTATGCGTTTCGACGACGAAGGTGCCGTGGTTCGTCGTCCTTTTGTAGGCGGCGCCGATACCGATCTCGGCAAACAACAGATCGGTCGCATAGTCGAACAGCACCGTATAGTAGGCGAGGTTCATGTGCCCGTTCAGATCGATCCATTCGGGCAGGACTTCGCCCTGATAGCGCTCGAACGGCGCCGGAATGCTCATCGCGCCGGGCCGGCATCGGGGCGGGGCGGACGGCCGACTGCGTCGATATCGATCGAGGAGGTAGGATTCATCATCGTCAATCGCGGTGTGATCGATGTCGAACGCGCCTTCATGCCGGCAACCGACGCGATCGGGCCGAAGCTCGACACGTACGGCGCCGGGACTGATTGCCGCGCTGCTGCCGACCGCCCGCTCGATTTTATCGGTGCGACGGCCGGGCGGCAGCGGCTCGGCCGGCCTCAGTTGCCGGGGCCGGCCAAAGTCAGCTCGACGCGGCGGTTCTGCGCCCGTCCTGCCGGCGTGTCGTTCGGGGCGACCGGGTCGGCTTCGCCTTTGCCTTGGGCCGAGACCAGGTTCGGGTTGACCCCCTGCGAGACCAGGAAATCGGCGACGGTTCGGGCCCGCTTCAGCGACAATTGCTGGTTGCTGGCGACCCCTTGCGCAGCCAGTTCGGGGCCGATCGGCACGTTGTCGGTATAGCCGGTCACGACGATCGTCGTCTGCTGGAACGGGGCGAGGATCGGGGCCATCCTGGCGATGATCTGCGCCGCCTGAGGGGGCATCTGCCAGCCGCCCGATGGGAACAATAGTTCGCTGTTGACGGCGACCTTGATCGCACCCTGCAACCGCGTGATGTGGACCTGCTGCTGCCCGATCTCGCCCGAGAGTTGCTGGTTCAACTGGTTGTAATCATTGTCGAGTGCGTCGTACTGCTGCGCCGGCACGCAGGCCGCCAGCAGCGCCGACAACAGCATCGGCATCAGGGCATGGTTCAGGATTTGTCTACTGGGCATCTGCTTTCAACCTCTGTTGCGTCGGATGGTGAATAAAGCCTGGCGTGCCCTAGAGTTCCGGGCACGCTCGGTAACCGCTCGTGCCAACAATTGCCGCCGGGCGCTCTGTGCATCGAGAACTCTCTCGCGGGGAACGCCCACGACTCGCGCCCCGGCACATTCCGTGAAAAAGCTTCACGGCAATTCGAGGACGGCACCGCACGCCGGACAGCTACAGCTTGAGCAGCCGCTTGGCGTTGCCGCTCAGCAATTTGACCTGATCCTCGGGGCACAACGGCAGGGTTTCGGTCCATTTGGTCCCGGGCGGATTGTCGACGAACGGGTAATCGACCGAGAACATGATCCGGTCGATCCCCATCTCCATGACGCAGCACAACAACGCCGGATCGGAAAAGAAGCCGCTGGTGGTGATGTAAAAGTGCTCGCAGAAGATGTCGCGAAAGCCTTTGCTGGCCTTGAGGTCGCGCTCGAACCCCATGTTGATCCGCCACAGGTAGAACGGCAGCCCTTCGCCGAGGTGGCCGATGATGATCTTGAGGTTGGGATAGGCGTCGAACACGCCGCTCAACACCAGCCGAACGCCCTGGGTCGCGGTCTCGACGGTAAAACCCCAGGCGGCGCGCAGCAACGAGGGGTACCGGTCGGCGTAATCCTTGTAATAGGCTTCGATGACCGCCGGGTGCGGGATCGCCGGATGCATGTAGAGCGGCACGTCGAGCGCCGCCGCCCGCTCGAAGATCGGCCAGAACCGGCGATCGTCGAGAAAGACGCCGTTGGTCAGGCCGTTGACCATGGCGCCCTTGAAGCCGAGCTTGGTGACGGTCCGCTCCAGTTCGTCGGCCGCCGCCTTCGGGTCGGGGGTCGGGATCGCGGCAAAGGCGGCAAAGCGGTCGGGATGCGCACGGACGACCTGATGGAGCCGGTCGTTGGCGCCGCCCGCCAGCCGCACCGCGGTCTCCGGGTCCATCTTCTGCAGGCCCGGATTGGCGTGCGAGAGGACCTGAAAGTCGATGCCGGCCTCGTCCATCTCCTTCAGCCGCAACGCGCCGACATCGTCGAGCCGCTCCAGCACTCGCGGCGCATGGCGCGCATCGATCCCGGTGAAATGCCGTTTCACCTCGGCATCGAGATAGTGCTCCTCGAGGGCAATGATATAGGGCTTGGTCGCCATCGCGCGGCTCCACGGGTGCAGCATCGGAAGCCCGGTTTCTATCAGGGGCGGCCAGATCTGTCATCGACCGACGCAACCGCGATGGGTGCGGCGGATCAGGCGAACTTCAGATAGATCAGCGCCAATGCCCCGACGGCCCAACAGTAATAGGCGAACGGGTCGAGCGCCGGATTCTCCTCGCGGCGGCGGAAATAGCGCATCAGAAAGGCGGTGCTGGCAAAGGCGGTGACGCCGGCGACCAGCCCGGCGATCCACAAGGTTCCGCCGCTCAGGCCAGCGGCCCCGGTTGTCGCCGGCAGGTGACGCAATTTCGGCAGTTCGAGCACCGCCGCGCCGATGATGACCGGGGTCGCCAGCAAGAACGAGAACCGCGCCGCGTCCTCATGCCGCAACCCGGCCAAAAGTCCGCCGACAATTGTTGCTCCCGACCGCGAAATCCCCGGGAAAAACGCCGCCGTCTGCCACAGGCCGACGGCGAGCGCGTCGCGCCAGCCGGCATCGACGAGCCGCCGCCGCTCACCGCCGGCGGCGGCACGCCGACGCAGCCGCTCGCCGGCAAACAGCACACAGCCGTTGACCAGCAGAAACCAGGCTGCGGCGTGCGGCGAGCCGAATAGATGGCGCAGCAATTTCTCGAAGACAAAGCCGAGCACGACCGCCGGCAATGTGCCGAGCACCAACAACACGATCAGATGGCGCTCCTCGGCAACCGCCTGGCCGCGGCCGAACAGCGCCATCAGCAGGCCCCACCAGTCGCGCCAGAAATAGAGCAGCAATGCCACCGCCGTGCCGACATGCAATACGACTAGAAATGGCAGAAACTGCAACGAATTCTGATCGATATGCCAGCCCAGCACCGCCGGCAGGATCACCGCATGGCCGAGGCTGCTGACCGGGAACAGCTCGCTGACCCCCTGTACGAACGCAAAGAAAATCGCCTGCAGAAATGACATCGCCGGAATTGCCCGCCCGAATTGTTGCGCCTTGGATCATCAGCCGCGGTGTTGGGCGCGGCGCAGGAAGTCGATGAATATCGCCGCCAGCAGGCCTTCCTTCTGCTCCCAATCCTCGAGGGCGACATCGAGGTCGGAACGGTCCTCGGTCAATACTTCGTGGTATTCGCTGTTCGGCATCAGCCGGTGGGCGATCTGCGCCGGCAGACGCGGATGCACCCGGTCATTCCCCGGGATAATGCAGGCCGGCATCGTCATCGACCGCAGTTCGGCCGGGCTGAGGCCGATCACCGGATAATCCGCTCCCTCGTTGAAGCTGCGCCGCCAGCGTTCCATGACGGCGATGAAATCTTCCGTTCGGAGCGCCGTCAGGCGGGCATGGTTGGCCGGGTTCGCCTTGATCATTTCGCCGAAATGCTCGCTCGCGCAGACCGCCGCCATGCCGCCCTGCTGCGCCATCTCGATAAACTGGGTATAGTAGTTCAGCGTCAGCCGCTGCGCCGCGTAAGCGCCGCCGGTGACCCGCCACAGCAGCAGCCCGCGCACCGCCGAGGGATGGCGCAACGCCAGCAACAGCGCCAGCCGGCAGCCCGACGAGCTGCCGCCGATAAACGCCGGCAGGGCGTCGAGCCGCGTCAGCAATTCGCGCAGATCCTCGGCCCAGATCTCGTTCTCGGAATTGCCGCCGGCGAACGAGACGGCGGAGGCGCCGCAGTTTCGCCTGTCGTAGATCAGCACCCGGTTGCCGGCCTCGGCGATCTTCTCGGCCAGCGGCTTGACCCCGGAGAGGCCGCGCCGACCGCCGGGCTGCATGGCCACCCACGGGCCGCGACCGCCCAACACCTCGTAATTGATGTCGACGCCGCGGATCGATATGACCGGCATAGCTCTCCCCCATGGCCGAACATTCGGAATTCTGCCATCCTAGCCGATATCGGCTTGTTCGGCAGGGGAATCGCGATGCAGGTGGGCGTCTTCTATTTCCCGACGGATTACGGGATCGAGTAGCGAGACGGCATGATCCGCGAGGAACTCGTCTTTGTCGCCACCTGCGACATTTCCGGTCATGTCCGCGGCAAAGGCTTTCCGGCAAGCGAGCTGCCGGCGCGGTTGATCCAGGGTATCGGCTGGACCGGCAGCAATCTGATGATGTCGCCGGCTGGGCCGATCTGGGATACGCCCTTCGGCACCGCCGGCGATCTGATGATAGTTCCCGATCCCGCCGCCGAAGTGCGGGTCGATTTCGCCGACGGCTCGGCGGTCGAACATTTCTTTCTCGGCGACATTTGCACGACCGACGGCAAGCCCTGGGAATGCTGCCCGCGCGATTTCCTGCGCCGCGCCGCGGGCGAACTGGAAACCGCCGCCGGGCTGCGCCTCGTCGCCGCCTTCGAGCAGGAATTCGTCTACACGGGCATCGACGACCGTCCCGGCGACGCCTACGCGCTTGGCGCGTTCCGCCGCCAGGGCACCTTCGGCGAGGCCTTCATCGCCGCATTGCGCGCCGCCGGCGCGGTGCCGGACAGCTTTCTCGCCGAATACGGGCCGCGCCAGTTCGAGGTGACGGTCGCGCCCCAGCCGGCCCTGACCGCCGCCGACCATGCGGTGATTACCCGCGAGACGGCGCGCGCCACCGCCCACCGTCTCGGTCACCGTGCGATCTTCTCCCCGAAGCCGATGCCGGACAATGTCGGCAGCGGCGTGCACATCCATATGAGCCTGTGGGACGGGGCTGGCCGGCCGGCAACCCATGCGGCGGGCGAGACGCTGGATCTGACCCGGCCGGCGCAACATTTTCTGGCCGGCGTCCTGCACCATCTGCCGGCGATCTGCGCGATGACGGCGCCGTCGCCGGTCTCCTATCTGCGCCTGGTGCCCAATGCCTGGGCGCCGACCTTGATCGATCTGGCGCGTCAGGATCGCGGCGCCTGTCTGCGCCTTTGCCCGGTCTTTGCCGCCGCGGATCTTGCCGACACCGCGCGCAAGTTCAATTTCGAGTTCCGCGCCTGCGATGCCTCGGCCAGCCCCTATCTGGCGCTGGGCGCCATCGTCTTCGCCGGGGTTGACGGCATCCGCCGGGAAATGCCCTTGCCGGTCGCCGGTGCGACGCCATCGTCCCTGCCCCGCTCGCTCGATCAGGCGCTCGACCTGTTCGCCGCAAGCGAGGCCATCGCCCAATGGCTGGGCCCGACCCACCGCGACGCCTATCTGCGCTTCAAACGGGTCGAGATGGCCAAGGTCGCAGCCTTGTCGCCGGCGGCGCTCTGCGCCCACTACGCCGAGATCTATTGAGCCGATGTCCGCGATTTCGCAGGGCGATGGAAATCGATGACCGCCGCCGGCCTGCTCGACCCCGACGAACCCGACCCGGTGATCTTTACCAACGAAGCCGGCGGATCGGCGTTTTTCCTGACCTGCGACCATGCCGGCAATGCCATACCGCGCCGGCTCGGCGATCTCGGCCTCGCCGAGGCCGAGCGGTCGCGTCACATCGCCTGGGATATCGGCATCGGCGCGGTCGGCACGCTGTTGTCGCCGCTGCTCGACGCAGCGTTGATCCGTCAGGCCTATTCCCGCCTGGTGATCGACTGCAACCGCGACCCTCTTGTGCCGAGTTCGATCCCGGAAATCAGCGAGACGACCGAGATCCCCGGCAACCGGCATCTTGGCGAGGGCGAGCGGCAGGCGCGGATCGCGGCGGTGTTCCGGCCCTACCATGCCCGGATCGCGGCGGCGCTCGACCGGCGAGAAGCGGCCGGCCGCGCCTCGGCGGTCGTCGCCCTGCACAGCTTCACACCGGTCTTCAAGGGCGCCTCGCGGCCTTGGCATGCGGCGGTGCTGTTCAACCGCGATGCCCGCCTCGCCCACAGCCTGGCGCTATTGCTGCGGGCCGAGGGCGGCCTCGTCGTCGGCGAGAACGAGCCCTACGCGGTCAGCGATCTGACCGACTATACCGTTCCGGTGCATGCCGAGCGCCGCAATCTGCCGTATGTCGAGATCGAAATCCGCCAGGATCTGATCTCGGAACCGGCGGGGCAGGCGATCTGGGCCGACCGCCTGGCGCGTCTGCTGCCCGCCGCCTACCAGGCCGTGACGATTACCCAGGGCGGCGCGCTGTCGCCAGCAGCACGGTAGCCCCCAGACGCATCTCGCCGCCCCTTGTCTCGGCGGCAAACGCCTCCTCGATTTCGCGCCGGATCGTCGCGCGGGTCGCCTCGTCGGGTTGCTTTTCGTCGATCAGCCGGCCGGAGGGGCCCATGATGCAGGCATGCTCGGCCTCCTCCGGCGGCGTCGAACCGAAAATCTCCGGGGTTTCGCGATGGATCGCGATCTCGCTGAAGCCGGCCGCACCGAGAAACGAGCGTATATAATCGGGTTCGGCAAAAGCCATCGGGCCGGGGCTGCGCGGCGGTTTTGGCGCGGGCGGGCCGAGCCGGCGCAGCGCCACCTCGTAGGGGATCAGCCAATGCCGATTCTCGGGGAGCGATGCCCAGCAGGCGAAACACAGCCGGCCGCCGGGTCGTGCGGCGGTCAGCAGGTTGGCGAACGCCGCCGCCGGATCGGCGAAGAACATGACCCCGAAACGCGAAGCGATCAGATTGAAATGACCGGGTTCGAAGTCATGGGTTTGCGCGTCGGCCTGGATCAGCGAAATATTGCGCATGCCGCTTTCGGCGATCCGCTTATGCGCCGCAGCCAACATCGCATCGGAGATGTCGGCGCCGACCACATGACCCTTGTCGCCGACTGCCGCGGCGAGCGGCATGGTAAAGGCGCCGGTGCCGCAGCCGATTTCGAGCACCTGCTCGCCGTTCGCGGCGGCCGAGTGCCTCAGCAGAAGATCGTTGACCGCGCGCACCCGGCGCTCGACGAAACCTTCGAGCCCGACCCAGCGCGGACCAGCGACAGTGTTCCAATATTCGCGCTGCGCGGCGTTCGCGGCGATATTCTCGGACATCCTCAAACCCCTTCTGTCCTGTGGCGGGCCGGGCTATACCGCGCCTGCCGTTCCATCATGTCGATTCGGCGACGGCGCGATTTTCGGGCAGGTCCACCGCGATGGCGGCGACGTGAAGAACGGCCACGCATGCGGCGCGCCCTTCCGCTGTCGGCAGAGTGCGCTAATATTAACGCGCAGCGAGTTTGCCGCAAAGCGTAGAGAGCCTGCGATGAGGTCGACCTCGACGGATCCGCCCGCCGACAGCAGCGCTGCCGTCGACCCTGTCGCCGGCGCCCGAGAGCTGGGTCCGACACTCGACCAGGCGGCCGACGAGATCGAGCGCCGGGGCGAGCTGCCCGGCGCGATCGTTGCGGCGCTCGCCGAACGCGGCCTCTTCCGGCTGCTGTTGCCGCGGTCTTTGGGCGGGGCCGAACTGGCGCCATCCGCCTATGTCCCGGTGATCGAAGAAATCGCCAGCCACGACGCCAGCACTGCCTGGTGCGTCGGTCAAGCCTGCGGCTGCACCATGACCGCCGCCCTTCTCGACCCTTCGGCGGCGCGCGAGATCTTCGGCGACGCGCACGGCATCGTCGCCTGGGGGCCGCCGGACGCTGCGGCGAAGGCGCGGACCGTGCCGGGAGGTTATCGGCTTTCCGGCGCCTGGAGCTTTGCCAGCGGCAGCCATCATGCAACCTGGCTCGGCGCCCATGTGGCGGTGCATGACCGGCAAGGCGCACCGCTGTTGCGCGCCGATGGCGGTGCCGTCTATCGCACCCTGCTGTTCCCGAAAGCCAGCGCGACGATGACCGAGATCTGGCAGGTCATCGGCCTGCGCGGCACCGGCAGCGACCGCTATGCCGTCGATGAACTGTTTGTTCCCGACACACACTCGGTTCGGCGCGACCCCGGAGCGACACGGCACGAACCCGGACTGCTCTACGCCTTCAGCAGCAGCAACCTCTACTCGGTCGGGTTTGCCGGCGTGGCGCTCGGGATCGCCCGCCGCACGCTCGATGCGTTCGTCGAACTGGCCCGTGACAAGATCCCGCGCGGCGGGAAGAGAACGTTGCGCGACAACAATGTGGTGCAGGCGCAAACGGCGCAATCCGCGGCGCGGCTGGGTGCGTCACGCGCGTTTTTGCTCGGAGCGCTCGACGAAATCTGGCACGAGGTCAGCCTGTCGGGACGGCTGAGCCTCGATCACAACACAACGATTCGCCTTGCTTCGACCTGGGCGATCCACCAGGCTCGGCATGTCGTCGACACCCTCTATCACGCAGCCGGGGCGACCGCTATCTTCGAAGCGAACCCGTTCGAGCGCCGGTTTCGCGACATCCACACCGTGATCCAGCAATACCAGGGGCGCCAGGCCCATTTCGAGAGCGTCGGCCAGGTTCTGCTCGGTCTCGCGCCCGAGAGCGCGATGTTCACATTTTAGGGCAAGGCATCGGCTCCTGATCGATATGTCATCGTCACCCGCCTCCGCCGCCAGTGCGACCGCGCGTTCCTCCGCCCGGCGGCACTGGTCGCTCGACGACATTCCGTGGCACGCAATCCGCCGCGATCTGGTGGCGCAGGACGACACGCTGTTCTATCTGGTCGCAACGTCCTCGCTGATGGAGAGCGCCACCGACCTCTACACCGCAAACCTGATAGACCATTTTGCCGACGACGCGGAGGTCACCTCCTGGCTCGAAGAGCACTGGCTGCCGGAGGAATTGCAGCACGGCAAGGCGTTGCGTCGGTACGTCGAGACGGCATGGCCGGAATTCGCCTGGGAAACGGTGCGCGGGCCGTTCGTCGAAGAATTCAGACCATTTTGCGACGAGGCGCTCGAACCGGTGCGCGGTCTCGAAATGGCTTCGCGCTGCGTCGTCGAGATGGGCACCGCGACGTATTACACGACTTTGTCGCGCGGCAGCCCCGACCCGGTGCTGGCCCAGCTGACCCGGCGGATCGTCGAAGACGAGGTGCGCCACTACAAGCATTTCTATCGCTATTTCCGGCGCTATCGCGAGGCTGAGGGTCTCGGCCGCGGCGCCATCGCGCCGGCCTTGTGGCGAAGGTTGAAAATGACCGGCGGCGAGGACAGCTTTGTCGTCTTGAAGCATGTCTATGCCGCGCGAAATCCGGGCCAGCCATTCGACATCGGCGTTTACCGTCGCCTGCGCCGGCAATGCCGGGACGCGCTGCGCCGGCAGTTTCCGCACCGAATGGGCGTGAGAATGCTGTTGACGCCGCTCAGATTGGGCCCGTTTGCCCGGTACGTCGCGGAGCCGCTGCTGACCGCCGTCGCGCGACGCATCGTACCATAAGACGCGATTCGCCAGGTTCGGGCGCCGCCCTGACGAGGTCTTTCGCGCTCTGTTCGATGCCGTTGGCAGGCATGTCAAATCCATGCGATCATGATGGCGTCGATCAGGAACATGATCATGAACGGGCGCGCACTGGGGCTGATCGTTACGTTGCTGGTTTGGCTGGTGACGACCTCTTCGCAGGCCAGCCCGATACACGGTGCGGGCAAGGGCGCGACGATCTGGGTCCCCGACTATTACGGTGGTTTTGTCCGGATCTATACTTTCGACTACACGGTCAATCCTGCAACGTTCACCAGCACCAAGATCGATGTTGCGGCGCGGAACTGCAATCCGAACGCGCTGACGGTGCAGGACGGCTCGCTCTACGTGGTCTGCAACGGCGATTTCGGCGGCATCGACCAGATTTTGGTCTTTGACGCAGCCCGGCGCGCCTTTATCAAAAGAATTACCGGGATCGACGCGCACGGCACCGAATATTTCTCGGGCGCCAGCCTGATCGGCATTCTGTTCGATGCCAAAGGCAATCTGTGGACGACCGGCTATGCCAGCAACACGCTGCTGCGAATACCGGCGCGCGAACTCGCTCGAGCCAATCCTCGGATCGATCGCGAGGTTATCGATTCGCCCGACCAACCGGCGGGAATGGCGCTCGACCAGGACAATTCGATCTGGATCGTCGGGCAATTCTCGGGCGGCATCCTGGTGAATTTCACCAACGCCGTCCTGAACGCGCCGGGCAGCTTTCTCGCCGGCAATCCACTGAACCCGAGCGCCACGCTACTGCATTTCGAACAGCGCCGCGGGCTGCCAGCAGATCGGCGACGCCTTCAACAACCCCGAAGGGCGTCGCCGTGCTCGACAACCATATCTGGGTCTCCAACAATGGCGGCAACGCACCGGCGGCGACGCTGCTGCGCTTCCAGAAACAGCCGGGGAACCAACTGGCCAACATCGTTTATGGCGGCACGGTGAGCATGCCGTTCGCCTGCCCCGGCGGCCTGTTCACGGCGCTCGGCACCGACGGCAAGCCGACCCTGTGGGTCAACGACGAGGGCTACGGCGTCGCCAACACCGATTGCGGCGCCAGCGCCGCGGACCAGAGCTCATCGATCGGGCGGATCTCGGAATTCACCGCCAACGGGCTTTCCCCGACGCGGGCTGCCGCCCCGGTCCCGGCTCGGTTCACCGACTACAACCGGCTGACGACGAGCAGCCCCGGTTTCGGCGGGCTCTTCGTCCAGCTTTATTGACGCCGCGGCTTCCGCCGCCGGACGTTGGCGGAGCTCTTTTTCCGGGCGAAGAGGCCTGTGTTTCGGCGCAAATGGTCGGGCGCGGTCCGCACCGATCCAACGCTTCGGTCTCGCGGCGGCCCCGGTCCTACCTCGCCCTCCCGATGCCGGCGGCCGATGCCCGATCGCCGGTCGCAAGGTCTTCGTCGGGCTGGTTGACGAAGATCAACACCGCCAAAATCGTCATGTAAAAGCGAAACGCCAATTCCTGGCCGTTCCAGTCGGGCGACCGCCACATTTGAAACCATTCGCCGCCGACGACCATGAAGCCGAAAAACCATAAGAGAAACCCCGAAGCGCCGCCGATCAGCATGAAGCGCTTGGCCCGGTTGAAGCAGCGCGCATCGGCGCGCAGCCGTCGCAGCAACGCGATCGCCGCGGCCGTCAACACGGCGCCGGTCAGCGCTTCGCCGGCGATGATCAGCGCATAGCCCGCCTGCCACACTGCCGGGGAGTTGATCCGGCGGTAGAGCAGCGGGCTTCCGGCTTTCAATGCGTCCATGCTCAGTACATGCTGCACGAACAGGTAGTTCGTGTCGTAATCGGTCAAATTGTCGAAGGCGACGAGCAGCGCGAACACGGCGAGACACCCGACCATGACCACTTTGACGATACGGGCCTCGATCATGGTCTCGGTTCCCCTCAGCCGGGCGCGCCCGCCGAGAATTCAGTTGACAGCAACCGGCATTCGAAAACCATCCGGTTCGAAAACCGGGCTGGCAGGGGGCCGAGAATGACCGCCGATGTGTTGGTAAAGAATGCGTGGTACGTCGCCGGTCTGTCGCGCGAATTTGCCGCCGGGCAGCTGCAGGGCCAAGTCGTCGCCGAAAAGCCGGTGGTGCTGTGGCGGACCGGCGACGGCGCCGTCGTCGCCTTCGACGAGCGCTGTTGCCACAAGCGGATGCCGCTGTCGCAGGGGCGCCTCGTCGAAGGCGGCCTGATCGAGTGCGCCTATCACGGACTGTGCTACGACGCGGCCGGGCGCTGCGTGCGGGTGCCGTCCCATCCTGACGGCCGGATCCCGCCGCAGGCCAAGTTGCGGCCGTTTCCGGTGATCGAACAGGACGGGCTGGTGTGGATCTGGCCCGGCGACCCGGCCATCGCCGGTTCGACGCCGCCGCCCCGGCTGCCAGAGATCGCCGACCCGGCCTGGGCCACCGCCGACACGGGGCCGATGCCGGTGCCGGCGAACACGCTGCTGCTGATCGAAAACCTGCTCGACATAACGCATTTCTACCCGTTGCATGACGGCAATATCGGCGATCTCGAAAACAGCCGTATCCCGGTCCGCCTCGAAGAGGGCAGCAGGGACGGCGTTCCCTACGTCGGCACCGTCCGCGAGGCGCGAGGCTATCGGCAGCCGCCGTTTCTGGAGGATTATCTCGGTTACGATACGGTCGACCGCGAACACACTCACTTTTTGCTGAGCCCGGCGGCGACCCGCGTCGAGATGCGGGTCTGGCCGGCCGGTCACCACGGCGATCCGGGCCTCGAACGCGGCTATGTGATCATCCACACCCACACGCCGGTCGACCGCGGCAACCATGTCTGGCGCCTGATCGTCAACATGCCGGCCGGGCAGAAATGCAAATCCGATCCGGACCGGTCGGCGGTCGAGCGTTTCATGGAAACCTTCCCCGCGGTCATCGCCGAGGACCGCTGGGCGCTCGAAAAGCAACAGCAGATGTGCCGCTACCCGGATGACGGCTATGTCGAGGTGTTTCTGCGGCCGGACCGCGCTTTGCGCCGGGCGCGCGAAATCTTGACTGCGCTGGAATACGCCGAGCGGATGCCGGAACGAGCCGCCGCCGAATAAGAGCGGCGGCGCCGCCGCATCAGGCGGTCAGCACTTCGAGCAAATGGCCGTTCGGGTCGCAGAAATAAAAGCCGCGCCCGCCGTGGCGATGGTTGATCTCCATATTGTCGGCCGCGCGCGGGCCGCTGCCATAGGCGAGCCCTTCGCCGCGGACCCGATCGTAGATGCCGTCGAATTCGGGCTCGCTGACCTTGAAGGCGTAGTGGTGGCGCTCGAACGTCTCCCAATTGTCGAAGTCGATCGTCAGCTGCTCGTTGATCCGCACCGGAGCGAAGTGCGAGACCGGCCCCTGATATTCGAGACCGAAGATCCGGGCAAAGAACCGGGCGGACGCTTCCTTGTCGCGAGCCGGCACGATCGTGTGGTCGAGATGGATGGTCACGGGCGCCTCCTGATGGTCGTTCGATAGAGATGAGGCGGCCCGCAATGTTCGCAAGAGCATCCCCGCCGGTGCACCCGATCGTTGAGCCGCACCGGCCGTCGTCGCCGTGCGCGGAAAATTCTCCTTTGCGATGGTTGCGCAACGAGCGAATAATTAACCGGGCGGTCCCGGTTATTCGGGGCCGGCCGAAGCGGCTCATCCGAAGGAGGCGCAGATGTGGGGAGGCATTGTCGGTCTCATCATCCAGCTGATAGCCGGCGCCGCCGGCGGCAACATCGCCGGCGGATTGTTGCAGAAATATAATCTCGGCACAGTCGGCAACACGATCGCCGGCATCGTCGGCGGCGGTGTGGGCGGGCAGATCGTCGGGGCGCTGCTCCACACCGGCGGTGCCGCCGCCGGTACTATGGCGGGCAGCGATCTCGACATCGGCTCGATCATCGGCCAGATCGTCTCCGGCGGGGTCGGCGGAGGGGTGCTGATGGTGATCGTCGGCCTGATCAAGCAGGTGATGGGCGGCCAAAAGCTCGGCGGCTGAACGTCTCCGCCCGCTGAAGCAGGCGGTCATCGAACCACGCGATGCGGGGCGACCGCCGCCCCGAAGGGGAGTCCTATGTATAAGGCCTCGGCCGAAATCATCCTGCCGACCTCGATCATCGGGTCCCTGCCGCGCCCGAGCTGGTATACCGCAGAGCTCGGCTCGCGCAATTTCCTCGAAGCGATGATGAACCTGCGCTACCGCGAGCAATACGAGGACGCGGTCTCGGTCTATCTGCGCGCCCAGGAGACCGCCGGGCTCGACATCGTCACCGACGGCGACGCGCATTTCGACGAGCAGATCAGCGGCATGAGCTGGCAAAGCTATCCGCTGACCCATATGGCCGGGTTTTCGCGCGACGCGGCGCCGAGCGTCTATCAGATGGGCGCCGGCGGCCAGCCGCGCGGCCATATCCTGCACGATTATCTCGAAGCGCGCGTCCTGCCGCGGATCGCCGGCCCGGTCGGCCCCGGCAATCTGCAATACGCCGCGATGTGGAAGACGGCGCAGCGGCTGACGCAAAAGCCGGTCAAGTTCGGCACGATCCTGCCCGAACTTCTCGCCGCCTCGGTCGCCGACGATCACTACAAGGACCCGGTCGAGCGGGTCTGGGCATTGAGCGAGGCGCTGAACCAGGAATTGCATCAATTGGCCGATGCCGGCTGCCCCGTGATCCAGTTGGAGGAACCGCAGATCCATATGGTGCCGGTGCGCGGCAAAACCTTCGGCAAGCTCGGCGAGGGCGAGTTGGTCGAGGTCTTCAACAACACGGTCAAGGGGCTGCGCGGCAAGACCGAGATCTGGTGCCATACCTGCTGGGGCAACCCGGCGCAGCAGCGGATCTTTCAGGAGATCCAGAGCTACCAGCCGACGCTGGCGGCGCTCGGCCGGGTCGACGCCGATGCGATCACCTTCGAGACCTGCTCGTCCGGCACCGGCGATCTTCAGGCGATCGGCGCCGCGATCAAGGACAAAAAGATCGTGATCGGGGTCATCGACCATCACACTTTGCAGGTCGAGCGGCCGGACCAGGTAGCGGGCCTGATCCGCGAAGCCTTGCAGCACGTGCCGCCCGAGCGGCTGATGATCTCGTCCGATTGCGGCATGGGGCGCGAAGGCATGAGCCGCCGCCATGCGGCCTACAAGATGGTGGCGATGGTGCAGGGCGCCAATCTGGTCAGAAAAGAGTTGGGTCTGCCGCAAGCCCAATGCCTCGCCGCCGATCCGCGCTATTCGCTGGCCACGCCGACCGCCCGATAAGGGCGCACCCGGGCGTCGCACGCGCCCGACAGCGAAACCGGGGAGGAGACCCATGGCGCAACCGGCTCGCGCGCGCTCGCCTGCTGCGGCTGTGTCGCGGCTCGGCTGTGGCTTCGTCGCAGGCTTCTTTGCGACCGTGGTGTTTCACCAGATCGGGCTTGCGTTATTGCATATGGCCGGTCTCGCCCGCGGCGGAGCCTACGATATGCGTGGGGCGCCGCCCTTGGGCGTTCCGGCGGTGATCCAGCTGGCGTTCTGGGGCGGGGTCTGGGGCATCGCCTTCGCATTCGTCGAGCGCGCGATCGCCCGCTGCCCGGGCGGCTATTGGCTCGGCGCCGTCCTGTTCGGCGCGATCCTTCCGACGCTTGTCTTCTGGTTCGTCGTGCTGCCGCTCAAGGGCCTGCCGGTCGGCAACGGCTTCCACTTTCCGGGCGCCGCCGTCGCATTGATCGTCGACGGGTTATGGGGGCTCGGCACCGCGGTGTTTCTAAGCCTGCTGCCGGGAGCGCCCCGCCGGCCCGGATAATTACCGAATCGCCGCGGTGATCGCCGCGCCGAGGTCCTTGGTGCCGGCGTTGCCGCCGAGATCGGGGGTGCGGGTCCCGCCTTCGGCCAGCACCTCGGCGATCGCCCGCTCGACCGCCGCCGCCGCGGCGGTTTCGCCGAAATGCGCCAGCATCATCGCCCCCGACCAGATCTGGCCGATCGGGTTGGCGATGCCGCGACCGGCGATGTCCGGCGCCGAACCGTGCACCGGCTCGAACATCGAGGGATATTCGCGCTCGGGGTTGATGTTGCCCGAAGGGGCGATGCCGATCGAGCCGACCACGGCGGGGCCCAAATCCGACAGGATGTCGCCGAACAGGTTCGAACCGACGACGACGTCGAACCAGTCGGGATGGCGCACGAAATGCGCGGTCAGGATGTCGATGTGGTACTGGTCGGTCTTGACGTCCGGGTAGTCGGCGGCGATCGCGGCGAAGCGCTCGTCCCAGAACGGCATGGTATGGATGATGCCGTTCGACTTGGTCGCCGAGGTCACGTGCTTTTTGCGGGTGCGGGCGAGGTCGAAGGCGTAGCGCATGATCCGGTCGCAGCCGCGCCGGGTGAACACCGATTGCTGCATCGCCATCTCGAAGTCGGTGCCGCCATAGAGCCGGCCGCCGATTTCCGAATATTCGCCCTCGTTGTTCTCGCGCACGACGTAAAAGTCGATGTCGCCGGGCAGGCGGTCGCGCAACGGCGATTCGACCCCGGCCAGCAGCCGCACCGGGCGCAGATTGACGTATTGGCGAAAGCTGCGCCGCAACGGTATCAGCAGCCCCCACAGCGAGACATGGTCGGGCACCTTCGGGTGGCCGACCGCGCCGAGATAGACGGCGTCGTAGAGCCGCAGCCGGTCGAGCCCGTCCTCGGGCATCATCCGGCCGGTCTTGACGTAGCGTTCGCAGCTCCAGTCGAATTCGTTCCAGGCAAAGCCAAAGCCGTAAGCGCGCGACGCCGCCTCCATCGCGGCGATCCCCTCCGGGACCACCTCGTGCCCGATGCCGTCGCCGGCGATCACCGCCACCCGATAATTTTTTGCCATGCAACTCCTCCGAATGCGCCGGCAACCCGCCTATTCGATGACCTCGTCCGCCTCGGTAAGCAACAGTTGCGGCACGGCCAGGCCGATCGCGCCGGCGGTCTTGAGATTGATCGCCAAGACGAACCGGGTCGGCAACTCGAACGGAAGATCGGCCGGCTTGGTACCCTTCAGGATGCGATCGACGAGATCGGCGAGGCGAGCGAGCCGCTCCTTGCCGTCCGGGCCGTACGACATCAGCCCGCCATCGTGCACGAAATTATCGGCCTCGAAGATCGCCGGCAGGTGCTGAGCGGCGGCAAACTCGAAGACCCGCTTGCGATTCAGGATCGTCAGCACGTCGGTGACCATCATGATGCCGTCAGGCCGGTCGCGCGTCATCGCTGCAAACGCCGCGTCGAAATCGTCGGGCTCACGTACCCCCAGCGGCTGCACCGCAATGCCGAGGCCCTTCGCCGCGGCCTCGGCCGCCTTGTAGCGCAAGGTCATGCCGAGATCGTCGGCATTGTACAGCATCGCCACCCGCTTCAGCCCGGGGACCGCGGCCTTCAGCAATTGCAAGCGCTTGGCGGAAAGTTCGGAAGCGACATCCGACACGCCGGTAATGTCGCCGCCGGGTCGGTTCAGGCTGGCGGCGAAGCCGGTCGCCACCGGGTCGCCGGCCGAGGCGACGACGAGCGGTATCGTCGTTGTCGCCTTTCGGGCGGCGATTGCGGCCGGATAGCCGAGGGTGACGATGGCCTCGGGTGCACCGGCCACCAATTCCTTGGCGAGCGCCGGAAGCCGATCGAGCTTGCCGTCAGCGCTGCGGGTGACGATCACCAGGCTGCGGTCGAGCACATAGCCCTTCAGCTCGAGGTTCTTGGCGATCGCGTCACCGAAGCCCGGGGCGCTGGAAACGGTCAGGATGCCGACCCGGTGCGGCTGGTCCGCGGCGGGGGCGATCCCGCCCGCCGAAAGCACCGCCATCAGCGCCAGCAGAAGGATCGGCGCGGTCTTCATTGTTCTCACCCGTTTCGGCGGCCGCGCCGTCTATTTGTTGGTGTTCCAGATATCGGTCGCGAGCAGCCAGCGGCCGCCGATCTTGCGCCAGACGACCGCATATTTGCCGACGATCTGCTGCGGCGGCTGGGCCTTGGTCTGCAAGCTGACGGTGCCGATTTCGCGCGCCGCGCGCCGGCCGAGCGGCAATACGTCGACGGTGGTCAGTTTCGCGTCGCCGACCTGGGTGGCGGCTTGGCGCCAGAACCCTTCGATCGCGGCGCGGCCTTTGACCATGTCCTGGCCGGGCGGCAATACGTAGGCGTCCTGGGCGTACATCGCCGCGACCGCCGCGGCGTCGCCCTTGTTGAAGGCCATGGCCCAGCTTTCGTTCAATTTCTGGATCATCGCGATGCTCTGCGCCGAGGCCGACCCGGTGACCCAAAGCGCCAGGCACAAGGCCAGAACCACGATCCGCGACATGGCGTTTCCTCCTCCGGTTTCGCCGATACTCCCGCGCTTCGCGGTCGAGAGCAATCGTCAGATTTCCATCGTGCCGGCCATGACCGGGACGCAGCGTCCGCCGATGCGGGTCTCGACAACCCGGCCGCCGCGCTTTTCGGCGAAGGCTTCGAGCAGGCTCGGCCGCCCGATCTCGACACCCTGGGCGATGCGCAGCCGCAGGACCAGATCGGGCTCGGGCCGCAAGCCCGCCAGCAGGCCGACGAGCGCGACATTGGCGCTGCCGGTCGCCGGGTCCTCGGGCACGCCGTGCAATGGGGCGAACATCCGGGCCCGGATATCGATGCCGTCGTCGCCGTCCGGGGTATAGAGATGGATCCCGGTCGCGTCGGCGGCCGGAAAATATTTTGCGAAGACCTCGGATCGCGGTTGCGCCGCTTCCAGCGCCCCTCTGGTCTTCAGTTCGGCCAGGATGAATGCGGTCCCGCAAGATGCGATGCAGGGCATGTGACGCCGCGTCTCGATGTCGTCGGCGGCGATCGAGCACGCCGCCGCCACGACATCGGCCGCCACGTCGGCGCCGCGCGACAGGGGCTGAGGGGCGGTGAGCCGGGCGCCGACGACCCTCGCCCCGTCCTTCAGCAATTCCATCGCCACCAGACCCGCCTTTTCTTCGAACACCAGCCGGTCACCGACCGCGCCGCCGATGCGGCCGGCCAATACAAAGGCGGTGCCGACATTCGGGTGTCCGGCAAACGGCAGCTCGGCCTTGGGGGTGAAGATCCGCACCTCTGCGGCATGCGACGCCTCGCGCGGAGGCAGCACGAATGTCGTCTCCGAAAGGTTGAACTCGGCAGCGATCGACTGCATCTGCGCCGTCGTCAGCCCGGCGCCTCCCAAGACGACAGCCAGCGGGTTGCCGCCAAACCGGCGATCGGTAAAGACATCGACCGTTACGAATTCGAGCTGCATCGCCTTGCTTTCTCAGATGTTCCTCAAGATCCTCCGCTTCCCGATGTACGGTCAACGCGATCTTGCCGGAAAGCCGACGCCAACATGAACAACGAGGATGCGATCGACCGAGAAGCGATCGCCGCGACCGAGCGGCGGATCAGGCCGCACATCCGCCGGACGCCGGTGATCGAGGTCGACGGCGACGATTTCGGATTGAGCGCCGTCCATTTGCGCTTCAAGATCGAGCTGCTGCAGCACGCCGGCTCGTTCAAGACCCGGGGCGCCTTCGCCAACCTGCTGATGCGCGACATTCCGAAAGTCGGCGTCGCCGCCGCCTCCGGCGGCAATCACGGGGCGGCGGTCGCCTACGCCGCTTTGAAGCTCGGTATTCCGGCCAAAATCTTCGTCCCGAGCATCTCGTCGCCGGCGAAGATCCAGCGCATCCGCGATTACGGCGCCGAACTCGTCGTTGGCGGCGATCGATACGACGACGCGCTCGCCGCCGCCGAAGCATGGTCCGCCCAATCGGGAGCGCTCGGCATTCACGCCTTCGATCAGCGGGAAACACTGCTCGGCCAGGGCACGGTCGGCCTGGAAATCGAGCAACAGGTCGACGACCTCGACACCCTGCTGGTTGCCGTCGGCGGCGGCGGTTTGATCGGGGGTATCGCGGCATGGTACGGGCGGCGGATCCGCGTCATCGGCGTCGAGCCGGAGGCGTCCCCCACCTTGACGCAAGCAATGCTCGCCGGCCATCCCGTCGACGCCGAAGCCGGCGGGATCGCGGCCGATTCGTTGGCGCCGCGCCGGGTCGGCAAATGTGTCTTCCCGATTGTCGCGCGCCTGATGGAGCGCGTCGTTCTGGTCGCCGACGAGGCCATTCGCCACGCCCAGAGAGCGCTTTGGGCGGCGCTCAGGGTGGTCGCAGAGCCGGGCGGCGCAGCAGCCTTCGCGGCGTTGCTGTCCGGTCGCTACGAACCCCGGCCCGGCGAACGCGTCGGCGTGCTGCTGAGCGGCGGCAATACCGTCGCGGTCGACTTCGATCGGTAGCGGCCTCGAAGGTTACGCATCCCCCCTGAGGGGATGGGCGTGGTCGAGCGGGCCGTGCCCGCGGCCGAGACCGGGAGCGCCGATGATGGCCCGACGGACATACTCGCGTCCACGATCGACGGCGTCCTCGATCGCGAGGCCCTGCGCCAGACCGGCAGCGATCGCCGAGGCGAGGGTGCAGCCGGTGCCGTGGGTATGGCGGGTGTCGATCCGCGGGCTCTCCCACACCCTGACGCCGGACCCGGCGACCAGCACATCCGTCACGGTGTCGCCGGCGAGATGGCCGCCCTTGACCAGCACCGCACGGCAGCCCAGCGTCAGCAGGCTTTCGCCGGCATGCCGCATCGCCGCGACATCGCGGATCGTCATGCCGCTCAAGATCTCGGCTTCGGGCAGGTTCGGCGTCAGCACGGCAGCTTGCCCGATCAACAGCCGCTTCAGCGCCTCGATCGCCTGCGGGTCGATCAGCCGGGCGCCGCCTTTCGCGGCCATCACCGGGTCGACGACGAGCGGGACCCCTGCGGCCCGCCGTATCAGAACCGCCGCCAGCGTCTCGATCACCGCGGCGTCGTGCAGCATGCCGGTCTTGACCGCATCGGCGCCGATGTCGTCGAGAACCACTTCGATCTGTCGGCGGATGAATTCCGGCGGGATCGGCAAGACCCCGAAGACGCCTTCGGTATTCTGCGCGGTCAGCGCGGTGATCGCCGTGGCCGCGTAGGCGTCGAGCATCGTCACCGTCTTGATATCGGCCTGGATGCCGGCGCCGCCCCCCGAATCGGAGCCGGCGACGATCAACACTCGGCCGCGCATCAGCCCTCCCCGCGGGTCCCGAAGGGCTGCGCCGAACGCGACCGGCCGGTCTCGGCGGCGCTGATCGCGGCGCAGATTTCATCGACCACGGCGGCGACGAGCGCCTCATTCTCGCCCTCGGCCATGATCCGGATCAACGGCTCGGTACCCGATTTGCGGATCACCAGCCGGCCGGAACCGCCGAGCCGGGCCTCGCCGCCGGCGATGGCAGCCTTGACGCCGGGCCCGTCGAGCAACACCCCCTCGGTCAACCGGACATTGAGCAGACGCTGCGGCAGCGGCGTAAACAATCGGCAGACCTCGCTTGCCGGCCGGCCCGTCTCCACCAGAGCAGCCAAGACTTCGAGCGCCGCCAAAAGACCATCGCCGGTCGTCGCGAAATCGGCGAGGATGATATGGCCCGATTGCTCGCCGCCGAGATTGCAGCCCAGGCTGCGCATCTTGTCGACGACATAGCGATCGCCGACTGCGGTGCGATGCATTTTGATGTTGCTGCCGGCCAGAAAGCGTTCGAGCCCGCTGTTCGACATGATCGTCGCGACCAACGCGTTGCCCGACAGCCTTCCGTTTCGCGCCAGGCTGGTCGCGATCAGCGCCATCAGCTGGTCGCCGTCGAGGATCGCGCCGCGCTCGTCGGCGATGATCAGCCGGTCCGCGTCGCCGTCGAGCGCAATACCGATGTCGGCGCGGCGCGCGAGGACTTCGCGCTGCATCTGCCCGGGCGACAAGGCGCCGCACTCGCTGTTGATATTCAACCCGTCGGGCGCGACGCCGAGCGCGAACACCTCGGCGCCCAATTCCCAGAGGACCGTCGGGGCGATCTTGTAAGCGGCACCATGGGCGCAGTCGACCACCACGCGCAACCCGTCGAGCCGCCGGCCGCGCGGAAAGCTCTGCTTGACGAACTCGATATAGCGCCCGGCGGCATCGTCGAGGCGTTTGACCCGGCCGAGTTCGGCCGGTCCGGCGCGGCGGCTCGGCCCCTTGGCCAGACAGGCTTCGATCTTCCGCTCGAATTCATCCGACAGTTTGTAGCCGTCGCGACCGAACAACTTGATGCCGTTATCGGCGAAGGGGTTGTGCGAGGCGGACAGGACGACGCCGATATCGGCGCGCAGACTGCGCGTCAGCATCGCGATCGCCGGCGTCGGCAGTGGCCCTACCAGCACCACATCCATGCCCATCGTGACAAAGCCGGCGGTCAGCGCCGGTTCGAGCATGTATCCGGACAGCCGCGTGTCCTTGCCGATGACGACCAGGTGCTTGTGCGCGCCGTTGTGAAAGCATTCGCCGACGGCCATCGCCACCTTCAGCGCCGTCTCCGGCGTCATCGGTTCGCTGTTGGCCGTTCCCCGGATCCCGTCGGTGCCAAAGAGCGTTCGCGTCATCCCGTTCCCAATCAGCCCTCGAAGCGTCCCCTGCCGGATTGGCATTCGCGGCAAACGCGACCGGAGTCAAAGAACATTTTCCGCGACCGCGATTTTATCGGCGCACGGGGCGCCCGGGCAGGCCGAGGCCGGCAACCTCGGTATTGCCCCCAGCACCCTCGACGGCCCCGTTCTCTTTCGGCGCGATCGGACAGCGCGGCCTCAGCCGCCGGGCTGCGGTCGAGGTTCGAGGCTGGTCGGGCGGCCCGAAGGGGGCACCGAGCTGCGGCGGCCCGAGCGCGGCTCCTCTGGCGCCGCCGCGGACGGCGCCGTCTCGCGCACGATGCGCTCGCCCTTGATGATGCGCCGGATCTCGGCGGCTGACAGGGTCTCGTATTCGAGCAGCCCCTTGGCCAGCGCGTGCAGTTCGTCGAGCCGCTCGGTCAGGATATCGCGCGCCGTCCGCTCGCCCTCGTCGACGACACGGCGGATCTCTTCGTCGATGACCTTGGCCGTCGCCTCGGAAACGTTTTTGCGCTGGGTGACCGAGTGTCCGAGGAATACCTCTTCCTCGTTCTCGCTGTAGCGCAACGGCCCGAGCTTTTCGCTGAACCCGAACTCGGTGACCATGCGGCGCGCCAAAGTCGTCGCGCGGCGGATGTCGTCGGCAGCGCCGGTGGTGACCCTTTCGGTCCCGAAGATCAGCTCCTCGGCCACTCGGCCGCCGAACAGGCTCGCCACCATCGCTTTGATCTCGAGCTTCGACTGGCTGTATTTGTCGCGCTCCGGCAGGAACATGGTGATGCCGAGCGCCCGGCCGCGCGGGATGATCGTGACCTTGTGCAGCGGTTCGTGCCCTTCGGCATAGAGCATGCACAGCGCATGCCCGGCCTCGTGATAGGCGGTCAGCGTCTTTTCATCCTCGGTCATCACCATCGAGCGCCGCTCGGCACCCATCATGACCTTGTCCTTGGCGTGCTCGAACTCGCTCATCGCCACCGAGCGCTTGCCGCGCCGCGCCGCCATCAGCGCCGCCTCGTTGACCAGATTCGCCAGATCGGCGCCCGAGAAACCGGGTGTGCCGCGGGCGATGATCTTGGCGTCGACATCGGAGGCGAGCGGCACCTTGCGCATATGGACCTTGAGGATCTTCTCGCGGCCTACCACGTCGGGGTTCGGGACCACTACCTGGCGATCGAAGCGTCCGGGCCGCAGCAACGCCGGATCGAGCACGTCGGGCCGGTTGGTCGCGGCGATCAGGATCACCCCCTCATTGGCCTCGAACCCGTCCATTTCGACCAGCAGCTGGTTCAAGGTCTGCTCGCGCTCGTCATTGCCGCCGCCGAGCCCGGCGCCGCGATGGCGGCCGACCGCATCGATCTCGTCGATAAAGATTATGCAAGGCGCATTCTTCTTGCCCTGCTCGAACATGTCGCGTACCCGGCTGGCGCCGACGCCGACGAACATTTCGACAAAATCCGAGCCCGAAATCGTGAAGAACGGCACGTTGGCTTCGCCGGCGATCGCGCGGGCGAGCAAGGTCTTGCCGGTGCCGGGAGGCCCGACCAGCAGCACGCCTTTCGGGATCTTGCCGCCGAGGCGTTGAAATTTCTGCGGATCCTTCAGGTATTCGACGATCTCCTCGAGCTCCTGCTTGGCTTCGTCGATGCCGGCGACGTCCTCGAAGGTGATGCGCCCGACCTTTTCGGTCAGCAATCGGGCGCGGCTCTTGCCGAAGCCCATGGCGCGCCCGCCGCCGCCTTGCATCTGCCGCATGAAGAAGATCCACACGCCGATCAGCAGCAGCATCGGAAACCAGGAGATCAACACGCCGAACAGCGAGGGGACATTGTCGTCGACCGGGGCGGCGGTGATGCGCACACCCTTGGCGGTCAGGCGGCTGACCAGTTCGGGATCCGTCGGCGCGTAGGTCGAGAAGGCGCGGCTGTCGGTGAAATGGCCGCTGATCGTGTTGCCCTGGATCGTTACATCGGCCACCTGGCCGCGGTTCACGTCGTTCAGAAAGTCGGAAAAGGCGAGCGTCGATTGCGGACCATGGCTGGAAGAAGTCTGGAAAAGGTTGAACAGGGCGACGAGAAGCAGCCCGATTACGATCCAAAGGGCGAGGTTCTTGCCGAAATTATTCACGGACCAACACCTTTCCATGTCGAGCCGGGCATCGCGCCGGACATCTTGCGCCGGTAAAACGGCCCCGCAATCTTTTTTGCCCGCTCAAGACATAAGATAGGACGATCGCTAAACAACCGCAAAGTCTCCGCATGTCAGACAATTGACGGGTCGCAGGACGAGCCGCGGCAGCGATGCTGCGGGGCCGGGCGCATAGCCCAGATCGGGAACCGCGGCGAGGCCGGCAGCATTCCATACTGCCGGTACGATCGGATGAAGCAGCCGAGGCAACCCGGCGCGGCGCAGTTGCGGCATCAGCAGGTCCAGTTCGGCGATTCCGGCCCGACCGAGACAGCCGATGGTGACCGGCGCCGCGGCCCCCGCCGGCAGGTGCAGCGTGAAGCGCCGATCCCATTCGCGGGTCTCCCCCGGACGCAGCTGCACCGGGCCTTCGGCGGCAGCAGGCTCGCGCCATACCAGCACGCGGTGACGCCAGCGGACGAAACGGCAACCGCCCAAGGTGTGTCCGCGCGGCGCCGCGCCGGCCGCCCGATGATCCAACATGCGATAAAGCCGGGCGAGGCGCTCGCGCCCCGCGGGGTAGGCGCCGCCGCCGATCGCGGCGACCAAGGCGGCGAGCGCAGCGAGCCCGACTTCTCGGGGTGCGTACAGCAGCGGGGCCGGATCGAGCACAGCAAACCCGGCTCGGTGCAGGCTTACCGCACGCGCCAGGACCGCGTCCCGGTCCCGCTGAAATACGATCCGCCGGCGCCCGAAGCGTCGCGTCGCCGCCAGTACGGCGCCGGGATCGGCGAGGTCCGAAGCAGCTTTCCCGCCGGCTCGCAGTCGCGCACGCTCGAAGGCCGGGTCGCGATTGCTCGGATCGTCGACGAAGGGCTGACCTTCGGCATCGAGGAACGCCGTCAGGCGGGCTTTGGCGATGCCGAGCAGCGGGCGCAGCAACCGGCAATCGGCAAGCTCGCGAACCGTCGACATCGCCGCCAGCCCGACCGGGCCGCTATCGGCGCGGCGGCGGATCAGATGGGTCTCGGCCTGATCCTCACGATGATGCGCGGTCAGCAAATGCAGGCACCCTTGCTCGCGGCACCATTCGTCGAGCAGGCGATAGCGCGCCCGCCGTGCAGCCTCCTGGATACCGGTCGCCGGCTTGGCCCCCGACCAGACCAGCACCTCGTGGCGAATTTCCCGCGCTCTGAGCCATCCGCTCAGCAAACGCATCTCGTCGGCGCTCTGCGGCCGCAATTGGTGATCGACGCTGACGGCGCAGATCTCGCCGCCGCGCCTGCGGGCCCAGCGATCGGCCAGGATGGCAAGGGCGAGGCTGTCGGGCCCGCCGGAGACGGCGACGGCGAGAAAGGGCGGAGCTTCGAAACCGGCGAGCGCACCGAGGGCAGCGTCGAATTCGGCGATGGCGAGTGGCGGCGGCGCGGGCGTCGCTGCCTCCAGGCTCAACAGCCGAGGCGCTTCTTCGTCGCCGTCGCGCGCTCTTTTACGGCATTGCCGGGATGCGGAAACGCATGATCGAGCTTGATCAGCGCTACGCACGCGTTGCGCTTTTGGTTGACGTGGTCGAGCGCCATGGCGAGCTTCAGCAGGCCATCGGCAGCTTTGGCCCCTTTCGGATATCGCTGGTAGCCTTCGGCAAAAGCCGAAGCCGCCTCGGCATATTGGCCGCGCGCAAAATAGCTCTCGCCGAGCCAGTATTGCGCATTGCCGGCAAGTGGACTGTCGGGGTGCTGCCGGACAAAATTCTGCAGCGCGGTTTCAGCGGCCGGATAATCCGCCTGCCGCAACAGGCCGAATGCGGAATTGTATTGGGCCGAAGCCGACCCCGCCGGCAACCCTCTGGCTGCGCCCGGGCGCAAACCTCCGCCGGCCGCGGTGCTCGCCGTTCGCGGCATCGGTCCCGCCGGGCCGGCAGAAACTCCCGGCGGGGTCAATGTCGGGGGTCCCAGCCCATCGACCGACCCGTCCGCCGGCGGAGCAAAGGCGCCGGGCGGCATCGGACCGGCATATGCCGGCGGCGCCCGGCTCTCGTCCGGTCCGCCGATCGTGTCGTTTGCGCCGCGCGCGGCGTAGGACGCGCGGACGCGCGGCACCGGCGCCGCCGCGGCCGGCGGCAGCGCGCCGCTGCGGCCCTGCGCCGCCGCCTGTCCCTGTTGACCGAAGCGGACGTCGATATCGCTGTTGATCTGTTCCAGACGCTGGCGCAGCTGCCGAAGCTGATTGGTTTCGTCTTCGACCTTTCCGGTCAGGTCGCGCATCTGCTCCTCGATCCGGTCCATGCGGATCTGCGTGTCGACGGCGAGATTGCCGCCGGGGGCGGCGCCGGGATACGCACCGGCGCTGACGCCGCCACGGTAGACTTGGCGTTGCAGCATACTGAGGTCGCGTTCCATCCGGTCGAGGCGGTCTTGCGTCGCCGCATCCTGAGCGTGCGCGGCCGACCCGATCGCGATCACAGCGGACGGCGCCAGCAGAAGGATCGAAAATGCCTGCGGCAAAAACCAACACCGAATCATCGGCGGCCTCTTTTTATCCGCGAGAGGACCCGCGAGGCAGCCCTGTCCGCGGGCGCAGCAGAACTTCGGGGCGGTTCATAAGGGTGGCTCTGATATCTTCCGTTTAGGGCAAAAAAAGGGCGCCGCTCGATCGACGGCCGGTTGCACTCTCCTGCCCGAGCCTTCACTGCACCGTGGTAATCGCCACCCGGTTTTGCGCCCAAGCCTCTTCGTCGGAGCCGGCTACGATCGGGCGTTCCTTGCCGTAGCTGATCGTCGCGATGCGCCCCGCCGGGATCCCCCCGGCGACCAGCACGTTCTTGACCGCATTGGCTCGCCGCTCGCCGAGCGCCAGATTGTACTCGCGCGTGCCGCGCTCGTCGCAATGGCCTTCGATCCGGACCGGGAGGTTCGAGTAGCGCTTGAGCCATTCCGCCTGTCGCGCCAGGATCTCTTGCGCCTCGCTGCTGATGTCGGACCGGTCAAAGGCAAAATACACGCGGTCGCCGGCCGTCGCCGCCAGATCCTGCTGCGATCCCGGGGCAAACGACGACCCGGTCCCGCCCGGGCCGCCCGGGCCGCCCGACCCGACCGGAGCCGGTTTCTCGGGCGCGCTGCTGCACGCGGCAAGCAACAGCAAAAGCCCGGCAAATCCGATTATTTTTGCGCGCATGTACCTACCCTTTCAGGAAGTGTCGGATCGACAACTGTCAAGGATCGTCTGTTCAAAGAACGCCGAGTTATATTGGGGGGCGGGTCAGCGCAGCAAGGGTGACCAGGCCGGATCGGATGCTGCCTGCGGCGTCGGCACCTCACGTTCGTTGTAGCCGGTCAGATCGATTGTGTAGAGGTGCGGCGAGCCGCCGTAGCCGCTCGAATTCGATGGCGACTGGCCGAAATACATCAGCACTCGACCGTTCGGCGCCCAGGTCGGGCCCTCGACCAGAAAGCCGTGCGCCAACAGACGCTCGCCCGACCCGTCCGGCCGCATCACTCCGATATAGAACGAGCCGCCTTCGATCTTGGTGAACGCGATCAGATCGCCGCGCGGCGACCAGACCGGGGTGCCGTATCGCCCGGAGCCGAAGCTGATGCGCTTCGCCCCGCCGCCATCGGCGCTCATCACATAGAGCTGCTGCGTGCCGCCGCGGTCGGAATTGAAAGTGATCCGGCTGCCGTCGGGCGAATAGCAGGGCGAGGTGTCGATCGCCTGGTCGTCGGTGAGCCGGGTCGCATGGTGGGTACGCAGATCGAAGACATAGAGGTTGCTGACACCGTTGTCGGCCCGGCTCAACACGACCCGGTTGCCGTCCGGAGAAAACCGCGGGGCAAAGGTCATGCCCGGAAAATCTCCGATTACCTCCTGCTGGCCGGTATCGATGTTCATCAGAAAGACGCGCGGCGTGCCGTTGGCATAGGACAGGTAGGTGATCTCTTGCGCGGTCGGCGAAAACCGCGGGGTCAGCACCAGGGACCGCCCATCGGTCAGGTACCGATTATTGGCGCCGTCCTGGTCCATGATCGCCAGCCGCTTGACGCGCTTGAGCGCCGGGCCGGATTCGGCGACGTAGACGATGCGAGTGTCGAAATACCCGTCCTCGCCGGTAATCCGCTTATAGATTTCGTCGGCGATGATGTGGGCGATCCGGCGCCAATTCTGCCGCGTCGTGGTGTAGCCGTAGCCGGTCAGCTGCTGTTCGGCAAAGACGTCCCACAGCCGGAACTCGACCCGCAGCCGCCCGTCGCCTTGGGTCCCCACCGTTCCGGTCACCAGGGCCTGGGCGTTGATCTGGCGCCAGTCGCCGAATCGCGGCTGGCCGCCGGTTGCCGCCACATCCTGGATGAAGCTCCGCGGATTGAGCGGCTGGAACAGGCCGGAGCGCTCGAGATCGGCGGAAACGACGCCGGTGATGTCCGAACCCGCCTGGCTTTCATCGCCGCCGCCGCCGGCGAACGGCGGGATGGCGATCGGCATCGGCTGAACCCGCCCGCTGGTGATGTCGATCCGCAATTCGGCGCGGGCCGGCGCCGTCGGCGACAACGCGCCGAGCAGCACGATCACCGACCCGGCGAGAATGAAGCGGCCTGTTTTCATAAGACGTCCTTCGGGCTGAAATCGACGACCAGATCTTTCCAGGTGTCGTATTTGTCGGGCGGCAGATGCAGCGGCCGGCACTCGGGGTTGAAGAACGCGCGCCGGGCGCTTTCGGCGGCGGCGCGGAAAGTGGGATCGCCGGCGGCGCGGGACTGATCGACGATGGTCGCCTGCAGAACGCTGCCGTCCGGGTTGACGACGACCCTGATCTCGACAACGAGATCCTTGGCGTCGCGGGCGCCGGCCGGCACGTTCCAACAACGCGAGATCTGCTCCCTGACCATGTCGACCTCGCTGGCGCTGAGCCGGCTGCCGAGCGGCGCTCGGGGCTGCGAAGACGCCGGCGCCGCGGTCATCGCCGTTTTCCGCGGTCGCGCATCGGATGGCGAAGCGGTGTGCTGGGCCGTCAGGTTTTTCAGCAGCGCATCGAACTGCCCGGGGTCGTATTTCTGCTGCACCGCCCGGGCCTCGTTTTTTGCCGTCGGTCGAGGCGGCGCCGGCTTTTGCTGCGGCACCGGCGCCTCGACCTGTTGCACCGGCTTCGGCGGCGGCGGTTCGGGCTTTGGCAACGGCGGCGGCAACGGCGGGGCCGTTTCCGGCGGGGCCGCCTGCGGCGGCGGCGGCGAAGGCGCAGCGGCGGCGGAGGGCGGAGGGGCCGGCTGCGGCGGCTCGGGTTTCGGCTCGGGTTTTGCCTCCGCCGCGTCCGGCACCGGAATTACCGGTTTGGCCTCGGGCCGTGGGATATTCGGATTGGGGTGGGTCGCCCGGGTCTGCGGGCCGATATTGACGAGTTCGACTGCGATCGGCATCTCTTGCGGCGCAGGCGGGGCGAACAAGCTCGGCAGGCCGAGGACCAGCACGACGGCGATGACGAAGTGCAGTATCCCCGACAGCGCCAGGCCGCGCCGGGCGATGCCGTCGGGCAGCGGCTCGGCGATTTCGACGTCGCGCAGCGGGCCCGGTGGTGCGGCGGCGAGGCTCATCGCGAGGCGGCCGGCAATCCCGCTCAGTGTCTTGCCGGCCGCGGCGAACGCTCGGACGGGACCAGACCGACCCGCGGCTTGTCCGGCCCCCCCTTCGGCGATTGGGCGATCAGCGACACTTTGCGAAAGCCGGCCGCGCTGATCAGGCTCATCACTTCGAGCACGCGGCCGTAATCGATCGCCTTGTCGGCCCTGATATACACCAGCGCGTCAGGGTTGCTGCCGGTGATCGCCTGCAGGCGCGGCACCAGCGACTCGGTCGGCAGCTCGGTTTCCTGGATGTAGATCTTACCTTCGCCATTGACCGAGATGATCAACGGCTCCTTCGGATCGGTGACCGGCGGGGCCTGGGTCTGCGGCAGATCGACCGGCACCCCGACCGTCAACAGCGGGGCGGCGACCATGAAGACGACCAGCAGCACCAGCATCACATCGACGAGCGGCGTCACATTGATTTCGGCCATCGGTCGATATCGCTGCGCCGAGCGGCGGCCGTTGCCGGCAGGGCTGTACAGCGTCATCGCTCGGGGCGCTCGTCGAGCTGGCGCGACAGGATGGCGCTGAATTCCGAGGAGAAGGCCTCGAGCCGGCCGGCATAACGCCCAAAATCGGTCGCCAGCTTGTTGTAGGCGATGACCGCCGGGATCGCGGCGACGAGCCCCAGCGCCGTGGCGAACAGCGATTCGGCGATGCCTGGAGCAACGACCGCAAGGCTGGTGTTCTTGGAGGCCGCGATCGACTGAAAGCTGTCCATGATGCCCCAGACGGTCCCGAACAGGCCGACAAAGGGCGCGGTCGCCCCGACCGTCGCCAGATAGGCCATAAAGCGTTCGACCCGCTCCATCTCGCGGCCCACGGTTACGGTCATGACCCGCTCGATGCGCTGCTGCAGGCTCGCCCGCATTATCGCAGTGCCGAGCAGCCCCTTGGCCGCGCTGCGCCGCCACTCGCGCATCGCCGCTGAAAATACCGCCGTCATCGGATCGGGAGGGCGCTGGCCGACCCGTTCATAGAGGTCGTCGAGCGAACCGCCCGACCAGAAGCTTTCCTCAAAGCTGGCGGCCGCCCGGCGCAACCGGCGCAGCCGGATCGCCTTGTCGAAGATGACCGCCCAGCTCCAGAAAGACGCGAGCAACAACAGCAGCATGACGAATTTGACGATGGCATCGGACTGCAAAAACAACTCGAAAATCGACAGATCGTGCGGCACCGACCCGACAAGCGGCAGGGGTTCGACGGCGGATGGCGGCATTCTTGGCGACCCTTTATGGCGTCTTTTGGATGATTCTCGGTATCACGGCGCGGTCTCGACATCGCTGTCGGGTAAGGATCGGAGCGCCGCCAGCAGGTCGAGTTGCGCCGGCAGACCTGCCGGAACAGCCAGGCCGAGGTGGCGAAAGGCGATCTGCGTCAACACCCGGCCGCGCGGCGTGCGCTGCACAAACCCCTCTTGAATCAGATAGGGCTCGATCACTTCCTGGATCACGTCGCGCTCGTCGCCGAGGGCCGCCGCCATCGTCTCGACCCCGACCGGGCCGCCGCCGTAATTGTCGGCGATGCATCGCAGGTAGCGCCGGTCCATGCCGTCGAGGCCGCGGTGATCGACCTCCAGTCGCCGCAATGCGCTGTCGGCGGTTGCCGCATCCACCGCCGCCCAGCCCTGCACCGCGGCGAAGTCGCGGGTCCGGCGCAGCAGGCGCATCGCCACCCGCGGGGTGCCTCGGGCGCGCCGGGCGATCTCGGCGGCGCCATCGGCGGTCAAACCAAGAGCGAGGATGCGGGCGCCGCGCTCGATGATCTGCTGAAGCTCGGCCGGTTCGTAGAACACCAGGCGCAACGGGATGCCGAAGCGCTCGCGCAGCGGCCGAGTGATCAGCCCCGAGCGGGTCGTCGCGCCGATCAGCGTGAAGGGCGGCAGGTCGATCCGGATCGAGCGCGCGGCCGGCCCCTCGCCGATGATCAGGTCGAGCTGGAAATCCTCCATCGCCGGGTAGAGCACCTCCTCGACCGAGGGCGTCAGGCGGTGGATCTCGTCGATGAACAGGACGTCGCGCGGCTGCAGATTGGTCAAGAGTGCAGCCAGATCGCCGGCCCGCTGGATCACCGGGCCGGAAGTGGCGCGAAATCCGACCCCCATCTCGCGCGCGGCGATCTGCGCCAGAGTGGTCTTGCCGAGGCCGGGCGGCCCCGAAAACAGCACATGGTCGAGCGCTTCGCCGCGATGACGCGCTGCTTCGATGAAGATCCGCAGATTGTCGCGCAACCGGTGCTGGCCGACAAATTCTTCGAGCGTCGACGGCCGCAGCGAGGTCTCGCCGAGATCGGGCCCGGTGCGGGCGGGGTCGACGAGACGCGGCGCCGTCTCGGCCGCCGGTTCGCTCATCCGTTCAGCATCCGCTCACGATTACCCTTGGGCGAGCTGTTGCAGCCCGGCCTTGATCAGGGCATCGACCGCGGCAGCGGCGCCGAGCCGTTGCGCTGCCGCAGCCACCGCGCCATAGGCCTCGGCCGGGCGGTAGCCGAGATTGACGAGCGCCGAGACGGCATCGGCGGCCGGGCCCGCCGAGCCGGACGGCGCCGCTGCCGCCGGCGCCGGAAAACCCGGTGCAACAGAGAGACCGCCGATCTTGTCGCGCAACTCGTTGACGATCCGCGCGGCAAGCCGGACCCCGACCCCGTCGGCTCGGGTCAGCGCCGCCTTGTCCTGCGCAAGGATGGCCAGCGCCAGTTGATCCGGCGCCGTCACCGACAGTATCGCGATGGCGAGCCTCGGTCCGACGCCCTGTACCGTCGTCAGCAGGCGGAACCAGTCGCGCTCGGCGGTATCGATAAAGCCGTAGAGATGGATATGGTCCTCGCGCACATGGGTTTCGATCAACAGCCGGGCCGGCAAGCCGACCGGCGGCAGCTGGCCGATCGTCCGGGCCGAGCAGAAGGCGAGATAGCCGACGCCGGCCACGTCGATGACCGCCATCTCGGCGCCGACCTGATCGACGACACCGGCCAGTTTCGCGATCATCCGGGCGTCGCCCACAGCCGCCGGGTCGCGGCATGGTGCGCATGACAGATCGCCACCGCCAGCGCATCGGCGGCGTCGGCCGCCCCGGCGGCGCAGCCGGGCAACAGCTGGCGCACCATCATTTGCACCTGCGCCTTCTCGGCATGACCGGCGCCGACGACCGACTTTTTGACCAGATTGGCCGAATATTCGGCGACCGGCAGCCCGCACTCGGCCGGCGCCAGCAGGACAACCCCGCGGGCGACGCCGAGCTTCAGGGTCGAGGCCGGGTTGCGGTTGACAAAACTCTCTTCGACCGCCGCCTCGTCGGGTCGAAAGCGCTCGATCACGGCGATGAGCTGCCGGAACAGCGACACCAGCCGGTTTGCCAGCGGCTGGTCGGCGGCGGCATGCGCCACCCCATCGGCGACATGCGCCAGACGGTTGCCGTCGCTGTCGATGACTCCCCAGCCGGTATGGCGCAAACCCGGGTCCAACCCCAATACCCGCATCGCGAATACCGCGTCGGGCTCAGCTGCCGAGCCGCGCCATCACGTCGTCGGCCACTTCGAAATTGGCGAAGACGTTTTGGACATCGTCGCTGTCCTCGAGGGTCTCGAGCAGTCTGAACAGCGCCGGCGCCGTATCCTCGTCGACGGGCGCAGTGGTCTTCGGCCGCCAGACGAAGCCGGCCGAATCAGGCGGGCCGAACCGCGTTTCGAGGGCGTCGCGCACGCCGTTCAGGTCCTCCGGTTCGCATGTCACCAGATGCCGGTCGGCATCGCTCTCGATATTGTCCGCCCCCGCTTCGATCGCCGCTTCCAGCATGTCGTCGGCGCTGGCGGTGGCCGCCGGGTAAGCGATTTCGCCGGCCCGAGCGAACATGAAGCCGACGCTGTTGGTTTCGCCGAGGGTGCCGCCCGACTTGGTGAAGGCGGCCCGCACCTCGCTGGCGGTGCGGTTGCGGTTGTCGGTCAGCGCCTCGACGATGACGGCGACCCCACCCGGCCCGTAGCCTTCGTAGCGAATCTCGTCATAAGCCGAATCGCCCTCGCCGCCGGCGCCGCGCCGGATCGCCCGGTCGACCGTGTCCTTGGGCATGTTGGCCTGCCGGGCGGTCAGTATCGCCGCGCGCAAGCGCGGGTTTGCGGCTGGATCGGCGAGCCCGGTGCGGGCCGCGGTGGTCAATTCCCGGATGATCTTGGTGAAGACCTTGGCGCGCTTTTTGTCCTGCGCACCCTTCCGGTACATGATGTTTTTGAATTGCGAATGGCCGGACATCGTTCTCCGCGCGGCTCTTGGCCGGCATCAGGCTGCACAGATTCGCCAAGCGCTACCCGGCGGGCCTAGCCGGCCAATATGGCAGGATTGGGGCATCTCCCGCTGCCGCCGTCGTCAGCCCCGCGCCGCCCGCGACCGGGGCAACGAACGGGATGGTTCGGGGTCGCCGGACGGTCCCGCTCGATCCGCCTCGCGATGCTAGGCGGGCGGCGGGCCGCAGGCGGGCGTTGCCGAAGGCTCGGCCCGCGGCCGGTGCTGGCTAAGGCGGCCGCCGATCCGCAGGGGCTCGACCGCGCGGGCGAGGCCGGTCGCCTCGTCGGTGTCGAGCAGGATGCCGCACAACGTGCCCTCGCCCTCGGCGACCTGCGGCCGCTCGCCCGGCATTTTGGTCACGAAGCGGCGCACTGCCGGCGCCTTTTGCAGGCCGATCACCAAATCGTAGTCGCCGCACATCCCGGCATCGGTCTGATAGGCGGTGCCGCCCGGCAGGATCTGGGCGTCGGCGGTCGGCACATGCGAATGCGTGCCGAACACCGCCGACACCCGGCCATCGGCGAAGTGCCCGAGCGCCATCTTCTCGCTCGACGCCTCGGCGTGAAAGTCGACGAGGATCGCGGCGATGTCGCCGCCCGACGGATATTTCCCGAGCCGGTGCCCGGCGAGAAGTTCGTCGAGCCGGGCGAACGGGTCGTCAAGGGCATCCATGAACAACCGGCCCATCAGGTTGATCACCAGGACCCGACGGCCATCGGCGAGCAACTGCAGCCGCGAGCCGTTGCCCGGCGTGCCGCGCGGAAAATTCGCCGGCCGCAGCACGCAGGGGTCGTGCGCGATGTACGGAATCAGTTCCCGCTGGTCCCACACATGATTGCCGGTGGTCAGCACATCGACGCCGCAATCGTAGAACTCGCCGCACAGGCGCTGGGTCAGACCGAACCCGCCCGCCGCGTTTTCGGCATTGACGACGACGAGGTCGAGCCCGAGATCGCGGCGCAGCGCGGGCACGTGCTCTTTGACGGCGTCGCGGCCCGGGCGGCCCATCACGTCGCCGCAAAACAGGATCTTCACAGCGGCTGCCCCGCGCCTTCGCGACCGGTCCCACACCCGGATTTCAAACCTCGTAGATTGCGGGATGGAGCCGCCTCGACCGTTGGCGTGCAACTCCTCCGTGGCCCGCCGTAGCAGGTGGGCGCCATATGTCGAAGCCACGACTCCGACAGGAACGGCTCCCAAGAGGTAGGAATCGGCCCCGAGGTGACATGCGGCCTGACGCGCCGCGCAGCCCCACCCCGCATCTGCAAGCTAGGGCGTCCCCAGCCGCGCCGCAAGTGCCTCGATGCGCTGCGCGATCGCGTGGACGCCGCTCGCCGCGGCATCGGCGGCCGCGGCCGCCTCGGTCTCCGCCGCGCGCGCCAGGCTGCGCTGCTGCTGCAAGGCCTCGTTCGCATCCGACAATTCGTCGGCGACGACCAGCGCGGCGAGCAACAGCAGCCGCGCCTCGCCGACCTGCCCGAGGCTGCGGGCGAACTCGCCGACCCTCGCGTCGAGATATTGCGCCAAGCGGCGGATCCGCGGTTCCTGCCCGTCGTCGCAGGCGACCTTGAACTGGCGGCCGTTGACCGTTACCGCGACTTGTCCCATCTCATTCCGTCTCCGGCCAGCTCCTCTCCGGCCAGCACCCGGTCGATCTTGGCGACGGCCTGGTCCACCCGGGCGGCGACATCGCCGGCGGCGATGCGCAAACGCCGGTTTTCGGCCTCGCTTTCGGTGAGCCGAAGCGCCGATTGCCGGCCGGACGGATCGGCGTCGGCACCGGCATTGCCGCACGCGGCTTCGAGCCGGGCCACCGCCTGATCGAGCCTCTCCAGCGCCTCTTCGAGCCGGCTCATACCTCGGGCCTCCGACACGGCTCCAAACTTGGCCCCCTCAATGCACCCGCTCATATTTCTGCAACGAGCGGATGTAGTCCGGCCGCGGCTTGTCCGGGAAAAACTGCGGCCATTGCGTCCACGACACCTCGCCGACATAGAGGTCGCCGCGGCTGTCGACGGCCAGCCCGTGCGGACCGAGAAACGAGGTCGGCGCGGTGCCGGCATGCAAATCGCCGAACCGCGACAGCAATTTGCCCTGGTTGTCGACGATGCTGACGCGCGGGCCCAGATTGGGGCTGTTGCGGTTGACCGGCTGCACCGGCCCGAGTTCGCCGATATAGCAGACCGGGTGGCGGGTATAATCCATGTAGAGCCCGCACGGCCGGTGCAGATTGTTCCACTGCGCTTCGTATTTGCCGTTGCCGTCGAACACCTGCACGCGGTGATTTTCGCGGTCGGCGACATAGACCCAGCCATCGGCGTCGGTGCAGATGTTGTGGACGATGTTGAACTGGCCGGGATCGGTGCCGGGCTCGCCCCACGACAGCAGCAATTTGCCGTCGGGCGAGTATTTGTGGACGCGGGCGTTGCCGTAGCCGTCCGACACATAGATCTCGCCCTTCGGCGACAGCGCGGTGTGGGTGCAGCGGTGAAACGGCTCGCCGCTCATATAGGGCTTGGGCTCGCCGGGGACGCCGAGTTCGAGCAGCAGCTTGCCGTCGAGCCCGCATTTGCGGACGAAATGGCCGCCGTCATCGGTCAGATAGACCGAATCGTCGGGCCCCATATGAACGCCGTGCGCCCGCGGATACTGGCCCTCGCCCCATGAGCGCAGAAAGTTGCCGTCGCGGTCGAACACCATCATCGGGTGTTCGCCGCGGTTGAATACATAGACGTTGTCCTTGGCGTCGACCCCGACCGAGCCGACTTCCTTGAACGACCACCCGGAGGGTAGTCTCGCCCAGTCCTCGACGATCCGATACTTGTAGTCGCCGTCGCCAACGATGATCGCCATGCCGTTCTCCTCAATGCACGCGTTCGTATTTCTGCAAGGCGCGCAGCCCCGCCGGATGCGGCTGGCCCGGGAACAGCCCCGGCCACAGGGTCCAGCACACCTCGCCGACATAGAGATCGCCGCGGCTGTCGACGGCAAGCCCGTGCGGCCCGATGAACGAGGTCGGCGCCGTGCCGGCAAACGGATCGCCGATGCGCGAGAGCAGTTTGCCCTGATTATCGACGATGCTGACCCGCGGCCCGAGATTGGCGTTGAGGCGGTTGACCGAAAGCTCGCCGATATAGCAGACCGGCTGATGCGCGTACGGCATGCAGAGCCCGCACGGCCGGTGCAGATTGTTCCACTGCGTCTCGTATTTGCCGTTGCCGTCGAATACCTGGACGCGGTGGTTCTCGCGGTCGGCGACATAGACCCAGCCGTCGGCGTCGGTGCAGATGTTGTGGACGAGATTGAACTGGCCGGCGTCGCTGCCGGGCTCGCCCCACGACATCAGCAATTTGCCGTCCGGCGAATATTTGTGGACGCGGGCGTTGCCGTAGCCGTCCGACACGTAGATCTCGCCTTTCGGCGACAGCGCGGTGTGGGTGCAGCGGTTGAACGGCTCGCCGCTCAGATACGGCGCCGGCGTGCCGGGCACTCCGAGCTCCAGCAGCACTTTGCCGTCGAGCGTGCATTTGCGGACGAAATGGCCGCCGTCATCGGTCAGGTAGATCGAATCGTCGGGCCCCATATGGACGCCGTGCGCCCGCGGATACTGACCCTCGCCCCACGAGCGCAAAAACTTGCCGTCGCGGTCGAACACCATCATCGGGTGGTCGCCGCGGCCAAAGGCGTAGACGTTGTCCGCGGCGTCGACGCCGACCGCCGCAACCTCTTTGAACGACCAGCCGTCCGGCAATTTCGCCCAATTTTCGATGATCCGGTATCGGTAGTCGCCCGACCCGACGATGATCGCCATCGCATTTCTCCTCCGCAGCCCCAAGAACTCCGCCACCCCGTGCGCGGGCTCGACCCGCGCATCCACGTCTCTGTTTCGCGCGCCTCAAGGCGTGGGTGGCCGGGTCAAGCCCGGCCACGGGGATGCACCCGAAAGCCTCCCAGTCGTCGGTACACTTATTGCGGTTTAGGCCTTTCGCCGAACGACCGTCAAGAGAAGGCGGTCGATGGCGCAAGAGCGCAGCGCGCATCGGTCAGGCGGGTCGAACGCGGCCCTCGCCGCGCAGCCGCGCTTCCGCCTATATTCCGGCACCGGATCACCAAGGGGGACGCAAATGCCCGAGAACAGACGGATCAGGCCCACCGTTTCGATGCCGCCGCCGATGCCGCCGCTGCTGGCGCCGCCGCCGGCGATCGCACCCCTGGTGCCGCCTGTGCATGTGGTCGACCTGATGACGCAAGCCGGCTCGGCGGCGTTCGGCGCGCGCTGGCGGGCCAGGGAGGCAAAGCTCGTCGAGTGCCCGGCGCTCGGCGACTCGATGCCCGAATTCAAGACCACCTACGATGTCGAGCCGCATGCCGAACTCAGGGGTTATGACGATTCCGACTGGCCGGCGGTCGCCGCGACCGATCTGGGCGGCCGGCGCGGCGGCGGCATGATTTCGTTCTTCTGGTACCGCACCACGCTGACGATCCCGGCCGATGCCGCCGGGTTCGAGACCGCCGGGGCGATGGCGGTTTTGCGGATCAACGTCGACGACTACGCCGAGATCTGGGTCGACGGCGAATTGCCGCGCGCCGCCGGCCGGCCCAGCCCGGCGACGATCCAGGGCTTCAACATGCCGCATCGCCTGGTGCTGGCCAATCCGGTCGCCGCCGGCGCCAAATTCGAGATCGCGGTCTTCGCGATCAACGGCCCGATCTCCGCCGCCCCGGCCAATTTCCTCTGGTTTCGCGAAGCCAAGATCGAATTCTTCCGCTGACCCTGTAGGCGCGCAAGGGTCCGCATTCCGGCTTCGAGCGATGGCGGGCGCCAGTTCGGCCAGATGCCCCGATCAGCCGATCCGATCGGGATACCCCGGTTCCCGGAGACTCGTCGGTTCACCCGGGAACCGCCTGCGCCCCCATATATGTCGACGGGCTGAGCGATGCCCGGCGCCTCCGTCGGCCCCGCCTCGCACGCCTCGCATTTTGCTGCTTCTGCTGTTTCTGCAGCGGATCTGCAGCAAAATCCGCTCCGCCGGCGGCCAACCTGATGTCGGCGACCCGGACGACAGCGCGGCGCTGAGGTTCGATCGGGGAGAGCGTACCATTATTGCGCTTGCCCGTGCGGTCAGCGCCGATCTGGTGTTGATGGATGATCGGGATCGGACGCGGCGATGGCCAACCACGCCTCGACGCGCACCACGCAGCTCTACGACCGACGGCGCGACGAGGTCAGCCTCGACGAGGTCGAGCGGATCGTGATTTGATGGTTGTCTCTTATGCTCCGAACGCCGACATGCCGCTGGCTGCCTGATTTACCAGTCCTCTTAGTCTTTGGGGGATAGAGTTAATTTTATACAACCTGGTCGTCCATCTCTATCTCGCAGGGCTCAAGGCCAGGCTGAAGGGCAGCAAAGTCGTGAAAGGCCCGCCGGCTGATATCGACGCCGTCGCGGGAGAATGAGGAGGAACCGGAGGAGGACCGGCCTGCCCTGTCCCCTCCTCCGGTTCGCCATCGACACCTGCCGTATCCTCTGCAACGGTGCGCAAGCCGTCGGGCCTGCATCGACTTGCGATGCATCGACGTTCGCCGAGGAGGCCGCCGGCGCTCCAGCTATTGGCGCGCCCAGAACCTGCACTTGTAATTGGCGCTGTATTGCGCGTCGGTTTCGACCGCGTTGGGGGTATCCTGGCGGAGGAACGGTCCCTTTGCCGCCGCGAACGCCTGCCACGCGGGAAGTGTCGGCCCGTTCGGGCTGCCGGTCTTCGCGAACCTCGTCCACGCTCCCACGATCTGATCGGAGAGCTTGATCTCTGCGCCCCGCAACTCCCTTGGCTGACCGCTTGTCTGGTCTAGGTTCACGCCGAGATTTCCGCCGTGGTAGCCCTGAAACACGAACTGAATGTCGCTCGTATGTGCTGCGAGAGGCTGGAAATGCCCCGCCGGCGCTGCGGCATTGGGCATCTGCGGGAAGTAATACGGGGCATTCTGGTACGTGAAGTCGTAGCCGTAGACGGCGAAGCCGCTGTTCGTGGCAGCCAGCTGATTGAGAACGCGGCGAGCATCGCATTTGAATGGATCTGCACCGATCCGGTTCTGAGCGAGTTGAGGATCATTGCCAAAACTCGCGAGGGGATATTGACGCTTGACCGCGGGGCTGTTGGCATTATATTGGGCGACCGTCACAGCAACCTGTGGCGGACCGGAGAAATACTCGCCAATGCCCAACCCGAAATTGCCGCCCCCATCGTCCTTGGTCGTCCCCCCCAGCATGGGCATGTGCTGGTACGCGCCGGTTGTCCATGCGGTTTCCGGGAGGACCGGAACGATGGTTCCATCCACAATCGCACCGCTAAATACAAAGGGACCGTTTGCATTGGGTGTTCCCTGCAGCTGAAGAATACGCTCGACCGACAACGCGCGCAGGCACGCGGCATTGGAACAGCCCGCTGCCGCCGCGAAGTTATTCCCAAGGGTAACCGCGGCCGCCTCCGGCAGGAAGTATTGGTTTGGTATGGGGCTGCTTTGGAAGATCGCCCGTTGAAACAGTCCCGCGGCGCCCGGCGATATCACATTCGCGGCGGTATTTATCGCGCCCGCCGATTGGCCGCCGAGCGTGACGTTGTTGGGATCGCCGCCGAAGGCTGCGACGTTGGCGCGGACCCAGCGGAGCGCGGCCTGCTGATCCAAAATGCCGTAATTGGCGAAGGGGTGCCCTTCCGCATTCAAATGAGATTCCGACAGGAAGCCAAACAGGCCCATACGATAGTTGATCGTGATCACCACGGTAGGGGTGCCGAGGGGGCCGCCGGTGGCGACTTTGCTCCCATCATAGTCGTTGGTTTCCCCGTCGAAGTTTCCGCCGCCATGTATCCAAACCAGGACGGGCTTCGGCGGTCCGCCTTTCCCTGTCGTGAAGACGTTGAGATAGAGGCAGTCCTCGGTTGTGCTCGACGGCCCTGCAAATGCGCCGAGTTCGGTCACCTGCGGACAGGTGTTCGCAAATTGAGTGGCATCGATAGGGCCGTGGGGGGCGGGCGGCGCCGGCGGACGCCAACGCAAGCGGCCGACCGGGGGCGCCGCATAGGGGATGCCCAGATATGCGTTGACGCCGTTCGCGACGAGGCCGCGAACGGGACCGTCCTTCGTAACCACGACGGGGCCGGCGTCCGCGGGGCCGGGGATCTGCGCGACAACTCGAATTGACGATGTCGCCACGGCAGCAAGCACTACCGGTATCGCGGCCAATGCCAATTTTCTGATAGTCAAGGCGTATCCTCCCTTATTTGACGAACGAGCGTGAAAGACGGGCGCGATGTTCGCGCCCGTCGACTACTTGCAGTGGGGCGTTTGCCGTGATGATGGTCTCGGTCAGTAGACCGCGTTCTTCTCCCAGAAGTCGCACTTGTGTTCGTTCGAGAATTGCGCGTCGGTGAGGGTCGACAATTTCGGGGTGTTTTCGAGCAGGTAAACCTCCGACCCGGTTTTATAGGCCGGCCACGGCGCGTTGCCGGATAGGTTGGGGTTGCCCCTGTACATGAAGTTGGTCCAGGCGGTAACCAACTCGTCCGAGAGCGTCTGCTCGGGCAGGGACAGCGGATGCGCGATCCCGTCGGGTCCGCCATGCCACAGCGGGAACAGGAACTGGATATCTATCGTATGCGAGGCCAGGGCTGGAAAGCTCAGTTTCGGGAAATACCAGGGCGCCTTCGCATCTTGGAATTCATAGGCGTACAACGGCACCGATGGATCGTTTGCTTCTAACAAATGGTTGAGGTGCCGAGCCTGGCACACGAGGGAATTGGTGCCGACTGCGTTCCAGGCCAAACTTGGGCTCGGATAGTTCGTCAAGGGATACAAAGCCAAGACCTTCTTGGGAACCGTTTTATTCTTGTAAGGTGCCAGGATATTATCGGTATTTACGGCTTCGATATAGCCAGCAGCCGTTAGTGGTCCGAAATAATACTCACGGGCGCTGACGATAAAGGTCCATTCGTCCTTCACAGTGCCGTGCAAGATCGGCACGTGGGTGAACTTTCCCGTGCTCCAGGCCGTGTCGGGAGGGATGGGCAGGACCTTGCCGTCGACCAGCAAACCGGTGACATCAGGACCGTTGCCTGTGGACGTACCCTGAACCGCAAGAATTTGCGGGACCGACAGCGCGCGCAGGCAGGCGGCAATCTGGGTGTGACTTCCGGCGCCGCAGCCGGCCGAGGTGGCAAAGGCGGTGCCGTTGGATTCTGCCACCGTCAATGGAGCGGCCTGGACGTTGAGGAGGGGACCGCTTTCCCATATGGCCTGACGAAACAGGCCTTTGCCGAGCGGCGAGATCATATTGGCGGCGGTGCTGGTAGACCCGGCTGATTGGCCGCCCAGCGTGACATTGTCGGGGTCGCCACCAAATGCGGCAATGTTGTCCTGCACCCAACGCAGCGCCGCCTGCTGATCCATCAGGCCATAATTGCCAAACAGGTGGCCCTCGGCATCCAATGCCGGATGGCCGAGATAGCCGAGCAGTCCCAGCCGGTAGTTGATCGTGACGACGACCGTCGGACCGGCCGGCCCTCCCCCGACAAGCTTGCTCGCGTCATAATCGATGGTTCCGCCGTCAAACAGCCCGCCGCCGTGGATCCAGACAAGCACCGGCACTTTGCCGCGCCCCGGATTTACCGTGAAGACATTCAGAAGAAGGCAGTTCTCGTCAACGCTGGGCGGGCCGGCAAACACGCCGAATTCATAATTTTGCGGGCAGTTGGACCCAAAGGCCGTTGCCTGCAACGGCGTGTTCCATGACTTATGCGGCCGTGGCGGCATCCAGCGCAGTGAACCGACCGGAGGCGCCGCGTAAGGGATGCCCAGGAATGCGTACACCCCACCGCTGTTGATGAAGCCCTGGACAAGCCCATCTTTTGTTTTGACAAGCGTGCCGTCGCCGGCGATCGCCGCCGTCGACAGCGTCGCCGCGGCGAGCAGCAAACCAAGCAGAAGGGCCTTGCGCGGTCGCGTCCGCCTTGAGCCCGGGCTGACGCGGTTACTGTTTTCCCGTTGCCACATAGTTTTCCTCCCGTGAAGTAACCGGTCACCGCACGTGCGGAGCCGGTGCCGTGCCTGGCGTCACAATTTTTGATGTCTCGAGATGCTGGCGTGCTCCTCCCCCCATCTTGCGACTTAATGCTGCGCGCGAGATGCGTCGCGACCGTCGCTATTAACCAACCATAACGATCGCGGGAGCGACGATAAAATCGATATTTCCAAGCTTTACGATAGGCAATTCCTATCATTAGGCCCCGCCGTGGCCGGAAACCGAAACCTCAAGCCGGTTCTTACGCCGTCTTGCTTGATGGTCGGCCGACCCGCGCGCCGGCTCCGTAGCGAGGGGTTCGACGATCATGAACAGCGATGCGATCGAAGCTGCGGCAACCGCGCTCCGCAGCGGCGCGGCGTGCCGACACCCGTATCGGGGGTGCACGGTCCTTTGAATACTCTTTCCGCGGCCGATCCGGCCACGAACGCACGCCTACAAAAATACTTTATAGTGGCCCACTAATTCACGGATCAATCGGATGACATGGCGGAGGCCGGGAGCGAACTCGGTTAACTGATAACAGATCCAAACCCGATGACCGGGCAGTGGCGGTATGACCGAAAGCTGCCGTACCTCGCCGCGCGCAAGATTGTCTTGCATGACGCGCACCGGAACGAGGCCGACGCCGAGCCCGCTCATGATAACGAGCTTCGTGACCGACAGGCTGTTGCACATGCTCAAACACCGGGGAACGGCGTTCGCCTGCCTGAACCAATGCGTTACCGTACTATAGAGGCGCGCCGGCGGCGGGGTCACGATCAGGTGCAGAGGGCAGAGGTCCCGCGGCGTCAGAAACTCGGACGAAATGTCGGAACCGGCGCCGACAAACCAACCCATTTCGTTGACGCCGATCGGTTCGCGCAGCACGTGATCAGCGACATCCGGCTCGGAGATCACAGCTAGATCGAGCTGCTGCTCGTTGATGAGGCGGCTGACGGTGCTCGTATCACCTACCTGGACCGAAGTATTCAGTGCAGGATAACGCTCCTCCAGCCGATGCAGGAGATCGGTCAGGCAGATCAGCCCGAAGGTTTCGTTTAGCCCGAGCCTCAGCAGGCCCTTCAGCGGGTCATGACTACGAAAGTGCTCGGTCATCTCGTTGGCCGTACCCAACAGACGATCAGCGTAGGCAATCAATGCCGTGCCTTCCGCCGTGATGCTAATGTTCGGCCCGTGCCTTATGAACAACCGAACGCCGAGCTCATCCTCAAGCTCGCGGATGCGCTGCGAAACGCTCGGCTGCGTCAGCCCGAGGTCGCGCCCGGCGGCGTGAAAGCTGCCCAGCCGGACGATCCGCTCGAAGGTTCGGAGCTGCGCCAGGGTGACGTTCACGATAGCCGACTGCTATCCTGCGAAACTCGCGTTCTCTATCACCTGCCAAACTGCCGCGATGCCGTGCGCACGCAGGGCGCGCAGCAAGCGGCGGACTGGCGTAGCGCCGGCGGCAGACGCCGCGGGTCGGGTATCGGCGTCACCGCGCTCGACGTGCGATATGGCCGCGGTGGAGCCGGTCGCGCCTCCAGTTCTGCTGACATTGGCGCGCGCAACCGGCACAGTTCTTCAAGGCGCGCACCTATCACCGCAAAACCGTCAGCGGTACGGGGCCGGGCCATGTTTCCTCCCTTTAATCGTCGCAAGCTCCGCGCGTTGAGTTAACTATACCGTCAAAAAGTACGGTGCGTCGGATAAATCTGGCGGGCAAGCCCGATACCGTCGAGGATGACGATCCGGGGAACTTTTGATCATATATTTCGCAAGTCGCAACTCATTGACAGAATGAGGATCGGCGGGATGCCTGAACGTGTTAAATTATGCAAACGCGAATGGTGCCAAGATCGAAAGTCTTGGTAAGTCGCTTCGATCGGGAACGCCCCCTCTCGGCCCAGCAGCGTCATATGACGCAGGCGAGCGAGACTCGTCCGCACCCAAATTGCCGGCCGATACCGGCGGCGGCCGCCCTTGGCGAGCGGTGGGAGCCGCGCCTATAACAACGCCGGCGAGCGGCGAACCGGCCGCATTGTACCGCGTGCGGGTTGCTGGCCGATGCCGCTGTTGACGATCCCGTTTCCTGCGATCGATCCGATCGCGGTGTCGCTCGGTCCGCTGGCGATCCGCTGGTATGCGCTCGCCTACATCGCCGGGCTGATCATCGGGTGGCGCTACTGCCTGGCCCTGGCGCAGCGGCCTCCCCATCTGGTCGGCACGCGGGAGGTCGACGATTTCCTGGTATGGGCGACGCTCGGCGTCGTCCTCGGCGGCCGGATCGGCTACGTGCTGTTCTACAATTTCGGCTATTTCGCGCATCACCCGCAGCAGATCCTGTTCGTGTGGCATGGCGGCATGTCGTTTCACGGCGGCGCCCTCGGCGTGACCCTGGCGATCGCACTGTTCACCCGCCGGCGCAAATTGCCGCTCTTTGCTTTTTCCGACATCGTCACCGAGGCGATCCCGATCGGTCTGTTTTTTGGCCGCATCGCCAATTTCATCAATGGCGAATTGTTCGGCCGGCCGAGCGATGTGCCGTGGGCGATGGTGTTTCCCAACGGCGGCCCGGTGCCGCGCCACCCGAGCCAGCTCTACGAGGCGGCCTGCGAGGGGATCCTGCTGTTCCTGCTGCTGTTCGCCGCCGAGCGGCTCGGCTGGCGGCGCCGTCCCGGGATCGTCACCGGGCTGTTCCTCGCCGGCTACGCCGTCGCCCGCATGTCGGGCGAGCTATTTCGCCAGCCGGACCCGCAGCTCGGCTATCTGATCTTCGGCACGACGATGGGGCAGCTGCTGTCGATCCCGGTGCTGCTGGCCGGCATCGCCGTCATCGCCTGGGCGCGGCGGATGCCGCCGGAACTGCGCCGATGAGCGAAACGGCCGATTTGGGCGGGGCACCCCTCATGGCCAGGATTCGGCGCCGCATCGCCGCCGAGGGGCCGCTGTCGGTAGCCGCCTTTATGGCGATGGCGTTGCACGACCCGGCCGACGGCTATTACGCGCGCCGGCAACCGATCGGGGCGGCGGGCGATTTTACGACGGCCGCCGAGATCAGCCAGATCTTCGGCGAACTGATCGGACTGTGGTGCGCGCTCGAATGGGTGGCGCTGGGGCGGCCCGACCCGGTCATCCTCGCCGAACTCGGACCCGGGCGCGGCGTGCTGGCCGGCGACCTGTTGCGCGCCGCCGCGGCGATGCCCGAGTTTCGCCGGGCATTGCGCCTCTACCTGATCGAGTTCGAGCCCGCTGCTGCGCACCGAGCAGGCGAAGCGGCTCGGTGCGGCCGAGCCGGTTTGGCTGACGCGGATCGAGGACCTGCCCGACGGCCCGATGCTGTGCGTCGCCAACGAGTTTCTGGATGCGTTGCCGATCCGGCAGTTCGTGCGCGTACAGAACGGCTGGGCGGAGCGGCTGGTGACGCTCGATCGCGCGGGCGCGCTGGTGTTCGCCGACGGACCGCCGAGCCCGGCCGTCGCGATGCTGGTCCCCGAACCGCTCCGCGATATGGCGGCGCCGGGCATGGTCGTCGAAATCTGCCCGGCGGCGCTCGCCTTGGCCGCGTCGCTCGGCGTCCGGTTCCGGCATCAGCCGGGGGCGGCGCTGTTTGTCGATTACGGCTGTTTCCCGAGCATGCCGGGGCCGACCCTGCGCGCCGTCAGCGGCCATCGCCCGGTATCGGCATTGTCGCCGCCGGGGACCGCCGATCTGAGCGCAGACGTCGATTTCGCCGCTTTCGCCGACGCGGCGCGCGCCGGCGGGGCGGCGATCCATGGGCCGGCCGAGCAGGGCCGGTTTCTGGCCGAACTCGGCATCGGGGCGCGGCTCGCTGCGCTGTCGGCGCGCGCCGCGCCGGCGCAGCGGCAGGCGCTCGAGCGCGGCGTTGCCCGGCTGCTCGACCCGGCGGAGATGGGGGGCCGGTTCAAGGCGATGGCGGTGACGACACCGGGTCTGCCGGCGCCCGCCGGGTTTGGCGGCGGGTGAGGAATGCGATGATCCTACTGACCGGGCTCGGCGCCGACGGCGGAATTCGCCACGGCTTTTTCACGCGTCGAGGCGGGGTCAGCCAGGGGCCGTATCAAACGCTGAATTGCGGTTTCGGCTCGGGCGACGACGACGCGCATGTCGCGCGCAACCGCGAGTTGGCGATGGCGCAATTCGGCCTGTCGTCCGACCGGCTGGTGACCTGTCGCCAGGTGCACAGCGCGCGGGTCGTCGAGGTCCGACAGCCCTGGGGCCGCGCGGAGGCGCCGCGCGCCGATGGCCTCGTCACCCGCGCGCCCGGCATCGCGCTCGGCGTGCTGGCGGCCGATTGCGCCCCGATCCTGTTCCACGATCCTGCGGCCCGCGTCGTCGGGGCGGCGCATGGCGGGTGGCGCGGCGCCCTCGGCGGCATCGTCGAAGCCACCATTGCGGCAATGGAGGCGCTCGGCGCCGCGCGGACCCGCATCCGCGCCGGGATCGGTCCGTGCATCGGCCGCCTGTCGTACGAGGTCGGACCCGAGTTTCCGGCCCCGATCATCGCCGATGACGCCGCCGCCGCGGCATATTTTGCGGCGGCGCGGCGCACCGGCCATTTTATGTTCGACCTCGCCGGGTATGTCGCGCACCGCCTGGCGCGCAGCGGGGTCGAGCGGGTCGAGCGCCTCGACCGCGACACCGTCGCCGACGAGGCCGATTTCTTCAGCTATCGGCGCGCCTGTCTGCGCGGCGAAGCCGGTTACGGCCGCGGGCTGTCCGCGATCGCGATCGAGGCGTAGCCGGTGTCGGCGCCGGGCTTGCGGCGTCGACGCCGGGTCGCAGCGGGTTGGCTGGCGCTGTCGGCGGCGGCCTGCCAGCCGCTGCCGCACCCGTTTGCCGACGACGTGCCAAAACCGGGATCGCCGATCCTGACCCTGCGCGACATGACCAGCGTGTCGATCGCGCCATTGCAGGGCACGCCGCGGGCGACCGCCGAAAAGCTGGCCCCGGCGATGGCGGCGGCCTTGCAAAAGCACGATATCGCGGCCAGCGATCGGACGACGGGCCGCGACAGCTACAAGCTCTCCGGCCTTATCCAGGAGATGCCTCCGGAGGGCGGCAAGGCGGCGCTGGTGGCGCTGTGGCAATTGCGCGATCGTTCGGGAAAGCTGCTCGGCGAGCGCGCCGAGCGGACCGAAGCCCCTGCCGGCGACTGGCGGACCGGCAACGAGGACGCGGTCGCCCGGGCGGCCGCCGCCGGCGCCGATCAGCTCGCCGTGCTGATGGAGGACAAGGCGCCGGTCGAGGCCGAGGCCGGCGGCGAGACAAAGTTGTTGATCCGCGGGGTCGAAGGGGCGCCGGGCGACGGCGCGGCAGCCCTGACCAACGCCATCGCTTTGCTGCTGAAGCGGCAGGATGTGGCGATCGTCTCCGGTCAGGCCGCCAAAGCGGACCTGGTGCTCGACGCCGATGTCGCCGTCACGCCGGCGCCGGCCGGCAAGGAGCATGTCAAGATCGTCTGGCACGTGCACCGCAGCGACGGCAGCGAGATCGGCACGGTCGGGCAGGAAAACGACGTCCCGACCGGGCTGCTCGACGGTTCCTGGGGCGATGTCGCCTACAGCGTCGCCGCCGCCGCGCAGGACGGCATCATGGCGCTGGTGTCGCGCGGCGCACCGCCCGCGACCGGCAAATCGTGAACCGCCCGAGGGCCCCGCGGTCAGCTGCCGCGCCGCGCAGGGGTCGCGCCGTCATCGGGCGGGCAGCGGCCCCTCGCGGCTATCGGCGGAGCAGCAGCGGCAGGGTGCTGAGCACCAGTTCGGCGACGATCAGCAGCACGATGTACCATTCGACCCGCATGCTGCTGCGGGTCTGCACCAGGCTCAGCAGGGTTTCGACCGTGCGCGAGACGATGTCGAGCTTGCGGTCGAGCGCGCGATCGCGGTCGCGCAGCTCGTATTCGTCAGCCAGGCGCAGGTAGAGGCGCTCGAGTTCGGGATGTTCCCATAAGAGTTCGGGCGTTTCCGAGGTGCCGACGCGGCCGACCATCTTTTGCTGCATCAGCAGGACATCGCCGATCTGCCGCAACAATACCTTGCCGGTCGCCCCCGGACGGCCGCTCTCGCGCAACGTCGCGGCCAAGGGTTCGATGCGGTCGAAGATGTCGGCGATCCGCGTTTCGTAATGCCCGAGCACGAGGCTCTTGGCGAGAATGTCGGCGACCAGCTGGAACCGCTCCGTCGATCTGTCGCGCAGCACGATGTTGCCGGCCGGGTCGACGTGCTGATCGCTTTCGGGCCGGATCGCGAGGCGCAATTCCTCACGCTCCGGCGCCGCAAAGGCGCCGACGACCAACGGCATCAGCGAGGCGACGAATTTGTCGGCCGTCACCGGCTCGGCGCCGAACACCACGACCGCGCCGTAGCGGAACAATACCGCGACGCCGCCGCCGTCGAGATCGATGGCAAGCGGACCCATGCTCAGCGAAGCGGGGCTGAGCGATCCGGGGCCGGCCGATCCGGGGCCGGCCGGGCCCGGACCGAGCGGCACGCTGCGTTCGAATGCCCGCGTGTCGAGGCGTTCGCCCAACAGCCAGGCGCAGGCCGGCACGGTATCGGCGACCGCCGGCCTTGCCGCCGGCGTCGTCAATTCCTGCGGGGAAATCCTCTGGGATGAAATCATCGTGTGTCTCGCCGAGTGAAGCAGATCTGATCGGCCCGCCGCTCGAGCGCAAGCCCGTGAGCGAGAGGAAGACCGTAATGCCGCCGGCGTCGCGGCAGCGCCGCCATTCGCCATGCCTGCCGGTATCGCCGAGCAAAGCTGATCCGGTCCGAAGGGGCCCGCCGATCCCCCAACCTTACGCAATTGTAATCATGGCAACATGCGCTGGTAATCTTTGCCGCCCATTTCCAAACCATGCTCGACTGCAAATCAGAAATGATCATGCAGGCATCGGCGCAGGGCAGTACGGGGCCGATCGGCCGGCATCGGCGCGGGCGAAGGCTGTGCCGACCGGGCGATCGCCGTTTTTCGCTCGATCGCGATCCATCCTCTCGCCAAAGCGCCGGCAAACTCCGCGGTTTCTCCGATCCGCCCCGAAATCTTAACCAACAATTGATCAGGTCGACCGGCGCAGTCTCCGCCGATGCGCATCTTCATGTTGACCAGACGCACGCCGCCAACATAGTGTCCAACACAGTTCAGCAAAGAGGAACATTACAATGACTATAAGAGGTGACAGGGAGGTTCTGCGGTTTTCCCGGCGCAAGTTTTTGACGTCGACCGGTATGGGGCTCGCCGCGGCCGGCGTCGCCCCGGCGATCTCTGCGCCGTTCGTCTCACGCGCCTATGCGCAGACGAAGACATTGACGATCCTGCAATGGAGCCATTTTGTTCCCGCCTTCGACAAATGGTTCGACCAGTTCGCCGAAGATTGGGGCAAGAAGAACGGCGTCGCCGTCACGGTCGACCATATCCCCGAGCAGAACATCGCCGCCCGCGCCGCGGCCGAGGCGTCGGCCAGATCCGGGCACGACCTGTTCATGTGGAACGGGGCCGGCGGTGCGCACCTCTACCGCAAGTTCCTCGTCAACCTGACGAGCCTGGTCGAGGGGGTCGAAAAGCGGCACGGCAAGGTCAGCACGATCGGCCGCCAGATCGCCTACAACGACGACGACAAGACCTGGTCGGCCTTTCCGGACTACTACATCAACAACCCCGGCCAATACCGCAAGGATCTGTGGGGCGAGATCGGGGTCGTGCCCGACACCTGGGACAAGGTACGGACGGGCGGCGCCAAGCTGAAGGCGAAGGGCCATCCGGTAGGGCTGTCGCTGGCCCACAGCAACGACCCGAGCCTGTGCTGGCGGGGCGTGCTGTGGAGCTATGGCGCGGCGGTCCAGGACAAGGAGGGCGGAAAGGTCGTCCTCGACAGCAAGGAAGCAGTCGAAGCGACCAAGTTTGTCGCCGCGCTCTACAAGGAGGCGATGACCGGCGACGTGCTGTCGTGGGACGATTCGAGCAACAACAAATATATCGACTCGGGTGTCGGCTCGTTCATCATCAACCCGATCTCGGCGTACCGCACCGCCCAGCAGATGAACCCCAAGGTCGCCGACAACATCGCCTTCTTGAAATGCCCGAAGGGGCCGGCAGGGCAGATGGTAGGGGCTGCGTCGAACTGCTACGGCATCTGGAACTTCGCCAAAAACAAAGATGCGGGGATGGAGTTTCTGAACTATTACGCCGACAACTGGACCGACGCATTCAAGGCGTCGACCGGTTACAACATGCCGATCTATGAGAACATCGTGCCCAAGCCGATGCCGATCCTGTCGAACGACCCGACCTCCCATCCGCCCGACAAGCTGGCGATTTTGCAGACTTCGGACGAATGGTGCGCGGTCGCGGGGTATCCCGGCCCGGCGTGGCCGGCGACCGACGAGATCTACAACGAGTTTGTCATCAACGACATGATGACCAAGACGGCCACCGGCGCGATGAGCGCCGAGGATTCGGTCAAATGGGCCGCGCAAAAGTGCGAGGCGATCTTCAAGAAGTGGCAGAGCGCCTGAGTAAAGCCGGCCGGGCCGCGGCTTAGACGCGGCCCGGAGCCACCCGGCGCGGCGGGTCGGCGGAGGATCGACGACGAGGCCGCCCGCATGATTTCCGCCCCGACCGCCTCAGGGCGGGATCGGTTTCGGCTGAACAAGAGGGTTTTCGATGGCTGCGGTGCTGACCACCGATATCGTCAAGCAATTCGATGGCGTCACCGCCGTCAACGGCATCAGCCTGTCGGTCCCCGACGGCGAGTTCATGGTGCTGCTGGGGCCTTCGGGCTGCGGCAAGACGACGTTCCTGCGCATCATCTGCGGGCTCGAGCAGCAGACCGGCGGCGACATCGTCATCGGCGGCGCGAACGTCAACACGATGCCGCCGCGCGCCCGCGGGGTCGCGATGATGTTCCAGAGCTACGGGCTCTATCCGCATTACACGGTGCGCAAAAACATCGCCTTTCCGCTGCGGACGCAGCGCGTGCCCAGCGCCGAAGTCGACGCCAAGGTCGCATGGGCGGCTGAATTGTTGGGCATCACCCGGCTGCTCGACCGCCGGCCGCGCCAGCTTTCGGGCGGCGAGCGCCAGCGCGTCGCCCTCGCCCGCGCGCTGGTGCGCGAGCCTACGGTATTGCTGCTCGACGAGCCGCTCTCCAATCTCGACGCCAAATTGCGCGCCTCGGCCCGCAACGAGATCAAGCAGTTCCAGCAGCGGGTCGGCATCACGACGATCTACGTCACCCATGACCAGGTCGAGGCGATGGGGATGGGCGACCGCATCGCGGTGATCGATCAGGGCCAAATCCGCCAGGTCGGCACCCCGACGGCGATCTACGACGACCCGGCCGACCGCTTTGTCGCCACCTTTGTCGGCACCCCGCCGATGAACCTGGTTTCCTGGGACGGCGGCCATCTCGGGTTCCGCCCCGAGAACTTCCTGCCCAAGGAGATGGTCGAGGGCGACAACTGCACCGATTTCTCGTTCCGCGTCGACCGTACCGAATATCTCGGTTCCGAGCGTATCGTCTACGGCACGCTGGCGGGCTTGGAATCGGCTACCGAGATCACCGCCAAATTGCCGCCGGCGCATGTGGCGTTCGAAAGCATCCGGCCCGGCGAATACCACCCCTACGCTGTCCGCAATGCTGCGCTTTGCTATTTCGACAAGGACGGCAAGCGGTCGAGCCGCCATTAGAGCGAGTCCACCCCATGGTCGCCATCGCCGAAAGATTCACCAAGCGACGGTCCCGGTTCGAGTTCATCCTCGATCGCCCCAAGGTGCTCGGCCCGCTCTTCGTGTCGCCCGCGGTCCTCTACGTGTTCGCGCTGGTCGGGGTGCCGTTGTGCCTGGCGGTCTATTATTCGGTCAGCGCCTATACGATCTACAATCAGAATTACAGCTTTGTCGGGTTGCGGAATTTCATTCAGATATTTCACGACGACGTGTTCCGCCGGACGCTGGTCAATACGTTCGTCTTTACCTTCGGCTCGCAGATCCTCGGTCTGGTGCTCGGCAAGTTCGGCGCGCTGGTGCTGCTGCGTCCGTTTCCGGGGCGCAAGCTGGTGCGGGCGCTGATCATCCTGCCGTGGGCGGTGCCGATCGCGATCGCCACCGTCGCCTGGGAATGGATGTTCGATTCGCTCTACAGCGTGATCAACTGGACCATGATCGCGCTCGGGGTCATGGACCGCTCCGACGCGCCGAATTGGCTCGGCGACCCTCATCTGGCGATGCTTTGCGTGATCGTCGTCAATGCCTGGCGCTTCTTTCCGTTCGCGATCGTGATCTTTCTCGCCGGCATCACCGCGGTGCCGCAAGACGTGATCGACGCCGCGACGGTCGACGGCGCCGGCTTCTGGCGCCGCAACTACCAGATCATCGTGCCGATGATCGCGCCGATCGTCGTGGTCGGCTTGATTTTCGGCACGGTCTTTACCTTCACCGATCTGTCGATCGTCTACTTGTTGACCATGGGCGGGCCGGTCAACGCCACCTCGGTGTTGGGCTTCGAGGGCTTCCAGGTCGGCATCCTGTCCGGCGACGTGTCGCACGGCGCGGCGATCTCGCTGGTCATGCTGCCGGTGCTGTTCATCATGGTGGTCCTGATGCTGCGCTTCATCCGGCGGCGGGAGATCTGAGATGCCGCGCCCGCTCGCCGGCGCCCTGCGCGAGGGCGGGTTCTACGCCGCGGTCGCCTTCTTCGTCATCCTGGCGGCGTTTCCGTTCTATTGGATGACGATCACCGCGTTCAAGACCAACGCCGATCTCTACGACCTCAGCAACATCCCGTTCTGGTTCAACGACGCGCCGACGCTCGATCACATCAAGTATCTGTTCCAGCAAACGCTGTTCGCGCGCTGGCTGTGGAATTCGACCCTGATCGGGGTGTGCGTCGTCGCGATCACGCTGGTCTGCGCGCTGCCCGCCGGGTACAGCCTGGCGCGCATGAGCGGGCGCAACGGCGAGTCGCTGGGGATCGGCATCTTTCTGACCTACCTGGTGCCGCCGACCCTGTTGTTTCTGCCGCTGTCGCGGGTCATGAGCATTCTCGGGCTGCAGGATTCGCTGTGGTCGCTGGTGCTGGTCTACCCGACCTTCACGATCCCGTTCTGCACCTGGCTGCTGATGGGGTTCTTCAAGGCGGTGCCGCGCGAGATCGAAGAGGCGGCGATCGTCGATGGGTGCAGCGTCTTCGGCGCCTTTATCAAGATGGTGATCCCGCTGTCGGTGCCGGCGATCCTGACCGTGGTGATCTTCACCTTCACCTTGACCCTCCAGGAATTCGTCTACGCGCTGACCTTCATCTCGTCGTCGTCGCAAAAGACGATCACGCTCGGCGTTGCGACCGATCTGGTGCGCGGCGACATCTATTTCTGGGGCGAATTGATGGCGGGCGCGCTGATCGCCGCGGTGCCGGTGGCGATCGCCTACAACCTGTTCCTCGACCGCTTTATCGCCGGCATTACCGGCGGCGCCGTCAAGTGAAGCGCTGATCGGCTGTTGCCGCTGCGCTGCCGCGAACGACGGGAAGATCGGCATGGACTTTGTTTTCCGCGCCCCATTGCCGCCGGCGTCGCCGCAGCGCGCCGCCATCCGCGATGCCGTCAGGCTCGACGAGACCGAGGCGGTGCGGCTCGTCCTCGACGAGGCGGCGGTGCCGGCCGAAGTCCGCGACCGGATCGCCGGGCGTGCCCGAAATCTCGTCGCCGCGGTCCGGCGCGAGCGTCACGGCAAGGGCGGCATCGATGCATTCCTGCAGGAATACGCGCTGTCCTCGGACGAGGGGGTGGCCCTGCTGTGCCTCGCCGAGGCATTGCTGCGCATCCCCGACGCCGAGACCGTCGACCGGCTGATCCGCGACAAGCTCGGCGATATGGATTGGCAGAGCCATCTCGGCCATTCCGGCTCGGTATTCGTCAATGCCTCGACCTGGGCCTTGATGCTGACCGGCAGATTGCTGCGCGCGGAGCCGGCGGCGCATGATCTGCACGCGGTCCTGCGCCGGTTTGCTGCGCGCTCCGGCGAGCCGCTGGTGCGCCAGGCGGTGACCGCGGCGATGCGCATTCTCGGCCGCCAATTCGTCATGGGGCGCACGATCGAGGAGGCGCTCGAACGCGCTCAGGGCGCCGAGCGGCGCGGCTACCGCCATTCCTACGACATGCTCGGCGAGGCGGCCCGCACCGCGGCCGATGCCGCGCGTTATCATGCGGCCTATGCGCACGCGATCGCCGCGATCGGCCGCTCCGCTCCGGCGCGAGCGGTGGCCGAGGCGCCGGGCATCTCGGTCAAATTGTCGGCGTTGCACCCGCGTTACGAGACGGCGCAGCGCGACCGGGTGCTGGCCGAGGCGACGCCGAGCCTGATGGCGCTGGCGCGCCTGGCGCGGCGGGCCGGGATCGGCTTTACGCTCGACGCCGAGGAGGCCGATCGTCTCGATCTGTCGCTCGACCTGTTCGAAGCATTGGCTCTCGCTCCCGACTTGGCCGGCTGGGACGGGCTCGGCCTCGCGGTCCAGGCCTACCAGAAGCGGGCCTTGCCGATGATCGACTGGCTCGCCGACCTGGCGGCGCGCGGCCGACGACGGTTGATGGTGCGGCTGGTCAAGGGCGCTTATTGGGACAGCGAGATCAAGCGTGCGCAGCAGCGCGGGCTCGACGGCTTTCCGGTGTTCACCCGCAAGGTCGCGACCGATGTCTGCTATCTCGCCTGCGCCCGGCGGCTGCTGGCGCACGGCCCGGCTTTTTCCCCACAGTTCGCCACCCACAACGCGCATACCGCGGCGGCGGTCCTCGAACTCGCCGGCGAGCGCCGCGACTGGGAGTTTCAGCGCCTGCACGGCATGGGCGAGGCGTTGTACGACGAGATCGTCGGCCCCGACCGGCTCGGCCGCCCGTGCCGGGTCTACGCCCCGGTCGGCAGCCACGACGAGTTGCTGGCCTATCTGGTGCGCCGGCTGCTCGAAAACGGGGCCAACACCTCGTTTGTCAATCGCATCACCGACGACCGGCAGCCGATCGACGAGATCATCGCCGATCCGGTGGCGCGGCTCGCCGGTTTGGCGGTCAAGCCGCATCCGCGCATCCCGCTGCCGGCCGATCTCTACGGCCCGGCGCGGCGGAATTCGGCGGGGCTCGATCTCGACGACCCGGCTGCGCTGACGGCCCTGCGGGAGCAGCTGTCGGCAGCCTGCCGCCGGCCGTGGCGGGCGGCGCCGATCATCGGCGGGGTCGAGCGGTCCGGCGTCGCTGCGGCGGTCGTCGATCCGAGCGACCATCGCCGCGAACTCGGCACCGTCGTCTCGGCCGGCGCCGACGAGATCGATCGGGCATTGACCCGCGCGACGCATGGCTTCGCGGCCTGGGACGGGCGGCCGGTCCTGGAGCGGGCGGCGGTCCTGCGGCATGCCGCCGATCTCTACCAGCACCACGGCGCCGAATTGACGGCGCGGATCATCCGCGAAGGCGGGCGTACGATCCCGGCAGCCCTCGCCGAATTGCGCGAGGCGGTCGACTATCTGCGCTATTACGCATTGCGGGCCGAGGCCGATTTCGCGGTCCCGCAGCAATTGCCCGGCCCGACCGGCGAGCGCAACGAGCTGGCCTTGCACGGACGGGGGGTGTTTTTGTGCATCTCACCGTGGAATTTCCCGCTGGCGATCTTCACCGGCCAGATCGCCGCCGCACTCGCCGCCGGCAATTCGGTCATCGCCAAGCCGGCCGAGCAGACGCCGCTGATCGCCGCCGCGGCGGTGCGCCTGCTGCATGAGGCCGGCATCCCGGGCGACGCCCTGCATCTCTTGCCCGGCACCGGTGAGGCGGTCGGGGCCCCATTGGTCGCGGACCCGCGCATCGCCGGCATCGCCTTTACCGGATCGACCGAAACCGCGCGGCAGATCAACCTCGCGCTCGCCAGCCGCCCCGGCCCGATCGTCCCGTTGATCGCCGAGACCGGCGGCCAGAACGCGATGATCGTCGACTCCTCGGCCTTACCCGAGCAGGTGGTGGCCGATGTGCTGATTTCCGCCTTTGAGAGCGCCGGGCAGCGCTGCTCGTCGTTGCGCCTGCTTTATGTCCAGACCGATATCGCCGATCGGCTGCTGGCGCTGCTGGCGGGTGCGATGGCGGAACTCGCGATCGGCGACCCGGCCCTGTTGGCGACCGATATCGGCCCGGTCATCGACGGGCCGGCCCGAGAGGCGCTCGAACGACATGCCGCCCGAATGGCGGCAGAAGGCCGGCTCATCTACCAATGCGCTCTGCCGGCCGAGCTTGAAAACGGCACTTTCTTCGCCCCGCGCGCGTTCGAAATCGATAATGCCGGGCGCCTCGACCATGAGGTGTTCGGCCCGATCCTGCATGTCGTACGCTGGCCGGCCGACCGGCTCGACCAGGTGCTCGACGAGATCGACGCCACCGGCTACGGGCTGACCCTCGGCATCCACAGCCGCATCGACGCCACCCGGCGGCATATCCTCGACCGGCTGCGGGTCGGCAACAATTACGTCAACCGCAACATGATCGGGGCGGTGGTCGGCGTGCAGCCCTTTGGCGGGGAGCGTCTGTCGGGCACCGGCCCCAAGGCTGGCGGCCCGTACTACCTGCCCCGCTTCGCCGCCGAGCGCACCACCTCGACCGACACCACCGCCGCCGGCGGCAACGCCACCTTGCTGTCATTGCAGGAGGATCGCTGACGACGGCGCCGTTTCCGATCGGCCGCAGCAAGCAACGTCCGAAATCCTTGCGGCCGCCGGCGATCGGCGCAGACGCAAAAAACCCGCCGGCACGACCGGCGGGTTTTTTGCCGGCGATAGGGAGCTTAGTTCGGCGCGGGACCGAAATGGGGCGAGGCCGTGTAGGGATGCCGGGCGGGGCTCTCGTCGGTTTGGACCGCCTGATAATGGTCCTCTTTCCACGAACCGTTGTTGCCGGGATTGGGGTAGATTTTGGCTGACGAAACCGGCGGCGTCGTGGTGACCGCGGTCGGTTCGGCGCTGGTCGGCGGCAATGACGAGACCGACTGCGCCTGGGCGGCAGCGGCGACGCTCACGAGCAATCCTACGCCCAAAACCGTCGATTTAAGCAAGCTGCGCATCGTGATTCTCCGGGGTGATCAGATCGAATTCTTGTAGTCGTTCCAGAATAGGTGTCGGTCTCGTCATGATACAAATGATATTTGTGCATCGCACACATGCGTCTTATTCATTTTACTGCGCCGAGGGGTGAGCTGCCCTGGCAAATCCGGACCGGGCAGCCGGCCTCGACAGCCGGCGCCCGGTGGGCGGCCGAAACGGGCCGCTTTGCCGCAAATATCGGTGACGGTTGCGACGAGGCTTCGCCTTTTATAACCTCCGCGCGAGTAGCAGAGGGGAACATGCAATGCTGAGATGGCTGGGACTGGGCCTGTTGTTCGCCGCAGGGCTCGGGACCGTCGCGTGGGCGCAGGGCCCGGCCCGGTTCGACGGCCAGTATGTCGGGCGGCTTGCCCTCAGGGATGTGATCAGCGGCGACTGCACCCGGCCGCCGCTCGGCGCGCTTTACCCTCTGACGATATCCGGCGGCGAAGTTCGCTTTAAATATGTCCCGCGGTTCGACACCACATTGACCGGAAGGGTCGACGCAAACGGGGTTTTCAAAGCCTCCGCCCGCCTGCGCCAGGGGTTCGCCGAGATGACGGGGCATATCCAAGGGGATAATCTGACCGCCGACATCGTGACTCCGAGCTGCCGCTACCGCTTTTCGACAAAGCACCAGTAGAACGTTCCGACAGGGCAGACCGGCGGCCCGCCTTAACCCGATGCGTTCGATGCCAGCAGATTGCCCCGGCGCCGCGCGGGGCTGCGCGGCATCCCGGTCAAGCGAGACCGCGCGCCGTCGGCGCTTGCCTGCGTTGCGGGTTTTCGCTACACGCTGCCCGACGATCCCGGCCGTGGCGAGGGCGCGTAGCTCAGCGGGAGAGCACTACGTTGACATCGTAGGGGTCACTGGTTCAATCCCAGTCGCGCCCACCACAGAATCAAAAGCTTAGAAGAACAATCTACCGCGGGGCGAGACCCGCGACGCAGGCGGGGACGGTCGCGCAATTATGCCGCGCCGGCGCACTGGAGTATGGGCTCGAAAATGCCAAGACCCCGGCGGCGACGAGCAAACCGAGCACGACGGTGAAGGCGGCGATAGGTGGCCAAATTCTTCGGCGGCGAGGTGGCGATGTCGGCATCACTGTCCGGTTCTCAATAACATTTCAGACCGGCGCCCGGCGGGCGCCGTTGATTTAGACAACGCGGGTCGTTTCGATTTGGTTTCGGGATTTGGAAGCTTGACCGGGCGCTGGCCGGGTTCGGCCGCCCCCACCCCAGCGTCGGCAAAATCCGCTGCGGGAGGCCGCTGAACGACGAAACGGCGGCCGATCACGCCGGATTTCGGGCCGCCGCCCTCTTCGCTCCGGCTGCGGTCTTCCCGAGCAGCTTTGCACGTCGGGAGCTGTACCCGATCGCGGCCGGCTAGCCTCGGTGCGGCCGGCCGTCTTTAGAACCTTCGGCGATCGGCGGAACGCCACTGCCGGTCAGCGCTTTCCAGGTTTGCGCGTCCAGTGACGCGGTTGGGCCGAGGCCGGCGATCTTTTGAAACTGGCTGAGACCACGCTGGGTCTGGGGACCGACAACGCCGTCCAGCGATCCTTGATAAAGGCCGCGCCTTCGGAGTTCCAACTGCGCCCATCGCACATCGTTTGTGCGCAGAGGGTCGCCCGTCAGCGCATCCCGTGAACCCCCATCGGCGACGGGCATATTAGCCGCACTCGCTGCGTTGCCCGCCCCAGCGATGTTATCCAAAGCGCCGCCTACAATTTCCCCGGCCATGGCTAAAGCAAGGACGGAACCTGTGCCGAGGAGGAATTTTCGGACCAGTGTTCGCATAGTCAGCCTCACATCGATTTTGTCGGCGCTTTTCGCGCCACTAATGTGAACAACACCGCCACGGACAATTGTGTTCCATATCGGTTCCTGGAAACCGGCAGGGCTGCGGCGGCAGAAGGGGTCGACTTTGTTGTCGCAAGAAGAAAAAGGCCCCGCTGGGGCGGGGCTGAGGCAGGCTTGCGCGGCCCCTTCTCTGCTCGCGCGGGGGCGTCCGGGCGGCCAGCGACCGCGTGTCCCGGCGTGCCGAGAAAAATCTTGATCGCGAAACCTTCGACGCCCGGGACCGGACGCCGGGCGATCGCAATTGCCGATCGTTCGCCTCGTCGCGTTACCACCCACGGAGAAGAGGCATGAATCTTCGCGTTTCTGAACTATTCAACGACGGCCAAACCGGACAACATGAAGCCGTCTTGCGCGGACTTGATCCGCGCATCCACGTCTTTGCTTCGGGCGCGTGGAAAAGGTGGATGCGGACGGATCGAGCCGGGAGCTGACGCCGATGGAACAAGCTTCGCCAGTGCGGCATGCAAGCGGATCTTTCCCGACTGGTGCTGTGGAAAAGCGGGGGCCGGACATATGCGCAGGTTCTTCGGACCGACGGGTTCGGTCAGCCGGGTCACGGTCGAGGGCAAGGCCCTCGCAGGCAACATGCTGGGCGATCCGGCGGCGCGGGTCGTCGATGTGTACGTCCCGGCCGGGCATGACGGGCGGGGCTTGCCGCTGCTGGTGGATCTGGTCGGCTTCACCGGCAGCGGCCTGGCGCACACCAATTGGGTCGGCTTTCGCGAGAACCTGCCGGAACGGCTCGACCGGCTGATCGGCGAACAGCGGATGCCGCCGGTCGTCGTCGCCTTTCCCGATTGCTTCACCCGGCTCGGCGGCAACCAGTACATCAACTCGGCCGCCATGGGCGCCTGGGAGGATTTTCTGCTGCATGACATGCTGCCGGCGATCGAAGCGCGCTTCGAATGCGGCGGCATCGGGCGTCGCGGCGTGTTCGGCAAGAGTTCCGGCGGGTATGGCGCGATCACCCACGCGCTGCGCCACTCCGACATCTGGGCGGCCGCGGCCTGTCATTCCGGCGATATGGGTTTCGAGCTGTGCTACCTGCCCGACATGCCGGCGGTATTGCGCGCCCTGGCCGGCGCCGGGAACTCGATCGAGCAGCTGGTGGCGGCAGCTCGAAGCCGCCCAAAAGCACCCGGACGGTTCGTTCAAGGCGATCAACGCGCTGGCGATGGCGGCGAGCTACGATCCCGATCCGACGCAGTTCTTGGGGATCCGGCTGCCGGTCACCTTCGACACCTGCGAGGTCATCGAGGAGCGCTGGGCGAACTGGCTGCGGCACGACCCGGTGGTGGCGCTCGAAACCCAGGCGGACAATCTGCGCCGGCTGAAGGCGCTCTACATCGATTGCGGCGAGAACGACCAGTTCAATCTGCTCTACGGCGCCCGCCGGTTCGCGCGGCGGCTCGACGAACTCGGCATCGCCCATCGCTACGAGGAGTTCCGCGACAACCACACCGGCGTCGATTACCGGATGGACGAGAGCCTGCCCTTCCTCGCCGCCGCCCTCTCCGGCTGACGACCAAAACGCTGCGCGCTTCTCGCAACGGCGATTGTCGATCATGGCAGCCGCCCGGTGCTGGCGCTGGTGTCGGCCCACGCCTCGACCGGTGAGCGGAATTGCGCCTTGGCATCCAAGAATGTTTCGCGACGGCAAACAGAGTCGAAGGTCGATTATCGGGCTGAAGACCTGTTCAGGGCCACAGCAGCACGTATGAGCGTCTTGAAGGCATCCCCATCTACCTCGTCCCCCTCATGGAGATCTATAGCGCGCCTTGCGTTGCCTTCAAGGCTGGAGTTGAACAGACCTGAGGGGTCCTCGAGCAAGGCGCCCTTGGAGAAAGTCAGCTTCACGACGCTCTTGTAGGTCTCGCCGGTGCAGATCAGTCCATCGTGAGACCACACCGGAACCCCTCTCCACTTCCACTCCTCGACCACTTCGGGGTCCGCCTGCTTGATGAGAGCGCGGACATCGGAGAGCGTCTTACCCCTCCAGTCGTCCAGTTCCTTGATCCTCGCGTCGATCAGCCGAGAAGGGGAGTCGCCCGTGGTCGTTGCGCTTTGTCTCATATTGTCCGCAGCTCCTTCGGCTGTTTTTCCATCTTGCGGCGGGTAGGTCTCATAAGACGCTCACCGATAGAGCGTGGCCTGCCGGACGCCGAGATGGTGCGCGATTTGAGTCGCGCCGACAAGACGCGACGAGGCGTCTCGGATTGGATTGGTTTTGCGTCGCTTTGCCCTGCATTTTGCTCGGCCGATGCTCTCCGCGTCTGCGTGGTATAGGGTGTGCGTTGAGGGGCGCCGAGGGGCGCTGCCGCGGCAAGGGATGGTCGGATGACGCGGATTTTGTTCGTGGGTCAGCAACCCGAGACCGTGGATTTCACCGATCCCGCGCTATTGCCGGGGATAACCGCCGAGAAAATCCATGCCGGCATAACCCTGGCCCTGACGCAAATGGCCGAACGCGGCTGGCAGGCGGAACTGTGTCTGATCCAGCCCGACGACACCGCCGGACCCGAGGTGGAGCGGCGGCTCTCGGCCCAAGTTTTCGACTGCGTCGTGATCGGCGCCGGCCTTCGCCTGCCGCCCCGCGGCCTGCCGGTGTTCGAGGCGGTGATCAACGCCGTACATAAGGCCGCGCCGGGCGCCGTTATCGCCTTTAATACGCGTCCCGAGGACAGCGCCGACGCCGCCGCTCGCCGGCTGCGGGCCGACTGAACGAGAGGCGGCGTCTCTCGTTTATCCTGTAAGCGTTCGAACTTAAATGAATGTCGCAATATCAGGAGGAGGTGCGGATGAAGCTCGGTGTGGCCCTGCCGATCGTCGATATCGGCGGCGAGCCGGCGGCCTTGCGGGATTTTGCCCAGGCGGCGCAGGCGATCGGCTATCACGGCATCGCCGCCCCGGATCACGTGCTCGGCGTCAATGTCGCGAGCCGGCCCAATTGGACCCAGGGCCGCGCCCGGTCGACCGACTGGTATCACGACCCGTTCGTGCTGTTCGGGTTCCTCGCCGGGTGCACCGACATCGCCGATTTCTCGACCCAGGTTTTGATCCTGGCGCAACGCCAGACCGTGCTCGTGGCCAAACAGGCGGCCTGCCTCGACGTATTGTCGGGCGGCCGCTTCCGCCTCGGCATCGGGGTCGGGTGGAACGAGGTCGAGTTCGTCGGGCTCAACGAGAATTTTCACAATCGCGGCCGCCGCTCGGAAGAGCAGGTCGCGGTCATGCGGGCGCTGTGGGCCGAACCGCATGTCGATTTCAAGGGCAGATGGCACACATATCGAGGACGCCGGCATCAACCCGTTGCCGACCGGGCGCAAGATCCCGTTGTGGTACGGCGGGTCACGCCGATGTCACGTTGCGCCGCTGCGCCAAATGGGGCGACGGGTGGATGCCGCTCGCCTACCCGCCGGGCGAGGAGGCCAGGGCGGCGATCGCCACCTTGCAGCGCTACGCCGAGGAGGCGGGCCGCGATCCGGGCGCGATCGGCATCGACACGCGGGTCTCGGCCGGCGCCGGGGCCGAGGCCGAATGGCGCGACCAGGTGCGATTTTGGAAGTCGATCGGGGTCACCCATCTGACCTTGGCCAATTACTATCAGAGCGGTCATCTGCACCGCATCGCCGGCCGGTCGCTGAGCGATCACTCTGGCCGCGATGCAGCGTTACTGGAACGCCGTCGCCGACCTGCTTTAGCCCCAGATCTAGCCCAGGGTTAGCCCCGGGTCCTACCGAAATTGGTTCCGGCCCGGTCCTTCCGACCCCGCGAGCAATCGCCGGCACGGCCGATTTGCCGCGGTGTTGCGCGGGTCGGCGTCGCCGCCGATAATCTCGCGCCGCAAACAACCGGCGGGGAGACGATGGCGGATTGTTCGATGCCGGGACGATCGACGCGGGGTCGGATGTCGCTGCCGGCCGCGCTGCTGCTTGCCCTATTGCTGTTTGCGGCGGGCGGAGTTGGCGACGCCGCGCGGGCCGCGGGTTCGGGCAATTCGACCAACGACCGGCTGCTGGCATTGCCGCAGGATCAGCAGGCGCAGGCGCTCGCGGGCAGTTTTCGCCGCGGCTGCGTCGGGGTTTCGGCCTTTTTTATGGGGATGACCGCGACCGGCAAGGCCAAGGGCAACGCTTATTGGAGCGTCGCCTGCAAAAACGGCAAGAGCTACGCGGTGCAGATCGCGCCGAACAAAAAAGGGACCGCGGTCGTCGTCGACTGCAAGGCGCTGGAGGGCACCGGCAAGGAGTGCTTCAAAAAGTTCTGAGCCGCCGGCGATCGGCCTGAAGCCGGCCGCGCCCGGGGATCACCAGCGAAAGGCGGGCCGGCAGACCGAGTACCAGAGGCCGAGATTCTGGTCGCGCCAATGCGGGTCGGCGCAGTTTTTCTGGACCGTCTCCGGCAACTCGGTCTTGCCTGCCGAGGCGACCGGCGACGAACCGGAACATGCCGCCAAGCCGGCAGCAACCAGTATCGCGATCGCCAATCTCGCCGGCGCGCCGCCGATGCGTCGCGACCGGACCGAATCGGCGCGGCTGCGTTGCCCTCGATCGACGCCCACGCGCATACTCAACTTTCAACCGGCGGTGCGGCAATTTCAAGGCCGCCGCACCCCTGCCCCGCCGCGGCGACGGTTTTGCCGCACGCTGCAAGGCGATATAGATAGATGCCGGTCCCACACCCGGCCGAGACGGCGGAGTGCATTCGGATGAAGAACGACGACAGACCGCGCAATTATCGCCGGGACACCCTGCTCGCTCATCTGGGGCGTCACCCGGAAGCGCAGCACGGCGCGGTCAACCCGCCCGTCTATCACGCTTCGACGATCCTCTCGGCGAACATGACGGAATGGGAGGCGCGGCGCGACCCGGCCACGCGCTTCGACGTGGTCCGCTACGGGCTTTACGGCACGCCGACCACCTTTGCCCTCGAAGAAGCGCTGGCCGGGATCGAAGGCGGCTATCGCGCGATGCTGATGGCCTCGGGGCTCGCCGCGATCACCGCGCCGCTGCAGGCCTGCCTCAAATGCGGCGATCACCTGCTGATGGTCGATTCGGCCTACGGCCCGGCGCGCAGCTTCTGCGAGAAGGTGTTGACCCGGTGCGGGGTGGCGACGACCTATTACGATCCGCTGATCGGCGACGGCATCGCCCGGCTGATGCGGCCGAACACCAGGGTGGTCTACGTCGAATCGCCGGGCTCGCTGACCTTTGAGGTGCAGGACGTCCCGGCGATCGCCGAGGCGGCGCATCAGGCCGGCGCGACGGTGTTGATGGACAACACCTGGGCCTCGCCGCTGCTGTTTCCCTCCTTTGCCCATGGCGTCGATGTCTCGATCCATGCGGCGACCAAATATATCGTCGGCCATTCCGACGTGATGTTGGGGGCGGTGATCACCAACGAGGAGATGTATCTGCCGGTGCGCACGATGGCTGCCGAACTCGGTCATTGCGCCGCCCCCGACGACGCGTATTTCGCACTGCGCGGCATGCGCACCCTGTCGGTGCGGCTCGAACGGCATCAGCACAACGCGCTGACGGTGGCGCGCTGGCTGCAGGCCCGGCCCGAGGTGTCGCGCGTATTGTACCCGGCGCTGCCCGAAGATCCCGGTCATGCGCTATGGAAACGCGATTTCACCGGCGCCAGCGGATTGTTCGGCGTGGTCCTGAAGCCGGCCCCGAAGGAAGCCGTTTACGCCATGATCGACGCGCTCGATCTGTTCGGCATCGGCTCCAGCTGGGGCGGCTTTGAAAGCCTGATCCTGCCGACCGCCCCGGCGCGCAGCCGCACCGCCACCCGCTGGCAGGCGGAAGGCCCGACCCTCAGGCTCCATATCGGGCTCGAAGACCCGCAGGATCTGATCGCCGACCTCGAGCGCGGCTTTCACCAATTGCGCGCTGTCGCCGCCGCCTGACTCGACTGGCCGCG
>CAVPBN010000012.1:0-13976 GCA_963701815.1 uncultured Alphaproteobacteria bacterium
GACGCTTATGGCCGAGATCGACGGCGCCACGTTTCTGTCCGGCATCAATGCCGAATTCATCGCCGGGCTGCATCAGCGCTTTCTCGAAGATCCGGGTTCGGTGGATGCGAGCTGGCAGCGCTTTTTTGCTGAGATCGGCGATGGTGAAACGGCGCCGCCGGGCGGATTGCATGATCAGCCATGGACCGGGCCGGCACGGCACGACCCGCCGCCCGACGGCGCAGCCACCGCCACGCCGGTCCCGCCATCGGAGCCGGGCCACCCCGCCGAACTGCGCCGGGCTACCGCCAATTCGATCCGCGCCCTGCAATTGATCCGCGCCTATCGGGTGCGCGGCCATCTCGAGGCCGATCTCGACCCGCTCGGCCTCGATAAGCGCGGGCCGCAACCGGAGCTCGACTACCGCACCTACGGCTTTGACGAGGCCGATCTCGACCGCGAGATCTTCATCAACAATCTCGGCCGCGAGCGGGCCACCCTGCGCGAGATCATCGCCCTGTTGCGCGCGATCTATTGCGGCCGGATCGGCGTCGAATACATGCACATCCAGGTCTTGGCCGAGCGCGCCTGGATCCAGGAGAAATTCGAGCGCCGGCAGAACCGCCCGGTCCTGTCGCCGGCGGCAAAGAAGGCGATCCTGCGCTGCCTGATCCGCGCCGAGACCTTCGAGCGCTTTCTCGACCGGCGCTACACCGGCACCAAGCGGTTCGGCATCGAGGGGGCCGAATCGCTGATGCCGGCGCTCGAAGCGATCCTCGAACGCGGCGCCGAACTCGGCATCGACGAGTTCGTCATCGGCATGCCGCATCGCGGCCGGCTCAACGTGCTGGCGAATTTCATCGGCAAGCCTTTCGCCGCGATCTTTTCCGAATTCCAGGGCAACGCGACCAACCCCGAGCACGTCCACGGCTCGGGCGACGTCAAATACCATCTCGGCACTTCGGGCGACCGCGAGATCGGCGATCGCAACATGCATCTGTCGCTCGCCGCCAACCCGTCGCATCTCGAAGCGGTCGATCCGGTCGTGCTGGGCAAGGTGCGCGCCAAGCAGCACCAGCGCGGCGACCGCGAGCGCGGCCATGTCGCCGGCATCCTGATGCACGGCGACGCGGCCTTTGCCGGCCAGGGGCTGGTCGCCGAAGTCGCTCGAACTGTCGGAACTGACCGGGTTCTGCACCGGCGGCACGATCCACGTCATCGTCAACAACCAGATCGGCTTTACCACCGCGCCGGCCGCCGCGCGCTCCAGCCCCTACCCGACCGATGTCGCCAAGGGCGGTGCAGGCGCCGATCTTCCACGTCAACGGCGACGATCCCGAGGCGGTCGTCGAGGTGGCGCGCGCCGCGGTCGAATACCGCCAGCGATTCAGCAAGGACGTCGTCATCGACCTGTTCTGCTATCGCCGCCACGGCCACAACGAGGGCGACGAGCCGGCCTTCACCCAGCCGCTGATGTACCGCACGATCGCCCGCCATCCGACGACGCGGCAGCTCTATGCCCGGCGGCTCGTCGCAGCGGGATGTCGCCGAGGCCGAGGTCGAGGCGATGGCGGCGGGCTTCGTCGCCGAACTCGAGACCCAGTTCGCCGCGGCCCAGAGCTATCGCCCGAACAAGGCGGATTGGCTGGAAGGAGCCTGGGCCGGGCTCGAACCGGGCTCCGGCGATGACGGCCGCGGCCGAAACCGGCGTCGCGGCCGACGAATTGCGCGAGCTGGGACAGGGGCTCGTGACCGTGCCGGACGGCTTTCGCCTCAACCCCAAGATCGCCCGTCAGCTCGACGCCAAGCGCGCAGCGCTCGCCGCGGGCGAGGGCATCGACTGGGCCACCGCCGAGGCGCTGGCCTTCGCCTCGCTGTGCGCCGAGGGGACCCATGTCCGCTTGTCCGGTCAGGACAGCGGGCGCGGCACCTTCTCGCACCGCCACGCGGTGCTGGTCGATCAGGAGACCGAGGCGCGTTACGTGCCGATCAACCATGTCCGCCGCGGGCAGGCGCCGTTCGAGATCATCGACAGCCCGCTCTCCGAGGCCGGCGTCGTCGGCTTCGAATACGGCTACAGCCTCGCCGACCCGTCGACGCTGGTGCTATGGGAGGCGCAGTTCGGCGATTTCGCCAACGGCGCGCAGGTCATCATCGACCAGTTCCTCGCCGCCGGCGAAGCCAAGTGGCTGCGCATGAGCGGCCTCGTCCTGTTATTGCCGCACGGCTATGAGGGGCAGGGGCCGGAGCATTCCTCGGCGCGCCTCGAACGCTATCTGCAGCTCTGCGCCGAGGACAACATCCAGATCTGCAACCTGACCAGTGCCGCCAATTATTTTCACGCGCTGCGGCGCCAGATCCGGCGCAATTTCCGCAAGCCGCTGGTCGTCTTCACGCCGAAATCCCTGCTGCGCGCCAAGGAGGTCATGTCGCGGCTCGACGAGATGGGGCCGAGCAGCTCGTTCCGCCGGATCATCGGCGAGACCGGGCCGATCGCGGCCGACGACAAGGTGCGCCGCGTCGTGCTGTGCAGCGGCAAGGTCTATTTCGACCTGATGAAGGCGCGTGCCGGGAACGGCGACGATCGGGTGGCGATCGTCCGGGTCGAGCAGCTCTACCCGTTCCCGTCCAAACCGCTCGCCCAGGTCTTGGCGCGCTGGCGTCAACGCCGAGATCGTCTGGTGCCAGGAGGAGCCGCAGAACATGGGCGCCTGGAACTTTGTCGACCGGCCGATCGAGGAGGTGCTGGCCGGGCTCGACGGCGCCGCCCGGCGGCCGCGCTTTGTCGGCCGGGCCGCGGCCGCCTCGCCGGCCACCGGTCTCTTCAAGCGCCATGTCGAGGAGCAGGCGCAGCTCGCTGCGATGGCGCTGGCGGTCTGATAGGGGTGCGGGGATGACGATCGAGATCACCGTCCCGCACCTCGGCGAGTCGGTCGCCGAGGCGACCGTCGCCAGATGGCTGAAACAGCCGGGCGAGCCGGTCGCCCGCGACGAGCCGCTCGTCGAACTCGAAACCGACAAGGTCACCCTCGAAGTGTCCTCGCCGGCCGCCGGGACCCTCGCCGAGATCATCGCCGAGGAGGGCACCAATCTGCCGGTCGGCGCGGTGCTCGGCCGGGTTGCCGATGGCGCCGGCGGTCGAGCTGCGCCCGTGGTCCCTGCGCCGCCACGTCCTCTCCCGCAGTGCGGGGGAGGGTGCCGCGCGGAGCGTGGCGCCTGAGGGCAACGCCGCAGCGACGCTCGTGCGCGCCGGTCCGGCGGTGCGCAAGATGGTTGCCGAGAGCGGGCTCGATCCCTCGGCGATCGATGCCGACCGGACCTGGCGGGCGCATCACCAAAGAGAATGTGGTCGAGGCGTTGGCGCGGCCGATCTCCAGTCCGCCCTCGGAGCCGGCCCCGCCGCCTGCGCCGTTACCGCCGCCGGTCGGCGGCGAACGCGAGACGCGGGTGCCGATGAGCCGGCTCCGCCGCCGCATCGCCGAGCGGCTCAAGGCGGCGCAGAACAATGCGGCGATCCTGACCACCTTCAACGAGATCGACATGAGCGAGGCGATCGCGCTGCGCGAGCGCTGGCGCGATGCGTTCGAAAAAAAGCACGGCGTGCGGCTCGGCTACATGTCGATCTTCGTCAAGGCGGCGATCGTGGCGCTGAAGGAAATCCCGGGGGTCAACGCCGAGATCGACGGCGGCGACATCGTCTACAAGAACCATTACGACATCGGGGTCGCGGTCGGCGTCGAGCAGGGGCTCGTGGTGCCGGTCCTGCGCGACGCCGATCGGCTGAGCTTTGCCGAGATCGAGAAGACGATCGCCGCCCTCGGCCACCGGGCGCGCGACGGCAGGTTGTCGATCGCCGATCTTTCCGGCGGCACGTTTACGATCTCGAATGGCGGCGTCTACGGCTCGCTGTTGTCGACCCCGATCCTGAACCCGCCGCAATCCGGCATCCTGGGCATGCACAAGATCGAGCGGCGGCCGGTCGCCATTGGTGACAAGATCGAAATCCGGTCGATGATGTATGTGGCGCTCAGCTACGATCACCGCCTCGTCGACGGCCGCGAGGCGGTGACTTTCCTGGTGCGGGTCAAGGAATGCGTCGAAGACCCGGCGCGCCTGCTGTTCGAAATTTGAGCGCCGGGGCAGCCGCCGATGGCTGATCGCTGTGATGTCGTCGTCATCGGTGCGGGGCCCGGCGGCTATGTCGCGGCGATCCGGGCGGCGCAGCTCGGGTTGAAGACCGCCTGCGTCGACGGCCGCGGCGCGCTCGGCGGCACCTGTCTCAATATCGGCTGCATTCCGTCAAAGGCGTTGCTGCAGTCCTCGGAAAAGTTCGCCGAAGCGAAGAGTGCATTGGCGGTGCATGGGGTCAAAGTCGGCGAGGTCGGGCTCGATCTCGCCGCGATGATGGCGCGCAAGGACCAGGTCGTCGCCACGCTGACGCGCGGGGTCGAATTCCTGTTCCGCAAGAACAAGATCGATTGGCTGAAGGGGGGCGGCCATATCGCCGCGCCGGGGCGGGTCGTCGTCGCCGGCGCGGATGGCGCCGAACGCGAGGTCGAGGCCGGAGCAATCGTCATCGCCACCGGCTCGGAAAACACGCCGCTGCCCGGCGTCGCCGTCGACGAACGGCGCATCCTGTCGTCGACCGGCGCGTTGGCGCTCGATCATGTGCCGGGCCGGCTCGTCGTGATCGGCGGCGGCTATATCGGGCTCGAACTCGGCTCGGTGTGGCAGCGGCTCGGCGCCCAGGTGACGATCGTCGAACTCTTCGACCGTATCGTGCCGACCATGGACCGGGAACTCGGCATGGCGTTGCGCCGGGCGTTGGCGCGCTCGGGGATCGGGTTTCGCCTCGGCGCCAAGGTCGCCGGCATCGGCGAGGGTCCGGACGGGCTCTCGGTGGCGCTCGAGGGCGGCGACGAGCGGAGCCTCGCCGCCGACGCGGTACTGGTCGCGGTCGGCAGGCGGCCGTTTTTCGACGGGTTGGGTCTCGAAGCGCTCGCCGTCGCCCGCGATGCGCAGGGCCGGATCGCGGTCGACGACGGTTTCGCCACCAATGTTCCCGGTATCTACGCGATCGGCGACGCGATCCGCGGGCCGATGCTGGCGCACAAGGCGATGGACGAAGGGGTTGCGGTCGCCGAACGCCTCGCCGGGCAAAAGCCGTCGATCGATTACGACGCGATCCCGGCAGTGGTCTACACGATGCCCGAAGCCGCCTCGGTCGGCCGCACCGAAGAGGAGCTGAAGACGGCCGGCATCGCCTACCGCGCCGGCAAGTTCCCGTTTACCGCGACGCCGCGCGCCCGCACCAACGGCGACACCGAAGGCTTCGTCAAGATCCTCGCCGACGCCGCCACCGACCGCGTGCTGGGCGTCCACATCATCGGCGCCGAGGCCGGCACGATGATCGCCGAAGCCGCGCTCGCGATCGAATTCGGCGCCTCGGCCGAAGACATCGCCCGCACCAGCCACGCCCATCCGACACTAAGCGAGGCGATCAAGGAAGCGGCGCTCGCCGTCGACGGCCGGGCGATCCACATCTGAACCCCACGAAGGAGACTTCTGACGGCGATCGAGCGGCATAAGGTCGGGGCGCGGATGAGCCAGGCGGTGGCCCACAGGACGACGGTCTGTCTTGCGGGGCAGGCCGCCGACACCCCGGCGGCCGATGTCGGCCAGCAGACCAAGGAAGTATCGGGCAAGATCGACGAATTGCCGGCACCGACAATTCGAAATTGCTGTCGGCGACGATCTGGCTCTCCGATATGCGCTATTTCGCCGAAATGAACGCGGTCTGGGACGCCTGGCCCGCCGGCTGATGTCGACGCCGTCGCGGCAGAATGGGGACGAACCGGAGGGAGGACCGGCCTGCCCTGTCCCCTCCTCCGGTTCGCCATAGATACCTGCCGCATGCTCTACAACGGTGCGCAAGCCGCAAACGGGTCCTTGTTTCCAAGAGGTCTTTTGTACCAGCTTGCGCGGCAGTCAGCATGGCGCGGGTTTCTCGGGCCTGCGTCGACTTGCAATGCATTGACGTTCACCGAGGAGGCCGTTGGCGCTCCATCTATTGGCTGGCTCATTGGCTCGCCCAGAACTTGCACTTGTAATTGGCGCTGTATTGCGCATCGGTTTCGACCGAGTTTGGGGTATCCTGCTGGAGGAACGGTCCCTTCGCCGGTGTGAACGCCTGCCATGTCGGAAGTGTCGGTCCGTTTGGGTTGCCGGTCTTCGCGAACCTTGTCCACGCTCCCACGATCTGATCGGAGAGCGTAATCTCCGCGCCCCGCAACTCCCGTGGCTGACCGCTCTTCTGGTCTAGGTTCACGCCGAGATTTCCGCCGTGGTAGCCCAGAAACACGAACTGAATGTCGCTCGTATGTGCTGCGAGAGGCTGGAAATGTCCCGCCGGCGCCGCGGCATTGGGCATCTGCGGGAAGTAATACGGGGCATTCTGGTACGTGAAATCGTAACCGTAGACCGGGAAGCCTTTGTTCGTGGCGGCTAGTTGATTGAGGACACGGCGAGCATCGCATTTGAATGGATCTGCACCGATCCTGTTCTGAGCGAGTTGAGGATCATTGCCAAACTGCGCGAGGGGATATTGCCGCTTCACCGCGGGGCCGTTGGAGTTATACTGAGCAACTGTCACCGCAACCTGTGGCGGACCGGAGAAATACTCGGCAATGCCCAACCCGAAATTGCCGCCCCCATCGTCCTTGGTCGTCCCCCCCAACATGGGCATGTGCTGGTACTTGCCAGTTGTCCACGCGGTCTCCGGGAGGAGCGGAACGATGGTTCCATCCACAATCGCACCACCAAATACAAAGGGACCGTTTGCATTGGCTGTTCCCTGCAGCTGAAGAATACGCTCGGCCGACAACGCGCGCAGACACGTCGCATTGGAACAGCCCGCTGCCGCCGCGAAGTTATTCCCAAGGGTCACCGCGGATGCTTCTGGCAGGAAGTATTGATTCGGTATGGGGCTGCTTTGGAAAATCGCCCGTTGAAACAGTCCCGCGGCGGCTGGCGATATCACATTCGCCGTAGTATTTATTGCGCCTGCCGATTGGCCGCCGAGCGTGACGTTGTTAGGATCGCCGCCGAAGGCTGCGACATTGGCACGAACCCAGCGGAGCGCGGCCTGCTGATCCAAAATGCCGTAGTTGCCGAAGGGATGCCCTTCCGCATTCAAATCGGATTCCGACAGGAAGCCAAACAGGCCCATACGATAGTTGATCGTGATGACCACGGTGGGGGTACCGAGGGGACCGCCTGTGGCGACTTTGCTCCCATCATAGTCGTTGGTTTCCCCGTCGACGTTTCCGCCGCCATGTATCCAAACCAGGACGGGCTTCGGCGGTCCGCCTTTCCCTGTAGTGAAGACGTTGAGATAGAGGCAGTCCTCAGTAGTGCTTGACGGCCCTGCAAATGCACCGAGTTCGGTCACCTGCGGACACGTGTTCGCAAATTGGGTGGCATCGAGAGGACCGTGGTGGGCGGGCGGCGCCGGCGGACGCCAACGCAAGCGGCCGACCGGGGGCGCCGCATAGGGGATGCCCAGATATGCGTTGACCCCGTTTGCGACGATGCCGCGAATGGGACCGTCCTTCGTGACCACGACGGGGCCGGCATCCGCGGGGCCGGGGACTTGCGCGTCAACTCGAATTGACGATGTCCCCACGGCAGCTAGCACCGCCGGTATCGCGGCCAATGCCCATTTTCTGATAGTCAAGGCGTATCCTCCCTCATTTGACGGAACGATTAAAGGTGCGTTTACCCTATCCAGCTAATTGAAGTGACTCAAACTTTATCGCCGGGTCAGGATCGCCCTTCACGGCACGCTCGACGCCGGCGCTCTGGCGCAGAGCCTTTATCTTTGAGGGGTAGGTTCCGGGGTCGGTACCCCAATCGACTTCAACCGGGCACGTACGCGCCCGCGGAACTACCGCCTTTGGGCGCGAAGATGGCTCGCTCTGCTGCAGCATCTACGCCGCTCGCCACCCGGCGCGCTCCTTCCTCAACCTCTCCCGTGAAGGGCCGGAGTGGGGCGAGCGCCCATCCGCAGGGTTTCGCCCGGCAACACCCCGGCCGCGCCTGCGTCGAAGCCCGCCTCGCCCGCACTGGAAGATCAAGATCGCTGTGATCGCCGCGCGCGAGTAGCCTCATAGGCTAAGTCGATTTCGAGGTCGGCGGCGTAGGCCCGGAATAGCGTCATCGTCACGCCGAGCCCGGCGGCGGTTCGAACCGGGGTTATCTGAAATGCGAGCTTGCGGATGCGCCAGCTATTAACGATGCCGCCCCCGCACGGCAATCGCCGGCCCATGCTGCCGACTGTCAAACCGGCGATCCACTCTGCCTGGCCGAGATCGAGAGTTTCGGCAGGACGGGATTCGCGCCAAATCGCTCTCAAAAACGGTTTCGGTCCCTCTTTGCGAGAGATGCCCGAGCCAAAGGGTGAGGGCGAAAAGTGGGCTAAAGCGGCTCTCTCTTAACACATTCTTGATTTCAGCCTGGCAAAATGATTGTGATCGCGTGGAGCGCGCTTCGTTGGGAAGTCGTTACAAAGGAATCAAGGAGGAGACCGGTCATGCTGAAGACTGTTGCCGCCATCGCTGCAATAGCCGCGATTCCCATGCTCTTCGTCGGCGGTCCGTCGGCTGTCGCGCAGGGGGTCCCCGACGCCGACTGGGCACCGGCCGCCTCGGCTCGGCTTCGGCCGCCACCGATAACACCGATCAGGAAGCCGATCGCTTACGGCTACATCAATACCAACGGTACCGTCGCCTCGGGTTCGGGCAACTTTACCTCGGTCTTTGATCCGGCGAACAAGTGGTATGCGATAAAGATCACCGGCAGGAATTATTTCTTCACCAACTTCTCGACTGTCGTAACGCCTTCCTTCAACAGCTCCTTCCCCGCGCCGATCTGCGGCACCGGCAGTGTGTCCGGCAACCTCCTTGTGGCGTGTTACGACACGACCGGCGCCCGCGTGCAGCCGCCGGCGGGCTTCGGCTTTGGCGTATTCTGATCTCTAAGCACGCGGACGCATGACCAGCCCGGTCCGGCCGGCCTCGTTCGCGGCACTGTCGGACCGGACCGATCCGGTTTCAAGACTTTCGCAACAGCGGCCCGGCCGTTGCCATTCGAGGGCTTGCCTGTTGCGTAAGTCCGTTTCATGACGAAGGCCATGTTGAGGCCTCCCTTTACCCCGTCGACCGGACCCGGCCGCGCGCGAAGCAATCGACCATTTACGGATATGCCCGCGTCTCGACCGGCGATCGAGCGGCATCAGGTCGGGGCGCGGTCAGCCAGCGGTGGCTACGGGACAATGTCTGTCTGCCGGGGCAGTTCGCCGATACGCCGGCGGCCGATGTCGGCCAGCAGACCAGAGGAAACCCCGTCGAGCCAGGGCAGGCCTAGGACCCCCGCTTTCACTGATGCGACAAGCGCGCCTATGTCTCGCGCCACGGATTGAGAAATGGAATACGGGCCTTGTTGAAGTCGCTGGTGTCGCGCGAGACGACCGTCAGGCCGTGATGCAGCGCCGTCGCGGCGATGATCAGATCGGGTTGCGAGTAGGTATGTCCGGCCTTGCGCCCGTCTTCGACCAGCAGCCGCCACTTGAACATGACATCTTCGCTGACCGGCAGGGCGCGTTGCTCGAACATCGGCCGCACCTTGTGCGTCAGCCAATCGTTCAACTCCGCGCGCCGCATGGCATCGGCGACGCGCTCGATGCCGAAGCGGATTTCGGCAAAGGTCACGATGCTGACATACAGCAGGTCGAGGGGCTTGGAGGCGACGAAGTCGACAACCTTGGGGTTCGGTCTCGGCCGGCGCAGCTCGGAAAGAATATTCGTGTCGAGCAGCCAGCCGGTCACAGTTTCACATCGCGCACCGGAAGCCGTTCGCGCCGGGGTTCGATATCGATGTCGCGGTAGGCGATTCCTGAAGGGCGGCGATCAGCGCAGCACCAGTGCGTTCGCCCTTGAGCCGGCGAAATTCCTCCGCCGCCACGACGACGACCTCGTCGCGCCCGTGCACCGTGACGTGCTGCGGCCCGTCGCTGCGGACGCGCCGCACCAATTCGCTGAATCGCGCCTTGGCGTCTTGCAGAGGCCAGCGGCCCGGCTGGTTTTTGCTAAACTCTAGTCACTGTGACTAGAATATATCAGGACAGCGGCCAGATCAACGGGTGGTCCACCCGCCGGTCTTGAGGGCAAGGCGGCCCGAGCCGCGTAGAACGCCCGATTGGCGCCGTCAGCGCCCGGCCTGCGGCAATTCCATCCGCACCGCGACGGCGGCGCTGGCGATGACCGCGATATCGCCGGTCTCGTCGTCGGGCACGTCGAGACCGCCCTTGACGACGGTGACCGTGACCTCGCCATGCGGCAGGGCCGCCTTGACCGTGGCGGCGTCGACCCGGTCGGGCTGCTGCACCCCGATCGTGACCTCGACCTGCATCTTGCGGGCGTCGAGCTTCAGCGTGCGGATCAGGGTCAGCGAGCTGTGATGCAGGGCGTCGGCGACCGCGCGCACCGCCGCCTTGGTGTAGTCGCCGCCGTGCAGATCGTTGCCGGTGCCCATTTCGAGGATCACGCGTTTTGCTGCCATGGCCTCGCCCTCACGCGATGTCGAGCCGCACGACCGCCGCGGCGTTGGCGATCACGGTCTTGTTGGTGCCGGCGTCATTGGCGATTTCGAGCCCGCCCTCGACCACCTCGACCGTGCCGGTGCCGTGCGGCAATACCGCCAGCACCGCCGCCTTGTCGACCCGATCGGGCTGCGGCACGCCGATCGTGACCTCGACCCGCATCGAGTCGACCGGCAGGCCGACCGCGTCGGCGACGCTCAGCGAGTTGTGCCACAATGCGTCGCGCAGCGCGCGCACCGCCGCCTTGGTGTAATCGGCGCCGCGGATATCGGTGCCCATGCCGATCTGCAATACCATGCGTTGCCAGGCCATTTCGCGCTTTCTCCCGATCGATGCCGCGTTGTGCGCGGCACCGCGCGAGAGTACACCCGTCGCCGGATCGGGAAAGAGAGAACAACGCTGGTGGACGCAGCGGCGCAGATCGTCATCGAGCGGGTCAGCCATACCTACCGGCCGCCGCGCGGCCGCCCGGTGCTGGCGCTCGACGACATCTCGCTCGAGGTGCGCGACCGCGAATTCGTGGCCCTGCTCGGCCCGAGCGGTTGCGGCAAGAGCACGCTGCTGTACCTGCTCGGCGGCTTTCTGCCGGTCGAACAGGGCATCATCCGTGTCGAAGACAAGCCGATCGCCGGCCCCGGCCCCGATCGCGGCGTCGTGTTTCAGCATTTCGCGCTGTTCCCGTGGAAGACCGTGCGGCAGAACGTGCTTTACGGGCTCGAAAAGCAGCGGCTGCCGCGCGATGAACGTTTGAGCCGCGCCCAACTCTACATCGAGATGGTCGGGCTCGGCGGCTTCGAGGACAGCTATCCCTCGCAGCTCTCGGGCGGCATGAAGCAGCGCGCGGCGATCGCCCGCACCCTCGCCGTCGACCCGCGCATCCTGCTTATGGACGAGCCGTTCGGCGCGCTCGACGCGCAGACCCGCAGCCTGATGCAGAGCGAGTTGCTGCGCATCTGGCAGGCCTCGCGCAAGACCGTGATCTTCGTCACCCACGATGTCCAGGAGGCGGTATTGCTGGCCGAGCGGATCGCGGTCATGTCGGCGCGCCCGGGCCGGATCAAGGAGATCGTCGAGGCGCGTTTCGACAAGGAGGATCCCGGCCTCAGCCGCTCGCCGCCCTTTGTCGAGATGGTCGATCATGTGTGGAACCTGGTGCGCGCCGAGGCGATTCTGGCGCAGCGCGGCGGCAGGGAATGATAGTGTCGCGCGAGGCTGAAACGGAAAAATCCGGGAGGGAGTGGGAGGCCATGCGTCTGAGGCATATCGTCCTTATTGCGGCGGCGATCGCGACGAGCGCGGCGCTGATCGCGGTTGCGCCGCGCGCCGACGCCCAATCGGCGCCGATGCTGATCCGCGTCGGCTGGGCGCAGACGCCGGGCCACCTCGCCCCGCTCGTCGCCGAACTGGCCAAGCGGCATCCCGACATCATGCCCAACAACGGCAAGACCTACGTGTTTCAGCCGGTGCGCTACGCCGGCAGCACGCCGCAGATCCAGGCATTGGCGATCAAGGAGCTGGAAATCGCGGCGTTTTCGGATTCGGCCTTCGCGCTTGCGATCACCAACGCGCATCTCGATGTCAAGATCGTCGCCGATGTGCTGCAGACCGGCAAGCCCGGCTACTGGTCGGGCGAGTACGTCGTCGCCAGGGACGGGCCGGTCAAAACGGTCAAGGATTTGAAGGGCAGGCGGGTCGCCACCAACGCGATCGGCTCGGAGGCCAATTCGACGATGCGCGCGATGTTCCGCAAGAACGGCGTTCAGGACGGCGACGTGACCACCGTCGAGGCCAATTTCGCCAACCAGCCGGCGATGATCGAGGGCGGCAAGGTCGACATGATCCAGCTGTTGCCGCAATTCGCCCGCGAATTGATGGAGACCGGCAAGTATCGCATCCTGTTCACATCCGACCAGGTGCACGGGGTCTCGGACGGCGTATTCTGGTGCATGCGCGCCGATGTCGTCGCCGCCAACCGTGCGGCATTGACCGATTTCTATACCGACTACATGCGTGCGCTGCGCTGGTTTCTGAACCCCGCCAACCGCAAGGAAGCGCTCGCCATTGCCGTCGCGGTCACGCACAAGCCGGAAAAGGACCTCGATTTCGCCTTTACCGGGCGCGATTTCTATCGACCGCCCGACTTGATGCCGTTGGTCGACGCGATCCAGAAGGAGATCGACGAGGATGTCGCCCTGCACGTCTTGCCGAAGACGGTCCAGATCGACCCCAAATACGTCGATCTGTCGTTGATCAAAGCGGCCAAGCAGCGTCTCGACGGCCATGGCGCTTGAACAATCCGGACTGACGATTGCCGGCCGGCGCCGCGGACCGGCCCGGGCCGCCGCGCGGCCCCGGTCGGCGACAGCGGGGCGATTGCGAGCCGGGCTGTGGCGTTATACGCCGATCGCGCTGCTGGCGCTCGCCTGGGAATGGGCGACCCGCTTCGGTCTGGTGTCGCCGCTCGAACTGCCGGCGCTCGACCGGGTGATCGCCGCCTGGTGGGGCCTGCTGGCGAGCGGGGACCTCGTCGACAACGCCATCGTGTCGCTGTCGCGCGGCGCCGCCGGGCTCGGCCTCGCCATCGCCTGCGGCACGGTGTTGGGCGTATCGATGGCCTGGTACCGACCGGTCCGGATATTGTTCAACCCGCTGGTGCAGGCGGTCTATCCGATGCCGAAATCGGCGCTGATCCCGGTGGTGGTGCTGTGGCTCGGCTTCGGCAGCGCCTCGAAGATCCTGATGATCTTCATCGGTTGCATGCTGCCGGTGACGGTCAGCGCCTTCAACGGCGCGCGCGGCGCCGATCAGGTATTGATCTGGTCGGCGCGGAGCCTGGGCGCCGGCCGCGCCGCGACCCTCTTGCAGGTGGTATTGCCGAGCGCCCTGCCGGAGATCCTGGCCGGCATCCGCACCGCGCTGGCCTTTGCTTTTGTGCTGTTGGTGGCGACCGAGCTGATCGTCGCGCGCCAGGGGCTCGGCTACATGATCGGCTGGCTCGGCGACGGCGGCGTCTACGATGCGATGTTTGCCGTCGTAATGACCGTGGCGTTGCTCGGCTTTGCCGCGGACCGCGGTTACCTGATGCTGATGAAGCGGGCCTTGCGGTGGCGCGAATGAGCGAAGTCGTCGAGGCCGCCGCGCCGGTCCCGGCGGGGCGCAATCACGGCCGCCTCGCGGTCGAGGTATTTTTGCGCCTCGGCCGCAGCCTGCGCAGCGGGCTGACCCTGATCCTGGTGCTCGCCGCCTGGGAGGTCTTTGCCCGCAGCGGCGCGGTCAGCAATTTCCTGCTGCCGCCCTTTTCCGAGGTCATCGAGCGGGTTTGGCAGGATGCGCTGTCGGG
>CAVPBN010000013.1:0-45250 GCA_963701815.1 uncultured Alphaproteobacteria bacterium
GTCGGCCCGGGGATTGGCCGCGGCAAATCCCCAATCGCCGAGATCTCGGCACCTGAACGCCTGTTACAGCAGAGCCCCCGACGCCGCCGACCGCGCCAGGGGCTCTGGTCCGTCTGGCTGACGGGCTACGGCTGACTGATGTCGGTGAAGCCGTTCCTGCCGATTTGCGTGCCCCAGGTGTGATCGCTGCGGGCAAACATGCCGGCGAAGAACATCACCGGATTGGCGCCGTTGCCGGCCTGCCCGGCCGGTGCGACGGCAGTGTAATCGCCCCACCTGCCCTGGCTGTACAATCCCGCTCCCTGGATCAGGAAGATGCCGTTGTCGGGCGTGGTGCCGACCGGCTGTGCGGCGCGCCGGGAAAGGTAAGCGAGTCCGACGAAATTCGAACCGTCGGAAAAGTTGAACACGGTCGTGACGTTGCCCTCCGGGTCTGGCTGCTGGGTCGCGTAAAAAAAGCTCTGAGCGAGTCCAACTTCATGAGTGACCTCGTTGAGGATCGTCGCCGAGGCAAGCTGGCCGTTGAGTTGGTTGACGAACGGGTGGATCTGGTACTGGATGAAGGCGGGCTGCCCGGCGCCCCCATTGGTGTTCAGCGAGGCATAGACCGAACCCGCCGAGTACATCGCCATCCCGGAAAGGCGGGTGTCGTTGGTGTCGACGGAATTGGCGGAGCCGGGCTGGCTGGCGCTTGGCGGCAGCGAGTAGTTGTTGGCGGTGGCGACGGATACCCCGTTCAACGTCGGGCTGCTGAGCGGGCTGTGGACCGCCCATACGACCAGGCCGTTGCACCCGGCCGAGCACACGCCGTTGCCAAAATTGATGTTCTTGGAGGTGACCAAATATTCCGACCGGGGGTTATCGGCAGGGTTCGCGACATTGGCCGGCTGCGTCGTATCGGTCGGCACGCCGCCGACATTGAGATTGAAGAAAAAATTGAAGTTTATATTTTGACACGCGTACATCTGGGCCTTGGGCAGGAACAATATTTCCTCCCATTTGTAGCCCGGATTGAAGATATTCGACGCCAGGTAGATTGCCTGCCGGTCCTGGCCCAGCCGCGGAAAATCCGGCAACGGGAAAACGCCGCCGGCGGGGGCTACCGACTGGACGCCGAGATGATACAGGCAATAGCCGCCGGCAGGGTTGTCGCCTTGGCTGACGGCGATCCAATAGGTGCTGGCGCTGGCAAAATTCGGATCGAACTGGATGAACGTCAATATATAGCGCTGGTTGATCCAGTCGTAGATCGCGCGCGGATCGGACGTGGGCGTATTTGCCGGCAGGCCGACGAACGAGGTAAGACTCTTTGGAAAGCCGGGTTGCAGCACTCCCTTCTTGCTGAAGACGTTGAGGCAGACATTGATCGCCTGCAAGATGCCGTTGCCGGTGTCGCCGACCGCGATGGCCTGGTCGGCCGGGGTGACGTTGCCGCAACCGGTTTCACTCGTCCTCGAGAAATTGAGAGTGGCGCCCGGCGTGAAAATCCCGGTCCCCGGTTTGGCCGGTGTCGCCGACCCGCCGATCGGAGTGGCGGACGGTCTGGCGGCCCGCGCCTTCATCGCCGAAAACTCTGCACGCGAGAAGCCGGTCAGAGGCGCCAGGGATACCGGGTGCGCCGCGATTTCCGCCGCGGTGATCCGCGGCACCGCATCCAGTTGCCGCACCGCTAACGAGCGGGCAAACCCGGCGCCTCGCTGGGCGGTGGCCTCCTCCTGCGCCAGGGCGGTCGCCGGCACAACGCCAACCGCCGCGACAACGCCCGCCAGCGCCGTTCGGACCCAGCCGTTCCACGCGGAATTCCAATCGATTCTGGCCTTGTTGCCTTTGGGCATTCGTTCGCTCCCGTCGCGCGTGATCGCCAAATGAGGGCGAGTAAATTGAGAAATACCCGCCCGGATAGAGCATACCCCGCGGGACAATCTGGTCAAGATCCATTTGATGAAAAATCGCAGGTTTGGACCGATCGATTTCATTGGGTTGAAAGCATTTGTACCTGGGCGAGCTGCCGACTCGGGCCCGGCGACACCCCCGGCCGGGTCCGCGCTGAAGCCTCCCTCGCCGCCCCGCACCGGAAGGTCGAGATCGCCGTGATCGCCGCGCAGGAGTCGAAGGGCCGGGCCACCGACGGTAATTGCGCGACAGCGACCGCGGGGACTCAAAAGTCGATCAGCTGCCCGATTTGACGGCCGGCGAGATACGGAACGCGACCATCAGCCAATTCCAGCCGTTGATCGTCACCACCGCCATGGTGAGATTGACCAGCTCCTGCTCCGAAAATTCCGCTCGCGCCGCTTCGTAGACGTTGTCCGGCACGTGGGTGTCGGCAACCAGAGTCACTGCCTCGGTCCATGCCAGCGCCGCGCGCTCTCGCGCGGTGAACGCCGGTGCGTCGCGCCATGCGCCGATCAGGTCGAGACGTTCCTGCGCTTCGCCGGCCTTGCGCGCGTCGCGCAGGTGCATGTGCAGACAGAAGGCACAGCCGTTGATCTGCGAGGCACGAATATTCACCAGTACCCGCAAGGATTTCTCCAGACCCGTTGCATCGACGTAGGATTGCAGTCCAATCATCGCCTTGTAGGCGTCCGATCTCACACGCGTGGTGTCGATCGGAGGTTGCATCATTGCCTTCCATCGCGGCTGTTGTTTTCCAGGGCGATCGTCCGAACCTGACCTTCTCAAATATCCGATCACGTCCTTGAATGGGGACCCCTGCGATTGTCGTAAGAGCTTGGCCAAGAATAAATCCAGGCCTCTCAGCCTTTTACCGTTCCTCCCCTGCGAAAGAGGGTGTAACCCAATCCGGCTTTTTGCATGACGTGTCACTTGGCGAGACGCTCAGCCTCGGGATGTGCAGGCTTGGGGGGTATTTGCCGGCCCAATTGGGCCGGGGACGCCATGAATGTCATTACAAATGTTATCGGGCATGGCGATGCTCAGGCGTCCGGCTGCGGTCATGCGATCGCCGGCATCGCCATCGCTGCCGCCGCGGCAATACGGTGACGCAGGGTGTTGGCCCAGCACAGGTTGAGCGCCGGCGCCTGCAGCACACAGACGGCGCGGACTTTCTCTCGGCCATGCACCAGAAACCGGGACATGCCGCGGTTTTTGATGATGCCGTGCGCCCGTTCGGTCAGCTTGCGCCGCCGGTAGGTTTCTTGGCCTTCCTGGCTCGCCATTCGGGCTCGCCACGCCTGGACCACCGGTGGCTCGCGGCGACGTCTCCAGCGCCGCTTGCGCAGCGTCTCGGCGGTGACGACCGTGCGCTCCGGCGGCGGCGGGCTGTAGACCGTCATATCGGGATGGCGCTCCGCCAGCTTGACGATATCCTCCCGGGTCATCGCCGTGGTATCGGCCAGCAGCCGCTGCGGCGCCCGGCCACAGCGCTCGGCAATCTTCTCGACCACTCTCGGCGCCAATCCGCTGTCCTTGCGGCGATCGGTCGGATCGATCGCGAGGATGAAGCCCTCGGCGGTCGCCACCTGCACGTTCCACGCCGGCGCGACGGCGCCGTCGGCCAGCCGCATCAAGCGCGCCTCGGGATCGCTGACCGACACTCTGGGTTCGCCCTTCTCAGCTTCCTGCTTGGCATGCGTCTTGGTCCGCTCGGCCTGCTCTTGGACCAGCTCCGCCAGCTTCTGCTGCGCCCGCTCGACCCGCCGCGCCCGCTCCTGCGCCGCTTGCAAGGCTCTCCTCTTGCGCCGGCGCTCTGGCTCCCCAGGGTCTTTGTCCAGCTCGCTCTTCAGCGCCGCGACCCGCTCGGCCACCGCCTCCGCGATGCGCTCCAACCGTTTGCGCTTGCTCATCGAGCCGCCGCCCGCCCAGGCGCGCACTTTGGTCCCGTCGATCGCCAGCTCCTCCCGCGGGGGTCCAGAGCCTGCCCCTGGCTTGAACAGGGGGCAACCGCTGCAGCCTTGCCGGCTCTGGATTCCCGCTTTCGCGGCGCTTCCGCGGGAATGACGAGGAAGAACGGTAACACGCTGTTGTTATTGCCGAGGCTCTTTGGCCGCCGAGATCGCGCGTCGTGCCGGCTGCCTTGCAGGCTCGAGATGCATCCTCAATCAACCGACGCCCGATCGCAATCGGCCCCCCGTGGCGCTTTGGCCGGGCTCGACCCACGGCTGTCCGGTTCACCAAACGCGGTTGCGCAGTTGCCCCCGGACCCTCAACCCACGCTGGTCATGCCCGTGCTTGTCACGGGTATCCACGTTCTTCCGGCGCAGGGGCTGGGTCCGTAGATGGCCGGAACAAGTCTACCTGTCCGGTTCGGATATTGGTTAATTTGGCGGTTGTAGTGAAGCACCGGTACCCCATGGCCGGGCTCGACCCGTGGGCCGTGAGCCCACGGGCTTTGTTCCGTGGGCACCCACGTCTTTTCTTGCAAGACCCCTCCATTGCAAGACGTGGACGGCCGGGTCGAGCCCGGCCGAGGGGGAGTATGTGCTTCAAAGCATTTGAAGATCATCGTAAATCCGAACCGGACAGCCGTGGAACGGGTCCGGCCATGACTATCTCTGGTTGTGCCGGCGATACGCCTGAACCGGATGCGCGGATCAAGTCCGCGCAAGGCGGGTTCACACTACTTGCGGGACCCTTCGCGAAGAAACTCACAGCAGACGGCCTTGCGCGCCGGTGCTTTCGCGGGCGGCGGTCCTAAAGGTGGCCGCGGTGTCGATGCGCGGGATGCGCGGCCGGCTGCCGCGAAACAATTCGGCCAGCGTGATGATCTGGATCCTCGGCACCGCCTCGAACGGTCCCTCGAAGAGGCCGGCCGCCGCCGCCTCGCGCTCCATCGCCCGGGTCGGCAATGCCAGCGAGATCAATACGCCGACCGCCGCCTTTTCGCGTTCGACGACGGCGATCAGGTCGCGCACCATGCCGACCCCGACATTCTCGCCGCCCTTGACCGAGACCAGCGCCTTTTCGGTCTTGTCCTTGTCGCTGCGGAAAAACAGGATGCCGTCGATGCCGCCGTCCGCGCCCTTTTTCTTGCCGCCGTAAGGCCGCGCGTCGACCAACGACACCGCCCACCATTGGAACTGATATTTGTCGCGCCGGGCGAGGTCGATCGCGCTGTCGAGGTCCTTCGGGGTGCCGTGCACTTCGAACGCGACGCCCGGAAACGCATCCTTGAGCCGCCGCTCGATCAGCGAAATCGCCAGATGCGTGATGTCGATGCCGATCCACGCCCGGCCCAGTTTCTGCGCCGCATGGATCGTCGTGCCGCAGCCGCAGAACGGGTCGAGGACAAGATCGCCCTCGTTTGACGAAGCCCGAATGATACGCTCGAGCAGCGCGACAGGTTTCTGTGTCGGATAGCCAAGTCGCTCCTGAGCACGGTTGACTGGCGCGATGTCTGACCAGAACGTCCTGAATCGGTACTCCCTTCGCTCATCGAGAAAGCGCTTCTCTCGGCATCACCGCCATTGGGCGCAATAGATGCGGCCCTCAGCTTCTGCTCGCCGCATGCTCTGGCGCTTAGTCCACCGCCAAACCTTCGTGTAGCGCTGAAACTCGCCCGTGACGTGTTCGGGGACGATCCGGGTTGGGGTTGAGTAGCCGAAGTAGCCTGAAAGCGACGACCGGATAACGGATCAAGCAAATTGTATCGTTCAAGATATTCGAGCGAGTGCGGAACATGTTGATACGAATTCCAAATATATTTTTCAGATTTGCGATAGTAAAAAATTATATCGTGATTTTATGCAAACCGCGCGAATGCAAGCCCTTTTGGGGTGGTACGGAGCCAGATGATTTCATTTGCAAAGCGGTCCGCTCCAAAGATCGCGTCCGAATAATATCTTCAAATATTGACCGGCGGTCGGGTCGCAGTGCAGGTAGAGCGAGCCGGTCGGCTTGAGAACGCGGTGCAGTTCGATCAGCCGGACCGCCATCATCGCGAGATAGGCCATCATGTCGTTCTCGCCGAGAAACGAGCGCATCGCGCGCAACAACTCGGCGGCCTGCGTCGCCGGCGAGGCGAGCACTTCGGCAAAGGCGCGCTCGGCCTGCTCGCCCCAATGCCAGGTATCCTCGAAGGCCTCGATCTGCGCGTCGGCGGCCTTGCCGGCCGGGCTCTTGAAGAGGACGTTGTAGTTGGCCTGGCTGTTGAACGGCGGGTCGAGGTAGATCAGGTCACGCTGTCGCTGGCGATCTGGTGGCGCAGCACGTCGAGATTATCGCCGTAGTAAAGTGCGTTCGTCATGCCGCCCCTGATCCTATCCCGCTCGGCGTCGCCGAAGCGCACGACGGCGATGCCAACTCCGGCCGAACGGTTCAAGTGCGCCGACGAGGGTGCATATTACCCGGATTGTTCCAAATGCGAACGACTTGACACCGAATCGGGGTGCGCCCGGAAGATCTGCGTCCGGCACGACTTCTCGCCGCGCGGCAGCTCGCGATCGAGCGTCAATGCGCTGGCTTAGCCCGGCGCCGACGAATCCGTCATTGCGAGGCGGCCGGAGGCCAACGAAGCAATCTCGTTCCGATTGAGGCTCCTTCCGCCCGAGATTGCTTCGCGGAGCCTGTCCTCGGGCCGGCCTGCGGCCGGACCCGTGGGCTCGCAATGACAGGATTAATTTTTTGAAACGAACTGCAGAACCAGGAGCCCGACGTGGCGATGAGCCCGACTGCTGATCTGTCTTCCGGACGAGCTTGTCAGGCGGTTCAAGCGCAATGTGTCGGTGCGGCAGCGCAGCAGGTTCATCCAGAGGCTGCTGGAACAGGCCCTGCCAACTGGCGATCTCGGCGATGACGACCGCTGTACCAGGCAGCATCGCGGTCGAGAACATGCAGGACTTGTCGGTGAGATGGCGGAGTGGCAAGTTGCCGCGAACACCGTTCCGGATGTCGATGTGCCGAGCCGGATGGAGAATTAGCCGCCGCCGCGTCGCGAGCGGCCGCTCAGCGCATGTTGCCGGTGTGGCCGAGCGAATAGCGGCCCGGCTGCGGCCAGACCGTCAGGCCGTGCGGTTCGAGGCCGACCGGAATTTTGGTCACCGCGCCGGTCGCCGTATCGATGTCGTAGACGACGTTGTCGTAGCGCCCGGACAGCCACAGCTGTTTGCCGTCGGCGCTGACATTGCCCATGTCGGGGCTGCCGCCGCCCGGGATCGGCCAGGTCTTTTCGACGGTGCGGGTGGCGAAATCGATGACGCTGACGCTGCCCGGCCCGTGCGGCGGCCCGTGGATTTTGTGCGAACCGCGGTTTGAGACGTAGAGTTTGGCGCCGTCGCGGCTGGGGTAGAGCCCGTGCGTGCCGATGCCGGTGGCGATGAAGCCGATCTTGGTAAAGCTGTCGCCGTCGACGACAAAGACGCCGTCGGCATGCATGTCGGCGACGAAGAACGCCCGGCCGTCGGGCGATATCCGGATGTCCTGCAGCATCCCGTGCAGCGAGAGCTTCAGATAGCCGACGACCTGCCGGTTGACCACGTCGATTTTTACGAGCCCGCCGCCGCGGAATTCGCAGGTGAAGATGGCGTAGCGGCCGTCGATCGAGAAATCGGCGTGGTTGACGCCGGAACAGCCCGGGGTCGGCAGGGTCTGCCGCAGCGCCATCGTGTGCGCATCGCGAAAATCGAGCCGCTTCAGGCGCTCGGCGACGACGATCGCCGACTTTCCGTCCGGCGTGAAATACATGTTGTACGGGTCGATAACCGGGACGCTCGGGCCGGGCCGGCCGGTTTTCGGGTCGATCGGGGTCAGGCTGCCGTCGTTGCGGCGGCGGCCGTTATTGGCGACCCAAAGGGTTTGCAGGTCCCAGGACGGGACGACATGCTGCGGGACGATGCCGACCGGGAAGGTGTCGATCACTGTGCGGGTCGCCGGATCGATCACATAGACGTTGTTCGAGCGCAGGTTCGGCACATAGACGCGCCGCAATGCCCCGGCCACCGCCGGGCTCAGCATGTTCGCGCCGGCGGCGCTGTAGAGATTGGCCGGGTTCAGGACCGGCATCATCCCCGGCAGCGTGTCGATCCTGACGGCCGGCGCCGTCCGGCCCGGCCGGGGGTGTCGTCGCCGGCGCGGCGACGGATGGCAATCGCGGCGCCGCCGCTGGCGCGGCGACGGACTGGGCGATCCGCGGCGCCGCCGCCGGCGCGGCGAGGGATTGGGCGACCCGCACCAATGCCGCGGCCGACGAGCAGAGTGCGGCAAAGCCGTCCGCGCCGGCGGCGGCGGGCCAGATCGGCAGCCACGCCAGCCACATTCCGAGGCCGAGCAGCGGAGCGATCCAAAGGGAATTGCGGACCCGGCGTCGGATCTGCTGGTGCACGACTACCTCCAACAACAAGGTGCGGCCAAGACGTGTTCGGATCGCCCCGGTCTCGGCGGATCTCAGCGGTGGGAAACCGCCTCTCGGATGGCGGCGACGCTGCGCGCGACGATCAGATCGACGCCGAGCCGGCCGAGCGCGGCGCTCGAACGGCGCGGGTCGCCGTGCACGCCGTCGGCGGGCTTGGCGGCGCCCAACAATTCGGTGCGGACCAGGCCCGGATCGGTCCCCATCATCAGCGAGGTGTCGAGCAATCCGGCATGGGAGCCGATCTCTGCCTCGCCATAGCCCTTGCTCTTCAGCAATTGGCCGAATTCGACCTCGCTCGCGCGGTAATATTCGGTCAGGGCGTAGACCCGCGCCGGCGTCGCCGCCCATTCGCGGTCGAGCCGGTCCGCCACCGCCTGGTCGGCCTTCTGGTAGCCGCCGTGGTCACCCAAAAAGACGATGTTGCGAAAGCCGGCGAGCTTGAAGCTCTTTGCCGCATATTCGAGGGTCTGCTCGAAGGCGCCGACCGGGATGGTGATCGTGCCGGGAAATTTCAGATGTCCCGCCGGGTGCTCGACATCGCCCTCCGGCACATAGGCGATGACCGGTGCGACCAGCGCGTCGCCGAGCGCCCGGGCAATCTTTCCCGCTAATAAATGCACCCGCACATTGTGCTTGCCGAGCGCCATTTGCGGGCCGTTCTGCTCGGTCCCGCCGATCGGGACCAGGACCGTCGTCTTGCCCGCGCGAATCTGGTCGCGCAGTTCGGGCCAGGTCAGCTCTTCGAGATAGACGCTCGACGACGGCCCGGCGCGCGCAACCAACGGTGCGGCCGGCAGAAAACCCAGCAAAAGGCACGCAAACAGCCATCCCCTCGCCATTGCCGCAGACCCCCCGGTATCGGCAAATTGCGCAGCCCTCGGTTACCCGATAACGGCGGCGACCGCAATCACCAGCGGCAATGACGGCAGGAAGATGGCGGCGCGAGCGACCCCGTGCCGGCGCGCCCGACCGCGGCGCCGCGATCCGGTTTCAGGTCTTGGGGGCGGCGGCGCTGCGCGGGTTCAGGCTCTGGATGTGCCCGCTCTCGGTGCCGGCGGTCGGGTCGATGACGGCGTTGATCAGCGCCGGCTTGCCCGAGGCGAGCGCTTCGGTCAGCGCCTTGGTCAGGCTCGGCGTGTCGGTGACGTGCCAGCCGGCCCCGCCGAACGCCTCGATGATCTTCTCGTAGCGCGCGCCGCGCAACAGGCCGGTCGGCGAATAGGCGATTGCCGGGCATGTCGCCGCGATAGACGCCGTTGTTGTTGAAGACGACCGTCGTTATCGGCAATTCGTACCGGCAGATCGTCTCGATCTCCATGCCGCTGAAGCCGAAGGCGCTGTCGCCCTCGATCGCGACGACGGGCCTGCCGGTCACCGCGGCGGCGCCGATGGCATAGCCCATGCCGATCCCCATCACACCCCAGGTGCCGCTGTCGAGCCGGTGGCGCGGCTTGTCCATGTCGATGATGTTGCGGCCGAAATCGAGCGTGTTGGCGCCTTCGTTGACGATGTAGACATCGGGCTGCGTGGCGAGCGCGTTGCGCACCGCCCGCAAGGCGCTCGAAAAATTCATCGGGCTCGGATCGGCGTTGAGGCGCGCCGCCATGCGCTCGACGTTCTGTTGCTTGCGCTTGCCGATCTCGTCGGCCCAGGCCGTCTGCCGCCTGATTTGTCCCGGCTTCAGCGCAGCGTTGAACGCCGCGAAAACCGACTTGATGTCGCCGACGACCGGTGCGGCGATCGCCCGGTTGCTGTCGATCTCGGTCGCCTGGATGTCGACCTGCACAAACCGCGTGCCCTCGGACCACAAGGGCGGCCGGCCGTGCGACAACAGCCAGTTGAGGCGCGCCCCGGCCAGCAGCACGACATCGGCGTTGCCGATCGCATAGGAGCGGGCGGCGGCGGCCGATTGCGGATGGTCGTCGGGTAAGAGGCCCTTGGCCATCGACATCGGCAGAAACGGCATCCCGGTCGTTTCGACGAACGAGCGGATTTCGGCGTCCGCCCGCGCATAGGCGGCGCCCTTGCCGAGGACCGCCAGCGGGCGCTCGGCGTTTGCCAGCAGCTCGATGGCGCGCATGATCGATCCCGGCGCAGGCGGCGCAGGCGGCGCCGGGTCGACGACCTTTATCAGCGACTTCTTCGCCGCCGCCGCGTCGAGTGCGGCGCCCAGCACCTCGGCGGTCAGGTCGAGATAGACGCCGCCCGGGCGGCCCGAGGCGGCGGCGCGGATCGCCCGCGCGATGCCGATGCCGATGTCCTGCGGCCGGTTGACCCGGTACGCCGCCTTGCAATGCGGCCGGGCGATCGCGAGCTGGTCCATCTCCTCGTAATCGCCCTGCTCGAGATCGACGATCGCGCGGTCGCTCGACCCGCTGATCAGGATCATCGGGAAGCAATTGGTGGTGGCGTTGGCGAGCGCCACCAGCCCGTTCAGAAAGCCGGGCGCCGAGACGGTCATGCAGATGCCCGGCTTTTGGGTCAGATAGCCGGCGATCGCGGCCGCGTTCCCGGCCGACTGCTCGTGGCGAAAGCCGAGGTAGCGGATCCCTTCATTCTGCGCCAAGCGCAGCAAATCGGTGATCGGGATGCCGGCCACCCCAAAGATCGTGTCGACCCCGTTCAGCTTCAGCGCCTCCACCACCAGGTGAAAGCCGTCGGTCATGTCGTTCGAGATTTCCGCTTCGCTCATATTCGCCTACCGGTCTCCGAATTGTAGGGCGGAAAAGCAAAGCGCCTTCCGCCGATTGTCTGCACCAGCTTGGTGGAATGCGCTGCGCTTTTCCACCCTGCATTCTGGCCGCTCCCGTTTTGCCGCCGCTCGCCGGTATCTTCACCGCGTTGAAATGCGTGTAATCCGAAGGCGACGCCAACGGCGCGCCGCATCCGCCGCCCGCCCCGCCTATGCCGGCAAATACACCGGTGTTAGGTTTGCACCGCTTCGGAACCCGCCACGGAGACGGCAGATGAAGGTGTTGATCAAGAGCGCATGGGGATCGGACGAGTTGACCAAGGCGGCCTTCGCCTTTCTCCATGCAAACGCCTTTGCGGAAGCGGGGCACGAGGTGCGGATATTCCTCCTCGGCGAGGCGGTAAACCTGATGCGCAACGAGACGATGAACGCGGTGACGCCGGTGGGATGGCCGCCATTGGCGGAGATCATGGCGAAAACCATCGCGCATGACATTCCGCTCAACATCTGAACCGCGTGTTCACGGGCCCGTGCGGTTCGCGACACCGATCTTGAAGGCAAGAATGCCCGGCTCGTCACGCCGCCGGATCTGGTGGCGCTGGTGGAATGGGCCGATAAGGTATTAAGCGAGTAAAAACACCCGACGGACAGACTACTCCGTCGGTCCCGCGTCCGGCGGCGGACTTATCGGCGCTGGCGTCATTTCGGCTGCCCGTAGAGCCCGGTCACCTGTCCCTTGGCCAGCGTGTTGAAGTGCAGGTTGAACCCGACTTCGCGCCCGACGATTTCGGCGTCGACGGGCAATTTGGCGGCCTTCACCGCGAAAACGGTAATCTGATAATGGTGCGGCTGGTCCCCGGCCGGAGGGCACGGGCCGGAGTAATGCGCGACCCCGGCATCGTTGCGTCCCTGGCCGGCGCCCGCGGGAAGCAGCTTCGAGCCGGCGTCGCCGGCGCCGGCGGGCAGGGTGTGCACGCTCGCCGGAATGTTGAACACGGTCCAATGCCAGAAGCCGCTGCCGGTCGGCGCATCGGGGTCGTACATCGTTATCGCGAAGCTCTTGGTGCCGGCCGGCTCGCCCGACCAGGAGAGCGACGGCGAGTGGTTGCCGCCGTGATAGCGATCGCAGACCTGGGCCATCGGGACCGTGCCGGCATCGCTGAAATCGGGCGTGGTCACACTCAGTCCGTCGGCGAAAGCCGGCGCGGCAAACGCCGCCAGCGCCGCCGCCAATATCGGTGCACGCATGATCCTTTTCCCCCGCGCTCTGGTCGATTATCCGACGATCAGACCACGGAGCGGCGGCGGCAACAAGCGGGGCGCCCGACGTTACGCTTCACAAATGGGAGAGCGGTGGCGAGGCCGCGCGGATCATCGCATTGATATGGCCGGCTCCGGGGTCGGCGGAATGCCCCGGCTTCGCCGCGATTTCCCACCCGGTGCGGTCCTACGGGCCGCTATTGCGCCGCCGCCCGCAGCGGTTCATGCGCGTGCAGAAAGGTGCGCACCCGGTTGATCGTGCGGGCGAGCAGTTCGGGCGGCGCGCGCCACGGAAAGACCGTGACCTCGGCGTTCGGCGCCAGCGAGGCGACGTTGATCGAGGTCTGCAGCGGGTGCGCCGGCGTGTCGTCCGGCAGGACGAGGATCGGCGTCCGGCAGTTTTTGATGAAGTCGCGCGACACGCTGTAGAGGAAGTCGGGTCGGACGCGGTAGAGGTTGTGCAGGTACTGCTCGACCTGCGCCATGGTCAAATCGGGCCGGCGCGGCAGCAGTTCGGGGGCCCAGACATCCTTGCCGGAATTGTACATGTAGTCCGGGACGTCCGGCCGGTGCCCGACGGTCTGGCAGAACACGGCGGCGGCGACGCGCCCGGGCGCGCGTTGCAGGAGCTTGCCGGCAAAGCAGCCGCCGATGCAGTAGCCCATGTAGAAGAACTCGCGGACGCCGAGATGGTCCATCAGCCCGAGCTGGTCGTCGGCAAAGGCCTCCCAAGGGTCGCCGGTCGGGATCGGGCCGCTCGATTCGCCGCCATTGGCGTTGCGCTGGTCCATCGTGATCACGCGGAAGTCGTTCTTGAACGCCTCCGGCGCGTTGAACACTGCGGTGGCCCAGTTGCTCACTCGCGAGTTCAACCCCCCGCCGGGGGTGACCAAGAGCGGGAAGCCGGAGCCGGCCTCCTCGTAGCGGATGCGAACATCGCCCTTCTGATAAAACGGCATGGCATTTCTCCTCGGTCCACAGCCCGGATGGGCGCAGCGTAATCCGCCGATGCAGTGCGGTCCATCTGTGGAATGCGCTTCACTATTCCGCCTTATGATCGCTCACCTTGACCTTCAACGCCGCTGCGCTACATTGTAGCTCAGAGGAGTTCAACATGACCGCAAATGCTATTGTTCGCGCTCGCATCGACGAACAGACAAAGACCGAAGCCGCGGCCGTATTGAAGGCGATCGGCCTCACGGTGTCCGACGCGTTTCGCCTGATGATGGTGCGGATCGCGAAGGAGAAGGCGTTGCCGTTCGAGCCGTTGGTGCCGAACGCGGAGACGATCGAGGCGATGAAGGCGGCGCGGCGTGGCGAGTTGGTAACGGTCGGCCCACCGGGCGAGCTGCTCGCCAGCCTGAATGCGGACTGTTAAGCACACCAGCGGCTTTCGGCGAGATTACAAGAGGGAGAAATCGGGCCGGCACGCCAATCGCCTCGATGCCGCACTGCTCGAAACCGTCACTCTGCTGGCAAACGATGTACCGTTGCCCCGGCGCTATTTCGATCACCGCCTCGGCGGTGAGTGGAGTGACCACCGTGACTGCCACATCCGCCCTGATCTGGTGCTGATCTACCGCAAGCCGGACGATGCCGCCCTCGAGCTTGTCCGGCTGGGCTCACAGCGAACTTGGATTGTGATCGCCCGACGGCCGTCCCCCCGGAAGAGAGGTCGGGATTGGGAGCGGATTTCAGCGCGTCGCCGACACCCGCCTCGCCTCCCAATCCGTCATCCCTGGGCTCTTCCCAGGGATCCACAGGGACGGCGGAGACAAGCCCGCTCCCGAGACTTGATCGTGCCCCTTGGGCGCTCCTCAGCGTGAAGTTTGTCCTTGATGGCATTGAGAAAAATCCTCACCCTGAGGAAGCCGCGCAGCGGCTGTCTCGAAGGGCCTGCCCCGGCGCAGGCCGGGGACGCACGGCCCCGATCCAGCCCAGACCAATTCCTTCACACGCTCCGAGGAGCGAAAGTACTAAAGCCCAGGAAGCTCCTGACACGCGAACACGCGCTGCACGCAGGCTACCCCAGGCCAAGGGAGCCGATCTGATCCCAGCCCCCTTCGGTGCAAAGGGCGGGAAAGAGTAGGGCGGAACAGCACGGCGTTCCGCCCTACGGGCTGCTATTGCGCGGCGGCTCGCATCGGTTGATGTTCGCGCAGGAAGCTGCGCACCCGGTCGGTAGTTCTGGCGTGCAGTTCCGGCGGCTCGCGCCACGGGAAGACCGTCGTCGCGGCGTTGGGCGCCAGCGAAGCGACATCGATCGAGGTCTGCAGCGGATGCGACGGCGTGTCGTCCGGCAGGACGAGGATCGGCGTCCGGCAGTTTTTAATGAAGTCGCGCGACACGCTGTAGAGAAAATCGGGCTGCGCCCGCCACAGGCTGTGGAAGTACTTGTCGATCGTGTCCTGAGACACCTCGGGCCGGCGAGCGCGGAACTCGGGCAGCCAGTTGTCCGTGCTGTGCCGGACCATGACCTCCGGGTCTTCGGGCCGGTGCCCGACGCTCTGGCAAAAGACGGCGGCGACAACACGCTCGGGCGCCCGCTGGAGGAGCTTGCCGGCAAAGCAGCCGCCGATGCAGTAGCCCATGTAGAAGAATTCGCGAATGCCGAGATGGTCCATCAGCCCGAGCTGATCGTCGGCAAAGGCGTCCCAGGCGTTCCCGGTCGGCACCGGCCCCGCTGACTCGCCGCCATTGGCGTTGCGCTGGTCCATCGTGATGCAGCGGAAATCGTTTTTGAAGGCGTCCATCGCGTTGATGACGGCGGTCGGCCAATTGCTGACGCGCGAGTTCAAGCCCCCGCCCGGGGTGACCAGCAACGGGAAGCCGGAGCCGGCCTCCTCGTAGCGGATGCGAACATCGCCCTTCTGATAAAACGGCATGGCACTCTCTCCCTTGCACTGTGTAATGTCCCGCATGCGTCTCGACCGGACGCGCGCACCGAGCGGTTCTGGGCCCAAATCCGCTAGAACCCAGCGAACCTCGATCCGAGAGTTGATCCCAATTTTTGGATCTGCTCAACCCCGTTGCGGCGCCGGCTGGGCAGCAAGCATCGCGATATCCGCACCGGCGATCCTCCGGACATATTTCTGTTCGATGACCTCACTGCCCCATATGTTCCTCGCCCGGTCGTTGTCCTGGGAGGTGGGCGAGTTGAAATGGAAACCCGTGCGATGACCGAGCCGATCGAGGCTGCGCTGTTTCCCGCCCCCGAGCCCGCCGACGCCGATCGCTCGACCGGGCTGCTGCCGTCGCAGATGTTGCGCGAGGCGGTGGCGCTCGGGCGCGAGATCGCCTCCATGCAGCCGATCGGCGACGCGCAGATCCAGCCGGCGAGCCTCGATCTGAGGCTCGGCGAGATCGCCTATCGGGTCAGGGCGAGCTTTCTGCCCGGAGCGCGGGCGAGCGTGCGCGACAAGCTCGATCTCTTGTCGATGCACCGCATCGACCTGACCCGGGGTGCGGTGCTCGAAAAGGACTGCGTCTATATCGTGCCGTTGTTCGAGCAGGTGGCGCTGCGCAAGCGCACCTCGGCATTGGCCAACCCGAAAAGCTCGATCGGCCGGCTCGATGTCTTTGCCCGCGTCATCACCGATCACGGCACCGAATTCGACCGGGTGCGCGAGGGGTACAAGGGGCCGCTCTACGCCGAGATCTCGCCGCGCTCGTTCAGCATTCTGGTGCGCAGCGGGTCGAGCCTCGTGCAATTGCGCATCCGGCGCGGCTCGCCGGCATTCGGCGACACCGCGCTGCGCCGGCTGCATGACGAGGTCGGGCTCTACGAATTGCCGCCGGGCGAGGCCGCAGCGCGCGAGCCGATCCGCGACGGGCTCGCCTTCACCGTCGATGTCGCCGGCGGCGATGCGCAGGGGATCGTCGCCTACAAGGCGCGCCGCCACACCGATCTGATCGATGTCGACCAGGTGCAATACTACAACCCCCGCGACTTCTGGGATCCGGTCTACGCCGATCGCTCGCCGGGTGCGGCGGGCGGGATCGTGCTCGACCCGCATGATTTCTACATCCTGGCGTCGCGCGAGGCCGTCGTGGTGCCGCCCGACCATGCCGCCGAAATGCTGCCCTATCACACCTTTGTCGGCGAGTTCCGGGTGCATTTCGCCGGCTTTTTCGATCCGGGGTTCGGCACCGCGCAGAGCGGCGGCGCCGGCAGCCGCGCCGTACTCGAAGTGCGCTCGCACGAGGTGCCGTTCCTGATCGAGGACGGGCAGGTGCTCGGCCGCCTGATGTACGAGCGGCTGATCGCGCGGCCCGACAAGCTCTACGGCAGCGCGATCGGTTCGTCCTACCAGCGCCAGGGGCTGGCATTGTCCAAACATTTCAAAGCGGTTGCGGATTGAGGCCGATCGGCAGCGGTCGCTGCGGGCCGCGCTGCGCTACAGGTAGTCCCGCATCCGTTCGATCTCGTCGAGCGCGCCGACCGGGGACACCAGCAGGACTTCGTCAAAGCCGAGCTGCTCGATCCGCATCAGCCGGCGGCGGGCTTCGTCGGGTGGGCCGATCAGAGAAACCTGGGCGACCTCGCCGAGATTGCCGGTTTCGGGCCGGCCGACCAGATCGATCGCGACGTTGGCCAGGATCGCGTTGGTGCCGCCGGCTTTGCGATAGATCTCCATGCCGCGTTCGAGATCGGCCCAGCTGCTGTAGCGGCCCGATGCGGTCCAGCCCTGGCACACCTGCGCCGCATAGGTGATCCAGCGCCGATTGCGCCACGCCCCGAGCACAATCGGCGGACCGCCCTCGAAACCCGGCCACGGCGACAAGGTACCGCCGTTGACTTCTTCGCCCCGCCAGGCGCGGCGCATGACCGCCAGCGAATTCATCAGCGTGGCAAAGCGCCGGTCGTAATCGCCGCCGAGCAGATCGAAATCGGCTTTTGTCGAGCCGCTGCCGACGCCGAGGCGCAGACGGCCGCCCGACAACGCCTGCACGGTCTGCACGCAGCGGGCGAGTTCGACCGGATGGCGCAACGGCACCTGCAATACCGCGGTGCCGAGTTCGATGCGTTTGGTTACGGTCGAAAGGGCGGCCAGAACGCCCATCGGATCGAGGGTGGCGCGGCCGCGGCCGAGCGAATTGGTGACCCACAACCCGGGAAAACCGCTCCTCTCGATCCGGCGCGCGTAATCGACGAGCCCGTCCAGCAGGCGGCGGCCGGGTCCGCCCCCGGCACTCAGCGTGGTCAATACGCTGACCCTCATGGCTGCCCGCCCGTCGCCGGCATTGTCCTCACCGCACCCTCCTCTGCGCCTGGCCGTCTCGCGGTCATAATGCGGCAGTTCGGCGGGGCCGGCCAATCATCGAATACTCAACCCGGCTGTGCGCGAAACAGCCCAATCGCGTGTCAAAAAGCCCCGATCAAGCGCAAAACAAGATCGTGCCGCCGATCGCCGCCGGCAACGGCACCGCCAACCCGCCGGCAATCGGCCGGCCGGCGAGATCGGCGCTGTCGAGAACGACGCGAAGCCGGTCGAGGTCCGCAACCTCGACCTCGCTGCCGGCGAGATAGGGAAGGGGCGGTCCGGGGGCGATGCCGAAGCGACGGTCGAGAAATTCCGGGGTTGCGACATGCACCGCGCCGCGTTCGAGCACGACGCTCGCGACCTCGCCCTCCCGGCGCGCCGGCCGGCCGGCGAAGCGTGCAAAGCGCTGCGCCGGCTCCGCAGGATCCGCCGCGGCGATCCACACCGCGCGCAGGGCCAGCGCCCCGTTCGGATGGTCGAGACAGGGTTCGGGCCAGACCAGATGCGGGGTGTGGTGAGTTAGGAACTGGATGCGCCCCTCCGGCATCGTGCCCGGCATTATCCGGGCGATCGCGAACCGCGCCTCCTCGTCGCCGAACTCGGTCTCGACCGGACGGCGCATGTCGACCAGCGGCAGCACCGGGAACCCGGCCAGCTTCAGGCGGTCGTGCTCGCCCGCGGCATCGGCGCTGCCGAAGGCGGCCAGGTGCAGCCCGGTATGGCGCCGCAGCCGGTCGGCCAACTGGCGGGCGAGCGGCGTGTCTTCGCCGCTGGCGGCGAGGATCTCGACATAGCCACGGCGAAACATCGCGCAGCGATTGCCGGTGCCTGCCGGCACCGCCCGGCCATCGGCCCGATTGGTCTGGGCGGCGAACGGCGTCAGGCGAAAGCCGCAGCGAGCGAGGGCCTGCGCCGCCGGCGCCATCTCCGGCACAAAATGCGCAACATGGTCGAGAAAGACCTCTCCGGCTTCGGGCAATTGGCCAGGCATCGCGCCTCCAGTCACGGCGAATTCAAGCTCGCATCAAATCCCGGTTTTTCGGCTTTTGCCAAGTCAGCCGGGGCGGTCTTGGACACAGTACTTGTTCTTTGTGCATATGGTGCTCAGATAGAGCGTTTGCCTGCTGTGAGGGCATGATCGCTTGCGGCTGAAACCGTTCGCCCGACCGATTGCGATGGCGCCGTCATGGACTTGACCCATGTCGGGCTGTCGATTTCCACCCGCAGGAAGCTGGCCTCGATCGTGCTGGTGGTCATCATTTTTGCGGTGCTCACCGGACTGCTCGCTCTGTTGCACGGTCGTCAGGTCGTCTTTGGCGTTCTCGACGGCGTATTCGTCGGCGTCGGCGTGGGCCTGTTCGAACAGTTTTATGTACAGAGCGCCCGCGGCCGCTGGTTTCGCAACATCCACCCGCTACGATCGATTACTATTTACACAATCGTTGTAGCATGTTTGTTCATTGCCGCTTCCAACATGGCCCATCTGCTGCTGCGCGGGGTGTATAACTCGCCGGTCCCGTACGGCCGTCTGGTCCTGGCGCTGCCGCAGGTGATCGCCATTGCCGTCTTCGGCATCGTGGTGATGCGGGCCGTTCACTTCATCGGCATCGACACCTTGTTTCACTTGATGATCGGCACCTATCATCGCCCGGTGATCGAAAAAAAGGTGATCGTTTTTCTCGATATCAACGATTTCGACCGGCTTGGCCGAGCGGCTCGGCGATATGCAGATAAAGGCGCTGGTCGGCAAGTTCCTGTTCGACATCTCCAGGCCGATCACCGACCACGGCGGCGAGATTTATCTCTATAAAGGCGACGGGTTGATCGCGCTGTGGAACTGGCAGGAGGCGGTTCGAGGAAGTACGATCCTACGGGCGATCGACGCGATATTCGCGAATGTCAGGCGCGAACAGGAGCGCTACCAACGACAATTCGGCGTCGCCCCGACGTTCCGCATTGGGGTTCACGGCGGCGATGTCGTCGTCAGCGAGCAGGGCGATACCAAACGGTCGATCGGCATCTACGGGATCACGATCAACATCGCCTCGCGAATGGAGGAAGCGGCAAAGGCGCACCACGTTCCTTGCGCGATCTCCGGCGATGTCGCCCAGGCGCTCGCCCAATCCGAAGACCGGCTGCACCTGATCGGCTCCGAAAAGATCAAGGGGATTTCGGCCGAGATCCCGATATTCGAATATCGGGTTGCCGCCGAGCCGGTCGCGGCGCCGGCCCGAAGAGGCCTCAAATTGCGCGTCGGGTAAGAATTCGGTCTGTGCTTCCGCAAATTCCCGAGGCGCGCCGACTCTTGAGCGCCGCGGCGCGCCGATGCCGCCCGGTCAAAACGCTTTGCGCAATGTCAGATTGAACCGGCTACGGCCGGTCAGCGGATGGTTTGAATCGACGAGCGGCGCCACGCCGTGATAGGCGAGGCGGGCCGGGCCGCCCCAGACGACGACATCGCCGCTCTCGAGCCTGATCCGCCGCGGCCGATCGCTGCGACGATCGCCGCCCCACAGGAACACGGCCGGCACGCCGAGCGAAACCGAAACGATCGGTGCGCCATAGTCGCGCTCATCCTCGTCGCGGTGCAATGACAGCCGCGCACCTGGCTCGTAGCGATTGATCAGACATGCATCGGGCATGAAGCCGGCGAACCCGGCCGCCGCTGCTGCCCGCTCCGCCAGCGACCGAAACAATCGGGGCATCGCCGGCCAATCGCGGCCGGTCATGGGGTCGATCGACTGGTAGCGATAACCGGTGCGATCGGTCACCCAGCCGGCCCTGCCGCAATTGGTCATCGCCACCGACATCTGCCGGCCGCCGGGCGTGACCATCCGGCGGAACGGCGCCTCGGCGGCGATCTCATCGACTGCCGCGGCCAGCGCCGCCGCTTCGCCGCGGGCGAAGCCGCGCAATGTCCAGGCGCCTTCGCCGAGCCGCTCGACCGACCCGCCGATCGGCGGGTCGGCGAACAGATCGCCGAGGGCGGCGCTCACTTCATCCGCAGGCGACGGCGTAGACGTTGCGCACCCCCTCGGGGAGCCGATGCTCGTGCCAGCTTTTGCCGCCGTCCTGGGTGCCGAAGACCTGGCCGAACCGCGACACGCCATAGACCTGGTTCGGGTCGTGCGGGTGCACGCCGACGCCCATCATCGTCGCCTCGGCCTTGATGCCGTGATCGAACCGCTTCCAGGTCCGGCCGACATCGTCGGAACGGTAGATCGAGCCGTCGGTGCTGCGCGCCGCCGGGCTGAGGCAGGCATAGAGCACCTTGGGGTCATGCGGCGAGACCCGGATGTCCCGGCCATAGGTCAGCGGCGAGAACCGGTCGATCTCGATGTCCTGCCAGGTCTCGCCGCGATTGTCGCTGCGGAAGAGGCCCATGCGGTTGGCGAGAAACACGGTGCCGGGCGCGGCGGCGCTGCAGGCCAGCGCATGGCCGTCGAGCATGCCCTCGATCTCGGTCTGGCTGCCGATCCGGCTCCGATATTTCGGTTGCTCGCAAAAGCGGATCAGATCGGCGGTGCAGTCTTCCCAGCTCTCGCCGCCGTTGCGGCTGCGCATCGCCCCGTTGGCCTCGAGCGTCGCATAGACGTCGTCGGGCGAATTGGGGTCGATATCGAGCCGCATGACCCGGCACGCGAACGCCATGATGACCCGGTCTGGCAGGCCCGGATCGGCCATCTTGCGCCAGGTGTCGCCGCCGTCGTCGCTGCGGTAAACCCCGGGCGGGGTGGCGCCGGCATAAACGATGCGCGGGTTTTTCGGATGGATGCAGACCGACCAGATGTCGGCCTCCGGATCGGGCAGGCTGAGCCGCTGCCAGCGGGAGCCCCGGTTGGTGCTGCGATAGGTGCCCTTGGTGGTGCCGATATAGACGGTATCCGGGTGTTCCGGATGCACCGTGATCGCATGCACCTCGGTCCCTTCCGGCAGCCCGCCGGTCAGATGCTCCCATCCGCTGTCGCCGACGGTCTGGCGGAAGACGCCGCCGAGGGTCCCGCCCATCGACCGCGCCGCGCCGGCGTATACATGCGTATCTGTCATCAAATCCTCCCTCGGCTGGATTGCGGCGGCGATCATACGCTTGTATTGGAGCGCGTCACCAAGCTTTAGCAGGTCGGAGCAATTGATGAGCGGCATGGCGGTCACAGAGCGGCGCAAACTCGGCAGGGTCGGACCGGAGGTCTCGGCCATCGGCCTCGGCTGCATGTCGCTGTCGGGCGTCTACGGCAAGAGCGACGACGCCGGCGGGGTTGCGCTGGTCCATCGGGCGATCGAACTCGGCATCGACCACCTCGACAGCTCGGACATGTACGGCTGGGGCCAAAACGAGGAATTGCTCGGCCGGGCGTTGCGCGGCCGGCGCGACAAGGTGCTGATCGCCTCGAAATTCGGCCAGACCCGGCGGCCGGGCGGCGCCAACGGCGTCGACGGCAGCCCGGCCTATATCGCCCAGGCCTGCGAGGCGAGCCTCAAGCGGCTCGGGGTCGAGGTCATCGACCTCTATTACCAGCACCGGGTCGATCCGGCGGTGCCGGTCGAGGAGACGGTGGGCGCCATGGCGCGGCTGGTCGAGCAGGGCAAGGTCCGCTGGCTCGGGCTGTGCGAAGCGCGACCGGAGCGGATTCGCCGCGCCCACGCGACCCACCCGATCGCCGCGGTGCAAAGCGAATTTTCGTTGTTGTACCGCGAAGAGGCGACCGAGACCCGCGAGCTGACCCGCGACCTCGGCATCGCCTTTGTCGCCTATGCCCCGCTCGGCCGCAGCCTGCTTGCGGGCGTCGTCCCGGATTTCGACAATCTGGCCGAGGGCGACACCCGCGGCCGTCATCCGCGCTTTATGGGCGACAACTTTGCCAAGAACCGCGCTCTGGTCGCCGATATCGAGGCGATCGCGACAGAGAAAGACTGCACCCCAGCACAACTCTGCCTCGCCTGGCTGTCGGCGCAGGGGCCGGACGTGATCCCGATCCCCGGCACCAAACAGATCGGCCGGCTCGAAGAAAATCTCGGCGCGCTTCAAGTCCGCCTTACCCCGGCCGAGCTGGACCGGATCTCGACCGTCATCCCGATCGGCGCCGCCGCCGGCACCCGCTACCCCGAAGGCGGCATGCGCGGCGTCTATATTTGAGGCATGCCGCCGGGCGCGGCCGGCCGATCTCCGACCCGACCCGCGGCTGAGAAACCCCGCTCGACACCGCCCCAAACGGCTGATGTCCCGGTCCCAAAGTTTGTTGCATGAACTCGCCGCCGTCATTGCGGGCGCGGCGAAGCAATATCGGGCAGAAGGAGACGCAATCGGTACCAGATTGCTTCGTTGACCTGCGGTCGCCAGGCAATGACGGCTTTTTGTAGTAGATGAACTTCAGAACCGGGACACTGGGACGAAACCGTAGGGAAGCGCGAGGAGGGACAGCAAATGAGATTTCGGGCTTTGGCGCTCGGCGCGGCGGTCGCCGCAATCGCGGTGCAGGGGGCGCCGGCGGCGGTTACCCAGGCGCAATTTCCGCCGCACACGGTCGGCGACCTGATCGCAATCTGCACACCGGCCGAAGACGATCCGCAGAGGGCGGTTGCGATGGGCTTCTGCCATGGTTTTGCCGAGGGTGCGGTCGTCGTCGAAGAGGCACACGAGTTGCAGCGGCGGGCCCGCAAATTGTTTTGCCTGCCCTCGCAGCGACCGCCCCGTATCGACGAGCTGAAAAGCTTTGTCGCCTGGGCCAACGAACAGCCCGCACGGCTGCAAATGCCGGCCATCGACGGCGTATTCGTCTATCTGGCCGGCAAATATCCGTGTCCGGCAGCACCGGCGGGGAAACGGAGGGCGCGATGAAAAAGCTGATATTGGCGGCCGTCGCGGCGTCGCTGCCGCTGGCCGGCTGTTCCGACATGACCCCCGGTCAGCAGCGTGCGGTCACCGGCACGGCGATCGGCGCCGGCGGCGGTGCCGTCATCGGTGCGCTGGCCGGTAACGCCGCTCTCGGGGCCGGGATCGGCGCCGCTGCGGGTCTCGCCGGGGGGCTGATCGTCAACCAGTCCCGAGGCGGCCAATAGGCGCCGACGCCGACCGACCTTCGGTCCGGCCCAAACCGGGATCTGGGCGGCGCTGTCGGCCGTTCGCGTCGCGGCGGATCGCGCGCCAGACGCGCTCGGACGTCACCGGCATCTCGATGTGCGTCACGCCGAATTCGGCCAGTGCATCGACGACCGCGTTGACGACGACGCCGAGCGCCGGCGTCGTGCCGCCTTCGCCGCCGGGCCGGAGGCCGAGCGGGTGGGTCGGCGACGGCACTTCGCTCAATTCGGTCGTGAAAAACGGCAGGCGGTCGGCCCGCGGCATCGCATAATCCATAAACGAGCCGGCCACCGGCTGCCCGCTGTCGGGGTTGTAACAGGCATATTCCTGGATCGCCTGGCCGACCCCCTGGACGATGCCGCCATGCACCTGGCCGTGCACGATCATCGGGTTGACCGCGCGCCCGACATCATCGACCGCGGCGTAGCGGACGATGTCGAGCGCCCCGGTCTCGGGGTCGATCTCGACCTCGCAGACATGGCAGCCATAGGGGAAGGCGGCAAGGTTGACGGTCTCGTCGCTTTCGGCGCCGAGCGGGCCGCGCAACTCGTCGGGCAAGTCGTCGCGCCGCTCCGCCGCGGCCGCGACCTCGAATACGCCGATCCGCCGGTCGGTGCCTTTGACCCGGAACTCGCCGCCGGCGAATTCGAGATCGGCGGTATCCGCCTCCAGCACGTGGCCCGCGATCTGCATCCCCTTTTCGATGATCGCGTTCGCGGCGTTGAACATGACGATGCTGCCGAGCCGCAATGCCCGGCCCGAATGGGCGCCGCCGCCTACCGAGACCCGCGCGGTGTCGCCGGTGACGAGGCGGACGCTGTCGAGCGGCACGCCCAGCCATTCGGCGACGAGCTGCGCAAAGCTGGTCTCGTGCCCCTGGCCCTGTGAAACGGTGCCGATCGCGACCTCGACAACGCCGTCCGGCTTGACCACCATTTCGGCCCTTTCGCGCGGCGCGCCGGTCGCGGTGTCGACATAATTGGCGACGCCGATGCCGCGGCATCTGCCGCGCGCCCGCGCCTCGGCCCGGCGCGCCGGAAACCCGGCCCAGTCGCCGAGCGCCAGCACCCGCTCCATGCAGGCGTGGTACTCGCCGCTGTCATAGACCATGCCGAACGGGTTCGTGTACGGCATCCCGCTTTTCGGCACCAGGTTGCGGCGGCGCAATTCGATGCGGTCGAGGCCGGTCTGCTCGGCGGCCAGATCGATCAGCCGCTCCATGACGAACATGACTTCGGGCCGGCCCGAGCTACGATAGGGCCGGGTCGGCAGGGTGTTGGTTAATGCCGCCCGCGCGCGGAAATGCACGGCCGGCACGTGATAGATGCTCGACATGATCTCGACGCCCTTGTTCAGCGAGCCGAAGGCGATCGCGTAGGCGCCCTGGTTGACGAGGTTCGAGCCGCGCATCGCCAGAAAATTGCCGTCACGGTCGAGCGCCAATTCTGCGCTGCAGGCGAGGTCGCGCGCCTGGTAGTCGCAGACGAACGCCTCCTGCCGCTCGCAGGTCCATTTGACCGGGCGGCCGAGCCGCTTCGCCGCCCACACCACCAGGGCGAATTCGACGTTGAACGAGCCGCGCGTGCCGAAATTGCCGCCGACATCGTGCATGACCATGCGCGCCTGCTCGGGCGGCACGCCGAGCACGATCGCCAGGTCGCGGCGCGGGCTGACCGCACCGCCGGCGCCGGCATGCAGGGTGTGCAGCCCGCTCGCCGGATCGTACTCGCCGACCGCTGCGCGCGGCTCCATCGGCACGCCGCAGACGCGCTGCACCCAGGTGTCGAGTTTGACGACATGCGCGGCGCCGGCGAACGCCGCGGCCGTCATGGCCGCATCGCCGACCTCGCCGTCGAGAATGATGTTCTCGCTGTCGAGCCGGGCGCGCGGGGCATTGTCCGCTGCGGCGGCGAGGCCGTGCGCGACGGCAGGCAGCGGCTCCCAGTCGATCGCGACCAGCTCGGCGGCATCCTTGGCCGTATCTACCGAACCGGCGACGACCATCGCGACGATCTCGCCGACATGACAGGTCTCAGGCCAGACAATCGGCTGCTGCCGGGGCCGGCGGACCGGCGAGCCGTCGCGGTTCTGGATGGCGATGTCGGCCGGGTGGCTGTTGCTGATATGCGGCAGCGGGTTCAGTCCGTCCCGCTGCACCTCCTCGGCGGTCAGCACCGCCAAAACGCCGGGCGCCATGCGCGCGGCGGCGGCGTCGAGCGCGCGGATACGGGCGTGGGCATAGGGCGAGCGGACAAAGACGGCATAAGCCTGACCGGGAAGGTTGAGATCGTCGCTGTACCGGCCGGCGCCGGTCAGCAGCCGGCGGTCTTCCCGCCTCCTGACCGGCTGCCCGATCCCGGTGCCGTTCGCGCGCGCCTGCATCTATCCCTCGCCAAATTAGGTCATGCCCTCGCCAAAAGGTCATGCATCATAGCAACGCCCGCGGCTTGCGCGGAAACTGTTCGATCGCATATGGTCAATCGCAAATGACCATGGACGGTCGAATTATGGACAGCGAATTGCGCCATATCGCGGCGGCGAGTTTCAAGGCCGACTGCCTGCGTCTGATGGACGAGGTGGCGCAACAACGCCGCCCGATCGTCATCACCAAACGGGGCAAGCCGGTCGCCAAGCTGGTGCCGATAGAGAGCGAACCGGTAGATCTCTTCGGGTATATGGCCGGAACGGCCAAAATTTGCGGTGCCATCATCGAGCCGATAGATGATTTAGAGTGGAGCGGCGATGCCGACAACGTCTGAAATACATTTGCTGTTGTTGGATACGCATATATGGATCTGGTTCATGCTGGCAAACGCCGAGTTGGCAATTAGCAGCCAAACCGCGATCAACCGTGCGGCAGCCTCTGGTCAGCTTAGAATTTCGGCGATTTCGGTTTGGGAAGCTGCGCTCCTGGCGTCGCGTGGCGGCATCGAATTGGGCCAGCCCTTGGCTCAATGGATGGAGGGCGCTGTGTCAGCCGCTGGGTTGTCGATCGAGCCGCTGGCGCCGAGGATCGCGGTTGAAGCGTGCTGCCTGCCCGAGACATTTCATCGCGACCCGGCCGATCGGCTGATCGTCGCCACAGCCCGAGTGACCAATGCCGAGCTGATGACCCGCGACCGACGCATTCTCGACTACGCAGCGCGCGGGCATCTGACCGCGGTCGCGGCTTGATTTGCCGATGATCGACCGCCCTCAGCGAGGCGCGGCTGCGTGGGCGCCCTCGATGCGCCAATGCGCGACCGTACCACGATCCTGATCGCCCACTTTTTGTCGACGCTGCCCACATGCCGACGGATCGCGTTGCTCGACCGCAGCCTCTCAGGTACTGATTTTTGGGTGAAAGAGCGTGTGCCGACAAACTGCCTGCAACGAAAAATGATAGACAAGTGACAATTGTCACTATATGATCTGGTGATCATCCGGCACTTTCGACATCGCGGCCTCAGACGACTTTACGAAGACGGCGACCGGCGCGAGGTGAACCCGGAACACGCGGACAAAATCGCCCGCATGCTGGCGCGGCTCGACGTGGCGACACGGCCCGAACAACTCGACGTGCCGGGTTTCCGGCTGCACCCGCTGAAAGGCGACCTCGCCGGTTACTGGAACATCACCGTACGTGCCAACTGGCGGATCATTTTCTGCTTCGAGCATGGCGACGCAACCGATGTTGATTTGGTCGATTACCACTAGCCGACAGGAGGCACATCATGATCATGAAGAACCCGCCGCATCCCGGCCTTTCCGTGCGGCACGACTGCATTGAACCGCTCGACCTTACGATCACCGAGACCGCCGAGATTTTGGGCGTCACGCGCCAGACTCTCAACAATCTGGTCAACGGCAAGAGCGGCATTTCGGCGGATATGGCGCTGCGACTCGACAAGGCATTCGGCGGCGGCGCGGAAACGTGGCTGCGGCTCCAAATGGCCTACGACCTCGCGCAGGCCCGCGCGCACGAAGGCGACATAAACGTCACGCCCGTGACACGCCGCAAGCTGCGCGAACCACGGCTCTGATGAATAGCGGCGATGTTTACTTGGCCGGAACGCAACGCGCGGCGCAAACATCGGCGACAACAGCGGCTTTTCTTCCATTACCGAGTCATCCTATATCCGATTTGATGCGGGCGAGCATCGCACGGAAGGCGTTCCGTGAAAACACCGGCTTGTGGACGCGCCGCCACTACCAAAGCCGCCATTCACCGTGGCGCAGAAGCTTGCCGCATGGGCGCACATGGGGGCGATCAGCCAGAGCGCCACATTGCTCTCCGGTTCAGATTTACGATGATCTTCAAATGCTTAGGATCAAATCCCCCCTCGGCCGGGCTCGACCCGGCCGTCCACGTCTTGCAATGGAGGGGTCTTGCAAGAAAAAAACGTGGGTGCCCACGGAACAAAGTCCGTGGGCTGACGGCCCACGGGTCGAGCCCGCCACGGGGTACCGGTGCTTCACTACAATCGCCAAATTAAACAATATCCGAACCGGACAGCATTGAGAGCGCCAGCGCCATGAAGAGTGTCTTGAAGCGGAACATAAGTTGGTTTCCCTTTCGCTCGGCTATGACCGCCGGCCCGGACGCCCAATCACATATTATTCAGCTCAAATTAAGCTCCGCGCACGCATAGCGACGAGTTGCCCCTCGGAAATGGCGAGCACCTGACGCGCGGGTGCTATGGCCGATGCGAACAGCGGCGGGTGACGCCTTTTGTGTATAATCGCGCTCCACGAATCCGGAGGAGGGGCTTATGAAATCGCGATTTGGTATAGCCGCCGCATTGCTGGCCAGCATGGCGATTGGCGCCGCTGCCGTGGAAGAGCTTCACGCGCAGGCGAAACCGCCCGTTTATTTCATTGGGGAGATCGAAGTAACGAACCCGGAGGGATACGCTAAGGAGTATCTCCCGAAGGCCCGAGAAATCATCAAAGAACATGGCGGGCAGTTGGTCGCGGCGGGCGGTGCGGCTGGAAGCGGAAATCCGATCGTTGCCGTCGATGGTCAGCCGCCAAGACGGGTCGTCATCTATCGTTATCCAAGCATAGATGCCGTTCATGCATGGCGAGATGATCCAGCCTACGAGCAAGTAAGAAAAATTGGCGAGAAATATGCCAAATACCGCACTTTCGCTGTGGTTGGCGTCTCGCAGTAACCTCCGCTCGGGTAGTTGAGCGGTCGTGAGCAGCGGACCAGCTTCGCCCGGACGTCAGCCCTGTGCAAAACTCGAAGGTCCTTGCAAAGAGCTTGGCGATTGAGGTGCGGTAGTCGGTCGTGCCGGCGTGCACATTGCCGCGCGGGTCGAGTGCCGCACCACGATCGTCATCGCCCACCGTCGACGGTGCGCAACGCCGACCGAACCGCCATCCTCGAACGCGACCCGCTTTGTCTCCTTTGTACTATAATGGCGCGCATGCAGATTTCCGACGATCCGGTCCTGAAGCGCTTCCGCGCCGCGCTCGATCAGATGTACGGCAAGCGGCTCGAGCGGGTGGTGCTGTTCGGGTCCCGCATACGCGGCGATGCGCACGAGCATTCGGACTATGACGTGGCGGTGTTCCTGCACGACATGCCCGACCGGTTTGCGGAAATGAACCGGCTGGCCGATCTCAGCACGAAAATCATCGTCGAAGAGGATGGCCCCTTCATCCACGCCATGCCGTATCGCGCGGGTTCCTATAACAGCGAGCGCACGCCGCTGATGCACGAGATTTGCTCCAGCGGCGTGGAGTTATGAAAGCGGAGAGCGCGGCGTTTCTGCGGAAGGCACGTGAGTTTCTCGACCAAGGCGCGAAACCAGCTTGATGTGCTGCGCTATAGCGACGAGGCGGGCCGCGCAGCCTATCTTGCCGGGCTGCATGCGGCGCAGGCTTTGATCTTCGAGCGCAGCGGCCTTGTCATCAAGCGGCATCGCGGCGTGCAGCGGGAACTGGGACGGCTGACGAAGGACGCGCCGCGTTTCGACCTCGAATTGCGCGCCTTCCTCGGCCGTACCTACGACCTCAAGGCGATGGCTGACTATGGGATCGACCCCGGTTCGGAGGTGACCGTCGAGCAGGCGCAACAGGCAATTGCGACCGCCGAGCGGTTCATTGCGTGTATCGAGGCAATGCTGGCGTAGCGTGCCGGCGATCGACATCTTGTGGCAGCCGAGCAGTATCCAAGTTGCGCCATAGGGCAGTACTAGACCCAGAGAAGCCCGCGTTAAAGCCACGTTAAACCGCCGGATTTGCGGCCGAACTTTTCGGCATGACCGTATACAATAATCTCTGTTCAGGGCGTTGAACGAGTGCAATCCGGGCTTCGACCCGGCGCGCACGTTTACTACGATTTTCCATAAGCCCATTATGCGGCTTTACCGGGGCGATAAGGGGCGCGCGCTCGACGAGCGCCGAGCCTGCATCGCGGTGTCGGCAAGTTCGAGTGTTTGGGCGGCGCCGGGCTCAGCGCGGCAAGAGGCTCGTTCCCATCAGGAATTCGTCGATGGCGCGGGCGCATTGGCGGCCTTCGCGGATCGCCCAGACGACCAGCGACTGGCCGCGGCGCATGTCGCCGGCGGCAAAGAGCTTGGCGACCGAGGTGCGGTAGTCGACCGTGTCGGCGCGGACATTGCCGCGCGGGTCGAGTGCGGCGCCCGACTGCTCGACCATGCCGGTTTTGACCGGGCCGAGAAACCCCATCGCCAGCAATACCAGATCGGCCTTCAACGGAAAGGCGCTGTCGGCGATTTCGGTCATCGCCCAGCGGCCGTCCGGGCCCTTGGTCCATTCGAGGCGGACGCAGTCGAGCGCCGTGATCCCGGCGCCATCGCCGACCGCCCGCTTGGTCAGCACCGACCAGTCGCGCTCGCAGCCCTCCTCCTGCGACGAAGAGGTGCGCAATTTCAGCGGCCAGTCGGGCCAGGTCAGCGCCTTGTTTTCGCGATCGGGCGGGCGCGGCAGGATTTCGAGCTGGGTGATCGACGCCGCGCCCTGGCGCACCGAGGTGCCGATGCAGTCGGACCCGGTGTCGCCGCCGCCGATCACGACGACATGCTTGCCGGCGGCGGTGATCGTGCCGCGGGGTGCGGCCCGCTCCTCGCTGTCGCCGGCGTTGCGCTTGTTCTGCTGCGGCAGGAAGTCCATCGCGAAATGGATGCCGTCGAGGTCGCGGCCCGGCACTTCGAGGTCGCGCGGCAGTTCGGCGCCGCCGGTCATCGCCACCGCGTCGAACTCCGCGAGCAGCGAGGCCATCGCGACATCGACGCCGATCTCGACCCCGGTGCGGAAGGCGACGCCCTCGGCCTCCATCTGCGCCACCCGGCGGTCGATCAGCCGCTTTTCCATCTTGAAATCGGGGATGCCGTAGCGCAGCAATCCGCCGGTGCGATCGGCCTTTTCGAACAGCGTCACCCGGTGGCCGGCGCGCGCCAATTGCTGCGAGCAGGCGAGCCCGGCCGGACCCGAGCCGACCACGGCGACATGCTTGCCGGTCCGCCGCACCGGCGCGGCCGGCTCGATCCAGCCCTCCTGCCAGCCGCGATCGACGATCGCGCATTCGATGGTTTTGATCGTCACCGGGTTGTCGTCGATGTTCAGCGTGCAGGCCGCCTCGCACGGCGCCGGGCAGACGCGGCCGGTGAATTCCGGAAAGTTGTTGGTCGAATGCAGGACTTTGAGCGCCGCCTGCCACTGGTCGCGATAGACCAGATTGTTCCAGTCTGGGATCAGATTGTTGACCGGGCAGCCGTCATGACAGAACGGGATGCCGCAATCCATGCAGCGCGCCGCCTGCTTGCGCGTCTCCGGGCCGGGCAGGGGCTTGACGAACTCGCTCCAGCTGCGCCGGCGGATATCCGGCTTTTCATAGGGCCGGTCGCGGCGCTCGATTTCGAGAAAACCGGTCGGTCTACCCATATTTCGGTCCCTGGCGTTTGTCCGAGTCACCCCGGTCAATGTTGCTGACTTATATTGATGTTGCCCGATTTCGCGGTCGGCATCAATGCCGGTAAGCCGGCGCCTCATTCGCTGGTTTCACCAACCCGGAGCAAAAACGATTGCGGCGGGCCTGGTTGATAAGCTCCTCAAGGGCGCCAAACCCAGCGGTCCGGTCAAGCGGCCGACCCGGTTCCAGTTGGTCGTTAATCTCAAAACCGCGAAGGCGCTCCACCTCGACCTGCCGCATAGCCGAGATCGCGCATGTTCCGCCGGGGCAGATCCACGCCGGCCTCCGCTTGGGCTCCGGGCCACAGCGCTCCGAGAACCCGGGTTTTCACCAGCTGGGCCAGGTTCCTCGTCGGCTGCTGCACCGTCGCAATCGCTAAGGTCGGCGTCTCATTCGACGATCTCGTCGGCGCGGGCGAGGAGCGACGGCGGGACCGCGAGGCCGAGCGCGCTCGCGGTTTTCAGGTTGATCGCCAGCTCGAATTTAGCCGGCTCGATGACCGGCAGGTCGGCCGGCTTCACGCCCTCGATCACCTTTGCGGTATAGAGGCCGAGCTGGCGATATATCGCAACAAAGCTCGCGCCATAGCTGGTCAGCCCGCCGGCCCGCACCGCCGCTTGCTTTCGTAGCTCGCCGGAATGCCATAGCGCGCCGCCAGGGCGATGAACTGCTCGCGCCGGCTGTTGAAAAAGGCGTCGTTGCCGATCAGGAGCCCAGCGACATGCTGTGCCGCCAGCGCCGCGAGCGTGCTGCCGCTCGTCACGATCACATCGACATGGCGTCGGGCCAGATCTTGTGCCATCGCCGGCAAGCGGTCGAAGGCGCCCTCCGCCCAGCGGTATTCGATTGCAACGTTCCGCCCTTCGACACAGCCGGCCTGGCCGAGCGCTTCGCGGAACGTCAGAGACAAACGGTGCGCTAAAACACCGCGGAGGTGCCGCTCAGAAAGCCGATCACCGGCATCGTCTTCTGCTGCGCCCGCGCCGCGAGCAGCGGGAACATGCCTGCCGGCAAAAATGTGCTGAGAAACCATCGGCCGATTACCTGACCTCAGCCTGAAAATAATCCGCCATTCTCCCTACGCGCCGCCAAAACCGCTACGAAGTCATGCTCCTTGCGGACCTTGATCTCTGCTAATGATGGATATCGAGGTTCGGGCATTCCTCATGGAGCTGCTGATACTGCTGGCCGTCGAACCGCGCCTCGCACGGCGCGTAGATGCGGCGATAACCGTGATCGCGGCGGTGCAGCACAGTGAAGCTGTTGTCGCCCATGCCGTCGTAAAGCAGGCGGCAAGCTCCATCGCGCCCCCTTTCTGCGATCAGCAGCTTGCATCCTGCCGTGCCACACCACTCGATTCCGTCTTCTAGCACATAGACGTAATCTGGTCGTCCCTTCTTATTCAGGATAGTAGAAGCAGCCGATGCCACCTTGACCATCTCGGCAGGGAGATTGGGATAACTCTGCCAACTGCTTCCGCGTAGTGCTTGCTGCAGACAATATACTTGATCCGCGCTCTTCCTTTTTGAGAAGCTGAGCATTTGCGCATTAGCGAGCGAGAGGGTGCAGGCTGAGAGCATTGCCCCGATCAACAACCGGTTGATCCCGTGACCGAAAAAATCACTCATAGCGCGCAGCCGAGAAGGTACGCAGACGGGTTTCGACCGGACGGTCCGCGGGTTTCAGGTGAAGTCGTTCGCTGGTGAAGCTGTTGGCTTTAACACGATTAAGATAATCGACAGTCGCACCGGCTCCCTCCCGATGCGCGGCGGCGAGGATGCCGGCGTGCGTCACCGGGAAGCGCGCACTCAAGCCGTCGATGGTCTCTCCGATATGAGCGAAGGCGCCGTTGGCGCGTAGCTGCCGTTCGAGATCATGGAGGTAGTCGGAGAGCGCCTGTTCTTGCGCTTCGGGATCAGCCAGGAAGGCCGCGCGAGAATGGACGCCGTATTTTCCGGTCCATCCCCCATCACGATCCATCATGCCCGCCGCCCTGAGAGCAACCGGCGTCAGCTGATAGCGGCCCAGCGCGATTAGATTGGGATTGTTGCTGTTGTTTACTTCGTCGTAGCCGAAATTCTGGTGCTTCGCCGATCCTTCGGCGATCGCGAGGCGGTTGCGGAAATCGGCGTTAGGGATAGTGCTCCCAGGCGCGCGGGACGGCTGGACCGCCGCCGCCCGCGGCGGTCGGGGCCGGGTCGGCGCCGCGTTGCTGCCGGCGCTGCCCTCCTCGCCCGGATCGTCGAGGATGAAATCGCCCTCGACATCGTCGGTCCAGCGGCCGCGGTCGTCGCGCGGCTCGTTCGGGTTGAAATTGGCCTTGAGCAAAGAATCGGCCCGGGCGAGCCGCTCGATCCGATCCTCGGGGATCTCGCCGAGCCGCAGCCGCACCGCCGCGATCATCGCCAACGGCAGATTGCCTTCGGCGAGGTAGGCCGCCACCCGGTGCAATCCGCCAATGCACCCTGCCGCCTCGGGCGGCTCGGCATAGGCGGCTCCAAGCAGCGCCTCGATCTGCTCGCCGGAGCGAACCCGGTAGCCGCCAGCTCCGCTCCGCTCGATCAGCGGCGCCGGGCCGGGCAGGGGCTTGACGAACCTCGTCAGCTGCGCCGGCGGATATCCGGCTTGTCGTAGCCGCGGTCGTGACGCTCGATCTCCAGAAATCCGGTCGGCTTGAGCCATCCCGCTACCCTGCTGCGCACACACGCGCGAAACCGGACATGATTACTGACTGATATCGATGATGCCCTTGCCGGTGCCGAACAGGTCAACGGCGACGGGAGGTCGGCCGCCGCGGCGAGCGGCTCACTCGATCAGCTTGTCGGCTGGGCGAGCTCGAGCGGCGGGACGGCGAGGCCGAGCGCTTTGGTGGTCAGTTCAGCGGTTGTATGACCAGCTCGAATCGGGTTGGCGCCTGCACCGGAAGTACGGCCGGGTTCTCGCCTTTGAGGATGCGGTCGACATAGGGCGCGGCGCCGCAATAGGTCGACGGTGTCGACGTCCATAGACCATCAGGCCGCCTTCGACCACATGGTAATGGCAGGGTAGTCCCGGTGATCCTTGGCCGGCCGGACGCCGGCGCGATGATCTGCTTGCGATGGCCGATGCTTGAAGGCGTCCGTCATGACGATCACGCTGCCCCGGGCTCGTGCGCCGATCGAGGGCAAAGGCGGCGCAATGCCCGGGCAGCCGTTGCGCGCCCTACTCGATCACTTCGTCGGCCGCGCCAGCAGCAGTTGTGGCACGGGAAGGCCGAGCGCCTGGGCCGTCTTCGGGTTGATGACTGCGGCTCTCGACCATGATTTTATCGTCGCCGTAGCCGAGAGCGCCGAGCGCCTGACGGAACGTCTCGATCAGCGCTCCGCTGGGGCCGTTGACCCGAGCGACAGCGTGGCGATCAGCCGCCGCTGGGCGGGCCGCTGCGCTATCGCGGCGAGCGGCCACAGCACGCCGCGCCGGCGCCAGGAGGTCGCGCCGCCTCACATCATTCGGCTGCGCCTTCCGTGCGGACGGTCTCGCGCTCGGCCTGCATTTCGAGCAGCGCGCGGCGATAGTCCTTCGGCATCACCTTGACGAAGCAGCCGAGCGCATTGTCCCAGTCTTCGAGCAGGGTTCGGGCGCGGGCGCTGCCGGTCAGCAGATGATGGCGTTCGAGCAGGATGCGCAGACGCGCCGCGTCGAAGCGCAACAAATCGCCCATGCCGGCGTCCTCGACGCTGGGCGAACGCTGGTGCGGCCGATCGAGGCCCTCGCTCTCGTCCGGATCGGGAGCGGCGACCGCCTCGAGATCGACCGTCGCAAGATTGCAGAGGCTGGGAAACCGGCCTGTCGGGTCGTAGACATAGGCGATCCCGCCCGACATGCCGGCGGCAAAATTGCGCCCGGCGCCGCCGATCACAACGACGACCCCGCCGGTCATATATTCGCAGCCATGATCTCCGGTGCCTTCGACGACCGCCACCGCGCCCGAGTTGCGCACCGCAAAACGCTCGCCGGCGACGCCCTCGAAATAGGCCTCGCCCGAGATCGCCCCGTAGAGCACGGTGTTGCCGATGATGATGTTTTCAGTCGGCTCGCGCGTGGACTCGGGCGGCTGGCGAACGATCAGGCGGCCCCCCGACAGCCCCTTGCCGACATAGTCGTTGGCGTCGCCGTAGAGCTCCAAGGTTACGCCGCGCGCCAGGAACGCCCCAAAACTCCCCCCGGCATTGCCGCGAAAGCTCGCCCAGATCGTGTCCTGCGGCAAACCGGCATGGCCATAACGCCGCGCCACCTCACCCGACAGCATGGCGCCGACGGTGCGGTGAACATTGCGGATCGGGCGCTCGATCCGCACCGGTTCGCGGGCGTCCAGCGCCGATTGCGCCGCCGCGATCAGCTCGTTGTCGAGCGCCTTGGCGAGCTGATGGTCCTGGGTCTCGCAATTATAGACCGTCACTCCCGGTCTCGGCACCGCCCGGTGCAATACCCGCGACAGGTCGATGCCCCTGGCTTTCCAATGCTCGATCGCCGGGACCATATCGAGGCGGTCGGTGCGGCCGATCATTTCGTTGAATTTGCGGAAACCGAGCTTCGCCATCAGCTCGCGCACTTCCTCGGCGACGAAGAAGAAAAAGTTGATGACGTGCTCGGGCTGGCCGGTAAAGCGGGCGCGCAATACCGGGTCCTGGGTGGCGATGCCGACCGGGCAGGTATTGAGGTGGCATTTGCGCATCATCACGCAGCCGGCGGCGATCAACGGCGCGGTAGCAAAGCCGAACTCGTCGGCGCCGAGCATCGCTCCGATCACGACATCGCGGCCGGTGCGCAGCCCGCCGTCGACCTGCACCGCGATGCGGCCGCGCAGACCGTTCAGCACCAGGGTCTGCTGGGTTTCGGCGAGGCCGATCTCCCAGGGCGAGCCGGCATGGGTCAGCGAGGTCAAAGGGCTCGCGCCGGTGCCGCCTTCGAACCCGGAGATCGTCACGTGGTCGGCGCGCGCCTTCGAAACCCCGGCGGCGACGGTGCCGACGCCGACTTCGGATACGAGCTTGACCGAGATCCGCGCCCGCGGGTTGGCGTTTTTCAGATCGTGGATCAACTGGGCCAGATCCTCGATCGAATAGATGTCGTGATGCGGGGGCGGCGAGATCAACCCGACCCCCGGCGTCGAATGACGCACCCGGGCGATCGCCTTGTCGATCTTGTGCCCGGGCAATTGGCCGCCCTCGCCGGGTTTCGCCCCCTGCGCCATCTTGATCTGCAGATCGTCGGCGTTGACCAGGTATTCGGCGGTGACGCCAAACCGGCCCGAGGCCACCTGCTTGATCGCCGAGCGCATCGAGTCGCCGTTGGCCAGCGGCTTGAACCGCGCCGACTCCTCGCCGCCCTCGCCGGTGTTGGACTTGCCGCCGATGCGGTTCATCGCGATCGCCAGCGTCGTATGCGCCTCGCGGCTGATCGAGCCGAAACTCATCGCGCCGGTGGCGAAGCGTTTGACGATTTCGCTCGTCGGCTCGACCTCGTCGAGCGGCACCGGCTCGGCCGCGAAGTCGAAGGTCATCAGCCCGCGGATCGTCAGCAGCCGCTCGCTCTGGTCGTTGATCGCCGCGGCAAAGACCCGGTATTTGTCCGTCGAGTTGCCGCGCACGGCATGCTGCAGGTCCGCCACCGTCTGCGGCGTCCAGGCATGGTCTTCGCCGCGCAGGCGAAAGGTGTAATCGCCGCCGACATCGAGCAACTCGTCATAGATCGGGTTGGCGCCGTAGGCGTGCCGGTGGCGCTCGACCGCTTCCTCGGCGATCTCGCGCAGGCCGACGCCCTCGATCGTGGTTGCCGTGCCGGTGAAGTATTGCTCGACAAAGCTGCTCGACAGCCCGACCGCGTCGAAGATCTGCGCCCCGCAATAGGACTGGTAGGTCGAGATCCCCATCTTGGAGATGACTTTGAGGATGCCTTTGCCGATCGCCTTCAGATAGTTCTTTTTGATCTCGGCGGCGCCGAGCGGCAAATCGTTCTCGACCCGGATCTGTTCCAGGGTTGCCAGGGCGAGATAAGGGTTGATCGCCTCGGCGCCGTAGCCGGCCAGCGCGCAGAAATGATGCACCTCGCGGGCCTCGCCGGTCTCGACGACGATCCCGGTCGAGGTGCGCAGACCCTCGCGGATCAAGTGATGATGCACCGCCGAGGTCGCCAGCAATGCCGGTATCGGCGCCCGATCGGCAGAGATCGCGCGATCCGACAGGATCAATATGTTGTGCCCGGCCTGCACCGCCGCGGTCGCCTCGGCGCACAGCCGATCGAGCGCCGGGGCCATGCCGGCGGCCCCTTCGACGGCCGGCCAGGTCGCGTCGAGCGTGTCGGTGCGGAAGGCGGGGACCAGCCGCTCGATCGCATGGATCTTTTTCAGATCGGCATCGGTCAGGATCGGTTGCGACACTTCGAGCCGGTGGTGGGTGCCGGCCTGATGCCCGAGCAGGTTCGGCCGCGGCCCGATCATCGAGACCAGCGACATGACCAGTTCCTCGCGGATCGGGTCGATCGGCGGGTTGGTTACCTGGGCGAAGTTCTGCTTGAAGTAATTGTAGAGCAGCTTGGGTTTGCGCGACAGCGCGGCGATCGGCGTGTCGGTGCCCATCGAGCCGACCGGGTCGTCGCCGGCGCACCCCATCGGCTCGAGGAAGAACTGCATATCCTCCTGGGTATAGCCGAAGGCCTGCTGCAGATTGAGGTGTTGCGTCGGGTCGTTGGCGGGCCCCGCAATACGTTCCGGCGCGGCCGGCTCGTCATCCGGCAATTCCGGCAATTCGGCGAGGTTGAACTGCGTCGCCTGCAGCCAGCTCTCATAGGGGTGCGCGGCGGCGAGTTCGCGCTTGATCTCGTCGTCGTCGATGATCCGCCCCTGTTCGAGGTCGATCAGCAGCATCCTGCCCGGCTGCAGCCGCCATTTGCTGATGATCTTCGCTTCCGGCACCGGCAATACGCCGGCCTCCGACGCCATGATCAGCTGGTCGTCGTCGGTGACGACATAGCGCGCCGGCCGCAGGCCGTTGCGGTCGAGCGTGGCGCCGATCTGGCGGCCATCGGTAAAGGCGATCGCCGCCGGCCCGTCCCACGGCTCCATTACCGCAGCGTGATATTCGTAGAACGCGCGGCGTTTCGGATCCATCAGCGGGTCGCCGGCCCAGGCTTCCGGGATCAGCATCATCATCGCGTGGGCCAGCGAATAGCCGCCGCCGACGACCAGCAATTCGAGCGCGTTGTCGATGCAGGCGGTGTCGGATTGGTTCGGGCCGATCAGCGGCACCATCTTGGCCAGATCGTCGCCGAGCAGCTCCGAGGTCATCGCCTGGCGGCGCGCCGCCATCCAGTTGACATTGCCGCGCACCGTGTTGATCTCGCCGTTGTGGCAGAGAAACCGGTAAGGATGCGCCAGCCGCCACGACGGGAAGGTGTTGGTCGAAAATCGCTGATGCACCAGGGCCAGGGCCGAGACCGTCAGAGGATTGGACAGATCGCGGTAGAAGCTGCCGACCTGCGGGGCCAGCAGCAGCCCCTTGTAGACCAGCGTCCGGCTCGAAAAAGACGGGATGTAGAGCTCGGCCAGACCCGGCAGACCATGCTCTGCGGCGAGGGCGACAACGCAGTTCAGGACCTGTTTGCGGATCGTCAAGATCTTGCGTTCGAACGCGTCCTGATCGGCGAGCGCCGGATCTGCGACGACGATCGCCTGACGGATCGTCGGCATCGTCTCGATCACCCGGCTGCCCAGCCCCTCGGTGTCGGTCGGCACGTCGCGCCAGCCGAGCAGCGACTGCCCCTCCGCCCGGATCAACCGCTCGATATGCCGGATCGCGAAATCGCGCGCCGCCGCGTCGCGCGGCAGAAAGCACATCGCCACCGCATAAGAGCCGGGTCCCGGCAGGACCAGCCGCCGAGCCGCCGCCCAATCGCGCAGCAGCGCATCGGGCATTTGGATCAGGCAGCCGGCGCCGTCGCCGACCGACGGATCGGCGCCGACCGCACCGCGATGATCGAGATTGACCAGGATCTGCAGACCGCGCGCGATGATGTCCTGCGATTTTCGTCCCTTGATGTCGGCGACGAAGCCGATACCGCATGAATCATGCTCGTTGCGCGGGTCATAGAGGCCCTGTCTCTCAGGCAATGCCATCGCGGATGCTCTTCACCCGAAGCTGTTTTACGGAGCGCCGCCGCGGGGGCCGGAAGCGCGCGGTTGATAATAGGCATGTTGCGTTGCGCGAATCGAGGTTAAAACTTCTCTAGTCGACGAGGTCCCCGGCGGCGCGGCAAAACCCCCGATTTGTCCCTTTTTGCCGAGGGACGACGCCGCCGGTTACGGCACGGCGCCGTAATAGCGGGCGGCAGCCGCGATCTCGGACGGGCTCATCCGGCGGACGACGTTGCGCATCTGTTCGCTGATGTCATTGTGTCGAGCGCCGGATGCGAAGGCGAACAGCTGGGCCCTCAGATAATCGACGGGCTGGCCTCCGAGCCACGGACTCCCGGTTTTGTCGTCGAGTTCGCCGTGACACGCGCCGCAAGGTGGAATATTCCGCATCGGCGCGCCGCCGGCGACGATCCGCGGGGCTGCCCTGCCATCGGCCGGACGAACGCCCGGCCGCGGCAAATAGGCGTAATAGGCCGCCAGGTCGCGCATGTCGCGGTCGCCGAGGTCGCCGACGAGCGGCGCCATGATCGCGCTGGCGCGCGCACCCGACTTGAAATCCCGCAGCTGTTTGTACACCACCGCGGCGTATTGCCCAGCGAGGTTCGGCGAATTTGCGTCGCTCAGACCCCGTGCGCCGTGGCACATCGTGCAGCGCAGCGCCAAGGTGGCGCCGCGGCCGATCGAGTCGGGGCTCGGGTCGCGGAACATCCCGGGGGAGAAGACCACCGCGGTAACCCGGTAGCCCGGCTCGACGACCGGCCCCGTCGCCGGCAATCGGCCGAGCGCCCCGGCAGCGCTGCAGATCGCACCCCAAAGCCCGAGCAGGCGCGTCTGCGGCTGCAGCATCGGCAGCCAGACGAAACCGACAAGGGCAGCGGCCAGAACCAGCGCTGCGGTGATCGCGACACTGACTGTAAACCAGGGGTTTCGGCGGGAAAAGACCGGTTCGGCCGAGGTTGGCGGGCTGCTCACTTGACGGCTCGCACCGGAACAATCGGGACGGCAACGCCGGGCGCCGCCAGCAGGTGCACGATCGGAAACCCGTAATTGACGACGGTCAGCCCGACCATCAGGCTGAGCCAGAGCGCGTGGCCGTTGAGCGCGGCAGGCAAATTCCGCGGCTCGTGCACGGCGATGCTGAAGCGGTAGGCCCCGGGCTCCACCTGCGGCGCCCGTTGGCCCCGAAGCAGAACGACAAGAAACAAAATGCCCGAAACCACCAGGATAGCGCCGCCGAGCACCGAGATGACGACCGGTCCCGCCTGCCCGGCGAGCGCGGGATCGGCGTAATCGTAGAATGCCATGCGCCGCGGCATGCCGAGAATGCCGACCCAGTGCCACGGAAAGGTCAGCATGATCATACCGACGAACCAGGTCCACAGCTGGGTCCGCATCAGACCGAATCCGTCGAGCGCGCGCCCGGTCAAATGCGGCCAGACATCGTAGGCGATCGCGAAATACATGATCACGATCGCGCCGGCGAAGATCAGGTGGAAATGGCCGGTGACCCACTGCGTGTTGTGGATCGTCGTATTGAGCTGATAGGTCATGTTGATCAGCCCGCCGGCGCCGCCGAAGCCGAGCAGGATAAAGGAAAACGTCGCGGCGAGCAGGATCGGGTTGCGCCAGGGCAGCACGCGCAGCCAGCCGAACCAGCCGCTCCCGCCGCGCAGCCGTGCGGCGATCTCGACCGAGGCGCAGATCGTAAATACGGTCAGCAGGGTCGGCAGCGCCACCAGTGCGGTAAACGCCGAATGCAGGAATTTGAAGCCGGCGCCGACCTGCGGGTCTTCGAAGGTGTGATGGATGCCGATCGGCATCGCAACGACCAGAAACAGCGCAAAGGCGATCCGCGCCATCTGGTCGCTGAACAACCGCCCGCCGATCGCGCGCGGCAGGATCAGGTAATAGGCGATGTAGGTCGGAAACAGCCAAAAATAGACGATCGCGTGCAGGGTCCAGGAAAAGAACACCCGCGCCAGCCCGGCATCGATCGTATCGGTCAACCCCAGGGAGGCCGGCAGGATCTGGAACAGCAGCTCGATTGCCGCGCCGACCGCGGTCCAGGCCCACAGATAGGAGCCCGCGACATTGGCGAACATCGCCAGCGGCACCGGCCGTCCGGGATTGTCGCGCTTCCACCGGTACAGATTGACCGACATCAGCGCGACCCAGATCCACGAGCCGACCACGACGAGGACGATGCCGATGTAATAAAACGGGCTGCCGATCAGCGGCGGGTAGAACGTGTACAGCACCGAGGCGAACCCCAGCGCCACCGGGACGATCGCGGTCACGGTGCCGAGCGCGACCAGCGCAAAGCCGGCCCAGGCCCAGACGCGCCCGATCAGCGGCCGTTCGAGCGCCGCCTCGGTGATGAAATAGCCGAACCCCATCGCCACCAGGGTGGGGAACACATAGGCCATGGTCGTGCCGTGCGCCGTCACCGAGCGGTAGTACCATTCGGGATCTCCGATCCATGCGTCCAGCGGGCTGCGCACATACATCTGCCACTCGCCCAGCCCCAGTGCCGCGGCAAAACCGGCAAAGGCGAGCCAGAAATGCGCCAGGATCAGCCGCCGGCTAGTCAACACAGTCCAGCCTCCGGCGATCGGCCGTCAGCCGCGCGAACGCCGCTTTGTCGATGACCTTCACGTTGCCCCACATTCCCTGGTGGCCGACGCCGCAGAATTCGTGGCACGGCATAGGATGCTCGCCCGGCGTCGCGAACCGCGCGGCAATGGTCGAGACGTAGCCGGGCACCAGCATCGTATTGACATTGGTGCCTTCGATCAGAAAGCCGTGCACCACGTCTGCGCTGGTCGCACGCATCGTGATCCTGGTGCCGGCCGGCACCAGGATGCATTGCGGCGTGAACGAATATTGCTGGCCGATCGCCCGCACCGTCACCGAACCGTCCGGCTCGAGGGCGCTGCCCAGATTGCTCTCGATGAATTCGCCCGCGAGATGCAGGGTGCCGGGGTCGACGGTCTCGACGCGGTATTGCGGCATCGTCGCCAGATGGATGCCGGCGACGGCGGAGATGACGACCAATACCGTGAGGATCGCGGCCGATGCCGCGGCCCAGCGATGTTCGGTCCGCGCCGCCCGGGCGGCGCTGCCGTCGAAACTCGCGTCGGGGCCGACCGGGACCGTCACGGCACGCTGGCGCGGGACACGAAGACAAAAACGTAAAAGGCGAGCCAGACCGCGACGACCACCGCGGTCGCCACCCCGGCCAGCGCGATTGCCCCAGGCGCGCCGGCCCCGACGATCCGGTGCACCGCCTGATCCGGCGCTGCCGGGTTTTCCGTCGCTCGGGGATACGAGTTGATCATGGCGCCCAAACCCTCAATCGAGCGGCGCGGTGCGCAGCTCGTTGGCCTGGAGGGCGGACACCGCCTTGCCGCGATTGCCCCAGGACGCGCGGATAAAGGTGACCACGGCCGCAACTTCATCGTCGGAAAGGGATTGCGCAAACGGCGGCATGCCGTAGGGCATCGGATTGCCGGCGGTGGCCGGCGGAAACCCGCCATTCAGCACCATGCGGATCGGGTTTACCGCCGAAACCATCTGGATCGACTGGTTGCCGGCGAGCGGCGGGTAGTGCGGCGGCATCCCGCGCCCGTCGACCGCATGGCAACTCGCGCAATGCGTGTCGTAAACGGTATTGCCCAAACTCATCAAGAGGCTCCCCTCGGCGGCTGGAATCGGCGATGCGGAGCCGGCCGCCGGTTCGTTCGGGGCCAGGCTCTTCAGATAGACCGCCATCGCCCGAGTGTCTTGGTCCGTCAGGTATTGCAGGCTGTTGTAGGTGACTTCGGCCATCGGGCCATAAACCGCCCCGCGGCGCGAAACCCCGGTGCGCAACAGATCGGAGATGTCCTTGATGCTCCAGGTGCCGAGCCCGGCTTCCTTGTTCGAGGTCAGCGACGGCGCGTACCAGTTCTGCATCGGGATCAGCCCGCCTTGGAAGGCCTGCGATTGCGGGCTGCCGCCGAGGGCATTGATCGGCGAGTGGCACATCGAGCAATGTCCCAGCCCCTCCACCAGGTAGGCGCCGCGGTTCCACTCGGCGGATTTGCCCCGATCAGGCCGGTATTCGCCCTCATGAAAGAACAATGTCCGCCACCCCAGGATCAGAAAGCGATTATTGTACGGGAATCGCAGATCCTGCGGCCGATTCGGCTGATGAATCACCGGCACCGTGCGCAGATAATCAAGGATCGTGTCGGCGTCTTTCCGCGTGACCTTGGTATAGGAGGCAAAGGGCATCGCCGGATAGATCAGCCCGCCGTCGGGCGAGCGCCCGGTATGCATGACCTGATAGAAATTGTCGGCGGTCCAATTGCCGAGCCCGGTCGCCGGATCGGGGGTCAGGTTGGTCGAATAAAGCGTGCCGAACGGCGTCGGCATCGGTCTGGCGCCGGCAAACAACCGCTCCCCCGGTGCGGTATGGCAGGCGATGCAGTCGCCGGCCCGCGCCAGGTATTCGCCCTCTCCCGCAACCGCCGGAGCGTCCGCGGCGGGCGTCTTTTGCGCGTTTGCCGCGGCGTCCGCGGCCGGCAGCGCGATCAGGCATGTCGCGACATTGAGAAGGACCAGGCGTGTCGCGACATCAAGAAGACGGTGAAACAGGCGTCCGCGATCCGACACGGCGCGCTCCGTCAATTGGGCTCGCTGCCGCATGCGAACGGCATCGGCAGGGTCCCGTGCGGCACCGGCGAGGGTTCGGCGGGGATCGGCAGCGTGGCGAGCCATGCGGCGACTGCCGTCACGTCGCTCTCGGTCAGATGCCCGGCAACGATCTGCATGCAGTCGGGCGCGAAGGCGGTACGGGTGCCGTAGCGCCAGGCACCGAGTTGCGCTGCGACATAGCCCGGCGGCAGGCCGATCAGCCCCGGGATCGCCGGCTCCATCCCGGTGAAGGAAGGCCCATGGCAACTGGCGCAGGCGGGGACGCCGAGCTGCGCGTCGCCTTGCCGCGCCATCGACTGGCCGCGGGCGAGCACCTCCCTGCCGGCCGCCGAGATTGGCCGGGGCAGACAATGGCGGGCGCTGCGCGGCGAAAAACTCGGCGATCTTTTGCAGGTAGCCGTCCGTCTGGTATTGGAGCAGATAATTCATCGGCGGATATCGGCGCCTGCCGTCGCGGAAAGCGACGAGCTGGTTCTCGAGATAGCCTGCCGGCTTGCCCGCCAGGCGAGGAAAATACTCGTTGGTGGTGCCGCGGCCCTGATCGCCGTGACACGGGACGCAGGCGGCGGCGCCCGCCAACTTCATCGTGTCGGGCGCCTGCCGGGCCGGCTCGGCGTGCAGCCCGCGAGCGCCGCACGGCGCCAGCAGAACAAGCGCCGCCGCGCCGCGCAGCACCAGCCGGACCGCTACGGCCGCGCGCCTCAACGGACCCGCCATTCCGCCCCTCTCGCCGAGTGCCGGTCGCTGTATTCCACACTTGTATTCTATCGTATCGGCGGCCGGGGCCGCCTGCAAAGCCGGTTTCGTCACCGGAGCCTGGAAGGGCCGAGATGCCGGTGGCCGGCGCCGGTCCGGTCG
>CAVPBN010000014.1:0-34142 GCA_963701815.1 uncultured Alphaproteobacteria bacterium
CGGTCACAGTTTCACGTCGCGCACCGGAAGCCGTTCGCGGCGGGGTTCGATATCGATGTCGCGGTAGGGCAATTCCTCGAGGGCGGCGATCAGCGCAGCACCAGTGCGTTCGCCCTTGAGCCGGCGAAATTCCTCCGCCGCCACGACGACGACCTCGTCGCGCCCGTGGACCGTGACGTGCTGCGGCCCGTCGCTGCGGACGCGCCGGCACCAATTCTCTGAACCGCGCCTTGGCCTCTTTGCAGAGGCCAGCGGCCCGGCTGGTTTTTGCTGACTCTAGTCACTGTGACTAGAATTTTCAACCAGATCGCGGTCTCTTGAGGGCAGGCGGCCCGAGCCGCTTAGAACGCCGAATTGGCGCCGTCAGCCCCCGGCCTGCGGCAGTTCCATCCGCACCGCGACGGCGGCGCTGGCGATGACCGCGATGTCGCCGGTTTCGTTGTCAGGCACGTCGAGACCGCCTTTGACGACTGTGACCGTGACCTCGCCATGCGGCAGGGCCGCCTTGACCATCGCGGCGTCGACCCGGTCGGGCCGCTGCACCCCGATCGTGACCTCGACCTGCATCCTGCGGGCGTCGAGCTTCATCGTGCGGATCAGGGTCAGCGAGCTGTGATGCAGGGCGTCGGCGACCGCGCGGACCGCCGCCTTGGTGTAGTCGCCGCCGTGCAAATCGTTGCCGGTCGCCCATTTCGAGGATCACGCGTTTTGCGCCATGGCCTCGTCCTCACGCGATGTCGAGCCGCACGATTGCGGCGGCGTTGGCGATCACGGTCTTGTTGGTGCCGGCGTCATTGGCGATTTCGAGCCCGCCCTCGACCACCTCGACCGTGCCGGCGCCGTGCGGCAATACCGCCAGCACCGCCGCCTTGTCGACCCGATCGGGCTGCGGCACGCCGATCGTGACCTCGACCCGCATCGAGTCGACCGGCAGGCCGACCGCGTCGGCGACGCTCAGCGAGTTGTGCCACAATGCGTCGCGCAGCGCGCGCACCGCCGCCTTGGTGTAATCGGCGCCGCGGATGTCGGTGCCCATGCCGATCTGCAATACCATGCGTTGCCAGGCCATTTCGCGCTTTCTCCCGATCGATGCCGCGTTGTGCGCGGCACCGCGCGAGAGTACACCCGTCGCCGGATCGGGAAAGAGAGAACAACGCTGGTGGACGCAGCGGCGCAGATCGTCATCGAGCGGGTCAGCCATACCTACCGGCCGCCGCGCGGCCGCCCGGTGCTGGCGCTCGACGACATCTCGCTCGAGGTGCGCGACCGCGAATTCGTGGCCCTGCTCGGCCCGAGCGGTTGCGGCAAGAGCACGCTGCTGTACCTGCTCGGCGGCTTTCTGCCGGTCGAACAGGGCATCATCCGGGTCGAGGACAAGCCGATCGCCGGCCCCGGCCCCGATCGCGGCGTCGTGTTTCAGCATTTCGCGCTGTTCCCGTGGAAGACCGTGCGGCAGAACGTGCTTTACGGGCTCGAAAAGCAGCGGCTGCCGCGCGATGAACGTTTGAGCCGCGCCCAACTCTATATCGAGATGGTCGGGCTCGGCGGCTTCGAGGACAGCTATCCCTCGCAGCTTTCGGGCGGCATGAAGCAGCGCGCGGCGATCGCCCGCACCCTCGCCGTCGACCCGCGCATCTTGCTGATGGACGAGCCGTTCGGCGCGCTCGACGCGCAGACCCGCAGCCTGATGCAGAGCGAGTTGCTGCGCATCTGGCAGGCCTCGCGCAAGACCGTGATCTTCGTCACCCACGATGTCCAGGAGGCGGTGCTGCTGGCCGAGCGGATCGCGGTCATGTCGGCGCGCCCGGGCCGGATCAAGGAGATCGTCGAGGCGCGTTTCGACAAGGAGGACCCCGGCCTCAGCCGCTCGCCGCCCTTTGTCGAGATGGTCGATCATGTGTGGAACCTGGTGCGCGCCGAGGCGATTCTGGCGCAGCGCGGCGGCAGGGAATGATAGTGTCGCGCGAGGCTGAAACGGGAAAACCCGGGAGGGAGTGGGAGGCCATGCGTCTGAGGCATATCGTCCTTGTTGCGGCGGCGATCGCGACGAGCGCGGCGCCGATGGCGGTTGCGCCGCGCGCCGACGCCCAATCGGCGCCGATGCTGATCCGCGTCGGCTGGGCGCAGACGCCGGGCCACCTCGCCCCGCTGGTCGCCGAACTGGCCAAGCGGCATCCCGACATCATGCCCAACAACGGCAAGACTTATGTGTTTCAGCCGGTGCGCTACGCCGGCAGCACGCCGCAGATCCAGGCATTGGCGATCAAGGAGTTGGAAATCGCGGCGTTCTCGGATTCGGCCTTCGCGCTCGCGATCACCAACGCGCATCTCGACGTCAAGATCGTCGCCGATGTGCTGCAGACCGGCAAGCCCGGCTACTGGTCGGGCGAGTACGTCGTCGCCAAGGACGGGCCGGTCAAAACGGTCAAGGATTTGAAGGGCAGGCGGGTCGCCACCAACGCGATCGGCTCGGAGGCCAACTCGACGATGCGCGCAATGTTCCGCAAGAACGGCGTTCAGGACAGCGACGTGACCACCGTCGAGGCCAATTTCGCCAACCAGCCGGCGATGATCGAGGGCGGCAAGGTCGACATGATCCAGCTGTTGCCGCAATTCGCCCGCGAATTGATGGAGACCGGCAAGTATCGCATCCTGTTCACATCCGACCAGGTGCACGGGGTCTCGGACGGCGTATTCTGGTGCATGCGCGCCGACGTCGTCGCCGCCAACCGTGCGGCATTGACCGATTTCTATACCGACTACATGCGCGCGCTGCGCTGGTTTCTGAACCCCGCCAACCGCAAGGAAGCGCTCGCCATTGCCGTCGCGGTCACGCACAAGCCGGAAAAGGACCTCGATTTCGCCTTTACCGGGCGCGATTTCTATCGACCGCCCGACTTGATGCCGTTGGTCGACGCGATCCAGAAGGAGATCGACGAGGACGTCGATCTGAAAGTCTTGCCGAAGACCGTCCGGATCGACCCCAAATACGTCGATCTGTCGTTGATCAAGGCGGCCAAGCAGCGTCTCGACGGCCATGGCGCTTGAACAATCCGGACTGACGATTGCCGGCCGGCGCCGCGGACCGGCCCGGGCCGCCGCGCGGCCCCGGTCGGCGACGGCGGGGCGATTGCGAGCCTGGCTGTGGCGTTATACGCCGATCGCGCTGCTGGCGCTCGCCTGGGAATCGGCGACCCGCTTCGGTCTGGTGTCGCCGCTCGAATTGCCGGCGCTCGACCGGGTGATCGCCGCCTGGTGGGGCCTGCTGGCGAGCGGGGACCTCGTCGACAACGCCGTCGTGTCGCTGTCGCGCGGCGCCGCCGGGCTCGCCCTCGCCATCGCCTGCGGCACGGTGTTGGGCGTATTGATGGCCTGGTACAGGCCGGTCCGGATATTGTTCAACCCGCTGGTGCAGGCGGTCTATCCGATGCCGAAATCGGCGCTGATCCCGGTGGTCGTGCTGTGGCTCGGCTTCGGCAGCGCCTCGAAGATCCTGATGATCTTCATCGGTTGCATGCTGCCGGTGACGGTCAGCGCCTTCAACGGCGCGCGCGGCGCCGATCAGGTATTGATCTGGTCGGCGCGGAGCCTCGGCGCCGGCCGCGCCGCGACCCTCTTGCAGGTGGTATTGCCGAGCGCCCTGCCGGAGATCCTGGCCGGCATCCGCACCGCGCTGGCCTTTGCTTTTGTGCTGTTGGTGGCGACCGAGCTGATCGTCGCGCGCCAGGGGCTCGGCTACATGATCGGCTGGCTCGGCGACGGCGGCGTCTACGATGCGATGTTTGCCGTCGTGATGACCGTGGCGTTGCTCGGCTTTGCCGCGGACCGCGGTTACCTGATGCTGATGAAGCGGGCCTTGCGGTGGCGCGAATGAGCGAAGTCGTCGAGGCCGCCGCGCCGGCCCCGGCGGGGCGCAATTACGGCCGCCTCGCGGTCGAGGCATTTTTGCGCCTCGGCCGCAGCCTGCGCAGCGGGCTGACCCTGATCCTGGTGCTCGCCGCCTGGGAGGTCTTTGCCCGCAGCGGCGCGGTCAGCAATTTCCTGCTGCCGCCCTTTTCCGAGGTCATCGGGCGGGTCTGGCAGGATGCGCTGTCGGGCGACCTCGCCGCCAATCTCGGCCAGACCCTGTATCGGGTGACGATCGGCTTTGCCGTCGCCGCCGCTTTGGGCGTGGTCCTCGGCATCCTGATCGCGCGCAACCGGGCGACGCGCTGGTTTTTCGACCCGATCATCTCGGTCGCCTTTCCGATGCCGAAGATCGCGTTTCTGCCGGTCTTCATGCTGTGGTTCGGCCTCTACGACCTGTCCAAGGTAACGATGATCGTGTTCAGCGCGATCTTTCCGGTGATCGCGGCGACGGTGACCAGTACCCAAGGGGTCGAAAAGGAGATGCTGTGGTCGGCCCGCAGCCTCGGCGCCGGCGAGCGCCGGCTGTTGTGGGAGATCGTATTGCCGGCGGCCCTGCCGCAGATTTTGACCGGGTTGCAGGTGGCCCTGCCGGTGTCGATGATCGTCGCCGTCGTGACCGAGATCCTGATGGGCGGGCAGGGGCTGGGCGGGGCGATGATCGCCGCCTCGCGCTTTGCCGACTCGCCGGGCGTGTTCGCCGGCATCGTCGAGATCGGGGTCGCCGGCTTTTGCCTGGTCAAGGGGATCGCCCTGTTGCGCCGCCGGCTGCTGCGCTGGCACCAGGAAGCGCAGGAGCCGACCACCGTCTGAAGCGGGTCGGCCGGCCCACCCAAGCGGCTCTCGATTTTCGACTCGCGCATGACGGCGCGAAGCGGGCGGTGTCCGCCGCCCGACCTGAACTGCCGCGATAAAATCGAGTTGGTTTTGCTCGGATGCGCGGAGCGGCCCTCGAGACACCCGTTGCGGTTTCCAGTTGTTCTTTATATGTTCTCTATCGGAGAATTTGCCGAGCCCGATCTTTCGTCTATCGTGTCGCGGGGAAACATATGGGAAAACCAAAACAACGGTCGGGCGAGGCCGGTGCGGCCACAGCGATCGTCGATCGCTCGGTTGCGATCGAACTGTCGAAGAGACTTGCCGACGAAAATCGCCTCGGGTTTGCTCGAAGCTTGTCGGAGGCGATCGCCGGGGCCTACCGGCGCGCTCTCCAAAACAGCAGGCCGGCGCCGACCACCTTTGAACGATCGGACCCCGACAGGCGAACTCTGACCCCGGACGCATATGCCGCGGCGCATCGAATTGCGGCGGGAATGCACGCGTTGTCGCCGGCCGAGGCGGCTTATGCCATCGGCAGCCTTTACACGACGTTGTTGCCGGAACCGTTCAGATCCCGGCACGGGATCTTTTACACGCCCCCGGCGCTCGTCGAGTGCCTTCTTGTCATGGCCGAGGAAGCGGGCGTCGACTGGCGAACTGCACGGGTGCTCGATCCGGCATGCGGGGGCGGGGCGTTTCTGATTGCCGTGGCGGCGCGGATGTCACGCGCGCTCGAGGGGGCCGAGCCTGCGATCATCCTGCAAAGCATCGGGGCGCGGCTGCGGGGGTTTGACGTTGACCCGTTCGGCGCCTGGCTTGCCGGGTCTATGCTGGGGATCGCCCTGGAACCGCTCGCGCGCGACGGCAGGCGCGCCATGCCGGAACTCGTCGAAACGCGCGACAGCCTCGAGCTGCTGCCGGACGAGGCAGAACGGTTCGATCTCGTCATCGGGAACCCGCCTTATGGGCGTATCACGCTGCCGCCGATGCGCCGACGGCGATTTGCGAGGAGCGTGTACGGTCACGCCAATCTCTACGGCGTGTTCACCGATGCCGCGCTGCGTTGGGCCAAGGTCGGCGGCGTGATCGGTTATGTGACGCCGACCTCCATGCTGTCCGGCCTGTACTACAAGGCCTTGCGCGCGCTCCTGGCCATCGAGGCCCCGCCACTCGCCGTAAATTTCGTCAGCGAGCGCGACGGCGTATTCGCCGACGTGCTGCAGGAAACGATGCTTGCGACCTACCGCAAAGGCGGGCTGCCCCTGCCCGGCAAGGTCGGGTTCATCAATGTTACGGGAAACCGTGAGATCCTCAGCCGCAAGGTCGGGAGCTTCACACCCCCGGCAATACCGGATTCGCCCTGGTTGCTGCCGCGCTCGGCAGGACAGGCGGAGCTGGCGAAGCGCCTTCGATCGATGCCCCATAGGCTCAGCGATTATGGCTATGGCGTGTCCACGGGCCCGCTCGTGTGGAATCGGTTCAAGGATCAGTTTCGGGCGGAGGCCGCCGGAGACACCTTCCCGGTGATCTGGGCCGAGTCGGTCGCCGGCGACGGCCGGTTCGTTTGGCGGAGCGAAAAACGCAACCACGCTCCCTGGTTTGCGGCAAGGCGGCCGAGAGACGATTGGCTGATCGTGACGCAGCCCTGCGTGCTCTTGCAGCGAACAACGGCGAAGGAACAACCGCGGAGGCTGATCGCGGCCGAGCTGCCCGCGAGCTTTATTCGGCACAACCGGGGCGTCACCATCGAGAACCATCTGAACATGGTGCGGGCGGTCGAGCCAAACCCGCGGATGCCTGCCGCGGCGGTTGCGGCGCTGCTCAACAGCGCGGCCGTCGATGCCGCGTTTCGGTGCATCAACGGTTCGGTGGCGGTGTCGGCATTTGAGGTCGAAGAGCTGCCTCTGCCGGCGCCGGCGGTTATGGCGAAGTTTGTGCAGTTGGTGGCTTCGGGGGCGCCGCCTTCGAAAGTCGAGGCGGCCATCGCAGCAGCCTATGGCAGGAAAGATGCTGCCGCGGTTGCTTGATGTCGGGGAGATTCACCGGCGACTGCTGCGGATCTTCCCTGAGGGCTCTCCGCAACGAAACTATTGCACGCAGGGAAATGGCGGCGCGGACCGTATTCGTCATGCTGTATATCGGTGCGGTCGAAGGCAGCGGGATATGGATGGGACCCAAGCACGTTTACCGAATGGGCGAGAGCCAGGCGAAACTCGGGTCTGATGCAGACCGCGAGGCCTACAACCGCGCGGTCGAGAAGCGAGGTTCGCAGCTCCCGGTCGACCGTTGGTTTCAGGACAACACCCGCGAACCGATTCGGGATGAAACGCTGCGCGACGGCTTGGTGCGCATGGGCGCGGTAGTCATTCGGCCGGGTCTGGCGACCACCTCCTCGAAAGGCCGGTACGCGCTGCAGCCGGCCCTCGCTTCCCTGTTTGAACCTGAACTACAAGGCGAGGCGCTCGGGACGGCGATCGGCGCCTGGCAAGACCGGCATCTCTCGCATGGCGCGCTGGCCCGCGTTCGCCTGCGGCAGCGCTCGGCCACAGCGGCGCAATCGAGGGTGCTGGTTACCCTGCCGAACGGCGAGACCCGCCAGATGGAGGCAGGTCCGTCATCGGTTATTACCCGGGCTGTCGTAGAGGTGTTCGCGCCCCGGTTTCTCAGGGATCCGGCCGTTCTTTGGATTTCGGAAAGCGGCAACAAGATCGTGCAGAGCGATGACGATCTAGCTCGCGCGCTCGGTCTGAGAATTGCGGCGGATAGGTTGCTGCCGGATACGATCCTCGTCGACCTCGCGCCGATCGATCCGTTGATCGTGTTCGTTGAGGCGGTGGCGACGGCGGGCGAGATTACAGAGGCTCGCCGCATCGGGCTGCTGGAACTGACGACGGACGCCGGCTTCAAGGGCGGGCAGGTGGCATTCGTAACAGCCTTTGAAGACCGCAATGCCGCCGCGTTCAAGCGGGCTGATCTCCAATCTCGCCTGGGGCTCGTTTGCCTGGTGCCTGAGCGAGCCGGAGCACCTGATTGCGCTCGACGGCACGATGCCGGGCGGGGTTCGGCTGTTGAGTGATTTTGATCGGCGCGGCTGAGTTCCGCTCTGCGCCTAACCCTTGCCGTCCCCGGATGGCGGTGTGGTGACGCGGCGGGGGGCGATCGGGGCGGTGCGGATATTGTCGAGGTCGATTTCCGGCATCGGCAAATCGAGCAGGCCGAGCACCGCATTGGCCAGCCTGTTGTAATCGCGGAAATTGCGCCGCAGCCAGTGGCGCCAGTTGGGCATGCCGCCGCTGGCATGCAGCTCGAAGGTCGATTCGCGGCCGTCGAGGGCAGAGGAAACGTGGTCCGAGGCCAGCTGCAGCAGGGCTGCGCGCTGCACTGCCGTGTACCCGCCGCCGCCGAAGGATTGCTCGAGCCCGGCCGCCAGTTCGGGATCGTCGAGATCGTCGTCGGAGGGGGCGACGACGAGCGAGGAGCCGGGCACGATCCGCAGGATCTCGGAGATGCGCTGACGGGTCTTGAACAGCGCGATGCCGCCCGCCGCCAGATGCGCGTGTCCCGGAAAACAGTAACCGGCATCGGTGAAGTCGGGGTCGCGTTCGGCCGCGGTCAGGCAGCTGCGCACCAGTTGCACCTCGGCGATCAGATCGACCAGATACTCGATCGTCTGTTCGTGCTCCCTGAGGCCCATCGCATGGGTCAGCGCGAGGGTCAGGCCGAGGGTGAATTCGGCCTTGGCCAGCCAGCCATAGAGATGATGCCAGCGCAGCCAGCGCGGGATCGCTTCGGGCGAGGCGTCGACAAAGAACACCTGCTCCCACGGGATCGGCACGTCGTCGAGCCACATCTGGCCGTCGAGTTCGTCGAACCGGCTCGACAGCGGCGCCATGAACGGGCTGCGAGCGCGCGCCGCGATCTTGCGGCACAGGACCGTGACGCCCGGCGCCGCGACCGGCACGATAAAGCTGGCGCGCCGGCCGCCGATGTCGACGCCGGAAAGCGCGCCGACATAGACATCCTCGGCATAGGCCGGGCTCGTATGCATGCCGAGCCGGCCGCGCAGGACGACCCCGGCGTCGCTCTCGCGGACCAGGGTCAGCGCCACCCGCTCGGCCGGGTCCGCGCGCATCCGCTGGCCGATGATCGGAGCGCCGCCGCAAAACGTCAGAAACCGCCCGGTATCGGCAATCCGGTCGCGATACCCCGCCGCCGCCGCGATCTGCGCCGGCGGGGCGCCGCCCGACTGCGCCGCGGTCAACACGCCGAGCGCGATCAGGTTGCCGTAGGCCGGGGTATGGGTGATGTTGCCGGCGCTCAGAAAGATCGTCGCCGCAAAGGACCGGCCCATGCCGGTCAGGTCCGCGACGCGCCGCGGCGCCACATAGGCCCACGGCACCCGTTCTCCGCCGGCTTCCGGCGGCGCCAGCAGCATGTCGCGCCAGGCCGGGTCGAGGTGGCGGTCGTACCACAGCGCGTATTCGTCGACCATCGCCCGGGTGGCCGGGTGTGTGGTCACGTCGGCGATCCTACCCTCGCCCATCACCCAGACCCTGCGCCCGTCGCGCAGGGCCTGGCGGTAGTCGGCGCCTGTTCTCATCCTGCAAGCAGCCCGCATCGGCATTCCGTCGACGGAGGCTTGCGCAGCCGAAGCGAAAATGCAACACGGCGGGGAGGGAGAAGCGCAGGGAGGCGAAAATGGCGCAGGCGTCTGTGTCGGCCGTCGAAACGGCGCTGGAGAACCAGCCCATCGGCGCTTTGCAGATCCGCGTCGCGGCGATCTGCACCTTGATCCAGATGTGCGACGGCTATGATGTCGGTTCGATCGGCTGGGCGGTGCCGTCTTTGACCCATGCCTGGCATGTGGCGCCGTCGGCTTTTGCCTTGGCCTTCCTCTGGTCAAATCTCGGCGTCATGGTGGGCGCGCTCTCTTCCGGGCCGATCGGCGATCGATTTGGGCGCAAGCCGCTGCTGCTGATCAGCATCGCAATCTTTGGCCTCGCCTCGCTGGCGAGCGCGTTCGCTCCTTCGCTCGGCGTGCTGAGCGGGTTGCGGTTCTTCACTGGATTGGGGATCGCCGGCGGGTTTGCGGGGACGACCGCGCTGACTGGCGATTACACGCCGCAGCGGCTGCGCGCGACGATGATCATGGTCACCTTTACCGGGGCGCCGCTCGGCGGCTTTCTCGGGGGCCAGGTCGTGGCCTTGCTGCTGCACCAAGGCTTCGACTGGCCGGTCATCTTCATCATCGGCGGCATATTCCCGCTGGTGCTGCTGCTGGCCACGGCATTGTGGCTGCCGGAATCGCCGCGGTTTCTGGCGGCGAGCAGGAACCTCGCGCCGCGTCATCGGGCATTGCTGGCGCGGCTCGACATTGCGCCGGGACAGGTCGAGCGGCATGCGATCGATCTCGCCCACGGCAATCCGGTCGGGATGCTGTTCGGCGAGGGCTATGCGCTGCAGACCGTACTGCTGTGGATCATTTTCTTTTGCAGCCTGCTGACGCTGTATCTGTACGTCTTTTGGATGCCGGAGATCCTGCACCTTACCGGCATGACGCCGCCCGCGGCGGTGTTCGCGACCAGCCTGCATGCCTTAGGCGGGATCGTCGCCGTGTTCTATCTTGGTTACCTGATCGACCGCTTCCGGCCGGAGCGCGCGCTGGCCCTGCATTATGTCGCTGCCGCAGGGTTCACCGCGATGATCGCGCTGTTCGCGATGCCCTACCTGGCCCTGCTCGCGGTCGTCTTCTTTTCCGGCGTTACCGTCATCGGCAGTCAGACCGGCGCCAATGCGACGTGCGGGGCGCTCTATCCGGCGCGCATGCGGACCAGCGGCATCGGCTGGGCTCTCGGCATCGGGCGTCTGGGCGGCATCGCCGCCGCACCCTTGGGCGGCTTCCTGTTGGCGCGCGGCCTGCCGCCCAAGTTCGTTTTTTTGAGCGGCGTCGTCCTCGCGATCATCGCCGCGCTGGCGACGGCGCTGCTCGCGTTCGGCGGCAGGCGGGGCGCAGGCCTGCCGAACCGCCCCGCCGCGGCCTCGGCCGGCCGCTCTCGGTAAACCTACCGCGCGCCGCTCCCCGCTGGCTTTTCAACGACAAGGCCGCCGCATCCCGAGCTTGCACTCGGCCGGTGGAAATGCAACACGGCGGGGAGGGAGAAACGCAGGGAGCCGAAAATGGCGCAGGCGGCTGTATCAGTATCGACGATCGAGGCTGCGCTCGAAAACCAGCGGATCGGCGGGCTGCAGATCCGCGTTGCGGCGCTGTGTTCGCTGGTGCAGATCTGCGACGGCTACGACATCAACTCGATCGGCGTTTCGGTCCCGTCGCTGACCCATGCCTGGCATCTGCCTGGGCCGGCCTTTACCCAGGCTTTCCTGTGGTCGAGCATCGGGATCCTGGCGGGCGCCCTCTCGGCAGGGCCGATCGGGGATCGCGTCGGGCGCAGGCCGCTGCTGATCGCCAGCCTGACGATTTTCGGCATCGCCTCGCTCGCCAGCGCCTTCGCCGGCTCGCTGACGATGCTGACGATATTGCGGTTCTTCACCGGGCTCGGCATCGGCGGCGCGTTTCCGGGGGCGGCGACGCTGACCGGCGATTACGCGCCGCATCGGCGGCGGGCGTTGATGATCATGATCAGCTTCACCGGTGCGCCGGTCGGCGGGTTTCTGAGCGGCCAGGCCGCCGGCGTATTGCTGCCCACGCTCGGCTGGCCGAGCGTCTTTCTGGTCGGCGGCATCGTTCCGTTGCTGATGGTGGCCGCAATGGTGCTGTGGCTGCCCGAGTCGCCGCGCTTTCTGGCGGCAAAAACCGACCCGTCGGCGCGCGAGGCCGCGCTGTTGCAGCGCCTCGGCATCAGGCCGGGGCAGGGCGTCGGCGAGCACCTCGATGTCGCCCAGGGCAACCCGGTCAAGATGCTGTTCGGCCGCGGCTATGCGTTGCAGACCCTACTGATGTGGGTGATCTTTTTCTGCAGCCTGATGAACCTGTTTCTGTTCGTCTATTGGATGCCCGAGGTATTGCACTTGACCGGCATGACGCCGTCGGCAGCGGCGCGCGCCACCAGCTTCCGCGAATTGGGCGCGATCCTGGCCGTGGTCTACCTCGGCGTTCTGATCGACCGGTTCGGTCCCGAGCAGGCGCTGGCATGGCATTACGCCGCCGGCGTCGTGTTCATTGCCATGATTGCGCTGGTCGCGATGCCGTATCTGGCGCTGGTCAGCGTCATCTTCCTCTCCGGCATGACGATCATCGGCAGCCAGACCGGCGCCAACGCGGCCTGCGGCAAGCTTTACCCGGCGCGGATGCGGACCAGCGGTCTCGGCTGGGCGCTCGGCATCGGCCGGCTCGGCGGCATCGCCGCGCCGATCCTGGGCGGATATCTGTTGCGGACCGGGATGAAGCCGACGCACATCTTTCTGAGCGCCTGCCTGTTCGCGATCATCGCCGCGGTGGCGACGGCGCTGCTGGCGTTGCGCGGAAGCCGGGCCGAGCCTCTACCGGACCGGCGTGCGGTTTCTCCGAGCGGCGCTCAGTAGACCGCGCCCCGCGCGGTGATCGGCCAGATCGCTTCGACGCGGTCGCCGCGAATGCCGACATACCAGTCGTAGAGGTTGACGGTCGGGTCGCAATGGCCGGGGACGAGGCGGATCTTGTCGCCGATATGGAGCCGGTTGGTCATGCCTGAGACGGCGAGCCGGCCGTGCTCGTCGGAAGCGCGCTCATAGGTTGCCGCGGGCTCGTCCCAGACGAGCGGCGGCCCGGAATCGAAGGCCAGCGCCTTCAGCCCGGCATCGACGATCGCGCGCTCTTGCGTCGGGCGGCTCATCACCGTGGCCCAGACGAACAGGCTCGGGTCGAACATCTTGGTCGGCGCGCCGTCCCGGTCGAGATTGCGGCCGTAATCGGCGTCCATGAAGATGTACGAGCCGCACTGCAACTCGGTGTAGACGCCGCTTGCGTTCTCGAACTCGAAGCTGCCGGTGCCGGCGCCGGTCACGGTTGGGCAGGGGATGCCGTTCCGTTCGAGCAGATCGCGGGTCATGCCGGCTTTGTCGGCGGCCTGGGCGATCGCCTGGCGGCGCTCCTCCCATCCGCGCAGATGCTGGGCCGAGCCGTGATAGGCCTGGAGCCCGGCAAAGCTCAGATGGGCCGCACCGGCGACATGCCGGGCAAGATCGAGCGCCGGCTCTCCCGGCTCGACGCCGCAGCGGTTGCCGCCCATATTGACCTCGACATAGACCGGCAACGTGACGCCGGCCTCGCCGGCCGCCGCGTCGAGTGCGGCGACCTGGCCGGCGTCGTCGGCGCACACGCCCACTCGCGCCAGCCCGGCCAGCGCCGTCAGCCGCCGCAATTTCTGCCGGCCGACGATCTCGTTGGTGACCAGCACGTCCTTGACCCCGCCCCAGACCATCGCCTCGGCCTCGCCGACCTTCTGCACGCAGACGCCGATCGCACCCTGCGCCATCTGCTGCAAGGCGATGACCGGGCATTTATGCGTCTTGGCGTGCGGGCGCAGCCTTACCCCGGTGCCGGCGGTCCGTTCCGGCAGGCGGCGCAGATTGCGCTCGAAAGCATCGAGGTCGATGACCAGGGCAGGGGTGTCGACCTCGTCGAGCGGCATGCCGATCTCGGCGGGCGGGCGGGTCGTCATGTCGAGAGCCTCTCTTTGATGTGCGGCCTTGCCGAGGCTCGCGCAGTCCCGAGGCAAACGCAACATGGCGCTCTACCAGCCTGCTGCTGCCCAAATTTCATGCATCCCTGATGCGCGCACCGGTGCCCTGGCGGCCGGCGCGGCGCTTGGGTAGATGATGCGGGTGCGTCCGGCGCCGGCCCAGGGAGGCGATGTGACCGAGCAATCGACGACCGCGGAGCCGGTCTTGGGCGAGCTCTCGCCCGATGCCCGCGCGGCGCGGCGGCTGGTGCTGATGGCGGTCATGATGGCCACCTTTATGGCGGCGATGGAAAGCACCATCGTCGCCACCGCGATGCCGACCATCGTCGCCGCGCTCGGCGGGTTTCGGCTGTTCAGCTGGGCGTTTGCCGCCTATCTCCTGACCCAGGCGGTGACCATTCCGATTTACGGGCGGCTTGCCGATCTCTACGGCAGAAAGCGCGTGTTTTTCGCCGGCGCCGGCTTGTTCATGGTGGCCTCGACCTTGTGCGGCCTCGCCTGGGCGATGGTGCCGCTGATCCTGTTCCGGGCCTTGCAAGGCGCCGGCGCCGGGGCCATCCAGCCGATCGCGACGACCATCATCGGCGACATTTATCAGCCGATCGAACGCGCCCGAATCCAGGGCTACATCTCGGGCGTGTTCGGCGTCGCGGCGATCATCGGCCCGATGCTCGGCGCCTTTCTGGTCCAGCACGTGAGCTGGTCGCTGGTGTTCTGGATCAATCTGCCGATCGGTGCCGTGACCTTTGCGATGTTCGGCCTGTTCCTGCACGAGCGGCAAATCCCGCGCCGCCACCGCATCGACTATCTGGGCTCGGCCTTGATGATGCTGGGCGTCGGCGCGCTGATGCTGGCGCTGGTGGAGGCCGGTAATTCGGCCGGGATGCCGACGGTCGCCGCACTCGCCGCGGCCGGCCTCGGCGCGCTGGCGGTGCTGGCGGTGCACGAACGGGGGGCGGCAGAGCCGATCCTGCCGCTGCGGCTGTGGCGCGAGCGGGTCATCGCCATCGGCAGCTTCAGCGGGTTTACCGCCGGCGTGGTGATGATGTCGATCAACGGCTTTCTGCCGCTTTACGTGCAGGGGGCGATGGGCCGCAGCCCGACCGCGGCCGGGATGGCGCTCGGCGCCGCGTCGGTCAGCTGGACTTTTGCCAGCCTCGCCGCCGGACGGTTGATGATCCGCACCTCGTACCGGCAGGCCGCGGTGATCGGCGGCGTCTGTCTGATCGGCGGCGCCTGGGTGCTCGCCGCCCTCGGTCCCGCGAGCGGCCTGTTGTGGGCCGTTATCGGATCGTTGCTGATCGGCACCGGCATGGGGTTCTGCAATACAGCCTTTCTGGTCTCGACCCAGGCGAGCGTCGGTTACGGCGGGCGAGGTGCGGCCACCTCGTCGATCATGTTCATGCGCATCGTCGGCAACTCGGTCGGTGCGGCCGTATTCGGCGCGATCCTGAATTTCGGGGTCGGCCGCCGCATCCCGCACGCCGGCGACGCGGTCAACCGTCTGTTGCAGCCGGCGGCGCGGGAGAGCCTCGGGGCTGCCGAAATCGCCCGGCTGAGCGAGGCGATCGGCGCCGGCCTGCACAACGTCTATCTCGTCGCCGGGCTGGTCGCCGTGGTCAGCCTCGCACTGGCGTTGGCTTTGCCGGCGCGGCTCAGCCCAATCCGCCCCGCCGCAAACCGGCGCGCCGGCTGAGTCGCACCGGGGAACGCGCTGCAGACGGGCGCGAAGGCCGCGATTGGATGTCGCCGTTGCGCCGCTTCCGGCCATTCGCGTGACGACGACGGAACGCGAGGTTCGACCCAAAAGCGACATTCCCGGCTACGCCAGCGGATGGTCTGGCTGATCACGAACCGGACATTCTCATCGCTCTATTCGACATGCCGCGCGGTGCGCCCGAGCTAGCGTTCATGCTGCTACGGCCGTGGTCGCCCGGTAAGCACGGGGCAATCGGACAGTGAACTCGGTGAACGCGTCGACCTCGCTGTCGACCGCGATCGTGCCGCCGTGCTGCTGCGTGATGATGTCGTAGGAGATCGAGAGACCGAGACCGGTGCCTTCGCCGGTCGGCTTGGTGGTGAAGAAGGGCTGGAACAGCTTGTCCCTGATCTCGGGTGGGATGCCCGCGCCGTTGTCGCGGACGCTGATCTCGATGCCGTCGCCGAGATCGCGGGTCGTCACCTTCAAGGTGGGAAAGAACATAGCGTCGCCTGCCTCCTTGCGGTGCTTGGCGGCGGCGTAGAACCCATTACTAAAAAGATTGAGCAATACCCGCGTCACATCTTGCGGCGCCAATTCGATCGGCGCGATGCCCTGAGCGAACTCGCGTTCCAGGAGGATGTTGAACGTCTGATCCTGAGCGCGGGCGCCGTGATAGGCGAGGTTGAGCGCCTCCTCGACCAGGTTGTTAAGGTCGACCTCGCGGCGCTCGCCGCCGCTGCCGCGTGAGTGCTCGAGCATGCTCTTGACGATGCCATCGGCGCGGGCGCCGTGCTCGGCGATCTTTTCAAGGTTCCCTGTCAGCAGGTCGATGGTTTCATCGACCTCGGCGCGCTTGTCGTCCCCGAGCGCCGCGACCGCTGGAGCCGTGGTCTCCTTCAACTCGTCAAGCAGTTCGACCGAGAGCCCGGCGAAATTGTTGATGAAGTTGAGCGGGTTCTTAATCTCGTGGGCGATGCCGGCAGTCAGCTGGCCGAGCGCCACCATCTTCTGTGCCTGGCCTGCGGCAGAGGGCAGTCCGTTATTCGATGGCCTGATTGGGTGTTGTGGCGTCAGGCGCTGAATGGCCGGTTTCGAGGTATGGACTCGCAAGTCGAGTAAATGGCTCTTCTCCACCCGGTGCCGACCCTCGCTATAGGCTGGGCCGTCCTTCAACGAAATGCGCCCGGACGACGAGGTTGCGCCGCAAGCGGTCGTTTGCGGAAGGAAGTTCAGGCGGCTCACATCGACCCAAAGGAGACCCTCAAAAAAACCGCGAAAGCGCCGCATGCCGCGCGGTGAAGTCACGGCAAACCTTACTTCGGCGTCGTCGGCGGTTTGACGAAGCAGTTGGAGCTAATAATGGAGTGAGGGCAGCTGGATACCTTGGGGGTCAGAATACTCGCCGATGCTCATCAGGGTCATAGGCTGATTGGCGCGAAAGCCTTGGCCGAGACACCATCGAAAGAGGTTGGCGTGCCGTAGGGGCACGATGAACGACAACGCCGCCGCGTCCAGTTCGGCTGCTCCCGATAGCAGGGCCGCCATCGCCTCATCGCTGTCGGCAGTGCCGAAATTGTCTTTGATCGCGCGGGTGGGTGCTGACAAATATCCCACCACCCGTTCTTCGCATCGGGCGACGATTGGTGAGCCTTCGGAGAGCCGATCTCGTAGTTCGTTCGTCCGTGTGTAGCCAAGAACCCGTGCATGTAGCGCTTCGCATTCCGATACATCCGTTTCTTCGAGACGCCGAACCGAATAACCACCTAGCGCGGGTCGCCGAGGCCGTCCTGCCATGACGATCAACTGTTCTTTCGCGTCAAAGCCCAGGGTCGCGTACAGCGACAAAGAGTGAAGATTGACGCCGCTCTGAACGAGACGGATGCTCCTCGCGCCGCGCGCGCGCTCCAGCAGGGCACCCATCAGGCGACGCCCGACGCCTTGGCTTTGCATGCTCGGGTCGATCGCGATAGGGCCAATAGATCGGACCGGATCGCGCTCGGTAAGAAAAGAGAAGCCGACAACGTTGCCATCGGCTTCAGCTACGATGCCATAGGTTGAAGGAGCTTCGATCATGCCCTGCACGCGCCTGGTCCCCGCTTCGACCGACGGGAACCCCGGCCTGCCATGCGGCTCGTTGACCAGCTTGAACGCTTCGTAACAAATGCGACCACAATCAGCGAGGTCGCTACTGGCGATTGGCCGAATACGAGCTTCCATCGGTTTCTTTCCGGCTACGGTCAACGGACACAGGTTGCTTCTAATGTCGGTTCGAGCAGCACCGAAGCAAGCGATTGGTCCGCTCACCACCCTCTTCAGACCGCCGGCTGCCGCCGGGCAATGACCGGGTTGGGGCATTAGCAGCCATCCGAGCATTGGATCGAAGTCGGCACTCGCAGCGGTATTGGCCAGCGTCGGATCGAGGCGAGGGGCGCGCACGCTGACCCGCCCGCTACCCAGCTCTCGTCGAAGGAGGAGCGGCGGTGCTCGCTGAACGCGCCGCGGCGAGGATCATGTCGGCCGCTTTTTCGGCGATCATGATGACCGTGGCGTTGGTGTTGCCGGACACCACGGTCGGCATGATCGAGGCGTCGACGACCCGCAGACCGTCGACGCCGCGGACCCGCAGCGCGGTGTCTACGACCGCTGTGTCGCGGTCGCCCATCATGCAGGTCGAGGTCGGGTGAAAGGTGGTGCCGGCGTTCCGGCGGATGTGTTCGAGCCAATCCTCGTCGCTCTCGGCCTCGGGTCCCGGCAACACCTCGCCGGCGACGAGCGCGGCCATCGCCGGGCTGCGGAACACCTTGCGGGCAATCCGCAGCCCGGCGATCAAGGTATCCTTGTCGCCTTGGGTCGACAGGTAATTCGGCTGGATCGCCGGCGGCATCGACGGAAACGGCGAGCGGATTCTGAGCCAACCGCGGCTCTCCGGGCGGCACGGGATGCAGGTCGCCTGACAGCCGGGGAAATCATGCATCGCCGCGCCCGGCCTGACAAAGCTGCCGGCGAGAAACTGGTACTGCACGTCGGGCGAATCGAGGCCGGGGCGGGTGCGCACAAACAGCCCGATCGGCGCCGCACCCATCATCAGCGCGCCGCGCCGCGTCAGCACATATTCGAGCCCGGCACGGGCCTGGCGCAGCCAGCTGTGCGAAATCTCGTTCAACGTGTTGGCGTGGCGGGCGCGGTAGACGACCCGGGTGTTGATATGGTCCTGCAGGTTTTCGCCGACCCCCGGCAGATCGTGCACGATGTCGACGCCATGCTGTTGCAGCAGCGCGCCGGGCCCGATCCCCGACAGCTGCAATAATTGCGGCGAGTTGATCGCACCGCCGGCGAGCAATACCTCGCGGCGCGCGCGGACGCGGCGCACGACGCCGTCCTGGGCGAATTCGAGGCCGGCCGCGCGGCGTCCCTCGAACAGGACCCGCTGCGCCAAAGCTCGGATCGCGACGCGCAGATTAGGCCGGTTCTGCGCCGGGCGCAGATAGGCGACCGCGGCGCTGCAGCGCCGCATGTTGCGCACGGTCAGTTGCAATGGGCCGACGCCGTCCTGCTCGGCCCCGTTGAAATCGGCGTTGCGCGGATAGCCGGCCTGTTCGGCCGCGGCGATGAAGGCGTCGTGCAATTCGTGCCGCGCCCGCAGATCGGAGACGTGCAGCGGGCCGTCCCCGCCATGATGCCGGTCGGCGCCGCGCTCCTGGTTTTCGGCGCGGCGGAAATACGGCAATACGTCCTCATACGACCAGCCGGTATTGCCGAGTTGGCGCCACAAATCGAAATCCTGACGCTGGCCGCGGATGTAGATCAGCCCGTTGATCGAGCTGGAGCCGCCGAGGACCTTGCCGCGCGGCCACGGCACGCGACGGCCGCCGAGTTCGGCCTGCGGCTCGGTCTCGTACTGCCAGGTGATCTTCGGGTGATAGATGTTGCGGTAGAACCCGGCCGGGATGTGAATCCACGGGTTGCTGTCCTTGCCGCCGGCTTCGACCAGCAGCACGCGGCTGAGCCCATCGGCGCTGAGCCGGTTGGCCAGAACGCAGCCCGCCGACCCGGCCCCGACGACGATGTAATCGAACTCCGCTTCCTGCTGCATGATCGGACTCGCCATCGCTTTCACCGCCGACACTCTAACGATTTTGCCGCGCCGGCGCGCTCGGACAAAACGCCGTCGCCGCGAGCGGCCCTCAGAGACCTGGTCTGCGGTGCTCGAGCCCGGGAACTCCTTGCCGTCGGCTGGGGTGGCCGCCTGGCGCTATTGACCGGGACGGCGCAGATTGCCGTTCGGGTCGTATTGTCGGATCTGCAATAATCCGAGCGCGTAGGCGACGTCGGCAGGCTGCAAGACGGCGGTGTCGGAGCGGCAGATGCTCGCATGCATCATGTAGATGTAGCCGCCCTGCCACCGCGGCCCCGCCTTTTTGACGGCAACGCACCGATGCGGCCCGTCCGAGAATTCGACTGACTTGTTTTCGCCGTCGCCGCCCGGATTGCGCCAGTCAGTGCCGCGGCGCGTTACTTGATTCATATCCCGAAAGTCTTCCAAATCATATCCCGGATGACCGTTGACGTAGCAATACTGCGAGTGAAATCCTATGGCTGTGACCTTGTAAGGATCGGTTATCAACGTGTCGGCTTCGATCGACAGGTTTCCTGTATTATAAATCACCACGTCAAGTGCGATGTCGCAATTACTGCCGCCCTTTGGATTGGTAATTTGATCGGCCGCGCCCGGTACAAGCCGAGATCCAAGCAGGCATTTGCCTCCCGAGGCAGAGGCGATGCGGGTAGCCGCGCACGGGACCTCGCGAAATTTATCCTCCTCGACGCGGTATCGACCGGAATAAGGGTTTCGCGCATACGCCTTGCCGGGGTCGCGCAGGTAGGGCGGCGATGCTGCCGGGGCCGGCGCCGTCACGGTGACGTTGGGAAGCGTAAGCTGGCTCTCCTGTGCTGCGGCGCTGCCCGCCGCCGACAGCGCCGCCGCAACGATCAGCGCGCCTGTCAATTTGCTGAGCCGTTGCATGGCGCGCGTCTCGCTCGCAGGCAGTTCGGCTCGCTGGGAAACTCGACGCGTTGCCGGTCAGGGTTGCGACAAACCGGGGCCCGGGGTCAGCCGGAGCCGAGAGCGCCGCGCAGGTCGGCGACGACCTGGTCGCGGGTGCGGGTCTGCCAGCGGCGGCGGCGGCCGATCGGCTCGTTTTCGATTTCGGGCACCACCTTGCAGGCGACGAAGACCGGGCCGGGAGCGGCCATGATGCCCGGCAGCGCGCGCTCGAAATCGCCGGCCTCGGTAAAGGCGAAGGTGCGCGGATAGCCGCAGCCGCGCGCGACCATGTCGTAGGCGATGTTGTCGGCGTTCGGCACCGGCTGGCCGCCGGTCGTTGCGTAGACGCCGTTGTCGATCAGGAAATGATAGAGGTTGGCCGGCGCCTGCTCGGCCACCGTCGCCAGGATGCCGAGGCTCATCAGGATGTCGCCCTCGGAGTCGAACAGCATGACCTTCTTGTCCGGCCGCGCCAAGGCCAGACCCAGGCCGAGCCCGGCATGGCCGCCCATCGCCGGGTCGCCGAGTTCGACGTCGAGATCATGGTTGTCGCTCAGATCGATCCAGTAGCGGCCGCTGCGGCCGGGGACGAGGATCGCGTCCCTGCGGTAGGGGGCGAAGGCCTTCATCATGTCGGCGGTGTGCATCATGGCAAGTCGTCCCCTTATCGATTGAAGCCGTGATATTCGTCGCCGACCAGGATCACGACCGGTCGCCGGGTGCGCTCGGCCTCCTCGAAAGCGACCGCGATGCGCGAGGAATCGGCATCGTTCTCGATCAGGTAGTAGTTGAGGCCGAACGCCATCAGGAAGCGCTCGGTATAGGTCGCCACGGTGTCCGTGGTGACGCCGTGCCGGGTCCAGCCGCGATAGCCGACCATCAACACGATCGGCACGTTGAGGCTCATCAGCCAGCCGCGGATCGAATCGCCCGATTCCAGCATGCCGGTGTTCTGGATCAGGATCAGGGGCTTGGCCCCGCCGAGCCACAGCCCGGCGGCGATCGAAGAGGCGTGCCCCTCGCGGTTGACCCCGACGAGGCGGATCGCCGGATCGGCCTTCATCAACAGATAGAGCCAGTTGGTCTCGCTGTCCGGCAGGTACACGACATGCGTCACGCCGTGCTTCTTCATCTCGGCGAGCACCGTTTCCGGGCTCAATGACACCGCCGCCGTCTCACTCATCGACCGCCTCCCGCGACAAATCCGATCCGTCTCGATCGCCCCATCTTGCCTCGGGATCGGCAAGCGCGCCATAGGCGAGCCCGATATCGGCAAACCCCGGGCGCGGATTTGCTTCTGCTGTCCGCGGTCGGGACCCGACGCCGCGGTCGCGGCGGAACAGCCGGGGTCATTCTTCTGCGTGAAGCAATCGCGTTCATCCTGATATGATTGCGATCCAAATTCGGGAGGTTGCGATGCCGTCGCGCCGCGACGTGTTGCTTTCCGCGCTCGCCGCGACGGCGGTTCGTCCGGCCCAAGCGCTTGCCGCGACGGAATCCGCAGCGGCGCCGACGGTGCTGCGTCTGGAGCGGCGGGTGATCGAGGTCAATGGCAAGCCGGCATCGGTCTACGGCATTCGCCAGCCCGACGGGACCTCCGGCATCGCCGTCAAGGTCGGCGCCAGGTTTCGCGTGCGGGTCGAGAACGGGATCGGCGAGCCGAGCCTGATCCATTGGCACGGGCTTGCCCCGCCCTGGCGTCAGGACGGGGTGTCGGACATCTCGGCGCCGCCGATCCCGGCCGGCGGTACTGCCGATTACGACTTTCCGCTGGCCTTTGGCGGCACCTTCTGGATGCACTCGCATCAGGGCTTGCAGGAGCAATTGCTGCTGGATGCCCCGTTGATCGTTCGCGACGGCCGCGACCGGCCGGACCGGCAGGAAATCGTCGTGACATTGAACGATTTCAGCTTCACCCCGCCGGAACAGATTTTTGCGGCCCTGAAAAAGGGCATGCCGGGCATGCCCGGCGATGCCGGAAAGACGGCCGGCATGAGCGGCATGGCCGCCGCTGCCGGACCCGATCTGAACGACGTCAAATACGACGCGCTGCTCGCCAACGACCGCACCCTCGCCGACCCTGAGGTGGTAAAGGTCGAGCCCGGCGGACGAGTGCTGCTCAGAGTCATCAACGCCTCGGCGATGTCGAGCTGTCATTTCGATCTCGGCCGGCTCGACGGCCGGTTGATCGCGGTCGACGGAACCCTCGTGGTCCCGGTGACCGGCCGGCGCTTTCCGATCGCGGTCGCCCAGCGGCTCGACATCCTGCTGACGGTCCCGCGTCGACCGGCGGCCTACCCGCTGTTGGCTGCGGTCGAAGGCGCACGCCTGCGCGCCGGCATCGTGCTCGCGGCCGGCAAGGCGCCGATCGCCCGCATCCCGACGCTGGCGGCGACGGCGGCGCCGCCGCTGAGCATGGAACTGGAAGGCCGGCTGCGCGCGGCCGAGCCGCTCGAGCCGCGCCGGCCCGACCGTATCCATAATCTCGACTTGACCGGCGAGATGTCGAAATACATCTGGTCGATCAACGGCGTCGCCTGGACCAAGGCGGTGCCGCCGTTGCCGGTCGCCAAGGGCGAACGCGTCGCGCTGGTCATGACCAACTCGACCGGAATGCCGCACCCGATGCATCTGCACGGCCACCGGTTTCAGGTGGTCGAGATCAACGGCCGGCGCCTCTCCGGCGCGGTGCGCGATACCGTGCGGGTGCCGGCGGGCGGGCGCGTCGTCGTCGTCTTCGACGCCGACAATCCCGGCTGGTGGGCCTTTCACTGCCACATGCTGTATCATATGGAGGCCGGCATGTTTCAGACGCTCCGCTACGTCTGACGCCGTGGCCGCGCGCAATCAAAGGAGTGGCGCCATGCCCCTGCCGCAGGACATCAGACCGCTGTTTCAGGACATTCAAGACACGCTCGTCCGCTCCGACGCCCCATGGGTCGAGCGCACGCCGCTCTCCTCGGTCAAGGTGTTGTGGACCGGCCCCGAGACCGGAACCTGGGCCGCCCTCTATCATTGGAAGAAGGGGTACGCAGCACCGCCGCACAAGCACCTGGCCGGCGCCCATGCCTTTATCATTTCAGGCAAATTGCAGGTCAGGGACGGCGTCTTGAACGCCGGCGACTATGTCTACGAGCCCTCCGGCATTTTGCACGATGCGACGACTGCGCTCGAAGACACGACTTACCTGTTTATTTCCAACGGCGCCGTTCTGTTTTTCGACGAGAACGGCTTTACCCAATACACGAACTGGGAAGTCATGGAGAAGCTGCGCGCTCCGGCGACGCCCTCGATCCAGGCGCAGGCGGCCGAATAGCTAGGCGGCGGGACGCAGAATGGCGGTTTCGGCCGGAGCGTCGACCCACATCCGGAACCACAGTTCGAGCATCAGCAACGCCCACAATCTGGTGTGGTGATCGCGCTGCAAGCCGCAATGCTCGTCGAGCAGTCGGCGGACGTAGCCCGGGCGAAAGATCGCCCGCGCCGCGGCGCCGGGCGACAGCAAGGTGTCGTAGGCCAGCTCCTTGAGTTCATGGCGAAACCAGCGGTCGATCGGCAGGCCGAACCCGCGCTTCGACCGGTGGAGGATCTCGCGCGGCAGGTACGGCTCCATCGCCGATTTGAACAATGCCTTGGTCACGCCGCCCGCGAGTTTGTCCGCGACCGGGATCCGGGCGGCCCACTCGACCAGCGTGTGGTCGAGCAGAGGCGAGCGCGCTTCGAGCCCGTGCGCCATCGTCGCGACATCGACCTTTACCATCAGATCGTCCGGCAGATAGGTATGGATGTCGGCCCGATTGGCGCCGGCGACCAGATCGTCCGTCACGGCGAAATAGGGGGCGAGCAGATCGATCGCAGACTGGCCGAGGCGATCGCGCATCGCCTCGCCATAGCCGCTTTCCCTGTCGTCATCGGAAAAAAAAGCGATCAGCGGCGCGTAGCGGCCGGCCGGCCGGGATGCGGGAGCGGCCAACATCTCGCCGATGCGCGGCAATTTGAGCCGCCGCTGCAACCAGGCCGGCAGCATGGTCAAAGATCGCCCGAGCCCGGCTCGGCCCCATCGCGGCAACCGGTCGAGCCCGGCCAGACAGCGCATTGCCTGATATCGACGATAGCCGAGAAAGCACTCGTCGCCGCCATCGCCGGTCAATGCGACCTTGACCCGGCGGCGCGCCAGTTCGGCGAGGTAGTAGGTCGGGACCGCGGACGGATCGGCGAAGGGCTCGCCATAATGCCAGACCAGCCGCGGCAACACGGCGACCGCATCGGGCTCGACGACATATTCCTCATGCTCGGTGCCGTATCGCTCGGCGACGGTCCGGGCGTAGCGCGTTTCGTCATATTCCGCAGCGGCAAAGCCGATCGAGAAGGTTTTGACCCTGCCGCCGCCGGCGCGGGCCATCATCGCTACGACCGCCGAGGAATCGATGCCGCCGGACAGGAAGGCGCCGAGCGGCACATCGCCGATCAGGCGAAGGCGGACCGCCTCTTCGAGGAGGGTCGTCAGCTCAGCCCGCAAATCCGGCGCCGATCTCGGTTTCCGCCCGTCGCCGGGGTCCGGCAAACGCCAATAACGCACCGGCTCGGACATGCCGATGCTGCCGTCGGAGTGGGCCTCGACAACCAGGTAGTGGGCCGCCGGCAGTTTGCGGATCTCGGCAAAGGCGGTCTGCGGCGCCGGGACGTATTGCAGCGTCAGGTAATGGTCGATCGCCGCCAGATCGGGCGTTCGAACTCAAGCCCGGCCAAGTCAGCAAGGCCTTTATCTCGGACCCGAACACAAAGCCCGAAGGGGTATCGGCCCAATATAAGGGCTTCTTGCCGATCCGATCGCGGGCCAGGATCAGGCGTCGGGACCGCCGGTCCCACAGCCCCAGCGCGAACATGCCGCGCAGCCGCGCAAAGACTCGCGGACCCCAGGCATGCCAGCCGTTGACGATGACCTCGGTATCGCTTTGCCCGCGAAAGCGATAGCCCAGCGCCTCGAGCTCGCTGCGGATTTCGCCGAAATTGTATACTTCGCCGTTATAGGCGATCCAGACCATGCCGTCGACGCTCGCCATCGGCTGATGGCCGGCAGGCGATAGATCGATGATCGACAGACGAGTATGCGCGAGCCCGGCCCGGCCGTCGGTCCACACGCCTTCGTCATCGGGTCCGCGATGCCGCAACGCCGCCACGATCCGCCATAGGCGCTGCTCGATCTCCGCCGCCGGCGGCATCGCCCGGGCCACCACCACGCCGCCGATGCCGCACATCCGGCCGATCTCCCGTCAGGACGCGGTCATATCGTCAACACGGCGGGCCGGGCAGCGGCAGTTCCCGCCGTCACCCGCACCGGCCGAAACTCTACCCGGTCAGCGCTGCTCAGGCCTCTTCCTCATAGGGCTGAGCCAGGGTCTTGGCCATTTCGAGGAATTGCCGGCGGATCTTCTCGTCGGGGATCGCGTAGTACAGCCGGATGAATTCGATCGTCTCGGGGCGCTGCAGATAATCGCGCCAGCGCTGATCCTCGGGGCTGATTTCGGTATCGTCGGACCGCAAATCGCCAAAAAAATAGGCGATCGGGACCGTCAGAATTTCTGCCATCGCCGACAGTCTCGACGCGCTGACGCGGTTGGCGCCGCCTTCGTATTTCTGCACCTGCTGAAATGTCAGTCCGAGAGCACCGGCCAGGGTCTCCTGGTTCATGCCCAGCAACAGCCGCCGCATCCGAATGCGGTTGCCGACATGCACGTCGATCGGGTTTGGGACGCCCGTCCCCCGCCCGTATTTCGGGGCCGACTTGGCCTCCTCGACACGGCTTACGGAACTCTTCAACTGATACTTCCTCACAAGCATCGCGCATGATTACTTTGCCTGCGGTCCGCCGGCAGCGCAAGCGTCAATCGGCACCCGGCGACGAAATGCCCTTAAAACTGACATCAAACTTAAGCCGAAGTCGAACATCTGCGGTTCGCATCAGCTTTTCATCACTTCCCTCTATCGAGATCCTGGGCGTGCATTTACGGCAAAAGCTGCCGGCGCGAGCCGGCGATCCGATCGGGCCGGATCAACAATCATGCCGGCTCGAATCGTCATAGCCGTGTCCGGCTGCTGAAGAACATCAGGGCCATCAAACCGATACCGAGCGCAAGGGTGACCAAGATGCCGAAACCCATGGCCAGCCAGCCGCCGAGGCTGATCTCGGACGTCGCCGAGAGCGCGCCAGAACCGACCGATCACGAAGGCGACTGCGAGCAGCGCGGCGACGGCGGCGGCGACCGCGATCAAGACCGGGTTTACCCGCATCAATCGTCGCCGAACCAAGCGCGCCGGTCGGGTCGGCGGCGCCGGCACCGGCCCGGGTTCGCCGGCTGCCGCCGCGAAAGGCGCTTACCCTGGGATCGCGCTCGTGGCAAAGTGCCGCTCCGCCGATCCCGCAGGAGATGATAATGCCGACCAACAGCAAGCATCCGGAAACACTCGTGCTCCATGCGGGCTATCGCAGCGACCCGACGACGACGGCGGTCGCGGTGCCGATCTATCAGACGACGAGCTACCAGTTTCGCGACACGCAACACGCCGCCAATTTGTTCGGCTTGGCCGAACTCGGCAACATTTATTCGCGGATCATGAACCCTACCAACGCGGTCCTCGAGGAACGCGTCGCCGCACTCGAAGGCGGCGTCGCGGCGCTGGCGCTAGGCTCCGGCCAAGCCGCCTCGCTGTTTGCGGTGCAGAACATCTGCCAGGCCGGCGACAATTTCGTCAGTTCCACCGATCTCTACGGCGGTACCTGGAACTTGTTTCTGAACACGATGATGAAGACGATGGGGATGGAGGTTCGGTTTGTCGATCCGGCCGATCCCGAGAATTTCCGCCGCGCCACAGATGCGCGCACCCGCTGCTATTATGCCGAAACCCTGCCCAACCCCAAGCTCGAGGTGTTCCCGATCGCCGAGGTCTCGCGCATCGGGCGCGAATTGGGCGTGCCGTTGATCGTCGACAACACCGCCGCCCCGGTGCTGTGCCGGCCATTGGATCACGGCGCCGCGATCGTCATGCATTCGACGACGAAATACATCGGCGGCCACGGCAATTCGATCGGCGGCATTGTCGTCGATGGCGGCAATTTCGACTGGGAGAAGCATGCCGAGCGCTTTCCGCTGTTGAACCAGCCCGACCCGAGCTATCACGGCGCGGTCTGGACCCAGGCGGTCAAGCCGCTGGGTCCGATCGCCTATATCCTGAAGATGCGGGTGACCCTGCTGCGGGATCTCGGTGCGCCGATGAGCCCGTTCAACGCGTTCCTGTTCATTCAGGGGCTCGAGACCTTGCCGCTGCGGATGCGCGCCCATAGCGCCAATGCCGCTGCGGTGTGCAAGTTCCTGTCCGAGCACGCCAAGGTCAGCCGCGTCATCCACCCGAGCCTGATGAAGGGCGAGGCGCGGCGCCGCGCCGAAACCCATCTGAGGGGCGGGTATGGCGGTCTCGTCGGCTTCGAATTGAAAGGCGGGCTGGAGGCCGGGCGCCGGTTCATCGACGCGTTGCAGATGTTCTACCACGTCGCCAATATCGGCGATTCGCGCAGCCTGGCGATCCATCCGGCGTCGACGACCCATTCTCAACTCTCGCCGGAAGAGCAGTTGCAGACCGGCGTCACCGAAAGCTACGTGCGGCTGTCGGTCGGCATCGAGCACGAAGACGACATTCTCGCCGATCTGGCGCAGGCGCTCGATGCGGTCTAGCGCGGTTTTGCCGAAGTCGCGGCGCGGGTGAACGGCGGCGAGATCGTCCTGCCGTTGGGTTGGCCGGTCGATCTGGCGCTGACCGTGGCGAGCCACGGCTGGGCCCATCTGGCGCCGTGGCGTTGGCAGCCCGAGGCAGGAACTCTGACCCGGCCCGAGCGAATCGCCGGGCGGCTCGGGACGATTGCGGCCCGGCAACAGGGACATGCCGAGATTGCCGTCCGATGGGAGGGGTTCGCCGCCGCCGACATCGACGAAATTCGAACCCGCGTGCGCCGCTGGCTCAGCGTCGACTGGGATCCCGCCGCAGCCGCCCTGGTGCTCGGCGGCGAAATGGCGGTGCTGATCGATCGGGGCGGCGGCCGCATGCTGCGCTGCTCGTCGTTTTACGAGGATTTCGTCAAAACGATCCTGACGATCAACACCAGCTGGTCGTCGACCTGCCGGATGGCGGCAGCCCTTGTCGTCGAGCCCGGCGGCGGCGCCTTTCCGGAGCCGGAAGCGATGCTCGATTACGGCGAAGAACGGCTGCGGCAGCGCGCGCGGCTCGGGTTTCGTGCGGCAACGGTGATCTCGACGACCAGACAGCTCCTCGCCGACCATGCGATCGACCCGTCGGGCAAGTGCCGGCCGGGACGGCTCGATCACGATTATCTGCTGGGTCTAAAGGGCATCGGACCCTACGCCGCCGCCCATTGCCGGCTGCTGTTGCACGATTTCACCCGGATCCCGGTCGATTCGGCGGTCGTCGGCGATCTGCGCCGACGCCATGGCTGCGACCCGGCGGCGTTCGCCGCGAGCCGAGCCCATTGGGGCGCCTATCTGGCGCTCGGCTACCGGCTCGTCCGCTTGCGCGAAAAACTGGCCGACACGCCATCGGAATGAGAGCCGGCTCACACCGGCGTCGCAGCTTCGTGCTATGCTCGCCCGCCAAGTTTGGTTAAGGCGGCGAAACTCGCCGGCAGGTTCCGCAGCGACCGTCGTCGACCAGGAGGAAGCCTTGATGGCAAACCGCCTTCGCACCATGCGGTGTCTCTTGCTGTCGCTCTGCGTCGGCCTGGCGAGCGTCTCGACGATCGGCCGCGCGCAGGCCGGTGCGGTGCTCGACGAAGCGCGCCGGGCCGATCGGCAGGCGCAGTCGTTTCCGGCCGCCGACGAGGATTATTTCCACGCCATGGACGGCGGCATCGCGCTGACCCCGGACGAGGTCAAGGGCCGCAACATGTGGCTCGTATGGACCGGCGGCGACGACCGGCTGTGGGACAAGCTGACCAATCTGACGTTCGGCTCGTTCGACCTGCTGAAAATCTTATCGTCCTACCCGGGGCTCAAATACAGCCGCGACAATCGCTGGGACTATCTCGGTCTGGTCAACGAGCCGTGCTTTTCGAAAGCCGCCGGCCCCGACCCGGCGCGCTATGGGCTGTGGCTCGATCGCCGCAATGCCGACTGCCCCGCCGACCCGTTCGCGAATGCGCAGAAGTATCCGGGCGTCGCGGTCGGTGCCCGCGGACAGAACATCCCAGCCGGCTCGTATTACGGCGACCCGACCGGCATAGTCGGTCTGCGGTTGTTCCCGAACCCCGATTTCGACGCGGCTGCGGCCAAGCGGTGGGACGCCAAGCGGTTTTACGACGATCCCGACTATTACCTGTCGAAGGACCTGGTCCGGCCTTACCGCGTCGGCATGTCTTGCGGCTTCTGCCATGTCGGACCGAACCCGGAAAAGCCGCCGGCCGATGCGGAAGCGCCGAAATGGGAAAATCTGAGTTCGACCGCCGGCGCGCAATATTTCTGGGTCGATCGCATCCTGGCCTGGAATGCCGATCAATCGAATTTTCTATTTCAGGTCCTGCACACGGCGCGGCCGGGGTCGCTCGACACCTCGCTGGTCTCGACCGACAACATCAACAACCCGCGTACGATGAACGCGATCTACAATTTATGGCCGCGGCTCGAGGCAGCCAGACAGTGGGGCCGGGAGACCCTGGGTCCCGACAATTTGGCGAACCGGCAGTTCAACGACGTCGTCAAGACCGGGCCGTTGACGCAGTTCTTCCAGCCCCCGAACACGGTGTGGACCCCGCACGTGCTCAAGGACGGCGCCGATTCGGTGGGCGCGCTCGGCGCGTTGAACCGGGTCTACGTCAATATCGGCCTGTTCAGCGAGGAATGGCTGCGCCATTTCAACGCGATACTCGGCGGCAAGACGGTGACCCCGTTCACCATCGCGACGGCGCGGGCAAACTCGTCCTATTGGCAGGCGACCGAGGCGCAGACACCCGACATGGCGCTGTTTCTGGTCAAGGCCTCCTATCCGCACAAATTGGCGAACGCGCCGGGCGGTGCGGCCTATTTGAACGACCCGCCTGCGACACTCCGCCAGGGCAAGCTGGTCTTTGCCGACAATTGCGCCGCCTGTCATTCGAGCAAGGCGCCCGAACGCCCGGCAGGCGCCGATCTCGCCGCCTGCATCGGTCCGCACTATCTGGACTGCTTCAACAAATACTGGGCATGGACCCATACCGACGATTACCGCCAAAAGATGCGGCAGATCGTCCTGGCCGACGATTTTCTCGACGGCAATTTTCTGTCCAACGACGGCCGGGTGCCGGTGACCCTGTTGCAGACCAACGCCTGCAGCCCGCTCGCCACCAACGCGATCGGCGGCAACATCTGGGATAATTTTTCCTCGCTGTCCTACAAATCGCTGCCGTCGGTCGGCTCGATCACGGTCTACGATCCGTTCACCGGCAAGCCGCAACAATTCCGGATGCCGGGCGGCGGGCGCGGCTACACCCGGGTGCCGTCATTGATCAGCCTGTGGGCGACCGCACCCTATTTGCTGAACAACAGCGTCGGCCAGTTCAACCCCAGCCCATCGGTCGGGGCGCGCATGACCTCGTTCCAGAATTCGATCGCCCAGATGCTGCGGCCCGAAAAGCGCGCCAAGGACCCGGTGTTCGGCGACAAGGTGCCGGGGCTGATCGACCGGACGACGCAAACGAGCTGGCTGCGCATCCCGACCGGCTACCTGCCCGCCGTGATTCGTGCGTCGAGCGCGGTATTGAACCTGGCCGTGCCGGTGTTTGATCAGAAAGGCATCGAGATCGGCCCGATCCCGGCCGGGACACCGGTCGATCTGCTGGCGAATTTCGACCCGCTGCCGCCGTCCGGCAGCCGGGTCGTCGAGCGACTGAAGCACGACAAGGCCGTCATAGCCGCATTCGTCAAGCTCGTCCGCGACCTGAAGGCGCTGCCGAAGGACGCCACCGACGACCAGGCGCGCAAGGTCTTCGCCAATGTCGGCGAGCAGCTCTTCGCCCTGAGCAAATGTCCGGACTATGTCGTCAATCGAGGGCATTACTTCGGCGCCAAGCTCAGCGACGCCGACAAGGATGCGCTGATCGCCTTCCTGAAGACATTCTGAGCCGGCCCGAGGCGGCCGGCGATCGGGCACGATCGATCGGCCGGGGCCGGCGACAAGGGCATACGCGATGAACGACGCAACGGACTTCGACTATATCGTCGTAGGCTCCGGGGCCGGCGGCGGCACCCTGGCGGCCCGGCTCGCCGAAGCCGGCCGCCATGTGTTGCTGCTCGAAGCCGGCGGCGATCCGCGGCGGCTGTCGGGCAGCAACGACGATCAGCCCGGCATCAACCGGCTGCCCGACGATTACGACGTGCCGTCGTTCCACGGCTTCGCCTCCGAAAATGACGCGATGCGCTGGGATTTCTTTGTCCGCCACTATGCCGACGAGGCGATGCAGGCCAAGGACCCGAAATACGTCCGCGATTACCGAGGCCAACCGGTCAACGGCATCCTCTACCCGCGCGCCGGCACGCTCGGCGGCTGCACCGCGCACAACGCGATGATCCTCGTCTATCCGCACAATGCCGATTGGGACGGGATCGCCCAGCTTACCGGCGACCCGTCATGGAACGCCGAGGCGATGCGCGCCTACTTCACCCGCCTCGAAAATTGCCGTCACCGTCCGCTCGAACGCGCGTTGGCCAAACTCGGCCCGGACCCGTCGCGGCATGGCTGGGACGGCTGGCTGTACACCGAAAAGGCGGTCCCGGCGGCGGCGATCGGCGATTTCGGGCTGGTGCAGGTGCTGCTCAACTCGGCCGCGGCGGCGTTTGCCGATATCGGCCAGCCGATCGAGCGGTTGCTCGACCTGATCGAGGCAAAGGCCGATCCGAACGATTGGCGCCTCGTCGTCGAAAACGCCGTCGGCCCGCGCTATACCCCGCTGACGACCCGCGCTCATCGGCGCATCGGCGCGCGCGAGCGGGTATTGGAGACGATGCAGCAATATCCCGATCGTCTGGTGCTGGAGCTGGATGCGCTGGCCACCCGGGTCCTGTTCGACGCCGACAATCGGGCGACCGGGGTCGAGTACCTCAAAGGCGAACGCCTCTACCGCGCCCATGGCCAGCCCGGGGCCGGGCCCGGCAGCGTCATGCAGGCGCGGGCGGCGCGCGAGGTGATCCTCAGCGGCGGCGCCTTCAATACACCCCAATTGCTGATGCTGTCGGGGATCGGACCGCGCGATGTGCTGGCCCCGCTCGGCATCCCGGTCCGCGTCGAATTGCCGGGCGTGGGCCGGAACCTGCAGGACCGCTACGAGATCGGCGTGGTCAATCGCATGAGTTTCGATCGCTGGAAAATCCTCGATGGCGCCACCTTCGGCCGCGGCGATCCGCAATACCGGGAATGGGCCAGCGGGCATGGCGGCGTCTATGCCAGCAACGGTGCGGTATTGGCGGCGATCCTCAAATCGCTGCCGGAGCGGCCATTGCCGGACCTGTTCTGCTTTGCGCTGCTCGGTCTGTTCGGCGGCTATTTCCCCGGCTATTCCGCACTCGAATTGACCAAGCATAATTACTTGACCTGGGCGATCTTGAAAGCGCACACGCAGAACCGCGCCGGCGAGGTCCGTCTGCGCTCGACCGATCCGCGCGACCCGCCGCTGATCGATTTTCATTATTTCGAGGAGGGCAGCGACGCCGCCGGCGAGGACCTCGATTCCGTTGTCGCCGGCATCCGCTTTGTCCGCAAGCTGACGGCAAAGCTCAAGGCCGAGGGCGCGATCGCCGCCGAGGAGCAACCCGGCGAGGCATTGCAGAGCGATGACCAGCTCAAGGATTTCGTGCGCAGCCGCGCCTGGGGGCACCATGCGTCGTGCACCTGTGCGATCGGCCCGCGCGAGGCAGGTGGCGTGCTCGGCAGCGATTTCCGCGTGCACGGCGCCACCGGATTGCGCGTCGTCGACGCCTCGATCTTCCCCCGCATCCCCGGCTTTTTCATCGCCAGCGCGATCTACATGGCGGCTGAAAAGGCCGCCGATGCGATCCTGGCCGGGTGAGCCTCAAAAGTCCGATCGAGCATCCGCCGGTCGGGACCGATGAGCGGCCAGGGTCCGGCGTTGCAATTGTCGGCGGGACGGCGGTGTGCGATACTTTTCTCCGCCTATGCTGCTCCCTGCTGACATTCGGGGCACAGCATGAACGAAGTGTCCGTACGGACCGTCGACGGCGATCGCGCCGAGCGGTCCCCGACGAACTGAGCCGGCATCGCCGATCCTGAGATGTTGCGCCTCGCTGCCGCAATCGTCGCTTCGATCATCGCCGTCTCGGCGGCACGAGCCGGCGAGCCGTCGAAATGCGCGGTTGCGCGCCTTGCGCTGTGGGGCGATGGCGTGCACGACGACACCGCGGCGTTGAACGCCTGGTTTCGCGGCGAAGGCGTGATCTGGGCGCCGACCGGCTCGCCGATCGGCTCTCGGATCGTCGGTCGCGTATTCCGGCTCAAAGGCGTCGTCTCGATACCGAGCGGGACCGGACGCAGCATTGAGCGGTTCGCTCTGGTCTGGCCGGAGCGCCAAGAGCGGGTCTCGGGCGGCAGCATCAGCGCCGGCAACGATCGAAACAAGCCGCCGATAGCGACGGACCTCGTCAAGATCGGCGCCGGTCCCAACGAAGGGGTGCCATACCCCGCACCTGACCCGAAACCGGCCGATCCCGACACCGGGTCGGGCTGCCTCGTCTCCTGACTCTCGGCAAAACGATGGACAGCCGTTGTTGCCGGAGCGGCGCCGCTTTAGGAACGGCCCGAATTGCGGTTCAGGAGACCCGCGAGCGGCGCCGAGCCGGCGCCGTTCCAGGGCCGAAGACAATGCCGATGTGAGGCAGGTCACGCTCTCCACCGGGAAAGCGCGGTACCGTCGCGCGAGCGCCGTGGCAGCGGCGCGTCAGGG
>CAVPBN010000015.1:0-43335 GCA_963701815.1 uncultured Alphaproteobacteria bacterium
AGGCCGGCGGCGGGAACCGGCCGATCCAATGGCGGGCGATGTCCTCGCGGCGGCAGATCCACACGCGGTCGTGGGCGCGAATGTGCTCGATGAAGCGGATCAGCGCCTTGGCGCGGCCGGGATGGCCGGTGATCCGCATATGCAGGCCGATCGACATCATCCGTGGCCGCTCGGCGCCTTCCTCGTATAAGAGGTCGAAGCTGTCGCGCAGATAGGCAAAGAAAATCCTCGCCCGGGCCGAATACGCCGCGGCCGAATTTGACGTCGTTGGTCGTCAGCGAATAGGGCACCACGAGGTGCGGCTTGGTCGCCGACCCTGCACCCAATAGGGCAGCTCGTCGTTGTAGGCGTCGCTGTCGTAGAGAAACCCGCCATGCTCGACCACGCAGCCGGCGGGTGTTCTCCGACGGCGCATAGCGGCAGTACCAGCCGAGCGGTCGGTCTTGCCGGTGGTCTGCGCGGATCAGCTCGACGGCGCGCGGCGATCTGCTCGGCGCTCCTCGGCCTCGGCGCAGCTCGTAATGCTTGATCCAGCGATAGCCGTGGCCGCAGATGTCCCAGTCGTTGGCGGCGATCGCGGCGGCGGCCGGCGGGTTCGCCGCAAAGGCCCGGGCGCAGCCGAACAATCGTCACCGGCACGCCGAACCGGGTGAAGATCCGGTGGAGCCGCCACCAGCCGACCCGGGCGCCGTATTCGAACATGCTTTCGGCGGCGAGGTCGCGGCCCGGACGCCGAGCATCGGTGCCGAGCACTCTCGGTCAGCCCGCCCTCGGAGACGCCGTCGCCGGCCGGGTAGGACAGCTCCGAGCCCTCCTCGAAATTGATCACGAAATTGACGGCGATGCGCGCATCGCCGGGCCATCCGGCATGCGGCGGCTCGGCGCCGTAGCCGACGAAACGACGAAGCATGGCTGCCCTCCAGACCGACCGGAATAGCACTCGGCGCGGCAAATGTCGCCCGACCAATTGCGGCGGCAGGCGGACGGCAGGCGACGGCGGCGAAGGCCGGGCGCTGCGGCGCACCCGCGTCGCGCGGCCCGCGGGGCGGGAGGCGTTCGGCGTCGTTGCAATCGGCGCGGCCGGACACCACACTGCAGGCCCGCGAACAAGGACGAAATCGATGGATATGACGGGCGAATTCCGCATTCCCGCCCCGCGCGAGCGGGTGTGGGAGGGGCTCAACGATCCGGAAATTCTAAAGCAGTGCATCCCCGGCTGCGAGACGATCGAGAAGGTTTCGGACACCGAGTTCACGGCAAAGGTGGTCGCCAAGGTCGGGCCGGTGCGGGCCCATTTCGGCGGCAAAGTGACCCTGTCGGACCTCGACCCGCCGAAAGCCTATACGATTGCCGGCGAGGGCAACGGCGGCGTGGCCGGCTTTGCCAAGGGCAGCGCCAAAGTCGATCTCGACGAGGACGGGGCCGAGACCGTATTGCATTACCAGGTCCAGGCGCATGTCGGCGGCAAGCTCGCCCAAATCGGCTCGCGCCTGATCGACGCGACCTCGCGCAAGATGGCGTCGGATTTTTTCGAGCGCTTTGTTGCGGCGATGTCGCCGCCGGAGGCGGCGAGCGAAGCCCCGGTTCCGCCGCCGCCTGGCGGCGGCGGACCAATCGTCGCTCGCGTTGCGGATGTCGCTGTTGCCTGGGGACCGAGACGGCGTCGAAGACCGGCGCCGTCTCCGGCCGGCTGCCGCCGGTGGTGTGGGTCACCGGGCTGACCGCAATCGTTGCCCTGATCCTCTACTACTTCACCCGTGACGGTGGGGTGCGCTGAGCCTCGGGCTTATTCGCCGGCCGGCCCAAAATGTTGGGGTCGGCTCCCTCGGGACGCGAGCGGCGCCGCTTATTTCGGCCGTGCGGCAGCCGGCGCGAACGCCTTGACCCGGAAGGCCGCCGGCACGAAACTCCGGCCGCAGCGGCTGTCCGGAGACGGCCGCGATGCTCGACCCTGGGAGGTAATGATGCAAAAGACGGTGAGCCTGACCGTGAACGGCAAACCGATGTCGGCGACCGTCGAAGGGCGCACTTTGCTGGTGCAATTGCTGCGCGAGCAGTTTGGCCTGACCGGCACGCATGTCGGCTGCGACACCAGCCAGTGCGGCGCCTGCGTCGTGCATGTCGACGGCGAGGCGGTCAAGGCGTGCACCTTGCTGGCGCTGCAGGCCGAGGGCCGCTCGGTGCTGACGATCGAGGGGGTGGCGACCGGCGACACCTTGCACCCGATGCAGGAGGCGTTTCGCAACAATCATGCCCTGCAATGCGGGTTCTGTACGCCGGGCATGGTGATGAGCGCGCTCGACCTGGTAAAGAACAACCCCAACCCCACCGAGCGCGAGATCCGCGAATATCTGGAAGGCAATCTCTGCCGCTGCACCGGCTATCACAACATCGTGCTGGCGATCGCCGAGGGCGCGGCGGTGATGCGCGGCGAGACGCCGGCCGGCGTCCACGGGGCGGCGGCGGAGTAGGGCCGTGGCCACGATCGGAACGCCGGTCCGGCGGCGCGAGGATTTCCGCTTCCTGACCGGGCAAGGCACCTATACCGACGACATCGACCGCCCGCACCAGCTCTACGCCTATATCCTGCGCAGCCCGCACGCCAATGCCCGGATCGCCGGCATCGATACCGCTGCCGCGGCGGCTGCCCCTGGAATCGTCGCGGTCTACACCGGCCAGGACATGACCGCCGACGGCATCGGCGGGTTGCCGTGCGGCTGGCTGATCCATTCCAAGGACGGCTCGCCGATGGTCGAGCCGCCGCATCCGGTGTTCGCGACCGAGCGGGTGCGGCATGTCGGCGACCCTGTCGCGGCCGTGATCGGCGAAACCCTGGCGCAAGCGCGCGATGCCGCCGAACAGATCCAGATCGACTATGCCGAGGGGCCGGCGGTCACCGATCCGCGTGCGGCGTTGCAGCCGGGCGCCCCGCAGGTGCGCGACGAGGCCCCGGGCAATCTCTGCTACGACTGGCATCTGGGCGATCTCGCCGCAGCCGATGCAGCGATCGCCAAGGCTGCGCGTGTGGTCAGGCTCGACCTCGTCAACAACCGCCTGGTGCCGAACGCGATGGAGCCGCGCGCCGCAATCGGCGAGTTCGACCGGGCGACCGGCGAACACACTCTCTTTACGACCAGCCAGAACCCGCATGTGATCCGGCTGCTGATGGGCGCTTTCGTGCTGCACATCCCCGAATCCCGGCTCCGCGTCGTCGCCCCCGATGTCGGCGGCGGCTTCGGCTCGAAGATCTATCATTATGCCGAAGAGGCGATCGTGACCTGGGCCGCCGGCAAGCTCAGGCGCCCGGTCAAGTGGAAGGCCGACCGCTCCGAAAGCTTCATGTCGGATGCGCATGGCCGCGACCACGTCACCCATGTCGAGCTGGCGCTCGACGGCGAGGCCAAGTTTCTGGCGCTCAAGGTTTCGACGATCGCCAATATGGGCGCCTATCTGTCGACCTTTGCGCCGTGCATCCCGACCTATCTCTACGGGACCCTGCTCGCCGGCACCTATACGACCCCGGCGATCTACGTCGAGACCAAGGCGGTGTTCACCCACACCGTGCCGGTCGACGCCTATCGCGGCGCGGGCCGCCCGGAGGCGACCTACCTGTTGGAACGCATCGTCGACCTCGCCGCCGACGAGATCGGCATGGACCCGGCCGAACTGCGCCGTCGCAACTTCATCCCGGCGGACGCCTTCCCGTACCAGACGCCGGTGGCGTTGCAATACGACAACGGCGATTACGGTGCGACCTTGGAGCTGGCGCTGAAGGCGGCCGATTATTCCGGGTTCGAAGCCCGGCGCCGCGAGGCGATGGCGCGCGGCAAATTGCGCGGCATCGGCATCGCCACCTATATCGAGGCCTGCGGCATCGCCCCCTCGGCCGTCGTCGGCTCATTGGGCGCGCGCGCCGGCCTGTTCGAGAGCGCGGCGGTGCGGGTCCACCCGACCGGCAGCGTATCGGTCCTGACCGGGTCGCACAGCCACGGCCAGGGCCACGAGACCACCTTCTCGCAACTGGTCGCCGACACGCTCGGCATCCCGATCGAAAGTATCGAGATCGTCCACGGCGACACCGCCAAGATCCCCTATGGCATGGGCACCTACGGCTCGCGCTCGCTGGCGGTCGGCGGCACCGCGATCGTCAAGGCGATGGACAAGATCATCGCCAAGGGGCGCAAGATCGCCGCCCATCTGCTGGAAGCCGCCGAGGCCGATGTCGAGTTCAAGGACGGCGCCTTCACCGTCGCCGGCACCGACCGCTCGAAGAGCCTCGGCGAGGTGGCGCTGACCGCCTATGTGCCGCACAACTACCCGCATGACGAGCTGGAACCGGGGCTCGACGAGACTGCGTTCTACGACCCGAAGAACTTCACCTTCCCGTCGGGGGCGCACATCGCCGAGATCGAGATCGACCCCGAAACCGGCCAGGTCGCAATCGTCAACTTTACCGCATCGGACGATTTCGGCCGGATCATCAACCCGATGATCGTCGCCGGCCAGGTTCACGGCGGGCTCGCCCAGGGCATCGGCCAGGCGCTGCTCGAAGGCTGCGTCTACGATCGAGAGAGCGGCCAGTTGCTGACCGGCTCGTACATGGATTACGCGATGCCGCGCGCCGACGATCTGCCGGCCTTTGCCTTGTCGACCAACGTGACCTTGTGCACGCACAACCCGCTCGGGGTCAAAGGCTGCGGCGAGGCCGGCGCGATCGGTGCGCCGGCGGCGATCACCAACGCGCTCGTCGACGCCTTGAAGCCGCTCGGGGTCCGCCATCTCGACATGCCGGCGACCCCGGAGAAATTGTGGCGCGTCATCCAGCAGCACCGTTCGCCGCTCGCCGCCTAGGAGGGAGAGCCCCGATGTACGAATTCACCTACCACAAGCCGACCAGTCTCGACGAGATCGCGAACCTGCTCGCCGCCAACGAAGAGGCCAAGCTGGTCGCCGGCGGCATGACCCTGGTGCCGACCCTCAAACTGCGGCTCGCCAAACCGTCGGACCTGATCGATCTGGCTGCCATCGCGTCGTTGCGCGGCATCACCGACGCCGGCGACGCGCTGGTCATCGGCGCGATGACCCGGCACGCCGAGGTCAACCGCTCGCCGGTCGTCAAAGCCGGCATCCCGGCCCTGGCGGCGTTGGCCGGCATGATCGGCGACCCGGCCGTGCGCAACCGCGGCACGATCGGCGGCTCGGTCTCGAACAACGATCCGGCTGCCGATTATCCGGCCGCGCTGGTCGGGCTCGGCGCCGCCGTGCACACCACCAAACGCGAGATCGCGGCCGATAATTTCTTCACCGGCATCTTCGAGACCGTCCTCGAACCGAGCGAGATCGTGACCGCGGTCCGGTTCCCCAAGACCCAGAACGCCAACTACCAGAAATTCCGCAACCCGGCCTCGCGCTACGCGATCGTCGGCGTCTTCGTCGCGCGCACCGGTGCCGGCGTTCGGGTCGCCGTGACCGGGGCCGGCCCATGCGTCTTCCGCGTCCCCGAGATGGAGGCGGCGTTGGCGAAATCCTTCACGCCCGACGCGATCAAGGACATCGCGATCCCGGATGACGGGCTCAACTCCGACATCCACGCCAGCGCCGAATACCGCGCCCATCTGGTCGGCGTCATGGCCCGCCGCGCCGTCGCCGCCTGCGGGTGAGCAGGCAGGGAAAACCGCAAAAGGTCGGCCTGGGTCAACTCTCGATCGATGGACAAGAGAGCGTTCAGCGCGCGCGCGATCCTGGCCGGCGAGGCGCCGCAGGACGCGCCGGTCACGGTCAAAGGCTGGGTGCGCACAAGGCGGGATTCGAGGGCGGGCATCTCGTTCGTGCACCTGTCGGACGGGTCGTCGTTCCATCCGGTGCAGGTGGTGGCGCCGAACACCTTGCCCAATTACGCGCAGCGAGGTTCTGCGGCTCACGGCCGGCTGCGCGGTCGAGGCGACCGGGATGATCGTGCCGTCGCCGGCCAAGGGGCAGCCCTTCGAGATGCAGGCGAGCGCCGTCGAGGTGATCGGCTGGGTCGACGACCCCGAGACCTATCCGATCCAGCCAAAGCCGCACACGCTCGAATTCCTGCGCGAGGTGGCGCATCTGCGGCCGCGCACCAACGTGATCGCCGCGGCGACCCGGGTGCGGCACAGCCTGGCCAAGGCGATCCACCGCTTTTTCGACGAGAACGGCTTTTTCTGGGTCAACACGCCGATCATCACCGCCTCGGACGCCGAGGGGGCCGGGGCGTTGTTCCGGGTGTCGACGCCTGGATCTCGCCAATCTGCCGCGCACGCCCGAGGGCAAGGTCGATTTCGCGCAGGATTTCTTTGGCCGCGAGGCGTTTCTGACGGTGTCGGGGCAGCTCGCCGTCGAGGCCTACTGCCTGGCATTGACCAAGGTCTACACCTTCGGGCCGACCTTCCGCGCCGAGAACTCGAACACCAGCCGCCACCTCGCCGAGTTCTGGATGATCGAGCCGGAGATCGCGTTCGCCGACCTCTCGGACAATGCGGCGCTTGGCGGAAGCGCTGCTGAAATACACCTTCGCGGCGTTGCTGAACGAAAGGCAGGAAGACCTCGCCTTTTTCGACCAGCGGATCGAGAAGGGGCTGGTCGCCAAGCTCGAAGGGATCGTCGGCTCGGAATTCGTGCATATGGATTACGGCGAGGCGATCCGGGTGCTCGAACGGGCGAACGCAGAAATTCGAGTTTCCGGTCAACTGGGGCATCGATCTGCAGTCGGAGCACGAGCGCTATCTGACCGAGAAACACGCGAAAAAGCCGGTCGTCGTGATGAACTACCCGAAGGACATCAAGGCGTTCTACATGCGGGTCAACGACGACGGCCGGACCGTCGCGGCGATGGACGTGCTGGCGCCGGGGATCGGCGAGATCATCGGCGGCAGCCAGCGCGAGGAGCGGCTCGACGTGCTGGACGCCCGCATGGCCGAGCGCGGCATCGACCGCGAGCACTACGCCTGGTACCGCGACCTGCGCCGCTACGGCACGGTGCCGCATGCCGGCTTCGGCCTCGGCTTCGAGCGCACGCTCGCCTACGTCACCGGCCTCGCCAACGTCCGCGACGCCATCCCCTTCCCGCGCACCCCCGGCAACGCGCGGTATTGACCGCGTTCTACTTTGGCCGCCAAGTTTGCGCTCGGCGTCGGTCGGTGCTCGACCCATCCTGGGAGCTCCGCCCGGCGCGTTTTTGCCGCCATTTGGGTTGAGTCATGTGCGAGCTGATTGGACGGGCCATCGACCAGGCAATCGAGCGGCGGCGCCTGCTGGGCGGCACGGGCGCGAGCATCATTGCCGCGAGTTTGGGGAACCCGGCCTCCGCCGCGGAGGTCGCGCAGCAGCAGGCGAGGATCGCGCAGGCAAAATCCGCGGCGGCGCCGTTCAACACGCGTCTTCTGCTTCTCGGCACCGCAGGCGGCCCGGTTTATTGGACGAATACCAATCGGCGCAGCATCTCGTCCGCTCTTGTCGTGGGCGACGCGGTCTATCTGGTCGATTGCGGCGATGGCGTCGGCAAGCGGCTCCAGGAAGCGCTGGACCCGCCGTCCGAGCGCGTCACGATGAAGACTCTGCGGGCGGTCTTTCTGACCCACCTGCATTCCGACCACGTCGTCGATTACCCCAATATATTACTGTACGGCTGGTACGCGGGCATCGAAGCGGCGGCGTCTCCGCTGCGGGTGCTGGGCCCCGGGCGCCGCGGCGAAATGGAGCCGACCCTCACGCCGCCGGGACGGCAGGCAGTAGAGCCCCCGGTGATGAACCCGGGCAATCCGACACCCGAAACGGAGGCCTTCGTCTCCGCTGCTACAAAAGCAGACAGCCTCCCGGGGCGGGCCCCATGGCCTCGGCGAGTGCTGCCTGGGTCAACTCCATCGGCTGCATGAACTGGTCGACAAGAATTCGCGACCGTGGCCGGTTTGCGCTTCGTCGTCAGCATGGATCGCCTCATCGTCAGCTGTTCTCGTCGAGATAGACGCCCTCCGCTTCCCCACGGCCGCCATCCCAACGGAAGACCAGCCGCCAGTGATTGTTTGACGCCCCGGAGCCTCCGTGCTGCGCGGACCTGAGGGAGGCGACCTGGAAGCATCCGCTCGAAGTTTAGTTAGAGCGGTTGACGGATGCAGTATCGCGTAATTTAACCTGCCCAGGAATATCGGAGTGATGCGATGTCCGGATTGATTTATGACGTTGGCCTTCACGATGGCAGGGACACCGGCCACTATCTGAGAGAGGGATGCCGGGTGGTCGCCATCGACGCCAATCCGGAAATGTGCGCGGCGGCCGAGGCCCATTTCGACGATTGCATTCGAACTGGGCAACTAACGATCATAAATCGTGGCGTCTCTGAACATAAGAGCAAGATTGAATTCTGGGTGTGCGACGATTTGTCGGAATGGAGTTCGTTCCATCAAGAGATGGCTTCTCGTAATGGGGCGAAGCACCATGCGATTATCGTTGATTGCGCCCCGATTATGGATATTATAGATGAATTTGGCGTCGCGGATTACATGAAGATTGATATCGAGGGGAATGATCGGATTTGTATTGCGGGCCTGACCGACGCTGCCGCACCCTCATACATCTCAATAGAGATGGACCATAACCAAGGAGATCAAGATATCCAAAGATTATTTGATCTTGGGTATCGCGGCTTCAAAGTAATTTGCCAAAATAATGCATGGCACCAGGTAACGATGAATAATATCGGGTTTTATAATAGGGGTCCTAGACATTTCGTCTGTAGGTGTGTGAGGAAATTGAGGGGAGAGAGCTATAAATATTTATATGGAAGAAAAATTGGCGAGTCGGGGCCTTGGGGAGAGAAGTCATCAGGGTCTTGGCATTCGGTAGATCATGCCCACTCCATATGGCGCTTGCTTCACGAACTTGACGAGCGGCTTGGCACGCGGGGTTTGGGTTGGTGGTACGATATCCACGCTAAAAAATAAGAGGCCGAGGCACCCGCCGCGACGATCGCCGCGCTGACGGCAGTGATCGAACAGAGGATGCCTTCTGCGGGCGGCGAGCTGGCGTAAACAGCCCAAAGGTATTGGTTTCTTGTTGTAAAATTGGTAAATTAATGAATAATTTCGTTAACTATACACACGATATTGATATTCCATTTAACGATAATATTTATGTATATACACTATTGACGGCAAAAATATCGGAGTTACAATTGCAGCCCCTTGTATCCTGCTGCCTTCGCCCTGGCTGGCAAGTGCGGTTACTATCATATTTGGTCAAGACAAGCACATGATGAATAGACAAAAACAAAGCCGTCGCGATTTCCTTAGTTATGGTGCTGCCGCGGTTGCCGGTATTGGAGCATCTTCGTCGTTGGGCTATGCGGGTTCCCGAGCCTTCCACCAAATAGATGCCAATGCGCCGAACCCTGCTTCGTACGCGCAGGGCCGATATGGTAAAGTCATCAAATGGCCGATCATCGCCATCCATGCAGTACTCCTGCCGAGTGGTTCGGTGATGAGCTTCGGCACGGATCAATCTGGTAATCAGGGTGCATTCATTCACGATTTGTGGAACCCAGAACTTGGAACCGGGCCGGATTCTCATTTCATTCTACCGAACGGCGTGACGGCAGACTTTTTTTGCAGCGCGGCGTCTTTACAGACAAACGGTACGGTGCTGATCGCCGATGGCGATCTTACGGTAAATGGCGTCAGAAATTACTCCAACGACGCCTCGACCATATTTAACCCGCGAACCGGCGTTCTAGTCCCGGGCCCATCCACCGGGGTCTACCGGTGGTATCCTTCTTTCGTTTCATTGCCAAATGGCGAAAAGGCAATATTTGGCGGAATTAACACGTCCCTTGTAAATGGCGTGACATCCGCGACAGCGTCCATATTGCCGCAAATAACCAACGCCGGTAAACATTGGAAGAATCTTAATGGTGCCGCCAGCGCGGCTGCGTTTGGCGACGGCTCCGACAACTGGTATTATCCGAAGGCCAACGTAATTCCCGGCGGCAAAGTAGGGGTTCTTACCAATGACGGGCTGATATTCGTAATAGACACCTCGGGTCAAGGGTCCATCGTTAAAGTAGGCCAAACACCATTTTATGGGATCAATTATTACCCTACGATTTCATACGCCCCCGGGAAATGGCTTTCCATAAGGTCCAATCAGGTAGTCATTAAATTGCTATTTAGCGAGGACGGAGTGCCGACCATAACCCAGGTTGCGAACTTGGATCAAGATCGGATATGGGCAAACGGAACGGTCTTGGCTGACGGGAGAGTTCTTTTGAATGGCGGGTCCACAGTTTATAACGAATTAACTGGGGTTGCCTACCGAGATACGATTTGGGATCCGTGGACCGAGGAGTGGACGCCCGGTGCGACCGCTGAAAAAGCTCGCCTGTATCACAATTCTTCGCTGCTGCTAACGGATGGAACCGTGTTGACCGCAGGCGGCGGTGCTCCAGGACCGCTCACAAACTTAAATGCCCAGATCTATTACCCGTCTTATCTATTTGCGCCGGACGGAACCCGCGCCGCCCGACCCAAATTGGCTATCTCGCCAAACCATGCATTGCCGGGAGATGTGATAAACGGGAAGGTTGGCCAGACCGATACGATATTCACGGTAACTGCGCTGCGTATGGGGGCGACAACACATTCGTACAATTCTGATGCCGTATTTATAATTCTTGAGTTTACGCAGACCGGGCAGGATATAAGTATTCAATTACCAACGGATACCTCAGAACTGATTCCGGGGTACTGGATGATATTCGCATGGAACGACGCGATCGTACCATCTCACGCGTCGGTTCTCCACGTCACTTTGCCCGCACGCCAGTAATCTTGCCAAAGCTATCTGCTCGCCATGAACTGGGCCAATATTCGCGTCAGTCCTTTAGGGTTGGTCAACGCCGCATCGTGATTGTCGCGGATCTCTACGACCCAACCCGCGATCGGACGAGGCGCCGTCGCCACAACGAGGCCCCAGGCAAACAGCAGGAGTTTTCGTCTCGGGCTGAACTCGCCCCGCCATGCCGTTCGCCAATATCTGAGCAACAGGGTCACAAGGCGGCCCGGATAGCGTCGCGGAAAGAACCGCTTCAAAACGAGAGCCAGCTTGGCGTGGTATTCGTTGTCGCAGCGGATCGAGTGCGCACGTTGCTTTCGTTGCAGGAACTCGTCTGCAAGCCTCTGCACGGTTTCGGCCTGCCTCATCAGCCAGGGGTATCTCTCCAGGTACCGGGAAAACGAAGTACCGCTGGAGTGATTGCCAACATGACGGCGATAGAGGCATTGCGGCGATTTCAGGCTGACTACGTCGCCGAAAAACGGTGCGAGTTTCGAGAGATACACGTCGGTTATCCGCAACGCCTCGTCGCATGCCGGAAGTGGAAGCACCTCCTTCAAGTACTCGCGGCTCCATGCGTTACCGCTGGTCGGCGACCAGCGGTAATCTCCGGTTTGCCGCATTAGCCGAGCGATCGCTTCGGGCGTGTGCCGTCCGGTGTAAACCGGCCAATGTCGTCCAAGCGGCCGCAAATCCTGATCGACATAGATCATGCCGTACTGCACCTTGGCGAGCCCGGGACGCCAGGCCGCCATGACCTCTCGCGCGACGGTCGGCAACAACAGGTCATCGGCATCGAGGAATACCACCACATCCCCGGTCGACCGCTCGAAACCCGCGTTCACCGCTTTCGCCTGACCGCCATTTTCAGTGAAGATCGCGATGATTCGATCGCCGAACGCCTCGATCACGGCGCGCGAATCATCGGTTGAGCCGTCGTCGACGACTATGGCCTCTTTGTGCAACCACTCGACCGCCAGGGCGCTTTCGATCGCTTGCCCGACGAACCGGCCGTAATTGTAGTTGTTGATGACGATCGAAAATCGCATCTCTCACGGGACCTTCCGGCGCTTACCGATCGCCCAAACGCTGATCGGCCGTGGTGCGCCGGCAACAAGAAGACCCCAGATCCACCATTTCACCTTTTGCGTCATCGGGGCATCGCTGAGGCCTATCGAATGCCAATACTTCCGTAACGCTTCCGATAATTTGGAGCATCGACGCGGATCAAGCTTCAATCTCGCACAAACCAGTTGTCGCTTCATGGTATTTTCATCGCGTTCCGGGTCGATCGGTATGTGCTCGATATTGAGACCATTTAATACACTATTGACAACGCGCGCGCATTCGAACGGCTGCATCGCCGCTTCCGCGTAATGCTCAAAACTCTGGGCGCCGACACGGTCGTTGTGCCCGTGCAGACGATAGGCGCCTTGCGGTTGGCGATGGCTGATGCAGACAACGTCGCCGAAAAACGGAGCCAGCATGCTTAGATAGTAGTCGTTATTGGGGAGCCGGTAGTCGCCATTGCAGCCGCCGCGGGGGCTGCCTTGGCGAACCGGGGCAGGATACACTTGACGCAGAAAATTTCGCGCCCAGGCGCCAATAGTCGAGAATGGGTAGTTACCGGTTTTATGAAGCGTTTGCCGCACCTGTTCGGGGGTCGGCTTCCCCCGCCAGTAGATTGGATCGCAGGGGCCCAACGGTCTCAGCTGCTCGTCCGTGAGGGCGAGACTCCATTGCAGCTTCGACACGCGATCGGACCAAGACGAGCGCAGCGTATCGGCGACCGACGGGTAGAGGATGTCATCGGAATCGAGGAAAATTATGATATCGCCGCTGCAATGCTCGTACCCGGCATTACAAGCGCTGTTTTGTCCGCCATTGGGCAAAAGCAGGGAAATGACTTTGGCGCCATAAGAACGCATCACTGCGTGCGAATTATCGGTCGACCCATCGTCGGCGACGATGATTTCTTTGTCGGACCAGTCGAGCGCCAAGGCGCTGTCGATGGCTGCGCCGAGGTAATTCCCGTAGTTGTAATTGGGAATGATGATGGACAGCTTCACAACTTCTCACACACTCTCTTGTTTGGAGCGACGCGCCTTAGAACTCACTGTGGGCTGCAAATTCGTTCAACGTTACGCCGAGCCTATTGTATAAAGCCTTAATTTTAGCCGACGCTTCCTATGGTCGTTTACCCGCGCCGCCGGTCGCCGGTCTAAAGCCGGCCGCGATGCCGAGACGACGCATTGCAAGCGCATCTCACGATACACCCTCCCGCCGCAAGAGGTTAACGTCCTCGCTCGTGACGGAAAATCGGCGGTGAGCGGGCGCCGGGTGGGAATGCCCGGTTGCACGGAGCCCGGCGGACGCGCAGCGACGGGTGGCGGCACGCTTCGCCGCGGGTAGGCATCGCCCGGACGATCCGAGCGACCGCTGTTCTGATCGGGACGAGCCTCATGTTGACGGACGGCAACTGGCGGTGTAGACTGGGTAAAGCTACCAGCGGACATAGTTATTGCGCAAGAGCCGGAACATCGCCGGGAATATGATTAAAAATCATGCCGGGAATATCTTAAAAAAGATGCGAGTAACCAGTCGGGCAGAGGCAGCCTGTCGAACCCATCCGGACTGACGCGCAGGAAGTACGGTTTTATTGGTTAAACCGGTGATCGAGCGCCGCTCCGGTCCCCGATCCGCTTTATCCGGTGAAACGTAGCGCGTTCCTTCTCAGCCGTGGGGTGCGACGTGATCAATACCGATACAGGCCATACCAAATCGAAGACTTTGTATTTATAATATGAGGGCTTTGAACTTGTACGGATCTTCGATGATAGGCAGTCGTGATTCTCAACGAGCGGTAACATGCCGCTGGTGACTCAGGTCGTCCGCCAATTTCTGCCGAATCGAGGTGGCCTGGAGGAAGTTGTCTTGCAGTTGAGCCTTGGTCTTGTCCGGCGCGGATGGGACGTTCGGATTGTTACTCTCGATCGCCTGTTCCGGGCCTTGCAGACCCGCCTGCCTTGCACGGAGACTATCGCGGACCTGCCGGTGACACGGATACCCTTTCGCGGCTCAACCCGATATCCCGTTGCGCCGCAGGTGCTTTCCTGTCTTGGCGACAGCGACATTGTGCATGTCCACGCCATCGATTTCTTCTATGATTTTCTCGCTCTGACAAAGCCGTTGCACCGGAAAAAGCTGGTCGCGACAACGCATGGCGGGTTTTTTCACACGGACTTTGCTCCGGGGCTGAAGCGATTATATTTTTCGACCGCGACAAGGCTCTCCGCGTTGGCCTACGAAAAGATCATCGCCAGCAGCCAAAGCGACGCGCAACTGTTCAGCCGGATTACGCCGCGGGTCGTCACGATCGAAACCGGGGCGAGCACCGACAAGTTTTTCAGTCGTTCGGCCCGCGAGGCCACACGTACGATGATTTACTTTGGGCGGTTTTCGAGAAATAAACGCCTGCCGGGCCTGATTGCGTTGCTGGCTGCGCTGCGCAAGATCTCTCCGGATTGGTCGTTGATCGTCGCCGGGACGGAATCCGACGACACCATTTCCGGCCTGGCCGAAATCGCCCGCGGCTTGGGCGTCGGCGACGCCGTGCGGTTTTTTGCGTCGCCGAGCGACGCCGACCTCGCCTCCCTGATAGGCGCCGCTTCCTATTTCGTGTCGTTATCGGCTTATGAAGCATTCGGAATCAGCGTAGTTGAGGCAATGTCGGCGGGGCTGGTTCCGATTCTCAGCGACCTCGCGCCATTTCGCGAGTTTGTTCGGCGGGCGGGCAGCGGACTGGTCGTCGATGCCGCAGATCCCGCGGTTGCGGCGCGGGCGATTGCTGCCTTCGACGCGGGTCATCCGACCAAGGACCGTGATGGTCTCGTGGCCGCCGCGGCGGAATACAGCTGGGCTAGTATGACCGAAGCATATCTCGTCGAATACGCCGGGATGCTGGACCGGGTGCCCGCCTGAGCATGGAGCGGGCCATCGCGTTGGCGGCCACCGCCGCAGCGCGGTTGGTGCTGCTCACGCCGCGCGAGCGCGAGGTATTGCAAGGGCTGCTCGCCGGCTTGCCGAACAAGTCGATCGCTTACGATCTGGCGATCAGCCCGCGCACCGTCGAAATCCATCGCGCTCGGGTCATGGACAAGATGGGCGCGCACAGCCGGTCCGAATTGGTCCGTATGGGCCTCGCCGCCGGCTTGCTGCCGCCTGCGGGTCGCTGACTTCCGCCGGTATTTCCTTGATCCGGAACAAGGCGTGCCCCTCTCGCCGCGGGGCATCGGCGCGGCAGCAACCGGACCGGGACCCGAATGTCCGTCCGCTACCTTGACAAACTGTTCAAACCGCGTTCGGTGGCGTTGATCGGCGCGACCGATCGACCGGGCTCGGTCGGCGCCGTCGTGCTGCGCAACCTGCGCCGCGCCGCCTTTCGCGGCGAATTGCTGCTGGTGAGCCGCGATCATCGATCGCCCGGCGGCGGGCCGGTCTTCGGGAGCGTCGCAGACCTGCCGCACGCACCCGATCTCGCGATCGTCGCGACCCCACCCGCCGAGATTCCCGGCTTCATCGCCGAGCTCGGGGCGTTCGGCACAAAGACCGCGATCATCACCACCGCCGGCTTCGCCGAGCCGGGCGGTTCCGGCCGCGACTTGCGGCAGGCCGCCCTTGACGCGGCGCGCCCGCATCTGTTGCGCCTGGTCGGGCCCGACAGCCTCGGCGTCATGGTGCCGGGAATCGGTCTCGATGCCAGCTTCTCGCATCTGGCGCCGCCCTCCGGCGACATCGCTTTCGTCAGCCGGTCAGGTGCGATGATCACCGCGATGCTCGACTGGGCCGCACCGCGCGGCATCGGCTTTTCGCATGTCGTCTCGCTCGGCGATATGGCCGATGTCGATTTTGGCGACATGCTCGACTACCTGGCCGCCGATGCCGCAACCCGCGCCATCCTGCTTTATGTCGAAGGCGTTACCCACGGCCGTAAATTCATGTCGGCCGCGCGCGCCGCGGCCCGCAGCAAGCCGGTCCTGGTGCTCAAAGCCGGTCATTCGACCGCCGGGGCTCCCGCGGGTTTTTCGCAAATCGGCGTATCTGCCGGCGGGGATGCAGTCTATGACGCCGCGTTTCGCCGCGCCGGCATGCTGCGGGTCGGGCATATGGCCGAGTTGTTCGACGCCGCCGAAACCCTGGCGGCTACCCGCGAGCAGACGGGCGATCGACTGGCGATCCTGACCAATGGCGGCGGCGCCGGAATGCTCGCGAGCGATGCGCTCGCAGCGGCGGGCGGTCGCCTGGCCGCGTTGACGGCGGAGACGGTTGCACAACTCGATAAAATATTGCCGCCGACTTGGAGCCGCGGCAACCCGATCGACATCGGCGGCGAGGCGACCGGCGTGCATTACGCTGCAGCGCTGCGGGCGCTGTTCGTCGACCGCGGCATAGATGCCTTTCTGGTCCTCAATTGCCCGACCGCCCTGACGGACCCGGAAGAAACGGCGAGTAGTGTGATCGACACCATCGGCGGCGCGGCGGCGGACATGTTGCGCGGCCGCAATATTTTCACCGCCTGGCTCGGCGAATATTCGGCCGCGGCAGCGCGCCGTCGTTTCGGTGCGGCGAAAATCGCGACCTACAACACGCCTGAGGCGGCAGTATCGGGGTTCCTCCAACGCGTTCGGTACCAGCACAACCGGACGCTGCTGATGGAGACCCCGCCGGCACGCCCGGATCGTTTCGAACCCGACGTCGCCGCGGTCCGAACCGTCATCGCCGACGCGCTCGGCAGCGGCCGGTCCTGGCTCGACGCGGCAGCGGCCGCGGCCGTGCTCGCCGCCTACGGCATTCCCCAACCGCTCTCCCAAAATGCCGCCGATGCCGAGGAAGCGGCTGCGGCCGCTGCTGTGCTCGGCTTTCCGGTTGCCGTCGCGATCCGCTCGCCCGACATCATCGACAAGACCGAAAACGGCGGCGTTGCACTCGACCTTGCAGATGAGGCGCAGGTCAGAACCGCGGCGGCAACGCTGCTTGCCGGAGTCCGGGCGGCGCACCCGGAGGCCCGGGTCGACGGCGTCGCGGTCCGGCAGATGGTCCGCCGGTCCCGGGCGATCGAGTTGCTGGCCGGGCTCGGCGAACATCCGGTCTTCGGCCCAGTCGTCGTTTTCGGCCAGGGCGGCGCCGCAGCCGATATCGTGCAGGACACCGCAATTGCCCTGCCGCCGCTCAATCTGCCATTGGCGCGCGGGCAGATGGCTCAGACCCGCGTGTGGCGTTTGCTGCAAGGCCATCGCGGCGCGTCGGCAGCGTCGATCGACGCCATCGCCGACGTGCTGGTCCGCATTGGTCAGCTTGCCGCCGAGCATGCCGAGATCCGTGAACTCGACATCAACCCGTTGCTCGCCGATGCCGATGGGGTCATCGCCCTCGACGCACGCATCCGCGTGGCCGCGGCGACTGCGGGCAGTGGGGCGCGGCTGGCGATTGCACCCTATCCGAAGCATTTTGAAAGCGTCGAGTCGACGCGCGACGGCACCATCGTGCATTTGCGTCCGGTGCGGCCGGAAGACGAGCCGCTGATGCACGACCTCGCCGCGCATATGAGCCCCGAGGATTTGAGGTTGCGCTTCTTCACCCCGGTCCGGGGGCTGACTCATGCGGTCGCGGCTCGGCTGACGCAGATCGACTACGACCGTGAAATGGCGCTGTTGGCCCAGCACGAGAACACGGCGCTCGGAGTTGCGCATTTCTTCGCCGACCCGGACCGTGAGCAGGCCGAATATGCCATTGCCGTCCGCTCCGATTGGCAGGGCCGCGACGTCGGATACCTGTTGATGACGCGCCTGATCGACATCGCACGGCGATGCGGCATCGGCGCGTTGATCGGCGAGGTCCTGCGCGAGAACAGACCGATGCTGGAGATGTGCCGCGCGCTCGGCTTTGCAATAGCGGCCGACCCGGACGACAACGCCGTATCGCGAGTGCGCAAACCCCTCACCCGCGAATGACCATCCCGATCGAGACGCCGATCGAGCACACTGGTTTGCCGGAGCCTCAGCGTACGACGAGAATGTCGCAGGCAAAGCGCTCGACGAACCCTCGCAGCCCGCCGGCGCTGCCTTCGGCCATGCCGGCATCGATTGCCAGCAACCGGCAATCGAGGTCGCGGATCCGCCGGCCCAAGGCAGCCGCGCCGGCCGGCGCGACCTCGATACGAACTCGGATCGGATGGGCGGCAAGCTGTTCCGCGATCCATTCCGCCAAGCTCGATGTATCGCTGACGGCGAGTGGGCACATGGCGGTCAATTCGCCGTCTCTGGCCTCGGCGATCTGCGCTGCCGCCTGAATCAGTCGGGCCGATGCCGGATCGCGGTCGCGCACCAGCATCACCACCGAACCGGTCCCGTCCCAGACGTCCCGGGCGAGCAGGAATGGGCCAGGCGCCACCTCGATCGAGGACCACCAGCGACATTGCACGCGGAAATCGCCGGCGATCGGCCGGGTGAGCGCGCCGGCGACGACAAGATCGTGTTCGTCCACGCCCGAGAGCGCAGTCGGCAAGGCGCCTCGCACGATTTCGAACGAGCACTCGACTGCGTGCCGCTTTGCGCCGGCGAGAATCTCCCGTTGGGCGCGCTCGGCCGCAACCCGCAGATGCAGCTCGAGATGTTCGGTGGTAAACGGCTCGGCGAGCGCACCCAATGTAATCTGGCGGGCAAACGGCAGCCGGGCGAGCCGGAGCAGATCTTCGTCTTCGACAAAGATGCCGTGCAGCGGGGCCTTCGCACGCGCGGCGAGCCGTGCCGCCGTCTCGATTGCCGTCGTGTTCTCGGAGGCGGCATCGAGGGAAACCACGACACGCCTGATCGGGGGGCTCACATGCGTGCTCCCAACGCCGATCCGGCGCGAGCGAGATCAACCGCCTTGGCGGCAAAGGCGTCGAGGCGCGCGGCGACTCGCCGGTTGAGCGTGCCGGCCGGATAATCGCCGTTCGCATCGGCCTGCCCTGCGGCAATCCCGGTCAGCAGCTCCACTCCCTGATCGACGGTGTCGATCGGATAGACCGCGAACCGGCCCTCGGCCGCTGCTGCGACAACGTCATGGCGCAGCATCAGGTGTTTGACGTTGCTTGCCGGAATGATCACGCCCTGGCGGCCGGTAAAGCCGGCAATTCGACAGCTGTCGAAGAAGCCCTCGATCTTCTCGTTGACGCCGCCGATCGGCTGGATCTGACCGCGCTGATCGACCGACCCGGTGACCGCATAGCATTGCTTGATCGGCGCTTCGGCCAGGGCCGAGAGCAAGGCGAATAATTCGGCGGCGGAGGCGCTGTCGCCGTCGACGCCGCCGTAGGACTGCTCGAAGACCAGGCTGGCATTGAGCGACAGCGGCCGGCTGTTGCCGAAACGGCCGCCGAGAAAACCGGCGAGGATCAAGCACGCCCTTCGAATGGAGCGGCCCGCCGAGCGCCACCTCGCGTTCGATATCGACGACCTCGCCGCGGCCGAGCCGCACCTGCGCGGTAATCCGGCTCGGAGTGCCGAAAGAGAGGGCGCCGAGGCTGATCACCGAAAGACCGTTCACCTGCCCGATCTGCTCGCCGTCGGTCTCGATCCGGATGGTCTTGCGGCCGATCTCCTCCTGCAGCCTTCGATAGATGCGGTCGCCGCGGTGGAATTGCGCGTCGATGGCCGCCTGCACCTCGCTCTCGCCGACCAGGTCCTTGCCGCGGTCAGCCGCGATTTGGTCGGCTTCCTGCAACAGATCCGTGAACCCGCGCATCTCTGTCGACAATTTCACCGAATCTGCGGCGAGCCGGGCGGCCTGCTCGATGACGCGGGCGACCGCGTCGCGATCGAGAGGCCGCAGCTTCTCGCGCCGGCCGATCGCGCAGACGAGCCGGGCATACAGCAGCGTCGTTTCCGGCGTGCGCTCGACCCGATCCTCGAAATCAGCCGCGATCTTGAACAGTTCGGCGAATTCCTCGTCATTGGCGCTGAGCAGGTAATACAGCGTCGGCGATCCCACCAGAACGATTTTGACGTCGAGCGGGATCGGCTCCGGGGCGAGGGAGACCGTGCTCGCCACGCTCATCAGCTGCTCCAGCGATTCGATCCGAATCTGACCGGCGTTGAGCGTGCGCTTCAACGAGGCCCAGCCGAAATTGCCGGTTAGCAATTTCAGCGCGTCGAGGATCAGGTAGCCGCCGATCGCCCGATGCAGGGCGCCCGGCGTCAGCAGGTTGAAATCGGTAACCAGGGCGCCGAAACGGGCGAGATGCTCAACCCGGCCGACCAATGTCTGGTGGGTCGGGTTGTCCTCATAGATGACCGGCGCGCCCTGCCGGCCGCCGTTGTCGACAAACAGATTGACCCCGTACCGTCGGAATCGGGTTTCCTCAATTGCGGTCGCGATCGGCGCCGGTACCGGAGCATCGGAGGCGGGCGCCGCCGATGCGAGAAAATCGTCCGCGTTTTCCTTGACGTCCGCCTCGACCGCATCGAGGTAGCTGACCACCTCCGGCAAATCGGCATACCCGGCGCGGATTTCCGCCATCAGATGGCCGATCGCGAACCCGCTCGTCTCGCGAGCAAGCTCGCGCGCCGCCTCGCGATGCTCGCGCTCCCATTGCGGCACCTGCCGCATGATCGCTTCGAGTTCGCTCTGCACCGTTTCGATCTCCCGCTGGACCGCTTCGCGCTCGCTGACCGGGAGAGCTTCGAAGGCGTCGGGTTCCAGCACCTTGCCTTCGCGCACCGGCGCCAGCGCCAGCCCGACCGGCGTGCGCAGCAACGCGATGCCCTGCTGCTGGGCGCGCTTTTGCAATGCTCCGAACGCCTCGTCGTTGCGTTGCTTGAAGCGCTGGTCGATGACCTCCCGGCGCGAGCGGTATTCGTCGCGTTCGAATGCCGCCGGCAGCGCGGCGCGCAATTCCTCGACCAGCCGCTTCATCGCAGCCGCGAGCCCGGCGCCTCGCCCCGCCGGCAATTGCAATCGATGCGGCTGCTGCGAATCTGCGAAGTTGTTGACGTAGCACCAGTCGGGCGGCGTCGCTTCGCCGGCCGCCTGCCGGCGGAGTAGATCTTCGACCAGCGCATGCCGGCCGGAGCCGCTGGCCCCGAGCGCATAGACGTTGTACCCCTTGCGCCGCATGCGCATGGCAAAGCGGATCGCCTCGACCGCGCGTTCCTGGCCGATCGGCCCCGGTGCTTCCTCGAGCTCGCTGCAAACGGCGAACGGCAATTCTTCGGGACCGCAGCGGCGGTACAGCAGAGTCGCCGGCAACGGCTGCGCGAGGCCGAAACTCGGATCGCCGGCCGGCGATCCGGGCGCGGCGCCGGCAACGCGAGCGGTCCGTTGATCTGTCATCGCCGCGAGCCCCTCTTTGGTCCGCGCGAAAGTCGCGGCAGGACCTGACCTGTTCCCGCCAAACTATCCGAAGTTTGGCGAGTTTCGAGCATTGGTCGGTTATTTCTCTGCCGCCAAGGATTGATCTGGGTCAAGGCGGGACTTGGCGCCGAGGAAGCCCTCGCGCTTGCGCTGGTCGGAGCGAGCCAACGCAGGGTGCAGACCTCGCTCGAACTCGATCGCTCCGTGCCGCCCGTCTTCGTCGACCCTGTGCAAATTCAGCAGGTCGTGCTCAACCTCGTTCGCAACGCCGTCGAGGCCATGGAAGGGGTGGAGCGGCGCGAACTCGTCGTCGCCCACGCGAACCGTTCCGGACCAAGAGATGGCGGAGGTGATCGTCGCCGACAGCGGCCCCGGCATCGCCCCCGAGCTCGCCGATCGGCTGTTTCAGCCGTTCGTTACGACGAAGACGACCGGAATGGGTCTCGGATTGTCGATCTGCCGGGAAATCGTCGAGGCTCATCACGGCCGGTTGACCACCGCGCCGGGATTGGCGGGCGGCGCTGTGTTCCGGATGATGCTGCCGACCGCGACCCGCGACGGGTGACCGACCTGTTCACGCGGTTTTGTCTGCGCCCCGCTCAGCTGCTTTCCCGGCAGTGCCCCAGGATCGCGCTCTCCAGCATCGACACGTTGGCGAACCCCATCGCTTGGGCCGCGTTGTTGAGGCCCCCGTATTGCCGGATCAGCGGCTCGACGCTCTGAGCGACGCACTGTCCCGTTCCGGGCATCCCTGCCAACGCCGGTTGGGTGAAGACCCACGCGGCGCCGAGGGGCCAGGGGAAGCCAAAGGACGTGACTGTAGGATCGTCTTCGGGTCCGCCGACGAGGATGGTGGACCCGTCGCGGGACAGCGCGACCGCGGCGCCCTGCTCGGCGTTCCCGATGGCGCCGGTTCCGACCAGTTTCGGCCCCTGCTGGGTCCACGATCGGCCCACCAGCCGTGTACAGCCACGCCGCGCCCGCCAGGTTGTTATCGTCAGGGTCCGCCGACGAGGGCGGTGGTCCCGTCGCCGGACAGCGCGACCGAGGTGCCCTGCCCGGCGGCGCCGATGGCGTCGCTGCCGACCAGTTTCGCCTGCTGGGTCCATACCCCTTGGACGCGTCGGAACAGCCATGCCGCGCCAGCGTTGTTGTTGTCCCGGGTCCGCCGATCGAGGGCGCGGTTCCCATTAAATGAAAGCGCCACGGCCCAACCTTGGTCGGCGAGCCCGACGGCGTTGGTGCCGATCAGTTTGGCCTGTTGGGTCCATACCCCGGCGGTGCGGATGAAGACCCACGCCGCGCCCGCGCCATTGTTGTCGTGGGGGCCGCCGACGAGGGCGGTGTTGCCGTCGCGGGACAGCGCGACCGAGGCGCCCTGCCCGGCGGCGCCGATGGCGTCGCTGCCGACCAGTTCGCCTGTTGGGTCCATATCCCGGCGGTGCGGATGAAGACCCACGCCGCACCCGCGCCGTTGTTGTCGACGGGTCCGCCGACGAGGGCGGTGTTCCCGTCGTGGGACAACGCGACCGAGACACCTTGGTCTCCTGCTCCAAGTTGGTTGATGATGCCGGTGCCGACCAGTGTCGCCTGCTCGGTCCATACTCCGCCGACGCGGGTAGAAACTTGGCCGCGCCGGAGCCGTTCACGCCGACGCCGACATCGTAACCATAGAATTGGTTCGCCGGTCAGGGCGGTGTTGCCGTCGCCGGATAGAGCAACGGCTGGACCGGGGCCGATCTGCGACCCCTGCTGGGTCCAGACACCGCTCGCGCGGGCAAAGGCCGACATTCGCGCCGGGCGGCGGGTTTCCGCCCAATATCGAGAAAAATTGGCCGCCAAGCAAGGTGGTGTTGCCGTCGGCGGATAGAGCGAGGCTGGAGCCCAATTGGAAGGGTCGCCGCCAACGGGTCCGGCCAGTTTGCTTTGCTGGGTGACCTGCGCGGGCGCCGGCGCCGCGAGAGCCCCGACCAGCCACATAGCCGCCAGAATGCCGCTCACCCGCATCATCAGGCACCTCCGGACAGCAGGTCAGGCTCTCTCGCCCGAAGAGCTGATCCGTCAAAATTTAGTCAAATTTATATCGGATTGGAGGCGGGTCTAAGAAGAGAAAACATAGTTAACGGTGGAAATCTGACGCGGCGCCGACGCCCGCTGAAAAATTGCTGGCCGGACTTGCAGGGGTGGGCGGTCAGCGCGCCCGCCACGATTGTCGCGACCCTTGCATCGCCGTCACCGCACCGGCGGCAATTCTCGGCAGCATCACCCTGCGGATCTGGTCACGATTGCCCGACCCAAATCTGCGCCTGTATACATCGATTTGCCGACAGTAGGTGTAGCGGCGCGCAGAAGCATAAGCGATTTGGGGAGCGAAATGTTGAAACATAGGATCCTTGCCTGCCTGCTGGCGCTGTCCGCTGTCGCGGCCGCGCCGGCGGCGGTCTCGCAGACCGCCCCGGACTACGCGGCAATTGTCGCTGCTCCCGACCGAAGCGACGCGGATCGCAAGCTCGACACCAACCGCGCGCCGGCGCAGTGGCTGGCATTCATCGGCGCGAAGCCCGGCATGAAAATTCTCGACATCTTCGCGGTGTACGGGTGGAAAGCGGAGCTTCTGGCGCGCGCCATAGCGCCGGGCGGCAAAGTTTATGCGCAAAATTCGGAAGCCGTCTTTGCGCGTGTCAAGGACCGGCTCGATGCGCGGCTCAAGACCCCGGCAGCCGCCAATATCGTCTCGATGGTGCGGCCATTCGAGGACCCTGCGCCCCCGGGCATGCATGATTTCGATCTCGTGACGTTTTTCTATGCCTACCACGACATTACCTACCGTGGTGTCGATCGCCCCAAGATGAATAAGGCTTTCTATGATGCGCTGAAGCCGGGCGGCGAATTGGTCGTCGGCGATTACTCGGCCAAACCCGGCGCGGGCACGAGCGTCGTCCAGACCCTGCACCGATCGGACGAAGCTCTGGTCAGGTCGGAGATCGAGGCGGCGGGCTTCAAATTGATCGACCACGGCGAGTTCCTTCGCGTCCCCGGGGATGCCCGAGACGCCCACTCGCATTCCTCGGCGCAACCGGTAGATATCTACATGCTGAAATTTCGTAAACCGGGCTGACCCGCAACAGCGCCGGCTCTTTGCGGATCCGGCCGGGGCCGGCCTCTCCCTTCGTCCATCGGGTTATCCCGACAAAGCCGGCGAGGAGGGCTTGGGAGGAGGGGAAGGCTGCGCTTCCCTGTATCGTCCGCAGAACAACGTGTATCGTCTGTGCTGGTCCTGCGCGCACTTTGAGGGCCGGCAATGCCCCAGATTCGAAGCGGCACTCCGTCGAGCTTTACGCGATGGCCAATTCTTGGCCGCCTGGCGCTGACGGTTGCGTATACAATCACCGGCAAGCTCGCGCTGATGCTGGCCATCGCCCCGGGCTATGCGTCTCCGATCTTTCCCCCTGCGGGCATCGCCGCGGCGGCAATGCTGGTCGCCGGTCGGGCGACTCTACCGTGGACCTTTCTCGGGTCATTCCTGCTCAATCTGTGGACCGGCTACCCGGGGGGTCATAATTTCAACAAAACCGGGTTGGCGGCAGCGATCGTCATTGCCGCGGCATCGACGCTGCAGGCCGCTTTGGCCGGTTTTGTTTTGCGGCGCGCGGTCGGCTATCCGGCCCCCCTCGACAATAATTGCGACGTCAACCGGTTCTTGCTGCTTTCCCCCGTCTGCTGCCTGACGAGCGCGACGGTTTCGCTGAGCGGCCTGTGGGCGCTCGGCGTCGTCAAGGCGGCCGACCTGACGGCGAATTGGATTTCGTGGTCGGTCGGAGACACCCTCGGGGTGCTGCTGCTGGTGCCGCTGGTGCTCGTCCTTGGAGGAGAGCCCCGCACCCTGTGGAGCGGCCGGGCTCGCACCGTCGCCTTGCCGATGCTGTTGCTCGCTGCGCTTTTTATCGCGATCTTCACCCGCGTCAGTAAGTGGGAAAACGATGAGGCCTTGCAGGAATTCCGCCTCGTCTCTCAGCAGATCGTCGATAAGATACGCACCGGACTCGAAGAACAGAATGTTTTCCTCGAGCAATTGGAACGATCATTCAGCGGGCGAGAGCTGCAGACGCGAGCAGATTTTCGCCACCTTGTCTACAGTTTGCTGCAGCGCTTTCCGACCATTCAGGCGGTCAAATGGGCGCCTCGAATCAATAACCGGCAGCGATCGGCCTTTGAGGTCGCGCAACAAGCAGATCTGGCCGGATTTGAGATCCGCGAGGTCGATGCTTCGGGGAAAAGCCGCCGTGCCGAAGACCGGCCGCAATTTTATCCGGTCACCTTTGTCGAGCCCCTCAAGGGCAATGAGCGCATCGTAGGATTTGACCTTGCTTCGGAGGCCGGCCGGAAGGCGGCGATCGAGGAGACCTTCAGGGATGGTAAAGTCGCGGCGACCCCGCCCATCCGTCTCGTCCAGGAGCACCACGAGCAGGCGGGCATTCTGCTGGTTTTTGCGGTACAGGACGGCCCCAACGGAGCGGGAGTAGTCGCGATTGCGCTCCGAATGGGCACATTCATGACCGGGCTGCTGGCCCCGACAAATTCGATGATCAATGTCCAACTCGTCGATTTGGGACGGGGCCAAGCGCTTTTCAGCGAGCTTCCCGTCGGACCCACCCACGCGTTGCACGAAGAAGAATTCGCCTTTGGCGGGCGCCGTTACCGTGTCCAGACTGTACCAACCGAGGCCTACCTGGAGCAGCACCGAAGATGGGAAAGCTGGGGTGTGCTCGTCGCCGGGGTCGTCAGCACCGGCCTGTTAGGCGCGTGGCTGCTGCTCGGAACCGGCTATACGCGTCGAGTAGAGACGGCGGTGGACGACCGCACGCGTCAACTGGAGGCCACCAACCGGCGCCTGCAGCAGGAGGTCAAAGAACGGCAGCAGGCCGAAGTCGCCTTGCGCCAAGCCCAGAGACTGGAGGCGATCGGGCAGCTTACCGGCGGTATAGCACACGACTTCAACAACCTGCTGACGGTGGTGAGCGGCAATGCCACATTGCTGCTCGACAAATCCCGAGACGATACGGTGCGCCGCCACGCCTCGGCCATCGAGCGAGCGGCCGAACGAGGTGGGCGGTTGACGCGCGAGCTGCTCACCTTTTCGCGACGCCAGACGCTTCGGCCGGAGTGCGTCGACCTGCGCCAACGAACGCGGGAGATCGTCGACATGCTGTCGCGGTCGCTGCGGGAGGATATCGAGGTCGTCGTCGAGATGCCGGAGGAGTTGTGGTCGGTGACTGTCGATCTCGCCGAATTCGAACTCGCGCTGCTCAACATTGGAGTGAATGCACGCGACGCCATGCCGGCGGGCGGCCGCTTCGGTGTCGTTGCGAAGAATGTCACCTGTCGCTCCGGCGATCCGGCAAGCGGGGGGCTGGTGGGCGACTTTGTGGCTGTGACGATGACGGACACTGGTACGGGCATGGCTCCGGAGATACTGGCGAGGGCTTTCGAGCCCTATTTTACGACGAAGGAGGTCGGCGTCGGGTCGGGGCTCGGACTCGCCCAGGTCTACGGCTTCGCCGAGCAGAGCGGCGGCGCTGCATCGATTGTAAGTGCGGTCGGCAAAGGCACATCGATGACCCTCCTGCTGCCATGCGCGACGGCTCTGCCGGCGCCGCGGACGGCCGAGCGCGAGCTCATCCAACCCGTTTCGGCACCGGCGGGACTGCGAACTTAAAACCCAAACGCGCGGTTGGTCTCCCTGATCTTGATCATCATCAAATCCTTGCCTCATTCTGGAGAAGCGCCCGATCCCGCTATTCTGCACCATGGCCGTGGCAATATTTGGCCGGCGCGCCGTCACCGATAAGAGGATGCCATGCCCGCCGTCGCTCCCGAGCCGAAACCGACCGTATTGAGCCTGGCCGAGGATCTGGCGGCCGGCCGCACCACCAGCCGGGCGCTGGTCGAGGCGGCGTTGGCGCGGATCGCCGATCCGCTCGGCGAGGGCGCGCGCACCTTCGTCAAAGTCTATGGCGACACCGCCCGCGCCGCCGCCGATGCCCAGGACCGCCTGCGAGCCGCCGGTTATGTCGCCTCGCCGCTCGCCGGATTGCCGGTTTCGATCAAGGATCTCTTCGATGTCGCCGGCGAATGCACGCTCGCCGGTTCGAAAGCGCTCGACGATACGCCGCCGGCGCCGCGCGATGCGCCGATCGTCGCTCGCCTGCGCGCCGCCGGCGCCGTCCTGATCGGCCGCACCAACATGACCGAGTTCGCCTTTTCCGGGGTCGGCATCAACCCGCATTACGGCACGCCGGGCAATCCCTATGACCGCCGCCGCATCCCCGGCGGTTCGTCGTCGGGTGCTGCGGTTTCGGTCGCCGACGGCGCTGCAATCGTCGCGATCGGCACCGATACCGGCGGCTCGGTGCGCATCCCGGCGGCGTTGTGCGGCCTCGTCGGTCTAAAGCCGACGCAGCGGCGGATTACCCGCGCCGGCGCGACCCCGCTGTCGACGACCCTCGATTCGATCGGACCATTGGCCAACAGCGTCGCCTGTTGCGCTATCGCCGACGCGGTAATGGCCGGCGAGGAGCCAACCGCGCCGCCGCCGGTCCCGGTCGAGGCATTGCGCCTCGCCGTGCCGCAAAGCTTTGTCCTCGACGACCTCGCGCCCGAGGTGGCGACGGCCTTCGCCGACGCGTGCACGACATTGTCGCGCGCCGGCGCGCGGATCGTCGATCTGCCGCTCGCCGAGCTTGGCGAGTACCGGGCGATCAACGCCAAGGGCGGCTTCGCCCCGATCGAAGCCTATGCCTGGCACCGGCCGCTGCTGGCGCGGCGCGGCAACGAGTACGACCCGCGGGTGCGCTCGCGCATCGAGCGCGGCGGCGGCATGACCGCGGTCGAATACATCGATCTTTGCGCCGCGCGCGCCGATCTGATCGCGCGGGTCGCGGCATGCACCGCCGATTTCGATGCCCTGCTGATGCCGACCGTTGCGATCACCGCGCCGCCGATCGCCGCCTTTGCGCGCGACGAGGATTACTTTCGGCTCAACGCGCTGATCCTGCGCAACCCGTCGGTCATCAATTTCCTCGACCGCTGCGCCGTAACGCTGCCGATCCAGCCAGCCGGGCAAGGCGCCGGTCGGGCTGATGATCGTCGGCGAGCACGGCAGCCGACCGGCGCCTCCTCGCCGTCGCCCGCGGCATCGAGGCGGCTATGGCCATGCCGAGCTGATGGCCTATAGGCGGAGGACAAATCATGCCGCAAGGCCACCGCCAACCAGTTTCGCCATCCACACCGCCGCTTATTGCGGCGGCCACCCGAATATTTGATTTGATTGGTGAGCCCGCCGGGATTCGAACCCGGGACCTACTGATTAAAAGACACGTATCTAGCGCTTTGCTAAACCCTTGATCCGAAGGCCTTTCGCCGCGTCTATATGGCTAATATACTAATTTCACTTTGATATTTTTGGACACTCGCGGACGCTGGAGATACACTCGCTGATAGCGGCGCCCTATCCGTAGTGCGGACACCAGCGCGGACACAGAGACACAATGACCAATTTGAACGAGCCCATCGCAACCGGGCAAACGCGCCTGTCCGAGGCGATTGTCAAGGCCCTCCCAATTCCGCCGACCGGGAACAAGGTTCACTACTTTGCCGGCGCGATCTTGCAGGGACAGCCGGCGCCGCGCGGTTTTGGCGTCCGGGTTACGGCGGCCGGAATCAAGAGTTTTGTGCTGAATTACCGGATCAAAAGCCGCGAGTACCGCTACACGATCGGGCGCTATCCCGAGTGGTCGGCGCTCCGGGCTGTTCGGCACGCCCGCGAACTGCGCCAGCGTATCGACCGTGGGGAGAACCCAATCGATGATCGAACACCGGCCCCAAAGGTCAAGACGGTCGCCGAGGTGCTGGACGATTTTATGAGCCGGTATGTCAGGAACAAGGACCGGCCGCTGCGTAGCGCCGATGAGTATGAAAGCGCATTCCGTCGCCTGGTCATACCGGCCATCGGCAAGCTGACGATTTACGACGTCCGCCGCTCACACGTCGTCGAAATGCTCGACAAGATCGAGGACAACAATGGCGCTGTCATGGCCGATCGGACCCTCGCCTATCTGCGCAAAGCGTTTAACTGGCACGTCACGCGTGACGATCGCTTTGTGCCGCCCATCGTCCGCGGCATGACCCGGACCAAGGCGAAGCAGCGAGCACGCGAACGAATCCTGACCGATGACGAGGTTCGCATTATCTGGCCAAAGCTTTCCGGGAATTTTGGCAGCATCGTCAAGCTACTCCTACTCACAGCGCAGCGCCGCAATGAGATTGGCCAAATGCTCCAAGCGGAAATCACTGACGGCATTTGGGTCATCCCGGCGGAGCGATACAAAAGCATGCGCGCGAACTTGGTTCCACTTTCGGCCGACGCACTCGCCATCATAGAAGCGCAAGCCAAGTTCGAAGGCTGCGATTACGTCTTCACCGGCCGAACCCACGCGACCCCGTTCTCGGGTTTCGGGAAGGCCAAGGCGACGCTTGACAAGGTCACGGGAGTATCCGGCTGGACGCTGCACGATTTGCGGCGCACGGCCAAGACGCTGATGGTGCGCGCCGGCGTGCGCCCCGACATCTCTGAGCGTGTCCTCGGCCATGTCATCCCCGGCGTGGAAGGAGTTCTACGACCGGCACTCTTATCTCGACGAGAAGCGCGAAGCTCTGGAGAAGCTGGCAGCGATGGTCGAACGCATTCTTCACCCGCCACCGGCCAACGTGGTGCCACTCAAGGAACGTCGGCAGGGCGCGCGTCTGTGACCAAAGAGCAGCCTAATTCCACCATAGCTCGGTATGTTGGGAAGCGACTGGGGGCCGAGCGAAACCGCAGGGTGCGGGAAGGTGCAGAGATCTTGGCGCGTGCCTACATCGAAGTGCTGTCAACGCTGAACGGCGACATAAGCGAGACATTCCTGCTGTTCGATAAGTTCACGAGAATTGCCGCCAAAGGACCAGTGCCAACGAAACGACGAAGCAAGGCCAACCCCGAACTCGATGCGCGTATTCTGGCCGCCGGCGATGCAGCGCCACCCCGGCAGAGAAAGAGAGCCGTTGCGGACGCGGCGGGAGCCAACACGCCAAATCAAATGGACGCCGCGCGGAAGCGATACGACCGGCTCCGTGCCGAGCGCGATCTACGAGAAAAAATGCTCGCCAAGTTAGTCGCCGCCGTGCGCCGTAAGTCGCCGCGGCGAGCACCGCAGCCTCTCTTCGAGAGCATTGAATCGGTACAGCCCGACGGTTCCCCGGTGGGGGACAAATACTCCTGCTGAATAATTGTCCGTTAATTGTCAATGACATAGGGAGTATCGTGGCTATATGTCCTTGGGAAGACCCAATCAGCCCAGAGGCGCCCCGCTATGTCCCTCAAGATCTTCGAAGGTGATGAACTGCTGACAGAGGGCGAGACCTGCCCCGAAGTCGGCGTCAAGTGCAAGCGCACGCTACGCCGTTGGCGCGACCTAAGGCAAGGGCCGCCGCACGTGCGGATCGGCCGGAAGGTCTACTATCGCCGTGGGGCGCTGCAGCAATGGCTGCTCGCTCGCGAGCAGAGTACATGACGCCGTGACCAACATCTTTCAACAACTCGCCCGAAAATAAATGTTCGGCGGGAACGCCTCGGAGATCAACTCTTAACGAGGAGAAGATCTCGTAGGGCAGTGCGAAGCCGCAGACCCGAGCATTATTCTTCTTTGAGGCGAGTCCACGGAATCGTGACTTCGTCGGCGCCAGAGCCACGTCTAGGTCAACGTGTTGCGAGAACACATCGTGGTTGCGAGACTATCGCGGTGCCCCGGCTCCTGAGGTCGCGATCCAGCTTCGGCTACGCGGTCAACGCGGATAGCCCCTAAAAACGCAAGGGCTCTGTTCGCGCGTCGGACCAAGAGTACCGCTGGAGGATGCACGGCAGCGGGTGATGCCCGGCGGCGCGCAAAACGGCATGAGCGTCTCGCCCGATCCGGGCCACGATGTCAGCGATACAGCCGCATCCGTGAGGAGACTGTCGCCCCCCAGCACGCGCCGCGGGGCTTCGATTTATTGAAGTGAGCTGACAATGGACAACGCACGCGATCTCTCTTCGGATATCGTCAATGAAGCACTTGCTTCGTCGGGCGCCGAACAAGCAGACACCGAGATCATCTCGGATTTGTACCTTATGCAGGTGATTGCTGGCTGCAGTATTGACCCTTACCGTTTCCTTTTACCTAAGACGATAAAAGACCTAATTGCCCGTTATGCGCCCAGCGACCGACCGCACCTGAGTGATATCACACAAGAGCGTAGACGCGCGTTCTTGGATGAGCTGCGTTCTATTACGGGACGACCATTGCCACCCTACGAGCCGGTCCGGACCGAGCCCCTTTCGCCAGCCAGGACGTGAACCCGATGATCAACGGTTATAGGCCCATCCTGGCCGACCCTATTTTGGCGGGTCATGACGAACAGTTGATCGCCAACGGTTATGAGCCAATCGCCGTCAATGGCAAAGCACCGGTGGCCAGGGGTTGGAATACGCGGCCTAGCACCGCCGAGGCCGTCGCCGCTGAGCGTGCGGCGCACCCCGGGGCCAAGAGTACTGGGATACGTACCGGCCGCGTGGTCGGAATTGATATCGACATCATCCCCGTGGAGCACGTCAAAGCCATCAAGAAGCTCGCGGCCGAGGTATTGGGCTATACTTTCTCGAGCGCGTCGGCGCCAAGGGAGCCATGCTCTGCTACCGGAACGAGACCCCGATCTCGAAGATCACAGTCGCGGGGACCAACCCGATGCACCCCGGCAAGATCGAAATTCTTGGTGTCGGGCAGCAGCTTGTCGGCTACGGCATACATCCAAATACCGGTAGGCCGTACACTTGGCCTAACGCTTTAATGTTTGGAGAGCCACTACAAGCGCCGCTAACTGCTCTTCCGGAAGTAACGTCCGATATATTACATGAATTCGCCGAGAGAGCCGCCGAGGTCCTGAGGGGCGTCGGCTACACCGATGTCAAGGTCACTGGGGGTGGCGCAGCTCCCGAGCGAGTACGCGCCGATGCGGTCATAGAGCTCAAGACCGATCTACCGGGTAGCGTCGAGCTTGCCCGTTCGTGGCTGGAACATGCCGCCGTCGCGGTCGAAGGGCGGGGTGGCGACAACCGGACCTTCGAAGTCGCGTGTACGTTACGTAATTTTGGAGTCACCGTCGAAACCGCCCTGGCGCTGCTACTGGAGCCCGGCGGCTGGAACGAACGATGCGTCCCGGCCTGGGAGCCCGACGAGCTCGCCGTCAAGGTGCGCAACGCCTACAAGTACGCGAAGAACGCGCCAGAGATGCTTTCCTTTGCGCCACTGGATCCGCCGCTAGACCCGGCGCAATTCGACGTGAGCCGAGCGCCGATGCCGACGCTGGAGATCGTACCCGAAGCCGGCGGTTCGACGACACCAATGTCGGCGCCAATACCCGAACTCGTCAAGGCAACGACGCCAACCCCGGGCCTCAATCTTGTTGATCGGTTCCGCGGCCGGTGGCCAGATGAGTACGAGCAGCTGCCCGACTTGAAATTCTGGGATGACGACCAAACGCTGCCACGATCGCCTGATGGATGCGTCACCATCGTCTACGGAGAGTTCGGAGCCCACAAGACCAACACGGTCCTCGCAATGGTGTTCGACGCGGTGCTGACCGGAAGTGCGCGGGTCTGTTACGCCGCCGGCGAAGGAGCGCATGGTGTTGGCAAGCAGCGCATCCCGGCACACTGCAGGGCACGTGGGATCACAACCAGGGATCTGCGCGAGCGGATGCGCATCGTGCCGGCTGTTCCGATGTTTCCGTCGCCGGAGGAGGTCGACGCGTTCATCGATGCGCAGCAGGGCTTCGATCCCGACATTATCATCCTGGATACCCTAGCGACGGCGATCGCCGGTGAGGACGAGAACAGCAGCAAAGCCGCGTCCTACCTGACGGCAAACGGCGCGGCAGGTCGGATACGCGACGCGTTCAAGGCCCTAGTTATTCTGCTGGCCCACCAGGGCAAAGATGCCGGCAAAAGGGTGCGCGGACATTCGGGTTTCATGGGCAATGCTGATGTGGTGTTGCACGTCGAAGCGAACAAAGGGGCGGGCACCGTCAAGGTCACGGTCGTTAAGATGCGCGACGGCCGTGACGGGTTCTCGACCTATTCAAAGTTCCGCCGGCAGGCTCCACCGAGGTGCCGGTGCCTGAGAAAATCACCGAGCTGGAGTACAAGGCACTCACGGGTCCAACCGGCGGGACCCCGAACGACGCGCAACTGACGTTCACCCGCCGGCGTAACGCTCTCATCGACCACGGTGCGGTCGATTTCGACAAGGGACTGCCAGAGGCCCAATTCGCCGAATTACTCGCAGGACCAAGGCCTCCCGAGAACAAAGCAGCGGCTCTGGCGGATTGGGCAACCGAAGTTGACCGTGAGCGCACCGCGCTCAAGAACGCGCACAACAAGCTGAGCTACAAGGGCATCCTTTGCGACCGACGGTGCCCTGTCGGTAGCGACAAGATGGAATGGCGCTGGTACGCGGCGACGCCAGTGACGCGAGACACGACAATGGAGGGGTCGGGAGTTCGCGCCGACCAATGCCTTCTTTTCTGACCTCGATCGCGACGGTGGAAGCGACCGTCTTGAACGTCAAGGGTCGAATTGATGGCTGAAGTGTCGGCCACGTCGATCGCCGGATCAAGGCGGGCGCTTTGGCGCCCCCGCCTGCGGCGGCTGACGGCCTTGGGCCGGCGCTCGCCGCAGCCAGTTTGGCCGCCATGGTTTCGACGCTCAGGTCTGCGCGCTCGCCCAGGGTTGGCGTCGCGCAGCATGGCGTTGAGAATGGTGAGCAGCTTGCGCATGGCGGCGACGAGGGCGAGGCGGGCGGGTTTGCCGGCGTCGCGCAGACGGCGGTAGAAGGACTTGAGCGCCGGGTTGTGCTGGATGGCGACCAGGCAGGCCATGTAGAGCGGTGCCCGGACTTCGACGCGGCCGCCCTGGATCTTGCGCTTGCCGCGATAGCGGCCGCTGTCCCGGTTCATCGGGGCAACGCCGGCCAAGGCGGCGATCTGGTGGCGATCGACTTGGCCGAGCTCGGGCAATTCGGCGATCAAGGTGCGGGCGACGACGTCGCCGATGCCGGGCACGCTTTTGAGCAGATCCTGTTGGGCGCACCAGAGGGGGCTGGCTTCGATCAGCTTGTCGATCGCCTTGTCGATGCGCGCCCGCTCGGCTTCCAGGCGCTTGAGCACAGCCTTGAAGGAGCGTTGCGCGATCCGGTCGCGAGCTTCGCCAGACGCTGCTTTTCTGCGTTGATCATGACCACCAGCTGGCGCCGGCGCGCCATCAATTCGGCGAGCCGCATCGAGAGATCATCGGGCAGCGGCCGCGCCGGCGGGCGCACGGCTTGGGCGAAATGGGCGATCACCGCTGCGTCGATCGCATCGGTCTTGGCCAGCCGGCCGATGGCGCCGGCGAATTTGCGCACCTGGCGCGGATTGACGATCGCGACCGGCAGCCCGGCTTCGGCGAGCGCGGCAGCGACGACACCTTCGTAGCCGCCGCTGGCCTCCAGAACGACCAGACAGGGCGACAGCGGCTGCAACCGCCGACCAGCGCGCCCAGACCCTCTGTATCGGTCGTGCAATAAACGCAGTGCCCTCCGGCCTGACATGCACATCGACCCGCGCTTTCAAAATCCCAAACTATCCATCACCCAGCCTCCTCGATGCGGGCTCGTGCCCAGACGACTGTTCGGGTTCATCGGATGCCGGCCGGCGCCACACGCTCCCTTGCGGCCTCGAAGACCAGAACACATTCGGGCTACCGGCCGGGCTCGGTACAGCCAGCGTAGCTCATCGGAGATGGTCGATGGTTTGGGGGCTCGGCTAGGCTACCCCTCTTAGAGGGGGGAGGGGTAGCCGCTGCGAATGCCGGAGCGAGGGGTCGGATAGGGGTATCGGATAGGGTATCCGCGATGGGTAAGATCCTCGACGATCCGTGTGCGCTGATCCAAACAGCTGGTTGGAGGAACGGTAACGTTGCCGCGCAAAGTACCACTGATCGGCTTATTCGGCCGCTGTAGTCCTCAGCTCGACCGGATAATACCCGACGGAAGGGGTCTGCGTTAACAGAGCAACGTGACCGCAACGGGATGGATGGTTGTAAATTGGCGAAAAGCAACAAAGGGCCGCTTTCGATTTCCGAAGCGGCCCTAGGTCAAATGCGTGTGTGACCCGATTCCACCGTTTACTCTAAATATCCAGCTATAATAACAGTATAGACGTTTCCGTCGACCCTTCCGATACCCCGGAAGGGGACGGGGCCGTCGATGCGCGCGGGGCCCAGGCAACCGCTCGCCTTTTTGCGCTTTTGTCTGTTGCCGATTGGGTCTTTCCGGTTCGAGGCCCTCTAGGCGGTTTCCGGGGGACGCGCGATGCGGAAAGGCTCGTCGCTGTCCCGTGCCCCCTGTCGCGCCGCGGCCCGGCCGCGGATTCGTCGCGGCCCGGGCATGGCCACAAAACGGGTGTCGTTGTCGACGTCGGCTGGGCTTGAAATTCAACACGGTTTTGAGATAGTTTTGATGGACCCAAAACGGTCCCTTGCCGACCATGACATCAGGCACGCGCGTCGCGATCTACGCCCGGGTATCGACCGACAACAAGGGCCAGGACCCGGAGAACCAGCTTCGTCAACTGCGCTCATGGTGCGGGCGCATGGGCTACCAGGTCGCCGGCGAGTACGTCGAGCACGAGAGCGGCGGCAAGGGCGCCGAGCAGCGCCGGGAATATGCGCGGCTGTTCGCCGACGCCGCGCGCCGCGATTTCGACATGGTGCTGGTCTGGGCGCTCGACCGCTTCACTCGTGACGGCATGGCGGCGACCGTCGTCGACCTGCAACGCCTCAAATCGTATGGCGTCAGCTTTCACAGTTACACCGAGGAGCATCTGTCGACGGACAACGAGATCGTCCGCAACATCCTGCTCGCCATCCTGGCGTCTCTGGCCAAGCTGGAACGCGAAAAGATCAGCCAGCGGACCAAGGCCGGCTTGGAACGCGCTCGCGCCATGGGCAAGCAACTGGGCCGCCCGGGGCTCACCCCGGCGACGCTGATGGCGCTGCGCGCCGCGCTCGACACCGGCAAGAGCTGGCATGCGGCAAGCGGCGTGACCGGCATTCCGTATACGACGGTCAAGAAGCACGCGCGGGCGCTCGGTTACCAGCCGCAACGCCGCGCCGTCGCCGGCCGCCGCGGTGACGCGGAAAACCCCCATGGTTAGACCCCCCGCCTACGATTTTGCCGGCTGACCTCCCGTCAAAATGGCCACCCCACCTGTTATTTAGAGCTACCGCAACGCTGGAAGTACGCCGGCCCTGCGGTTGGGGCCCCCACCCCGGTTTCGCCACCCGAAAGGGACCCCCGGCCCTTTCGTCACCCGGATGGGTCCCATCATGCCGCTCGGCGCGGGCACCAATAGGGCTGTACATGTAAAGCGGGCTCGATCTCGGCGCCGCGCTGCCTGCCCGACCGGGCGCGCCGCGCGAGCAATTGGGCTACCTGTAAAGAACCGGCTCGGCAAGCCGACCAACAATCCCGAGGCCCGGACGCGGCCCAGGGGCTCGGGCCGTCAGATGCTGCTGTGATCGCGGGCCATTTCGACCTGCGCGACCTGCGGCGGTATCAGCCAGGCGTAGAACGTGTCGCGCTGAATGATCCTCGAGCCCGAGACGCCCACCGCCCAAGATCCTAAAGAGACGATCTTGACGTAGACCTGCTGACCAGGAACGAGGGCGACATTCGTGTCCTGGTTGAAGTCATGCGCCCAGCTCTCAGGCGCGATGTGATAAACCCCGGGAGGGACGTCCCGATAGAACGCGCTGCCGTTTGCGACAGCCCCGACATAGCCGTCGTTCATATTGATCTGGGCGAGGTTGAGGCTCTCGTAGGGTTCCAAGGGGCGATAGAACCAGATCCGGGCTTGGCCCGCTGGAACCGGCGGCGCCGCGGCTGCGATTTGCGCCGATCCGCCGGCGTTAGCGCAGCCCGCCACGATCAGCAGCAAGCCGCTTGCCCATTGCAGCCATCTCCGTGGTCCTGGAGCGGGCTCTCTGGCCATCGGTATCCTCCTTCCTTCTTGCGCTTCCCCAGCCGGGCGAACTTTCATCGTCGGGTAGGACGAGGCGGTTCCCAGCGTAGCTGAGAGATGGGATCGATAGGCGAGCACGCCACTACCGCGTTCCTGATTGCCGCTGCTGCCGAGTTCGCACGATTGAGCAGCCACCGGTCTTCGCCATCCGCTCGGCGGCGAGCTTGGTGCCGAGAACGCTTTGGAGATCGGTCCGGCTGAAACGCAAAACCCCGCCATGGGGTTTGCCCGTGGCGGGGTGGTTGGAGAATGGTGAGCGGTCAGCGCTGTGCGGCTGCCGGCTCGGCGGCGGTTGCGAGCGGTTCGAGATGGCCGTCGACATAGCGGTAGTTGACGGGCTCGTCGGATTCGACGACGCGGGTGTCGCGGACCGCGAACCAGCGCATCATCAGGTCTTGGACCTGGGCCTCGGCTTCGGCGCGGGTGGTGAACCGCAGCGCGTTGCCGTACCACTTGCCGGTGTCGTCGGTCTGGACTTCGGGCTTGTAGCTCATCTGGGGTCTCCTCTCGGAGCGGGGGTATGCTCCGACGCCTCGACCCTGCCGACCGGTCGGTCGGCAGGGTGCAGGCGTCAGGCTGCTGCTTCGTCGGCGATGACCTCGGCCATCGTGCGATGGTCGCGGAAGGCCCAGCTTGGCCGGGCGGCACGTCGCGGGCGGCGGTTGCCGCTTCGACCCGCCGCCAGGCGCCATGTGCCGGGAAGCCGATCACGGCATCACGGGCACGGGCGCAGGCGCCGCAGCTCTTGCAGGTGGCGTCGGTGTAGGTGGCCGGGCAGATCGCTATGCGTCTTCCGGCCGGCGTGTGCCGGGGCAAGAGGGCGGTGCGGTCGCGCCATTCACCGATCGTCTCGGCCCACTCGTCGCGCCGCCTTTTGAACCGATGCCGAAACGCCTTGCGGGCGTAGGCTCGGGCGAGCACGGCGACGACCGGGGCGATGCCCAGATCGGCCAACGCATCCGCTTGCGCGGGGTTGTCGGCCGAGAGGTTGATCGTGAACCCGGCCTTGACGGCGGCGAGGATCAGCCGCCGGTTCTCGACGGCGACGGGAGTGTCGCCGAGGACCGGCTTGTGGGTGAAGGCGATGACGGGCTTGGCGGCGTTGGCGGCGACGAGCTGGTCGAGCAGCTCGCCGTCGATCTCGGCGCCGTGGCCGGGCAGATCGCCGGCCTGGGCGTAGCGCCACAGATGGCCGGGGCGGAGCGCTGCGACTTTGGCGCAGAATTCCGCCCAGGACCCGCCGGCGGCACCGCGGGATACGCGATTCCAATGCAGGCCGAGGGCGCCGGTTTCGGCGTAGCAGCCATGTTCGTAGAGAGCGCAGCCGGGCCAGCATGACGCCCGCTCGGTGATCGAGACGGGAATGCGCCCGGTCTTCGCGTTCTGCGAGACGGGGATGAAATGGATTTGCATCTTGTTGCTCCATCGAGGCGGGAATGCCTCGGCGGAGCGGCCCCGGCGCGCGGTGGCGCGGCGGGGGTGGTCGAGACCGGAAAGGCCGGTGGCGAGGTCAGAAGCGTGGCGTCGGCGGGCGCTCGTGGCGCTGCCGATGCTTGACGCTGCCATGGCCTCGACCCTCATCGACGGTGGTCGGTGAGGGTCAGGAGGCCGTGCTGGTGGGAGCTTTTCCGGGGTTCCCCGGATGTCAGAACTCCGACATAGACCGCGAGCGGCGCCTCGTCTGATCGAGGCTGTCTTCCGCTGCGTCGCGATGCCTGACGGGCTCGACGCCGCAAGCCCCCGCAACGGTGGTTGCAGGGGCTGAGCGGCTAGTCGAGGTCGGCGGAATGCCGCAGGATGTCGTCGCCGGTGAAATCGATCGATGCGTCGGGATCGGTCAGATCGATCCGGGCGACCCGCATCGACGGGCCGCCGGGCTCGGGCGGGTCGCAGAGCGGCGCAAACACGTCGAAGACCTGTGCCGTCGTATCGGGCTTGGTCTGGTAGTGCCTGGCCTTCTGCGCCGCAGCGAGCGGGGTCTCGGCTTCGATGTCGATCTCCCAGCGGACGAGATAGCGGGTTGCTGTTCCGCCGATCTCTCGGGGTGGGCAGGATTGCTGTTCGAGAAGCGATTGCAGTGCGGCGATCACGCGCGGCAAGGCCGCGGCGGCGACGCAGACGCGGCAGCTCGAGGTCGCAAGGCCTTTTGACGTGATCGGGGCAAAGAGCACCGTCGCGTCGCGGTCTTCGACCGGTTCTCCGAGGCTGCTGATCTCGAGGCCGGTGGTCGTGATGAAGCCGTTGCGGCCCCAGCTGTCATGCCGGGGCGGCTTCTCGAACCTGATCTGCTTGATCATGTGGGTCTCCTGTCGGGGCGGAATTGCCCTCGACGCCGCAAGCCCCCGCAACGGTGGTTGCAGGGGCTTGGGCCTCAGTGCTCGGTATGTCTGAGGAACCGGGCGAGTTCGGGGAAAGGCATGTCGATGTCGAAATTCTTGCCGTCGCTCAAGGTGAGCGTGCTCTCCTTGGCGCCGTCGCCGACGGGGACCGCCACAGCGATGCGGCTGACATTGACGAGGACGGCAGTAGCGCCGGTGGTCGCTGGTGCGATTGGCGATGAAGAATCTGGTCGGACATGGAGCTTTCTCCTGCGGAATGGAATTACTCCTCGACGCCTCAGCCCCCGCGACGGTAATCGCAGGGGGTGAGGTTTCCGCAGGAAGCGGCTATGCGGCGAGCTTGAGCAGCGCGCCGGCGGCCCGCTCGATCTCCAAGCGCCGGTCGGTGTTGGGGATCGTTCTGGCGTAGGCGGTAGCGCCTACCGAGGCGTCCCACAGGGTCTCGATCGGACGGCCTTCGTCGGCCTCATGCGCCGCCATGATGACGGGCGCCATTTTCTGGCCGAAGCGGGCACCCAGGAACGTGGAGATGTCGGTGTCGATGCGCTTGCTGCGCGCGTCCTCGATCGCCTTGATGACCGGCTGCGCCGACCCCTGCGAGTATTCGGTCAGGGCCGGCAGCAGGTCTTCGCTCCAGCGATCGGGGGCGCCGGCGGTGTGGCGGATGCGGATCTCGGTATATTGATCCGCGCCCCAAACCATCCGGTTGCAGCAAACGTAATCGAACAGGAAGAAGCCGAAGCCGAGCACAGACTTGCCGACTTCGGAATTCCAAACGAAAAACCCGCGCGCGAACGAGCCACTCTGGCCCGCCCGGCGCCCGGGGATTTCGATCCGGTTCTCCTCGTCCGCCAGGAACACGAACATGTCGCGGTCGCTGGCGTAGAGGGTGGTGTTGTCCTTCGAGACCGTGACACGCCGGCCGAATTCACCGGGAACGCGCCAATCGCCGCTGACCCCGTCGCCGAACTTGTCGACGAGGTGGTCAACGACTTCGCGGTCCCAGATCCTGCCGTAGCGGGGTCCGGTGGCTGCGCGCAGCTCGACGGCATCCTCGGTCCGGGTGGACAGGATGCCGACATCCTCGGGGCCGCGCGAGAACTTCATGTTGAAGTTCAGCGCGTCCGCGACGATCGCCGCAGGCATGTTGCTCTTGCGGAAATACTCGGCCGGGCTGATGCCCGGTGAGGCCAGCGAACAAAGCTGGCCAAAGGACCAATGGGTCGGCAATGCCACCTTATCAGTCTCGCGGTTGCGCAGCTGAAGGGCGTGATGACCGGCCTCTTCGGCGGGCTCGAAGGTGAGCGCGCGGGAGCTGACGACCGAGGCCGCGGCTGTTGTCATAGAGCCGGTGCTTGGCCGCCTGCATGTCGAGCAGGCTGGTGAAACGCTCGTCCGCTGGGCGGTTGCGCCACTGAACATGGGCTTGCGTCAGAGTGGTCATGGGTATTGCCTCTTTCGGGGATTGGAAGCGGGGTTGCTTCCAAGCCCGCGAGCCCCCGCAACGGTGGTTGCAGGGGCTCGGGAGAGGCTCAGGGAACGTCGGTGACGCGGTGGTCGCCGATCGTGACGGCGAGGCCGTCCGCGATCATTGCGGCGACGATGTCCGGGCAGTACCGGGGCTCGACCGCGAGGGCGCCGAGAAACCACTGGGCGTCGTCCGGGATGTTGTCTTCGATCCAGGAACGGGCGTCCGGGGTCACCGGGCGCAGCAGGTTGATCGTGCCGTGGCACTCGAACTCGATGTCTGTTGCCATCGGGATTTCTCCTGTTGAGCGGGATGGCTCAACGCCGCAGGCCCCCGCAACGGTGGTTGCGGGGGCCGAGCGGCTAGAAGTGGCTGATGGCGGCGAGGTAGCGCAGGGCCTTGTCGCTGATGTCGGTGCCTCGCTCGATGACCTCTTCGGTCGTCGGCCAACCCTCGTAGCGGATTTCGCCGGTGCCGAGGATACGGCCGCCGCGCCAGCGCCCTTTGACGTCTTCGACGCCTTTGAACAATCTGGCGTGGGCGCCTCGCTGTTTGTCGATGCCGCCCATCTCCGCAGCGTTGGCGGGGATGTCTCCGCCGCCGCGGCGCTGGGGATGGCACAGCATGACGAACAGCGCGCCCGCGACATCGACGATCTGCTGCCGCCACTCGGGAGCGGCTTTCTTCAGGATCGGCAATGCGCGGTCTTTCGGCGCCAGGGTGACCATGCCGGCCAGGGTCGGCGCTTGGCCGAACCTCGACGGGGTCGAGGTATTCGAACGTGTCGAGGTTGACGATCACGCGATTCTGGCCGTCGGCGATCTCGCTCGGAAGAAAACCGTGCCAGTCGCCCGAACGGGGCGGCCGCTGCACGTCTTCCGGGCGCATGCCGCATCGCTTGAGATATTCGAGGTCGCGTTCGGTATAACCGTCCGCGATCACGTACTCGGCGACGCCGCAGGCGCCGAAGTGCCGGGCCACAGGCTTGACTTGGATCGAATGAATCGGAGGTCCACCGGTCGAGGATTTTTCCGGTGTTGTCCTTGATGACCTGTTCCTGTTCGAAGTAGCGGATGTTGCAGGCGGCTTCGAGGAAGGCGCAGGCGTCCTGCGTGATGTCCTGGAAGACGGGGACGCCGTTCCAGGCTCGCTTCGGTTTGCGCTCTTCGGCAGGCGTCATGGCGCGGTACAGCTTCGAGAGGCGCGGCCCTTTCCAGCCGGGGATGTCCGTGTCTTCGGCATAATCCCCCTGGATCAGGACGCGCGTTCCGGCCCAGCGGCCGATCAACGGCGACTGGGCGCAGTCCGCGGGCATGTTGCCGCCGCGGGCGCAGACGAGAGCGACGATCACGTTGGGTGTGCTGGGGCGGGAAAACCCCTGCTCGCCTTCCTTGAGGCCGGCATCCATGGCGTTGGGGCTGAGGCCCTCTGCCATTTCGATACAGACCGGGTGATGATATTGTCCCATAAGGGTTCTCCTTGATCAGGAGCGGGTTGCTCCTGACGCCGGAGGCCCCGGCAACTGTGGTTGCAGGGGCGGGACGTGGCGGCTCGTTACTGGCGGGATGCTCGTGACGCCGAAGGCCCCCGCAACGGTGGTTGCGGGGGCTTGCGTCGACGCGGCGGTCAGCCGGCGCCGTAGGCCGGCGGGGCGCGGTCTGCCTCCTCCGTGTACTGGACGGGGATCGGCAGGCTGCCGGCGCCGTGGCCGTCGTCGCCATAAAGGATGCTCGACGGATCGATGTCGCGGTCGGCGACATCGTCGGGTACCGGCCGGATGGCCGTAATCGTGGTGGCGCGAGCGCTGTCGCCATCCTGCTTCGCGTCGTCCCAGTCGTCGTGCTCGACGGCTTGGCGACAGGCGTCTTCGACGCTGTCGGCGGCGATCACGAGGTGCTGGAAGACCGGCAGGAGGTATTGGCGCTCGATGACGTATCTCATCGGGATATTCTCCGTCGGAGCGGAATGCTCCTGACGGCGAGCCCCCGCCGGCGGTGGCGCGGCGGGGTTGACGTCATTTGTGAACGCAAGAACCCGGAGAGCCGAAGCATCACCGGGAGGCAATGTATTACTGATAATATATAGTCATATTGGTTA
>CAVPBN010000016.1:0-116056 GCA_963701815.1 uncultured Alphaproteobacteria bacterium
CGCGGGACGCAGCGATGGTGTCGGAGCCAACAGTCGTGCCGACGAGATCGAAGCCGAGATCGCCGATCTCGATGGGTTGGCGACTGGTGCTCTACGGATCGCATGGCACGGACTGTATCGCGCTAGGCCGCCGACCCGGTTGAGCCGCGACCTGCTGATCCGGGCGATCGCCTACAAGCTGCAGGAACGGGCCCATGGCGGGTTGAGCCCGATGACGATGCGCCGCTTGCATTCCCTCGCTGCGGCGCTGGGAAAGGGCAACTCGGCGCTGACACCCGCCCCTGCCTTGAAGCCCGGCGCCCGGCTGGTGCGCGAATGGCGCGGTCGCGCTCACGCCGTGATCGTGCTCGGCGACGGGTTCGACTACGACGGCAACCATTATCGTTCGCTGAGCGAGATCGCCCGCCGGATCACCGGGGCGCATCGGTCGGGTCCGATGTTCTTCGGCCTCAAGCGCCAGCCGTCCCGCGATAGCGGCTGAGGCCGGCGATGAATAAGAGCAACCGCCCGCCGCGACGGCACAGTCTGCGCTGTGCCATCTACACCCGCAAATCTTCCGAGGAGGGGCTCGAGCAGGATTTCAACTCGCTGCATGCCCAGCGCGAGGCCTGCGAGGCGTTCATCAAGAGCCAGCGCCACGAAGGCTGGGTGTGCCTGCGCCCGGCTCTACGACGATGGCGGGCTTCTCCGGCGGCGACGATGGAGCGGCCGGCTCTGCAGCGGCTGCTGGCCGACATCACGGCCGGGCGGATCGATGTCGTGGTCGTCTACAAGGTCGACCGGCTGACCCGCTCGCTCGCCGATTTCGCCAAGATCGTCGAGATCTTCGATGCAGAGGGGCGTGTCGTTCGTCTCGGTCACGCAGCAGTTCAACACCACGACCTCGATGGGGCGGCTGACCCTCAACGTTCTGTCTGTCCTTCGCCCAGTTCGAGCGCGAGGTCATCGGCGAGCGCATCCGCGACAAGATCGCCGCCTCGAAGAAGAAGGGGATGTGGATGGGCGGGGTGCCGCCGCTCGGCTATGCGGTGCGCAGGACAGCAAGCTCGTCGTCGATCGACGGCCGAGGCGGAAACCGTGCGCTCAGATCTTCCGCCGCTATGCCGAACTCGGCTCGGTGCGGTTGTTCAAGGAGGAGCTCGAAGCCCGGGAGGATCGTCAGCAAGTCGCTGGACCAGCGCTTCGGGGCGCAGCTGGGGCGGCAAGCCGATTCGCCCGCGGCGCGCTCTACCTGATGCTGCGGAACCGCATCTATCGCGGCGAGATCGTCCACAAGCGACAACTCCTATCCCGGTGAGCACCAGCCGATCATCGATCGAGCCGCTGTGGGATGCGGTGCAGGCGCAGCTCGCCGAGCAACGCAGTCGAGCACCGCAGGCGGCCGACATCGTCAAAAGCCCGAGCCTGCTCGCCGGGCTGCTGTTTGATGGCGACGGCAATCGGATGACCCCGACCCATGCGGTCAAGAACGGCACGCGCTACCGCTACTATGTCTCGCGCCCGCTGATCACCCAGGGCGGACCGAGAACGGCCGCCGGGCTGCGCCTCCCGGCCGCCGAGATCGAGACCCTTATTGTCAACCGAATTCGCAGGCTGCTCACGGACCCAAAAAGCGTGTTCGAGCTCATCGAGCATCACATCGAGGCGCCGGCGGACCAGCAGCGACTGGTCGCTCGTGCCGGCGAACTCGCAGCCGGCTGGGGCGCGTTGTCGCCGCTGCGAGCCCGGCTCATTCTCGTCACTCTGGTCCAGCGGACCGAGGTGTGGGGACTATCAGGAATTTCGTGCGCGGCGGGGCGGTTCAATTGATCACGCCATAGCCATCGTGAAGCGCTCGCCGAAGAGGACGGCGAATTGGGACTTGGCCATGGACCACTCGCGCGGCGGCATGATCCACTCCTTCTCGGAGCGGTTCAAGACCAAGAAGAGGAGCTTGGTCGCCGCCTCGTCGCTGGGGAAATGGCCGCGGGCCCGGACCGCCCGGCGCAGCTTGGAATTCAGCGCCTCGATGGCATTCGTCGTATACAAAATCCGCCGCACGTCGCCGGGAAAAGCATAGAACGGGACGACTTCGCCCCAGGCGCGCCGCCAGCTCTGGCCGATGGCGGGATATTTCTGGCCCCAGAAGCTGTCCTCGAAAGCGGCAAGCGCCGCCTCGCCGGCGGCAGCATCAACGGCTCGGTAGATAGCCTTGAGCGCCGCCGCCACGGGTTTGCGGTCTTTCCAGGAGACGAAATCGAGGCTGTGGCGCAGCAAATGGACGACGCAGGTCTGTACCGTCGCCTGCGGGAAGACGGCAGTGATCGCCTCGGGAAAGCCCTTGAGGCCGTCGACGACGGCGATCAGCACGTCCTCGACGCCGCGGTTTTTCAGCTCGTTCATGACGCGCAGCCAGAATTTGGCGCCTTCGTTCTGCTCGAGCCACAGGCCCAGGATTTCCTTAGTGCCGTCTGCGCGTACGCCCAGCGCGATGTGGACCGCCCTGTTGCGGACCAGCCCCTCGTCGCGGATCTTGACCCGAAGCGCGTCGAAGAAAACCAGCGGGTAAGTCGTCTCCAACGGGCGGGCCTGCCAGGCGGCAACCTCCTCCAGTACCGCGTCGGTGACCGCGCTGATCAGATCGGGCGAGACCTCGATGCCGTAGAGATCGTGCAAATGGCCGACGATCTCGCGGGTGCTCATGCCACGGGCGTACATCGAGATGATCTTGTCGTCGAACCCAGGAAACCGCCGCTGGTACTTGGCGATCAGCTGCGGATCGAAGCGGGCTTGGCGGTCACGCGGCACCTCCAGCTCGATCTGGCCGGTGTCGGTGATCACCGTCTTCTTGCTGTAACCGTTACGCCGGTTGCCCGGCTCTTCGCCGGCCAGGTGATGGTCCATCTCGGCGTTCAACACCCGTTCGGCCAACGCCTTCTTCAGATCGTCGAGTAGACCGCCCGGGTCAAAAGCGGTCTTCGCATCGGCCCCCACCAGCAGCTGGTCGAGAATGGCGTCAGCAATACGAGGTTCTTTGCGTCGCGACATGGGCGGGCTCCTTTGCTCCCATCATGCCCAACCCCGCACGAAATTCCTGACACTCCCGAGGTGTGCGCCGACCAGGTCGACATCCACCTGCGTCCAGCCCGGCTTGGCGCTGTGCTCGACGATCAGCCGACCGTCAGGGCGATCGCCCCGAACAATGCAGCGGGCGAGCCCATTCTGATCTTGCCAGTCAGGATCGCCCTACGCCGAGCCGGCAAGGAGGCCAGAATGATCATCGACGGCACCGATCCATTTGCACCACCGCGCAAACCCGATCCCAGCCTGATCAAGGCAATCGTGCGGGCACACCGCTTCAACGACAGGCTGATATCCGGCAGCATCGAAAAGTTCGGCGATATTGCCAGGGGCGAGAAGCTGCACCGGTTCTACCTAACCCAGCTGCTCCGTCTGGCCTACCTCGCCCCCGACATCACCGCCGCGATCCTCGACGGCAACCAGCCCGCCGCTCTGACCGCGACGTCGCTGATCGAACACCCCAACCTGCCGCTCGGTTGGCGCGAGCAGCGCCGCCTGCTCGGCTTCCCCGACCCGGCCTGACCGCCCTGCTGCCAGTTTCCGATGCTGCCGTCAGGGCCCCGGCAATTGGCGTTCCAACGCCGGCACCCCAACCGAGTTCGGCCGGTGCATCAAGGCCCGACAGAGAAAGTTCCGCGTCATCGCCCGCGTTGCCGCCGGCTGAGCCGTTCTCTGCCGGCCGAGGATACCCGCTACGGCTCCACAAACCCCCGGAAGTCGCGGCGTTTTCTGCCGCACCGCGCCGGCGCTCTCAGACCGTCGAAACTCGTGAGGTAGACTGGCTGGGGGACTAGGATTCGAACCTAGACTGGCGGAGTCAGAGTCCGCTGTCCTACCGTTAGACGATCCCCCATCTGCGGATCGGCCTCGCGCCGAAAACGGCCGACGCTGTGGTAGCATATCGGAAGGAGGTTGGGTAGCGGGGCCACCCCGTCAGCCTTGCTGCCGCGACACCGAGCCGCCCATCGACAATTCCGCGGATCGCGTTTGCGCGCTACCTTGCCCCGATTTGCGAAAGGGCCATGGAGGAGGAAGGGCGATGACGGACCAGAACAAGCCGGTGGCGATCGAGGCCGGTGCCGCGACGCCGGCCCGGCCCGGGCGCGGCTACCCCGAGCCGTTTGCGGCGCGGGTGGCGGGGCGGGTGCGTCGACCGCTGGGGGAATTGTTCGGGCTGACCAATTTCGGGGTCAACCTGACGCGATTGCCGCCGGGCGGCATGTCGGCGTTGCGTCACACGCACACCAGGGAAGACGAGTTCATCTATGTCGTCGAGGGCGAGCCGGTCCTGGTCACGAACGCCGGCGAGGTGGCGCTGCGCCCCGGCATGTGCGCCGGCTTCAAGGCCGGATCCGGCGACGCGCACCATCTCTTGAACCGGAGCGGAACCGATGTCGTCTATCTCGAAATCGGCGATCGCCATCCGGCGGACACGGTGATCTATCCGGACGACGACATCGGTCGGGCGCTCGCACCCGACGGCTCGCGCCATTTCGTCCACAGCGACGGCAAACCCTATTAGCTCGCCGCGGGCTTTGCCGCTGCGCCCGAGGCCTGCCTTCAGAGCGCCGCGGCGATTGCCGCCGGTCGACCAGAACCGGACTTCGTCATGTCCCCTCATCCGCGGAGCCGGGTTGGTTTTATGCCGGGGTTGGCGCCTCCGGATGAAGCAATCCGGCCTGGCGAAGGTCCGTCCACAGCGCGGCCGGGATCGGGTGGCGCAACAGCCCCAGGTTGGCCAGGAATTCGTCGGTGCTGCGCGGGCCCGGGATAATCGCGGCGACCGCCGGATGGGCGAGCGGGAATTGCAGCGCGGCCGCGGCCAGCGGCACGCCGTGACTGTCGCAGACCGCCCGGATCGCATTGACGCGCACGACGATCTCGGGGGGTGCCGCCGCGTAGTTCCAGGTGTCGCGGCCGGCGAGAATGCCGGAGTTCAACGGTCCGCCGATCACGATCGAGGTGCCCGTCTCGACGCATTTCGGCAGCAGGTCCGCGATCGGCTGCTGTTCGAGCAGCGTGTAGCGCCCGGCCAGCAGAAAGGCGTCCCAAACACCCCATTCCAGCGCTTCGAGCAATACCTCGCGCTCGTTTACCCCGATCCCGATCGCCTGCACCACGCCGCCACCGCGCAAACTCTCCAGCGCCCGGTAGCCGCTGCCGCGCAAAGTCCGCATCAGTTCCGGATGGGCCGCGCCGCCATGCTGCATCGCGCCGATGTCGTGCACGAAGAGGATGTCGATCCGCGCCAGGCCGAGGCGCTGCAGACTGTCCTCGAACGAGCGCATGATGCCGTCATAGGAGTAGTCGAAGATCGGCTCGAACGGCATCGGATGATCGTCTGGTCGGGCCGGTCTGAGGCGCGGGCGCAGCAGGCGCCCGACCTTTGTCGACAATACCCAGTCGTCGCGCGGCACGCCGCGCATCGCATCGCCGATGCACCGCTCGGCCTTGCCGACGCCGTAATAGGGGGCGGTGTCGACATAGCGAATGCCGGCCGCCCAGGCGGCATGCACGATGGCTTTCGCTTCCTCGACCGCGACCCCGGCGCGCTGATTGCCGAGGGTCGCGCTGCCGAGGCCGATGGTCGTCACTCTGAGCGCGGTATGCCCTATCCTGCGCGTTTCAACGGGTGCCATCGTGCTCTTGAACCTCCTCAATTCGATTTTACAGACCGTCGCGTCCCGTGCCTTCTCGACCGGGATCATGGCGATCGATGGGCAATGTCCCGTTGTGCCGGTCAGCCGCGATGGCGCAGCAGCACGTCGCGGGCACGATTGATCTGGGTCGCCAGATAGTCGGAGCCGCCATGATCGGGGTGGAGTTTGACCATCAGCCGGCGGTGCGCGTCCCTGATCTGGTCGGCGGTGGCGCCCGGGGCGAGGCCGAGGATCGCGTAGGCCTCGTCGATGCCGATATCGCCGGCGGCCGGCGCGGCGCCGGTGCGGGGGCCTTCCCGCGCGCCGCCGCCGGAGCTGCCCGAGTAGCCGGCGCGCCCGCCGGCGAATTCGTCGCGCCAATCCGGGTGCAGGCGGTCGAGATAGGCTTCGAGCAGCCGCGCCCCTTCCTCGTCTGCGGCGCGGCACTCGCGCAACAACGCCAGCAGATCGCCGAAACCCAGTTCCTCGACCCGCATCCCGGCCAGATTGCCGCGCAACACGGTGCCGGTCATCGTGCCGGTGTCGTGATCGAGCGTCATGCGCAGATAAGTGCTGGCAACGGTCGAAGTCTGGCCCCCGGCCGGGGTCCGGTAACGGTCGATAAGGCGGCGAAACCGCGACAGCATCGGCATCGACAGGGCGAGCGGAAACAGCAAGGCCGCGAACTCGCGCACCGGCGGCAGCAGCACCAGCGCGATTGCGGCGACGGCCGCGAGCACGACGGCCGTCCATTTGAGGTTGCGGACCAGCAGCTTCGGGTCGGCATTTACAAACAGATAAACCAGCAGCAGCAGGCCGCCGAGAACCGCGAACCCGCCGAGCAGAACGAGCATCGTCCCCGCTACCCGTCCAGCTTCGTCTACCCGCGCAGCTGGGCGGTCAGCCGCAGCACCTCGCCGCCCTTGCCCTCGCCATAGGCGGCGAGCGCGCGATGGCCGCCGGCCGCATATACCGCGACCGCGGCGAGCAATTCCTTCAGTCGGTCGGCGCTGGCCAGGTCGAAGCCCAGATAGGCGCCGTGCGACAAACCGGCCAACTGTTTGAAGCCGGCGCCGGCTTTGCGGTCGTGGCCTTCGTGAAAGACGAAGATCGGCACGCCCTGCAGGCCGAGTTCGCCGGCCCGGCGGCACAAGCGGTCGATATTTTCTTCGATCGCGTCGCCGACGAAGACGAGCGCATTGACCCGACGCCTGCCGGTCTCGGCGAGGGCGTGACTCAACACCCGCTCGATCTGGGTCTCGCCGCCGACGCAGGACACGCCGCGCATGACCCGGTGCAGTTCGGCGGCATTGGTCAGCCACCGGCTGGCCTTGCACTCGGCGAAGCCGCGGTAGAAGACCAGCTGGATTTCGAGGCCGCCGAGCGCCGCCGTCGCCTCGAACATCTCGCCCTGAATCCGGCAGGCCTGGTCCCAGGTCGGCTCGCGGCTGGCGGTGGCGTCGAGCGCAAAGATCAGGCGGCCGCGGCCGCCGCCCGACCGCGCCTGCGGCGCCTGTTTGAGCTTGTCCAGAAACTCGTCGACCGCCGCCGAATGCGGCGCGTCCGGAAGCCCCTTGCCGCCCTCGCTCATCGGCTCCTCACGCCGGCCGCAACCAGACCGAGGTGTCGTGGAACACCGCGCCGCCGCGCGGCAGACCGGGATCGGCGCTGGTCAACAGGTTGATGCCGATGCCCTCCTCGAACGCCCGGTTGGGCCAGATGCCTTCGACGACGACGACCCGCTGCTGCAGTCCGGCAAAGCCGCGCGCCCGAACGACGACGCTGCCGCGGCGATTGCCGATGCGAATGCGCTCGCCGTCGGCGAGGCCGAGCCGCGCCAGCGCCGCCGGGTGGACCAGCGCGGTCGGCCGGCCCTCGCGGGCGATGCTCGACGGCGTGTTGTTGAAGCTGGTGTTCAGAAACGATCGAGAGGGCGCGGCGACGAGGCGGAACGGGCGCTCGGGATCGCCGTCATCGGTGATCGCGACATGATCGGGAAAGGCCGGCAGTCGCGAGTGCTCGCGGCCGACCGCGGCCCAATCGGCGCGGAAGTGAAATTTCTTGTCGGCATGGCCGAACCCGTCGAGAAAATGCGCGGTCTCGAACGATGGGCAGCAATCGAGCCAGCCATCCGCCGGAAGCTCGGCAATGCCGGGAAGACCGCTTGCGCGCAAGGTGCGGTCGATAAGTTCGAGCGCGGTCATCTCGAAACCCGGATGGCGCGCGCCGAGGCGCTCGGCGAGGGCACAGACCACATCGTGGTTCGAGCGGCATTCGGCATGAGGCGGCAGGACCGCGCGGCTCAATTGCAGATAGGTGTGGCCGCCGGCGGTGTAGATATCGTCGTGTTCGAGAAAGGTCGTCGCCGGCAAGACGATATCGGCCATCGCCGCGGTCTCGGTCATGAACTGCTCGTGGACGCAGACGAACAGATCGTCGCGGGCAAAGCCCCGATGCACGAGCCCCGATTCGGGGGCGACAACCATCGGGTTGGTGTTCTGGATGAAGAGGGCCGCGACCGGCGGGCCGTCGCCGAGATCGCGCCGGTCGCCGGTCAGCACCGGGCCGATGCGCGACTGGTCGAGGATGCGGGTCGAGCGGTCGAGGACGTCGAGCCCCTCGATCAAGGTGCGGTCGAGCGGCACCAGGCCGTGGTTCGAATAAAGCGCGCCGCCGCCCTCGATGTGCCCAAGCGCCGGTCACCGTCGGCAGGCAGGTCACCGCAAACAGCTGCGCCGACCCGTTGCGCGAGCGCGAAAAGCCGTAGCCGACCCGGATATAGCTGCGCCTGGTGCGGCCGTAGAGCCGCGCGAAATCGACGATCGCGTCTTCGCCAAGCCCGGTGATCGACGCCGCCCAGGCCGGGTCGCGGGTCGCCAGGTGGGCTTCGAGGCCTTCCGGGTCGTCGGCATAGCGCGCCATGTAGCCCCGATCGGCATAGCCTTCCTTGAACAGGACGTGCATGACGGCGCAGGCGAGGGCGCCGTCGGTGCCGGGCAGCGGCGCCAGATGCAGGTCGGCGGCCTCGGCGCTGGCGGTGCGGTAGGGGTCGATGACGACGAGCTTGGCGCCGCGCTCCCGGCGGGCCGTCGCGATGTGGCTCATCACGTTGACCTGGGTCGAGACCGGGTTGCCGCCCCAGACGACGATCAGGTCGGATTCGGCGATCTCGCGCCCGTCGACGCCGCGCTTGACGCCGACCCCGGCTAGCCAGCCGGCATCGGTCAGCATGTTGCAGATCGTCAGGTCCTCGCGCGAATAGCCCATCGCATGGCGCAGCCGGTTGATGCCGTCGCGCTGCACCAGCCCCATCGTGCCGGCGTAGTAATAGGGCCAGACCGCTTGCGCGCCGTGGCGCTGGGCGGCGCGGGTCAGCCGCTCGGCGACCTCGTCGAGCGCTTCGTCCCACGAGATCGGCGCAAAGGCGGCGCGGCCGACGCCCTTCTCGCCGATCCGGCGCAGCGGCTGCGACAGGCGCGCCGGGTGGTGCTGGCGCTCGGCATAGCGCGCGACCTTGGCGCAGACGACGCCGGTTCGTATAGGTCTGCCGCCTGGCGCCGCGCACCCGCCCGATGCGATGCCCGTCGATGCGCTCGACCTCGAGCGCGCAGGCGCTCGGGCAATCATGCGGGCAGACGCTGGGGACGATATCGAGAGGCAAATGGTGCTCCGCCGACGATTTTGGCGCAAACCAGCAGAATATAAGGCACCGGCGGCTCGGACGAAATGGGATAGGCCAATCGTTCATGGACCTCGTCCACATCTCGCAAAATCGATCCGCGCGGTCGCGCGACACTCGGGATCGAGGGCGGTAACGCGCATCGCCTGCCGCTGCTTTGACTGACAGGCCGTGCTCGGTTCCGGATAAATCAGCTCCGTAGAGCATGGCGCGGCCGGGGCTGGCGGGATAGGCTGCTGCCGTTCCGCCCGTCCGTTTTTTGAAGTCGCATGTCGGGAGCCGTCGATGAGCTTCATCCTGAGCCCGGAGCAGCAGGAGATCCGCGCCGCGGTGGCGCGGCTGTGCGAGCGCTTCGGCGACGATTATTGGCTCGCGAAGGACACCGAGGGCGGCTTTCCGCACGAATTCCATCGGGCGATGGCCGAGGCCGGCTGGCTCGGCATCGCCATGCCGGAGGCATATGGCGGCAGCGGGCTCGGCATCACCGAGGCGGCGGTCATGATGCAGGCGGTCGCCCAATCGGGCGCCGGGTTCAGCGGCGCCTCGGCGATCCACATGAACATCTTCGGGCTGCACCCGGTCGTCGTGTTCGGCACCGACGAGCAGAAGCGGCGCTTTCTGCCGCCGCTGATCGCCGGCGAGGAAAAGGCCTGCTTTGCGGTGACCGAGCCCGATGCCGGGCTCGACACGACCCGGCTCAAAACGCGCGCCGAGCGCCACGGCGACCATTACCTGCTGTCGGGCCGCAAGATCTGGATCTCGACCGCGCAGGTCGCCGAAAAGATGCTGATCCTGGCGCGCACGACCCCGATCGAAGAGGTCGCGCGGCCGTCGCTCGGCATGACCCTGTTCTACACCGACCTCGACCGCAGCAAGGTCGAGGTGCGCGAGATCCCGAAGATGGGCCGCAAGGCGGTCGACTCGAATTTGCTGTTCATCGACGGTCTCGAAGTGCCGGTCGCGGACCGCATCGGCGAAGAGGGCAAGGGCTTTCACTACATCCTGCACGGGATGAACCCGGAGCGCATGCTGATCGCCGCCGAGGCGGTCGGGCTCGGCCGCGCGGCCTTGGCCCGCGCCGCCCGCTATGCGCAGGAGCGGGTCGTGTTCGGCCGGCCGATCGGCCAGAACCAGGCGATCCAGCATCCGCTCGCCGAGCGCTGGATCGAGCTCGAAGCGGCCGAATTGATGGTGTTGCGCGCCGCCGCCGCCTATGACCGCGGCGAGGAAGCCGGCATGGTCGGAGCCTATGCCAACGCCGCCAAATTCTGTGCCGCCGAGGCCGGCTTTCGCGCCTGCGAGACCGCGATCCTGACCCATGGCGGCATGGGCTATGCGCGCGAATACCATGTCGAGCGCTATTTCCGCGAAATCCAGATCGCCCGCATCGCGCCGGTCAGCCCGCAACTGATCCTCAGCCACATCGCCGAGCGCGTGCTCGGATTGCCGAAATCGTATTGACCGCCGATCCTGCGCCGCGCGCTCGATCAGCTTTGCGACCAAGGCGCTGACGGGTCTGCCCTCTCGCGCGCCGCTGCGGCGGTGCGTCAGGCTCGCGGATCGCAGCGGATCACGCGATAATATGGCCGGCTGTCGGAAGGACGATGGAATGCCGCGGGAATTGCGGGTCGCGATCGGCGGGTTCGGGGCGATCGGCAAGGTGGTGGCGCGGCGTCTCGACGACGGCATCGAGGGATTGACCTTGGCCGCGGTGTCGGCGCGCGACCCGGGGCGAGCCGCAGCGGCGATGGCGCGGCTTCGAGCGCAAGGTGCCGGTGGTGCCGCTGGCCCGGCTGTGGGAGGAGGCCGACATCGTCGTCGAATGCGCGCCGGCCGCACTGTTGCGCGAGATCGCCGAGCCGGCGCTCGGCCATGGCCGCGTCGTCATGGTGCTGAGCTGCGGCGCGCTGCTCGACAATTTCGACTTGGTCGAAACTGGCGCGCCGCCATGGCGGCCGCATCCTGGTGCCGAGCGGCGCACTTTTGGGCCTCGACGCGGTCGCGGCGGCGGCCGAGGGCGGCATCGTCACGGTGCACATGGTCACGCGCAAGCCGCCGCAGGGGCTTGCCGGCGCCCCCTATCTGATTGCAAACGGCATCGACATCGCAGGGCTGGCGGGACCCGCGCGCGTCTTCAGCGGCACGGCGCGCGAAGCGGCGCGCGGCTTTCCGGCCAATGTCAATGTCGCCGCTGCGCTGGCATTGGCCGGGATCGGGCCGGACCGCACGACCTGCGAGATCTGGGCCGATCCCGGCATCGACCGCAACATTCACCGGATCGAGGTCGAGGCCGATGCTGCGCGCCTCTCGATGCAGATCGAGAATGTGCCCTCGGCGGAAAATCCGAAGACCGGGCGGCTGACGCCGCTCGCCGTCGTCGCGGCGTTGAAGAAGCTGACCAGCCCGCTCGCTGTCGGCACCTGAGCGTCATTCCGCGACCAGCAGCAAGTTGTGCGCGTCGCCTGGCCGGAACGGCGGCGCGGCCGCGAGATAGCCGGGCCAATCGGCATCGGCCATGCCGTGGTCGAGCAAGATGCCGAGCAGGCGGTAGCCGAGGCCGCAGAGCCGGTCGTGGATCGCGGCACGGTCGCCGGCCGTCTCGTGGCCGGTCTCGATCGCCAGGGCCGGGCGAAAACGGGCGAGACTGGCCGCGGCGCCGTCGAGCACCCGCCGCTCATGCCCTTCGACATCGATCTTGATCAGATCGATCCGGTCGAGGCGGTGTTCGGCCACGATTCGGTCGAGAGTGTGCAGCTCGACGCCGACCGCCTCCTCGCCGGGGCCGGCCGTGCCGAGCCGGGCGGTGCCGGTGTCGCTGCGCGCCGAGATCACGACAGGTACGGCAAGTTCGGCGCTGCCGCCGTGATCGTCGACGGCGAACCGCAGCAGCTCGGCCTGGCGCAGCGCGTTGGCGGCGAGAGTCTTGGCGAGCGCCGCGGCGTTGCGCGGCATCGGCTCGATCGCCAGCACCCGCCCGGCCGCTCCGACGGCGCGGGCGAGCGGCACGCTCCATTCGCCGAGATTGGCGCCGATGTCGATCGCCACCGCGCCGGGGGTCAGGCGGGCCGACACGGCCGGATGGAGCCGCGGCGGATGCAGCAACGCCCGCCGGCCGCGCGCGTCGAGCGGTCGCGGCACGTAGACGAGATCGCCGGTGCGGTGCAGCGTAAAACCGCCGGGCCATTCCTCTTCCAGCCGGTCCAACAGTCGTTTCTCGCGCCAACGCCGCACCGCCCGGGTGACCACCGGTTCGGTCGCGTCCGGCGGGCGCAATTTCCACAAAGCCTTTTGCAGGCTCATCAATCGGCGGAGATCGCCGTGACCCGATGTCGCCGCCGCCCTCCCGCCGCTTGCGCGATAAGCGTTCGCGATGTCTGTTATCGGTTGCGTCGGCGATCGGCGAGGAAAATATGAAGTCGCTCGCGAGCGGGCGGTCGGGTGATGACCGCGAGGCGTTGGTGATCGTCGATGTGCAGAACGATTTCTGCCCCGGCGGCGCTCTGGCGGTGCCCGACGGCGACGTCATCGTGCCGCTCATCAACCGGCTGGCGACCCAATTCGCGCATCTGGTCCTGACCCAGGACTGGCATCCGCCCGAGCATTCGTCGTTTGCCAGCGCCCATCTCGGAAAGCAGCCCTTCGCGACGATCGAGGCGGTCTATGGCCCGCAAACCTTGTGGCCGGACCATTGCGTGCAGGACAGCTGGGGGACGAGGTTTCACCCCGGTCTTGCGGTGCCGCATGCCGAGGTGATTTTGCGCAAGGGCCATCGCCAGGCGATCAATTCCTACTCGGCGTTTCGCGAGAACGACCGGCGGACCCCGACCGGCCTCGCCGGCTTGCTGCGCGAGCGCGGTTTCAAGCGGCTGACCCTGTGCGGGCTGGCGACCGATTTCTGCGTGCTCTATTCGGCGCTCGACGCGCGCGAGGCCGGTTTCGCGGTCAGCGTCGAGACCGCCGCCTGCCGCGGCATCGATCTCGACGGTTCGCTCGCTCGCTCGCTGCAGACGATGGCCGAGGCCGGCGTGACCCTTAAGTGATCAGTAACGCCGCGGCAGGGGCCGGCGCTCGACCTGGAAGGTCGGTTGGCGGCGCGGCGCCGGCGCGAAATAATCGCCCTCGGTGTCGCGATCGGCGATTGCCGGGCGCGGCGTGACCCGGATCGGCGGGCGGCGGGCCGGGGCGCCGGCCCGGGGCGGCGGCTTTTTCGGCGCCGGCCGCTCGCTGATCCGTACATCGAGGTTGTGCCCGTCGAGCGCCGCGCCGTTCATCGCCTCGACCGCGCGCTGCGCCGCGCGCTCCGTCGCGATGTCGACAAAGCCGTAGCGCAGCCGCTTGCCGCTCGCCGGATCGCGGGCAACAAAGGCGCTGAGCACCATGCCGTAGGGATCGAAGGCTTCGGCAAGCTGATCGTCGGTGATTTCCGGGGGCAGGTTGGCGACAAAGATATTGCCGCGAAAATATTGCAGTCTCACCGTCGCCACCTTTCCCGGCTGAGCGTCGCCAGCCGACCAATTGCGCACGGAAAATGTCTGCCGACCATTTGTGAGGAAAATGTTGACTTTGCAATGCTGCGTTGCAACAGCGGGACGCGGGGCGGTTTGCCGCAGCCGGGTTGCGCCCGCCCGCCGATCCGCGCCAGCATGACGACCGCGGAGCAGATCGCCCGGCGGCCCGGGCGCCGGCTGTACAGGACACCAGCGAACGACCGGGAGGAAGAACATGTTGCCGAACGAGCGCCTCGATTATTCGCCGATCGCCGGGCGGCGCCGCCTCGAATTGCCGGACGGTGCGAGGATGGCGGTCTGGGTTATCGTCAATGTCGAGGAGTGGGACCCGACCGAGCCGATGCCGCGCACCGTGCTGCCCCCGCCGGCCGGCGGCGCACCGATGCCCGACATCCCGAACTGGGCCTGGCACGAATACGGCAATCGGGTCGGGTTCTGGCGCCTGCTCGAGGTGCTCGACCGGCACCACGTCTGCGCTGTCCTGGCGATCAACGGCTCGGCGATCGCGCGCTATACGCCGATCGTCGAGGCGGCGCGCGACCGCGGCTGGGAATTCATCGGCCACGGGTTCAGCCAAAAAAACATGCAGAAAGTCGCCGACGAGCGCCTCGACATCCGCAAAACCACGGCGGCGATCCGCGGCGTCGTCGGTCGAGCCCCTCGCGGCTGGCTCGGGCCGGGCCTGACCGAGACCTGGGAGACGCCGGACCTCCTGGTCGAGGAGGGCTATGAGTATGTCTGCGACTGGGTGCTCGACGACCAGCCGGTATGGCTGAGGACCCGCACCCGGCCGATCGTCGGGCTGCCCTACACGCAGGAATGCAACGACGTCGCGATGATGGCGGTCCAGCATCATGCGGCGGGCGAATACTACCGGCGCGCGATCGACCAGTTCGAGCAGCTTTATGATGATGCGGCCCGTTCGGTGCGCATCATGGCGCTGGTCGTGCACCCCTATCTGATGGGCGTGCCGCATCGCCTGAAATATTTCGCCAACGCCCTCGCCGAGATCCGCGGGCACAAGGACGTGCTGTTCTGGACCGGCGAGGAAATCCTCGACTGGTTCGTGCGGGCCTCGGGAGCCGCAGCATGAGCAGGCCCGGCCCGCTCGCCGGGATCAAGATCGTCGATCTGACGACGGTGGTGCTGGGGCCGCTGGCGACGCAGATCTTGGGCGATCTCGGCGCCGAGGTGATCAAGATCGAGGCGCCCGAAGGCGACATCATGCGCTACGCCGGCCCGTCGCGGCATCGCGAGATGGGCCATGTTTTTCTGAATCTGAACCGCAACAAACGCTCGCTGTGCCTCGATCTGAAGCAGCCCGAGGCGGCCGAGGCGCTGCGCCGGCTGCTGCGCCAAAGCGATGCTTTGATGCACAACATGCGTCCGCAGGCGATGGCTCGGCTCGGCTTTGCCTATGACGATCTGCGCGAGACCAATCCGCGACTTGTTTATTGCGCGGCATACGGCTACGGCCAGGACGGTCCGCTCGCCGATCGCCCGGCCTTCGACGACATCATCCAGGGCGCCAGCGGGTTCGTCGCCTTGCAGCAGGCGACCGGCGGAGAGGCGCGCTTTGTGCCGACCCTGGTCGGCGACAAGACAGTCGGGTTGACCATGGTCTATGCGGTCATCGCGGCATTGTTTCAGCGCGAACGGACCGGCGTCGGCCAGATGGTCGAGGTGCCGATGCTCGAAACCATGGCCGCCTTCGTGATGGCCGAGCATCTCGGCGGGATGACCTTCGACCCGCCGCTCGGGCCGCCCGGCTATGCCCGCATGCTGGCCCCCGACCGCCGTCCGCACCGCACCGCCGACGGCCACATCTGCATCCTGCCCTACAGCGACCGGCACTGGCGCGACTTCTTCCGCGTCGCCGGACGGCCCGATCTGGCCGACGACCCGCGCCTCGCCGACGCGCCGACCCGCGCCCGCCACGTCGCCGAACTCTATGCGCTGGTCGCCGAATGCGTCCGCGGCAACACCACCGCCTATTGGCTCGACCTGCTCGGATCGGCCGACATCCCGAGCGGGCCGGTCAACCCGCTCGATCGATTGCCGGCGGACGAGCAGCTCGCCGCCGTCGATTTCTTTCCGGTCGGCGAGCATCCGAGCGAAGGCCGCATCCGCACCGTCCGGCCGCCGGTGCGGTTCGGCATGGCCGATTGCGAGATGCGCCATCCGGCGCCCCGCCTCGGCGAGCACACCAGCGAGATCCTGCGCGAGGCCGGGCTCGGCGACGGCGAGATCGCCGATCTGATCCGACGCCGGATCGCAATCGCGCCCGAATAAACGGAAATCTTTGCGGCCGGCCGGCGATCGGGTACCGGGCCGGATACGCGCGCCGCTAATATTGTCCGCGGGGTTCGAGGCCGAAGGCGTGCTGGCCGTACATCGTGCCGACCGCGTCCCAGTTGAGGCTGACATGGCGGGCGACGGCGTTGACGTCGCGCCAGGCGCGCTGGATCGGGTTGGCGAGCAGCAGGCCGGCGCCGCCGGTCGAGGCGTTCAGCGCTTCGACCGCCTGCAAGGCGAGCCGGGTCACGTAGGCCTGGTCGCGGCGGATGCGGATGCGGTCGGCGACCGTGATGTCCTCGCCGGCGCGCAGCTTCGCCGTCGCATTGCGGATATTGGTCATCAGGATCAACTCGGCGGCCTCGGCCGCAGCCGAGGCTTCGGCATAGCGCAATTGCACGGTGGCGAATTCGGCCATCGCCAGGCCGCCGCCGGCGAGCGCGCCGCGGGTCCTGCGCCCGGTCGTCATTTCCAGATAGTCGGCGAGCGCACCCTTTGCCGCGCCGACCGCGGTCGAGGCCAGCATCGAGGCGCCCAGCACCAGTAACGGGAGGCGGTAGAGCGGGTTTTGGTGATGTTGCGCGCCCGAAGTGCGGCCGGCGCGCGTATCGGCGAACCGCAATACGCGACGATCGGGCACAAAGACGTCGCGCACGGTGATGTTCTTGCTGCCGGTGCCGCACAGCCCGTAGACGAACCAGTTGTCCTCGACCTCGACCTCGCCGATCGGCAACAGGAAAAACGCGCCGTCGGAGGGCGGGGCGGCATCCGGCGTTTTGATCGAGGCGCCGAGCCGGACCCAGCTCGCATGGTCGACGCCGCTGGCAAACGACCATTTGCCGCTGAGCACGTAGCCGCCCTCGGCGGGGACCGCGATGCCGGTCGGAGCAAAACAGGCGCAGCTGAACGGGTCGGCGCCGCCGCCCCATAATTCGCGCTGCGTCTCGATCGGGTAATGGCCGAATGAAATCCCGTTTGAGAGAGCGCCATTGACCGCCCAGCCGGTCGAGGCGCAGGCCGCCGAAATCGTCAAGGCGATCTCGAGCGCGACGGTGGGGTCGAATTCGAAGCCGCCGAACTCCTTGGGCCGGGTGGTGCGCAACAGTTCGGCCTCGCGTATCTTGGCGATGATCTCCGGCGAAATCCTGCGGTTGCGCTCGGACTCTTCGGCCCGGTCGCGAATTTCGGGGACCAGGTCGCGGGCGCGCTGGATCAGCTCCTCCGGGGTCGGCGGCGCGGCGCGGCGGACCGCAGCACTCGTCATCGGCAGCTCCAATCGGACCTTGGCCTCGCCCGGTCAGGATGCCCTCGCGGCGAAATCGCAGCAATGCGAAACCGCGGCGGGCCGCGGGCTTGCGCCGGATCGTCCCCCTCGGCCGAAAGCCGCCGATTGACAACAGCCCGGCGGCGGCATAGCGCTCTTCTCATATCATGGCCCTCTCGCGGCCATTCAGCGGCCCGCAAGGGGCCGCAAGCTGTTGCGTGATGGCGCAATCGGCCCGCGCCCGCGACGCCATGATCGGGAGACGATGCAGCAATGGCCACGCTCGACGACATTGTTTCGGCGGCGGCGAAGGTGTTTCGCACCAAGGGCTATCACGCCGCCACGGTGCGCGACATCGCCGAGGAGGTCGGCATCCTGAAGGGCAGCCTCTACCATCATTTCGAGAGCAAGGAGGCGTTGCTCTACCTGGTCGTCAAGGAGCCGATCGCGCAGATGTTTCGGGCGATCGCCGAGATCGCCGAGTCCGACCTGACCGCGACCGAGAAGCTTCGCCGGGCAATATCGACCCATCTCGAAGCCTTCGACCGCCACTACCCGCAACTTTTCGTCTATCTGCGAGAGCGCGAGTCGGTAAAGCGCCGGTTCCGCGAGATGATCGGTTTTTCCCCCAAGGAATACGAGCGCCACTGGCAGCAGATCCTTCGCCAAGGGGTCGAGAGCGGGGAATTCCGGCCCGAACTGGATGTCCAGGTCACCTCGTACGGGCTGCTCGGGATGCTCAACTGGGCGTATAAATGGTACGATCCGCAGGGCCGGTCGAGCGTCGGCGAGGTCGCCGAGCAATTCACCTCGCTGGCGCTCCGCGGTCTTGCTGCGGACCGGCCGCCGGCGGCTCGTCCGCGTCGTCGCGCTGCGTCGAGACCCGTCAAACCGGCACCTCAGCCGATTGACGGTCCCGGTTCCGGGGCATAGGGTCGGCGTTTACCAAACGGTTGGTTCCCGAACAAAAAGGACAAACCGGGACAGCCCGCGCATCGCGACGCGATTTTTGCCCGCCAGCGCGCGATGCCGCGGGGCCGGCTCGAAGACGAACAGCGAGGAGGACCTGATGCCGGTTCAGACATTTCCTGCGATGACCAAGGACTTCGCGACCTTCGACTGCGATGCCCACGTCACCGAGCCGCCGCTGATCTGGGAACGGGCGAAGGATTTCCTGACCCGCGACGAACTCGATGCATTGAAGCGCACGATCTGGTGGGACCCTGACGGCCGGCTGCTGATCGTCAACGGCCGCGCCGGGATCGGCCTCGGGTCGCCGCGCAAGGGCGGCATACCCGGCACGATGCGCGTCATCACCAATGCCGGCCCCGGGGTCAAGCACGACATTCAGCGCGCCCTCAACGTGCGCAATCTGAACCCGAAGACCGCGCTGACACAGGTGCAGGTCGCGTATCTCGACCACGCCGGCTCCTACGAGCCAAAGCCGCGGCTGAAAGACATGGATATTCAAGGGATCGATCAGGTGATGATCATCCCGACCGAGATCGACATCTATCCGTGGCTCGAAGACGCGCTCGGGGCCAAGGCCTTCTGCCGCGCCTACAACGAGTGGGCCTACGGGTACACGCGCGAAAATCCGGACCGGCTGTTTTTCGCCGCACTGATCCCGATGCAGCACCCGGATTATGCGGTCCAGGAGATCCGCCGCGTCGCGGCGCTGGGTTGCCGCGTCGCGCTGGTCCGGCCGATGGATGCGATGGGCAATTATCCGCTGCAGCCGAAATACGAGCCGGTGTGGGATGCGCTCGAAGAGACCGGCATGGTCTATGGCATGCACCCGTTTCCGGCGTTCGGCAGCGCGAAGCCGTCGGGCTACAGCGAGCAATATTCCAGCGCCGAACTGATCCGCAAGACCATAGCTACCGCCGGGCTGCCGCACACCTTCCTTACCAATGTGCAGAATTTTCAGGGCGAAGCCGCACTCTGGGTCACGATGGTGCTGATGTCGGGATTTTTCGAGCGGCACCCCAAAATCAACGCCGCCGTGTTCGAGGCCTCCTCGACCTGGCTCAGCTTCCTCGTCGACGAGTGCGACAAGGCCTGCAAGCTCTACAAGAACGAGCGGCAGTTGCCGCCATTGAAGCGTCTGCCGAGCGAGACGTTCTTTGCACATTGCATGACCGGATTCGAGGGCGACGAGGCGCCGCCGGCGCGGCTTCCGGAATTCTACGGCGACATCCTGGCCTGGTCGTCCGACGTCTATCACCACGACGGCGACGACGCCTGGCGCGCCATCGAGACCATGCAGAAATACGGGCTGCCGAAGGAGGACCAGGCCAAGTTCCTCGGCGCCAACGCCCGCCGCCTCTACAAGGTGCAGGCGCCGGCCAACATCATCCGCGACCGCGTCACCGAGATCGAGCGCCCCGATTGGTGGCCGACCGAGGAGGAAATCCGCGCCTCTCTGAAACCGGAGGCGGCGGTCGCCAGGCAATAGCAAACGCCGGTGTCATTGCGAGCGGCGCGAAGCAATCTCGAAGGGACGGAGCCCTCGGATATGCGAGATTGCTTCGTCGCTCTGCCCCTCGCAAAGACACCGCTCGGAGGTACCAGATGGCGACCAAGGATTTCGCAGTGTTCGACAGCGACTCGCATGTCGTCGAACCACCCGCGCTGTGGGAAAAATATCTCGATCCCGAATACCGAACGCTCGGCAAGCATGCGCTGTGGCGCCAGGAAGGCCGCACCGGCGGATATCTGAAGGTCAATGGCGAGATCTTCCGCGACAAAGGCAATCCCAACCTGCCGCGTCATGCGTTGTGGCGTCCCGGCATGACCTGGGACGCGATCGGCGAGCTCGATCCGCACACGAGGCATCCAGCTGCCGAGGGCGCTTCGGACCCGCAGGCCCGCCTTGCCGATATGGAAGCGATGGGGGTCGACCAGACGTTGCTTTATCCGACCTGGTTCGCCGAAGGGTTCTTCCTGGTGCGCGACCCGGACGTCGCCTATGCGCTGGCGCGCGCCTACAACGACTGGATCGTCGACTTTTGCAGGGCGGCACCCAACCGCCTTTGTTCGCCGCGGCAATCCTGCCGCTGCAGAACATGGATTTCGCGCTCGAAGAGTTGGCTCGGGTGGCGGGCATTTCGTCGGTCCGCGCCGTCTTTATCCGGCCGGTCTTCCTCGAAGACCGCTACCTCAATCACCCATATTACGATCCGTTATGGGCGGAATTGGAGCGGCGCGGGATCACGGCGGCGGTGCATGCGACGCCGGGGCTGTGGAACCCGGAATGGACTTCGCATGGGCCCTTCTTCGAGAAGGTCAAAGACCGCCTGGCGCAGCCGCCGGTTCCCGGCGGGGGCGGCGGGCCGTTCGCCGGCGGCAGCGGCGGCGCCGGTCAGTCGATCACCTTCGTCGGCGCCACGCCGCTCGGCCATCCGCTGGCGCCGATCCTGGCCAATTGGCTCGACAATCACATGTTCGTCGCCTCGACCCTGATCGGCTTTACCGTCATGGAACGGTATCCGGCGATGAAGGTCGTCGTCGCCCACGGCAAGGCCTCGTGGATGCAGGAAGTCCTCGAAAAAATGGAGGCCTCGACCCGCGTGATCCCGCTGTTGCACCATTATCCGGTCAGCACCGAGCCTGAAGAGATGTGGGAGCACGGCAACGTCATGCTCGGTTTCGACGCCGAGGAGCGGCTGATCCGGAAACTGCCGCACGACTTTGCCGCCAAGGTGGTCTGGGGCTCGCGTTACCCGCACCACGATACGACAAGCGCCTGGGACGCCATCGCGTTGCTCGCCGGCGCCGGCGTTCCGGAAGCGCTGATCGGCGCAGATGATGGGGACGAACGCCATCCGTCAGTTCGGCATCGAGCCTGTCCAAAGGACGGTCCCGGTTGGCGCCGCGAGCACGCATTAGGGGCCGGCCGCCTCTTTCGACTTGCCGCGACGTATAGAACATGCGGAGACTCGGCCGCGAATACGCGAATCATCGTGTGGGTTGGGGTTGACAGCATCGGCCTACAGACCTAGCGTCGGGTAACCAAACGGGCGTTTGGTTACCCGTGCCTTGCCATTTACCCGAGAGGAAACGGTCATGCGCAACGCCTACAATGTCATCGATGCCGACGGTCACATCCTCGAGCCATTGGATTTGTGGGACAAATACATCGAGCCGAAATTCCGCGACCGGGCGCCGAGGCTGGTCAAGGGGGAGAACGGCAAGGAACGGCTCGTCATGGACGAGACGATGGTCGGCGACGGCAATCGCGGCATCGGCCGGATCGGCGCGGTCGGCGCGCGGCAGGGCGTCGTCGCGGCCGACACGATGGAGTACAAGGACGGAAAAGCGGGCGGGTTCGACCCGCATGCCCGCATTCCCGACATGGATGCCGACGGGATCGACGCGGCCTTTCTCTATCCGAGCCTCGGGCTGTTCTCGGGCGCCATCCACGATCCGGAGCTCGCGGCTGCGGTGTGCCGCGCCTACAATCGCTGGCTCGCCGATTACTGCCGGCCTTATCCCGACCGGCTGTTCGGCGTCGCGATGCTGCCGCTGCAATCGGTCGATCTGGCGGTCGACGAGATGCGGTTTGCCAAAAAAGAGCTGGGCTTCCGCGGCGGGTTTATCCGGCCCAACCCGTACAGCGACAAGATGATCCACGAACCGCATTACGAGCCGTTCTGGCAGGCGGCCGAGGATCTCGACTTTGCGATCGGCTTTCACGAAGGCGCCAGCAGCGGCATGCCGACGGTCGGCGTCGACCGCTTCGACGGCCGCGGCGCCCGCCACATCATCAGCCACACGATGGAGATGATGCTGGCGGCGATGAGCGTGATCTGGGGCGGCATCGCCGATCGCCACCCGAAGCTGCGGGTGGGCTTTCTCGAATCCGGCGGCGGCTGGATCGCGCCCTGGCTCGACCGCATGGACCGCCATTTCGACGACCAGGGGTTCAACGATTCCGGCCTCACCATGCGGCCCAGCGAAATCTTTCAGCGCAATTGCTGGATCTCGTTCGAGCCGGTCGAAGGCAGCATCAAGGTGCTGGCCGATTACATCGGGCCGCACAAGATCCTGTGGGCGACCGACTACCCGCACCCCGACGGCTTCTTCCCGGGGGCGCCGAAGATGATCGAAGAGCGCATGCAAGGACTCTCGAAAGAGACCAAGCACCAGATCATGGCCGGCGGTGCGATGGGCTTTTACGGGCTGAACTGACCCGCTCCCATCCGCCCTGCGGGCCGGGTCCCCCTCTGCCTCGGTGAGGCGAGAGGGGGCCGAGCCCGGCGGGCGGTTGAGAGGTCAACGCAAATGCCCAAGGTCGCCTGCATCGATGCGCGAAGACCTCGACGGACTTGTCGTCCGAATGCCGGAGGGCCGACACTGAAGACCTGACTTTATTCGCGAAAGCGGGAATCCAGCCGGAATCCGGGGCTCACCGGCAGCGCTGGGCCCCGGCTTCGCGGGCGCGACGGTGCACGCTGGGAGGCAATACGATGGACACTCACGTCAATCATGACCCGCGAGAGGACGCGTACTCGAAGCCGCTCGATCAGATCGACGTCAGCGACCCGCAGATTTACTTCACCGATACGTGGTATCCGTATTTCGAGCGGCTGCGCCGCGAAGACCCGGTGCATTACACGCCGCAAAGCCCGTACGGGCCGTACTGGGCGGTGACCAAGTACAAGGACATCATGAAGGTGGAGGTCAACCACCGCGTCTTTTCGTCGTCGGACGAGTTCGGCGGCATCACCATCGAAGATCCGCCGAAGGGCTTGGAGCGGACGAGCTTCATCCGCATGGACCCGCCCGAGCACGACGAGCAACGCAAGGAGGCCGGCCCCACCGTCAACCCGATGAACCTGGCGAAGATGGAGGGCCTGATCCGCGAGCGCACTTGCGAGGTGCTCGACGGTCTGCCGCGCAACGAACCGTTCAACTGGGTCGACCGGGTCTCGATCGAGCTGACCTCGCGGATGCTGGCGACGCTGTTCGACTATCCGCTTGCCGATCGGCGCCAGCTGATCCGCTGGTCGGAAATCGTCATCACCAACATCAATGCGCCCGACGCGATCGTCCGATCCGAGGAAGAGCGCTTTGCCGAGCAGCTCAAATTCGCCGAGCAGATGAACCTGTTGTGGGAGGAGCGCGCCAAGCGTCCGCCGACCTTCGACATCATCTCGATCCTCGCGCATGGCGAGGCGACCGCCAAGATGACCTTGCGCCAGCGCATGGGGATCCTGATCCTGTTCCTGGTCGGCGGCAACGACACGACCCGCAACTCGATGTCGGGCGGGGTCTGGGGGCTCAGCCAGCATCCCGAAGAATTTCGCAAACTGCGCGAAAACCCGGCGCTGGTCCCGAGTCTGGTGCCCGAGATCATCCGCTGGCAGACGCCGGTGATCCATATGCGGCGGACGGCGCTCGAAGACGCCGAAATCGGCGGCAAACAGGTCAAAGCCGGCGACAAGGTCGTGATTTGGTACATCTCGGCCAACCGCGACGATGACGCGATCGACAACCCGAACAGCTTCATCGTCGACCGCCCCCGGCCGCGCGAGCATATGTCGTTCGGCTTCGGCATCCACCGGTGCCTCGGCAATCGTCTCGCCGAATTGCAGTTGCGCATCCTGTGGGAAGAAATCCTGAAGCGCGATCTGCGGATCGAGGTGCTGGATAAGCCGGTCTACGCCTACTCGAACTTCCTGCGCTCGATCAAATCGTTGCCGGTGCGCCTTGCCGCCTAGGGCGAATGAGGAGCAATTTGGCCGGCGGAACATCAGCGGGAGGGAAAACCATGTCGCTCAGACTGGTCGTCACGATCACCGCGGCACCCGGTAAGGGCGCCGAATTGGCGCAGGCGTTCAGGGGGCGCTGCGCCGAGGTCGCCAGGGAACCGGGCTGCGAGCAGTTCGAAGTCTTTCAAAGCGCGATCGACCCGGACAAGCTGGTCCTGCTCGAACGCTGGGCCGACCAGGCGGCGCTCGATGTCCATGCCAAGGTCAACACGACCCGCCCGCCGCTGCCCTCCGGCCTCAGGGTCGGCAACGGCGAGCGCGAAGACTACGAATACAAGCGCACGCGCTGAACGGGACAGGGAGGCTGGCGATGGGCTGGCTCGATGGCCAGGTCGCATTGGTGACCGGCGGCGGCTCGGGCATCGGCCGGGCCGTCGTCGAGCGTTATGTCGAGGAAGGCGCGCGGGTGGCGGTCATGGACCGGGTGGCCGGCCGCGGCGATCAGCTTCGCGCGCGGTTCGGCGACAAGGTAATCGCGGTCGGCGGCGATGTCAGCCGGCTCGACGACAACAAGCGCGCGGTGGCCGAAACCGTCGCCGCCTTTGGCCGGCTCGACATCTTCGTCGGCAATGCCGGGGTGCTCGACGGGTTCATCCCGCTGGCCGACATGCCGGAGGAGAGGCTCGCCGCCGCCTGCGACGAATTGTTTGCGGTCAACGTCAAGGGCTGCATCCTCGGCGCCCGGGCGGCACTCGACGAACTAAACAAATCCGCCGGCTGCATGATCTTTACCGCGTCCGGGGCAGGGTTCACCTCGGCCGGCGGCGGGGTGATCTACACCGCCTCAAAGCACGCGGTGGTCGGGATCATCCGGCAGTTGGCGGTCGAATTGGGGCCGCGCATCCGGGTCAACGGCGTCGCGCCGGGCGGCACGATGACCGATCTGCGCAGCGTGGCGGCACTGGCGCTCGATGATCGCTCGCAATTTGCCCTACCCGGAGCGGCGGAGCGGATCGCCGCCGGCAACCCGTTGCGATTGGCGCTCGAACCGGCCGACGTCGCCGGCGCCTATGTGTTTCTGGCGTCGCCCGCCAATGCCCGCGGCATCACCGGTTCGGTCGTCGGGGTCGATGCCGGGTCGATCCTGCGCATGCCGCGACGGAGTTAGCGATATCGCTGATTGTTTCCTCCCATTGTCCCTGTGCCGGGCTTGCTCCGGGCAACCGCGCCGGCTTTTTGCGGGTGAGGAGCGATCGTGCGTGGGCGCCGGGTCAAGGCCGGCCGCGAATTTGCGTCACACGCCGCGGCGTCAATCAGGAGGCAGGGATGGTGCGGGATCTGAACGGGTTGGTCGACAGCGAAAACGGGCTCGTCAGCCGCCGCATCTTTATCGAGCCCGACATCTACGAACAGGAACTGGAGCAGATCTTCGCCCGCTCCTGGCTGTACCTGTGCCACGAAAGCCAGATCCCGCGGCCGGGAGATTTCTTCACCACCTACATGGGCGAAGACCCGGTTTTGGTGATACGAGACGACGGCGGCCAAGTGCATGCCTTTCTGAATGTTTGCCGCCATCGCGGCAACCGGCTGTGCCGCGCCGGCGAGGGCAATGCCGCCAGCTTTACCTGCTCCTATCACGGCTGGACCTATCGCAATGACGGGCGGCTCGTCGGCGTGCCATATCTGAAGGAAGCCTATCACAACGAGTTCGACCGCGACCGCTGGGGCCTCGTACCAGTGGCGCAGCTCGACAATTACAAAGGGTTGTGGTTCGGCACCTTCGACTCCGCAGCGCCGCCCTTGCACGAGTATCTCGGCGAGATGAGGTGGTATCTCGACATGTTCTTCGATCGCCGCGAGGGCGGTATCGAGATCATCGGCGGGACGCACAAATGGATCATGCCGTGCAACTGGAAGTTTCCGGCCGAGAACTTTGCCGGTGACGGCTATCATGTGCACTGGAGCCACCTTTCGGCGGTGCAGACCGGCTCGGGCGGGGATTTCCGCACCCGGCCCGACAATGCCGGACGAGCATTATCGCCGGGCAACGGCCACAGCGCGATGATGACCGGCCCCGACATGCCGGCCGACATGCCGCATCCGGCCGTGCTCGCCTACGAGGCGGAGATCCGTCCGGAGTTGCAGCAGCGCCTGGGGCCGCGCATCGGCCGCGGCAATCCGGTCGCCGCCACGGTGTTTCCAAACCTGTCGATCCTGCGGCCGACCTCGCGCACGCTGCGCGTCTGGCACCCGCGCGGACCCGACAAGACCGAATGCTGGGCCTTCGTCTACGCGGACAAGGCGGCGCCGCCCGAAGTCAAGGAGGCGATCCGCCTTGCCGGGGCGCGCGTGTTCGGACCTGGCGGCACGTTCGAGCAAGACGACATGGACAATTGGCAGGGCTGCACCCAAACCGGCCGCGGCGTCGTCGCGCGGCGCCATGCGCTGAACTACGCGATGGGGCTCGGGCGTGAGCGCTTTGAGCCGGATTTCGGCGCCGTCGCCAGCGACTACCGCTACAGCGAAAGCAACCATCGCGGGTTTTACCGCCGCTGGGCCCAGCTGATGGCGGCCGAGGACCGGGCGGCGATGCCGCAAGGCAACGGATCGGCGGAGGCCCGGCATGAATGAAGACGTCACCCGCGAGGTCGAGCGGTTCCTCTATCGCGAAGCGCGGCTGTTGGACGAGCGCCGCTTTCGCGAATGGCTCGAACTGTTCGCCGATGATGTCCATTACTGGATGGGGTCGCGCAGCAACCGCTATCCGAGGACGAGCAAGGCGATCGCGATCCTCGATCCCGAACGCTACGTCGAGGATGATCTGGCGAGGGAAGATGAACTCGCCATTTTGGATGAAAACAAACAAACGCTCGTCGGGCGAGTGGACCGGCTGGATACCGGCATGGCCTGGGCCGAGGACCCGCCGTCGCGCACGCGCCATCTGATCACCAATATCGAGGTGGAACCCGGCGAGGCGGCACAGGAGATCAGGGTCTATTCGAACTTTATGGTCTATCGGAGCCGCGCGGAGACCGAACAGGATTTCTATGTCGGGGCCAGACGAGATGTCCTGCGGCGCGTCGGCGGCGCCTGGAAGATCGCCGGCCGCAAAGTGATCCTCGATCAGAATGTGTTGCTGGCCAAAAACGTCAGCATCTTCTTCTGACCGAATGGCGGCACCGTTCCCCGGGAGCCGGAGCCGACCGATGGGCGGGTCAAACCGGCCACGCGCCGATCAAGCGGATAGGGTGAGGAGGCGCGCATTTTCGGCTGATCGACGGTCAATCAGGAGGCAGGGATGGTGAGAGATCTGAACGGGTTGGTCGACAGCGAAAACGGGCTGGTCAGCCGCCGGATCTTTATCGAGCCGGAAATCTACGAAGAAGAGCAGAAGCAGATTTTTGCCCGCTGCTGGCTGTTTCTGTGCCACGAGAGCCAGATCCCGGAGCCCGGCGATTTCTATACGACCTATATGGGCGAGGACCCGGTGCTGGTGGTGCGCGACAGCCACGGCAAGATCAACGCCTTTCTCAACGTCTGCCGGCATCGCGGCAATCGCCTGTGCCGCGCCGACAGCGGCAACGCGGCCAGCTTCACCTGCGCCTATCACGGCTGGACCTATCGCAACGACGGAAGTCTGGCCGGCGTCCCGCAGTTGAAGGAGTTCTACTACGACGCGCTCGACCGCGAGCAATGGGGCCTGATGCCGGTGGCGCAGCTGGACAGCCATCGCGGGTTGATCTTCGCCACTTTCGACCCCGCCGCGCCGTCGTTGCGCGAGTATCTCGGCGAGATGGCGTGGTATCTCGATGTGTTCTTCGATCGGCGCGAGGGCGGCGTCGAGGTGCTCGCCTCGCATAAATGGATCGTGCCGTGCAATTGGAAATTCCCGGCCGAGAATTTCGGCGGCGACGCCTATCACGTGCAGTGGACGCATCTGTCGGCGATCACCGCCGGTTTCAGCAGCGGCGTCACCGCCAAGCCGCAATCGAAGGGCAGCATGGTCTCCCCCGGCAACGGCCATCTGTTGATCTGCATCGGACCGGATGATGTCGGCGACCCGCCGATGTCGGCGATCCAGGAGTATGAGCGCCAAATCCGGCCCGAGGTCGAAAAGCGCCTTGGCCCGCGCAGCCGGCTGGTCAGCCCGATCGTCGGCACCGTGTTCCCGCATCTGTCGATCCTGCGCAGCACTTCGCGCACCTTCCGGGTGTGGCAGCCGCGCGGGCCCGACAAGACCGAAATCTGGTCGTGGATCTTCTGCGACAAGGCGGCGCCCGCCGAGGTCAAGGAGGCGGTGCGGCTCGCCGGCCTGCGCGGCTTCAGCCCGTCCGGCACCTTCGAGCAGGACGACATGGACAATTGGCAGGAATGCACCCGCACCTGCCGCGGCATCGTCTCGCGCCGCATGGCGCTCAACAACCAGATGGGCATCGGTCACGACCATTTCGACGGCGAACTCGGCGCCTGGGCCAGCGAGCGCCGCATCAGCGAAAACAATCACCGCCATTTTTACCGGCGCTGGGCCGAGCTGATGGCGGGCGCGAACTGGGCCGACCTGGCAAGCCCGCAATGCGCAGGCGGCACCGGCGCAGGCCGCCGATGGCTGACGAGGTCGGTCCGCGAGGTCGACCAGTTCCTGCCGGCCCCTTTGCCGCCCGCGATCGGGTAACCGGCGGCTAGGTCGGCCACAGCTCCTTGCTCGCCAGCCGGGCGCCCGCGACCAGCGCTTCGAGCTTGGCCCAGGCGAGTTGCGGATGGATCCGGCCGCCGAGCCCGCAATCCGTACCGGCGATGATTTTCTCGCGCCCGACCACCTCGGCGAAGGTCAGGATGCGGTCGGCGACCAGCTCAGGGTGCTCGACGACGTTGGTGGCGTGACTGACGACACCCGGAATCAGGATCTTGCCGTCGGGCAATTTCGCGTCGCGCCAGATTTTCCATTCGTGCGCGTGACGAACATTGCCGGCTTCGACCGAAAATGCACCGGCATGCACCTGCATCAGAACGTCGACGATGTTTGCGAGCGGCAGGTCGGTCGTATGCGGCCCGTGCCAGCTGCCCCAGCAGATGTGATAGCGGATGCGATCCTCGGGGAGACCGCGCAGCGCGTGGTTGAGCGCCTCGACCCGCAGCGTCGCGAATTTCCGGTATTCCTCGACGCTCGGCTCGGGATTGGCCATGTCCCAGCTGTCCGGGAGACCGGGATCGTCGAGCTGCAGTACAAAGCCCGCATCGAGGATCGCCGTGTACTCTTCGCGCATTGCCTCGCCGAGGGCGTGCAGGAATTCCTCGTCCGACGCGTAATACCGGTTCTGCCGGCGCGCGAAGCTGCCCGGCGCGACCGAAGTGATGAACCCCTCCTCCGCCTTCACCTTGCCGAGCGCCGCCTTGAAGTTTGTCAGATCGGCGCTCAGCGCCTGATGCCCGACATAGCCGATCGGGCCGATGAAAACCGGCGGCCTGCCGCCGAGCGAACTCGAGGACCGAAAACTGGTCGAGTTGAGTTCGCGGTAGAATTCGGCGAATTTCATGCGCTCGCGCCTCCCGGCGAGAGCCGGAAGGCGGCCCGGCTCGCCGGGCTCCCAGCCGCTCAGTCGTCCCCAGGCGTAGCTCGACCACGCGCCGTAATCGATCGCACCCGATGTCGTCTTACCGAACTCGCCGTCGTTGACGACGTCGATCCCGATCGCAGCCTGTTTGCGGCATACCTCCTCGACCGCCGCCGACAGCGTCGCCGCGTGAGCTTTCGCGTCGTAGGCCTCCCCGGTAAACTTGGCTCGGTTGAGTTCGATCAGCGCGTCGGGCCGCGGCAGGCTCCCGACATGCGACGTGAGTATCCGTCTGTCGCTTCGCTTCATGATGTCCAACCTTCCGTCGAGGATCATAACCAAGGCCGGCCGCCAAGATTGACCGCTCTCGAACCGGCATCGTAGGCTGCGCCGGGTGGCGGATCTCCGCTCACTTCAGCTCTCGCGGGTGGGCCATGCAAGTCTCATATTTTGAAACCGCGCGCTACCAGGTGCCCCCAACGGCGCCGGCCGAGTGGCCGGTGCCGCCCGGCGTTTACGACCCCGAGACCGGCGCGCAGGCCTATCAGGGCATGGTCGACCGGGTCCGGTATGTCGAGGAACTCGGCTTCGACTGGGTCAGCCTGTCCGAGCACCATTATTCGCCGCGCATCCTGACGCCGAACACCGCGGTTTCGGCCTCGTACATCGCCGCGCGGTCGAAAAAGATCAAGATCGCCGTGCTCGGCCCGATCGTCTCGCAGAGCAATCCGGTGCAGGTCGCCGAGGAATTGGCGATGCTCGACACCCTGTCGCAGGGGCGGCTGATCGTCGGGATGCTGCGCGGCACGACCAACGAGTATCTGACCTTCGACCTCAACCCGGCGGAGGCGCGGGAGCGGACGACCGAAGGCATGGAGCTGGTCCTCAAGGCCTGGACCGAGCCGCAGCCCTTCGGCTGGCAGGGCCGCCATTACCGGTTCCGCACGGTTTCGGTCTGGCCGCGGCCGTTGCAGCAGCCGATGCCGACGACCTATTCGCTCGGCACCAGCCGGGAATCATGCGAATTCGCGGCGCGTCATCGTCTCGGGCTCGGCGTTTCGTTTGCGCCGTTCGAAGTCGTTGCCAAGTCGACGCGGTATTACCGCGAGGAATGTGCGCGCTGCGGCTGGGAGCCGACGCCGGAGCAGATGCTGTACCGGGCGAACATCCTGCTCGCCGAGACCGACGAGGAAGCGCAGGAATTGCTCGAACTCCAGCGCAAGGGATCGGCGCCGTTTCCGATGCGGGCCGGGGTGCGCGACGCCCTCTTGAAGCTCGATCAGCGCAATGTCGCAGGCGAGGCGCGGGCGCCCAATGTCGGCGGCGTATTGCCGACTTCGTTCTACGGCAGCCCCGATACGGTGGTCGAGCAGATCAGGCGCTGCCGCCGGGAAGTCGGGGTCGGCGTGCTCGATCTGATGTTCCAAAACCCCGGCGCCCCGGATACCCAAAGCCTGATGCGTTCGCTCGAGCTCTTTGCCGAAAAGGTGTTGCCGCGCATTCGCGAGATTTGACGGCGAGCGGCCATGAAGGTTTCGTATTTCGAGACCGCCCACTACCAGCCGCCGCGGCGATTGCCGGCGGAATGGCCGGTGCCGCCGGATACCTATGACCGCGAAGCCGGGGCGCACTCCTATCGCGGCATGGTCGAACGTGTGCAACTCGTCGAGGAGCTCGGCTTCGATTGGGTCAGCGTTGCCGAGCACCACTATTCCCCGCATCGTTTGACCCCGGCCCCCGTCGTCTCGGCGGCGCACCTGGCGGCCTCGTCGCAAAAGATCAAGATCGCCGTGCTCGGCCCGATCGTGTCGCAAAGCAATCCGGTTCAAGTCGCCGAAGCGCTGGCGATGCTGGACAATCTGATGCCCGGCCGCCTGGTGGTCGGGCTGTTGCGCGGCGTTACCGGAGAATATTTGACCTATGGGCTCAATCCGACGGAGGCGCGGGAGCGCACCACCGAAGGCATGGAGCTGATCCTGAAGGCGTGGACCGAACCGCAACCCTTCGGCTGGCAGGGACGCCACTTCCAGTTCCGAACGGTTTCGGTCTGGCCGCGTCCACTGCAGCAGCCCCATCCGCCGACCTATGCGCTCGGGGGCAGCCGGGAATCCTGCGAGCTCGCCGCCCGCCATCATCTCGGCCTCGGTGTCGCCTATGGCCCGTTCGAGGCGATGGGCAGGGCAACCCGCTTCTATCGCGAGGCATGCGCACAATACGGCTGGCAGCCGACGCCGGAACAGATCATCTATCGGGCAAATATCCTGCTTGCGAAATCCGACGAGGAAGCTCGCGATCTGCTGGCGGCGCGGCGGGCCGTTCGCGACTCCTTCGCGTTGCCCATCGGGGTGCGCGACACGCTGATGCGGCTCGACTCCCGCAACATCGCGGGCGAAGCACGGGGATCGATGATCGGCGGTGTGCTGCCGACGAATTTTATCGGCGGGCCGGATACGGTGATCGAGCAGATCAGGCGCTGTCGCGAAGAGAGCGGCGCCGGCGTCATCGATCTGATGTTTCAGAGTCCCCCTTCCGGCGATTTGGGCTTCCTGATGCGCTCGCTCGAACTGTTCGGTAAAAAGGTGCTGCCGTACGTCCGGGATATGTAGGGGCGGTTCGTCGTCAGAAGGGATTTTCCGATCGTGGCACAGGCCGGAGGGGCATTTCGCGAGGACCATGTCGAGGCCGACGGCTTTCGCATCCGCTGTATGGCGGCGGGCGAGGGGCCGCCGCTGGTGCATCTGCACGGCGCCGGCGGGTTGCGGCTGACCCCGGGCCATGATCTGCTGAGCCGGCAATTCCGGGTCATCGCCTTTGAGATGCCCGGGTTCGGCGCCTCGCCCGAAAACGACCGGACGCGCGACATGGCCGAGCTGGCGACAACGATGGCAAAGGCGGCTGCCGCGCTCGGCCTCGACCAATTCAACCTGATGGGCACCTCGTTCGGCGGCAAGACGGCGCTGTGGCTGGCGGTGCAGCAGCCCGAACGGGTGCTGGCGCTGGTTCTCGAAGCGCCGGCGGCGATCCGCCCGAAGGGCGCCGAACCGCCCTCCGGATCGCCCGAGGAGATGGCGCGCCGGCTCTTCGCCCATCCCGAGAGGGTTGCGCCGCTGCCGCCGGTCGACGCGGCGGTACGGGAAAAGACGGCGCGGCTGGTCTCGCGGCTGCGCGGCCCCGACCGCGATGCCGATCTCGAAACCCGGCTGGCGGGCCTGGCGACCCCGACCCTGGTCCTGTTCGGCACGGTCGACCGGGTAATCCCGCCGGATATGGGGCATTTCTACAAGGAGCTGATGCCGAACTGCCACCTGGCCTTTGTTTATGACGCCGGCCACGCGATCAGCACCGACCGCCCGGAGGCTTTCACCGAAATCGTCGCCGATTTTTTCGAGCGCCGCGAGGCGTTCGTGATCAGTCGCACCGCGACGGTGATCAACCCATAGGGTCTGGCGGCGGGCGCTGCCGGCGGCGGCGCCCTTCGCAAGATTTGAGGCATCCGTTGCGGAGCGCATGATGAAAAGCAATGTCCTCGCCGCCCACAGCGGCCGTCATTTTCTGCAAATCCCGGGACCGACCAACGTCCCCGATCGGGTTTTGCGCGCCATCGCCATGCCGGTGATCGATCACCGCGGACCGGAATTCGGCGAACTCGGCAAGGAAATCATCGCCGGCATGAAGCGGGTTTTCCGCACCGAAGAGACCGTAATCGTCTACCCGTCCTCCGGCACCGGTGCGTGGGAAGCGGCATTGGCCAACACGATGTCGCCGGGCGACGCCGTGCTGATGTTCGAGACCGGGCATTTCGCCAGCCTATGGCGGCAGATGGCGAGCCGGCTCGGGATCGAGGTGGAATTCGTGCCGGGCGATTGGCGGCACGGCGTCGATCCGGCGCAGGTCGAGGAAATGCTTACCGCCGATCGGTCGCACCGGGTCAAGGCGGTCTGCGTCGTTCACAACGAGACTTCGACCGGTGTCACCAGCCTCATCCCCGAGGTCCGCGCCGCGATCGATCGGGCGGGCCACCCCGCCTTGTTTATGGTCGACACGATCTCATCGCTGGCCTCGATCGACTATCGCCACGACGAATGGCAGGTCGACGTTACCGTCGGCGGCTCGCAGAAGGGGCTGATGCTGCCGCCGGGGCTGGGTTTCAACGCGGTCTCGAAAAAGGCGCTCGCCGCAGCAAAGCACGCGCGCCTGCCGCGCTCCTACTGGGACTGGGGGGCGATGCTCGAAACCGGCCGCACCGGATTTTTCCCCTATACCCCGGGGACGAACCTGTTGTTCGGGTTGCGCGAGGCGCTGGCGATGCTGCTCGACGAGGAGGGGCTCGAAGCGGTCTTTGCTCGCCATATGCGTCATGCCGAGGCGACAAGGCGGGCGGTGGCCGGCTGGGGTCTCGAAGTATTGTGCGCCGATCCGCGCGGGCATTCGAACTCGCTGACCGCGGTCATGGTTCCCGACGGCTGCGACGCCGACCGGTTGCGAGAGATCATACTCGAGGCATTCGACATGTCGCTCGGCACCGGTCTCGGTCGGCTCAAGGGCAAGATCTTTCGCATCGGCCATCTCGGCCATTTCAACGATCTGATGTTGTGCGGGACGTTGAGCGGGGTCGAGATGGGGTTGCATCGGGCCGGCATTCCGCATCGCCCGGGCGGCGTCGCCGCGGCGCTCGAATTCCTCGGCTCGCCGGCGCAGGGCCGGCCGGCCTGATCGGCAAGCGTTTGCCGCCCTGGGCAGGGCCGACGCCGGCCGCCGTCGAGGGCTACGGCAGGGTCGCCCGCGCGGTGCATTGGTTCGTCGCCGCACTCGCGGTCCTGGTCGTCGCCATCGGCTGGGCGAGCGCGGCGGCGCCGCGCAACACGCCGGCCCGCGATCTATTGCTGGCGCTGCACCGTTCGGTCGGGGTGACCATTCTTGCAGCCATGCTGTTTCGCATGCTGTGGCGCTGGCGACACATGCCGCCGCCGCTCCCGCGGAGTGTCAGCCGTGTCGAGGCCGTTCTCGCCCATTTCACGCATTTCGTTCTTTACGGCATTTTGATCGCGATGCCCTTGGCGGGTTACCTGAACGCCGCGGGTGCGGGACATTCGGTCAGCCTGTTCGGGGTGGTTTCGGTCCCGCCGTTGCTGCCCGAGGACGGCCGGCTGTCGCAGGCCGCTATCGCAATCCACCTGACCGGACAATATTTGCTCTATTGCTTTGTCGCTCTGCACGTGACGGGTGCGCTGTACCACGGCATGATCCGTCGCGACGGCGTGCTCGACAGAATGCTGCCGCGGCGCCGACCGCGGCCATGACGGCAGGTCTGATCAGCCCGGCTCGGCGGCCACGACGCTGAGTTTCATCAGGAAGAACTCGAGCGCCTCGGCGAGGCTGCGTGCGACGCGCAGCTTTTGCCGTCCGCGCTGGACGACGAACTCGGCCTGGCGTCCGGCAGACGCCGCGGTCTTGGCAATGCTGTAGGTCGGCCCCTCCTGGGTGTGCCGAAATACCGAGAAAACCGCCATTCCGTCGCGGTGATCGATCGCATAGTCGCGCCATTCGCCGCGGATCACGTGCCGGCTGTAGAGGCCCAGAAGCTCATTCAATTCGGCGCGGGTGAAATAGACGATCCGCGGTCGCGGCCGATAGTCGCCAAAGGCGAGCACCATCGCACTGTTCTGGCTCATTGCCGCCCTACGCCAGTTGCCGCCGCCCATTTTTGACGATTTTGTGAAAGGCGTCCAGCCGCCTGTCTGCAGGACGCCCGCGGACGCCGGAGACAGCCCTGCGTCGCCTGGCGGGGAGCATTCGATTTCGCCCGCTGATGAGCGATCGGATCATGACCGGGCAATGGCTCGGCCTACCGGCGACCATGCCTTCCGCCGGCCCGCGGACCTCAAACGCATCCGGACCCACCCGGATACGCCGCGCACCGACAGCCTGCTCCCGCGAAGTCTGCCTGGAGAAACGTGATTGGCGCCGATACCCGGGCAGCGGGGCCTTGTGTCTTCTCGACCCCGCTCCGGGCCACCGGTCCAGTCGGCAGCCCTTATCCGAGGCATACCCGGCAGCCGTCGGCGCGGTTCGCCGCAGCGCCGCCGCTATCTGCGGCAGCCCGCGCCGGTATCGACGGCGGTCTTCGCCTGCGCAACCGCGTAGTCGCGGAACCCCTTCGGGTCCAGGCTGTCGGCCAATTTCAGCATCTGAGCGGATTGCTGGCATACCAGGGCCGTCGACGTCGCGCCCTGCTTGAGCGATATCTGATTGGCCAGACTGGTATTCCAGCGGTCGAATTCGCTCTGGGCGTTGCGGAACCCGGCGCGGCGGAAATGCGCGATCATGGCCTTCTGATAGGCGATGATCGCGTCCTTGTTGCGGTACCGGAACTGGGCATAGACCTCGTCGCGGCAGGCCGAGCTGACCACCATCAGATTGGTCTGAAACACCAGCGCCTGCTCCGCCTCCTTATCGGCCGCCGAATAGCAACGATCGGCCGCCGATGCACCTTGCAGCGACGCGGCAATAAGAATCGCCGCGGCCAGCGTAACCTTCCCCATAATCGTCTTCCCCCAAATCACATGCGCCGGCGCAGCATACCCCCCGCCCGCCAATTTTCAAGAAAACGCTGCACGTATCGCGCGGTCGCGGCAAAGCGAAAGAACAGCAGGCCATGCAAATGGCGTAAATCCGACCGCTGGCCCAACCGTTGATTGAACATCGGAAGAAATCGACAAAGCCCTGTGCTTCCGCCGGCGCAGCCTCCGTGCGATAAAGATGCGATGATCGCGCTGTTCACCGATTTCGGCGTTGCCGGGCCTTATCTCGGCCAGGTCAAGGCGGTCCTCCACCGGGACGCCCCGGGGGTGCCGGCGGTCGACCTTTTCGCCGACGCGCCGGCGCAAATGCCCAAGCCGGCGGCCTATCTGCTCGCCGCCTATGGGGGCTGGTTCCCGCCCGGGACCGTGCTGCTCGCGATCGTCGATCCCGGTGTCGGCAGCGCTCGCGCCGGGGTCGTCGTCGAGGCCGATGGCCGCTTTTATGTCGGCCCCGACAACGGGCTGTTCGAACCGGTCCTGCGCCGCGCCGGCCGGGTCCGCGACTGGCGGATCGTGTGGCGCCCGGCGTCGCTGTCGGCGAGCTTTCACGGGCGCGACCTGTTCGCCCCGGTTGCGGCGCGCCTCGCCCGCGGCGGGGCGCCGGCGGGTCTGCTGGGCGCCGGTGCGATTTCCCGATATCCGGATTGGCCGGACGATCTGCCCGAGATCGTCTATGTCGACGGTTTCGGCAACGCGATGACCGGCATTCGAGCAAGCACTCTGCCGCAGGACGCGCGGCTCGGCGTCGGCGGACAGGTGTTGCCTCGCGCCCGGACCTTTTCCGATGCTCCGGCGGGTGCCGCCTTCTGGTACGAAAATGCGAACGGTCTCGCCGAGATCGCGGTCAATCGCGGTCGCGCCGACACGGCGCTCGAACTGGCGATCGGCAGCCGGATCAGCGTCGTTTGCCGCAGCCCGGGATAGCCCCTCGGAATTCGTGCTCAGGGAGGCGGGATTGCGGTCTTTGCCGCCGGCGGTCCGCTCGGCGAACGGCGCTTCTGCGCCCGGTGGACCAGCCCGACGCCGATCGCGAACGCAACGAAGATTCCGAGCATTCCGAGGCTGAACGAGCGGATGATGTCGCCGAGGACGGCGCGGAACGCGCTGCCGAAGAAATAGCCCAGCGCGATGAAACAGGCCGCCCACAGCATCGCCGCCAGAAAATTCAGCGACAAAAAGCGCTGCCAGCGGATCGCGCTCAGCCCCATCGCAAACGAGGAGATGTTGCGCACGCCGTAGATAAACCGGAACGACAGGATAAAGCCGGCGTCGTTCCGCTCGAGCCATTGCAGCGCCGTCTCGACGCCGTTGCGCCAACGCGGGAACCGGCCGAGCAGCCGCCGCCCGAAATGGCGCCCGATCCAGAAATAGGTCTGGTCGCCGGCAAAGCTGCCGAGCCCGGCGGCCAGCAATATGAGCCGCGGATCGAGCAGGCCTTGCGCCGCGGCAAAGCCGGCGAACAGGACGATCGTCTCGCCTTCGAGAAACGTCCAGACAAACACGATCGGGTAGGCCCAGGAGCCGTGCTCGGCGATCAGCTGGCTGATGTCCATACCCCGCCATACCAGTCCGCGCGCCGCGGCAGCGGTTCGAGGCGCCGCTGCCGGATACCTTCGAGAAGCCCGATCATGCTAGGTTGTTCCGCGACCGCGGTCGAGCGAATTGAGCCGGCGCGGGCTCGGCCCGCCGATCGGCCCTCGCCCGATCGGATCAACCGCGCGGTCGAAGAGGGGGCAATATGGCTGGGCTCTATTTCGAGGAATTCATCGAAGGCCAGGTCTTCGAGCACGCGATCGGCCGCACCGTCACCGAGATGGACAACGTATTGTTCAGCACGCTGACGATGAACCCGCAGCCATTGCATCTCGACGAGGAGTTCGCCCGGCAGACGGAATTCGGCCAGCGCCTGGTCAACAGTCTGTTCACGCTCGGCCTCGTCATCGGCATCAGCGTCGGCGAGACCACGCTCGGCACCACGATCGCCAATCTCGGTATGAGCGATGTCCGGTTTCCGAAGCCGGTGTTTCACGGCGACACGTTGCGGGCGCGCACGATCGTCCAGTCGAAGCGGATGAGCCGGTCGCGGGCCGATGCCGGCATCGTCGAGTTCGAGCATCAGGGCATCAACCAGCGCGGCGAAATCGTCGCGATCTGCCGCCGCGCCGGCCTGATGAAATGCCGGCCCGCCGATAAGGCGGAAGGGTGAGGCGAATGCGGTCTTTTCTGTTCGTCCCGGCCGACAGCGAGCGCAAGCTCGCCCGCGGACCCGAATCGGGGGCCGATGCGCTGATCCTCGACCTCGAGGATTCGGTCGTCCCGGCCAACCGCCCGCTGGCCCGGACCCAGGCGCGCCGGTTTCTCGACTCGACCGGCCCCGCCGGCTTCCGCCGCTGGGTCCGGATCAATCCGCTGGCGAGCGGGATCGCGCTCGACGATCTGGCGGCGGTGGCGCCGGGACGGCCGGACGGCATCCTGTTGCCGAAATGCGTTCCCGAGGACCTCCGCACGCTCGATCATTACCTGTCGGCGTTCGAGGCCGCCGCCTCGCTGCCGCCCGGCGGGATTCGGGTCGTCGCGATCGCCACCGAGACGCCGGCCGCGATGTTCGCTCTCGGCAATTACGCCGGGGTGTCGCCGCGGCTCGACGGCATTACCTGGGGCGCCGAGGATCTGGCGGCCTGCATCGGCGGCAATAACCGCCGGCTCGACGGCGTCTACGACGATCTCTACCGCCTCGCGCGCTCGCTGTGCCTGCTTGCCGCCGCCGCGGCAGGGGTCATGCCGATCGACACGATCTACACCGATTTCAAGGACGAAGCCGGCCTGCGGGCGGAGTGCGCGGCGGCGCGGCGTTCCGGCTTCGTCGCCAAGATGGCGATCCATCCGGCGCAGATTAGCGGCGATCAACGAGGCGTTCGCGGCGAGCGGCGAGGAACTCGCCTGGGCGCGCCGGGTCGTGGCCTTGTTCGCCGCCAACCCCGATGCCGGCACGATCGCCCTCGACGGCAGGATGATCGACCGCCCGCACCTGACCCTGGCCCGCCGCCTGCTCGGGCTCGAACCGGCCTGAAGGAAACGGGCGGTCAGCGGCCCGGGGCGCCACATTGTTGTTGGCGCGCCCGCGCCGTTCAGCACGAGGTTCGTCGCGTTGCGGGTGGCCGTGTTGTTGACCGGCTTGGCGGGGAATTCGCCGAAATTCCGATGTTGGTGTTGCCGATGCCCTTTGAAGCACTTGAAACCGACTTCACAGAAACGACGACGCAGGTGCGAAGCGCGCGGCACCTGCAGCAGGAATGGCGCATCGAAAGCCGCAGCCTCTCACTACATCTTGTGCCCGGTTGTGATAAAGTAGTCGCGGCGCAACCAAGTGTGTACGCCCGCCAACCACCCCAAAAGGCAAGTTAAGGAGCTCCCGAGGGCAAATTTTTCTGGATAAATATGGCAATATTTCGTAATCTCCTCAAAACACTTGTCATAATGCCGATTATGCGGCGTTTGCCGCGCGGGCCGGTTCGCGCAAAGACACAACATCTTAGAAAAAACCTGGGGGACCCGACGAGGAGAAACGTGAATGACATCATGTCCTTGTCGCTTGCCTAGGGTAGTCCCATCTGTGGCGCCGTAATTGTGAATTGGCGAGGAGCATCCCATTGGCGCGTGTTATGGTTTACCGTGCAGCGTCTATGCCTAATGCTGACGGAGAAGCGATGACGCCGACTTTCTTCGGAACACGTGAAGGGCTGAAGCTGCTGTCCCTAAAGCCAGTCGAGAGTTCCGGCATCGAGGTTGACGAAAACGAGCTCGACAAGAACTGGCTGTACCACCCGAAGGCAAAGCCGTAGAAACATGCGGCTGGCGATGGCACTGATAGCGGCGTTCGTTATCTCGACAACGCCAGTGCTGGCTAAGCCCTATGTGCTGAAATGTACATACGACCATGACCCCGAGCCTTTACTGGATTTGATAGTTGATTTAGATCAAATGACAATGAGTTGGGGGATGAAAAGTCCAAATTACATTATCAATAAAATCACCGACCGTTACATTACTGCGGTACGAAACGAAAAAGTTTGGAATAGTGATGTTGGCGGCGAAGTGTGGGTCATAGATCGCTTTACAGGGGCGTTTAAGCGCACGGACGTGGGCCTCTTTTGCAACAATTCTGCTTGCAAAGGCGGCAGCACCGTCCTTAGGGCGTACGCATATTCAGGAAAGTGCGCGAGCGCAATGTTCTATAGTTCTTCTGAAAAAGGCGGGTTCTTTTGTTCTTTTCACGGCCGCCCACCATTTAAAGGCCACGAACTGACCGGGGTTGATCGCCCGATCAACCCCGAAAAGCAGAAGCCGGAACGCGCGAACGCTCCACATCGTGTTGACGCCAGCCCGCAACCGGGTGGACGCCAAACGCGGAATTCCGGTCACTGGCGGAACCGTGGGCCGACACCGGCACCAGCGCCGGGCGGTTGATGCTGGCGGTACTCGGGCGGCTTGGCGGACGTGGAGCGCGATCTAATCCGCACCCGGACAGCCGAAGGCAGAAGCCGCGCCAAGGAGCGAGGACAGCCCATGGGCCGCCCCCCTTCCCTCACACCGGCACAGCAGAAAGAGGCCACCAGACGCCGCGCGCAGGGCGCGACGTTGCAGAATTGGCGGACAGCTACGACCGCAGCATATCCACCATGCGCCGCGCCACCAGACCACTTTGACGCGCCGCGCCAGGATCACTTGGCAGGCCCGTTGTTATAGGAAGAGGTTCTTTGGACAGATAGTCACCTATCAGATGTAGAGTCCCCTCAATAAGGGAGGGACGAATAATGGACAGCCAACAAGTTATCCGCGAGCGAGCTTATGCGATCTGGGAACAAGAAGGCCATCCGCACGGCAAAGACCTAGATCATTGGTTCCGGGCCGAAGCTGAGATCAAGTTTCTACGAATCAACGAGCTTCGCGGTCTGGTGAAAGACCCTGCGTCGCCAGATACATTCTTTCAGAATTTTGACCAAACGATCAATGAGTGGCCTCCGAAGCGAAGGCAATTCCTCGACCTCGAACATGAGTTGCAGGGATTAGACCCTGAGTTATGGGACTATCTGAAGAAGGACGTGACACCGTTACTCCAAATAAGAGACCATATCCGTGGATGGCAGGCGCTATTTGACAAGTTAAACCACGCGAAGGCGTATAATTATCTTGCACGATTAGGTTGCGCCTGTATAGCGTTTATCCCTGAATCCCCGGTAAGCGGCCAGAGAACCCCGGATTTAAAAGCGACTCTGTCCGACATGGAAATCCTTTGCGAGGTAAAGACGATCAACACCTCTGAAATCGAGGCTCACCGACGAGTTGACGGGGAGTTGGAGCGACTGAGGTCGATCTGTCCAAGGGCTTCCTCAAGAAGCTGGCGCACGATGTGGAAAACGCAAAGGAGCAAATGGACGCATATTCAGGAGACAAACGCGTCAGAAAGATAGCCTATGTCATAGTCAATTTTGATGATAGACTTCATGAATATTCCGATATGTATAAGCGCCAGATCGACATGTTTTTAAAAACAGGAGCGATTGTCGATTTGGCGATTGAGTTTGATATTAAGCCGCCATTTTATGCGGCTATGGGGTAACTCGCACCTTTGCCGCTGCCATGTTCGCCATCACAGAGCCCGGATAAGCTGGTGCAGCTCAACAAATGGGAAGAGGCAATGCGTAAGGTGGCATTTCAAGCCATCGCATTGCCGGCGCTTCTCGCGGTTACAGGCTGCACCCGGACTTTCTACTTCGTCGGGCGTTCATCGGGTGTCACGGAAACAGCCACCGTGCCAGCCGGGCATCCCAGCAACGTGATAAGCTTTACCCTTGCAGGCAAGACCTATACCGGGCGCTACGCCGTCGTGGCAGAGGGTGGATCGATTGGGTTCGGGAATACTGCAGTGACGTCAGGCAACTCACAGCGCCGTAGCGACAGGTATGTTCACTGCGCTACCGACCCAAGGCAACGGCACCATCATGGCCTCTGCTGCTGACGGGTCCACGATTTATTGCGTCTTCAACTGGAGCCAGATGACGCGGACCGGCGTTGGCATCTGCGAAGACAACCACGGCGATGTCTACGACCTCCGACCGATTGAGGAAAACCGAGCCGCTCGATTTTCCAAAATCACGGTTATGCGGCGAAATCAGAGAGCCGGAGCAGTGGCAGTGCAGGGGGCCAGGAGGGGCACGGATCTTCACAGCGCCGCCTTTTCGAGAAACCGTTCGGCGAGGCGGGCGAAGAAGCTGACGCCGATCGGCAGGGCCGCGTCGTTGAAGTCGTAGCGCGCATTGTGCAGGAAGCAGCCATCCTCGCCCGGGCCGTTGCCGAGCCACAGCATGGCGCCGGGGCGGGCGTTCAGCATGAACGAGAAATCCTCGCCGCCCATCGACGGCGGGTGATCGTGGATCACGCTGTCCGGGCCGCAGATCTCGGCGGCGACGGCGGCGGCAAAGGCGGTCTCGGCGGCGTGGTTGACGGTCGGCGGATAGTTGCGGTGATAGGCCGCCTCGGCCGCGGCGCCGTGCAATGCCGCGACGCCGCGGGCGATCTCGCCGAGGCGGCGCTCGATCAGGTCGCGCACTTCGGAGCGAAAGCTGCGCGAGGTGCCGCCGATCTGCAACCCGTCCGGGATCACGTTATAAGCCGATCCGCCGCGCATAAAGCCGACGCTGACGACGGCCGCGTCGAGCGGGTCGATCGAACGGCTGACGATCGTTTGCAGCGCCAGCACGATCTCGGCGCCGATCACGAACGGGTCGATGCCGAGATGCGGGTAGGCCGCATGCGTGCCGTGCCCCTTGATCTGGATGTCCCAGCGGTCGGTGGCGGCGAGCAATGGCCCGGGCCGGGCGGCGATCTGGCCGACCGGGAGGCCCGGCTTGTTGTGCAGCGCAAAGACCGCGTCGCAGGGAAAGTGCTCGAACAGCCCCTGTTCGACCATGACCCGCCCGCCGCCGCCGCCCTCCTCGGCCGGCTGGAAGATCAGATGCACGGTTCCCTCGAAATTCCGCGTCGCCGCCAGATATTTGGCGGCGCCGAGCAGGATCGCGGTATGCCCGTCATGGCCGCAGGCATGCATCTTGCCGTCGTCGGTCGAACGGTGGGCGAAACCGTTGAGCTCCTGGATCGGCAAGGCGTCCATATCGGCGCGCAGCCCGATCGACGCCGGCGAGTTGCCGCGGCGGATGGTGCCGACGACGCCGGTCCCGGCCAGCCCGCGATAGACCTCGCAGCCGAACTCGGCGAGCTTGGCGGCGACGAGGTCGGCGGTGCGCCGTTCGGCAAAGGCGAGTTCGGGATGGGCGTGGATGTCGCGGCGAATCGCCGTCAGCTCGTCGTGAAAACCGCTCACCTCGTCGATCACCGGCATCGCTCGCCTCTGTTCCGAAATATTTGTATTGCCGCCACTATCGCCGCAATCGCGGCACAGCAGAAGCCGATACTGGCGGGGCCCGGCCGATTTGATTAGGTTTTCGCGGCGCGCCGGTGCGACGCGCAACGAACGCGGAACCAGCCGGATGAGAGCCAGATCGGCGATTTACATGATCTGCACGGCGCTGCTGCTGGCGGCCTGCGTGCCGCCGCCGGCGCCGCCGCTCAACTCGCCGGTCTTCGCCGCCCGCAAGCCGCTGCCGGGTCAGCCCGGCTATCTCGAAACCATCAGGTTCATCGACAACGGTGTTCATTACGTCTCCGCCGGAGCCGGGTTCTTCGTCTCCGCCGACGGCGATATGTGCTTTCAGGGTCTGACCAATCCCGGGGCGATATTGTGGGCGAACTATCGCAATTACTGGTGCATAAACCCGAAATCGGTTTCGGCCGTCGACGCCCTCAACAACGACATCACCTCGGTCAACGTCGTCAGGCTGTGGTGCCGCCACGCCGACCCGCAATGCGCCCACAAAATCGGTTACGCCAACATGCTCGACACCCCGTGGATCGCCAACAGCATCACCGCGGAGACCGTTCCGGTGCGGCAGCAACGGGCGGCGATCGCGCATTTGATCTACCTGATGGGAGGACATGTCGACGGCGAAGCGCTGCTGCGCTGACCTGCCGTCAACTCGACGCCTGCGCCTCGACGCCTGTGCCTTGACACCGGGCCGGCAGCGGATAGCGTTCGCGGACCCACCCTCGCAACAAAGGAACCCCGATGATCATCGAGATGCGCACCTACACTTTGCAGCCGGGCTCGGTTGCCACGTTCGAAGAGCGCTTCGGACAGGCATTGCCGGCGCGGGCCAAGGTCTCTCCGCTGGCCGCGTTCTGGCACACCGAGGTGGGGCCGCTGAACCGGGTAATCCATGTCTGGCCCTACGACGACATGGCCGCCCGCACCCGGGCGCGCGAAGCGGCGACCAAACTCGACGGCTGGCCGCCCAATACCCGCGAATTCGTCGTCGAGCAGCAGAGCGAGATCTTTCTGCCGGCCCCGTTTTCGCCGGCGCTCGAGCCGCGCCGGCTCGGCGGCCTCTACGAGATCCGCGTCTACACGTTCAAACCCGGCGGGATCCCGGGCGTGATCGACCGCTGGAGCGGCCATATCGCCCGGCGCATCGAGCTTTCGCCGCTCGTCGGCGCGTGGCATTCCGAGATGGGCGGGCTCAACAAATGGGTCCATATCTGGGCCTACAAGGATGCCGCCGACCGCTTCCGCATCCGCGACGAGGCCCGCGCCAAGGGCATCTGGCCGCCGCCCTCCGGCGGCGGGCCGAACATGATGCTCAAGCAGGAAAACATGCTGGTCGTCCCGGCCGCCTTCTCGCCTCTGCGCTAGGCTCGACGTCGTGAGCCGGCAAGCCGACCCTCCGCTCCTCATGCCGACGGAGGGTCGGCCGTCGCCTCGCCGGCGGCGTCGCGCGATCGGCCGGTCGGTCATTCGGCGGCTTGGGCGAGGGCGCCTTCCGGGCGGCGCCAGGTGGCCAGTTCGTCCCAGCTCTCGGCCTCCATGAACTCGGCCCAGCGGCGGTAGAGGTTGCGCATCGGCTCTTCGCTCGATTGCGCCTGGGTGATGTCGATGACCTTGCCGGGCACGCGCAACCCGTCCCACTCGAAATCCTCGACCGCGCGGCCGAGCCCCATCGTATAGCAATAGGGATGGCGCCGGGCGATCGTCCCGCGGCTGGCGGCGTGGGCGTAGTTCCAGTTTTCCATGTCGTCCTGCTCGGTCATGCCGGCCGGGCCCGAATAGCGGATGTAGTAGTCGCGCAGGAAATCCTTGACCTCCTGCGGCGCCTCGCGATCGACCAGAAACCAGCGCCACACCTCGGTCTGGTGCGGCCCGCGCGGGTGCCACACCGCGATCGTGCGCGGCTGGCGCGGCAACAGCGCGATGTTCGGGAAGATCTCGCCCGGCGCGCCCAGCAGCCGGCTCTCATCGCCGCGGCTGCGGCGCCGCTCTTCTTCGCAATGCCGGAAATACTCGGAGACGATCGTCGAATGCTGATAGGTGGCCGGCATCGGCCGTTCCTTGGGCAGCACATAGACGATCGTCTGATGGCCGCGGTCGGGGATCGCGACATGCAGTTTGCGGCCGATCAGCAACTCTGACATGTCGCGGCGGCCGGCGCCCGAGGGCCCGATGCCGGCCAGATCGACCGAGCGGTGGCTGATGTTGTGATAGCTGTCGCCGCTGAAATTCTCGGCAGGGAATTTCCAGTTGCACGGGATCAGCCATTTCTGCACGCCGCCCAGCACCTCGGCCTGACCCTCGCGGCCGTCCCTGCCGTCGAGGATCAGATCGAGATAGCGGTGCAAAGCCGCCGAGATATTCGGCGAAGGGCGGGGCTGACGGGTCCCAGGTCGCCCAGACCGAGCCTTTCCAGTTGCACAGCTGCGCCACCTCGACGAGCCCCCATTGGGCGCGGTCGAGCTGCGAATGATAGGCCTCGCGGAAATACGGGACGCCCGCGAGCTTGCCGTCGGTGCCGTAGCTCCAGCCGTGATAGGGGCAGGTGAAGACCGGCGTGTTGCCCTCGTCGTAGCGGCACACCTTCATGCCGCGGTGCCGGCACGAATTCAGAAAGACGTGGATCGCGCCGGCGCGGTCTCGGCACAGGATCACCGATTCCTCGCCCATGCCGGAGACGAAGAAATCGCCGGGGTTCGGGATCTGGCTCTCATGCCCGACAAACAGCCACGACCGGGAAAACACCCGCTCCTGCTCCTGGGCGTAGATCTCCTCGTCGACAAAAATGTCGCGGCTGATTTCGCCGGCCGCCACATCGACGAGACCCGGCCGATATCCCGATGCCCGCGCCACCGTCATCGCTGTCCTCCTGTCGTGTCGATCCCATGTTATTGCCGCCGCCGCGCAGATGCCAGCGGTGCGGTCGGAGGCGAGGTGCAGCTTGGGCTAACCCGGCGGAGGCCGGGTCTCGGCCTGTCCGCGCGCGCAATAGGGCGCAAAGTTGACAGGGTTCGATCGCGCCCTTAGGCTTATTCCGTGGGCGCGATAGGGGCAGAGGAACTGCTATGAAATGGAAGAAGCCGGTCATCGTGGAGATCGCCGTGGGTCTTGAGATCAACGCTTACGCTTGCGGCGAGGTCGGCCTGAGTTAGACGTCGTTTTGATGCCGCTGCGCCCGGCGGGGCGCCGCGATATGGAACTCGAACGCGCCGGCGCGTCGCCGGTCTCGCGGCAGGGATAGTTGCGACAAGGCCCGGACGCGGGCGTCGGTGGCGGTATTCGGCAACAGGCGTGACCTGGATCATCCCGAATGCATCGCCCGATCTGCGATCGCAGATCGGGGCTGCTGCGGTGCTGCAGCCGGTCGGGCTGAGCTCGTCGCCGATTTCGGGTGTGGTCGAAACCGGCGGCGATGTCGACGCGCTCGCCGGTCTGCATCTGCGCGAGAGACACCGTTTCACCGTCTGCGCCCCGGCGCGCGTGCTGGACGTTATGACGCCGTCGGGACATTCCGGCGTCGACGACAGCCAGCCGCGCCTTGAGGCGCTGTTGGCCGAAATGAACCGTCGCTGCCCGCCGTGTTGCCTCCCCCCACCCTCGAATTTGCGTTTTAATGGTCGTGTACCCTTTCGTCGCCGTTATTTTGGTCTGCCTCAATTCGGTGATGCCGGGGGCCTGCAACGAAAAGACCGCCGTGGACGTGCTCTCGAACGGGGTAGAAAGCGAGTTGTCCTGCGTGATGGGCTGGCAGGATGTCATTGCTCGATCGGCGCTGGCGCAGCAGGTCGGCAAAACCGTCTATGTCAAGACCTTGTGTCGGCGCGCCGGCGCCGAGACGGGAAAGCTGCCAACGCGTTAGAGCTTGTTCGAAAGCTGGCCCGCCGAGTTTTGCCCAGGTGTGTGTTCACTGGAGCTCCGCTTGAATCAAATATCGGCTCTGATCCTGGCGCTCGCGGTCCTCGTTCCAGGGTCGGGCCGCGGCGACCCCGCGGCGCTGCCCGTGACCCAGATCGCGCCCGGGATCTTTGTTCATGACGGGGTTCAGGAAGACGCATCGCCGCAGAACAACGACGCAATCGCCAATATCGGTTTTATCGTCGGAACCAATGCGGTCGCGGTGATCGATCCCGGCGGCAGCTATCGTGAAGGAACCGAGCTTCGGGCCGCCATCCGGGCGCGGACCGGGCTGCCGATCCGCGATGTGATCATGACCCATGTCCATCCCGACCATATCTTCGGCGCCGCCGCGTTCCGCAGCGACCATCCCGATTTCATCGGCCACGCGAAACTCTCGGGCGCTCTCGCCCAACGCGGCGAATATTATCTGCGCCGACTGCATGCGGCGCTCGGCGATGAAGCGAAGGGCAGCGAGATCGTACCGCCGAACGTGCTCGTTTCCAGCCGGCTCCAACTCGATCTCGGAGGACGGCGGCTGGTCGTGTGGGCGCACGGTCCGGCGCACACCGACAGCGATCTGACGATCTTCGACGACGCCACCAAGACCTTCTGGCTCGCCGACCTGCTGTTTGTCGACCGCATTCCGGTGATCGACGGCAGCCTGATCGGCTGGCTCGCCGAACTGCGGCAGGCGACCGCGATCCCGGCGGCTCGCGCCGTGCCCGGCCATGGCCCGGTCTCCGTGCCTTGGCCGCAGGCCGCCGAGCCGGAGCGGCGTTATCTCGAAACCGTCGCGCGCGACACGCGGGCGGCGATCAAGGCCGGGATTGACATCGCCGACGCCTACCGTCATGTCGCGCAGTCGGAGCGCGGGAATTGGCTGCTTTTCGACGACTACCATGCGCGCAACGTGACCGCGAGCTACAAGGAGCTCGAATGGGAGTGAGGCAAGCCATGTCGAGTCGGATCGTTCCGTTTTTCTTGTTGTGGGTCGCGCTCCACGGCTCTGCCGCCGCGGCGCCGACCGAAGCCGAGCGCGCCGCGCGCTGGTCGGATTTGCGCCACGCGATCTTTGGCGAACGGACGGTCGGGGACGCGGACGGCCTCGTCAAGATCGATGCACCGGCTCGCGCCGAGGATGCCGCGATCGTGCCGGTGACGATCGAGGTATCCGACAAGCTCGCGCCCGAGGTCCGGGGACTTTATCTCGTTATCGACTACAACCCGTCGCCGCTCGCCGCGCATTTTCTGCTCGGGCCGCTGGCCGATGCCAGGCGGATCGAGACCCGGGTGCGCGTCGACGATTACACTTATCTGCACGCCGTCGCCGAGACCAAGGACGGTCGGCTCTACGCAGCAGCGCGCTTCATCAAGGCCGCGGGCGGCTGTTCGGCGCCGGCCGGCAAGGACCAGGCCCTGGCTCTGAAGCGCCTCGGCAAGATGAAGCTGGTCCTGGCCGATCGCCGCCAGGCCGATGCGCCGCAGCAGGCGAAGCTGCTGATCAGCCACCCGAACAACTCCGGATTGCAGATGGACCAGCTGACGCACCTGTATATCCCGGCCGATTTCGTGCAAACGATCAAAGTCACGCTCGGCGGCCAATTGGTGTTCCAGCTCGAGTCCGACATTGCGATCAGCGAGGACCCGACTTTCAACTTTGCCTTCCGACCGGCAAACGGCGGAAACGCCAGCGTATTGACCGCGGAAGTCCTCGACAGCAGTCAGCGTCACTTCACTGCAGAGCTGGCCGGTAGCGGCGGCGCCGCAGATGTGAGCAAGCGGCGGGGATTACCGGCACTGCAGGTTTGCCTCGGCTTGGGCGCGCCGAAGCTCCTCAATCACCGCCTTGATCTGGGGCGGGTCGCGAAAAAGGCTGACCCGACCACCGACCCCGCCGCCCGCCTGCAGGCTCAACGCCGTTTCGGCCTGTTCGTAATGCGGGTAGGGCATCAAGCCGGCGATCGTATCGATCGCGCAGGAGCATTTGAGTAAGGCTTCCCGCGTGTTGCCGTTCGCCGCCATGCAGCCGATCACATAATCCGCCCGAGTCGAAGTTGGATAATTATTGTCCTGTGCCTGCGCCGTACAGACGGCGGCAAGCAGAAGAGCCGAGGCGCCGCCAACCAATCGGCACCTCATGACCAGGTATCCGGGTAACGCGCCCGAGCGACGATCGGCGCGGAGCGCACCGCGGGCCAATCGGCTGGTTGCCGTCCGGTCATTCCCTCCCACCCTCAACTCCGGCTGCTGTGTATGGTCGGTATCGCTGGTAACCATAGCATCGTGACAAGGTTCTGACGGCGGCCGGCGCTGCGGAAGGACAAGGATGACCGCTCTCGTGCTTGTTTTCTGCCTTCAATCTTCGCCTGCCTCGTGCGTCGAGCAGCGGCCGGCGGCAGCGATGGCCGCGACGGCTTGCCTGACGCACGCCCAGGAGTACGCGGCGAACTGGCTGGCCGACCACCCCAAATGGATGCTTTCGCGATGGCGCTGCGAAAAAAATGTCCCTCGTCGGCAGCCGGTTTGACAGATCCTTCGCAGACGCGCCCGGCTCGGGTGCAATCTGCGTTCATGGCTGCTTGTCGAAGTCTGAAAAGTGAAATAGCATCCGGTAACCATAGATTGGGTCGGGCTGAAGCCGGGCTCACGATGTCCGTACGCCCGCTGCTTTGACGGCGCGGGTCTGTCGAACCGAGAGGAAGGGAGGGACGCAAGCAATGACGCCATTTCGCTTATGGATCGCGGCGCCCGTTGTGTTCGGTCTGGTTTCGGGGGCAGCGAGCGCCAACGACCAACTGATCCAGCTGTCGAAGGATCCGAACCAGTGGGTCATGCCTGCCGGCGATTATGCAAATACCCGGTACAGTGCGCTCGACCAGATCAACAAGGACACCGTCAAGAACTTGCGTCCGGTCTGGACGTTTTCGACGGGCGTGCTGCGTGGTCACGAAGGCGGCCCGTTAGTCATCGGCGACGTCATGTACATCAGTACGGCGTTTCCCAATAATGTGTTTGCCCTCGACTTGAATAACAATGGGCGAATAATGTGGAAGTACGAGCCGAAGCAGGATCCAACCGTCATCCCGGTGATGTGCTGCGACACGGTCAACCGCGGTGTGGCTTATGGCGACGGCAAAATCTTCCTGCATCAAGCCGACACCACCCTGGTGGCGCTCGATGCCAAGACCGGCAACGTCGTCTGGAGCGTCAAGGACGGCGATCCGAAAAAGGGCGAAACCGGAACCAGCGCCCCGCTGGTGGTGAAAGACAAGGTGCTCGTCGGCATCAGCGGCGGCGAGTTCGGCGTTCAAGCGCGGCTTACTGCCTACAACATCAAAGATGGCTCACTGGCCTGGAAGGCCTATTCGGAAGGCCCGGATGACCAGATCTTGTTCGATGCAAACACCACCGCGCTCGGTAAGCCGGTCGGGAAGAATTCGTCTCTGAAGACTTGGCAGGGTGACCAGTGGAAGATCGGCGGAGGCGGTACCTGGGGCTGGATCTCCTATGACCCGGAACTGAATCTGGTCTATTACGGATCGGGCAACCCCAGCACCTGGAACCCGGTGCAGCGGCCCGGCGACAACAAATGGTCGATGACCATCTTTGCGCGCAACCCCGACACCGGGGTCGCCAAATGGGTCTACCAGATGACGCCGCACGACCAGTGGGATTATGACGGCGTCAACGAGATGATCCTGGCCGACATCGACGTGAAGGGCCAGCCGACCAAGGCGCTCGTCCACTTCGACCGTAACGGCTTTGGCTATACCCTAAATCGTGAAAACGGCGAATTGCTGGTAGCCGAGAAATTCGATCCCAAGGTCAACTGGGCGACCAAGGTAAACATGCAGACCGGCCGGCCGCAGGTCGTCGCCCAGTTCGCCCCCGGCTCCAAGGGTGAAGACGTCAACTACAAGAATGTCTGCCCGGCCGCCCTCGGCTCAAAGGACCAGCAGCCGGCCGCCTTCTCGCCGAAGACCGGGATCTTTTACGTGCCGACCAACCACGTCTGCATGGATTACGAGCCGTTCAAGGTTTCCTACACCGCCGGCCAGCCTTATGTCGGGGCGACACTGTCGATGTATCCGCCGCAGGGGGACGACAATCTCGGCAACTTCATCGCCTGGAATGCGAGCACGGGCAAGATTGTCTGGTCGGATCCGGAACCGTTTTCGGTCTGGTCGGGCGCGCTTGCCACGGCTGGCGGCGTGGTCTTCTACGGCACGCTCGAGGGCTATCTAAAGGCGGTCGACATGCAGACCGGCAAGGAACTCTACCGGTTCAAAACCCCGTCCGGGATCATTGGCAACGTCAACACCTACACCCACGGCGGCAAGCAATATATCGCCGTTCTGTCGGGCGTCGGTGGTTGGGCCGGCATCGGGATGGCGGCAGGCTTGACCAAGGATACCGACGGGCTCGGCGCGGTCGGGGCCTACAAGGCTTTGTCGAACTACACCCAGCTCGGCGGGGTGTTGACGATCTTTTCCCTTCCCGACTGATCGTCTCGTATTGCTGAAGAACTGGTGCGGGCCGGCACCCCTTACAGCGGGTGCCGGCCCTTTTTTCCGTTAGGTCGTAATGAAGTTCGGACCCGCGATTTTCGGATTGTCTTTCGCGCTCGCCGCTGCGGGCATCACTCTCGAAACAAGCTTCGGGCTCGGCGCGGAAAGCCAGAACGCACCAAAGCCCTACACCGTCGTAAACGGAAAGGTCGACAAGAAGACCTATAACGGCTGGCGGCGCTATACCGAATCCTGCATGCGCTGCCACGGACCGGACGGCGCCGGCAGCTCATATGCCCCCGACCTCGTCGATTCCGTCAAGCATATGACGCAAGACCAATTTAACGAGATCGTCGTCAACGGTCGAACAAACGTCAATGCAGCTAGTGAGAACGTCATGCCGCCCTTTGGCACGGTCGAGGACGTGATGACCTATCTCGACGACATCTGGGCCTACCTGAAGGCTCGCGCCGATGGCGCTCTCGGCCGCGGCCGCCCACCGCGCATCGGCGATTGAATGCGTGCGCGACGGCATTGTCTTGCGGCGCTGCTCGGCGTAGCCCTCGTCTGCGGCGGTCGGCCGGTTGCAGCGCAGACCGCCGATATCGTCGATCGAAATGTACTGAGGGTGTGCGCCGATCCGAGCAATCTGCCGTTCTCCGACGAGAACAAGCGCGGGTTTGAGAACAAAATCGCCGAGGTGATGGGCGCGGCGCTCGCCGTAAAGGTCGAATACACGTGGTTTCCGCAAATTATCGGGTTCGTGCGCAATACACTGCAGGCGCATCGCTGCGATTTGGTAATTGGTACGGTCGCCGGTGACGACGTGATGCAGACGACAAATCCCTATTACTTCACCACATATGTAATGGTGTACCGTTCGGACAAAGGGCAGGCGTTCGACGGTCTGCAGGATCCACGGCTGGCCAATTTGCGCCTCGGCGTTGTCAGCGCGACGCCGCCCTCGGATCTCCTCGTGCGCCACGATTTGATGCCGCACGCCAAGCCCTATCAGCTGACCGTCGACACACGCGCCGAATCGCCGACCCACCAGATGATTCGGGATATCGTCGACGGGACGATCGATGTCGGCTTTCTGTGGGGACCGATCGCCGGCTATTACCGCAAGCATGACGAGCTGCCGCTCACCCTGGTTCCCCTCAAGGACGAACCGGGCGCCCCTCGTATGAAATACCACATCGCGATGGGGGTCCGCGGGAACGAGCCAGAATGGCGGCGCCGCGTCAACGCTGTGATCCTACAGCGGCAGCCGCAGATAACCGCCATTCTCCGCGACTACGGCGTGCCGCTGCTCAATGAACAGGGCGAGCTGACCAACCCGTGAGGGCGAAGATAACGATCCGGGCGATCGCAACCCTCGCACTGGGCATCGTGCTCGTTGCCGGTCCTGTTGCTCGGGCCGAGCCGCCCGAGCCTCAGGGCTATCGTATGGAGGATTATCGCGCGCCCACGCCGGCGACCGTGGCGGGCGGCGTCGCGCTCGATACGGCCGCGGCACGGCGGCTGTGGAAAGGCGGCGGCGCGGTGTGGATCGACGTGCTCGCCGCCCCGCATCGGCCGCCGAACTTGCCGGCCTCGGCCGTGTGGCTGCCGGTGGCTCGGCGCGATATCCCCGGCAGTCTGTGGCTGCCCGATGTCGGCCGTGGTGCGCTCAGCGCCGAGCAGGAAGCGTATTTTCGCGCGAACCTCCGCCGGGCTACCAGGGGTCGGCGCGACACGCCCGTCGTCTTTTATTGCCTCGCCAGTTGCTGGATGAGTTGGAACGCGACCAAGCGCGCGGCGAGTTGGGGTTACACGCAGGTCTATTGGTATCGGGACGGCACCGACGGGTGGGAGGCGGCAAAACTACCGCTCGCGACGGCGGAACCGATCCCAGCCGACCGATGACCCGTCTACTCGGCTTCGTGTGGCTGGTCATCATGGCTTCGTTGTCGCCGGTTCTGGGCGCCGATTTCAGTGCCGCGCGAGTACACGAGATCCTGGCCATGAGCTCACCCGATCGGCCGGCCGATCTATCCGGGAAGTCGCTCGAAAACCTCGATTTAAGCAATTTCGACTTCAGGCACGCCAACCTTTCCCGGGCGAACCTGTTCGGCGCGAAATTGGTCGGTGCGGATTTTTCGGGCGCCAATCTCTCCGGCGCGAAGCTCGATCTCGCCTGGATCATGCGGGCCAATTTCACCGACGCCAATTTATCGAATTCGAGCCTTCTCGCCCTCGTCGTCTCGTCGGGTTTGGACTATTCCGCCGGCGAGGCGCCGACATTCGCGGGCGCCAATTTCAGCGGAGCGCACATCATCGCCCGGTTGAGTCGGTTCGATCTTCGCGGGGCAAATTTCAGCGGCGCGAAGATGGGCGCGGATATGAAGAACCAGTCCATGGGCCTGATGCGCGCCGACCTTTCGGGAGCGAACCTGGCAGCCGCCAATTTTTCGCAGGCCGATCTCAGCCGTGCGTTGCTGCGCTTTGCCGACTTGACCGGGACGAACCTGACGAACGCCAACTTGTCGGGGGCCGATCTGTCGGGCGCCGACCTGACCGGCGCCGATCTGACCGGCGCGGACGCGACCGAGGCTGATTTCGGCGGGGCGGTGCTGACAAACGCGCGCGGTCTCGACACGATGAAGGGCTGGCGCCCGCAACGACGTTAGCTTTTCCTTTATTGCGCGGAAGCGTCCTCCAAGGCCCGTGACCAGGCGCCGAGGCGCGCATCGAGAGCAACCGGGGTCTCGCAGGCGTAACGGATCGTGCGTTGGATCTCTTCGAAGTTGCGCATGGTAAAGTCGTGCCGTTGCTGCAAATCGATGCGCCTTGCGGCAGCTTCCCCGGTGGCGTCCGGCGGGATGGCGTTGAGCTTCGCCGCGAGCCGAGAGACGAGACCGGCGAGTTCTCGCTGCCGTCGGCCGATCTCTTTCAGCTCTTCGATCAGACCCGCACGCTCCCGATCGCTCTCGCCGAGGAGGCCGAGAAAAACCAAGCCGAGGCGGCGCCGACGCTCACCCCGAAGGGCCTGTGCGAAAGCGGCGATCTCGGTCAATCCTTGGGCGGTGGAGACACGGCGCGGCGCCAGCCGCCGAACCAGATCGGCGACCGCGGGATCGGCATGCCAGTCGCCGGCCTGGTCCAGTGACGGTCCGTTCCAGTAGGCGGCGGCTGCAAGTTTCGGCACCAGCCGCTGCTGGCAGGGCCAATCCGGGTTCGCCGCCCACGGCGCTGCGAGCACGCCGACGGCGCCGAACAGCACCGCCAACAGTGTCGCCGCCGGAAAGCATCTCATAAACACGGCCTATTCGGCGGCGCGGTGCGACATCAGCCCCTTCACCGGATCACAGCCGAAAACCGCGCGCGCCGGAAAAGCAGCGGTCGCCCCAAAGCGCGCGGCCGGCCTCTTTGACATGCACGGCGATAAAGCGCCGAGGCGGTGCGAAAAACATTGGAAAATCGCGAAATTCATAACGTTGGCAAGACGTCGAATACCGGAAGCGAAATCACCGAAGCCTCACGGGCGAGACACGACACCCCAGGGGGACTGGCCGACCGGAATGGATTTAATCACCTCCTGCGCGCCAACGTCGATAACCGAAATGTCGTTGCTGACCCCGTTGGTGGTGTAGAGCCGGCTTTGATCCGGGCTGAAGGCGAGGCTCCAGACCCGCTGTCCCACCAGCAGGTAACGCTGCACCTCGTAGGTGCGGGCATCGACCACCGCCACCCGGTTGGCCGGCCCCAGGGCGACGAAGGCAAGCTTGCGGTCCTTGGTGATCGCCACGCCGACCGGCTGGATCGCCTCGGTCGGCACGCCGGGTACGGCAAAGGTGATCCGCTTGACGATGTTCAGCTTGGCCGCGTCGATGACGCTGACCGTTCCGCCGACTTCGGCAGAGACCCAGAACTGGGCGCCGTCAGCGGTCCATTCGACGCGCCGCGGCCGGCTGTCGACCAGGATATTGGCGACCACCTTGCGCTGCGCCGTGTCGATTACGTGCGCCATGTTTGTCGTCTCCGAGGTGTTGACGAGATACTTCCCGTCCGGGCTGACGCCCATCCCCTCCGGCTCGACGCCAACCGGGATCTCGGTAACGACGTTGCCGCCCTGGATGTCGACGATGGTTACGAGGTTGTCGTCCTCGTTGGCGACGTACAGCAGTCTGCCGGTCGGATCGAGGGCGAAGAATTCGGGATCGGTGCCGCTCGGCAACGTGCGCACCACCTTCTCGGTGGCCAGATCCAACACCTCGATGTGATCGCTGTCGGAGGCGCAAATGTAGAGCGACCCCCGGTCCTTGGAGAGCAGGATGCCGCGCGGGCGCTCGCCGACCGGTATCGTTTTGACCGGGGTCAATTTCGCACCGTCGACGACGGTGATCGTATTGTCCTTCTCGTTAGACACATAGATCGTGTCGGCCATCGCGGCCGTTGCCGCCAGGCAGAAGAGCGCAAGCGCCGAGGCGCCCCGAAAAACACAAGTCATCCCATACGGCATTTGCTCTCCGGCTTGTCGATGCCGAGTGTATCGAGCTCGGAGAACTGATGCAGAAACCCCGGCTGCGGCGACACCGAGACCAGCGAACGCGAATCGGCGAGCAGGATCGGCTGGCGCAATTGGCCGTCCCAGGAACGGAAGCTGAGCGCCGCGCCCTTATAGGCCGCAAGATCGAAGCGGTCGCTGCGCAGGAATGCGGAAATGACGGCGGGATCCGTCGATTTCGACCGCGTTGCCGCTTCGCCGATCGCCCGCACCGCCATCCAGGCAGCGTAGTCGCGGTCGGTCATCCATCGCTTGGCCTGACGCAGAAAGCGGTTCTGCAGTTGCGTCGCGCCCCATTGCTCGTGCGGTCGCGCCCAGGCGCTCGGCACCAATCCTTGCGTTCCGGCGACCGGCCTCGGGTCGAAGGTGCGATAGGATAGATCATCGCCGAACTCGTCCGCTTCATCGGCGACCACCAGCACGTCGTAGCTGATCCCCTGGGTGAAGCGGGCGACCTCGGCCTGGATCGCAAAGTGGCCGGTATCGGTCCGCCTTGCCCCCGGGATGAAGGTCCACGGTTTCTCTGCGATGATGTGCGCCCCGAACTTCTCACCCGCATGGCGGATGTCGGCCGCGAATTCCCGATCTCCCTCGCTGTGGCCGACCACCAGCAAGAGGTCGGTCCAGCGCTTGACCACGAGATATTGCACCAGAGCGTCGGCGAACATCGCCCGGCTCGGCAACAAATGCAGGATATTGCCGCGGCAGTCCGCGCCGCGCAGTCGATCGTCCGGCGCTGCCGTGTTGAAGATCGTCATCGGCGCGGCAATCGGGAGCCCGGCGATCGCCAGGAGTTGCGGGGCATCGAGATCGGTCAAGACGAGGCGGATGCCTTTGGCCGCGAGCCCGGCAAAGGCGCCGGCGACATCGCCGCCGGCGGGCACGACGCTCTCGATGAGGTCGAAAGTCTGCCCGGTGAAATGCCCGGTGGTGTCGTCATCGGCAATGCCGAGGCGCGCACCTTGGATTCCCTCATCGTCGGGCGGCTGATCGAGGTAGGAAAGCGGCCATGTCCGCTTGACCGCCTGCGACAGCCAGCCGATCTGCACCGTCCGGCTGTCCGCGTGGAGAGCGGTCGCCGGTGCTGCGGCAAAGACCGCCCAGACCGCCAACAGCAGCGGCGCGCTGCGCCGACGGGCGGTCATCGCCGAGCTCGGCCGCTCACTTCAGCGTCTCGAGATAGGCGATCAGATCAGCGCGTTCCGTTTTATCCTTGATTCCCGGAAAGATCATCTTGGTTCCTGGGACCAGCGCGTGCGGATCACTCAAATAGATGTCGAGAGTTTCCGGGGTCCAGGTATGATCGAGTTTCTTCATCGCATCCGAGTAATTGTAACTGGTCAAGCTGGCAGATTTGCGGCCGACGATGCCGAACAGGCTTGGTCCGACCTTGTTTTTCCCGGCTTCGGCCGTATGGCACAAGGCGCATTTTTTGAACGTCGTCTTGCCCGCCTCGATATCGGCCGCGACTCCGGAGCCGGCCGTGGCGAACGGCAGCAAAACGGCGATGACGAGGAGTGCGACCGGTATGCGCATTTTCCCTCCCTAACGGCGCCGACCCCTTGCGGTCGCGCGGCAAGGTCCAGCAAGATTCGAGAGAGCGGGGGTCTTGTCGATCGTGCGGCTTTTTGCGACGATCGCTCTCGGAACCGATGCCGGTGCGGCACCTATCAATCAGAATAGGCGGGAGGACGCAAATGACGACTCGCCGCACGCCGGCGGCGCGATCGCGCCGACCCCGGTCCGGTTCGACATCGGCTTTTGCAATCGGAACCTAGGGAGGCGCTCGTGGAGACTCGTGCTGCCGTCGCTCATAAGGCCGGCGATCCGCTGACGATCGAAACCGTTCGGCTCGATGGACCAAAGGACGGCGAGGTCCTGATCGAGATCAAGGCGACGGGGATTTGTCATACCGACGCCTTCACCTTGTCCGGGGCCGACCCGGAAGGCCTTTTCCCGGCGATCCTCGGCCACGAGGGCGCCGGCATCGTCGTCGATGTCGGCCGCGGCGTGACAAGCCTTGCCAAGGGCGACCACGTCATCCCGCTCTATACCCCCGAATGCCGCCAGTGCGAATATTGCCTGTCCGGCAAGACCAATCTCTGCGTTGCGATCCGCGCGACCCAAGGCCAAGGGGTGATGCCGGACGGCACCAGCCGGTTTTCGCTCGGCCGGAACAAGCTTTATCACTATATGGGCACCTCGACGTTCTCGAATTTCACCGTATTGCCCGAGATCGCAGCAGCGAAAATCCGCGCCGACGCGCCGTTCGATAAGGTTTGCTATATCGGCTGCGGGGTGACGACCGGCATCGGCGCGGTGATCAATACGGCAAAAGTCGAACCGGGCGCCAACGTCGTCGTATTCGGGCTGGGCGGCATTGGTCTGAACGTCATTCAAGGCTGCCGTATCGCCGGCGCCGACATGATCGTAGGCGTCGACATCAATCCGAGGCGCAAGGAACTCGCCGAAAAATTCGGGATGACGCACTTTGTCGATCCGAAAGAGGTTGCCGGCGACCTGGTGCCTCATCTCGTCAATCTGACCAAAGGGGGAGCCGATTACAGCTTCGAGTGCATCGGCAACGTTGCGACCATGCGCCAGGCGCTCGAATGTTGCCACCGGGGCTGGGGCGTCAGCGTCATCATCGGCGTCGCCGGGGCCGGACAGGAGATCTCGACCCGTCCGTTTCAACTGGTCACCGGCCGCGTCTGGAAAGGCACCGCGTTCGGGGGAGCCAAAGGCCGCACCGACGTCCCAAGGATTGTGGACTGGTATATGGACGGAAAGATAAATATCGACGATCTGATCACCCACAAGCTCTCTCTCGACGAGATCAACCAGGGCTTCGATCTGATGCATGCGGGAGAATCGATCCGCAGCGTCGTCGTTTACTGAGGCCGGATGGGCTTGGCCTCTTTCGTCGTCCCGATTGGCTGAAAGGCGGCACCCGACCCGCCGCGCCAAACCGATCGAAATAGGCACTGTCGGCGTGCCCCGATGGGACGGGGCCGCCGCCGGCGACGGCCCCGTCCCAGGGGTGATACGGGTGTGAGACCCTAAAGCTATTCCGCCTTGAAGCAGTAGGCGGCGAGTTTGTTGCCGTCGAGGTCGCGCGCATAGCCCGCGTAAGCATTGGGCGCCCAACTCCGCGGTCCGACGGCGCCTTCATCCGTGCCGCCGGCGGCGAGAGCAGCCCTGTGGAAACCCGCGACGGCGGCGCGGTTCGGCGCTGCAAAACTGACCGTACCGCCATTCGCAAAGCTCGCAGGCTGCCCGTTTGCCGGCTTCAGCACGAAGAATTCCGGAGCGCTCTCTCCCCAGATCGACCCGTTGTCGCCAAGATCCGTCAAGCGCTTGAACCCGAGCGGCGCCAACACGCTGTCATAAAAGGCGCGCGCCTTCGCCAGATCGTTCGTACCGACCGTGACATGTGTAAATATCGCCATCCGATCCTCCCTCCACACGGTTGATTTCGAAGAGTGCGCCGTTGGCAAGTCCGATTGCCGCAAGTGCGGCAGTCAGCAGTTCGCCGATGGGTGATCGCACTCGATAAATCATAGCGGAATCGGAATAACAGGCAAGAGAAGCGTCGGCGGTGTTGATGTCGGCCGGCACCTTCGCCGGGTTTGCGGTGTCGACGCAGGTCGGATGACCGAAGCCTTTGGCGTTGAGAGAGAAGGCTTGCGGACGGTCGATGATGCTAAGAGGATGGCTCGCTTGCGCGCTATTCGAAGGCCCGACGGCGGATTGAGGCGTTTGCGTCCTCGCTTGCGGAGGAAACCATGGCGTCAACGGCAGCGGCAATGCCCGCGCGAATGTCCGCCGAGGAATGGCAAACCCGATGCGACCTCGCCGCCTGCTACCGCCTCGTCGATCTGTTCGGATGGTCGGACCTGATCAACACCCGCATCACGGCGCGGGTGCCGGGTCAACACGACGTCTTCCTGATCAACCCCTACGGTTTGCTGTTCGACGAAGTTACCGCGTCGTCGCTGGTCAAGATCGATCTCGAAGGCAACAAGGTCGGGCCCTCTGAATACGAGGTGAACAGCGGCGGCTTTGCGATACCCGGCGTCATCCATCGGGCCCGGCCGGAGGCGATTTGCGTTCTGCACACCCACTCGATCGCCGGCTGCGCCGTGTCGATGCAAAAGGACGGGCTGCTGCCGCTCAACCAGCACGCGCTGCAGGTAATCAGCGACCTGGCTTATCACGACTACGAGGGTGCGGCGCGAAGCCCGGAGGAACGCGCGCGCTTCCTCGCCGATCTCGGTGACCGCCATATTATGGTCCTGCGCAATCACGGACTGTTGGTCGTCGGAACCAGCATCGCCGCAGCTTTTGTCGCCACCTACCGCATGGAGCGGGCGTGTGCGATGCAGCTCGCCTTCCAGCAATCGGGCGCCGAGTTCCACCCGATCGCCGACGCGGTCGTCAGCGCCGCCTATGACAATGCCGGGATGCGGGCACCCGGCGGCGGAAATGATCCGGCCAAGTTCGAGTGGCCGGCCTTGTTGCGCAAGCTCGATCGCATCGACCCATCATACAAGCAATAGTCGCGGGGACGATCGCGCCGGCGCTGTCCACCGGGAGCCCGGCGGCACGAGGCATCCTCCTCTGTCGCCGACTTTTTCAACAAGCTGTCGGTGGGCTTGGCCGGACAATGCCAAAGACCGCAAGCAAATTCCGGCGGATATTTGCCGACCGTCTCAGCGGCTCAAACCGCCGCTCCGTCGATAGGAAACCAACGCAAGCCGTAACATCGTCGATGCAATTCGGGTGATGCGATGTCCTACACGATCGAAGTGAACAATCAGAAGCGGACCGTCGATGTCGATGGCGACATGCCGCTCCTGTGGGTGCTGCGGGACGTGCTCGATCTGAAGGGCAGTAAGTTCGGCTGCGGCATGGGCCTGTGCGGCGCCTGCACCGTCCACCTCGGCGGCGCCCCGATCCGCTCTTGCCAGGTTCCGGTGTCGAGCGTCGGAGAGGGCGCGGTTACGACGATCGAGAGCATCGGCGACACGCCGACAGGAAAGCGCGTGCAGGCCGCGTGGCTCGCTCTAGACGTGCCGCAGTGCGGCTATTGTCAAGCGGGCCAGATCATGTCGGCAACAGCGCTCCTGGTGAAGACGCCGCATCCCACCGACACCGATATCGACAGCGCGATGGCCGGCAATGTCTGCCGTTGCTGCTCCTACAGGCGGATCCGTGCCGCGATCAAGAAGGCCGCCGCACCCGAAGCCATCAAGGCGGGAGCGCTGTGACCATGATCGCCAAACGCACCCGCACGCCCACGCCGCCCGACGCTGCGTTCAGCGTTACCTCGCGCCGCGCCTTTCTCAGGGCCGGTTCTCTGGTCGGCGGCGGTCTGCTGTTGCACGTGACCCTGCCGTCCCCGGCGCGCGCTGCGATCGTCGGAACCGAAGCGCAAGAAGCGGCGATGCTCAACGCCTTTGTGCGGATCACGCCCGACGGCACGATTGCGATCATGTCCAAAAACCCGGAGATCGGCCAAGGCATCAAGACGATGCTGCCGATGCTGATCGCCGAAGAACTCGACGCCGACTGGGCGCAGGTCAGGATCGAACAGGCCGGGCTCGATCAGGCCAAATTCGGCCGTCAGTTCGCCGGCGGCAGTATGGCGACCCCGTTGAACTGGGAGCCGCTACGTCGAGTGGGCGCCGCCGGGAGGCAGATGCTGGTCGCTGCGGCTGCCGCCATGTGGCATGTGCCGGAGTCCGAATGCCGGACCACCGCAAGTATGGTCCGCCACATGCCGAGCGGGCGCAGCTCGAGTTATGGGGCGCTCGCCTCGAAGGCGGCATCCCTTCCCGCGCCCGACCTGAAAACGGTCAAGCTCAAGGACCCTAAGGACTACAAGATCATCGGACGGTCGATGCGCGGCGTCGACAACCCGCTGATCGTGATCGGCAAGCCGCTGTTCGGCATCGATGTCATGCGGCCCGGTATGCTTTATGCGGTGTTCCAGAAATGCCCGGTCTTTGGCGGCAAGCTGGTCAGCGCCAACACCGACACCATCAAATCGCTTCCCGGCATACATGACGCGTTTGTTGTAAAGGGGGGCAATGACCTTCAAGGACTGGTCGACGGGGTCGCAATTCTCGCCGATAACTGGTGGGTCGCGAACAAGGCCAGAGAGAAACTTGAAATAACCTGGGACGAGGGCCCGACCGCCGAGCAAAGCAGCGCGGGCTATGCCACCGGCGCGGCCGAACTCGCCAAGGGGGCGCCGGCCAAATCCCTGCGCAAGGATGGCGACGCGAAAGCCGCGCTCGCCGGGGCAGCCCATGTTGTCGAGGCCGCCTATTCCTACCCTTTCCTGCCGCACATCCCGCTCGAGCCGCAAAATTGCACGGCGCATTTCCAGGACGGCAAGGTGGAGATCTGGGCGCCGACTCAGAATCCGGGACCCGGCGCCAAGCTGGTGGCAACCACCCTCGGCATCGCGGAGAGCGACGTCACGGTTCACATGACCCGCTGCGGCGGCGGGTTCGGCCGACGTCTGCGCAATGATTTCATGGCCGAGGCGGCCTGGATCGCCAAGACCGTCGGCGCTCCGGTGAAATTGCTGTGGAACCGGCAGGACGACGTCCAGCACGATTTCTACCGGCCGGCTGGATTTCATTTTCTCAAGGGAGGTCTCGACGGCGACGGCAAGCTGACCGCTCTTATCGACCATTTCGTGACGTTTGCGCATGGCGATCGGATCGCCGACTCGGCGGCGATGGAACCGAACGAGTTCCCGGCGCGGCTGGTCGACAACCTCGATTACGGCATGTCGCTGATGCCGTTGGGCGTGCCTACCGGACCGCTGCGCGCGCCGAGATCGAACGCGCTCGGTTTCGTCTTCCAGTCCTTCATCGACGAACTCGCCCATGCGGCCGGCAAGAACCCGGTAGAATTTCGCCTTGCGATATTGGGTGAGCCGCGCGTGTTGCCCGACCCTTCCGGCAATCCGTTGCGTGCCTTCGACACCGGCCGCATGCGCGCGGTTCTCGAGCTCGTCGCGGAGAAATCCGACTGGTTCGATCGTGCGCCGCCCAAAGGGACCGGCATGGGGGTGGCGTTTTATTTCAGCCATCTCGGCTACTTCGCCGAGGTTGTGCAGGCGACGGTCGCCATGTCGGGGAGCGTAAGGGTTGACAAGGTCTGGATCGCTGCCGATGTCGGCAGCCAGATCATCAATCCGACGAATGCCGAAAATCAGGTTCAGGGTGCAGCCCTCGACGGCATCGGCGCCGCGCTCGGGCAAGCGGTCACGATCGAGCGAGGCCGCGTCGTCCAGGCGAATTTCGACACGGTGCTGCCGTTGCGCATCAATCAGGCGCCGCCGGTCGAGGTGCATTTCCGGATCACCGACCATCCGCCGACCGGTCTTGGCGAACCGGCGCTGCCGCCGGTGATTCCAGCACTCTGCAACGCGATCTTCGCGGCGACCGGAAAGCGGGTCCGAAAGCTGCCCATCGATCCTGCCGAACTCAAATGGGCATAAGATAAACTCATCGCCGGTTACCAGCGGTGGCACGGCGCAACATATCGCGAGAACCAGCCCAACCAATAGTGGAGCGTTGCGGAGTGCCGCAAATGATGGTCCGGGTGGTTTGGAGCTTTAATGGCGCGACCCGCCGCATCTTTTATCGCCTGACCCGTTGTCTGATGGCGCTGCTGCCGGCGGCGGCACTTGCCGGCTCCGCCGCATGGGCTGGAGCAGTGACGGTGCGGGTCTCGCCGCCGATACAGACCCTGTCGCCTCAGGAAACCCAGCAATTCGCCGCAACGGTCAGGGGCGCCGGCAACACCGCCGTGACCTGGCTGGTGAATGGCATTCCCGGCGGGGCGCCATCGCTCGGGTTGATTTCGAGCACCGGTCTCTATACCGCTCCGGCGGATGTTCCGAGGCAAATGGACGTCGAGATCGAGGCCCAGTCGGTTGCGATGCCGTTGGCAAATGGCGCCGCCGAGGTCACTGTCACGGCTGCCGCGGCCTCGCCCGGACCGGCCTTTTATGTCGCGGCCACCGGCAATGACGGCAACGACGGCGCCCGGGCCACACCATGGCGCACGATCCAGCACGCGGCCGACACTGTTCCGGCCGGCGCCACGATAAATGTCGAAACCGGCGTCTACAACGAACTGGTTACGGTTACACATTCCGGGTCGGCAACCGCCGGTTTCATTACCTTCACGGCCGCGCCCGGCGCATCGCCGATCGTCGACGGCACCGGTCTGCCGATCCCGAATGGCGAAAACGGCCTGTTCACGCTCGACAATATCAGCTTCGTGCGGATCATCGGTTTCGAAGTCCGAAATTACCGGAGCAGCAGCGCGGCACTCGATCCGATCGGGATTTACGTGATCGGCGCCGGCACCGACATCGAAATCCTGAACAATCACGTCGACGCCATCGTCACTACCGGCAAGACGGCGAATTTCGACGCGCTCGGCATTGCCGTCTACGGCACCTCGGCGCCGGCCGGGCTGAAGGAAGTCGTCATCGCCGGCAATGAACTCGACAATCTGGTCACCGGGTTCAGCGAGTTGCTGGCGATTACAGGAAATGTCCAGTATTGGCAGGTGACCGGCAACCAGATCCACGACAACAACAATATCGGCATCGATATCGCCGGCTATGAGCGGGTCGCACCCAGGCCTGAATTTGATCGAGCTCGCAACGGCTATATCGCCGATAATACCATTTACAATATCAGCTCGCTGCACAATCCTGCCTATCATGGCCAGCAATCGGCCGACGGCATCTATGTCGATGGCGGCGCGGACGTCGTGATCGAACGCAATCTCGTCCACAATACCGATCTCGGCATCGAGGCGGCGAGCGAACATCAGACACGCACCAGCGATCGGGTGACGATCCGCAGCAATATCGTCTATGCCAGCAATCAGGTCGGGATCTCGATCGGCGGCTATGCCAACGGCGTCGGCGGCACAACCAACAGCATTATCGTCAACAATACACTGTACGGCAACGGCACCCACAACAACAGCGAAGGCGAATTCCAGATCCAATTCCATGCCAGCGGCAATTTGTTCGAGAACAACATCGCCGCAGCCGATAACCGGCAGAATTTGCTTCTGTACAATTTTGTCGCGACGCCGACGCATCCGGCAACGCTCGACAACAATCTCTATAATGCCCCGGGCGGCGCCGACAACAGCAACTGGGAATGGCTCCACAAAAGCTATTCATCCTTTACGAAATATCAGGCGGCAACAGGCAATGATGCGCGATCGGTCTTTGCCGATCCGCGATTTGTCGATCCCGGGACATTCGACTTCCAGCTCGCCGCCGGCTCGCCGGCACTTGATGCCGGCGTCTCATTGCCGTTGTCGTCGATCGGCCGGTTCGATTTCGCCGGCCACCCGCGAACCGGGCAGCAACGCAGGGTTGACCAGGGCGCCTATCAGGACTAGCCGGGTCCCGCATTGAAGCTCGCCGCTGCTGACCGGCGCCGCTTAACCACGCCGAGCGCCTCGCAAATGCCGGTGCTCGCCGAAAGAGGAAGCTCGCCTGCTGTTCTGCGGCGTCGCGATCGTTGGCCGAGCCGGCGTCAGGTCAGGGAGCGCACCTCCAGGTCAAGCAGTCGGCGAGCGGGGTCGGGCCCAAGGAGTGACATTGAGATCTTTGACCCGCCCGCCGATCGATTACTGTGAGGGGATTGCCGAGATACCCCCTATTGGGTATCCGACTGCTCATAAAGAGGGGTCATGATGGACATCCGGCCGGTCGGCCCGGCCCGATGACCGTCGCCGATGCGACTGCGGCGGCGGGGCGCAACCAGGTCCCGCTCGGGATCGCCTACATGGTCGCCTCGACCGTGATGTTCGCCGGCGGCAATGCCGTCGTGAAATGGCAGCTTGCCACCTATCCGCTGGGCGAGGTTGCGTTCGGGCGCACCCTGTTCGCATTTCTGACCGCCGCGGCGATCGTATTGCCGCGCGCCGGGTGGGGCGTCTTGCGGACGCGACGCTATCGCGAGCATCTGCAGCGCGGGCTATCGCAGTTCGGCTCGATGCTGTGCTGGTTCCTCGCGGTCAGCGTGCTGTCGCTCGGCTCGGCGACGGCGATCGGCTTCGCGGCGCCATTGTTCACGACCCTGCTGTCGATCGTAATCCTCAAGGAGAAGGTCGGCATCCACCGCTGGTCGGCTTTGATCGTCGGGTTTGTCGGTGTCCTGATCGTCACCCATCCCGGCGCCGGCGCGCTCACTTACGGCGTGTTGTTCGCGCTCGGCAACGCGGTCTTGATCTCGACCGTGGCGATCGCGATCCGCCGCATGAGCATGACCGAATTGACCGAGACGCTGACACTCTACCAGATGATCATTATGACCTTGTTCACCGCCGGCCTGCTGACACTCGGGTTCCGAGCGCCGCACTGGGGCGACGCGCTGATGGTCGCGCTTGCCGGGGTCGGCAACGGCATCGCCCAATTCTGGTGGACGCGCTCGCTGTCGTTGGCGCCACCCTCGGCGGTGGTGCCGTTCAACTACCTGTCGCTGGTATGGGCGACGATCCTCGGCTTCGCGGTATGGGGGGAGGTGCCGACCCCGGGTCTGCTGGTCGGTTCCGCGATCGTTGTCGCCTCGGGCCTTTACATCCTGTGGCGCGAGACCTTACGCGCCGACGCCCGGCGGGCCCAGCGCCGCAGCGGGCGTAGTCCCGCCCAGCCGGTTGAGAAGGGTTCTGCCGAAAGAGGCGAATAGGCGGCTGAGCGACGATTACGGCCGTTCGCGAGGTGACGACGGGTCGACTGGGGATAGGGTGGCCCCGGCGGCTTGATCGAGAACCTATCGCGGGTCCCACTTGGGCCAGCGGTTACGAAGTAGACGGGCCGGGAACGGCCCGTCTATTTCGTGCTCGATGTCCATAAAGCCGGCTGCGAAACATCATGACGACGCCGCAGTCTGCGGTGCAGCAGTTTCGGGGGCGTCGAATTCTTGCGAGATGTCACGGTTGGTGCGGTCGGGAAGAAACGCCGTCGCGGCGATGCTGACGATCGCGCAGAACAGGATATAGAGCGCGACCGCGTAACCGGAACGGGTCGCCGCAAACAACGCCGTGGCGATCAGCGGCGCCGGCCCGCCGGCGATGACCGAAGAGAGGTGAAAGCCGAGCGAAGAGCCGCTGTACCGCAGCCGCGCGGTGAAACATTCGGCGATCAGCGCCGCTTGCGGGCCGTACATCATGTCGTGCGGGATGAAGGACAGCACGATCGCGAGAAAGACCAGCCCGGGAACCATGCTGTTCATCATCGCGAAATAGATAAAGGCGAACACCCCGGTCGTGACCGCGCCGATCACGTACATCCGCTTGCGGCCGATACGATCGGAGATGTGCCCGGCCAGCGGGATGGTTATGGCGGACAGGGCGGTCGCAATCAACACGGCGGTGAGGAGGAAGTCGCGCGACGCGCCGGAGACCTTGGTTCCGTAGACAAAGACAAAGGCGGCGTAGACATAGAACGGTCCCTGCTCGGCCATCCGGCACAGCGCGGTCAGAACGATCTGCTTGGGCTGGCGCTTGATCACTTCGAGCACCGGCGTGCGTTCGACGCGGCGCTCTTCCACAATTCGAGCGAATACCGGCGTTTCGAGAATGCCGAGGCGGATGTAGAGCCCGATCCCGACCATCACGATCGACAGCCAAAACGGCACCCGCCAGCCCCAGGTGAGAAACTGATCGCCCGAAATCGCGCTGAAGGCGAGAACAGCGAGATTGGCGAGGAACAATCCCGCCGGGCCGCCCCATTGCGTCCATGCGGTGATGAAACCGCGATGCGCGTTGGTTCTCGCCCATTCCATCGCGATCAAGGTCGCGCCACCCCATTCGCCCCCGATACCGAGGCCCTGGATGAAGCGGACGACGGTCAAGATCACCGCGCCCCAGATGCCGATCGAGGCGTAGCCCGGTACGAACCCGACCGCGAACGTCGACAGGCCGGTCAACAACAGGGTTGCGATCAGAGTTGCCTTGCGGCCGATGCGGTCGCCGTAATGGCCGAACAACGCCGCACCGACCGGGCGCGCGATAAAGCCCACGGCGTAGATGCCAAAGGCCTGCAACGTTCCCGCCAGGGGCTCGGATGATGGGAAATACAATTTCGCAAAGACCAGCGGCGCGACGATCACATAAAGCAGGAAATCATACGCTTCGATGATCGTGCCGACCGTGCCGGCGACGACCGCACGGCGCAGCTGCCGGCTGTGCTCGGCATCGGACAGTGGACTGAAAGCGATGTCAGTCATCATGCTCCTCCCGGTTTTGCGGCGGCTGTTGAAGGGCCGGTTTTTCTTTCGCTCCGCGCGCGTCGAGGCGCTCGAAGCGTTCTTCTGTTCGATGTTACCGATACCGGTCAGACAAGAAAAGCCGTCCGATCTGAATCGGCCGATTTGGCCCCACGATTCCGGGCGCGAACAGGCGACGAGCCGGGGCTGTCTTGGCGTCTTGGCGGCCACCTGTTCAGATCGAAGTCGGCCGATGACGATGCCGGCGCTTGCGCGGGTTCGGGCGGGGCGCGTCGGCTGATTGGTGCCGGAGGGGGGATTTGGTTGCGGGGGTAGGATTTGAACCTACGACCTTCAGGTTATGAGCCTGACGAGCTACCGGGCTGCTCCACCCCGCGGGGGTGCTGGCGAGGCGCCTGGGCCCTGGGGGCGGCCCTGGGTAGGGCGGCCGGGGGGCCGCGGCGGGGTTTGGCGAGAGTTTCGGGATTGGGCCCAGGGAGTTGGGCCCAGGGATTGGGCCTGGGGATTGGGCCTGGGGGATTGGGTCTGGGGATTGGGGCGCCTGGCGGCGACCTACTCTGCCGCGCCTTGAGGCGCAGTACCATCGGCGCAGAGGGTTTTCACGGCCGAGTTCGGGATGGGATCGGGTGCTTTGCCCCTCGCTGTGACCACCAGGCGGCCCAAGCCCCAGAGGACCCGGACCGCGGACGACCCAGACCCTGGAGGGCCCGGACCCGGACCCTGGGCGACCCGGGGTTGGGGTGGGGGTCGGGGTGTGATGTGCGGCGAGGGCGAAGCGTCTTTGCTGCGGGCGCCGGTGCGGCGGGTTTTGCCGCTGCACGCGGGCGGTTTGCCGATCAGGCGCGTTCGAGCGATTAGTACCGGTCAGCTGCACGGCTTGCGCCGCTTCCACCTCCGGCCTATCGACGTGGTGGTCTTCCACGGCTCTCGACGAGACCTGGTTTTGAGGGGGGCTTCCCGCTTAGATGCGTTCAGCGGTTATCCCGTCCGCACTTAGCTACCCGGCGCTGCGGCTGGCGCCACAACCGGTCCACCAGAGGTGCGTCCCTCCCGGTCCTCTCGTACTGGGGAGAGCGCCTCGCAAGTCTCGAACACCCACGGCAGATAGGGACCGAACTGTCTCACGACGTTCTAAACCCAGCTCACGTACCGCTTTAAATGGCGAACAGCCATACCCTTGGGACCTGCTCCAGCCCCAGGATGCGATGAGCCGACATCGAGGTGCCAAACGACGCCGTCGATATGGACTCTTGGGCGTCATTAGCCTGTTATCCCCGGCGTACCTTTTATCCGTTGAGCGATGGCCCTTCCACACGGGACCACCGGATCACTATGGCCGACTTTCGTCTCTGCTCGAGCCGTCGCTCTCGCAGTCAGGCGGGCTTGTGCCATTGCACTCGACAGCTGATTTCCGACCAGCCTGAGCCCACCATCGCGCGCCTCCGTTACTCTTTGGGAGGCGACCGCCCCAGTCAAACTACCCGCCATGCAGGGTCCCGGACCCGGGTAACGGGCCGCGGTTAGATGCCAGAGACGATGAGAGCGGTATTTCAAGGTTGCCTCCACCCCAACTGGCGCCAGGGCTTCCTCGGCTCCCGCCTATCCTACACACACCATCCCTAACACCACTGCAAAGCTGTAGTAAAGGTGCACGGGGTCTTTCCGTCTGACCGCGGGAACTCCGCATCTTCACGGAGAATTCAATTTCGCTGAGCCGGTGTTGGAGACAGCGGGGAAGTCGTTACGCCATTCGTGCAGGTCGGAACTTACCCGACAAGGAATTTCGCTACCTTAGGACCGTTATAGTTACGGCCGCCGTTTACCGGGGCTTCGATTCGGAGCGTGAACCCCTCCTCTTAACCTTCCGGCACCGGGCAGGCGTCAGACCCTATACGTCGTCTTGCGACTTCGCAGAGCCCTGTGTTTTTAGTAAACAGTCGCCACCCCCTCTTCTGTGCCCCCCACCCCTGGTTGCCCAGGAATGGGGCCCCCTTCTCCCGAAGTTACGGGGGCATGTTGCCGAGTTCCTTCAACACCGTTCTCTCAAGCGCCTTGGTATGCTCTACCAGTCCACCTGTGTCGGTTTGGGGTACGGTCTATATGCCGGCGCTGTTTCCCGGAAGTCCCAGGCCGCCCTGTCAATCCATTAAGACAAGACGACTTTCGGCCTTCGTCACGGCCCGGCAGGCTGGGGAATATTGACCCCATTCCCATCGGCTACGGCTCTCGCCCTCGCCTTAGGGGCCCGGCTAACCCTGCGCGGATTAACCTTGCGCAGGAACCCTTGGACTTTCGGCGTGAGGGTTTCTCGCCCTCATTACCGCTACTCATGTCAGCATTCGCACTTCCGATGCCTCCAGCACCCCTCGCGGGGCACCTTCGCCGGCCTACGGAACGCTCCGCTACCGCTCCAGGTATCAGGAACCAGGAGTCAGGGCCGGGATGAACGCGACCAACTGGCGTGGAGACCCTGCAACATCCTGCTGATCTCGACGTAGTCGGCGATCCACCGCCGTCCCGCAACTTCCTCGATATAGCCGAGATCGATGCAGTAGCGCAGCCATAGCTGCGTCTCGTCACTGCTGCCGATCGCGACCGTCAGGTACCGCCGATACTCCGCCGCAGAATAGCTCTGCTTGGCGAACCCTTCGGCGAGGTTGGCGCAGATCGATTTGCTCGACCGGCGGAGCTGGTCCGCCAAGGCAAATTGTTCGATCCGCGGCAACGCCAGGCTGGATTTATGGATCTCCAGCGACAGACGATAGGCACGTCGAAAGACCTCGAGGTCTTCGACCCGCACAATCTGCTCGCGCATCTGCCAAAACCCTTCCTGGAACCTGACTCCTGGTTCCTGACACCTGAAACCCGCAGCTTCGGTGCGTGGCTTGAGCCCCGTTACATTTTCGGCGCCGGACGGCTGATAGACCAGTGAGCTATTACGCTTTCTTTAAAGGATGGCTGCTTCTAAGCCAACCTCCTGGTTGTCTTGGCCGTCCCACATCCTTTCCCACTTAGCCACGACTTGGGGACCTTAGCTGGCGGTCTGGGCTGTTTCCCTCTCGACGACGGACCTTAGCACCCGCCGTCTGGCTGCCGATCTCCGCTCGCCGGTATTCGCAGTTTGGTTAGGTTTGGTAAGGCTCGCGCCCCCCTAGCCCATCCAGCGCTCTACCCCCGGCGGCGAGCAATCGACGCTCTACCTCAATAGATTTCGCGGAGAACCAGCTATTTCCGGGTTTGATTGGCCTTTCACCCCTAGCCACAAGTCATCCCCTGCTTTTGCAACAGCAGTGGGTTCGGTCCTCCAGGGCGTGTTACCGCACCTTCAACCTGCCCATGGCTAGATCACCCGGTTTCGGGTCTGGTCCCGGCAACTGATGTCCCCTCGCGGGGACGGGCGCCCATTTCGGACTCGCTTTCGCTGCGCCTGCGCCTAACGGCTTAAGCTTGCTGCCAAGACCAACTCGCTGACCCATTATACAAAAGGTACGCCGTCACTCAGGAGCCAGGGACCAGGAGCCAGGCGTCAGGAAGCAAACACTTCCCGGTTCCTGGTCCCTGGTTCCTGACCCCCGAAGCTCCGACTGCTTGTAGGCATCCGGTTTCAGGAACTGTTTCACTCCCCTCGTCGGGGTGCTTTTCACCTTTCCCTCACGGTACTGGTGCACTATCGGTCACTGAGGAGTACTTAGGCTTGGAGGGTGGTCCCCCCATCTTCAGACAGGATTGCACGTGTCCCGCCCTACTCATGGACCCTTGCTCCGGTTTCCCGTACGGGGCTCTCACCCGCTGCGGCGCGCCTTTCCAGACGCTTCCGGTACCAAAAACAAAGGCCGCTGGCCTGGTCCGCTTTCGCTCGCCACTACTCGCGGAGTCTCGGTTGATGTCCGTTCCTCCGGCTACTGAGATGTTTCAGTTCGCCGGGTTCGCCTCCCGCCCCTATGAATTCAGCGCGGGATACCCGCCAGGTTGCCCTGCCGGGTGGGTTGCCCCATTCGGAGATCCCGGGATCAACGATCGCTCGCATCTCCCCCGGGCTTTTCGCAGCGTGCCACGTCCTTCATCGCCTCTCAGTGCCAAGGCATCCACCAGATGCCCTTGATTTGCGCTTGATCGCGGCCCGCCGGCAAAGATCCCCTTAAAGAACCCCCGCCGGCCGGACCATACAAACCGCCGCGCACAGGGACAAAACCCGCCGGCGACAAACCCGCCTGGGCAAAACCCTGCAAAACACGGCGATCTCGCATGAAGACGCTTCTTCGGACAAGGCCGACGCCGCAACACCGGCCGCCCCCGGGTTCGAACCATCGAAACCCCGGAAGCCAACCGCGATGCCGCCGCCGGCCATGTCCGCCTCGGTCACATCACAACTCTCGCTTCACCCTTCAATCATCGCCCCCGCCCCGGCGCCGCCCAAACCGGCGACGCCCCGACGGGGTCCTTTGAAAACAGCTTCTCCGAACGTCGCTCGCCCGCACCGGGGCCATCGGCAGCCCCCGATCGGCGGCTGCCGCGGCGAAGATGCCCGATGGCGGAGGCGCCCGATGGTGGAGGTGAACGGGATCGAACCGATGACCTCCTGCTTGCAAAGCAGGCGCTCTCCCATCTGAGCTACACCCCCCGTTTTCGGCTGCCAGGGGGCAGGCGCCGGCGACAATCCTCCCGCACCCTGCTTCCTGATCGCCGGCACCTGGTGGGCCAGGGAGGATTTGAACCTCCGACCTCACGCTTATCAAGCGCGCGCTCTAACCAGCTGAGCTACTAGCCCCAAACCCTCGCCCAGAGCCCTGAGCCAGAGCTGCCCCTCAGCCCCCTCGGCCAAGATCCTCGGGCAGAGTCCTCGGGCGGGTTCCTGGAGCAAAGTCTCGAGGCGCGCTCGACGCTCGGGAGAAGGGATGCGCAGACGGCGGCGTATCAGGCGTCAGGAACCAGGTTCCAGGAACCAGGAACATCGACGCTCGTTGTGGAAGATCAGGATCGGTCCGGGCCAGCTCGCCATTCCTGGCTCCTGGTCCCTGGCACCTGGCTCCTGAATTCCAGAAAGGAGGTGATCCAGCCGCAGGTTCCCCTACGGCTACCTTGTTACGACTTCACCCCAGTCGCTGACCTGACCGTGGTCGGCTACCTCCCCAGGCAAGCCCAGGGTTGGCGCGCCGCCTTCGGGTCAAACCAACTCCCATGGTGTGACGGGCGGTGTGTACAAGGCCCGGGAACGTATTCACCGCGGCATGCTGATCCGCGATTACTAGCGATTCCGACTTCATGCTCTCGAGTTGCAGAGAGCAATCCGAACTGAGACGGCTTTTCGAGATTGGCTCAGGCTCGCACCCCTGCCGCCCTCTGTCACCGCCATTGTAGCACGTGTGTAGCCCAGCCCATAAGGGCCATGAGGACTTGACGTCATCCCCGCCTTCCTCCGGCTTGTCACCGGCAGTTTCTGCAGAGTGCCCGGCCAAACCGCTGGCAACTGCAGATGGGGGTTGCGCTCGTTGCGGGACTTAACCCAACATCTCACGACACGAGCTGACGACAGCCATGCAGCACCTGTGTCCCGGCCAGCCGAACTGAAGAATAGGATCTCTCCTACCCATACCGGGCATGTCAAGAGCTGGTAAGGTTCTTCGCGTTGCGTCGAATTAAACCACATGCTCCACCGCTTGTGCGGGCCCCCGTCAATTCCTTTGAGTTTTAACCTTGCGGCCGTACTCCCCAGGCGGTGTGCTTACAGCGTTAGCGGCGACACCGAAGAGCTAGGCTCCCCAACGTCTAGCACACATCGTTTACCGCGTGGACTACCAGGGTATCTAATCCTGTTTGCTCCCCACGCTTTCGCGCCTCAGCGTCAGTATCGGTCCAGAGAGCCGCCTTCGCCACCGGTGTTCTTCCCAATATCTACGAATTTCACCTCTACACTGGGAATTCCACTCTCCTCTCCCGAACTCCAGCCACCCAGTCCCAAGCGCCGTTCCCAGGTTGAGCCCGGGGCTTTCACGCCTGACTTGAATGGCCGCCTACGCGCCCTTTACGCCCAGTAAATCCGAACAACGCTCGCCCCCTTCGTATTACCGCGGCTGCTGGCACGAAGTTAGCCGGGGCTTCTTCTGCGGGTACCGTCATCATCGTCCCCGCCAAAAGAGCTTTACAACCCGAAGGCCTTCATCACTCACGCGGCATTGCTGGATCAGGCTTGCGCCCATTGTCCAATATTCCCCACTGCTGCCTCCCGTAGGAGTCTGGGCCGTGTCTCAGTCCCAGTGTGGCTGATCATCCTCTCAGACCAGCTACGGATCATCGGCTTGGTGGGCCGTTACCCCGCCAACTACCTAATCCGACGCGGGCCCCTCCTCGAGCGATAAATCTTTCCCCCGGCTCGCGCCGGGGCGCATGCGGTATTAGCCGAAGTTTCCCTCGGTTATCCCCCACTCAAGGACAGGTTCCCACGCGCTACTCACCCGTGCGCCACTCCCCCGGAACCAAAGCCCCGAGAGCGTTCGACTTGCATGTGTTAGGCATGCCGCCAGCGTTCGTTCTGAGCCAGGATCAAACTCTCAAGTTCATCCCCGGCCATCCCACCCGGATGATCGCTCACCCCAAGGCGCAAAATCAGAGGGCCGGTCACAGGGCCTCCAAACGCTCGCATTGCGCGCGAACAGTCGGCGACCCGCGCCGCCGCCCGCGCATCCCTTCCCTCTTCCCCACAATCTCAATCAACACCCTCCCCCAAAGGCTCCCGCCCAAAGGGGCCGCGCTTATAACGCCCGCCACAAACCTGCGTCAACTGAATTTTTATTTTTCTTTGCAGTCGCCCGGTCAGACCGCTTCGGCTCCGTAGTACAATGTCACCGTGTGTTTCGCCTCGGCAAAAAACAACCAGCGTTCGGCGACGAGGCCGAGCGCCGCACTGATGATGGCCAACCCTGCCGAGACCGTGCCGGCGGCGCCGCCGAGGATCAGGGCGAGGAGGCTTAGCGACGCCGGCGCCGCAAAGCTTCCCAGCCGGGCGATTCGGCGCAGCCGCCGGGCATGCTTGCGGCCGATGCGAAACCCCATCTCCTTCAGCAGGTAGTTCTCCTCGGTGTGCGGCGCTTCGAGCAGACGCACTTTGCCGCGGCTGTTGAGCGTCGTGGCGCTCGCCGCCGTGCTCGGCGCCGCGGTGGTGTCGATGTAACGCCAATAACGCTCCTTGAGCCACCACGCCGCGAGAACGACGATAAGGCTCAGCCAAGCCGGTCCAGACGAATGCGGCGACCACAGCCGGACCAGAAAGTCGAGAACGAGACAACCGCCCATCAATCCGAGCATCAGATAATTCGGCACGACCCAGTGGTTGTGCCATTGATGGACCGGCTTCAGCGAGGCGTAGATCATGCCGGTGCAATAGACCGTCGCCGCGGCGAATGCCGCCGTCAAAAACCCGCACAGACCGACGAGCCCGCTCGTCGCGCCGCAAAAGACCCAGCCGATGCCAAAGATCGCCGCCGGCGCAAAAGTCAGCACCGAGAACACCCCCTCGCGAGACAGCCAAGAGGACCGCCACTGCGAGAAGGCCCGCCACGCCCGCTCGGGTCGTCCGAGGTGGAAGGCGGAGGAGGCGAGCCCGCCGCCGGCCAACATCCCTGCCACCGCCAGCGAAACAAATGCAAACCCGGCATTCTCCGGCACGAGGCCGAGCGGGCCGGCCAGACCGAGCAGCAGCAGCAGCGCGAAGCCGGCGCCGGACGAGGTTGTAAACAGCACGATCGACAGCGCCGGGTGCATCCGATCTCCTCCCGAAAGCGGGCGCCGAAATCAGCGCGACAACAGCCGATCTATCCAGCGCAGCAGCCGATCGCCGGCCGCGGCCGGAACGGCTGACGGCGATGCGGGTTCCGGCGGCGATGCGGCTTCGGGCATCGGCGGAGGAGCGGCCGCCATGCGCGTCGGTCGCGGCGGCAGGTATTTGTTGACCGGCTTGTAACCGAGTTCGGGCAGCAGATCGGCGCCGCGACGGTGTGCGACCAACAGCGACACTTCGGAATCGGGGTCGCCGAGATCGCCGAAATGCCGGGCGTTGACCGGACAGACCATGACGCAGGCCGGTTGGCGATCCTCCGGCATCAGATGCTGATTGTCGATCCGGTCGATGCACAGAGTGCATTTCTTCATCACTCCGGCGTCCTGATCGAATTCGCGGGCGCCGTAGGGACAGGCCCAGGAACACAGCTTGCAGCCGATGCAGATCGACTCGTCGACCAAAACGATGCCGTCTTCGGCGCGCTTGTAGGAGGCGCCGGTCGGGCACACGGTGACGCAGGCCGGCTCCTCGCAATGCAGGCACGATTTCGGGAAATAGACCGTCCGCGCGCCGTCGCCGTCGCCCTCCTCGAAGGCGTGGATCCGATTGAACCAAACCCCCCAGGCGCCGGCGCCGTAGGGATTGAAGTCGGGCAACGGCGCCATGTGGCCGCCGCTGTTCCACTCCTTGCAGGCGGTGGCGCAGGCGTGACAACCGACGCAGATGTCGAGGTCGATCACCAGACCCAGTTTTTTCTGCCCCGGCCGCGGTTCCGGCAGCGAAGTCATCGCGACCCCACGCGCGCGCCGTAGCGCAAAATTCGAGGCGGCGGCCCGAGCGTCCCCGGATGCCCGAACGGCGCAAAGGACGGTGCGCTTTCTCCAGCCTCGAACGGGGTCGCCTTGTCGATCCGTACGCGCAGATCATACCACGCGGCTTGACCGGTGATCGGGTCGGCATTGGCGTGGAACGGTCCGCCATCCGGCGGCAGCAATTCCGAGATCAGGTGGTTGAGCAGAAATCCCTGGCGGAACTCGGGCGAGTCGAGATCAAGGCCCCAGGCGCCGGCATGCTTGCCGATCGCGTTCCAGGTCCACACCGTATCGGGATTGACCCCATCCATCAGCTTGGTCGGAACCCGGATGCGGCCGTGATGGCTCGACAGCCAGACCCAATCCTCTTCGGCCAGACCCAGCGCCTGCCCGGCGAGGCGGTTCACGAACAACCGGTTGCGGCCGATGATCTGGCGCAGCCACGCATTCTGCGAGTGCCAGGAATGATACATATGCATCGGTCGCTGGGTCAGCGCATGCAGCGGGAATGTCTCGCGGTCGATCCGCGCCTCTTCGAACGGCATGTACCAGAATGGCAGCGGGTCGAAAAAGGTCGCGATCCGCCGGCGATGGCTGTCCGGCGGCACGACCGCGCCGTGCCCCTGGGCGGCAAGGCGAAACCGCTGCAACGGCTCGACATAGAGCTGCAGCACGATCGGGTCGGCGTTGTCGATCAATCCCATCCTCACTGCGGTTTCCAGATAGGCCTTGTTGGCGTGCTTGAAGTAAAGCTGGTCCTCGGGCAGTCGGTGCTTCCAAAAGCAGCCGTTGGCGACATAGCGTTCGAGCTGATGGGGGTTCGGCGCACCGCGCCCGGCCAGGTCGCCGTCGGCGCCGCGGAAGCCGCCGAGCGGCCCGACCCCCGGTCGGCGCTCATGGTTGACGATGTAGTCGGCATAGCCGCCGGGATAGCGCGGCGCGCCCTCCGGCGTGACGAAGCCCGGCAAACCCAACCGCGCGCCGATCTCGATCAGCACGTCCTGAAACGGGCGGACGTCGCGATCCGGCGTCAGGATCGGCTGACGGATCGCATCAGCCGGCCCGTCGACGCCGCCGATCGGCCGGTCGAGCAGCGAAATGCAGTCCCAGCGTTCGAGATAGGTGGTGTCGGGCAGGATCAGATCGGCATAAGCCACCGTCTCGGAATAAAAGGCGTCGGAATAGATGATCCGCGGTATCCGATACTCGCCGGTGGCCGGATCTTTGTCGGTCAGCATCCGCATCGTTCCGGCGCTGTTCATCGCCGAGTTCCACGCCATGTTGGCCATGTACAGGAACAGCGTATCGATCGGATACGGATCGCCTTTCGCCGCATTGGCGATGACCATTTGCATCATGCCGTGCGCGGCGATCGGCGCCTCCCACGAAAACGCGTGATCGATGCGGCCGGGCCGGCCGTCGCCGTCGATGATCAGATCCTCGGGCGACATCGGATAGCCGAGCGGTATCCCCGGCAAGGTCCGACCGGGGCCGACCTGATCGGACTTGCCCGCGGGTCTGGGGCCCGGCGGGCACGGCTTGGGATGCGGCGACTTGTAGCGCCACCCGCCCGGCACATCGATCGTGCCGAGCAGCAGCTGCAACAGATGCAGCGCGCGGCAGGTCTGAAACCCGTTCGAATGCGCCGAAATCCCGCGCATCGCATGGATCGAGACCGGACGTCCCCGCATCGTTTGATGCTGTCGACCGGCCCAGTCTATCCACGGCACCGGCAGCTCGATGACGTTGCCGAAGGCGGCCTCGGCGATTTCGCCGGCGAGCCGCCGGATCGTCGCCGCCGGGACGCCGCAGCGCTCGGCCACCGCTTCGGGGGCGTAGGCAGGGTCGAGGTAGCGCTCGGCGACGAGCTGGAAAACCGGCACGGCGCGCCTTCCATCGGGCAGCGTCGCCTCGCCGACGAGACGCGCCGCGACCCCGGCGGCCATGCCGCCGACCAGCGATTTCGACTCGTCGAGCACCAGCGGCTCGCCGGCGTCGTTGCGGGCGAAAAGACCGTCATCGGCCATTCCCGGCGCCTGGATCACCAACCACGCGGCGTTGGTGTAATGGCCGAGATATTCGAGATCGACCTGGTCGGCCTTGAGCAGTTCATGGATCAGCGCCAGCACCAGCAGCCCGTCCGTCCCCGGCCTGATCCCGATCCACTCGTCGGCGATCGCCGAGTACCCGGTGCGCACCGGATTGACCGAGACGAATTTGGCGCCGCGCCGGCGCAATCCCGACAAGGCGATCTTGATCGGGTTCGAAGTCATGATCCTCGGCGACGCCGAACATCATGAAAAACCTGGTCAATTCCCAATCCGGCTCGCCGAACTCCCAAAAGCTGCCGCCGATCGTATACATGCCTGCGGCAGCCATATTGACCGAGCAGAACCCGCCATGAGCGGCAAAATTGGGAGTCCCGAACTGGGCCGCCCAATAGCCGGTCAGCGATTGGCTCTGATCGCGGCCGGTGAAAAAGGCGAGCTTCTTCGGATCGTCGGCGCGGATCGGCGCCAGCCAATCGACTACGGTGGCGATCGCCTCGTCCCACTCTATCTCGCGAAATTCGCCGGCGCCGCGTTCGCCGACCCGCCGCAACGGCTTGGTCAGCTTGGCCGGCGATTGCTGCTGCATGATGCCCGAGGCGCCCTTGCCGCAGATCACGCCGCGGTTGACCGGATGATCGCGGTTGCCTTCGATGTAGCGGATCCCGCCATCCTTCAGATGGACTTTGATCCCGCAGCGGCAGGCGCACATATAGCAGGTGGTGAATTTGATCTCGTCCGACACCTTGGGCGAGGTATCGACGATCTCGCGCGGGGTAAAATAGCTGCGCACCCGCTCGGCCAGGCTTGCGCGGCCTCCGCCGGTCGATGAGCCGGTCGCCATTTCCTAGTCCCCTTTGTTGCGCCGCGCCCCTGCTGCGGGGTACCGCGTTGGCCGGTCCGCAGAGCGGACGGCGGCGATCGGAGCCGGGATCAAAAACTACAGAGATCTTCCGCAATTGCAACATCGCGGCCGGGACCGGTTACGCCGGAACGATTGTGCTATGCTCCTCGGCGATGGCGCTGATGTTTTACTCTTCGGTCGATTCAGCGGAGCGTTGGCGGGCGCAATTCGCCCGGTTGGCGCCCGAGATCGAGCTGCGGATCTGGCCCGAGATCGGTGAGCCGGCGGCGATCGATTACGCGCTGGTCTGGCGTCCGGCGCCGGGATTGCTGGCCTCGTTGCCAAACCTCAAGCTGATTCTGTCGCTCGGCGCCGGCGTCGACCACCTGCTGCGCGACCCGCTGCTGCCGCGCGCATTGCCGATCGTCCGTCTCGTCGATCCGTACCTGACCGATGCGATGAGCGAATATGTGGTCCTGCAGGTGCTGCGGCTGCACCGCCAGGATCTCGAATACCGCGCTCAGCAGCAAGCCCGGATCTGGCAGCAGCTCGAACAGAAGAACGCCGGCGAGCGGCCGGTCGGCATTCTCGGCTTTGGCGAGATCGGGCAGGATGCCGGACGCAAGCTCGAGAGGCTCGGTTTTCCGGTTTCCGGCTGGAGTTGCCGGGCAAAATCCGTCGACGGCTTTTCGACCTATGCCGGCGCCGCCGGCCTGCCGGACCTCCTCGCCGGGAGCGAGATTCTGGTTTGCCTGCTGCCGTTGACGAGCGCAACGCAGGGTATTCTGTGCGCCCGTACTTTTGCCGCGCTGCCCGCGGGCGCCGGCCTGGTCAACGCCGGCCGCGGTGGTCATCTCGTCGAGGAAGATCTGATCCCGGCGCTCGATTCGGGCCGGCTCTCGGCGGCCGCCCTCGACGTCTTCGGCGAGGAACCGCTGCCCGAGGGACACCCGTTCTGGCGTCACCCGCGCATTCTGATCACGCCGCACGTCGCCGGCACCACCAACCCGGCGACCGCGGCGCCGATCGTCCTCGACAATTTGCGCCGGTTCGCGGACGGCCGAGCGTTGTTAAACCGAATCGACCCGGCGCTGGAGTATTGATCGCCGCGCAGATGGGTAATAACGCCCTCGATCCTCCCTCGAGACGTTGGCGACAACGATTTTTTGCTGCGACCAACCCGTTCAGTTGATCGAGGCGAGTTCCTCGATGCGCAGCCCGGCGCGGACCCGCCCGACCAGTTCTTCGGGGTCGTAGACGATGCCGACCGGGTTTTTGTCGTTGACCGAGCGGCTTTGCATATAGGCTCGACCTTCGGCTGCCGTAGCAACACTTCCGTTATAGCGCTCTTCGCTCAGTTATAAGCAGGATCTTGGGAATGATGTACCACCAAGCGGTCCTGGATTAACGGCAACCACCGTAAGTCGCCCTGGTGTCTTCACAACTTCGTTCGGAACCCCGATCGATATTCTCCTAGGTAACACCACTGATGGTACAATCTCAGTACTACCTATTTTGATGGTTGCACCGTTGACGAAAGGTCCCCCGATAATATTAACGATCACATTTTCAGTAGGAGATCCCTGGCCACCTCGCCAGAGCAGTTCATCATACATTACGTCCGCGGCGCGGCGAAGCCACTTGCACGGGGTCGCGGGCTGACCGTTGGCCTGCTTCAGGACGCAGAACCCCAGTGTCGACTCGCCCAGCCCAAGCCCATCAGCCGCTTCGACCCCGAGCCAGCACGCCATCGTGGAACGCGCGTGCCTTCGCCAGTCGTTCGTACCGACCGCGAGTGGGTAAATATCGCCATCCGATCCTCCCTAGAGATGTTTGTGACAACGATTTTTTGCTGCGACCGACCCGTTCAGTTGATCGAGGCGAGTTCCTCGATGCGCAGCCCGGCGCGGACCCGCCCGACCAGTTCTTCGGGGTCGTAGACGATGCCGACCGGGTTTTTGTCGTTGACCGAGCGGCTTTGCATATAGGCTCGGCCTTCGGCTGCCGTAGCAAAATTGTCGACCAACAGCTCGACCTGGTTGTGGTCGGGATCGTGGTAGTACATCGAGGTCGTGACGCCGTGATTGACGCAGCGCTGCGGCCGAATGCCGATGCCCTTGAGCCGCTGATAGTTGTCGATCAGATCGTCGAGACCGCCAAAGGTAAAGGCGACGTGGTGCAGGCCTGCCTCTTTGCCGGCTTTCGGCCCGTCGGGTTCTCGGTCCGCCAACGGACCCGGATCGAGAAAAGCGACCCGGTGATGCTCGTCGTCATAGCTGATGAACGAGATGCGCTCGGCTTCGTAAAGAAGCTCGGCGCCGAGCACCGTGCAGTACCAATCGATCATCTCGCGCCGGCGATTGGTCTGCAGCACGATATGCGACAGTTTCCGTGGTGACGCCATGATTTCCTCCCTGGCGAAATGCGAGGCCTCTGGCGATCGGTGCACCAGAAGACGCCGCCGAGTCAATAACAACGCAACCGGCAGGGCTCCACTCGGCTAGGGTTTGCCGAAGGTCGCGATCCGGTCGATCCGGCAGACGAACAACACCCGTTTCTCATCGATCTTCGGGTCGCGCAGGCCATAGGGCGGCGGATTGCCGGTGTACTTGGTCCAGATCCGGTCGAGCTGTCGGGTAACGCGGTCGCCGCCCGGCTCCCACTCGCGCCGTTCCTCTTCGACCGTATGCTTGATCTGCACCCAGTGATAGGGGTTCTCGGGGTTGACCAGCAGGCTGGTCAGGCGCGGATTGCGGCGGATCCACTCGCATTTGGGGCGATGCGAGGCGGTATTGACCAGGATCCTATCGTCCGCATAGTCGAACCACATCGGCGTCAGGCTCGGCCGGCCGTCCGGACCGATGACGCCGAGCGTCTGAGTGATCGGCCGGTCGAGCAATTGCCGATAGATCGGATCGAGCTCGTTCAAACCGGCTGCCTTTTGACGGGCGCCGACCGAGAACTGGCCTTCCTGTAGGCCGTCGGCGACGTGCCGAAAATTGGCGATGATAAAACTCACGCCCGCCTCCCTGTCGTTTGAGCGATCAGATCCCGCGTGCCGGATGAATAATCGCGGCTGTTGCTTTCGCGCACTTTGCTGCATCTGGAGCCAATCTGCATCTAAATCCTTCGTAGACCGACGCTTTTACCCTCCGAATCTTCACCATGCCGGTGCGGCGATTTTGCGAAGCACGAAGCGACCTGGCGATCTCCCAAGAACGTGGCATACTCGGTCGGTCCCATCGGGATATCAGGAAAGACGATCATGCTGAACCCAACGAGCCTTCTGGCTGATGCCTTGGGTCGCAACCTGGCCGAGACCTACTGCCGAAGCTACGGCGACCAGGAGCCGCATATTCCCGCGGGTCTCAGCGAAGCCGCCCGGCTCGTCATCGAGCGCATCGCCAGCAGCGATGCGCTTTATCACGATTGCCAGCACACGGCGCTCGTCACGCTCTGCGCCCAGGATATTTTGCGCGGTCGTCGCATCGAGCGGATCGTGACGCCGAGCGATTGGTGTCATACCATTCTGGCCGCACTGAACCACGACATCGGCTATGTGCGGGGCATCTGCCCCGGCGATACGGCCGCGCATTTCGTGATCGACGCCGCCGGCAATACGGTGACGCCGCCGCGCGGGGCCTCCGACGCATTTCTGATGCCCTATCACGTCGAACGGGGGAAGATCATGGTCCGGGAACGGTTCGCGCCCGTTCCGTACCTCGACGAGGAGCGCATCGCCGCCGCCATCGAACTCACCCGTTTCCCGGTGCCGGACGACGAGGACCACGCCGCCACCGATACCGAGGCCGGCCTCGTGCGGGCCGCCGATCTGATCGGTCAATTGGGCGATCCCTTGTACCTGCGGAAACTGAACGCGCTCTATTATGAATTCGTCGAAAACGGAATTCACGACCGACTCGGCTACAGCAGCCCTGCCGATATGGTCGAATGCTATCCGCAATTCTATTGGAGCAAAATAGAGCGCTATATCGGCGACGCGCTGCGTTATCTCGAGATGACCATGGAGGGTAAGCAGTGGACTGCGACCCTCTACAGCCACATCTTCGCCGTCGAGCACAATCGCCGGCGGATGGGCCCGCAGGCAGGGCCCCCGCGGCAATAGCGGCGACGGGTCTCGCTAACCGCCGGGCAGCCAGTTCTCCCCGGACCGAGACAAGGGCGCCGCCTCGACCGGGAATTCATTGTCGACCGAATACTCGTAGCAGCGGATATGGTCGGCCTCGGGACAGCTCGCCATGATCGCTGCGAGCGCCTCCGCCAGCGTATCGAAGTCGCCGGTGTATTGCAGCCGGCTGTTCCATACCCCTTTGGCCGCGCGGGTCAGCATTCCCCGCGTCGGGGCGTCGGTCTCGGGAACCCGGTCGATATAGGCGGTGATCTCGATCGTGACCGGCGCGGCCGACTTCCATTCGTCGCGGGTGATCTCGACGCGATAGGTTTCGTAGGCCATATGCCAAGCTTATACCGCGGGCCGCGCCGCCGCGCTAACATCGCAATTCGATCTGTGCCGGAACGGGAGAAGTTGCGATGATCAAACTGACGGGCATCGGCCACGTCCTCCTCAGGGTCGCCGACGAGGAGGCCTCAAAGCGTTTCTACCGCGATGCGCTCGGGTTACGCATCGCCGAGCAGGACCCCGACCACGGCGGCGTCTTTATGACGTTGGGCGACGGCTTTCATACGATCGACATCGTGCAGCATCCCGCGCCCGAGAAGGCGGCGCCGCAGCCGCAGCGCGCGCAGCTCGGGCTCGTGCACATCGCCTTTAAGGTCGCCAGCTACGCGGCATTGCGCGAAGCCTACGCCCACCTCCTCAAGACCGGCGTCGAGATCCAGCGCGCCACCGACCATGTCTGCCAGCGCAGCATGTATTTCAACGACCCCGACGGCAACGGCCTAGAAATCTATTACGAGATGCCGAACGCCCTGTCGCTCTTTCCCAACGGCCGCGGTGACGAAGACGAAGCCCTCCCCCTCTCCGGCCCGGCCGACCCGCTGCCGGGGTGGCTCACCGAAGACTGGCCCGGCCCCGCGGCGATGGCGAAAGTCGAGCGCCTGCGCCGCCAGCCGCAACCCGCCGCCGCCGAGTGATTGCCCTACCCGGCGACGGCAAGGGGCCGCTCGCGAGCGGATAGGTTCTGTGCCCAGCGGCCAAATCTCGCAACTCATTGCGGCGGTACGTCACTTGTCCCTTTTTGGATTTAGGGTACCGTCTTGCCAATTCTTGTAGAAATCCTTCGTCGCCAAGCTGAGCTATCCGGCTGAACTCCGCGGCAAATTCCAAGTCTTTGTGCAACAGCCCGGCCACTGCGGCAATTCCGACCCATCCCGATTCGCCGATCAACTGTTCAAGGACCCCTGTCCTGCCCAATTCGTGCTGTATCCGTTCCCCGATTGGGCAGCCGACTACGCTGAGTGGCCCGAAGAAGCTCCCGCGGGATGAGGTCCGGTGAGATGTTCGTCACCGTAATCCGTCACCGTAATCCGTCACCGCAATCCCCACGGGAGCACAATGCGCCAAATCCGCAACCCATTTTCAGCAGCGTGCTAGACCAGCAGTATTTAATCAAATAAATTTGCCATATTGATTGATTTTATCTTGAACTTCTGTTTCTAACTCAGGATATTGTTGATAGATCTTACTGAATATTTCAAGTCCAACTTCGGCCATCACCGCTCCGATCGATTTTAAATATTCTTGGAACTCCGCGTCGTCACAATGCTCCCTGAGCACGGGGATCAAACCTTCAATCAACACCTCCCCCCACGCGTATTTGGTAAACTGTCACCATAATCTCACCGTAATCCGAGATCATTTGACGCGTCTCAAGTAATCGCGAAGCGGCTGTTGACCTGACTGGTGTATATCATCAATTTTCCAAACCGGGTTCTCTCGCTTCATGTCATAACGGATAACCAGCTTCTCTCCGCCGGGATGAGCAACGATGCTGTCGGTTACAGTGGCGCGATCGAAGGTAATCAGGTCCGCTCGACTACTTTTGATTGTGACGGAGTCAATCTCCTGGAACCCAGTCATCGGATCGCCGTCATAGACAGGTCCCTCCTTGTTGTGGCGCATCGCAGCGACCCACGCCGCTATAAATTGGGCGGTGAAATACTTCTGCATGAGTGGGCTTGGTTTCTCACTGAAGTCGAAAATTGGCGAGGGCTGGTTGTAACGGTAATTCAGCTTGAAGACGGTGGAAACCGTGGCGGCCGGATCTCCCAAGTCGCTCCGATTTGCGCCGGACGATGCGGTAACGGAAATCCGGAAGGGCTGCACCGGCGAGACGCGAAAGATCCCGTAGACATCGATCTTATAAGAGTTCCGCCCGGTCACGAACGAGTAGTCATCCCGACTGTCGACGACATCGCCGATGTTGAAGGCGAGCGCCGGTCCAGCGGCTCGGATGAGGCTGAGATGGAGGCGGCGCCCGATGCCCGTAGTCAGCTGAAAGCAGGTGAAATCGGTGTCGCTGCCGGTGGTTTTGCCCTGCAGGACGGTCGAGGTTTCGTCGGGCTTCAGCACAACCGGCATGCATGGCGCGGCCCCGGCCAGGCTCGATGTGAATGTGAGAAAGGCCAAGGAAAGTGTAAGCGATTGGAGCATCGCGGTTACGCGGGCTGTATAAGTTGGGTTATCAGACGGCCGGGGGCCGCCCCTTGCGGAGCGGCCCCCGGTCCCCACCCTGACCCTCCCCCGCAGGCGGAGGAGGGAAGTGACGGGGGGTCAGCTGTGCCAGCGGAACTCCTGCTGCTTGCGGGCGGAGCCTTGGCTGAGCTTGATGTTGACCAGGCCCGGGCCGGGGAAGTTCATCAGCTCGTCGAGCGCGCCGCGGACGTCCTTGGTGTCCTCGACATAGGCGCCGTAGCCGCCGAACGCCTGCATCATCTTGTCGTAGCGGGCGCCGTAGATCAGCGTGTTCGGCCGCATGTTGAGCATCGGGTTGGGCGGGATTTCCGGCATGCCCGGGCCGATGCCGCCATTGTTCATAACGACGATCTTGGCCGGCATGCCGTAGCGGCACAGCGTCTCCATCTCCATGCCGGAGAAGCCGATCGCCGAGTCGCCGGAGATGTGGACGACCGGGCGGTCGGGGTGCACGACGCAGGAGGCGACGACGAGCCCGAGCCCGACGCCCATCGTGCCGTAGCTGCCGGCGTTCAGGTAGGAGCGCGGGTTATCGAGCGGCATCTGGGTGCCGCCGATATCCATCGTCGTCGCGCCCTCGCTGCACAGCACCACATTCTTCGGCAGCCACTCGCGGATGTCGCGGAACAGCCGGTAATAGCCGCCCGGCGACGAGTCGTCGTCGATCTGCGGCGCGATCATCGCCGCGTTCTCGGCCGATTTCTTGGCGATCGCCTGACGCCACGGCGAGCCTTCCGGGTGGAACCACTGGCGGCCGTGCAGCGCCTGGTTCAGCTGCGCGACGATCGCCTTGCCGTCGCCGACCAGCGCCACCTCGGCCGGCTTGTTCTGGTGCATCGACTCCGGCTCGATGTCGAGCTGGACCACCCGCACGTCCTTGTTGTAGCGCGGCGGCAGGCCGAAATGCAGGATCCAGTTGAAGCGCGCGCCCATCAGGAAAACGACGTCGGCCTGCGACAGCGCGAGAGTGCGCGCGGCGCCGGCCGACAGCGGGTGGTCGTCCGGCAGCACGCCCTTGCCCTTGGGCGTGCGCACGAACGGTATCTGAGTGCTCTCGATAAAGGCGCGCACCTCGTCCTCGGCGCGCGAGGAGGCCATGCCCTGGCCGATCAGGGCAAGCGGGCGCTGCGCCGATTGCAGCACGTCGAGCGCATGCTCGATGTCCTGCGGCATCGCCATCGTGCGCGGCGGGTCAGGGCATCTGCGCACCTCGGCCACAGTGTCCGTATCGCACGTGCCGGTGATCATATCGTCGGGGAAGTCGAGATAGGCCGCGCCGGGGCGGCCGTAGGTCGATTGCCGCACCGCCATCTCGACATAGAACGGGATGCGGTTGACGTGCTCGATCGCGTGCGCCCATTTGGAGACCGGGGTCGCGGCCAGCACCTGGCGCTCCTCCTGGAAGGAGCCCATGCCGTTGCGATAGGTCTCCGACGCGCCGCCGATCAGGATCATCGGCCAGCAGTTCTGCTGCGCGTTGGCAAGGCCGGAGAGGCCGTGGATCACGCCGGGGCCGGTGACGACGATGCACGAGCCCGGCCGGCCGGTCAGGTAGCCGACGGCGCCGGCGGCGTAGGATGCGGCCTGCTCGTTGCGCATGCCGATATAGGGAAGGCCGACCTTCTGGGCGGCTTCGGCGATCGGCCCGACGGGAAACCCGACGACGCCGAACATATACTGCACGCCTTGCTCCTTGAGGCTCTTCGCCAGCAAGTCTGCGCCTTTGATCTCACCCATGTTTCTCTCCCGCTTGATGAGGCGGACGCCGATCGAGGTGCGAAACGCCGCCGGGCCCGGTTGTCGAAGAGGTCTGCGCGGGGAGATTACGCATTTATTGCGGGCCGCGAAAAGGCTTCTCGGCGGGAGGGACGGCGCCGGCCTGCGATTTTCGACCCATGGCGGCCCTCGCGACGGCGATCATCGCATTGCGGCGGCCGGAATCTCGTCGCCGCCGCCCGCGCCGACGCCTCAGTAGCCGAGGTCCTGGAAGCTTTGCGGCGCCGGACTGACGACGACATTCGCGCCGGGCTCGACCTCGAGCACGGCGAGAGCGCGCTGCACCAGACCGTCCGGCGTGAAGCGGAAGAGGCCGTCGACACCGCTAAAGCCGGCGGGGTCGAGGATCGCCTCGCGAGCAAAAGCCGGCCTGCCGCCGCCCTTGCTCGCCAATTCGCCGGCAAGGGCAGCGGCGTCGTAACCGAGCGAGGCCAGGCGCGGCGGATCGCTGCCGTAGGTCGCGTGATAGCGGCGGATAAATCCTCGCCTTGCGTCGGGCGGCGATGCGGCGAACCAGCCGCCGACGAGTACGGCATCGCTGCCGATGTCGCGCTCGTCCCACAGCCCACTGCCGAGCAGCCGGGTGGCCTTGGCATCGAGCCCGGCGGTCGCGAGCTGGTGGGCGACATGCCGCAAATCCGCACCGCCTTCGGGCAACAGCAGCGCGTCGAACGCCGGCGCCGCAGGCGCTGCCGGCGTCGTGGCGGCCGAACCCGGGACGTCGGGTTGATCGCCCTGAGGCGCGCCACCTCCCGGCAGCAAATGCCGGATCGCCGTGTCCGCATCGTCGGCGCGCGGATCGTAGAACTCGACATTCGTCACCGTCGCGTCGGTCGCCGCGGCAACCGAGCCCAGCGCGTCCGTGATCAGATGCCCGTAAGCCGAATTGGGCGCCAGCGCGGCGAACCGTCTGAGCCCGCGCTCGCGGGCAAAGCCGATCTCCCGGACGACCTCCTGCCCAGGCAGAAAACCCATCAGGAAGGTGTTGCCGCCGGCGAGGCCGGTCACCGTCGAGAAGGCGATCAAGTTGAGATGCGCGTCGCCGGCGATCGGCTTTACCGCCTCGACCTCGGCGGCCAGCAGCGGTCCGAGGATGATGCCGACGCCCTCGGCAATCGCGGCGCGGGCCGCATCGGCGGCGCCGGCGGCGGTGCCTTTGGTATCGCGCGGGATCAGGACCAGTTTGTCGCCACCGGTCTCGAACAGCGCCAACTGCGCAGCATCGAGGATTGCCTTGCCGAGCTCGGCATTGGGACCCGACAACGGCACCAGCAGCGCCACCTTGGCCGGGCCGGCCGCGGGGGCCGGCACCGGCGGCGGTAATGGTTCCTGCGCGCCATAGGCCGGTTGCGGGGCCGGGAGCGGTGCCTCTACCATCGTCGGCGCGCACGCCGCCAAGATCGCGACGGCAAGGACGGCGAGCAGCGCAGCGAACCGAGGGAGACACCAGCGTGGCAAGGGCAGCCTCCGAAAGCAGCAGCGACGGCGGGCGCCGCGAGCCTAACCGCGGGTCGAACCCGAGTAAACCCGAGCGCGCGGCGCGGCCCGAGCGCGGCACCGCGACGCCGGCAGCGGATAAGCCCTTGGCGCCGGGCCTCCACCTCGTCGCGACGCCGATCGGCAATCTCGACGATATCACCCTGCGCGCGCTGGCCGCATTGCGCGGCGCCGACCGCATCTGGTGCGAGGATACGCGGGTCACCGCAAAATTACTCGCCCGCTACCGGATCTCGACGCCGCTCGGGCGCTACGACGACCACAACGCCGAGCAGGTACGCCCGGCGATCCTCGCCGCGTTGCGCCGCGGCGAACGTCTGGCGCTGGTCTGCGACGCCGGAACGCCGCTCGTCTGCGACCCCGGCTACAAGCTCGTCCGGGCAGCAATCGCCGAGAATCTGCCGGTCACCGCGGCGCCCGGACCCTCGGCGGCGCTGACGGCCCTGATCCTCTCCGGCCTGCCGCCGGACAGATTTCTGTTCGCCGGGTTTCTGCCGCCGCGGCGCGCGGCGCGGCGGCGCGAACTCGCTCGCTGGGCGACGATCGGGACGACGCTGATCTGCTTCGAGAGCGCGGCAAGGCTGACGGACTCTCTGGCCGACATGGCAGAACTCCTCGGCGACCGCGACGCCGCGGTGGGGCGCGAACTGACCAAGCGGTTCGAGGAAATCCGCCGTGGCCGGCTCGCCGATCTCGCCAACCATTATCGCGACACCGGCCGGCCTCGCGGCGAGATCGCGATCATTGTCGCTCCGCTTGTGCCGCGAGCACCCGAGCCGGCTCAAATCGACGACCGGCTGCGCGCCGACCTGATGATGCTGAGCGTACGCGAGGCCGCGGCCCGGCTCGCCGCCGAGACCGGCCTGCCTCGACGAGACCTTTATCGCCGCGCGCTCGCCATCCGAGACGGCATGACATGAGGGCGACGAGATCTTCCAGGCTCCTGCGCCGTCAGCGCGCGGAGCGCCGCGGACGGTGGGCGGAGTCGCTGTGCCGCTGGCACCTGCGGCTGCGTGGTTGGCGGATCCTCGCGCGCGGTTGGCGCTGCCGGGCCGGCGAGATCGACATCCTGGCCCGGCGGGGCAGCGTGCTGGCGGTCATCGAGGTCAAGTCGCGCCAAGAAGTTGCGACGGCCGCTTCGGCGTTGTCGCCGCGTCAACGGCGCCGCATCGTCCGGGCAGCCGAGGCCTTTCTGGTTGCGCGCCCGGACCTGCGCGGACTTGATCTCCGATTCGACCTGATGCTGGTCGCGCCACGCCGCCTGCCGCAGCACTGGCCCGGCGCTTGGCTGCCCGATGTTTGACCGCCGCTTGTCGCGACCGCGCGCGCGATCGGCATTCAACTGATTGCTGCAACGATAAATTCGACGGCTTGCCGGGGGCTTGGACGGGTCACAAATCTGTCCGGATCGATGACGCGAGCAGGGCCGGCTTACGCAGTATTGGACGCGGCGTCTTTGTTGCCCAAAATTGGATGGTGAATATCGGCGACTGGAGTGACCGGCGTGAGTCTTCGTTGTCCCTTCCTAGGTCTTCTATCGTCCCTGGCCCTGCCATTTGCTCTGGGGGGCTGCCCGGTGGCCATCGTCGGGGGGCTTGCCGCGGCCGGCGGGGCGGGCTATGCCGCCAATCAGGAGCGCGGCGTTGGCGGCACAGCCGATGATTTCGCCATCAAGACCAATGTCCAGGCCGCATTGGACAAGGCGGACCCGACGATGCGGGCGACCCTCAACGTCAATGTTTACGAGGGGCGGACATTGTTGACCGGCTCGGCGCCCACCCCGGCAATCAAGGCGCAGGCGCAAGAGGTCGCCGGCCGGGTCAAGGGCGTCCGCGCAGTCTACAACGAGATCGAAGTGGCGCCCTCCGAAACTGCCTGGAATTCGGCCAAGGACGCTTGGATCACGTCGCAGGTGCGTTCGGATCTGGTTTTCAACAGCCATATCCGCTCGGTCAATTACACGATCGAGACGGTCAACCGCTCCGTCTATCTGATCGGCTCGGCCAGAAGCCAGGCAGAGCTCGACAACGCCACGACGATGGCGCGATATGTACCGGGCGTGAAGCGCGTGGTATCATATGTCGATATCCGATCGGGTCGACCCGTTGCCGCCGAGCCTCCGCCGCCATCGGCGCAGCCGTCTGCGGACGCGCAAAGCCCGCCGCCTGCGACCGCCGCACCGATGACCCCGGTCGAAGTCCAGAAGCTCTGAACCCGGGTGATGACCGAGCCGCTCGAAGCCGATGACCCCGAGAGTTGCGCGCGCTTCCTGCGGGGTCTCGGCACCGCCGGCGCGGCGTTCTGGCCGATCGCCGAGGCGGCCCTGGCGCTGGCCTCTTTCGACCGCCCGCATGTCGGTCTCGCCCGCTATCGCGATCATCTGCGGGTGATCGCGCGCGATGTCGGGCGACACATCGGCGCCGCCGGCGATCTCGCGGACCGCGCCCGCGCGCTGAACGAGATCATCCTGCTGAAGCATGGCTACAGCGGTGACGAAACAACCTATGACGATCTGCAGAACGCCAATCTGATCCGGGTCATCGACCGCAAGAAGGGCCTGCCGGTGGTGCTCGGGATCCTGTTCATCGACGCGGCGCGCGCACAAGGCTGGTCGGCCGCCGGTCTCGCCTTTCCCGGTCATTTTCTGGTGCGTCTCGGCGATGGTCCGGGGCTGATCCTCGACCCGTTCCATCATGGCCAAGTTTGCAGCGCGGCTGACTTGCGCGAACTGCTGAAGGCCGTCGCCGGTGCGGACAACGAATTGTTGCCCGGATATTACGCGCCGGTCCCGGATCGAGACGTGCTGTTGCGCCTGCAAAACAATCTGAAATCGCGGCTGCTGCAGGAGCAGCGTTACGAGCGCGCCGTCAAAATCGTCGAGACGATGCTGATGCTGGCCCCCGACCTCGCCGATCTTTGGCGCGAGGCCGGCATGTTGCACCGGCAGCTCGGCAACATGCGGGCGGCTGCCGGCGCCTTGGAGCAGTTTGTCGTGCGCGCGCCGGAAGGCATGGCGCGCCACCAGGCGGCGGTTGCGCTGCAGCAACTGCGCACGCAATTGAATTGACCGCCGCGCGGGCGGCCGAGCCCTCTATAAAGGCTTGCGACCTGCCGGGAGATTGGAATGGGTCTCGCCGTTGCGATTCAGATGGACGCGATCGATACGATCAACATCGATGCCGATTCGACCTTTGCCCTCGCCCTCGAAGCCCAGGCTCGGGGCCATGCGCTGTTTCACTATCTGCCGGACGCCCTGACTCTGCGCGACGGGAGGCTGTACGCGCGCGGTCGGCCGCTCGAAGTATTTCGCGATTACGCGCGTCACCACCGCTTCGGCGGCTTCGAGGAAGTCGACCTCGCCGGCCTCGATATCGTGCTGATGCGCCAGGATCCGCCTTTCGATATGGCCTACATCACGGCGACGCACCTGCTCGAGCTGCTGCCCGAGGACGGACCGCTCGTCGTCAACGACCCGGCGGCGGTGCGCAACGCGCCGGAGAAGCTCTTCGTGCTGCGCTTTAAGGAGCTGATGCCGCCAACCCTGTTGACCCGCGACCGCGACGAGATCCGCGCCTTTTGGAAAGAGTATGGCGACATCATCGTAAAGCCGCTCTTCGGCAACGGCGGCGCCGGCGTGTTTCACCTGCGGCCCGGCGATGAAAACCTGACCGCGCTCCTCGAAATGTACGAGTCGATCCAACGCGAGCCGGTTATGGTGCAACGCTATCTCCCGGAGATCCGGCAGGGCGACAAGCGCATCATTCTGGTTGACGGCGAAGCCGTAGGCGGTGTCATGCGGGTGCCGGCCGAGGGCGAGGCACGGGCCAATCTACATGTCGGCGGCCGTGCGGCAAAGACCGAGCTGACCCCGCGGGAGCACGAGATCTGTGCCGCGATCGGGCCTGCCTTGCGCGCGCAAGGGCTGATCTTTGTCGGTATCGATGTGATCGGCGATTGGATGACGGAAATCAACGTCACCTCGCCGACCGGGATCCAGGAAATCGACCGGCTCGACGGCATCGACATCTCGGCCAAAATCTGGGACGCGATCGAAGCCCGGCTGGCCGGCCGCCACCGCCGCCGTCCGGTCTGAGGCTGCCGCCGCCCCGTCACGAGAAAGCCCAGCCGCGATGATCACACGACGTCTCGTCCGGCGGCCCCTCGAGCGTCCGCACTACGCCTGGATCGTGCTCGGGGTGATGTTCTCCGCAACGCTCGCCGTCGTCGGAGTGCGCGCCGCCCCCGGGGTCATGATCATTCCGCTGCAGCACGCTTTCGGCTGGAATGTCGCGACGATTTCCGGGGCGGTATCGCTCAACATTATCTTGATGGGTGTGACCGGGCCGTTTCTGACCGGCCTGATCGAGGTCGTCGGTCTGAAGCGCACAATTATCGGCTGCATGTTGGTGCTGGTCGCCGGCACCGGGATCTCGAATTTCATGACCACCCCATGGCAATTGTTTCTGACCTGGGGGCTGATGGTCGGCATCGGGTCCGGCGCCGGAGCCGTCGGCATCGCAGCGGCGGTGGCCAACCGCTGGTTCAACAAGCGCACCGGGCTGGCGATGGGGCTGCTGACCGCGGCCAACGCGGCCGGGCAATTGATCTTTCTGCCGCTCCTGGCGGTGCTGGCCCAACGGTACGGCTGGCGTGGGGTGTCGGTGACGGTGACGTTGGCGATCACCGCGATGGTGCCGGTGGTGGCGCTGCTGATGCCCGAATGGCCGGCGGATGTCGGCAGCCTGCCGTATGGCGCCGAAACGGACGCGCGCCCGCCGCGGCTTCCCGGCAATCCGTTTGCCGTCGCCCTGGGGACCTTGTCGCGCGCCTCGCATTCGCTGGATTTCTGGCTGCTGACCGGCAGCTTCGCCGTCTGCGGCCTGTCGACCAACGGTTTGATCAATACGCATTTGATCGCCTATTGCGCCGATCGCGGCATCTCGGCGGTCGCCGGCGCCGATGTGCTGGCCGCGCTCGGCGTTTTCAGCCTGATCGGCGCCACCCTATCGGGCTGGATGTGCGACCGCTTCAATCCCCGCGTGTTGCTGTTCTGGTATTACGGCTTGCGCGGCCTGTCGCTGATCGTGGTTCCGTTCACCGCGTTCGATCCGATCAGTCTGTCGATTTTTGCGGTCTTTTACGGGCTCGACTGGGTCGCGACCGGGCCCGCCACCTTCGCGCTGGCGAACGAGGTATTCGGCCGCCGCGACACGCCGGTCATCGTCGCCTGGATCTTTGCCGGCCATCAGGTCGGCGGGGCCGTCGCGGCATTCGGCGCCGGCGCCGTGCGCAGCCTGACCGGCGATTATCTGGCGGCGTTTCTGACCAGCGGTCTGGCCTGCCTGTTGGCCTCGCTGCTGGTGCTGCGCGTCACCCGCCCCGCCGCCCGGCTCCAATTCGCCGCGTGATCGGGCTTCCGCCGGTCGTCGCAGAGGGGGGCGCGCACAGATTTGCCACAAGCATGCGGTATCTTGATTTTCGGGTATGGATTGCAACACGGCTGGGAGAATGGAAGTGACCGATCGCGAGGCGGCGCCGTTCCGGATCACCATCTGCGGGCTCGACGAACTGGCCGCCCGCGGCGCCGGCGACGCCACCCATGTGGTGTCGATCCTCGACCCCGGCTGGCCCGACCCGCCGGAGCTGAAAACTCATGATCTGCATCGGCGGGTGAAGCTGTATTTCCACGATGTGATCGAGCCCCTTCCGGGTGTGATCCTTCCGGAGCGGTGGGATGTCGATCTGCTGCTTGCCTTCGGCCGTGAGGTGATCGATCACCGCGAACATGCGACGGGGTCGCATCTGTTAATTCATTGCCATGCAGGCGTGTCGCGTTCGACCGCGGCGGCGATCCTGATCCTGGCGCAGCGGAACGCCGACCGGCCGGCCGACGAGGCGGTTTTGGGAATGGCCAGGCTGCGTCCGCACGCCTGGCCGAATTTGCGCATGCTGGAACTCGGCGATGCGGCGCTCGGCCGCAACGGCGAAATCGTCAGGGCTGCCGCCGCCTATTACCGGGCCGCTCTGGATCGCCAACCAGGGTTGGCCGCGGCAATGATCGAGGGCGGACGGGGCCGCGAGGTGACGATAGCCGGCCGCGCCTAACCGGAGCTGCTCAGGGCCTGCGGTGCCGCAGAAATTGCCGCCGGCGGCGCGCTGCCGTCCCGCTTATACAGCACTTTCAGCACGACGAACCAGTGATGATCGGGATCGACCACGATACCGTCCGGGCCGGCGAGGCGGCCGTCGGCGGTGGCGGGGACATGTTTCATCGCGACCGCGTTGTCGACATTCCCGCCGATCACATCGAGCTGACCAGCCTTGATATCGACGACGATGTCGCAATGACCGGCGAAGCGGCTGGTCGGCAGTTCTTCGAATGTCACCGGTCGGCGACCCCGCCACAGGCAGATCAGATCGCCGCGTTGCGGAGCGTAATCCTGGACCCGATGCGCCTCGAGGGCGATGCCGGGATCGCGGCGGGCCGCAGCATCGATGTAATCGGCGTGGGTCTCGGAGTACGGAAAGCTGCTGCCGGCGCCGGCCAGCCGCATGACGTAGGAGATGAACGCCGCCGACCAGGCAAAATACCCGTCCTGCGTATCCGAAAAAATCCGGCCGTTCTCGTCGTGAATTCCGGTCCAACCTTGCTCGCGCCAGCTCGGATCGAGACCGAGCCACCAGTAAAGCCCGACGCGCTGCCACAACCCCTCCTCGCGCTCCGCATCCTCGGGCAGTTCGACGTTCGGATAGACGATCGGCTTGCGGAACGCCCACCACTCGCCCAGAGCAATCTGAACCGCCGCTTCACGCGAAAAAGGCTGGTACGGCCAGCGCGCAAATGGCGGAATGTGAGCGGTAGACGCTATTGCCCCCGGAGCCCGCGTCGGCGATTGCGCGGATGGCTCGACGACGCAGCCAGCCAGCATCAGCGCCAGCAATATCGCAGCCGGTTGCCGCATTGGCGATTTTTGAATGTGCAGCGACGCGCGGCGGCGGCGTTATTCGGCGGTCGCGGGGGGCGGTACGCCGTCGCCCATCGCCTCCGAACCGGCATCGTCGGGACCGGGTGCAGCACCGCCGGGCTCGGCGGGCTGATCCGCTGCGGTGTCGCCGGCCGTGGCGGCGGCAGCTTGACGAGCAGGCGGGCCCGATCGCCACAGGCCGATGCCGCCGGTCAGCCCATCGCTATTCGAAACGATCGTCACATCATCCGGCAACGTAAAGCTCAAATCCGCGGCATTGCCGCCGCCGATATAGAGATGATCGAACTGCGTCACCACTCGAAGGATGTCTATAACCTTGGCAACTCTCTTGCTCCACGCCTTTTTCCCCTTTCTTTTGCGGGCGGCGTTGCCGATGTATTGATCGTAAGTCTTGTTGCCGCTGACCGGGTGATGAGCGAGTTCGAGATGCGGCATGATCTCGCCGTTGCGAAACATCGCGGTACCGGCGCCGGTCCCCAAGGTCAGCACCAACTCGATGCCGTGGCCCTTGATCGCGCCGAAACCCTGGACATCGGCGTCGTTCAACACCCGCACGGGCTTGCCCCAATGCTCCGTCAGCGTCGCCTGCAGATCGAAACCGGCCAGCGCCTCGCTCCCGAGGTTGGGGGCGGTCAGCACCCTCCCCTCGCGTACATAGCCGGGGAACCCGACCGAAACCCGATCGAAATCTCCGAGCGGCGCTACCACCTGATCGATCGCATCGACCAGCGCCGCAGGTGCGACCGGCTTCGCCGGGGTCGGTACCCGTTGCCGCATGCTGATCATCTGCCCGGCCCCGCCAAGCAGTGCGGCCTTGATCCCGGTGCCGCCGATATCGATCGCCAGCGTGCGAATTTCGTTCATGGCTCCTCTTTCCGGGCTTGTTCGGTGAAGGCCCGCAATCGGCGAAACTAGCGCACTCGTCGGTCGGCGGCCAGTGTTGCGGCCATTTCTCCGACCTCGATCGGCGGCAGCGGAAAGCGTTACCGGATCAGCCCTGCATCGCCTGGGTAACGGCGCCGCCGGTGGCGGTGCGGCCGCCGTCGACAACATATTGCGCGCCGGTGATCGCAGCGGCGAGGTCGGAGCACAAGAACAAGACCGTGTTGGCGATCTCGTCTGTCGTCACGTAACGGCCGAGCGGGATCGCCGATTGATAGCGCCGGCTGACGCTCGCCGGGTCGGCCGGGTTGAGCTGCGCTTCGAGCGAATGGATCATTCTTGTGTCGACCGGGCCGGGGCAGACTGCGTTGACGCGGATACCTTGTCGCGCCACCTCGCCGGCGGCGGTCTTGGTCAGGCCGATCACCGCGTGCTTCGAGGCGACGTAGGCCGGCATCCCGGGTGTTGCCACCAGCCCGGCGACCGAGGCGGTGTTGACGATCGCTCCCCGCTGCTGTCGCAGCATGACCGGCAAGACGTGACGCAGCCCAAGAAAGACGCCCTTGACGTTGACGCCGATCACAGCGTCGAACACATCCTCGTCATATTCGGCAGTATGTGCCCATTTGCCCTCGATGCCGGCATTGTTGAAAAAACAGTCGATCGTGCCGTAAGCGTCGAGCGCCGCTTCGACATAGGCACGGACCTCGGCCGATCGGGTCACGTCGGCGGCGACGAACCGCGCGTCGCCGCCCTGCTGGCGGATGATCCCGGCGGTCGCCTCGCCACCCGCGGCGTCGCGGTCGACGACGACCACTTTGGCTCCGCTCTTGGCGAAGCCGAGTGCCGTGGCCCGGCCGATGCCGTTTCCGGCGCCGGTGATCAACGCAACCTTGCCGGTGAAATCGAGTTCCATGCTTTCCTCCCGAAATGACGCCTAAAATCGCTTGATCCGCCGCCGCAGCGCCACTTCCGGATTGTAATCCAACTTCGGAGATCCGAGGATCGCGTTGTCGGATTTGGCGTAGCGGAGAGTGATCGGATGACCGAGCGGTCCGAACAGCTGTCCCGGCTGCTGTTGCAGCGGGATATCGAGGACTTTCTCTATCATGAGGCGGAATTGCTCGACGAGCGCCGCTACGAGGATTGGCTGGCGCTGGTCGCCGACGATGTCCGCTATTGGATGCCGATGCGGCGCAACGTCAAAGTCGGCGAGCAGCAACGCGAATTCACCCGCGCCGACCGCGACATCAACTGGTTCGATGAAGGCAAGGAAACCCTCGACCGGCGAGTCAAGCAGATCATGACCGGCATCCACTGGGCCGAGGAGCCGGTGTCGCGAATCTCGCACATGATTACCAACGTGCAGCTGATCGAGGTGCGCCCCTCGTTCGACGAGCCCGGCGAAGTCGCGACCAAATGCCGGTTTCTGATCTATCGCAACCGGGTCGAGACCGAGACCGACATCCTGGTCGGCAAGCGCGAGGACTTGCTGCGCCGGGTCGGTAACGGCTGGCAGCTCGCCCGGCGCAAAATCATCCTCGACCAGAACGTGCTGCTGACCAAGAACCTGACGTTTTTCTTTTGAATAATCCAACGAGGCGGTCAGACTGCCTTTTCTGAGGCTGATCGTAAGCTCGGGTCTCGCCGCTCACCGGGGCACAAGCGAAGGAGACGGGCGATGGCGTACACCCAAGGTTATCGACCGGGTTTCGTCGACTTGGCGACAGGCCGGATCAGCCGCGAGATCTTTGTCAATGACGAGATCTACCAGCAGGAGCTGGAGCAGGTGTTTACTCGCGCCTGGCTGTTGGTCGGGCATGAGAGCCAGATCGCGAACCGCGGCGATTTCTTCGTCTCCTCGATGGGCGAGGAATTGGTCATCCTGTGCCGCGATCGAGCCGGGGAAGTGCGCGTATTCCTCAATTCGTGCCGCCACCGCGGCATGAAGGTCTGCCGCTACGACGAGGGCAACACGCCGGTCTTCACCTGCCCCTATCACGGCTGGAGCTACGGCACCGACGGCAAACTCGCCGGCGTCCCGTATTTCAGGGAGGCGTATCGCGGCGCCCTCGACAAATCGGCCTGGGGCCTCGTCGAGGTCGCGCAATTGTTTGTCTACAAGGGCACGGTATGGGCGACCTGGGACCCCGACGGCGCCGCCCTTTCTCGAATATCTCGGCGATTTCGTCCCTTACCTCGATTTGACTCTCGATGCCTGGGACGGCAGCGACGGCGGCACCGAAATCCTGTGCGGCATCCAGAAATGGCGGGTCCCCTGCAACTGGAAATTTCCGGCCGAGAATTTCAGCGGCGACAGCTACCACAACATCAGCCATCGCTCGGTCGATCTGGTCGGCATCGGACCGAGCGGCAGCGGCCGCCGCGACATGCCGGAGCTGATGCTGGCGCGCCGGCTGCACGTCGCGTTTCCGGATCGCGGCCACCAAACGACGAGCTACCTGTTGCCCAGGGAGGTAGCGCTGCCGCCCGCCTATCGGCACTCTTCGGTCGTTTCGGAATATTTCCGCGAATGCGAAGAGGCGCGGCGGCGCCGGCGCGGCGATTGGGGCCGGATGATCGCGCTGGTCGGCGAGGTGTTCCCGAACACCGCGTTCCTGGCGCGCCAGCCGCGCACGCTCGCCGCCTGGCATCCGCGGGGCGCGCATGAAACCGAGGTGTGGCGCTGGTATCTCGTCGACAAATCGGCGCCGCCGGAGGTCAAGGATTTCTTGCGGGACTATTACATCCGCTATTCCGGCCCGGCGGGGATGACCGAACAGGACGACATGGAGAACTGGAATTACGCCCATGCCGCGAGCCGCGGCACGATCGCCCGGCGCCATCCCTACAGCTACGAGCAAGGGTTGGGTTCGGAGGTCGAGAATTACGAGTGGGAAGGGTTCCGAGTCCCGGGGCTCGTCGTCGACCTCACCGAGGCGAAGTCGAGCGAGCATAATCTGCGCAATTTCTACCGGCGCTGGGCCGAATTCATGGAAGCCAAGAGCTGGGAGGAGTTGGTAGGTTGGCGTCGCGCCGCCTCGCGCCGAGGCGGCGGAATGAGTTCAAACGGAGGGGCTATGGCGACGGCACGCAAAGAGGGCTACCGCACTGGTCTCGTAGACATGGCGGCAGGGCAGGTCAGCCGCGAGATCTTCGTCAACGAAGAAATCTACCGCGAGGAGCAGGAACGGCTGTTCTCCCGCGCCTGGCTGTTTGTCGGGCACGAGAGCCAGATCCCGAACCCCGGCGATTTTTTCGTCTCCGGCATGGGCGAGGAATCGGTGATCCTGTGCCGAGACCGCGTCGGCGCGATCCACGTCTTTCTGAATTCGTGCCGGCACCGCGGCATGAAGGTGTGCCGCTACGACGAGGGCAACACGCCGGTCTTCACCTGCCCCTATCACGGCTGGAGCTACGGCACCGACGGCAAACTCGCGGGCGTCCCGTATTTCCGCGAGGCCTATCATTCGCAGCTCGACCGCGCCCAATGGGGGCTCGTCGAGGTGGCGCAGCTGTGCAACTGGAAAGGCGCGGTCTGGGCGACCTGGGACCCAACGGCGCCGTCGTTTAGCGAATATCTCGGCGAATTCGCCCGCTATCTCGATCTGACCTTGGAGACCTGGGACGGCGCTGACAGCGGGGTCGAAGTCCTCGGCGGCATCCAGAAATGGGTGATCCCGTGCAACTGGAAGTTCCCGGCCGAAAATTTTTGCGGCGACAGCTATCACAACATCAGCCACCGCTCGGTCGATCTGGTCGGCATCGGGCCGTCCGGCAGCGGCCGGCGCGACATGCAGGAACGGCAGATGGCGCGGCGGCTGCAGGTCTCGCTCTATGAGCGCGGGCATCAGACCGGGGTCTATGTGTTGCCGCAAGGCCAGCCGACCCCGCCCGCCTACAGCCATTCGCCGGTCGTCTCCGAATATTTCACGCATTGCGAAGAACAGCGGCGCCGCCGCAAGGGCGAATGGGGCCGGGTGATCGGCAGCCCCGGCGAACTCTTCCCCAATACCGCGCTGCATCCGCGCCAGCCGCGCACGATCGCGGTCTGGCATCCGCGCGGCGCCCACCAGACCGAGGTGTGGCGCTGGTATTTCGTCGACCAGGCGGCGCCGCAGGAGGTCAAGAATTTTTTGCGCGACTATTACATCCGCTATTCCGGCCCGGCCGGGATGACCGAGCAGGACGACATGGAGAACTGGAACTACGCCCATGCCGCGAGCCGCGGCACGATCGCGCGGCGCCACCCCTACAGCTACGAGCAGGGGCAGGGCTACGAGATCGAGAATTACGAATGGCAGGGGCTGCACATCCCCGGCACGGTGATGGACATCACCGAAGCCAAGTCGAGCGAGCACAATCTGCGCAACCTCTATCGCCGCTGGGCCGAGTTCATGGAAGCCGACAGCTGGGACGATCTGGCCACCTGGCGCCGGGCCGATCGCGCGCATCGTGCGGGCCGCCGAATGAGCGAAATCGTCAATACCCGGCTGCTGACCCCCGGCATGCAGATCGTGTTGGTCGATGGTGCGGTCGCCGAAATCGTGTCGAACCCATTGGATGGGGTGTGGGTGTTCGCCCGCTACCTGTCCTCGCCGGATGAGCCCGCACGGGTCGGCACCGAAGACATGATCTTCGCCCAAGACATCGCCGAAATCCGAGCTTCGCCCTGACCGCGGTCGTTCGCCCCGAATTCAGCCGAGCGCGAGAAAGGCGGCTTCGTCGTCCGTCAGAAAGCGGTTGATGTCGGCGCGGCGGTGGCGGAGCAAGCGGATAATGTCCGCGATGGAGCAATTTCCCAGCCGCACCCAGATCACTTTCGGGGGCGCCCCGTAGAGCAGGCTGAGGGCTTGAAAGTCCTCGTCCTTCGAGACGATTGCCAGTTCGCGGTCGCGTGCAAGCCGCCAGATCCCAAGATCGGAACTACCCGACAAGCCCAGATCAAAGACATTGACCGAATTCGGATATAGATCAGCCAACGCCGCAACCAGCCGGGCCGGCAGATTTTCGTCAAAGAGAAGCAACCGCCGCTCAACCGGCCGGAATGCTCGCTATCCGACGCTCGCGCTCCGCGGCGAACGCCAAACACGCGCGGATATCGTCGCTGGTCAATTGCGGGAAATCGGCATGAATTTCCTGCTCGGTCATGCCGGAGGCGAGGTATGACAACACATCGCCGACGGTGATGCGCGTTCCGCGCACGCACGGTTTCCCGAAGCGAATCTCGGGGTTGATGACGATCCGGTCCCGGTAATCCATCACCGTGACAGTAAGCGAATGACCAAACGGCGGCAAGAACCTTGCAGTTTCGCGCCTCGATGATTTGGGTTATCTCCTCGGCGCGTCAGCCGCCTTCTTTTTCCGGCATCGACGTCTGGTCCCACAGCCTCAGGCTGTAACCGTCGGGATCGCGGAGTTCCGCACCGTAGCCCCAAAACACTTTCATCGGCGGATGCACGAAGGGAACGCCGGCAGCGGTCAAGCTCCGATGTATCGCTTCGACATCGCCCACTTGAATGGTGAAGGCGATACCGGGGCAGGCGATCACTTCGCCTTCGTAAAGAAAGATCGTCAGATCGGCGTCGTCGCGCATCGCCGCCGTCCTGCGGTCAGCTATCTCGAATTCGACTTCGAAACCGAGGTGGTCCCTGTACCAGTCGCGCGATTTCCGCCAGTCACGAACCGGCAGAGAGACGTGATCGAGCCTGACCATTGCGGCACCCTCCCTGATCGAATTTTTCGGTATTTCGGGCGTTACGGCGATCAATTGCCGCTTACGTCTGCTTGAAGAAGCGGGCGGCGTTGTCCCAGAACAGCTTTTTTCGGGTGTCGGGCTTTAGGCTTTGCCAGGCGAGGATGTTGTCGATCGAGTTCGGGAACTGGCATTCCGAATGGGGGTAGTCGGAGGCGTACATCAGCATGTCGTCGCCCAAAAAGCCGGTGACGGCGGCGAACATGTCTTCGCCTTCCTGGTGCTCGATGCTGCAGAAGAACCGGCCGGAGCCCATGTATTCGCTGGGCCTGTGCTTTAGGGGTGCTGTGCCGCCGACATAGACCGCCTGCTCGTCGAGCCGGCGCGCCCAGAACGGCAGCCAGCCAAAGCCGCATTCGAGCACCGCCAGCCGCAGTCCGGGATAGCGGTCGAAGATCCCGCCGCCGATGAACGAGGCGACAAAGCGCATCGCCCCCCACGGATGCGAGGCCATGCGGCCGAGGAAGATGTTCTCCCAGACATCGCGATAGCCCGGATAGTAAGGCGGGTTCCAGGTCGAGCTGTGGTGGGCGATCGGAAGATCGTAGTCGGCGGCGGCCCGCCAGATCGGGCCGAGGTCGGGATCGTCGGGCGGAATGTCCGGGGGCAGCATCGGCTTGACCGCCACCGCCCATTTCGAGTTGCCCCATTCGCGGATCTCGCCCACCGCGTCCTCGACGTTGCGCGCCGAGGCGACGATAAGGCCTTTGAGCCGGTTCGGAAACTGTCCGCAGAAATCCGCCATATGGCGGTGATAGGCGCGGATCATCCCGGCTTCGAACGAGGGGTCGGGCAGGCCGACCAAGCTCATCCACGAGCCGGGGATCAGGAAATGGACGTCTGTGCCTTCGTCGTCCATGTCCTTGACACGGTTTTCGGCATGATCATCGTTGACCCCCGGCCGCGGCAGCTTGGTTCCGCGCCACCGCGATTCGCGGCCACTGAAGGTCTCGCGCGGTTCCGCCTCGCCGAGGATGCGGCGGTAGTACTTGGTCCCCACGCGGTAATTATGCAGGCCGTCGGCGCCGTCCGCGGCACGCCCGACCGGCAGCCGGTATTGCGCCAGTTCGGCAAGGCGCGGGCGGAAGTCGGGGTCGACATAGCGCTCGAGCACTTCTGCGGCGGGGTTGACATGGGTGTCGGCGTCGAACACGCGGAGGCCATTCTTCACATCGTTCCTCCTTGGTTGCGCCCCGCCGCGACGTGCCTTTTTGCGATCGACCCAGTTACGAAATCCGCTCTACTGGTCATTCCCGCGAAAGCGCCGCGCAAGCGGGGGCCCCCAGGGACGCTGGCGCAGTATTTGGCCGTCCTGGGTTCCCACTTTCGCGCGCTTTCGCGGGAATGACAATAAGCGGAGGTGCCATTTGTCAGAATTGCGGCACAGGGTGTTATTGCAACGGTATCGTAATGCAAGTCGCGAGGAGGTATTAGTGAACAAGTTAGGGATTTATGTATTATGGAGAGTGGTTGGAGGTGATGGGTATGGTGGTGGTGGTGGGGGGTAAGAACTTGCTTCCGGGGAAGCCCGGCGATGTTGGCGTAACCGCGCACGACAATCGCCGGTTTGTCGAGGCGGTGCTGTACCGATATCGTGCCGGCATTCCGTGGCGCGACCTGCCGGATCGCTTCGGCGACTGGAAGAACACGCACCGGCGGTTCAGCCGTTGGAGCAAAGCCGGGGTGTGGCAGCGGGTGCTTGAGCATCTGGCCGCCGCTGCCGACAACGAATACGCGATGATCGACAGCACCATCGTGCGAGCGCACCAGCACAGCGCCGGTGCGCCCAAAAAAAGATGAGACGCAAGCCATCGGCCGCAGCCGCGGCGGGCTGAGCACAAAAATCCATGCCCTGGTCGACGCTCTGGGCCGGCCATTGGCTCTCCTGCTCACCCCGGGACAGGCGCATGATCTGGTCGGCGCCGACGCGCTGCTGCCGCAGATGACCGCCGATCTGCTGATCGCCGACCGCGCCTTTGATGCCGATAAACGGGTCCGCCACCCGTTGGCAGCGGCCGGCAAATCAGCCGTAATTCCGCCCCGAGCAAACCGCCTGAACCCGCCCGAATTCGACCGCGAACGCTACAAGGCGCGCCACCTGATCGAGAACTTCTTCTGTAAGCTCAAACAGTTCCGCGCCATCGCCACCCGCTACGACAAAACCGCCAAAAATTTCCTCGCCGCCGTCTACCTCGCCAGCGCTACAATCTGGCTCAATTGACGACACGCCCTAGTGCTCAGACGCAGATACAAGATTCATTCCAACCGCGATGGCCGGGCTCGTCCCACTGCTGTCCGGTTTCGGATGGCGGTTGCAGTGAAGCACCAGTACCCCGTGGCCGGGCTTGACCCGTGGGCCTTCAGCCCACGGACTTTGTTCCGTGGGCACCCACGTCTTTTTCTTGCAAGACCCCGCCATTGCAAGACGTGGACGGCCGGGTCGAGCCCGGCCGAGGGGGAGGATGTGCTTCGAAGCATTTGAAGATCATCGTAAATCTGAACCGGACAGCCGTGGGCTCGTCCCGGCCATCCACGACGCGGCACAAACCCTGGCGGTTTCCGTGGATGCCCGGCACAAAGCTGCACAAGGCCGGGCATGACGAGTGCGGTGAGGGTGCGCCATCTGAAGGGTCTGAGCACTAGGTTCTGTGGCCCGCCTCTGATCGCATGACGCTGATGCGGCCGGGCCCTCCCGGCGAGAAGGTCCCGGCGCCGCAGCGGGGCCATGTCGAACACGGCCTTCGGCACGAAGCGATCTCGGGTGGAAGGAGCCGCAACCGGCCCGAGATTGCTTCGTCGACCTGCGGCCGCCCCGCTGCCGATATACGAGCCTCGGAAGCGGGTCACCGGCGCGCGGCCGCCCCCCACTCTAACAGCGGGGGGCGGGACGTATTCGTCAGGCGCCGGGCGGAAAGAACACCAGCATGCGCACTTCGAGGCTTTCGCGCGGCGGCGCGTCGGGCGGTGAGGTCGGGTCATCGAACCCGGTATGGGCGGAAAACCGGTGCGCGCCCTGCGGGGCCGAGTCGAAGCAGCGGATCAGCACCGGCTCGTCGGGTTGCATCTTCGGGAAATAATAATAGCGCTGATCCGGATTGAAGGTGACCGAATAGGTCTCGCCGATCCGGTCGGGATAGCGCAGTTCCCCGGGGATCAAATTCTCTTCGGCGAGACTCTGCGCGTCGCACAGCGTCAGCGGCGAATTCGAGCACCGGGCCGCGGATCGGGCGCCACAGATTGTTGATGGCAAAGCGGTGCTTGAGGAGTTCCTCGGCTTCATCGCCCATCAGGTCGCGGACGCGCTGCGGCGCCGACCAGGCGGTGTAGTCGTTATGGACCCGCTTTGCCGGGATCTTGATCGTCTTGTCCTTGGCGGCCACCGCGGCGTTGCGCACGATGTGGTCGAAGGCGACGGCGCGGACCGCTCCGGTCGCCTCCTTCATGACCCGCTCGCATTCCGGATAATAGACGGACTTGATTTCATCCTCATCGTAGAAATTCTGCACCGCCGACTGGTGATGCAGCATGACGAAGCCCTCCCGATCCAGTGACAGCTGGTCGACGATCGGCCGCGCGTCGCGGATCGTCACCTGGTATTCGATATTGCGCCCGGTCCTCACCGGCGTTCCGGGCGGAGGCTCGTAATTATAAGCCACCGGCTTTTCCGCCATCGGCAGCAAAAAGTTCAGCGGCGCCACGATGTTGTTCAGGTTTACCGGTGTGATGGCGTCCATCATGCCCCTCCGCGGGTGAATTGATCGACCGAGCGTAGGACAGCCCGCTTCGATCGTCAAACGCGCCCAATACAACAAATGCCTATTGTATTTTGGTGGGTCTCGGCGCCGGTTCGACCTTGCGCGTCGGTGCGCCGGCTGCGACAATTCGGTTGAAACCCTCGGAGTGCGCTCGATGACCGAAGTCAAAGGCTATCACGCCCACGTCTATTACAACCCGGCAACCAAGCCCGTCGCGGCCCGGCTGCGCGAGACGCTGATCGAAAAATTTGCGATCGAACCGCGCGATCTCAGCGACGAACCGCGCGGCCCGCACCCGATCTCGCAGTTCAACATCATTTTCAAGATCGAGGAATTCCACAAGGTGGTGCCTTGGCTGATGTTGAACCGCGAAGGCCTCGACGTGCTGGTCCATCCGCTGACCGAAAGCTCGTATGACGACCACAGCAAGAACGCGTTGTGGCTCGGGACACCGGTGCCGATGAAGCTCGACATCCTGCGCCCGACCTATCGCGCCGAGCAGTTTCCGACCGGCGCCGCTCGCCCGGCGTAGCATCGCGGCGCGCCCGGCCCTTATCGCTCGGCGAGGCTGCGCATAAGGACGCCGTCGCGATGCCGGATTACCAGATCTTCGAGGCCGGCGACGTCGTCCTGCAATCGGGACTGACCTATCGGAAGGCCCGTCTGGCCTACAAAACCTACGGCACGCTCGATGCGGCAAAGTCGAACGCCATCGTCTATCCGACCTCGTACGGCGCGCAGCATTACGATCTCGAATGGGCCGTCGCACCGGGCAAGGCGCTCGATCCGACCAAATATTTCATCGTCATCGTCAACAAGTTCGGCAACGGGTTGTCGTCCTCGCCGAGCAATACGCCGCCGCCCTTCGACCGCGCCCGCTATCCGCATTTCACGATGACCGACAATGTCCGCGTGCAGCAGCGCCTGTTGCAGGAGGTGTTCGGCATCGAGCGGGTCAAGCTGGTCTACGGGTTTTCGATGGGGGCGCAGCAGGCGTTTCACTGGGGCGCCCTGTTTCCCGACCGGGTCGAGCGCATCGCCGCGATCTGCGGCTCGGCCAAGACCTCGCCGCATAATTTCGTCTTTCTCGAAGGGGTCAAGGCGGCGTTGACCGCCGACCCGGCCTGGCAGGACGGCTGGTTCGCGACCCCGCCGATGCGCGGCTTTCAGGCGATGGGCCGGGTCTATGCCGGCTGGGGGCTGAGCCAGGCGTTCTACCGCGAGGAGGTATGGCGCAAGCTCGGCTTTTCCTCGCTCGAGGATTTTCTGGTCGGCAATTGGGAGGCCGGCTTTCGCCGCCGCGACGCCAACGATCTGCTGGCGATGCTGTGGACCTGGCAGCACGCCGACATCAGCGCCAACGAACTTACGGCGGCGATCTCGGCAAGGCGCTCGGCGCGATCACCGCGGACGCGATGGTCATGCCGTGCGAAACCGATCTCTATTTCACCGTCGAGGACAACCGCCGCGAGGTCGCCCGCATGCCGCGGGCCGAATTGCGGCCGATCCCGTCGATCTGGGGCCACCGCGCCGGCAACCCGGCGCTCAACCCGCCGGACGCCAAATTCATCGACGACGCGGTGCGCGAATTGCTGGCGCGCTGAGAGCCGACTGCAGCTCAGCGTCACCCGGTCGCGCGCCAGCGCGGCCACGGTATCGGGCGGCAAGGTCGCGCGTTCGATGTGGCGGCGGTGCCACAGCGCGTAGAACAGCAGGTTCCAGGCGGCGCGGCCGGCGCGCTTTTGCCCGGCGGCGGCAAACAGGCCCTCGACCGCGTCGGGCCGGCAGATTTCGCGCACCGCCGGCGAGCGGGCGACGAGCGGGCCGATCGTGTCGGCGCGGCGCGCGATCCAGTGCGCCACCGGCACCGTAAAGCCGCGCTTGCGGGCGAGCGGCCGCGCCTGCGGCAGGTGATCGGCGAGCCAGCGGCGCAACAGCCATTTGCCGAGCCCGCGCTGGATCTTGAGCTCGTCGGGCAGGCGAAAGGCGAGCGCCGCCAGCGTCGGTGTCGAGAAACGGGGTGCGGCCTTCGGCGCCATGCGCCATCAGGCAGCGGTCGAGCTTGGTCAACAGATCGTTCGGCAGCCAATCGGCGCAATCGACCGCTTGCGCCACCTGCAGCGGCGTGCGGCCCTGGCCGCCGTCCTGCGCCTCGGCGGCGGCGATGCCGTCGCGCCAGCCGGCGATCTCGCCGCGCAACACGCCGAGCCCGTCGAGCATGCCGCGCGCGCGCGGCATCCGGCCGCCCGCCCACCACGGCCGCATGACGCTGCGATAGCGGCCATAGCCGGCGAACAGCTCGTCGCCGCCCTCGCCCGACAGGATGACCTTGAGCCCGGCCTGGCGCGCCGCCCGGGCCAGCGCCCAGGTCGGCAGGATCGCGTAATCGGCGGCCGGGTCGTCGACCGCCGGCGACGATCTGCGGCAGCAACCGCCAGAAATCGGCTTCGTCGAAAACAATCTCGACATGCTCGGCGCCGACCGCCTCCGCGGCCGCTCGCGCCGCCGGCCGCTCGTCGGCGACATCGCCGTCGGCAAAGCCGATCGTGAAGGCCTTGACCGGCCGCTCGGCGAGCCGCGCCATCATCGATCAGCACCGCCGTCGAATCGATGCCTCCGGACAGAAACATGCCGAACGGCACATCGGCGCGCTGGTGCATGCGCACGCTCTCGGCCAGCGCCAGCATCGAGCCGGGCCAGTGCCTCGTCTTCGCCGAGCGGCACCGGTCCGGATTCGGGCAAGGCGGCGCGCCGCCGGCGCTCGACGATCCGCCCCTGGCGCACGACCACGGTCTCGCCCGGCAGAACCCGGTTGATGCCGGCAAAAATCGTCTCGCGGCCGGTGGTAAACTGCATCTGCAATAACTCGTTGCGCGACCGCCGGCGCCAGTTCGGGCACGACGATGCCGGCCTCGATCAGCGCGCCGGGCTCGGAGGCAAAGGCGAAGCCGTGCGCCGTCTCGGCGTAATAGAGCGGCTTGATCCCGAACGGGTCGCGCGCCAGGATCAGCCGGCCGGCGCCCGGGTCGTGCATCGCCAGCGCGTACATGCCGCGCAGATGCGCGGTGAAGTCGAGCCCGTGCCGGCGATAGAGGTGCAATGGCACCTCGCAATCCGATTGCGTCGAGAAAACGACTTGGCGAGAGCAGCGCAACGCGTCGCGCAGCTCGATGTAGTTGTAGATTTCCCCATTGGCGATCAGCGCGGCGCCGCCCGGCTCGTAGAGCGGCTGGTCGCCGGTCGCCAGGTCGATGATCGCGAGCCGGGTCTGCACCATGCCGACATCGCCCGAGCGATAGTGCCCGTCGCCGTCCGGGCCGCGGTGGCGCAAAGCCGCCCCCATCGCCCGCAGCGGGGTGACGGGCGGCGCCGCGCCGTCGAGCGTCATCATTCCGGCAATCCCGCACATCAGCAGGTCACCCGCTCGAAAAAGCGGCGATAACGGGCAATCACGGCCGCCTCGGTGAACTCGGCCTCGTAGGCCCGGCGGCCGGCTCGCCCAAGCCGCTCGCGCAATGCCGGATCGCGGCAGACACGCTCGATCGCCTCGGCGAGTGCTGCGCACCGCCGCCGGTATGGCCGGGAAGCGGCACCAGCAGCCCGCTCTCGCCATCGACGATCAGCCCGGCCGGCCCGTCGCTGGCGGTGGCGACGACCGGCACGCCGGCAGACCACGCCTCGATCACGACATTGCCGAGCGGTTCTTCCCGCGATGGGCAGACGAGGAGATCGGCATCGGCGAGCAATGCCGGCACATCCTCGCGCCAGCCGAGAAACCGTACCCGTTCGGCAATCCCGAGACGGACGGCCAGATTTTCGAGCGCCGGGCGCAGCGGGCCTTCGCCGGCAATCCGCAGACCGATCTCCCGGGTCATCGCCAGCGCCTCGAGCAGCAGATCGAACCCCTTATTCGGATGAAGGCGACCCAACGCCAGCCCCACCGGGACCCGACGCGACGTCGCGTCGGCCGCACCCGGCAACGCCGCGACGCGCAGATCGGGGACGAAATTCGGCAGGTAATCGATCCTGTCGCGAGGCCAGCCCCGTGCGACGGCGTAATCGACGATGGCGCGCGTGTTGCCGATCAGATGATCGCAGCGCCGGTAATATTTCAAATCGTAATACCCCCCGAGCCGGGCAACATGCACGAAATCGCCGCGCGGACATAGCCGGGTCGCCCGGCTCATCCAGGTCAGCACGATATTCGGCTGCCAAGCGGCGATCTCGCGGCGAAAGGCGCGCCGGGTCGCACAGGTCGAACGGGCCGCCAAAGCGCTGCTCGGCGACGGCCACCCCTGCCATCTGCAAGCTCTTCGCGCGCGCCGGATCGCGGCGGATCAGCACCCGCTGCGTCTCGCCGGCACGCTGCAAACGCCGTCGCCAGCCGCACAAAAAAGGTTTCGGCGCCGCCATGCCGCGCGCCGGCGATCGCCTGCAACAAGCGCCGCGTCACCCGATCAGCGCCTCGAACTGCGCCGCGACCATGTCCCAGCTCAAGCCGCGTTGCTCAGCGAGAGCGGCCAGATGCCAGCGCCGCCACAGCGCGTCGTCGCGCAATGCCGCGATCGCGGCGGCGACGAAATCGTCGTCGTCCGTCGCCACCCGCCCGGTCGCGCCATCGATCACCCGCTCTGCGACCGAGCCGAGCGGGGTGACCACCGCCGGCACACCCATCGCCTGCGCCTCGGCCAGGGACAGGCAGAAGGTCTCGCCCGGATCGCCGCGATAGAGCATCACCCGCGCCGTCGCCAGCGCCGGCGCCAGCGCCGAATGGCCGACCGGGGCAAATCGGCGGACGCCGCATGCTGCGAGCGCATCGGCGCGGGCGAGAATCTGTTCGATTTGCGGCGACGGCCCCTTGGCGCCGTAGACCGCGCCGCCGGCATAGATATGCAGTTCGGCGCCCGGCACCGCCGGCGCGATGCGCGCCACCCAGAGATCGAGCAGCCAGCCGAGCCCGCGCAGCGGGTTCGAGGTGAAGATCGCGCGCGGCGGCGGCGGTTCGCGCGGCGCCGCGTGGCGAAAGCGGTCGAGAACCCGTACGGGATAATCCTGCGCCCGCCGCAAGGCAGCCACCGCGGGACCGTCCGCATGATGATAGCTGCCGGTCGTAACCAGGATCGGCCGATACCACGCAAGCCGCCACAGATTGCGCGGCTTTTTCAGATAGAAGGCGGGATTGTGCAGCCAGAACAGCCGCTGCCGCGCCCGGCGGACAAGACCGATGACCCGATGGCCGCGACTGCCGATATAAAGATCGCAGGCGGCCGGCACATCCGCCGACAGCGGCGCCCAGCGCACACCCTTATGGGTCAGGGCATTGCGGCAATGGTTGCGCACCTCGACCGATGGCCGCGTCCCGCCAGCGCCTCGGCCAGCGCGACAAAGGCGGTTTCGGCGCCGCCGAGCGGCGCGGTCTCGGCCATCATTCCATCAAATGCGATGCCGTCATCGGCCATCACCACGCTCGCCATCAGCGCCGCTCGGATAGGCCGAGTTTGGTCGCGTATTGCCCCTCGCCCTCCCGCTGCGCGGGTCCCTCCCTCTCCCCGCCTGCGGGGAGAGGGCTGGGGTGAGGGGTTGCTTCGGGCGGCGGATCGAGCCGCGCCTTCAGATAGGACAGGATCGGATAGAGCGCCGCGCACAGCGCGATCAGAAAGCCCGTACGGCCCTTCGCGATAGCCTTTGCGGCCGACATAGCATTTCCAGAAGCGCGAGACGATGCGCCGGATATTGCGCGCCATAGCTGCCGATAGTCGCCGCTGTCGCGCAGATCCTGCGCCCGCGCGCTCGAATAGCGGTCGAGGCGCCGCAGCATCTCGGAGATGTCGCGGTCGACATAATGGACGATCGGCGACGACAGCCGGGCCCCTGCTCGCCCGACAGCGATACCGCCGGATGGACGCGCTGGTCGCCCCATTGCTTGGCGCCCCTGCGAAACAGCGCCGCATGCGCCGATCGGCCGAAGGACGCGCCCCAACCCCAGCGCACCAGCCGATCGCCGATGTAATTGTCGACCGGGACCAGATGCCACGCGGCCGGCGAGGCGGCGACGACGCCGCGGATTTCGGCGGCGAGTTCCGGCGTCACCCGCTCGTCGGCATCGATTTCGAGGATCCAGTCGCCGCGGCAGGCGTCGATCCCGGCATGGCGGCGCGGCCCCTCGCGCTCCCAGGCGCCCTCGATCAGACGCTCGGTAAACGCCGTGCGATCTCGCGCGAGCGGTCGCCGCAGCGGTCGAGCACGACGACGATCTCGTCGGCAAAATCGAGGCTGGCAAGGCAATCGGCGAGCTGACGCTCCTCGTCATGGGCGACGACGAGGGCGGAGACCGGCGGCCGCGGCCCGGTCACGCCGCGGCGCTCGCCATCGCGCCCCACAATCGGTGCGCCGCGGTCTCGGCGGCATCGACGGAAAGGCCGTCCATCAGCGTGTCGGTGGTGCGGTGGTCGAAGCCCGGGCCAAACATCGTCTCGGGCGGATCGGCTGAGCAGACAAAGGCGGCGCGCGGCCCCCAGGGCGCGTATTGCCCGACCGGGCTCGGGCCAAAGAGGCCGAGCGTCGGCGTGCCCGCCGCCGCGGCGATGTGCATCAGCCCGGTGTCGTTGCCGATGAACAAGGCGCAGCGCCGCCAGCACCGCCGCCGCGGTCAGCAGATCGACCCGGCCGACCAGATCGATCCGCCGACTGGCACGGGATCGCGGCGAGCAGCGGCTGCGGCCTGCCCGCGCTCATGCGCCGGCGGCCAGCACCGCGACGCGCGCTCCCGGCAGCAGGCCGTCGGCCCCGGTCAGCCGCGACGCCAGCTCGGCAAAGCGTTCCGCCCGCCACTGCTTGCCGCGCCAGTTTGCGGCGGGGCCGATCGCCAATACCGGGCCGCCGGCAGGAACCAGCGCGCCGGCGGCGCGTTCATGCTGCGGCGATCGCCACAAACGCGGGCTCGGCGGCGGATCGAGGTCGAACAGACGGCCGAGCTGGCGCACCCGGTGTTCGCGCGGGTCGCCCTTGGCCATGACCTTGCGCTCGCTTGGCGCGCAACAGCCAGGCGAGCGCCGAGCCGCGCAGATCGACGACGAGGTCCCAGGACTGCGCGGCAACCCCGGCATAGAGCGGCAGCCAATGCGACGCCCAACGCCGCTTGTCCACGACCAGCAGCCGCTCGAGGCCGGGGACGGCTTCGAACAGCGGCGCCGCAAAGGGGCCCGCCGCGATGGTCAGTCGCGCCCCGGGTGGCGCTCGACCAGATAGGACAGCAGACCGGTCGACAGCACGGCGTCGCCGATGCGCGTCGCAGTGACAAAGAGAATGTTCATATCGCCGATCCGCCGCCCTTATATCCGGCGCCATCCGGCTTGCCAAGCAAACGGCCCCGCCTCTAACTGTTCCAGGCGATGGCCGATGCAAATTTTGTGCTGCTCGAAGAGCGGGGCGTCCTCGCCGTCTCCGGCGACGATCGCCGCAGCTTTCTGCAAGGGCTCGTCTCGAACGATGTCGACAAGATCGGCCCGGCGCAAACCCGCTATGCCGCGCTGCTGACGGCGCAAGGCAAATACCTGCACGATTTCTTCATGATCGAGGCCGACGACGCGATCCTGCTCGACGCCGAAGCGGCCGGCTCGCCGATCTCAAACGACGGCTCTCGATCTACCGGCTGCGCGCCAAAGTCGCGATCGACGAGAGACCCGACCTCGTCGTGACGGCGGTCTTCGGCGGCCGCGCTCCGGCATTTTCGATCTGCCGCCCGAACCGGGCGCGGCTCGTCGATTTGGCTCGGGCGTCGCCTTTGTCGATCCGCGCCTGACCGCACTCGGCGTTCGCTGCGTGCTGCCGCGCGCGAGCTGGCGCGCGACGCTCCTGCCGAAGCCGATCTCGATCAGGTCGAGTTCGCGGCATATGACCGGTTCCGGCTCGAACTCGGCATTCCCGACGGCAGCCGCGATCTGGTGCTCGAAAAGTCGATTCTGCTCGAATCGGGCTTCGACGAGCTGAACGGCGTCGATTGGCAAAAGGGCTGCTACATCGGCCAGGAACTGACCGCGCGCACCAAATACCGCGGGCTGATCAAAAAGCGGCTGATGCCGGTCCGGATCGAAGGCACCGCCCCGGCGCCGGGAACGATCTTGACGGCGCAAGGCCGCGAAATCGGCGAGATGCGCTCGAGCCGCGACAGGATCGGCCTCGCCCTATTGCGCCTGGACTCGACGCACGACGGCGAGCCGATCATCGCCGCCGACACCGCCATCATACCGGTCAAGCCGGACTGGATGCGGATCAG
>CAVPBN010000017.1:0-199002 GCA_963701815.1 uncultured Alphaproteobacteria bacterium
AGGCCATGGTCGTCCCGTCGGGCGTCGTCCGCCTGACGCAGCTTCAGGAGCAGGGCTGGAGCTACATTCGCCCGTAGCGGGCTCGCCCGAGGCCGGTCGCTCTCCGTTAAGACCCGGTCGATCTTCGTTAAGACAAGGCGGCGATCGAAACGGCGCGACACCGGCTTGGCCCTTCGTCGGGATCTGGTCTAGGCTCGCTCGCGTCTCAAATTGGGGCAAACGGGGAGAAGATCCATGAGCCAGGCGCTCGCGGGCATCCGCGTCATCGACATGACGCACAACCAGGCGGGGCCGGCCTGCGCCCAGATCCTGGCGTTTCTCGGCGCCGACGTGATCAAGCTCGAAGAGCCGAAGGGCGGCGACGTCGCGCGCCGCAACATGCGCGACCGGCCTGACAGCGACAGCCTGTTCTTCCTGCTGTTCAACGCCAACAAGCGCAGCCTGACGCTCAACCTGAAGACCGGCCGCGGCAAGGAGTTGTTTCGCGAACTGATCGGCCGGTCCGACGTGCTGCTGGAGAATTTCGGGCCCGGGGCGCTCGACCGGCTCGGCTTCGGCTTTGACGCGCTGTCCGGGATCAACCCGCGGCTGATCTATGCGACGATCAAGGGTTTCGGCACTTACGGCCCCTATCGCGACTTCAAGAGCTACGAGCCGATCGCCCAGGCGATGGGCGGGGCGATGAGCATCACCGGCTTTCCGGAAAACCCGCCGACCTTTGTCGTGCCGGCGATCGGCGATTCGGGTACCGGCATGCACATGGCGATCGGCATCCTCGCCGCCTTGCAGCAGCGTCATCCGACCGGCCGCGGCCAGCATGTCGAGGTGTCGATGCAGGACGCGGTGGTCAATCTCATCCGGGTCAGCCTGCGCGACCATCAGCGCTTTGGCGCGGCGATGCCGCGGCGCGGCAACCAGACTGGGCCGCGGCGTGCCGAGCACGACCTATCCCTGCGCGCCGGGCGGCCCCAACGATTACGTCTTCATCACCGCGCAGCAGCAGATGTGGCCGGCCTTCGCGCAAGCGATCGGCCGGCCGGAACTGGCCGACGATCCGCGCTTTGCGAACGAGGACGGGCGCTGGGAAAACCGCGTGGCGTTGAACGCGATCATCGAGGAATGGACCGGCGGACGCAGCAAGCACGAGGTCATGCGCGTGCTCGGTGAGGCCGGCGTGCCGTGCGGCGCCTGCCAGGACACCGGCGAGGTCCTGGCCGACCCGCATCTGAAGGCGCGCGAGATGATCGTCGATCTCGACTATCCGACCCGCGGCACCTACCAGACCGTCGGCTGCCCGGTCAAACTGTCGGATTCGCCGGCCGAAATCACCCGCCCGCCGTTGCTCGGCGAACACACCGGCGCCCTGCTCGGCGAATTGTGCGGGGTCGATGCCGACGAATTGCGGCGGCTGCGCGAAGACGGCGTCGTCTGACGCGAACGGCAGCGCAACGAGAGCCGAATAATCCGGAGCTGGCGATCGCCTTCTTCAACTCACAACAAGCCGACGACGGCGCCGCTCATGCAGGTCGCGAGCGTGCCGGACAGGATCGAGCGCAGGCCGAGCGCCACGATCTCGGCCCGGCGCTCGGGCACCATCGCGCCCATGCCGCCGATCAGGATGCCGAGGCTGCCGAAATTGGCGAAACCGCACAGCGCATAGGTCATGATCAGGCGCGAGCGCGCGTCGAGCGCGTCCGGCGGCAGATGCGCGAGGTCGACATAGGCGACGAATTCGTTGAGCACGGTTTTGACGCCCATCAATGCCGCGGCGTTCGCCACCTGCGGGCCGGGAATGCCGATCAGCCACATCAGCGGGCGAAAGACGTAGGCAAACAGGCGCTGCAACGTCAGCGGCGCGCCGGCGAGGTCGGGAAACAGCCCAAATGCCGCGTTGACGAGACTGACCAATGCGATCGTCACGATCAGCATGGCGGCGATATTGAACAGAAACCCGATGCCGTCGCGCGTCCCTTTGGCGATCGCGTCCATCGCGCTGACCGGCGGGTCGTCGAGCGCCAACTGCGTCGCGGCCGACCGGTCGGGGCGGAACGGCACCATCAATGCGGCGATCGCCAATGCCGCGGGGGTGCTGATCACCGCGGCGATCAGGATGTTGCCGAGCGCGTTCGGGATGACCGCGCCGACCAGCGTCGCATAAAGCACCATGACCGTTCCGGCGATCCCGGCCATGCCGCAACTCATCAGCGCAAACAACTCGCCGCGCGAGAGCCGCAGCAGATAGGGGCGGATCAACAGCGGCGCCTCGATATGTCCGACAAAGATGTGCACCGCGGCGCCCAGGCCGAGCGGGCCGCCGACCCCGACCGTGCGCCGCAAGACCCAGGCGAAGGCTTGCACGATGCGCTGCATGACGCCCCAATAAAACAACAGGGTGGCCAGCGCGCTGATCACCAGCACCAACGGCAGCGCCTGGAAGGCGAAGATGAAGCTGCCGCCGGGCCGGGTCTCGGCAAACGGCAATTGGCCGCCGCCGAGATAGCCGAAGACAAAGCCGGTGCCGGCCTCGGTCGCGCTGCTGCAACCCCTCGACGGCGCGGTTCAGCAGCAAAAACGCCGCGCCGGCCGGCGGAAATTTGAGGAACATCAAAGCCAGCCCGGCCTGCAGCAGCACGCCCGCCAGAACGACCCGCCACGGCACGCCCCGCCGGTCCTCGCTTACCCCCCAGGCGAGAAGCAACATTGCCGCGATGCCCAGCAACCCGCGCATGCCGCGATTAGACACCAACGCCACCGCACCGGCGATAGCGGCGGTGCGGGCGGCGGCGGGCCGTCATCGGTGGTCCGGTCGTGCGGGCGTCCCGGTCGGCGGAAATCGCCACAAATAAGGCTTGGCATTTTCATATCAGCCATGCTATTTGCGCAGAGGTAGGCGAGACGGGATAAAACCCGCGACCAACGCACGACAGGGTGAGGCGAGCATGACCCGGCAGGGTTTGCGGCAGGCTCGCGTCTGGGAGACGAGGATGACGCGACAACCGCCGGGCGGCGATCCCGACGCGGTCGGCAGCCGCGCAAAGCCCCGCAATACAGCGCCGGATCTCGACGGTTACGGCTGGCCTCGCGACCAGCGGCCGGAGCGGCGCACGCTGCCCGGCGATCAAGCCGGCGACGGCGGGACGGTCTTGCTCGAACCCGGACATTGGCCAAGGGTGTTCCCCGGTCTCTAGCCATCGCCTCGAGCGCGATAAGGCGAGCGGCAAGGCGGAATGCCGCCAAAACCATGGAACAGGAGCAACGCGCCGGTCCGGCTGCATCTTTTGCGGCAGCCTGAAATTCGCGAAGCATAAACGATATTAAATAAAACAATTTGACCTGACGCCTCAATAAGGCAACGCGCCGGGCCTCGCCCGTTTTGCGCTTCGACATGGGGAATTGCTGCGATTCCGGTGCAGCGAAGTAGTTCCGGGACCTGTCCTGAATGGGATTCGCGGGGTAATGTTGCGTTGCCGGCGAAGCTGATCTACAGACAGGACGCTGCTGCGCCGTATCCACGTAAGGGCAACTCTATGACATTCACTCTGAATCCCGCGTTATTCCAACCACTTGTTGCTCTGATCGCAGGTATCGCTGTTTTAGTCGTTCCAAGGATTCTGAGCTACGTTGTGGGTATCTACCTGATTATCATCGGTGTAATCGGCTTGTGGCCCGACCTGTTGTCCTTGTTCTCGCGCTGATCGGATGCCGAACTCGCGACTGGGCAGCGACGCGGCTTGATTTCGGCCGGCTCGCGCGCGGATCATTGCCTGCCGTCAGCCGCGCGGGAAAGCGCCGATCGGCGGCACGAGAGGAGCAAGGCGGATGGATTTGGAAGGCTGCACCGCGATCGTCACCGGCGGCGCATCCGGCATCGGCAAAGCGACGGCGTTTCTGCTCGCCCGCGAAGGCGCCCAGGTCTATGTCGGCGACATCGACGAGCCTGCCGGCAGGTCGGCGGAAGCCGAGGGCGCCGCCGACGGCCTCGCCATAAAGTTTCTGCCGCTCGACGTCGCCGAGAAATCGTCGATCGACGAGTTCGCCGCGGCGGTGCACCGCGAGGTCGAGTGCGTCGGTTGCCTGGTCAACGCAGCCGGTTGGGACCGCATCCAGCCGTTTCTCGAAAACCCGCCGGAAATGTGGGATCGCCTGATCGCGGTCAATCTGATGGGGGCGATCCGGCTGACCCGCGCGGTGCTGCCGCCGATGGTGGCGGCGGGAGCGGGCAAGATCGTCAACATCTCGAGCGATGCCGGGCGGGTCGGCAGCACGGGCGAGACCGTCTACGCCGCAGCCAAGGGCGGACTGATCGCGTTCACCAAATCGCTCGCCCGCGAGGTTGCCCGCTATCGGATCAACGTCAACTGCGTGTGCCCCGGTCCGACCGACACCCCGTTGTTCCAGCGCCAGCCGGAACGGATGAAGGAGGCGCTGACGCGGGCGATCCCGTTCCGCCGGATCGCCCGGCCGATCGAGATCGCCGAGGCGGTGCTGTTTTTTTCCGGCGCCCGCTCGGACTATATTACCGGACAGGTGCTCAGCGTCAGCGGCGGGCTGACGATGGCCGACTGAGAACGAGAGGGGAAGAGATGCCGAGATATCTGCTGGCGGGGGTCGCGGCGGCGCTGATCGGCGGCTTTGCCGCGGCCGTAGGCGCACAGCCGGCGCCGACCGATCCGGGCGCTGCGGCAAATGTCCGCCAGAGCCGGCAATACGACCAGGCGATCGAAAAAAACAAGTCGTTTCGCGCCAAGCGCCTCAAAGAGGAGTGCGGGCCGATTACCGATCCGCAATTGCACGCCAGCTGCGTCAGCTCGTTCGGCGGCGCCGGCAATTAGCGATCGTCATCGCACATCGTCATCGAAGGGACCCAGTCATGCCGAACCCAGCCCCGGGCTTTGTCAGCAATCCCGGTCACCGCGTCGACCTGTTGCCTGAGACCCGGCATGTCAAAGTCGTCTATGCGGGCGTGACCATAGCCGACAGCACCGCGGCGTTGCGGGTCGAGGAGACCGGGCACGGCCCGGTCCATTACATCCCGGAAAAAGATGTCCGGCTCGATCTGCTGCGTCCGACGGCGCACCACACGACCTGCCCATTCAAGGGCGAGGCGTCGTACTGGACGATCGAGGCGCCGGCAGGTGGGGATACGCGGCGCTCGGAGAATGCCGTCTGGGCCTACCCGACCCCCTATGACGAGGTCAAGGATCTCGCCGGATACTACTCGTTCTATTCGACGCGGGTCGATGCGATCGCCGTGACCTGAGCGGGCGGTCGCCATGCACGTGACCCAGAACTGGCGGATCCATAAGCCCGGCGCTGCGTCGCGCGGCGGCGTCGTCGTCGCGCAGAACCAGGTCGCCGCCCAAATCGGCGCCGAAATATTGGCGCGCCGCGGCAGCGCGGTCGATGCCGCGGTTGCGACCGCAATCGCGCTCGCAGTAGTCGAGCCGTGGAGCAGCGGTCTCGGCGGGGTCGGCCATCTGGTCGTGCATCGCGCCGGCGCCGGGCAGGCCGAGAGCGTCGATTTCGGCCCGGCAGCGCCGCGGGCGCTCGACCCGGCCGCCTATCCGCTGACCGGGGAGGTCCGCTCCGAGCTGTTCACCTGGCCGCAGGTCGAGGGCGACCGCAACATGCGCGGGCCGCTCTCCTTTGCGGTCCCGAGCGCGGTGCGCGGCTATGCCGCTGCGGTCGAGCGCTTTGGCCGCCTGCCGTGGCGCGAGCTGGTCGCTCCGGCGATCTCATTGGCCCGCGCCGGGCTGCCGATCGATTGGTACACCACGCTGAAGGTGGCCAACGCCGCTCTCGATCTGCGGCGGTGGGACGAAAGCCGAAAGATCTACCTGCCGGACGGTCTGCCGCCGGTCGCCGGGGATGGCGAAGGTTCCTGCCTGCCGCTCGGGCGTTTGGCCGAGACGCTCGAAAGGCTGGCTGCGGCCGGTCCCGACGATTTCTACGAGGGCGAGATCGCCCGTTCGATCGTCGCCGATACCCAGGCGGCGGGCGGCGTGTTGTCGGCCGCCGATCTGGCGCAGTGCCGGGCGCGGATCGTGCCGGCGCTGACGATCCCCTATCGCGGCGTCGCGGTGCAGACGGCCCCCGGATTGACCGCCGGGCCGACTCTCGCCGGGATTCTCGCGCACCTCTCCCGCCTTCATTTTGCCGACCGTCCGGACGCCGATTATTTCGCCGCACTGGCCGACGCTTTGCGCGCCGCCTATGCCGAAAGGCTGGCCGGGGCCGGCGATGTCGAAGCGGTGATGCCGACCTCGACCACCCATATCACCGCGATCGACCGCGAGGGCGGCATCGCCGCGCTGACGACGACCCTGTTGTCGTTGTTCGGCAGCCATTATGTGCTGCCCGGCACCGGTCTGTTGATCAATAACGGGGTGATGTGGTTCGACCCGCGGCCGGGCCGGCCGAACTCGATGGCCCCCGGCAAGCGCGCCTTGACCAATATGTGCCCGATCGTGGTTGCCCGCGACGGGCGGCCGTGGTTCGGCGCCGGCGCTTCCGGCGGCCGGCGGATCCTGGCTGCGGTGTTGCAAATGGCGAGCTTTGTCGTCGATTTCGGGATGGACCCCGAGACTGCGGCGCACCACCCGCGCATCGATGTCAGCGGCGGCGATCGGATCGGCATCGATTCCCGGCTGGCGCCGGCGATCATCGAGCGGCTGTCGGCGCAGCCCGGCGGCGGCGTGCCGGTCGAGCCCACGGTCCACCCCGATCGCTTTGCCCGCCCGAATCTCGTGCTGCATGGTGCGGACGGGCTCAACCACGGCATATCCGACGTGATGTCGCCATGGTCGGGTGCGGCGGCCGAGCCGGCCTGACGGCGTGAACCTCCCTTCCGCCGGCGGGTTGGCGGCCTGCCGATGAACGATGCCGCTGCCGCGATGGCGGTGCCGGTTCGACCGGCGGTCGTGCGCCCGCGCGATGCCGCTTCGTTGATCCTGCTGCGCCGGACCGGGCGGGGGATCGAGGTGTTGGTCGGCCGCCGCTCGATGCGCGCGCGGTTCATGCCCGGGGTCTATGTGTTCCCCGGCGGCGCCATCGATGCGCCGGACCGGGTCGCCTGGAGCGTCGAAACCGGCGGCGACACCCTGGCGCCGAGACTGGCGCGGGCGGCGCGCGCGGCGTTGCGCGAGACCTGGGAGGAAGTCGGCGTGCTGGTCGGCCGCCCGGCCCCGCCGGCGAAAGCAACGGCAACGACAACGACAACGGCGATGACCCCGGTCGAACACGCTTATCGACAACACGGTCTCGCCGCGGCGTTCGACCAATTGACCTATGTCGGTCGGGCGATCACCCCCTCGCATTCGAGCCGCCGGTTCAATACCCGGTTCTTTCTGGGCGACGGCGATGCGGCATTCGGCGAGCCTTCGGCCGGCGACGAGCTCGAAGACGTCGGCTGGCACCCGATCGCCGACGAACCGCCCGAGGCCTTCCGCGACGTGACCCGGTTCATGTTGACCCGCGCCCTGGCGCTCTTTACCGGGACGGCCGACGGCGAGGCGCCGCTGTTCTATTGGGCCAAGAACGCCCGCCGCATCGGCGTCTGCCGCGAAGCCCTCGCCGGGAAATAAGCGCGCTCAGTCGGCCCCGCCGCCGAGTGCGGCGCGCCGCGAGGCCGGGGCGGCGGCGCCGCCCTCGGTGCCGAGCGAAATCGCCTTGCCGTGGGTCTCGACGCCGAGGATCAGAAACGACAATCCGACCAGCGCCATGCAGAAAGCGAGGAACAGAAACGCCGGAAACACCGCCGCCGCCGTGGCCTTGGGCGAGACCAGGTTGCTGGTGCCGGCGATCAGCGCGAGGCTGAGCGGCCCGAGAATCTTGCCGAACCCGTTTGCCGTCTGGCCGAGACCCGAGGCGCGGGCCCCCATGCTGACCCCATAGCTTTCGACGGTGTAGGGCGCCAGGTTGGAAAAGCCGCCCTCGATGCAGAAGGTCGAGCACATCAGCAGGATCACCAGCAAAGGCACCCCGTAGACCAGCACGCCATTGTAGTAGCCGGCCGCGGCCAATGCCGCGACCCCGCCGAAGCCCCACAGCACGCCCAGCAGGCGCCGTCCGAGCAGCGGCGCGATCAGGGTCACGACGATCTTTCCAGTGACCCCGGCGGCGGCCACGAACACGAAATATTTGGCGGCTTGCGGGACCGGGACCTTGAGCAGCAGGGCGACGATGGTCGGGCCCCACAGATAGACGCCATAGCCCGCCGTCGACGAGCCGCCCCAGATCAGGATGGTCTCCCAGAACATCCGCGGTTGGGACAAGAGGTCGAGGAGATTGCCGCGCGGCACGGTGGCGGGCGGGACGGTCGGCAGCGGGACCTCCCGAAGCGGCAGGCCGAGCTGCTTGGCAACCCCGGCGCGCGCCTCGGCAAAGCGACCCTTGGCGGCGAGCCAGCGCACCGATTCGGGCGTGAACAGCCAGACCAGCACGCCGATGATCGCTGCGACAAAGCCGAGCAGCGCGACACGGCGCCAGCCGTAAGGCCCCATGATCGCCGCCGAGACCAGCGGGGCGAGGAAGCCGCCGGCGGAGGCGAACACGACGTAAAAGCTGGTCGCCATCGTGCGGTGCCGGGTCGGGGTCAGCTCGACCACCACGGTCAGCGACGGCGTCACCGCCGCCGTCAGGCCGACGCCGACAAAAAAGCGCAGGATCGCAAAGAGCCACCACGCACCCTCGGGGATGAACGCGATCAACCCCGAACTGACGGCGCAGATAAAGGTGCCGATGACCATCTGCTGCTTGCGCCCCCAGGCGTCGGAGAAGGCGCCGAACACCAGCGCGCCGATGATCGCGCCGACCCCGCCGGAGTAGAGAATGACCGCCGACTGGCCGTAGGTCAGGTGCCATTCCGGCGCGACCGCAGCCAGCAGGTAGCCGACCACCAGAAAATCGAAAAAATCGAAGATGAAGACCGCCGACATCAGCGCGAACGTCGACCAGTAGCGGGCGTTCAGCGGCGCGCGGTCGTAGAGCGCCAATAAGTCTTCGGATGTCTGCCCAGGCATGTTCCCTCCGATTTGGCGACGAGTCCGATCGCCGGCTCGGCGTCTGCAATCCGAGGTTTAGGATGCCCGGCGTCGCCTCGTCAACAGTCGCCGCGGCAGGCTCGCTCAGCGCGTCTGGGCGCCGAGCCCGAGCGGCCGACGCGCCGGCCGCTCCTCGTCGAGCGCCATTGGCCGGCCGTGCGTTTCCCGCCCGAGGAGTGCGAAGGACAGCCCGACCAGCAGCATGCCGCCGGCCAGGAACAAAAACGATCCAAACAGCGCGCCCTCGGTCGCTTTTGGCGAGACGACGTTGCTGGTGCCGGCGATCAACGCGAGGCTCAGCGGGCCGAGGATCTTGCCGACGCCGTTCGCGGTCTGGCCGAGACCCGAGGCGCGGGCGCCGAGGCGCACGCCATAGCTCTCGACCGTGTAGGGCGCCAGGTTCGAAAAGCTGCCGTCGATGCAGAAGGCCGACAGCCCCAGCGCCACGACGATCAGCGGCACATTGCCGATCAACGCGTTGCCGCAAAAACCGACGCTGGCCAGGGCGGCCACGCCGGCAAAGCCCCACAGTGCGCCGAGCAGGCGGCGGCCGAGCAACGGCGCCAGCATCGAGACGATGATCTTGCCGACGATCCCGGAGGCGGCGACCCAGACGAAATATTTGGCGGCCTGCGGCACCGGCACTTTGAGCAGCAGCGAGACCACCGTGGGTCCCCACAGATAGACGCCGTAGGCTGCGGTAGCCGCACCGCCCCAGATCATCAAGGTCTCGCAGAACTGACGCGGCTGGGACAGGAGCTCGGACAGCCGGCCGCGCGGCGTTTCGGCGGGTGCGACGCTGGGCAGCGGCACCGATTGCAGCGCCACGCCGAGATGCTCGGCGACCTTGACGCGGGCTTCGGGGAAACGTCCCTTGGCGGTCAGCCAGCGCACCGATTCCGGCACGAAGAACCCGGCCAGCACCCCGACCACGGTGACCGAGATGCCGAGCATGGCCATGCCGCGCCAACCGATCCGCGCGAGCAGGGTCGCCGCGGTAAGCGAGGCGGTAAAGCCGCCGGCGGTGGCGAAGGCAACGTAGAGGCTGGTCACCATCGTGCGGTGCCGGGTCGGGGTCAGCTCGACGACGATGGTCAGCGCCGGCACCACCGCCGCCGTCAGCCCGACGCCGACGACGAAGCGCAATACCGCAAACATCCCCCAGGCGCCGTTCGGGACAAAGCCGATCAGCGCGGCGCCGATCCCGCAAATGAAGGTGCCGATCACCATTTGCGATTTGCGCCCCCAGGCATCGGCCAGGGCGCCAAAGGCGAGGGCGCCCACGATCGAACCGACGCCGCCGCTGTAGAGGATCAGGGCCGACTGACCATAGGTCAGGTGCCATTGCGGCCCGACCACCGCCAGCAGAAAGGCGACGATCGAAAAATCGAAGAATTCGAGCAGGGTGATCGCCGCCAGGATGGCAAAGCTGACCCAATAGCGGCGATTGAGCGGGGCGCTGTCGAACAGCGCCAGCAGGTCTTCCGACGTCGCTCCCGGCATCGCTTCTCTCCCTCTCGGCGCGACCGCTTCCTCGGCCCGCTGGGGCCGGGCAACAGTTAGGACTCGCGTAAGCCGGCCGTCAACCGGCAAACCCGGCGCGTCCCCACGGTCATGCACTCCTCTTCTGCTCATCCCGAGCCGACCGGGAGCCGTCGCGGAAATTGGCCCAATGGTCATCCCTCGGCGGCGCGCGCGGGGGCCAGCTGGTTCACCGCATCGGCCAGCAGCCGGTACTTGATCTGGGTGACGTTGAGGTCGCGAAAATAATTGACCAGGTCGCCCCACGGATCGTTCAGCCGGCCGATCCCCGAGATGAAGGCGACCACACCGCCGATCTCGAGTTGGCTGGTGGCGACCCACCAGCCGCCGACCAACAAGGCCGAGACGATCTGCAAATGGTTGCATAAATTCATCAGAAAATTCATCGTGAACTTCAGTTTGAATATCCCCATGTCGAGCGCGAACGCCTGGTCGATGCGGCGTTCGTCGATGCGGTTGCGGGTATCGTCGGCATCGTTGTTGCCGGTGTCGATCATTGCGATGCCGAGCCGGCGCAATACCTTGACGCGCGCTCCGGTGCGCCGATTGACCGCCGTCTGCAGCCACGGCACGAAAACCAGCTGCGGAATAAACAATCCGAATGCGGCGAGCGCCATCCACGGGTCGATATGGACCAGATAGGCCAGCACCGACAGCATGATTCCGGCCTGCAATAAGGGCTCCGACACGCTCTCGCCGACAAAGCCGCCGATCGGTTCGACCTCGGCGACGATCATCGAGACCGCGATGCCCTGCGCCTCTACCGCGGGCGAGGCGCGCACCGGGAGTTTCGACGACGGCGTGCACCCGCCGCCGCAGATCGCGCTTGGCCTTTTCGCCGACCCAGCCGCGATAGATGTTGAGGACGAGCTTCATCCCGCCCTGCACGATGACGGTTCCGGCATAGACCCCGCACAGCCAGACCACCCACATATAGGGGCGATGCTTGACGAGATCGTTGACGATGCGGCGCTGCAATTCGAGCGGCACGATCTCGATCAGAAAGACGCCGACCGTCAGCGCCAGCAGCAACAGCTGATGCAACGCACTGGTGCGCAACACATAGCGATAGACATTGCTCGGCAATTGCCCCGCGATACCGCCGCCGAGCCGATCGATCGATATCGCGACGCTCATCGCCCGAGACCCGTCAAGCCGGTTGCCATCCCACGAACGAATAAATCGATGCCGTTTCCGGCTAAAGCAAAAAGGCGGTTTTACTCCTTGCGCCTTGGTCTTGCGCATTGTAGCGATCGATCGCTATCATTGCCTGCGATGATAGCAGAAAAGGGTCGGCGATGGCGAGTTTAAGTGTCCGCAACCTCGGTGATGATTTGCTGGCGCGACTGAAGCGCCGCGCCGCGCGGCACGGGCGTTCCGCCGAGGCCGAAGCGCGCGACATCCTGGGCCGGGCGTTGAGCGGCGAGGCGGAGATCGATTTCGACGGGCTGGCGGCGGAATTGCGGGCGCTGACCGCCGGCCGCGATCATACCCCGGCCGAGGATCTGGTCAGGGAAAGCCGCGACGAGCGATGACCGATCTGGTCATCGACGCCAGTGTCGCGATCAAATGGGTCATCGACGAACCGGGCACGCCGGAGGCCCTGTCGTTGCGCCGCCATCGGCTGTTCGCGCCGGACCTGCTGGTCGCCGAATGCGCCAACGTGCTGTGGAAGAAGGTGCGGCGGAAAGAGTTGACCGCCAAGGAGGCGTTGCTCGCCGCCCTATTGCTGCAACGCGCCGATGTCGAACTGATGCCGATGCGCGGCCTGCTCGAACCGGCGACGCGCCTCGCGGTCGCGTTGGGTCACCCGGCCTATGACTGTATCTATCTGGCGCTCGCCGAACGCCTGTCATGCGATCTGGCGACCGCCGACCGCCGGCTCGGCAGCATGCCGCTTCCGGACGGCTACGGCGCGCAGGTGCTTCGCCTTTGATATCGGGTGGCGAGTTAGGCGCGAATGCGCGGCCTCATAGGCGTGGGCGGTCATCGCTGCTCGGTCGCCCTCGGTCGCAGGCCGGCCCGCGACGCGGCTGGCTCCTCGCTCACCGGCATGGCATGCTCGGCCCAGCACAATCCGACAAGCCGGGAATCCTGCGATGATCGACCTCTACGCGATGGGCAGCCCAAACGTCGTCAAGATCTATATCGCGCTCGAAGAAATGGAATTGCCGTACACGGTGCACCCGGTCGACGTCTTCGGCGAGGCGCAGTTTAATGCCGAATTTCTGCGCCTCAACCCGGTCGCCAAGGTCCCGGTGATCACCGATCGCGACGGCCCCGGCGGCAAGCCCTACACGCTCTTCGAATCGGGTGCGATCCTGCAATACCTGGCCGACAAGACCGGCCGGTTTCTGCCGACCGATCCGACCGGCCGGTTTGACGCGATCCAGTGGATGATGGTGCAGATGACGCTGGTCGGCCCGATGTTCGGGCAGTTCGTCCATTTCATGCGTTTTGCGCCCAAGGGCAACGATTACGCGTTGGAGCGCTATCGCACCCAGGCGCGGCGCGCCCTCGAAATCCTCGACAAGCGGCTCGGCGCCGCACTTTATCTCGGCGGCGGCGCCTATTCGATCGCCGACATCGCGACCTTCCCGTGGGCGCGCAACGTCGGCGCGTTGCTCGGCAAGCCGGCCGAGGCGGATTATCCAAAGCTGATGGCCTGGGTCGGCAACATCGCGGTGCGCCCGGCGGTGGTGCGGGCACTGGCCAAGGTCGACGAGGTGCGGGCCAAGACGACGCAATTCGACAAGGCCGACGCCGAGGCGATGGACCGCCTGTTCGGCCGCGGCAAGCACGCCGCGGCGGCGTGATTCCGGCCAAGGGAATCTGAAATTGCAGCATCGGACGGCAGGAGCTGATCTAACCTAGCGGGTACAGAACCTTGCCTTGAAGGATGGCATTGCCATGAGTCGGCCGGACGATAATTCTTCGGGACTGCTGTGCTCGGGTTTGCGCGCCGCGGCACTCCTGGTCGCGGCTGTGATCGCCGCGGGCTTTGCGCCGGCGGTGCGCGCCGGAGCACCGACGATCATCCATTCCTTCGACAGCTCGGGTTACGGCGCCTTTGAAGCGATGCTGTTGCAGCACGGCACGCTCTACGGCGTCCTCAACAATGACAGCGATCTCGACGCCGGCGGCATCTTCTCTTTGGCCCCTGCCGGCGGGAGCAAATGGGGCTTTGACGAGTTTCACCGCTTCAACCCGGAACAGAACGACGGCGGCAACCCGCACGGCGCGCTGATCGAGGTCGGCGGCGATCTGTTCGGCACCACTTTTGCCGGCGGCAGCCACGGCAACGGCACCGTTTTCGGGCTGAAATCACCGCATTGGCCGGAGAAGATCCTGCATAGTTTCAACGAGCTGCCGCAGGGCGGCTCGCCCGATGCAGGCCTCGCCGCGGATGCTCGGGGCAATCTGTTCGGCGTCGCGCTGGAGGGGAGTTTTGCCTGCGGCGACCTCGGCTGCGGGCTCGTCTTCGAGCTGGCAAAGAATTCGGCCGGCACTTACGCCTATAAGATACTGCACAAATTTTCCGCCGGCCGCGCCGACGGCAATTACCCGACCAGCGCGCCGGTCTACCTCGACGGCCACATTTATGGCGCGACGAGCCAGGGCGGCAAGCACGGCGCCGGCATCGTCTATGAGCTGACGCCGGCGAGCGCGGGCAAATGGACCTATCAGATCGTTCACGACTTTTCCGGGCCGGATGGGGACCTCTATTACGGCAACGGATTGACGGTGCATAACGGCTCGCTTTACGGCACGACCGGCTCGGGGGGAGCGGGTTGCGGCGTCGGCTGCGGCGTCATTTTCAAGATGACGCCGCCGAAGACGGCTTCGGGCGACTGGTCGTTTGTCGTTTTGTACAAATTCAAAGGCGACAATTCCAAGGATGGCGCACACCCGGTCACCCCGCTGGCTTTTGGCGCCGGCGGGACGATTTACGGCGCGACCGAATTCGGCGGCGGCAGGGCGGCGGGCACATTGTTCATGCTCGACCCCGGCGGCAAGTCCGAGACCGTGCTGTACCGTTTTTCGTCGGAAAGCGGATGCAACGGACCGGTCGCCGGCCTGACGATCGACCCCGCGCCGCTCACGCTCTTCGGGCTGATGTCGACCGGCTGCGGCCCCACCCACTACGGCTACGCCTTCTCCTTCGCGCCGTAGGTATCTCCTAGAAATGACGCTGCCGTCGTCGTCCTCGCGCAAGCCGGGGGCCAGGGCCGCCGGCCCGCCTTGCCGCTCTGGATTCCCGCTTTCGCGCAGGGCTTTGGGGAAAATGTGATCGTATGCGAACCGGGTCCCTGTGCTGTTGAGAGACATATAAAATCGTCTTGCGCGGGCTTGACCCGCATATCCACGTCTTCCGTCCGACCCCAAGGGCGTGGATGGCCGGGACAAACCAGGACAAGCCCACTGCTGTCTGGTTTCGGATATTGGTTAATTTGGCGGTTGTAGTGAAGCACCAGTACCCCGTGGCCGGGCTTGACCCGGCCTCATCCACGTCTTTTTCTTGCAAGACCCCTCCATTGCAAGACGTGGACGGCCGGGTCAAGCCCGGCCGAGGGGAGGATGTGCTTCTAAGCATTTGAAGATCACCTCGGAAATGACGAATATTCGGGCAACATTATTCAGTTGTTTGAATGCGTTGCATCCCGCGGCGTGAGGCTCGCGCGGGACGCGCCGCATTCGGAACGTGCTCCGGGTACAAAAGATAATGGCTGCGGCCTGCGATGCCCATCTGCAGGTTGCGCAATTCGGAAATACGCGGGGTCGTGCCGATTGGCCGGAAATTTCCCTGTATCGGCGCCCCTAACCGGCGCGCAGGTATTGCACCGCTTCGTCGCGGCGGAACAGGTAGAGGAGGGTGCGCAAGGCCTCGCCGCGCTCGGTTTCGAGGTGCGGGTCACGGTCGAGGACCAGGCGGGCGTCGTCATGGGCGATCGCGACCAGCTCGGCATGGGCGGCGAGATCGGCGAGGCGCAATATCGGCAATCCGCTCTGCCTGGTGCCGAGCACCTCGCCGGCGCCGCGCAGCCTGAGGTCCTCCTCGGCGATGTGAAACCCGTCCTCGCTGTCGCGCAGGATCTGCAGCCGCTGCCTGGCCGCCGGGTTCAACGGCGACTGGTACAGCAAGAGACAGGTCGAGGGCTGGTCGCCGCGACCGATGCGGCCGCGCAGTTGGTGCAGTTGGGCGAGGCCGAAGCGCTCGGCATGCTCGACCACCATGACCGTCGCCGCCGGCACGTCGACGCCGACCTCGATCACCGTCGTCGCCACCAAGAGGCTGGTCGCCCCGGCGGCGAAGCCGGCCATCGCCCGGTCCTTGTCGGCGGCTTTCATGCGGCCGTGCACCAGCCCGACCCGGCCCGGCCACAATGACCCCAGCGCGGCGTGGCGGTCTTCGGCGGCGGCCAGATCGGCGGTCTCGGATTCCTCGACCATCGGGCAGATCCAGTAGACCCTGGCCTGGCGGTCGAGCGCCCGGCCGATCGCGGCGACGACATCGCCGATGCGTTCGAGCGCCACGGTGCGGGTGTCGATCGGCCGCCGGCCCGGCGGCTTTTCGGGCAGCCGCGAGACGTCGAGATCGCCATAGGCGGTCATCATCAGGGTGCGCGGGATCGGCGTCGCGCTCATCAGCAGGGTGTCGGCGTCGCGGCCCTTTTCGGCGAGCGCCAGGCGCTGCTCGACGCCGAAGCGGTGCTGCTCGTCGATCACGGCAAGCGCCAGATCGCGGAATTCGACATCCGCCTGCAACAGCGCGTGGGTCCCGACGACGATCGGGGTCAGCCCCGAGGCGAGGCCCGTCACGATCGAAGCGCGGGCGCGGCCCTTCTCGCGCCCGGTGAGGAGGCCGATTTCGACCCCGGCAGCGGCGGCGTGGCGCTGCAAGGTCGCGTGGTGCTGGCGCGCCAGGATCTCGGTCGGCGCCAGCAACGCCGCCTGGGCGCCGCTCTCGACCGCGGCCAGCATCGCCAGCAGGGCGACGACGGTCTTGCCGCTGCCGACATCGCCCTGCACCAGCCGCATCATCCGCCGCGGCCGCGCCATATCGGCCGCGATCTCGGCGACCGCCAGACGCTGCGCGCCGGTCAGCGCAAAACCGAGCGCGGCTTCAGCCGGCGCGGTCAACCGGCCCGAGCCGACGATCGCGCGGCCCGGCCGGCGGCGGCGGCGGGCGCGCACCAGGGCGACGGCGAGCTGGCTGGCGAACACCTCGTCATAGGCCAGGCGTTCGCGGGCCGGCTCGCTCGGCGACAGATCGGCCTCGACAGCGGGGGCATGGACACGGCGCACGGCTTCGGTCCAGGCCGGCCAGCGGCGCCGCTCGCGCAAATGCGGGTCGATCCATTCGGGGAGGGCAGGGGCCCGGTCGAGGGCCGCGATGACGGCCTTTTGCACGAGCCGCGGCGCCAGGCCCGCGGTCAGCCGGTAGACCGGCTCGATCGGCCGCAGCCGGTCGAGTTCGTCCGGGCGCAGCGCAAAATCCGGATGCGGCATCTGCGGCGCGCCGTTGTAGAATTCGATCTGGCCGCTGACGATGCGCTCGGCGCCGATCGGGTAGAGGCGCGCCAGATAGTCGCTTTTGACGTTGAAATAGACGATCCGCAAAATGCCGGTATCGTCGGTGACGAGCACCCGATAGGGTCGCCGTCCGGTGCCGGGCTCGTGCCCCTCGACCCGTACCCGGACGGTGACGGTCTGGGCCGGTTCGAGGTCGCGAATCGGCGGCGCGGCGCGGCGGTCGACGAGGCCGCTCGGGAGGTGCCACAACAGATCGACGACCAGCGGGCCGGCGAGCCGATCGAGCAGTTTCGCCAGCTGCGGCCCGATGCCGGGCAACGCCGTTACCGGCGCAAACAGCCTGTCGAGGATGGCGGGACGCACCGATACTGTCTATATCTGCGGGCGGGACCCGCCAAGAGCACCGATTGACCTCATCATCGCCGATCCGCCGCAAGCGGCTGCTGTTCCGGTCCTGGCATCGCGGGACGCGGGAGAGCGACCTGATACTCGGCCGTTTCGCCGAGGCCTACCTCGCCGGTTTCGACGCTGTCCAGCTCGACCGCTACGAGGAATTGCTCGAATGCGCCGATGCCGATCTGTTCGATTGGGTCAGCGGCCGGGCCTCGCCGCCCGACGAACTGGATCATGACGTAATGCGCCTGCTGCTCGCCCACGACCACAGCCGATCGCCGGAATGATTTGCCGGGACGCCGCGTGACCGGGCTCGACGATCTCGCCCGCACGCTTGCCGGGCAGCCGCAGCGGGTTACCCTGCACGGCGCGCCCGAAGGCTCCGACGCGGCCGCGATCGGGGGGCTCGTCGCCGCCGGCGCCGCCCGGTCTTGGCTGCATGTCTGCCGCGACGATGGCCGGATGGCGCGGTTTGCCGCCGCCCTCGGCTTTTTCCATCCGGACCTGGCGGTGCTGACCTTCCCCGCCTGGGATTGCCTGCCCTATGACCGGGTGTCGCCGAACGGCGAAATCGTCAGCCGACGCATCGACACCCTGACCCGGCTGGCGGCCCGGCCCGCGTCCGGCAGCGCCGGCACGCCTCTGGTCGTGCTGACGACGGTCAACGCGTTGGTGCAACTGGTGCCGCCGCGACGACTGTTCGACGGCCGGGTCTTGACGTTGCGGCCCGGCGGAAGGATCGGGCTCGATCGGCTGCAGAGTTTCTTTCGCAATAACGGCTATATCCGCACCGACACGGTGCGCGAGCCGGGCGAGTTCGCGGTGCGCGGCGGCATCGTCGATCTCTACCCGGCCGGGGCGCCGCAGCCGTTGCGCCTCGACTTTTTCGGCGATGCGCTCGAAACCATCCGCCGCTTCGACCCGCTGAGCCAGCGCTCGACCGGCACTGCGGAGGAGGCGCAATTGCGCCCCGTCAGCGAGGTGCTGCTCGACGACGAGGCGATCCGCCGATTTCGACAGCGTTACCGCGAGGAATTGGGCGCCGCCGGCACCGACGACCCGCTCTACGAATCGGTCAGCGCCGGCCGCCGCTACGTCGGCATGGAGCATTGGCTGCCGCTTTATTACGAGCGGCTGGAGACGTTGTTCGATTACCTGCCGGGCGCCGGGCTGTCGTTCGACCATCAGGTCGGCGAGGCGCGAGCCCATCGGCTCGAGCAGATCGTCGAATTCTACGGGGCCCGCCGCAACGTCACCGGCGCCGCCCGGGCCGGCGCGCCGATCTATCGCCCGCTCCGACCCGACCGGCTCTATCTCGACGAGCAGGCGTGGCAGCGGGAGGTCGCGGGCCGCCCGGCCGTGCAGATTTCGCCTTTCGCCAGCCCCGACGGCACCGGGTTCGACGCCGGCGCGCGGCCGGTGCGCAACTTTGCCGTCGAGCGCGCCGACCCGAAAGTGGCGCTGTTCGACGCGGTGCGCGACTATCTCGAAGCAGAACGCAAAGCCGGGCGCACGCCGGTCATCGCCGCGTTCAGCGAGGGTTCGGCCGAGCGGCTTCTCGGCGTCCTGCGCGAGCGCGGCGTATCCGATCTGCGCCGTATCGCCGATGGCGCGGCGTTGCGGGCGTTGCCGGGATCGGCGGTCGGGCTCGCGGTGTTGCCGCTCGAGCAGGGGTTTACGACCGCGAATTTGGTCCTTCTCGGCGAGCAGGACATGCTCGGCGACCGGCTGGCGCGGACACCGCGAAGGCGGCGCAACCTCGACCAGTTCATCGCCGAGGCGACGAATCTGGCGTCGGGCGATCTCGTGGTCCATGCCGATCACGGCATCGGCCGCTACGAGGCGTTGGAAACGATCAACGTCGCCGGCGCGCCGCATGACTGCCTGCGCGTGCTCTATGCCGGCGACGACAAACTGTTCGTCCCGGTCGAGAACATCGAAGTCCTGTCGCGCTTCGGCTCCGAGGAGGCCGGCGTCGCGCTCGATCGGCTCGGCGGGGTCGCCTGGCAATCGCGCAAGGCGCGCGTCAAGCGGCGCATCCGCGATATCGCCGGCGAATTGATCCGCATCGCCGCCGAGCGCCACCTGCGCCCGGGCGAAGTGCTGACCCCGCCCGAGGGGATCTACGAGGAATTCGCCGCCCGGTTTCCCTATCCCGAGACCGAGGACCAGCTCAACGCGATCGCCGACACGCTCGCCGATATGGGTTCGGGCCGGCCGATGGACCGGCTCATCTGCGGCGATGTCGGGTTCGGCAAGACCGAAATCGCGTTGCGCGCGGCCTTTGTCGCGGCGATGGCCGGCGGCCAGGTCGCGGTGGTGGTGCCGACGACCCTGCTCGCGCGCCAGCACCTGCGCAATTTCGCCGAGCGCTTTGCCGGTCTGCCGTTGCGCGTCGCCCAGCTGTCGCGGCTGGTTCCGGCCAAGGAGGCGCGCGAGGTCAAAAAGGGCGTCGCCGACGGCCGTGTCGACATCGTCGTCGGCACGCACGCATTGCTGGCCAAGGATGTGCGGTTTGCCCATCTCGGCCTGCTGATCATCGACGAGGAGCAGCATTTCGGCGTGTCGCAAAAGGAAAAACTCAAGCAGCTGAAGACCGATGTGCATGTGCTGACGCTGACCGCGACGCCAATCCCGCGCACGCTGCAACTGGCCTTGTCGGGAGTGCGCGAGATGAGCCTGATCGCTTCGCCGCCGGTCGACCGGCTGGCGGTCCGCACTTTCGTGATGCCGTACGATCCGGTGACGATCCGCGAAGCGATCATGCGCGAGCGCGACCGCGGCGGTCAGGTGTTCTACGTCGTGCCGCGGATCGCCGATCTCGACGAGGTGGCGGAGCGGTTGCGCGAGATCGTGCCCGAGGTGAAATATGCGACGGCGCATGGCCGGATGGCGCCGAGCGAATTGGAAGCGGTAATGACCGCGTTCGACGAGCGCGCCTTCGACCTGTTGCTGTCGACCAACATCATCGAATTGGGGCTCGACATCCCGTCGGCCAACACCCTGATCGTGCATCGCTCGGACATGTTCGGGCTGGCCCAGCTCTATCAGCTGCGCGGCCGCGTCGGCCGGGCCAAAATCCGCGCCTACGCCTATTTGACCCTGCCCGAGCGCAAGCAGTTGTCGGCGACCGCACAGCGCCGGCTCGAGGTCATGCAGACCCTCGACAATCTCGGCGCCGGATTTCAGCTGGCGAGCCACGACCTCGACATCCGCGGCGCCGGCAATCTGCTCGGCGACGAGCAGTCGGGCCATATCCGCGAGGTCGGCATCGAGCTCTACCAGCATTTGCTCGAAGAGGCGGTGGCGAATGCCCGCAGCGAAGAGCGCGACCGGCCGGCGGTAGAGGATTGGAGCCCGCAGATCACGATCGGCACGCCGGTGCTGATCCCGGAGAGTTATGTCGCCGATCTCGGCCTGCGTCTCGGGCTCTACCGGCGGATCGCCGCGTTGACCGACCGGCGCGAGATCGACGCCTTTGCCGCCGAATTGATCGACCGCTTTGGGCGGCTGCCGGCCGAGGTCGAGAACTTGCTGCAGATCATCGCAATCAAGCGAGCCTGCCGCGAGGCGGGGGTCGAGCGCGTCGAGGCCGGGCCGAAAGGGGCCGTCCTGACCTTGCGGGGCAACCGTTTCGCCAACCCCGCCGGCCTGGTCGAGCTGATCCAGCGCAACGCCGGCACGCTGAAGATCCGCCCCGACCAGAAGATCGTTTATCTGCGCAACTGGGACGACGAAAAGGAACGCCTGACCGGCGTCGCCCGGTTGCTGCAAGCGCTGGTCAAGATCGCCCGCGCCGGCGCGCCCAACGCCGAGGCGTCACCGCAGGCGCCAACCCCGGAAGTGGTCAAGCCCAGGTTGGCGCGCCGGGCGTAGCAGCCGCAGTCTCCGATCGAAGCCGACCCGGGGCTGCCTCGACCTGCAACATCGTCGCTCCTCCGCCGGCGACGAGCGGCGCGTCGGACCTTCCGGGAAACGGCAGTCGGGCAAGGCCGAGCCTGGACGCCGCCGCTCGGCGTCAATTACTATACGGCATGGCCAGCGAGTGCCGCGGAAACAGCGGCGCGCTCTTTTGAGAGGGGGAGGATGAGAATGCCGGATTACCAGCTGATCTCCGCGGATTCGCATGTCAGCGAGCCGCCCGATCTGTGGACCTCGCGCGTCGACACGAAATACCGCGAGCGGGCGCCGCGACTGGTGATCGATCCGCCCGGGCTCGAAGGCGCCTATTTCATTTACGAGGGTTATGCCCCGCACCCGATCGGGATCGGTCTCGGCGCCGGCAAAACCCCCGAAGAGCTGAAGGATTTCCTGACCAAGGCGACCTATGCCGACGCGCGGCCCGGCGGCTGGGACCCGGCCGAGCGGCAGAAGGACAACGCCCTCGACGGGGTCGAGGCCGACGTACTCTACACGACCTTGGGGTTTCGCATCTTCTGGCTCAAAGATGCCGGACTGCAGGCCGATTGCTTCCGCGCCTACAACGATTGGCTGGCCGAGTTTTGCAGATACGATCCCAAGCACATGGTCGGGCTGCCGATGATCTCGCTGTACGACCCCAAGGCCGGAGCGCGCGAACTCGAACGCTGCGCCAAGCTCGGCCTCAAGGGGGCGATGATCTGGTGCTCGCCGCCCGACGACCGGCCGTACAGCTCGGACAGCTACGACCCGTTCTGGGCGGCGGCGCAGGAATTGCGCATGCCGGTCAGCCTGCACGCGATCACCGGGATGGGGATGGAGAGCCAGTGGAACTGGGGCGAACGCTATATGCGCGCGACCGTTTTGGCGCATGAGGTCGAGCGCTCGTTCAGCGTGCTGATCTTCTCCGGCGTGCTCGATCGTTTCCCTGAATTGCAGATCGTCTCGGCGGAGAACAATTGCGGCTGGCTCCCGTATTACCTGCAGCGGATGGACCGCACCTTCGAGCGCTCGCGTGTTGCCGCCGGGTTCAAACTGCAACTCAAGCCCAGCGAATATTTCCGGCGGCAAATGTGGTGCACCTATATCGACGATTTTGTCGGGGTCGCCAATCGCGGCTTCATCGGCGTCGACCGGATGATGTGGTCGTCCGATTACCCGCACCAGGCTTCATCCTGGCCAAACTCGCAGGATGTCGTCGCCCGCGACTTCAAGAACGCCAGCGCCGAAGACCGGTTCAAGATTACCCGCGCCAACGCCGCCCGGCTTTACGGCTTCGACGCGTAGCCGCGGTGTCGCCGGCGCCCGTCCTTGGCCATGATCCAAGGGCGGCGCCGGCGGCGCGTCGCCGTTTCAGCGGCGTTCGGACACCGGCACGTAGTGGCGCATATCGGAGCCGGTGAACAGCTGGCGCGGCCGGCCGATCTTCGAATCCGGGTCGACGATCATCTCCGACCATTGGGCGATCCAGCCGACGGTGCGGGCGATGGCGAACAGCACGGTAAACATCGAGGTCGGAAAGCCCATCGCCTTCAGGATGATGCCCGAATAAAAATCGACATTCGGGTACAGCTTTCGGCTGATGAAGTACTCGTCGTTCAGCGAGATTTTTTCGAGCTCCATCGCCAGGTCGAGCAGCGGGTCCTTCATGCCGAGTTCGTCGAGCACTTGATGACAGCTGTCGCGCAGCACGCGGGCGCGGGGATCGTAATTCTTATAGACGCGATGGCCGAAGCCGAATTGAATTTCGTGTTCGTTCTTGTTCTTCACGTGGCTGATGAAGTCGGGGATGTTCTTTTTGTCGCCGATGCGGGCCAGCATCTTCAGCACCGCCTCGTTGGCGCCGCCATGCGCAGGCCCCCACAGCGAGGCAATCCCCGCGGCGATGCAGGCAAACGGATTGGCGCCGCTCGATCCGGCATTGCGCACCGTCGCGGTCGACGCGTTCTGCTCATGGTCCGCATGCAGGATGAAGATCAGGTCCATCGCCCGCGCCAGCACCGGGTTGACCTTGTATTCCTCGCACGGCACCGCAAACGTCATGTGCAAGAAATTCTCGGCATATCCCAGAGAATTCTGCGGATAAATAAACGGCTGGCCCATTGAATATTTAAACGCCATCGCCGCAATTGTCGGCATCTTGGCGATCAGGCGATAGGACGCGACCATCCGCTGATACGGGTCATGGATGTCGGTCGAATCGTGATAAAAAGCCGACAGCGCGCCGACCACCCCGCACAGCACCGCCATCGGATGTGCGTCGCGCCGAAACCCACGGAAAAACGTGGTCAGCTGCTCATGCACCATCGTGTGGTGGGTGATGTCGAAGACGAATTGCTCCTTCTCCGCGGCGGAGGGCAATTCTCCGTTCAACAGCAGATAGGCGACTTCGAGAAAATCGCTCTTTTCCGCCAATTCCTCGATCGGGTAGCCGCGATACATCAACACGCCTTCGTCGCCGTCGATATAGGTGATGCTCGAGCGGCAGGCGGCGGTCGCCATGAACCCCGGGTCGTAGGTGAAGTGGCCGGTCAGCCCGTAGAGCTTGCGGACATCGATGACCTTCGGGCCGATTGTCCCCTGCAGTACCGGGAGTTCGACCGACTTGCCCGTCTCGTTGTCGGTCAACGTCATCGTGCCGGTCGTCATATTATTGCCGTCCATCGATGCACCTCACTGTCTGCGCCCGCGGGCGGTGGGCTGATCCCAGTCGCAAAATCGACTTCCCGGCAAAATAAGCTTCCGGCGGTCGGTTGGCAAACCGTTCGCAGGTGCGAAATGAACCGGCTTTCACTCGGCGCCGGCAGCAGCGTCGGAGATCCGTCCCAGGGTCTCGTCGCGGCCGAGAACTTCCATGATCATAAAGATCCCGGGCGAGGCGGCCGACCCGGTCAGCGCGACACGCAGCGGCTGCGCCACGCTGCCGAGCTTCATGTCGGCCGCCTCCGCGAAGGCGCGAACGCGCTGTTCGAGGACGAGCTGTCGCCATTCGGCTTGCTCAAGTGCGGCCCGCAGCGTGCCGAGGAGGTTGCGCGCCTCGGCATTCAGCAGTTCGGCCGCCTTCCGGTCTGGACGAAGCGGTCGCTTCGCCACCAGAAACCGCGCATTTTCAGTTAGTTCAGATAGCGTCTTCGGACGCAACTTCAGCTCAGGCATGGCCTGCAGCAGGCGGCGCTCTTCGGTCTTGGACAGCGGCTGGCCGAGTCGCCCGGCGAGGCGGTCGGCAACCAGGGCGGCGAGGCGGGCGTCGTCGGCCGGCCCGGATATAGTGCCCGTTCAGATTGTCGAGCTTGGCAAAGTCCAGCCGGGCAGGGGCGCGGCCGACGGCATCGAGATCGAACCAGCGGACCGCCTCTTCGGTCGAGATGATTTCGTCGTCGCCGTGGCTCCAGCCGAGCCGCAGAAGGTAATTGCGCAACGCCTCCGGCAAATAGCCCATTTCGCGATACGCCTCGACCCCGAGCGCGCCGTGCCGCTTGGATAATTTGGCGCCGTCAGGACCATGGATCAGCGGCAGATGGGCAAATTCCGGCGCCGGCCAATCGAGCGCCCGGTAGATCTGCGTCTGGCGAAACGCATTGTTCAGATGATCGTCGCCGCGGATCACATGGGTGATGCCCATGTCGTGATCGTCGACGACGACCGAATGATTGTAGGTCGGGCTGCCGTCGGCGCGCAGGATGATCAGATCGTCGAGTTCGGCGTTGGCGATCGTGACGTCGCCCTGAACCCGGTCATGGATCGTCGTGACGCCCGCTTGCGGCGCCTTCAGCCGGATTACCGGTGGTACGCCGGGCGGCGCTTCGGCCGGATCTCGGTCGCGCCAGGTGCCGTCATAGCGGACCGAGCGCTTTTCGGCGCGCGCCCGCTCGCGCATCGCATCGAGTTCGGCCGGCGTGCAATAGCAATGATAGGCGCGGCCGGCCGCCAGCAAGTGCTGTGCGATCTCGGCGTGGCGCGCGGCGCGTTGCGATTGATGGACAATGTCGCCATCCCAATCGAGGCCGAGCCAGGCGAGACCGTCGACAATCGCCGCGACCGCCTCCGGCGTCGACCGCGCACGGTCGGTGTCCTCGATGCGCAGGCGGAAGCGGCCGCCGTGATGGCGCGCAAACAGCCAGTTGAACAGCGCCGTGCGGGCCCCGCCGATATGCAGAAACCCGGTCGGCGACGGCGCAAATCGAACGGTGACGCTCATCCCAAACCATCAGGCATGGCCGTGAGGATGAGGCCGGACGGGGCGGATATCAATGAGCGGCCGGTTTTGGATTGGCGGGTTTTGGATCGGCCGGTTTTGGATCGACCGATTTCGGGGCGCAAAACATCTCGCGCAGGCGGGTCTTCATGATCTTGCCGGTCGCGGTATGGGGCAACTCCTCGATAATCGCAATGTCGTCGGGCAGCATCCATTTCGGGAATTTGTCTGCGAGAAACCCGATCAGTGCATCGCGTTCGGGCCGGCAACCGGGCCGCGGCACCACGATCAGCAACGGCCGCTCGCTCCAGCGCGGGTCTGGGATGGCGATGACCGCGGCCTCGGCCACATCCTGATGGGCGATTGCGGCGTTTTCCAGATCGATCGAGCTGATCCACTCGCCGCCGGACTTGATCACGTCCTTTCGTCGGTCGGTGATCTGCATGTAGCCGTCGGGGTCGATCGTCGCCATGTCGCCGGTGTGGAACCATCCGTCCGGCTCGACCGCGGCGGCACTCGCAGTCTCGTCATCGAAATAGCCGCTTACGATCCACGGGCCGCGCACCAGCAATTCGCCCATCGACTTACCGTCGTGCGGCTGGGTGCGCCCCTCGCCGTCGACGATCTTCATTTCGACCCCGAATACCGGCCGGCCCTGTTTGGACCTGACCGCGAGCTGCGCTTGCGGATCGAGCGAGCGATGTTTGGCCCTGAGCGCCGCGACGGTGCCGAGCGGGCTCATTTCGGTCATTCCCCAGGCATGCACCATTTCGACGCCGCGCCGAGCAAAGGCCTCGATCAATGACGGCGGCACCGCCGACCCGCCGGAGACCAGGCGACGCAAAGCCGAGCAATTTTGTTGGTTCGCCGAGAGGTATGCCTCGAAGCCGAGCCAGACGGTCGGCACGCCAAGGCTCAGGGTCACTCCCTCGCTTTCGAACAGTTCGTAGAGGCTCGCGCCATCGAGGTGTTGGCCCGGGAAGGCCAGCTTTGCCCCGTTCATCGGCGCCGTATAGGCGACCCCCCAGCCGCAAGCGTGGAACAGCGGCACCACCGGGCAAATCGTATCTCGTCCCGACACGGCTATCGCATCCGGCAGCGAGGCGCCAAACGCATGCAGCACGGTGGAACGGTGACTGTAGAGCGCACCCTTGGGGTTGCCGGTCGTGCCCGATGTGTAGCAAAGCGAAGCCGCGGTCCGCTCGTCGAATTCGGGCCATTCGAAGCCGGCGTTTTCCTCGCCGATCAGCTGTTCGTAGCAGGGAAGGGTGGGTAATCCGGTTTCCGGTGCGGCTTCGGCGGCGGCCAGCAGCACGATCCGGCAATCGGCCGGAAAGCGGGGGGCGAGGCGCTCGACCAACGGCAGGAAGGTGGCGTCGATGAAGAGGATTCGGTCCGAGGCGTGATTGACGATGTACACGATCTGGTCATCGAACAGCCGCGGATTGATCGTGTGGCAAACAGCACCGATGCCGGAGATCGCGTAGTACAGCTCAAAATGGCGAAAGGTGTTCCAGGCGAGGGTGCCGACCCGGTCGCCAGGTTTGACGCCAAGCCGCAGCAACGCCTTGGCAAGCTGTTTCGCCCGCTCTTCTGCGTCGCGATAGGTGTAACGGTGGATCGGGCCCTCGATGGTGCGCGAGACGATCTCGACATCGCCGTGATAGGTTGCGGCATGGGTGATGATCGACGAAATCAGCAGAGGCCGCTCCGACATCAACCCCAGCATCGTTTCCTCCCGCGCTCTACGGAGACCGCGGAATAGTATAGCGGAAAAGCGGCAAAAGCCGCCCCGCGATCAACTCCGACGGCGCTTCGCCGATATCCGCCGCGCCGAGCCGCCGATAAAACCCTGCGGCGAACGGATCGGCGAGGATCGACAACCAGGTCCCGCCACGGCTCGCGGCGAGCCTTGCCGATGCGCAGAACAAGACGCGTCCGACCCCGATGCCGATCGCCGACGGCTCGACGAACAGCAATGCCAGCTCGAACAATCCTTCGGTCTCGGTCTTCTGGATCGCTGCTGCCCCGAGCGCGCGTCCATCGAAATCCTCGCCGACGAGGACATGACCCTCGTCGATCGTCGCCGTCGCGACGGTCAGGGCAGGCGCCGCCTGCCGCATAAAATCGGCGTCATAGCCCCAATGCGCCTTGGACCGGCGGCACAGCGCCGTCAGCGCGGCCTCCTCGCCGGGCCGGGCCGGGCGAACCCGGATCGCAGGCGATGCCCGAACCGCCGGGTCGAGGCGCGTCATCGGTCTCAGTCGGCCGGTTCGGGGCGCTGCCGGGCACCGATCCGCGTCGATCGCGCGTCCGGTGCGGTAAGTCCGCCTCAGTAGCGGCGCAACAGCCCGACCAGACGCGCCTGGACCTTGACCCGATCGGGTCCGAAAATGCGAGTCTCGTACGCCTTGTTGGCCGGTTCGAGTGCGATCGAGGCGCCGCGTCGCCGCAGCCGCTTCAGCGTGACCTCCTCATTGTCGATCAACGCCACGACGATGGCGCCGTTCTCGGCGCTGTCGCTGCGCTGCACGATGACCGTGTCGCCGTCGAGGATGCCCGCCTCGATCATGCTGTCGCCGGCGACTTCGAGAGCGTAATGCTCGCCCGCCCGATCGAGCAGGCTCGCCGGCACCCCGATCGTCGTGCTCTGGTCGCGCAGCGCCTCGATCGGCGTGCCCGCGGCGATCCGGCCGTAGAGCGGCAGATCCACCGCCGCGGCATCGTTGGCGACCGGCGCCCCCGGCAACGAGCCGCTGAAATCGCCGCGGATCACGGTCGGCGAAAAGCGGCCGCGCTCGACCGACCCGCCGGCGGCGCTTTCCTGCGGCAGCTTGACCACTTCGAGCGCGCGGGCGCGGTGCGGCAGCCGACGTATGAAGCCTCGCTCCTCGAGACCGCTGACCAGCCGATGGATGCCGGACTTCGATTTGAGGTTCAGCGCATCCTTCATCTCGTCGAAGGAAGGCGAGACGCCGGTCGAGATCAGCCGCTGATTGATGAAGAGCAGCAATTCGCGCTGTTTTACGGTCAACATGAGACCCCTCGCGGTGCAATCGGAACAAATCCTAAACGCTGCACCCGTTCTATTTTAGTTCGCGTCCGCCGTCAAGGCGCGGAAACCGGATCGAATTCGGGCCGTGCCGTCGCGCCCCGGCCGCAGCGGACCGGTCAGATCGGCAACGCCTCGGCCGGAAAAGCGACGATCGGCACCGTCTCGCCGGCAGCTGCGGCGGGGGCGTGCGGCGGGCGCATGATAAGGCAATCGGCAGCCGAGAGGAGCCGCATCATCGAGCTGTCCTGCGCCGCGAACGGGAACACCTCGACCGCACCGTCGGCAGCGCGGCCGAGCCGGGCGCGCAGATAGTCCTGCCGCCGGTCGTTCCGGCCGAGCGCGGCGCCGAGCCGGGCGGTTTGCGCCGCCAATTCGCCGGCCGCAACTCCGCTCAGCCGGTCGATCGCCGGCTTCAGAAACAGCAGCGCGCAGACAAAGGTCGAGACCGGGTTGCCGGGCAGGCCGAGCATCGGCGTCCCGCGGTATTTTCCGACCATCAGCGGCTTTCCCGGCCGCATCGCGATCTGCCAGAAATCGAGTTCAAATCCGTCCGGGGTCAGCGCCTCGCGCACCAGATCGTGGTCGCCGACCGAGGCCCCGCCGGTCGTCACCAGCAGATCGACGCCGCGGGTCGCCGCGGCGATCCGGCGCAGCGCCGTCGGATCGTCCGCGGCGTTGCCGACGGACACCGGTACCCCGCCGCAGGCGGTGACGAAACACGCGAGCGCCAGGCTGTTCGAACTGACGATCTGGTGCGGACCGATCGGGTCGCCGGGCATGACGATCTCGTCGCCGGTCGACAGGACGCCGATTCGCGGGCGGCGATGGACGAACAGCCAGGGCCGGTTCATCGCCGCGGCGAGGCCGATGTCGCGCGCGCTGAGCCGCCTGCCGGCGCGCAACAGCACCTCGCCCTCGCTGAAATCGAGCCCCGCGGGGCGGACGTAGCGGCCCCGCGGCGCGCCTTCGAGCACCTGCACCCGGTCGCCGTCGCGCCGGGTATCCTCCTGGATCACGATCGTGTCGGCGCCGGACGGCATCGGCGCTCCGGTGAAGATGCGCGCCGCCTCGCCGCCGCCGATTTCGCCGCCGAACCCGGCCCCGGCCGGGATTTCGCCGACGATCCGCAACTCGACCGGGACCCGGTTCAGATCCTCGGCGCGCACCGCATAGCCGTCCATCGCCGAGACCGCAAAAGGCGGCTGCGTCCGGCGCGCCGCCAGGTCCTCGGCCAATACCCGGCCCAGCCCCTCGGCGAGCGAAATCTGCTCGCCCGGCAAACTCTCCAGCGGCGCCAGCAGGCGATCGAGCGCTTCTTCGACCGAAATCACGAATTCATCTCCCAATCGCCGGATTTGCCGCCGGATTTGCGCAACAGCCGCAAATCGGTCACGACCATTCCGCGATCGGCGGCCTTGCACATGTCGTAGACGGTCAGGGCGGCGATGCCGGCAGCGGTCAGCGCCTCCATCTCGACCCCGGTGCGGCCGTGCAACCGGCAGGTGGCGGTGATCTCGACCGCCGAGCGCTGCCGGATCGCAGACGAGATCGACCTCGACCGAGGTCAGCGCCAGCGGATGGCACAGCGGGATCAATTCGGCTGTGCGTTTTGCCGCCATGATGCCCGCAAGCCGCGCCACCGCGAGTACATCGCCCTTGGCCACGTCGCCGCTGCGGATCCGCGCGAGCGTCGACGGCTGCATGACCACCCGGGCGCCGGCGACGGCTACCCGGTCGGTTTCCGCTTTGGCGGAAATATCGACCATCCGCGCCCGGCCTTCGGCGTCGAGATGGGTGAAACCGGCCAGTCCGAGAAGCTGGCGGGTCGCGGCGGCGACATCGCCCTGGCGCATCAGGGTCTCGCCGACCAGGAACGAGCGGGCCCCGGCGGCGGCCAGCCGAGCCAGGTCCTGCGGGGCGCGAATGCCGCTTTCGGCGACGACGATCCGGCCGCCCGGCACTTGCGGCGCCAGCCGCTCGGTCGTGCCGAGATCGACGCCGAGCGTCTTCAAATTGCGGTTGTTGATGCCGATCAGCCGCACGTCGAGCGCTGAGTGCGCGGTCGAGTTCGGCGGCGTCATGCACCTCGGCCAGCACGTCGAGACCGAGTTCGGCCGCCGCCGCCGCCAGTTCGCGCGCCGTCGCATCGCTGAGCGCGGCCAGGATCAACAGCACGCAATCCGCGCCGATCCAGCGGCTCTCCAGGATCTGATACGGGTCGAGGATGAAATCCTTGCGCAGCACCGGCAGCGCGACGGCAGAGCGGGCCGCCCGCAGATCGCCGTCGCTGCCCTGAAAATACGGAGTGTCGGTCAGCACCGAGAGACAGCTCGCGCCGCCGGCCTGATAGGCGCGGGCCAGCGCCGGCGGATCGAAATCGGGGCGGATCAGCCCGGCGCTCGGCGACGCCTTTTTGATTTCGGCGATCAGCGCAATAGCGACCGGCCGTCTGATCGCGTTCGAGGGCCGCGGCGAACGGCCGCAACGGCGGCGCCTCGCCAAGGCGGGCCTGCAGCGCCGCCTCCGACAGCGCGGCCTTGGCGCGGGCGATGTGGGACCGCTTGTCGTCGCAGATTTGGACCAGCACATCGCTCATCGCGCCGCCTCGGGCCGACGGGTGCGCGCCACCAGCTCATCGAGCACTTGGCGGGCCTTGCCGGAATCGAGCGAGCGGGCGGCAAGCTCGACGCCGTCGGCCAGCCGCTCCGCGCGGCCGGCGACCAACAACGCCGCGGCGCTGTTCAACAGCACGACGTCGCGCAACGGGCCGCCGCTGCCGGCCAGCAGCTCCCGCATCAGCCGGGCGTTATATTGCGGTTCGCCGCCGCGAAGGTCTTCGAGCCGCGCCTGCGGCAGACCGGCATCGGCGGCGGTGATTTCAAAGCATTCGACCCGGCCGTCGTCGAGGGCGGCGACAGTCGTCACCCCGGCGGTCGTCAACTCGTCGAGCCCGTCGCCGTGCACGACCCAGGCGCGCTCGCCGCCGAGCCGGCCCAGCACCTCGGCCATCGGCCGCACCCATTCGGGCGCGAAGACGCCGACGAGCTGGCGCCGCGCCATCGCCGGGCTCGACAGCGGCCCCAGCAGGTTGAAGATCGTCCGCGTCCCCAGCTCGACCCGGGTCGGCGCTACGTGGCGGGTGGCGCTGTGATGCCGCGGCGCCATCAGAAAACCGATATTGATCTCCCACAGGCAGGCCCGCACCACCGCGAGATCGGCGTCGATATCGACCCCGAGCGCGGTCAGCACATCGGCCGAGCCCGATTTCGACGACAGCGCGCGGTTGCCGTGCTTGGCCACCGGCACGCCGCAGCCGGCGACGACCAAGGCGGCCGCGGTCGAGATGTTGAAGCTGCCCGACGCGTCGCCGCCGGTGCCGCAGGTGTCGATGGCGCCGGGCGGCGCCTCGATCGCGACCGCCTTGGAACGCATGATCCGCGCCGCGCCGGCAAGCTCGTCGATGGTCTCGCCGCGGGTGCGGAGCGCCATCAGAAAGCCGCCCATCTGCGATGGGGTGGCGTCGCCGCTCATGATGATGTCGAACGCGGCCTCGGACTCGCTTTCGCTGAGCCGGCGCCCCTGCGCGACCCGGGCCAGCAGCGGCCTCAGATCGCCGGCCATCGGGTCCCTGTTTTCGGATCGTCCGTCCGCGGCATCGACGCAGCCCGCCCAACCAAAACGCCATCATACCAGCGCACGGCGTCGGACGGAAACACCGCACCCGCGCTCTGCGGCGTCCGGCATCTTAAAAAGGGGGATTGGCGCGCCCGAGAGGAGTTCGAACCCCTAACCCCCAGATCCGTAGTCTGGTGCTCTATCCAATTGAGCTACGGGCGCTGATGCCGCATCGAGACGGTCGCCACAGCGGCACGTCATTAGAGCGAAGCGCGACGGGATTGGCAAGGGCGAGCGTCATCGCCCATTACGCCCCTTCACCCGGTTTTCGCACGATGATCCGCGAGCGCACGCGCACCGCGGACCGTGAAACGATCACATCCCCGCCTGATCGCGCATCGCGGCGCCGATAAGGCTGCCGATGCCGAACAGCACCAGCGAGCTGATCAGCGCGGTAAATGTATAAGACAGCGCAAATCCGAGGTTCTGCGTGTCGGGCCGGTATGGCGGCGCGAAATCGATCAGATAGTTTTGCTGACGCACCGCGTCGGCGCGCGCGACCGAGAGCCCTTGCTGCGCGGCCAGATAGGCGGTCTTGGCGAAATCTTGTTCGAGTCTGCAGAGTCGAATATTGTTCAAGTAGCTTCGAATACAGAGTTCCTCCGGAGCTGTTCGCCAGCCTATTCTTCTCTTGTTTGAGTTGTTCTTCGAGGGCGGCGATTTGATATTTGACGGTAACGATCTGCGGCGAGTGGGGGCTCGCCGAAGCAAGAGTGGTCAAGGTGGTCCGAGCCGTCGCCAGCCGGTCTTCGAGCGTCCCCACGATTCCGCCGAGTTGGCTCGCCGAGCCGGGCGGATTGAGGTCGCCATGGTCGTTCTGAAACTCGGTCAACGCCACTCGCGACTTGCGCACCCGATCCTCCGCGCGATTAACCTCCTCCTGGGCGTAGCGCACCTGGTCCTGGCCCGCCCGGGCCGTCATCTGGTCGACCATCTTGTCGGTTGCCTTGACGATCGCCTTCGCCACGGCAAAGGCATAATCCGGATCGAAGGCCTGGACATCGACCGTCAGGTAACCTCCTATTCCTTGAGAGACCGAGACGTACCAATTATAGTATCGGAGAAAGGTAGATATCGGGGCGTTCGGGTTCATCCTCGAAAGATAGTCTACCTTTGGGCTGCTGTAATATTTTCGAAGATGCAGTTCTTGATCGAGTTTTGCCATCAGCGACTGAGAACCGATAAATTGATCGATGATGGCCGACAGATCCACTGAACTGCTGCTGCTGGTGCCGAGCAGGTTCTGGACCAGCCCGGAAGACAGGGCCTGTGTCGGCTGATAGGACTGATAGGTGATCTGGAATTCGGAAACATAACGCGGCGACGCCACGAACAGCATGTAGAACAGGGTAAACAGGGTCGGCAAACCGGAAAATATTGCGAGACGCAAGAAAAAACGGCGTCTGCGCGTCCGGCGCAAATCGAGCCAGGCCTGGGCCGGCTGAACCGGGCCAACCCACGAGAAAGGCACCGGCTCGGAGGGCGGGTCCAGCGGGGCGCGCTCTTCCGGCAGCAGGCCCGGTTTTCGGGCGACATCGCGGCCGCCGCGCCGCCCCTCGGCGATTGCCCTCTGACGCTTTGGCCGGGTGGCCAGATTGCCCGATTTTCGCTGGTCGGCATCCGCGCTCGCATCGTCGCGCCTATCTTCATCGCTGCTCATGGAAAGCGATCGCCTCCTCTATCTGGGAGAACGGGTGAACGATGCCGTCCCGGATCACGATGGCGCAGTCGGCGTAACGGCGGGCGAGGCTCGGCCTGCTCGTGGCGAAGATGACGCCGGCGCGGCGCTGCGCGGCCGACGCGAAAAGACGTTCTCGTGCTTCCTCGAAAACCTGCCCGATCTCGTCGATCAGATAGCAGTCGAAGGGGAGGAGGCTCAGCAATGCCATCTCCGCATATTTGCGGCGATCGCGGTCGCCCCGCCGCGGCGAAGGGTCGAATGCATCGGAGCCCGCGACTGCATTGACCGCCGATGCGAGTTGCTCCGCGCCGAGGTTCAGCATTCGGGCGAAAAAGCGGACGTTCTCCAAATTGTCCAGGTGTCGATGAAACATCCTGCCGAGCCTGATGATCGGCGACAGGCGCACCGGTGAAATTGCCTGGCCTTGGGTTGGCGGTTCGACCCCCGCCAATATCTGCAGAAGAACGGTTTTGCCTTGGCCGCTGGCGCCGAGCAGGGCCAGCCGCCGGTCGGTCGGCATTGAAAGCGTTGTCGGCCTAAGCACGATCTTCGTGCCCGAATCAGTGCCCCGGAAAGCTTTTCGAGACGGAAATGAGGTGAATCAGTCGGAATCCTCCGTGTCGCCGAGGGTGCGATTCAGCACCAAACCAAGGATTATCAAGCCGAAGGTCCAGACGATCGGATAAAGCAAACTTACACGATCGGTCGGATAACTCGGATATACGGCATGACGCTCGTGCGCGATAACATGAAGCATCGGGTTATACCATTCACCAAGTATGTTCTGTTTTTGCGGGTTCCAGGAATAGATGCCGCTCGTGATGAATATAAACCAGGTGAGGACCTTTTTCACACCCTTGAAGGCCGGCCACCGTTGCGCCAGCGCACCGAACACGAGTCCGAAGCCGAAACCCATCAGGCCGGCGAGAGACAACACCAGGACGACGGCCACGACATTGGGAGGCGGCACTCTGACCCCAAGCACCGCAGCGATGGCCAGCAGCGTAAAAGTCAAAAAGATGTTGGCGGAAACCTCCCATACCAGACCGGCAATCTTGAAATGCATCGGTGTGACCCAACGCATGCCCAGACCCGCAGCTCCGCGCACATGCCCGCTTCGCGAGACGTGGCTGAAGCTGAACCAGGTCAAAAATCCTCCGATCAGATAAATAACCGGCGGCATCTGCCCCGGCATGTATCTGCTCAAAACGGTAAATATCCAGGTATGGGTCAGGATCACGACCACGGGCCGCAGGAATTCCATCAGGAACCCGACGCGGGTCTCCTGGTACTCGAGCCTCAGGTCGCGCAGGATCAGGGCGCGGATAATGAACAGCTGATCGAAGAGACCCGGCTGCGGGAAAAAGGCGGCGCCGCTCGGCTGCCGCGAGGCGTTGCCGCCTTGCACGCCGCCGGGCGGGGTGCTCCCGGACCCGAAGAGGAAGTCGAAAATCATATCTTCAACTCGTGACGATAACTCGTGACGGTCCGGCTAGACCTCGGCCGGCGGCGAAGCGTCCGCGCCTTCGACCGCGCGGTTATCCGAGATATTCCGGGACCCGTCTCTCTCTCGAAACGCCTGGCGTCGCCGACCAAGCGGCGATGGCCCGGCTCAGCGGTCCTCGGCCTCATCGAATTCGAGTTCGGTCATCCGCTCGTCGGGCTCATCCGTCTCCTCGGCTTTGCCGCGACGATGGACGCGGACCAGTTCCAGCCCGACGATGCCGCCGAGGAACCTGCGCCATACCCGGTCGCTCAGCCGGATGCTGTTCCCGCGCAACAGGCGGCGCGACTTTTGCGTCGCCTCGCCGGCGCGCGCCTTGCGCGACCTCACCGTCGCTTCGATCAGAATGCGGTCCTCGGTCTCCGGAACCAGCACCAGCGAATACTCGTTCGTCTCGGTGTAAAACCGAACGTCGATTCTCTTCGGGTCCGAATCGTCGACCTTGACGTCTCGGCCCCAGGCGGCGTGTTTGAGATCGCGCTCGAACAGCCCCTTCAACACATCGATAGCAGCCATAACGGCTCGCTCCATATCGTCCGTCAGTCGCTTGCATAACGGCGACCGATGCGATAGCTAGCACCGATCCGCAGCGGCGTCCAGCCGCAGCAGCCGATGCACGCCGACAATCAATCGGGCATCGCTTCCTGATCTCAGCGGCTTCAGCTTGAGGATGAAAGTTGGGTCACATAAACAACAAACACGTGGATCTCGACTTCGCTTGCTTCCCGGTCCGGCGCCGCCTGTTGCCGTCCGCCGCGGGTACCATGGCCGTCTGGTCGATCACGATGCTCGGCGTTTCTCTTGGTCATCTCTCCCGCCGCGCGCGCCTTCCAGTCCTGCGCCGTCACGCAGCTCAGCGGACCGGGCGGGGCGCTGCCCGAGGAGCAGTTGGACCCGGTCGTCGAACCGCACGGTCGCACCTTCGCTGCTTATGTGGACAACGGCGCACTCGACGTGACGCGGATCGACCGAAGCGGCAACATCACAAACACCACGCGAATCGACGCCGGCACAGGAAGGGTCTTCCAGCCGCGACTTGCATTATCCGGCGCCAACGTCTTCGCCGCGTGGGTCGAGACGGCAAATCACGAGTCCATGCTTCTTTTCCGCCGCAGTCCCGATCACGGCCGGTCCTGGGATGAGGCGATCGTGATCGGACCGAACTACCGCGCTAATACGCCCTACGTCGCCGCGTCCGGCGCAAGCGTCTATCTGGCCTTCATCGCCCCGATGCCGGATGGATCCCGCGTGCCGATGCTCGCGATCAGTCGGGATTATGGACAGACCTGGGCGGCCCCCATGTCGCTCGAACAGCATGGGTCATCCACGGAAGTTGCCATGGTAGCAGCGGGCAAGCACCTCGTCGTGACATGGGTGCACAGCACAGCGGGCGCCGAAAAAACGGGGATCGTGAAGACCGCGGTCAGCCACGACGCCGGCAAAACGATCGAGATTTCCCGCGTCACGGATGGAAGCAGCAGAGCGCTCGAACCGTTGCTGGCTATAGCCGACGGCAAAACCTATATGGTCTGGCGTCAATTAACTATCGGACATGCGCAGAGCCCTGGGTTTCTGGCCGTGCTGCCGTCCCACGCGTCTGCTTTCGGCCGGCCCAGACAGATCACGTTGGAGAATACACGCAAAATTTCTGTAGCGGGAGATGGATCGAACATTGTTTTAGTTTATTTAGAGCAGAATCCAATCACGACAAACTGGCGAGTTTTCATGCAGCACTCTGCCGACGGCGGGGTTATTTTTCCGAGGCAACGCGATCTGAGCGGGGACACGGGCTTGAGGGGGCCTCTGGCCGACAGAGTGCACGTGCCCCAGGCTTGGGTGTGGGGCACGCACATGTCGTTCGTTTGGTCCGACGCCAGCGGCGTCTATGTGCAGTCGAGTGACAATTCGGGAGGGCACATCTCCGCTCCGCGCCTGCTTGGGCAGGGCGATTTTCAGCTGATCGCCCAAGAAACGTTCTGTGGACCGACCCGCACGGCGTGGTCGAATACGCCCATTGCGGAGAGGGGCGGTAGACGACCTCCGACATCGCGAACTAGCGCATTGGCGCTTTTAACGCCGCCGGCATCCGCCGCAGATCGGACCGCGCCGGCGGCAGGTCGGGAAGACAGCAGGCGGATCGACGGTCGTCGGTGCTCGGGAGCGCGACGGGAGAACCGACACTGTTTGAGGGACAGCGACGTTGCTATTGGGATCTCGCTATCGTAGCGTTTCCTGACCGTATTCGCGCAAGGATCGGAGAGGGTGTTGGTGCGTGGCCGCTCCGATCGCCCGTTCAGCCTGGCTAAACACTACGCAATCGCGCAGGGAGAGCAGCATGTTGCGAAAACAGATCCTCAAATGCGCCGCGATAATTCTACTTTGCGCGACCGCCCCCGTCACCGGCTGGGCCTTCCAGACGTGCACGTCGTCGCAGCTCGACACAAGACCGTCAAGGCTGCCAATGGAGGGATCCGATCCGGTTGCCCTCCGTTCCAACGTCTATATGGCATATACCACTGGCCCAAAGGTGATATTCTTCGCGAGCAACGACAGAGGCCTAAATTTCAGTCGCCAGCGGCTAGATGACCGGATGGGTACATCCGGTCAGATGACCGGATGGGTACATCCGGTCTGATGACCGGATGGGTACATCCGCCGATCGTCCCCGCATCGCAGCCTTCCGAGGGAACGTATACGTCGCCTGGCGCGCGGTCGAGGCTGGAACGGGGCAGTTGATGTTCCGAGAGTCCACAAATTACGGCACCAGCTTTCACCCGCAGATCGCGCTCGGCGAAGCCATCCCCAGCGACTCTCCGCAAATCGCGGTAAGGCGGTTTGGATGTAACAATCGCCTTCGTCAACTCCGACCGTCAGACCGTTCTCGCGTCCAGTGCAGATGGCGGCAAGACTTGGCCCAATAAGGTGGTAATCCCGCTCGCGGGAAAGGCGAGAGAGGAGACGGTCGGGCGGTTGGGAGAACAGATTGTCGCGGGCTGGTCGCAAATTGTGGGCACCGATAATTTCGCTTACATCGCCGTTAGCGGGGATGGTGGCGCGCACTATCGGGTGAAAAAACTGGCAAGCCGTTCGTTGGGTGCTAGAGAACGCCTAGTAGCTCCGTCACCCACGACTGGCATCTGGTATATTTATGGTATGGACCACGCCAACTCGTCCGGAGAGGGAGGAATCGGCGTCCTTTTCACGAGCACGGATGGAGGAGATTCTTGGACGAAGCAGATCGTGAGCACTAACTCTCATCAAGGAGCGATAGTGGTCAACGGCAAGACGATCTACCTGGCATATCTGCGGAAGTTGCCTGACGGCGATCATGTGTACTTGACCTACAGCCTTGACAATGGATTGACTTGGAACAGAGAGCGAGATGTTTCCGGACCGATCGACGATAAGATCTCTGGCAATCCCGACGAGGTCTTTCAGCCCGGGATATCGACATGGAACGGGATCTTTAGCATCGTCTACGTAAGTCAGGGCAACGTGATCGTGCGCTCGACGCACGACATCAGCCACCACCTCTCTGTTCCCTACGTCCTCGGCCCCGGGTCAAACGCCATGATCGGCGGTGGCAATGTCCTTTGGCTCGGACCTGGAGCGGGACAGGGCCAGCCCGTCTTCTACGCGCGCTGCCACTAGGTTAAGATCATGTTAGACAGAGAGACCTCTTGCAGAGGGTCATAGGGGATGTGCTGCCCGTGATTCAAGATAACGTCTCGAACCAGATGTTGGCGTGCCACGTCGGAACAGCACGCCGGCGAGTTTTGGCGATCTCCCGGATCGTCCGCGTGATTGCGCCCTGTGCGTCGGTGATTGGCCGCTCGGCCGGTTCGGCCGCACCGTGCCGCAACCATTCCGGCGGCGGCGCGACAAGTCCCGGCGCAGTCGGTTTACCGCGCCAGCGCTCCAGCATCGAACCTCCACGCGGGCGTGAAAGTGCAGAGTCCTCCAAGCGATCGCGGCGCCCCAACGCAGTCGCCTATCGCGAAGGTTGCAACAATGACGGTCACCGCAGCGTCTTCATTTTTGCGGACCGCGCCGCCGTATCCTAGGATGCGAACAAACTTTTGCTCCGCCGGGGATAGGGACAAAGCTAACGCTTTCTGCAATTCCCTATTATAGAGGCGTAGTGTGGGCGGCTTTGCACGAAATCCTGCTGTACTGAGTTCCCGATCGCCTACTGATTGAGGAAACAGATAATGATTATTACAGAGTATCTCGAAACCATGTCTTGCGGCAATCGGCTGGGAGCCAGCAAATCGCGTTGGGGAGTCGGCATCCGATTGCTTTTCTTCGTCGGAATTACCATGCTGCCCGCGAGGACCGACGCGTTCGGGCCATGTGTCATCACTCGCCTCGCTGATAGCGGCCAAGTACTGGGAGAAAGCGATAACCCCGCAAAGCAGGGCCGGAACGTTTATGTCGGATACAATGACAATTCACGCGGGTTGTTGCTGTCAATTTCTCGGGATGGCGGCGTCACATGGCCAGAGACCTTAAAGCTGGCAAATACTGGTTATGATCCGCGGCTGGTCACACTTGGATATCGCGTATTCATTGCCTGGCGCGAAAAGCAGGGGAGGCAGCAAGTCCTCTATTTGACGCGCGGCACCACTCATGGATCGGCCTGGGATACGGTAAGGGTCGGTCCGACAATTGGCGGAGACGGAGACGCACGAGAACCGCAGGCCGCGACGTTCGGAGATGCCGGGATCGCGATCGTCTACCACGATCCGCAAGCGCCAGAGAAGGTAACGCTGGCTGTGACAGGGGACGGCGGCAATTCATTCGCGTTCAAGCGGTTTCACACCCTGACGCAGAACGCCAGAGAGTACGTCGTCGCTGCCCGGGACCAGCGCATTGCGGTCGCATGGGTGGATAATGGTGCGGATCATCGTTCGCATATGCTGTTTGCCAGCAGCATCGACGGTGGTCGGAGCTTCCAGAAATACGGCGAGATCGGGCCGGTCGGGACCGACCAGAGAGAACCGCTGTTCACCATCGACAGCGCGGACAACCTGCATCTGATATGGCGCACCGACACAGCCATTCACAGGAAAACCACCGGCTACACGATGCGGAGCCACGATTGGCAGACCTGGGAAGCGCCGATTGCGATCGATCCGACTACGGCCACCGGGCGCCAGTGGGGCATGTCGGCGAGCGATAACGGGCACCTATACACAACGTATCTGCGCCAGGACAGCACCCGCCATTGGTGGCCGCAGCTGGCGATCAGCGCCGACTATGGAGAGACATGGGGAACGCCACGTTTGCTCGGTGACAAGCCGATCGCTGTCATAGGGCGTCTGGGCGGCGAAGCGCATGCTCCACGAAATTGGGCAACAGGCAGCCGGTTTGCGGCGGTCTATGACCAAGGCGGCATCATCACAATGCGGAACAGTCGGGACTACGGAGTTACGCTCTTGACGGCGCGGAGCCTAAGCGCCGGCGCCGATGCCCTCATCACGGCCAGGACCGCGCTCTGGCGAGGCGCGGGCGGATCGGTCAACATCGCGACCTGTGGCGACCACGCGGCACCGTCTGATATTCGAGACTGACCGCAGAGAAAACCGGCTCCGCTCCGGCCGCCGCTCTTAGCGCTCGGTGGCTTCTCGGATTGAGGAGACGAAAGACGAGTGCACGCTTCTGTTCCGCCCCAGTCCTAATCACATCCGCTCTTGGGATGTGCGATCACGATCGGAGAGGCCTACGACGGTAATGGCTTTCATCGCCGCGTCCGGCGTAAATGTCTATCGCGCCTTCGTCGCCCCGATGCCGGACGGGTCCGGCGTGCCGATGGTGGCAAACAGTCAACCGGAATTTCGGAATTTCGGACAGACCTTCTTTGATACTGCCGCGCTCGCGAAATGCGGGATCGTCGGAAGGACATTGTTGTGGCATGGGAACACGTCCAAGAGGGCGCCACCAAGCGCGCGAAAGTCGTGACGACGGCGGTGAGCCACGATGCGGGCGATACGGCGGCGATCTCGCCATCCAAAGGGCAGTCGCAGCGCAGTGGAGCTGTTGCTGGCGATGGCCGACGGCACGGCGTACCTTGTGTGGCGCCAATATATCGAGTTCTGTTCAGCGCCCCGATTGCGGAGGGTGGCGACAGATTACCTCCGACATCACGAACTGACGCGCCGACTGCAACGCCGGCTCATGCTGCGAGCATCTGCCCCAAATTTGACCGTGCCGGCGGCAGATTCGGGAAAATCTGGGTCAGCTGACGGTCGTCGAGGCGCAGATGGCGCTCCAGGATGGCGGCGAGCGCGGTACGGTAATCGGTGGTGACGGCGAGGTCGCGGCCCTGGTAGAGCTGGGCCGTCGCGAGACCCGGCCAGTCGCCGTAGATGCGGCCGCCGCGAACGCCGCCGCCGAGCACCCAGATCACGTTGCCATGGCCGTGATCGGTGCCGGCGCTGCCGTTCTGGTGGACCGTGCGGCCGAATTCGGAGAGCACGACGACGATCGTGTCGTCCCAGTTCCTGCCGAGCCCGCCGGCGAGCGCGGCCAGCCCATCGCCGAGGGGCTTGAGATGGTAGGCGAGCTGGCCTTTCTGACTGCCCTGATTGACGTGGGTGTCCCAGCCGCCGAGGCTGGCAAAGGCGAGCCGGATGTGCGGGTCCTGCGCCATCAGATAGGCCAGCCGGCCTGCCGTGGCGGGAAAGCTGTTCGGCGGCGGAGCGCCGTTATCGGCGCGCTGCATTTCCTTGTCGAGGTCGCCGACCAGTTCGGTCCGCGCCGCCCGTCCCTGGCGATAGGCTTCGCCGATCGCGTCGTTCCGGGCATATAACCGGTCGAAGACATTGCTGACTTCCGGCCGGTCGATCGGCATCGTCCTCGCCGCCTCGGGGCCGAGCGCCAGATTGGCGACCGGCATCTTTCCCTTCAGGATCTGCGGCAGGGTCGGGCCGATACTGACCGCCTCGGTCGGTCCGTGCGGGGCGGGCAATGCCGCCAGCAGGCGGTTCATCCATCCGTCCGCCGTCGCGCTGCGTCCGGGGGTGCCGTTTTCGATGTAGAGCTGTGCGTCGAAATGCGATCGCGTCGCATCGGGCGAACCCGCGGCATGGATGAAGGCGAGCTTTTTGTCGCGCCACAACGGCAGCAGGCCGGCGAGGGCCGGGTGCAGGCCGAAATTGCCGTCCAGCGGCAGTGCTCCGTCGTTCGTCCCCGGACGCCCGATCGCGATGGTGGGCCGGGCATTGTAATAGGCCTGCTCGCCGCAGGGCACGACGACATTGAGGCCGTCGACGGCGCCGCGCAGGAAAATCACGATCAGCCGCTGCGGTCCGCCCGCGGCGGCCGCGGCCCAGGCCTGGCCGCCCAACGGCAGCAATGCCGTGCCGGCCGACAGTCTGAGAAAATCGCGCCTGTTCATGGGTTCACCTTACCTCTTTTTCGTCATGCCCGCGAAAGCGGGCACCCAGAGCAACAGACACCGCGCTTGCCGCCCTGCTTCACGCTTTTCGCGGGGGCGACAAAGGGATGGCCAATGGGAAGCATCTGTTCGCTTCATACCACTAGCGTTGCATGAAATCCGGGCTGCCGAGGATCATGGCCGCGCGCATCTCGGCCGGGGCGGCGGCGACGGCATCGCGGGTGCGGCTGGTCAGGCTCGAGCCCAGCACTTGTTCGAGATGTGCGGGATCGACCGGTTCGCCGGCGGCGACCGGCGCCGTCGGCGGATCGGCGACCAGTTGCGCACCGGCGATCCTCCGCGGCGGGCCCGCGACCGGCAAATTGCCGCGGGCAAGGGCCGTGGCAAAGTCGATGCGCAAGGTCGTTGCATCGGGATTGAGCCACGCCGATTCGGTGTTCTTGTAGCCGTCGGGGGTCTTGCAGCGGTAAAGCGGCATCCCGAGCCGAGCCATTGCGGCGAGCAGCGGGTGCGGGTTGTCCACCGTGACGCCGGCCGCGCGGACCGCCGAGATCACCAATTGATAGGGTGTCTTGTATTTCGAGCCGTCGGCGTCGCGAAATTCGCTGCTCGCGAACAATGTCTGCAACACCGCGCGGATGTCGCCGTCGCTGTCGCGGAAGCGCGCCGCGAGCCGGTCGACAAGACCCGCGGGAGGGGCGTCGGCGACGAAATACTGCGCCAGTTCGAAGGCGATGTGATGCGCGGTCGCCGGGCTCTTCGCCAGCAGGTCGAGCGCCTCTACTCCCTCCATCTCGCCGCGCGACCGGATCGCGTGACCGAGGAATACCTTGGGACCGAAATCGTGACGGCCGGCGTCGAACACAAACGCATTGCCGGTCCCCGAGCGCAGATTGCGGCGATCGAGCCCCCAGCCTGTCAGTATCCGCGCCAAAACGATCACGTCGGCCTGGGTGTAGCCGCCATCGACGCCGAGCGTGTGCAGCTCCATCACCTCGCGCGCAAAATTCTCGTTGAGGCCGAGTTCCTTGCCGAGGGATCCCCGACTTCCCGGCGCCTCGTTTTTTGCATTGTCCAGATAAAACAGCATTGCCGGGTGCCGGGCCGTCGCCAGCAGCAGATCCCGGAACTTGCCGAGCGCATACGGGCGAATCGCCTGTTCCTCGTAGGAGCCCACCCACAGGCGGTCGCGGCCCTTGCCGGCGAAGACGTTGAAATGGTTGTACCAGAACTCGATCATGACCTCCTGCAGCTGGCGATTGCTCATCGCGGCGCGCAGGATTCGCGCCTCCTCGGCTTGTCGGACGATGATCCGAGCGTGCTGCCGCCGGGCCTTTTTCTCCGCGACCGACGGCTTGCCGCCGTCCCGGGCGAGCGGCGGCCAATACTTCGCGAACAATTGCGCCGGGTCGAGCCGCAACGTATCGAGCGCCGCCAGCCTCCGCGTCAGCTCCGCCGACTCGGGGATCGCTTGGGGGTGGAGCTGCTCTTCGATGTAGCGGTCGGCCCCGATCGATTCGACGTGGCGCAAATCCGCGACGGTCGGGCCGAAGGCGAGCCGGTTGAGGACATGCAACGCCTGCTGATCGGGCGCGGCTTCGGCCGAGTGCGCCGGCGGAGCCGGCGGACTGAGCAGAAGGCACGCCACGAAGAAGGCAACCGGATAACGGATACTCATCAACAGCTCCAACCGCCGGAAGGCTCGTCAACGGTCGTACGGGCCGGACCCGGCAGGCATCCCCGACCAATCTTGACCGGCCGATCCTGATGGTGCGATATCCCGCGTCGTGAATCGCATGGTTTCAAACTCTTCTGTTGGCGCCGCAGCAGTCGGCTCGGCCAGGGAACGGGTAGGTGAGTTCGGCAAACGGCTGTTGCATCAGCGCGGCGACAGCACGCGTCGCAAAGTGTCCCGTCGTCTCCGTTCGCGCCGGTCCCCGCGCTTTTGCGCCTTTTGACAGCTTGCATCCGCGGCACGAAACTATCGACATCTGATCGCGCGAGGCAACGACCTCGTCCCGTTCGACTGGACCAGCACCACGAATAAGGAGTTCTGTATGCGCACACAGCAAACACCGTCCGACGCTGCCGCTTCGCCGATGGAGAGGCCTCGCGCGAGACTGGGGAAACCGCACAGAAAACTGGAGAGACTACGCAAGGAGACGCTGGAAAGACCGCACAGGGAAAAGCGGAGATCCGGCGGGAACATTGTGCGGGCGAGCGCGCGCACCGCCCTGCCCGGAGAAATTGAACTGTCCCAATACTTCGCAGAGAACGTGTTCGTCCATACGCATGTCGCGAAGACAGGAGGGACTTCGTTCATCGCAGGCCTTCGGTCGATTCTCGGCAGAAGCCATGTGTACGACCTGCGAGGCGCCAAACCAGAAATTGCGGATATGACGCCCGAACAGGTCGAGTCGATTTGGCTGCTGAGCGGGCATTTCTGGTTTGACACGCGCGAACGCGCGCTTCTAAGGAAACGACGGTATTTTATGAACATCAGGGACCCAATCGACCGCTTCATTTCCCGTTATAATTATGTTGCCGAAAGAAAAAATCACCCTGGACACATGACATTCGGCAGATTGGATATCGACGGAGCCTACCGATATCTCAGAGACAACAATCCGAACTCGATTTTCAATGCTCTTTGCGGGATGTTCGGGGACGACACAGCCAGCGCGCCGGCGCGGCAGCGCGGCAAGCTGCTGGCCAGCACCAGCAAGCGCGTGCCCAGAAGGCGCGCCACAACTTTTGAAGAAGTCCGGCAGACTACGGAAGACAACTACGCATTGGTGATCCCAATGCATCGCCTCGACGACGCCGTGGGCCGACTCGGCGAAGTGCTCGGAGCCGAGGTTAAATCCGTCGACCATCGCAACGTTGGTTCAAAGAAGAGTACGGAAATATCCGACGAGACGCGGCAGGAGTTGCGGGAGCGCAATTCGGAGGATTACAAGCTGATAGCGCATTTCGAAGCGGTCTTCGACCGGTACCTGCAGGATCTGCCCGCCCGCTTGATGCGCTGACGTCTGACGTTATCGTCGGTCGATTTGGACACGCCGATTTCCGTTCTCGATCATGCCCGGCCTTTGCGCCGGGCATCCGCATGCCTCGCCGGGACAACCCGGAGAAAGGCGGATACATCAGCGCATCAGGCGATCGGGCAAATCCTCCACATCCTGGCGAAACCTCGATTGGAAATGCTCCATCAGCCTGCATATCCAGCGCATTCCGCTTCCATATTTCCTGGCGGATCGGTTCCGGTACCGTGGTGACCTTTTTCACTCCGACGTTTTCCCGCTTGACGGTATCGATATGGACCCCAAAGACTTCGCCGATCCGCCGCACTGCAACATCCAGGCTGTTCATCGGAATGACGAGCGCAAAGCGCTGTTCCATTACAGCGCACGCGGTTTCGAAGGTCACCGGCTTCGAAGCGAATCGATTCAACGGCGGAATGCGCAATAAGTAGTTGGGGCGGGCCACCTTGCCCGGTTCTCCGGGCGGGGTATTCCGCCGTTTCCCGAACATATCAGAGATCTGATTGCATATGGCTTGCGGCCTGTGCTTGGACAGCCAGCGATACGCGCTCTCGATGTCGAGCACGCCCCACTCGCGATAGCCCGGGTGAAGCGGACTTTGTACGACATAGTTATAATAAGAAATGAACCGATCGACCGGATCCCGCATGCATATGAAATACCGCTTTTCGCGATCGATCGGCCGATCCTCGGTGTCATAATAAAAATGACCAGTCAGCAGCCAAATATTTCTCTTCTTTTCAATTGACAGTTCACTCGGTGGCGGCAACTTACCCCGCATATCATAAATGTGTTCTTCGCCGAGAATTGGAATCAGTCCGTTGATGAACGAAGTGCCGCCCGTCTTTTCTACATGAATGTGGACGAACACGATTTCTTCGGAAATACGCAGATCGATCGAGCGCAGAGGGAAAGTTGCGTTTCTCTATGCTCACAATGACGTCCTCTCAATTGTAGGCGCAGCATCTACCGGCGCTACTGCGGCTGAAGCAATGCCGAGGCAGGCGGATAGGCAGCGTTGACGCTCCAGAACCTAAATGGCGCACCCCGAGCAACGGTGTCGTCAAGTATGCAATCCGCTCTTTCGGTAACACCCTCGTGCGCGTGCAGCATCCGCTCCGGACAGATCGGAAGGCGCATTGGCGCTGCGTGCAAACCGTGCGAGCCCGATCCCATCGCAGCTGTGATCGGCTGACCGCGCTGAGTAAGAGGGCGCGACGGCCGTGGCAATGCGGGGGCGAAGTTCCGCCTGTTTCGCCCAGGTTGGACATTTGCCGATAATCCCAAGTAGCCTATATGTGGCGAAATTTATGTTCGTAGGGGGAGATATGGCTGACGATGTGTTCGGGGTCTTGCGGCGGCCGAACTCCAATCCTCAGAAAACTATCGTCGTGCTCGGCGCGCCGCGCGGCGGCACGTCGATGGTTGCCGTGACGCTGCGCAAGCTGGGCGTCATGATGGGCGAAAAACTCGGCCCTCAGCATGAGGATCGCAGCTTTCGGCGCGAGGTCCCTCTGGCGGACATGATCGCCACAGTCGAGCGGCGCAATGCCGGTTACGATCTCTGGGGTTGGAAACTGCCTAACAACGTCTATTATCTGGAGGATCTGCTGCCTCATCTGCGCAATCCTCACCTCGTTGCGGTGTTTCGCAACCCTTACTCGGTTTCCCGCTCGTCGGCGGCGCGCGATGGTCGCGAATACGAGGCGCGTCTTCTGCGCATCGCCGCGAATCATACCAAGCGCGTCGTCGACCTCATCGCCAAGCTGGACCATCCGACCGCGATCACGGCATTCGAAATCGGTCATGCGGGATCCGCAGGAGTTCGTGCGCGGCGTCGCCGAGTTCATCGGGGTGCAATCCGATAGCGATCTGATCGAACGCGTCGCCGGCGAGGCAATCAATAAAGATCTCGGCTACCTTAGTTTGGAACTCCGAACCCGTCGAGGCAATCAATAAAGATCTCGGCCACCTTGGTTTTGAGTCCGAACCCGCTATGGATCCTCCGAGGCGCCTGGAGACCGAACCGGGCACGGCGGCGAGCCCTCCGGCAGTCAGAACCTCATACCTCGAGGAATTTCAAAAAAGGCTCGTCAAGCAGATGGCGCGGGTCAAGCGGAGAGCGAAGAGTGCGGCAGAATGACCAGGCCTCGCGGACGCTATGTGGCGCGAATGATCGGATGAGGGCGACCGACGCGCATCGGGTCCGCCGGCAAGACGATCCCCACTCGGTCATCTCGGTCTCTTCACTCAGCATTTGCATCTGCTGGCTCGCACAGCACCCACCCCACCGACGGTAGCACCGACGGAGCAGTGTCGAGGCAGGCGAATAGGCGCCGTTGACGATCGCGGAGTACCCGACGAGCGGCGGATCTCCGGTTTTGTTCTTCGGCGCAACAATGTTTGTGACCACGCAACCGACCATCGTCACGTCCGATCTGGGCTCTCCGCGAGAATTGGCGGGTGCAGTCGGAAAGCTGACTGAGGCACCAGCAGCGGTGCTGTCGGGCAATGCGCAATCCCCGCTTTTTGACGATGCGGTCATGGGCCTGCAAAAACCCGTTCGTTTTGGCCTCCCGACATGTCGGACGCCAACTTGGCGGACAGCGCGAAAGCCACGCTGGCGCTTCTCCAACTCTTGCACCGGGTCCAGCCGAGTTCGCGCGTGACATACGCTCGCTCGATGTGGAGTGAGCCATCCAGATGGCTCGCGCTCTAACCGAAATGCTCGGCGACCAGCGTCCACCACCGCACATGTGCGCCCGCGTTTGGACCAGACTTGTACACCGCTCGATATGTTACCGACCTGATGGACCACCGGCGCACCCGAGTGCGGCATTCCGCCTGCTTCTTGACATCGCCACAGCCGATGCGTCACTTGCTTATCGACGGCGCAGGGGGAACAATTGCAGCGCGCAGCATGCAGCCGTTCGGAAAGATCTCGATGGTCAGCCGATACCGCACGTCCACCGTTGGCGACTTTTGCCACTTCAGGCGCGGGGCCAGCTAGATGCTTCGCAAACGGATTTTGATCGACGCTTTCAACCTGCGCCTGGAAGCCGGTACCGGGGTTGCGACGTATGCACGCAACTTGACCTATTGCGCCCATGAAATGGGGTACGAGACCGACGTTCTGTACGATGCCCGCAGCGCCCCCGGGCTGCACCGGCTGTTGCGCGAAATCGCCTTTTTCGACCCGCATGTCGGGAAACCGCCCGCCTGGCTCGCCTGGCTGCGCTACGGCAGCCAAGCCGTGCGGTCTCCGGCCGGGGTCGTCGCCAAGCCGGTGCCGATAACCGGACGGGTGATCGCCACCCACTACCAGTCGCGCATGCCGTATTTCGACACGATTTGGAATTCGCCGGATGTGTTCGGCCGCGCCGAGCGGCACTTCATCGTCAGCGAGCGGGTAATGATGCCGTCGCGGCTGCGGCTGCGAATGGCGCGGCGCCCGCACATCGCGCACTGGACCTACCCGTTGCCGATGATGGTGCCGGGCGCCAGGAACATCTACACCTTGCACGATCTGGTGCCGTTGCGGCTGCCTTTCACGACCGCCCACAACAAGCGGCGCTATTTCAGCATGGTGCGGATGCTGGCGCGGCGCGCCGACCACATCGTGACCGTGTCGGAGACGTCGCGCAGGGATATCATCGATCTGCTCGGCATCAGCGAATCGAAAGTCACCAACACCTACCAATCCGTAGAGATCCCGGCGAAGTACGCCAACAAACCCTTTGATCTGGTGAAACGCGAGGTCGAGGGTACCTTCAACATAAAATTCAAGGAATACATGCTGTTCTTCGGCGCGATCGAACCGAAGAAGAATGTCGGCCGGCTGATCGAGGCCTATCTCGCCTCGAAGATCAACACGCCGTTGCTGATCGTCGGCAAGCTGTCGTGGAACTTCGAGCAAGAGATGCGGCTGATGCATGACGACGCCACATCGTATCTCGAACAGATCGGCTCGCTGACCTATCGCCGACGCCGCATTTTTCATATCGATCACGTGCCGTTCCCGCTGCTGGTAAGCCTGATCCGCGGGGCCAAAGGCGTGCTGTTCCCATCGCTTTACGAGGGTTTCGGTCTGCCGATCCTGGAAGCGATGAAGCTCGGCACCCCGGTTTTGTCGTCGTTGGAGGGACCGATACCGGAGGTCGCGGGCGACGGCGCGCTGTTGATCGATCCCTATGACACTCGGGCCATCGCCGAAGGCATTCGCGAGCTCGATACCAATGCCGAGTTGCGCGCTTCGCTCAGTGCGATCGGGCGCAAGCGGGCCGATTATTTCTCGCCGGAGGCCTATCAGCGCCGCCTGGCCGCACTCTACGAGATGGTGCTGAAACCGAAAATGGCGCCGGCGCGATGGATAGGGCGGGGGGTCGGCTTGCCGAAATCCGAACCGTTCCTGCCGGCGCACGAAACCGCTGCCCCGAGCCGCCTCGGCGTCGCGGCCGATCCGGCGAAAGAACTGGTCCGCATCGAGACCGGGTCGGAGGTCTGAACCGCCCGGTCGTGTCTTGCGCTGACTTGGGCACACATGATGGCTTGATGCAAAACTCCAATTTCAGAAATATTTTGGTGTCAACTCGAGGACAATTAGACGATTTTCTTGCTGCAAGGCAAAACGCTTCCGCTTGAATCGCGTGTATTCCTCCCGTTCGAGATAGGTGTCGGCTGGCCGATTTGCCGCCGTCGCGATCCGGTGAAGTTTGGATTATGCCGAATGCGCCGGCCGGCGATGTCGGGAATGCGGCGGTTGTTGCCGAAGCGGGTCGAGCCAGGAGGGCGCCGGTCCGCCCTGAGCATTTGTCGGGTTTTGACTCCTTCGACCGCTGCGCTACAATTATCAGTCGAGTTGGACAGACTGGTTCGCTGACTGTGTCTAAATCACCGCCGAGTGGAGGACCCATCGCGGGGAGCGCCGACGCTTCCGGCGATCGGCGATTCGCATCCGCGGCGGTCGCGCCGGAAGCGATGGCTGGTCTGGCGGCGATGCACGTCGCCGGCGACTTGCGGCGGGCATCCCGATCCGACCCTGCGGCAGATCGGGCCGCTGCGCATTTCGCCGCTCTCGATCTTGGGACCAACAATTGCCGCCTTCTGATCGCCCGGCCGGCCGGCCATGGGTTTCGCATCGTCGACGCCTTTTCCCGCATCGTCCGACTTGGCGAAGGGCTCGCGGCGACCGGCGCCCTCGGCGAGTGTGCGATAGAGCGCACCCTCGAAGCGCTCGAGGTTTGCGCGGGCAAGCTCGCCTCCCGCCGGGTCGTCGCCGCGCGCTACGTCGCGACCGAAGCCTGCCGCCGCGCGGCAAACTGCGAGCTGTTCCTGACCCGGGTGCGCGAGCGCGTCGGGCTGGACATCGAGATCATCTCGACCGCCGAGGAGGCGCGCCTCGTCGTCGCCGGCTGCGCTCCGCTGCTCGACCCTCGCATCCCCTACGCCATCGTCTTCGACATCGGCGGCGGCTCGACGGAAATCGTTTGGTTGCGGCTCCCGGCATGGCGCGACGGGCGCCGAAGGCGACCGCAAATCCTCAATTCGCTGTCGCTGCCTCTGGGGGTCGTGACGTTGACGGACCGATTTGGCGGCGAGGTCTCGCCCGCGGTCTATCGGATGATGATCGACGAGGCGGCGGCGGCGTTGGCGCCGTTTGAGCGCGCCCATCAAATCATTCCAGACGTAAGGGCGGCCCGCGTGCAAATGCTGGGGAGTTCGGGCACCGTGACCACCCTGGCCGGCATCCACCTGGCGCTGCCGCGCTATACGAGAGCCCTGGTCGACGGCAGCAGCTTGACTTTTCAACAGATCGCCGCGGTGTCGGCGCATCTGGCCGGTCTCGATCTGGCCGGGCGCGCCGCCAGCCCCTGCGTCGGTCGCGAGCGGGCGGATCTGGTGCTGAGCGGGTGCGCGATCCTCGACGCGATCTGCGCGACGTGGCCGGTAGGTCGGCTGCGGGTTGCCGATCGCGGCGTGCGCGAAGGCATCCTGTTCGATCTGATCGCCCGCTGAGATATCCAGGCGCCGAGATGGCCCGGAATAAAATGGTTGGGGAACACGGCCGGCCGCCGGCCTTGCCGGGCGGCCTGTCGGATGCCCGCTCGCCTGCGGTGCAGGTGCGCAGCAGCGGAAAGCGAAAGCCGTCATCGACTCGGTGGTTGTCGCGCCAGCTCAACGATCCCTACGTCGTCGAGGCGCACCGGCTCGGCTATCGATCGCGCGCCGCCTTCAAGCTGCTCGAGCTCGACCGCCGCTTCGGCCTGCTGCGACCTCGGCAGCGCGTGGTCGACCTCGGTTGCGCGCCGGGCGGCTGGACGCAGGTTGCCGTCGAGCGGGTCGGCACTGCCCCCAAGGGACAAACCGCCGGGCTGAAAACCGGCGGGCGCGGGGTCGTCGTCGGCGTCGATCTGGCCATAGCCGCGCCGCTGGCCGGAGCCACGCTGTTGCGCGCGGATCTGTGCGATCCGATGGCGATCGACGCCGTCATGGCAGCGCTCGGCGGTTTGGCCGATGTCGTGTTGAGCGATATGGCGCCGCCGGCGACCGGCCATGCCGCGACCGACCATCTGCGGATCGTCGCGCTCGCCGAGGCCGGCTTTGCCGTCGCCTCGGCGGTACTGGCGCCTGGCGGCAGCTTTGTCGCCAAGGTGTTCCAGGGCGGCGCCGAAGGCGAACTGCTCGTCATGCTGAAACAAGCGTTTGCCGCGCTGCGCCACGCCAAGCCGCCGGCGAGCCGCGCCGAATCGGCGGAGACCTATATCGTCGCCAAGGGATTTCGCCGCACTGCATAACCGCGGCTCAGCGCCTATATCTGTTGACCGCGGCGGTGTGGTGTATAGTGCCTCGCCATCGGCAAGGAGACACCGATGGAAATCCGGCAAGCGCTGACCTTCGACGATGTGATGCTCGTGCCGGCGGCGTCCGGCAATCCTGCCCGGCGACACCGAGACCCGCACCCGGCTCACCCGCGATATCGAGCTTGGCATTCCGCTCGTGTCGGCGGCGATGGACACGGTCACCGAGAGCGCGCTTGCCGATCGCGATGGCCCAGGCCGGCGGAGTCGGCGTCATCCACCGCAACATGCCGATCGGCGAGCAGGCGGACGAGGTCCGCAAGGTCAAGAAATTCGAGGCCGGGATGGTCGTCAACCCGGTCACGATCCACCCCGACGAGACCCTCGCCGACGCGCTGCGGCTGATGGCCGGCGCATCGCATTTCCGGCATTCCGGTGGTCGAGCGCGGGCCGGCGCGCGGGCTGCCCGGCCGCCTCGCCGGCATCCTGACCAACCGCGACGTGCGCTTTGCCGACGATCCGCGCCAGCCGGTCGCCGAGCTGATGACCAAGCGACGAGCTGGTCACCGTGCGCGAGAGCGTGGCGCGGGACGAAGCCAAGCGTCTGCTGCATCAGCACCGGATCGAAAAGCTGGTGGTCGTCGACGAAGCTTATCGCTGCATCGGCCTGATCACCGTCAAGGATATCGAGAAGGCGCAACGCTACCCGACGGCATGCAAGGACGAGCATGGCCGGCTGCGCGCCGCCGCCGCCACCGGCACCGGGCGTGGACGGCATCGAGCGCGCCGAAGCGCTTGTTCGCCGCCGGGCTCGACGTGCTGGTCGTCGACACCGCGCACGGCCATTCCCAACGGGTGCTTGCGGACGGTCAAGGAGATCCGCCGGCTGTCGAACTACACGCAGGTGATCGCCGGCAACATCGTCACCGCCGAGGGTGCGCGGGCGTTGATCGAGGCCGGGGCCGACGCGGTCAAGGTCGGCGTCGGCCCGGCCTCGATCTGCACCACCCGGATGGTCGCCGGGGTCGGCGTGCCGCAATTCACCGCGATCGTCGACACCGTCGCCGAATGCCGCAAGGCCGGCGTGCCGGTGATCGCCGACGGCGGCATCAAATTTTCCGGCGATCTCGCCAAGGCGATCGCCGCCGGCGCCGATTGCGCGATGCTCGGCTCGCTGTTTGCCGGGACCGACGAGAGCCCCGGCGAGGTGTTCCTCTATCAGGGACGCAGCTACAAGTACTACCGCGGCATGGGGTCGGTCGGGGCGATGGCCCGCGGCTCTGCCGACCGTTATTTCCAGCAGGAGGTAACCAACACCTTGAAGCTGGTGCCCGAAGGGGTCGAGGGCCGGGTGCCGCACAAGGGACCGGTCGGCAATATCGTTCACCAGTTGATCGGCGGGTTGCGCGCCGCAATGGGCTATACCGGCAACCGCACGATCCCGGAGATGCAGAAAAACTGCACCTTTGTTCGCATCACCGCCGCCGGGCTGCAGGAAAGTCACGTCCACGATATAGCGGTGACCCGCGAGGCGCCGAACTACCCCGCCGATTGATCCGCTCAGTGTTTTGATCCCACGGTCATTTTGACCCCCGGTGCGCAGATCGCGGCGGCGATCGAAATCCTTTCGGAAATCGAGGTTGGAAAGCGGCCGGCCGACGACGCTGCGGCCGATTATTTTCGCCGGCGCCGCTATATCGGGGCAAAGGACCGCGCCGAAATCGCCGGTCATGTCTACGACGTGCTGCGGCATCGCTCGGCGTTCGACTGGTGGATCGAGCGGCTCGGCCGGGGCAGGGCCGGGATCGGGTCGCGCAGCCGCATGTTTGCGCGGCTGGTCCTGACCCGGTCCTGGCAGCCCGAGGCGATCGCTGCGTGCTGTGACGGCGACCGCTTTCGGCCGGCGCCGTTGAGCGATGACGAGGCCGGGCTGGTGCGCGGCCTCGCCGGTCATACCTTGCGTCATCCGCATATGCCGCGGGCCGTGGCGAATGATCTGCCGGCGTGGCTCGAACCGCATTTCGAACGGGCGTTCGGCGACGGGCTGGAACGTGAAATGACCGCGTTGAACCAGTCGGCGCCGCTCGATTTGCGCGTCAACTTGTTGAAGACCGACCGTGAAGTCGGCGAGACGCGCGCTTGCCGCCGAGGGGGTCGGTCGCCGAGCCGACACCGTGGTCGCCTATCGGTCTGCGTCTCGCCGGACGGACCCCGCTCGCCGGCCTCGCCGCGTTCGGCGACGGGCTGTTCGATGTGCAGGATGAAGGCTCGCAGATTGCCGCTCTTCTGGTCGGCGCGCGGCCGGGAATGCGGGTCGTCGATTTCTGCGCGGGCGCCGGCGGCAAGACGCTGGCGCTCGCCGCCGGCATGGCCAATCGCGGCAAACTGGTCGCCTGCGATGTATCGGCGCGCCGCCTCGATCGCGCCGCCCGCCGGCTGCGCCGCGCCGGGGTCGGCAATGTCGAGCGCCGGGTATTGGAGAGCGAGCGCGACAAGTGGGTCAAGCGGCATGCCGGCAGCTTCGACCGGGTGCTGGTCGATGCGCCCTGCCTCGGCACCGGGACATGGCGCCGAAATCCCGACGCAAAATGGCGCTCGGGCCCAGAGGACCTGGTCGAACTGCAAGAACGCCAGCAGCAGATTCTGCGCAGCGCCGCCCGGCTGGTTCGCCCCGGCGGCCGTCTCGTTTATGCGACCTGCTCGCTGCTGCGCGAGGAGGACGAGGTCCAGGCCGAGGATTTCCTCGCCGCCGAGCCCGGTTTCTCGGCATTGCCGGGAGCGCGCGCCTGGGACGAGGCGATCGGCGGCATGTCTCCGGCCGGCGAGCAATATATCTTTCTGACCCCGGCCCGGCACGGCACCGACGGGTTTTTCGTCGCGCTGTTCGAGCGCCGGTCCGAAACCGCCCCGCCCACCCTCAACCGGGACCCGCCATGTCCGACCGCATCCTGATCCTCGATTTCGGCAGCCAGGTCACCCAGCTGATCGCCCGGCGGGTGCGCGAGAGCGGGGTCTATTGCGAGATCCAGCCGTACACAATCGCAACGGCGACGATCCGCGACTTTGCGCCATGCGCGATCGTGCTGTCGGGCGGCCCGGCCTCGGTGACCGAGGGTGCCGCGCCGCGCGCGCCCGACATCGTCTTCCGGCTCGGCGTCCCGGTGCTCGGCATCTGCTACGGCATGCAGACGATGTGCGATGAATTGGGCGGCCGGGTGGCGATCAGCGAGCATCAGGAATTCGGTCGGGCCTTTATCGACATTCTCGACGACTGCCTGCTGTTCGACGGTTTGTGGCCGAAGGGAGCACGGGCGCAGGTGTGGATGAGCCATGGCGACAAGGTCGACGCATTGCCGGCGGGCTTTCGCGCCGTCGCCGCCAGCGAGGCGGCGCCCTTTGCCGCGATCGCCGACGACAGCCGGCGCTTCTACGGCGCCCTGTTTCATCCCGAGGTCGCGCATACGCCGCAGGGCGCCGAATTGCTGCGCAACTTCACCCACAAGGTCGCCGGCTGCCGTGGCGACTGGACGATGGCGCGGTTCCGCGCCGAAGCAATCGACAAGATTCGTCGCCAGGTCGGCTACGGCCATATCGTCTGCGGTCTCTCGGGCGGGGTCAATTCGGCGGTTGCGGCGGCCTTGCTGCACGAGGCGGTCGGCGACCAGCTGACCTGCATTTTTGTCGATACCGGGCTGCTGCGCGCCGGCGAGGCGGACGAAGTCGTCGATCTGTTCCGCCGCCACTACAACATCCCGCTCGTGCATCGCGACGCCGGCGATCTGTTTCTCGGCCAACTGTGTGGGCGTCACCGAGCCCGAGCAGAAGCGCAAACAGATCGGCGCCGCCTTTATCGATGTCTTCGACGAGGAGGCGCGGAAACTCGGCGATGTCGAGTTTCTCGCGCAAGGGACGCTCTACCCCGACGTGATCGAATTCGACGAGTGCGCTCGGCGGTCCTTCGGTCACGATCAAATCGCATCATAATGTCGGCGGCCTGCCCGAGCGGATGAAGCTCAAACTGGTCGAGCCGCTGCGCGAATTGTTCAAGGACGAGGTGCGCGAACTGGGCCGCGAACTCGGCCTGCCGGAACGGCTCGTCGGCCGCCACCCGTTCCCCGGACCGGGTCTGGCGATCCGCATCCCCGGCGAGGTCACCCGCGAGCGGCTCGAAATCCTGCGCAAGGCCGACGCCGTCTTCATCGAGGAGATCCGCCGCGCCGGGCTGTACGACGCGATCTGGCAGGCCTTTGCGGTATTGCTGCCGGTCAGGAGCGTCGGCGTCATGGGCGACGCGCGCACCTACGATTTTGCCTGCGCCCTGCGGGCGGTAACCTCGACCGACGGCATGACCGCCGACACCTTCCCGTTTTCCCACGAATTTCTCGGCCGCACCGCCACCCGCATCATCAACGAGGTCCGCGGCATCAACCGCGTCGTCTACGACGTCACCTCAAAACCTCCCGGCACGATCGAGTGGGAGTGACGGGCAGCATGCCTGGGGTTCGAGGTTCGCGGATCGACGCCCGATGGTTACGGCGTTGCGCCGCGCGATGCGGCGAGCCGGAGACGACACGTATCAGCCGCACCTGCGAAATCTGAGCGATAGAAACACGCTGGCGCGGGCGAGGATTTCGGGGGTGCGGTCGATGAGTTCGGGGCGGGGGCGCATCAAGCGTCACCCGGCACCGGGCCACGATCGATGCCGGGATTTCGGCCGACGGCCGCCATGGCCAGCCTGCCTAAATAATGCGCCCACCCCTTGTCGTGGCCGGCGCACTGCGCCGCGTTGGGAAGACCGCTGTGGGTCATGCGCAGCAGGGTGCCGCCGTCCCGGTCGATCAGGTCGATCTCGACGAGGCTCGATCCCGGCGGCACATCCTGATCTCCGTCCCAACCGAAGCTGTAGGCCAGCCGATGGACCGGCACGACCTCGCGGAACGCCCCGCGCGCGACGCGGCCGCTGACATTTTTGAGAAGATAGAGCCCTCCCGGATGCGCCTCGGTCGTCGCCTCGGAGCCCATCCAGCTCAGGATCTTTTCGGGATCGGTCAGGAAGGCGAAAACGGTGGCGGGCGGGGCGGCGATATGCGTCTCGCGCCGGACCACGAGCGGTTCGGTCATCGGGGTCTCCTTGATGGCGGCTGCGCGGATTGCAGCGCCAGAGCCAATCGTCGCGAGGATAACTCGTGACAACGGAACGGCGTCAACCCCAGGATCGATCCATGCAGCTCACTTCGACGCTGTCCTGGCTCGTCGATATGGCCGGCGAGACATCTGGCGCGGACCGGTTGCTGGCCGAGTTGGGAGCGCGTCTGGTCGCGGATGGCCTGCCGCTCGCTGGCGGTGCGCTGACACTCGCCGTGCCGCACCCGCTGATTGCACGGCGCACTTGGCTCTGGCGGGCCGAGAGCGGGGAAGTGATCGAGGCCCTGGGGTTTGTCGCGGGCGGGCTCGCGGCCGTGAGAGCGGCGAGCCCGCCCGGCGAGGCCGGCCGGCGCTGGCTCGCCGAACTTGCGGCCGGCGTCGTGCATCGAGGACGCCGTCGGGTCGAGACCGGACGGGCCTTCGCTCGGCTGGATCGGGCCGCGTCCGTTCACGCCCGGGGAGGCCGATGAGCTGCGCCAGGCCGCGCGTTTCGCCGCGGCGCCGCTGGCCGCCGTCGCGGCGCGCGCCACGCTGACGGCGGCTCTCGAGGCTTATCTCGGCCGACGCAGCGCCGCGCGGGTGCTGGCGGGTCCTTTGCGGCGCGATATCGGCGAAACCATCCAGGCAGCGCTGCTCTGTGCCGACCTGCGCGGTTTCACAGCCCTGTCCGAGAGCAATCCCCCCTCGGCGGTCATCGCCGCTCTCGATGCCTGGTTCGACCGCATCGCCGGCCCGGTCCACGCTTTCGGCGGCGAAGTGCTGAAATTCATCGGCGACGGCGTGCTGGCGATCTTCCCGGTCGTCGGAGGAGGCGCCCCGTAGCGCTTGCGACGCTGCCCTGCGTGCGGTCTCCGCCGCGCGGGTCGGAATGGCGCATCTCGATGATGCGCGACGCCGGCAAGGGCTGTCGCCTCTGCCCTTCGGCGCCGCCCTGCATCTTCGGCGAGATGCTTTGGGGCAATATCGGCGCTGCCGACCGGTTGGATTTCACCGCGATCGGTCCCGCCGTCAATCTGGTCAGCCGGCTGGAAGGGCTGTGCCGGACGCTCGACAAGGCCGTCCTGGTCTCGGGCACGCTCGCCGCCGAGACCGGAGTATCGCTGATACCGCTGGGAACGCATGCGCTGCGCGGTATCGCTTCTCCATGCGCCGTCTTCACCATGCCGGAGAATTGAGCCGACAGCCTCCCGAGTCCGCCCTTGCAGTCGTAGCAATTTAATTAGCCTTGACTAATCAATTAGTGAAAGCTAATCGATTGGCGTGACGCAAACTGCCGCCGTCGATGCCGTGATGCGCGCCCTTGCCGATCCCACTCGGCGAGCTGTGTTCGAGCGCGTCGTCAGCGCTGACGAGATTACCGTGGCCGCGCTGACGCGGGGCAGCGGCGTGACCCAGGGCGCCGTCTCCCAGCACCTCAAATCGTTGAAGCAGGCCGGCCTGGTCGCCGAACGCCCCGAGGGCCGCAACGTCTATTACCGCGCCCAGCCCGAGGGCCTCGCCCCGCTCGTCGATTGGATGAGCCATTACGGCGTCTTCTGGCGCGACCGTCTGGATGCGCTCGAGCGCCTGTTGCGCAATCAGGACGCACGCCGATCCCGCACCCCCGAAACAGGAGAGAATCAATGACAGAACTCGCGCGTCTGGACGCCTATGGCGCGCTGACCGAACCTGCCACGCTGAAGATCCAGCGGCTTCTGCCCGGACCCATCGAGCGCGTCTGGGCCTATCTGACCGAGAGCGGTCTGCGCCGCCAATGGCTGGCGGCGGGCGCAGATGGAGTTGAAGGTCGGCGCGCCTTTCGAATTGGTCTGGCGGAACGACGAGCTCACCGATCCGCCCGGCCAGCGGCCGACCGGCTTCGCTGACGAGCACCGGATGCAGAGCCGGATCATCGCGCTCGATCCGCCCCGCAAGCTCGTTATCGCCTGGGGAGCCGGCGGCGAGGTTTGCTTCGAACTGGACCCGAAAGGCGACGAGGTGCTGCTGACCGTGATCCATCGCCGCCTGCCCGACCGCACAAACGCGCTGATGGTCGGCGCCGGCTGGCACATGCATCTCGACATTCTGGTCGCCCGCGCGGCCGGCAAGGAGCCGGAGCCGTTCTGGGACGGCTGGAGCCGCCTGCGGCAGGAATACGACCAACGGCTGCCGGCCTGACGGAACATGTTTTGAAACAGGAGGATAGATATGCAACATCAAGTCGTGTCGCGCGAGGAGTGGCTGAAGGCCCGGGTCGCACTGCTCGAACAGGAGAAGGAGCTTACGCGCCGCAGCGACGAGATGGCGCGTCGGCGGCAGGAGTTGCCATGGGTACGCGTCGACAAGGAGTACGTATTCGCGACCGACGAAGGCAGCGCCACGCTCGCCGATCTGTTCAAGGGCCGCTCGCAGCTGCTCGTCTACCATTTCATGTTCGGCCCCGACTACACCGCCGGCTGCCCGTCCTGCTCGGCGATCGCCGACGGCTTCAACGGTTTTGCCGTCCACCTCGCAAATCATGACGTGATGCTTTGGGCCATCTCCCGCGCCCCGCTGGTCAATCTGCAGGCGTTCAGGCGGCGGATGGGCTGGACCTTCCCGTGGGGCTCCTCGTTCGACAGCGATTTCAACTGGGATTTCGCCATGTCGCTGACCGAGGAGCAGCAGCGCGAAGGTGGCACCGAATATAATTATCGTCCCCAGCCCGCCTACACGCCTCCGCAAGGCAGAGGCCCCAACATCGGCGCCCAGGCGGCCGGCACCGACCCCGCCACCTACGCGCGCGAGCGCCCGGGGATGAGCGCCTTCGTGCTGGAAGACGGCGCCGTCTACCACAGCTATTCCGCCTTCGCGCGTGGTCTCGACGGTCTATGGGGCGGCTACCAATGGCTCGATCGCGCCCCCAAGGGCCGCAACGAAGTCGCCTATTGGTGGCGGCACCACGACGAATACGACAAAGGCTGAGCCAATTCGCCGGGAGACCTCACGGGCGGCTCTTCCGGGCGGGCTGCCCGGCAAGCTCGCAGCGACGCCCTACGCAAAACAAACGGGCGGCTCGTCAGTTCGCGTTGTCGAGTTTGAAGAATTCGACGCAGTTGTCGGCCCAGATCCGGCGCTTGTCCGCTTCGGGGATGTCGGCGTAGATCTTGTCGATCAGCGGCCGCGAATTGGGCCATTCGCACTCGATGTGCGGAAAATCGGTGGCGAACATGATCCGGTCGACGCCGACATGCCGGCGCTCCTCGATCGCGACCCGCTCGTACTGGACGCTGAAATAGACGTTCTGCCGGACGTACTCGCTCGGCAGCGCCTTCAGCGGCCGGAAGCCGAGATATTCCTCGGCCCAGCCGAGATGGCGCTGGTACCACAAATCCATATGCTCCAACCAAAACGGCACCCAGCCCAGCCGAGTTTCGGCAAAAAACACCTTCAGCTTCGGGAAGCGCTCGAACACGCCGGCGAGCACCAGCTGGGCGATGCTGACCGACGGCGCCAGACCGAAATTGCACAGCCATTCGAGGAACGGCCGCCGCAGCCGCTGCATCACCTCGGGGTTCTCCTTCGGATACTTGAAGGTCGGCTGCGAGGCGCGCGCGCCGGTGCGGTAGAACTGGACGTGAACCGTGACCGGCATGTCCATGTCGAGCGCCGCCGCCCAGAACCTGTCGTCTTCGGGCGTCGGGTAGCCTTTGGCGCTCGGCAAGGCGCCCATCAGGATGCCTTTCAGCCCGAGCTTTTTGCAATGCGCCATTTCGGCGATCGCGTCGTCGACATTGGTGATCGGGATGACGCCCATGCCGATCAGGCGATCGGGCGCCACCGCGCAATATTCCTCGGCGAGCCAATCGTTGTAGCCGCGGATCACCGCTTTATAGACCTCGTCATGGGCGATGTTGCGCCAGAAGACCGGCCCCGCGACCATCGCCGCGAACAGCACTTCGGCATCCATGCCGTCGCGGTCTTGTTCCTTGACCCGCTGCTCGGGCGAGCCGGTGCCGGCGGCGTCGGCGACTTTGAGGCCAAAGGGCTGCCACGTCCCCTCGGCGCGGCCGGCGCGCAAATCGAGAAAATTCGCTTCCAACAGCGGCTGGCCCTCGATCATCAAGGCGTCGCCGCCATCCGGCAGATGAACCGTGTGCGGGGCGCGGTCGCGATATTTCTGCGGCACCCGATGGACCCACCGCTCGGGCGGGACTTCGAGATGCCCATCGCTCGACATCAGATTGTATTTCCGCGCCATTGCGCCCTCCTCAAGGAGTAGACCGGGTCCACCCGCGGCCCGGGCCCGTCACATCGCATATTGCACCAGCGCGCCGGGGGCGGGGCAATAATCGAGGCATTCGCCGCAGCCGGTGCATTTGGCCGGTTGCACCTCGTAGAGGTGGCGCGGCTCCAGCAGCATCGGCCGGATCGCCGATTCCGGGCAGACCTCGCGGCACAAGCCGCAAGAATTGCAGATCGCATAGTCGATCCGCACCTTCATGCTCTTGGGCCCTCACTCATCGTCGGCGCGAACTCTTACAGCATCTCCGCCGCACGCTCACCGAATACCGCCGATCTGGTGCAGCAGATAGTCCAGCGCCTCTTCGACCGGCTTTTGCGTCTCGGGGGTCGCGCACAGGAAATCGATCTGGAACTTGCCTTCCATGAAGTGCATCAGCTCCTCGTCGCGCTGCGAGAGATGCTCGTGCCGCACCAGCGGGTCGGCGACCCGGTCGAGATAGGCCATGATGCCGATGCAGGCATTGGCCTCGGTGTAGTAGTTCTGGGCGGCGCGGGCCAGCGGATGGATATGCGGGAACATCATCGACAGCCCGAAATAGGCCGGCAACGGTTGGGTATTGGCCTGCGCGATGTCCATCAGCTCGCGCTCGTTGTCGATCCAGCCCTTGCCGAGCAAAACGTCGGCGTGCAATTTCGAATGCTTGCACTCGTCCCAGATCTGGCGGGCGCGCATGCGCTGCAGATCGATGTAGCGCTCCTGGTCGGCGATATCGACCGATAAGAGCTGGCCCGACATCTGCTTGATCGACATGTGCACGCCTTCGGCGGCATAGCCGCGCAGCGCGCGGTCCTTTTTCCAGTCCTCGTCGTTGGTCGCCAATTCGCGCTCGATCTCGGCGAGGGTGCGCTCCAGCGAAATCTCCCAGCCCTTGACGCAGTGCTCGCGGGTCAGGCGCAGCCGGAACTCGGCGCCGGGCGCGCCCGGCATCGTCGGCCACACCCATTTGTCGAGAAACTGTTCGAGGATCGGCTGCATGTCAGGCCTCCCGCCACGCCTCGGGCGGGGGCGGGACCATCGAGCGGCCGGTCTCGGCCTCGACGATCGACCCTTCGGCCGGGCAATACATCAGGCACGCGGTGCACCCCGGATAGGTGCATTTATCGATATCGATCTCGATGCGGTGCAACGGCTCCAATGCCACATAGACGGCGTTGAGGTCGATCTCGCGGCAGACGACGTAGCACATCCGGCATTCGGTGCAGCGCTGGTGATCGATCTTCAGACTGGCCATGCCGGTGCCTTCAATCCAACACCTGCACCCGCGGCATCGGCGGCTCCGGCGTCTGCCGGTCGAGCACGAAATCGCCGAGTTCGTGCAGAAACCGGCCGTAGTCGCGTTTGGCGACGGCGCAGGCCCAGCGGCACAGCTCGGCCTCGACCGGTTTCTCGATGAATTCTTCGACGATGCGGCGGCCCATATTGATATGGCTGCGATTCTCGACGGCCTGGCTTGCGAAGACGCCTCGAAGATCGGTGTCCGAGGTCGCCGCGGCGAGCCCCTCCATCCACGCCTGCTCGATGATCTTGGGCCCCAAATTCAATGCGGCGATACGGATCGGATGTGGGTAGGTGGCGAGGTTGCGCAGCGAAAAGACGTAATACGCCAATGCCGAATCGAGCGCGAATCGGCCATAAGGCTGATGAAACGCCGCTTTTTGGGTGGCGACGATCCCGCGCCGCAACAGCGCATCGAGATACAGCATCTCGTGCGTCGATTCGTCGACGATCTGCTTCGAAAACAGGTATTTGATCGAGGCCGGAAAGTCGTTCATCTCCAGCCCCTGGCCCCAACCGCCATAGATGTAATAAAACATCCGTTCGAGGGTCCACAGCCGGCCGATCAGCCGGCCGGCGGCGGCGGCGTCGATGCCGCCCCCTTCGGCTGCCGCGATCACCGCTTCGATCGGGGTGGTGCGGCTTTCCGCCCGGCTCTTGCCGATCAGCTCCTGCGCCAGTTCCCGCCCCGGCAGGTCGGGCATGGCCCGACGCCTAGCGGTTCACGGCTCGTAGACCGCGAAACATTTGTTGGAGTTGAAGATCCAGCTCTCGACAAACGATGTCTCGCTCGGTCGTCTGCCGAGCGCGTTCATCGCCCCCATCAGACACATCCAGTTCAGGATCTCCTGCTGGCCGCTGTCCTCGACCGCGCTCAGCGGACGCTCGCGCCAAGCCGCGTAATCGCTCTTTACCAGCGCATCGTAGAGCCCGCGGTCAGCCGGGACATCGGGATAAAGCAGGTAGTTCTTTGGCGTCAGGAACGCATGCGACCAGCTCGACGAGGCAATCAGCGCCACCCGGTACGGGCTGTCGGCGACGATGCGCGCGCAGGCGGCGCCGAGGTCGAAGCAGCGCCACGGGGCAGGGGAGGGCGGATCGAGTTGGTCCTCCGACGGCAATTCGCTGAGGCTGCGCACGCCGGCCTGCTGGGCGACGACCCGGCGGCCATAGCAATTGACCTGAAACGGCAGCACCGGATAGGGGAAGCCCTGCCTGTCGTAATCCAAGAACAACAGGGTGTTCAAAAACGCGTGACCGAGCTGATGATGCAACGGCCGATAGGCATAGGAAACGTCGAACCCGGCTTCGAGCATTTTGCCGGCGATAAACTTGCCGCCGTCCCGATGCCCATGATACTCGAAAATCTTGTCCTTGGGCTCGTTCCACACGTTCTGGGCGCGATGCGTCTCCCACGGCTTCGGCGTCATGCCGTCATAGGCCAGCAGGCAAAATGGCGGGATGATGTCCTCGCGAAAGTTTTCGTACTGATCGTCGCCCCAGATCACGACAAAGTCGGGGTCGAACTCGTCGAGCACTCGTCTGGCATTGCGGAAGCCCGCGACGAGCGCCTCGCGATGGCGGCGCGCCGCCGACAACCCCTGATCGGCGCCGTATTCCTGGCGCATCGGCGCCGGCCAGCCGTCGGGGTGACGAAGCTTCTCGGGCAGCGCCGGGTCGTCGAGGACGCGCTTGAGGATGCGGCCCATGCTCTCGTCGGTTCCCGAAAGCGGCGGAAAATGGGTCACGCCCAAGCCCAGAATCTGGCCCATGTCGTACTCCTCCCGAAGCCGTCCTTATGGCTGCTCTCCGTTACGTTCGGGGCGGTTCTTTGTCAAGATCGAGCGCGGCCGGCGGACGCCGATTCGCCGCCGACGGTGATCAGGCTCGGTCGGCAAATTCGGCGAAGGCGACAAATCAATGGTCCCGCCCGACAGCTTGCTCATGCCGCTCGGTTGTGGCAGATCAATCCGGGGATGCAGTGCCGGGGGGTCCTGCGATGAGGTTCGATCGGATCAGCCGCCGGCTGGTCCTGGCGGCGCCGGCGCTGAGCCTGCCGGGCATGACGATCCGCAAGGCCGAAGCCGGCGAGGACGGTTTTCGCGCCTTTCTTTTTACGGTGAGCCGCGACGCCTCGGCCCACGGCATACGATCGCCGATCGTCGATCTGGCGTTGCGGCGCGCCGAGTACCTGCCGCATGTGATCGAGCTGGATCGGCACCAGCCCGAACGGGTCCTGACCTTTGCCGAATATCTCGCCAAAACGGTGTCGCCGGCGCGCAAGGAGCATGCCCGCCGGCAGCTTTTCGACAACCGCGCTCTGCTCGACGCGATCTGGCGGCGCTATCGGGTCGAGCCGCGCATCATCGTAGCGCTCTGGGGCCTCGAGAGCGATTTCGGCGCCGTCACCGGCAATTACATGGTGGTCTCGGCGCTGGCCACCCTTGGCTTATGACGGACGCCGCGGGCCCTATTTTCGCGGCGAATTGATCTCCGCGCTGCGCATCCTCGACCAGGGCAACGTCGGAGTGGAGGCGATGACCGGTTCCTGGGCCGGCGCGATGGGACAATGCCAGTTCATGCCGTCGACTTTTCTCGGCTATGCCGTCGATTACGATGGTGACGGGCGCCGCGACATTTGGACCAACCGTGCCGATGTTCTGGCCTCCATCGCCAATTTCATCGGCCGGCTTGGTTGGCGCGGCGGCCAGAGCTGGGGACGTCAGGTTTTGCTGCCGCCCGGGTTCGACACTCGATACGCCGGTCTCGAGGTCAAGCGACCCACCTTGGAGTGGGGCCGGATCGGAATCCGCAGCCTCGATGCGCGTCCGCTGTCCGGCGGCGGCGGAGAAGCCTCGCTGGTTCTGCCGGACGGGGAGGGCGGGCCGGCATTGCTCGTCGACGACAATTTCCGAACCATCATGAAGTGGAACAAATCGATCTATTTTGCCGCCGCCGTCGGCTATCTTGCCGACAGCATGGCGTAGCGCGGTCCGCAGCGATCTCGCCCCACCGAAATAATGTCGGTCATCGGTCTGCCCGGCCCGGCGGCAGCGCCGTTTGCGCGGCTCCGTCAGCTCCACACCGGCATCGAATCGGCAGCGCTGCTTACGCGGGGATCTTGGAGCCAAGTTAAGGTGAATCCGAACATGACATGGCGCGTTGCCGAACTCGTTTTCGCTGTCGTTTTTTTTGCCTCCGGACTTGCGGATTGTGCGGCAGTCACTGCGCTGGCGGCAGCCAAGCCTCACCGGGCGGCCGCCGTGCAACCGATGACGCCGTCGACCATCGGCATCGATACCCAGGCCAAGCACGCGATAATCATCGACGTCCCGACCGGCGTGGTGCTCCTCGACAAGGCCGCCGACGAACGTATGCCGCCAGCCTCGATGAGCAAGGTGATGACCGCCTACATCGTCTTTGGCATGCTGAAGGAAGGACGGATCAAGCTTACCGACGAACTGCCGGTCAGCGAGCAGGCGTGGCGCACCGGCGGTTCGAAAATGTTCGTACCGCTCGGCGGGCGGATCTCGATCGACGATCTGCTCAAAGGCATGATCATTCAATCCGGCAATGACGCCTGCGTCGTGCTGGCCGAAGGCCTCGCCGGCAGCGTCGAAGCCTTTGTCGATCTGATGAACCAGAAAGCCAAGGCGCTTGGTCTCAAAGACAGCCACTTTGCCGATGTCGACGGGATGCCGGACCCGAACCACTGGATGACCGCGCGAGACCTGGCGACCCTGGCGGTCCGGACGATCAAGGACTTCCCCGAATACTACCATTACTATTCGCAGATAGACTATGAATTCGACAACATCAAACAGGGCAACCGCAATCCTTTGCTCTATAAAAATATCGGAGCGGACGGGCTGAAGACCGGACACACCGAGGAGGCGGGCTTCAGCCTCACCGCCTCCGTGGTCCGCGGCGACCGCCGCATCGTCATGGTGCTCGGCGGTTTGCCGACGATGCGGGCGCGTGCCCAGGAAAGCGACCGGCTGATCGAATGGGCCTTTCGCGAGTATGGCGACTACCGTCTATTCGCGGCCGGCGACAAGGTCGACGATGCCGAGGTCTGGCTCGGTGCGGACGCACGGGTCCCTCTCGCCGCCGCCCGGAACGTCGTCGTGACCTTGCCGCGCAAGTCGCGCAGCAACATGAAGGTGACTGTCGAATACAACTCGCCGATCCCGGCCCCGGTCAAAAAAGGCGACGAAATCGGCAAGCTGGTCGTGACGGCTCCCGATATGGCGGAGGCCGAGATACCGCTTGTCGCCGCGTCGGATGTGCCGCGAATGGACGCGGTGGGCCGGGTGGCGACATTGGCCGGGTATCTGGTCTGGAAAAATCGACATTGAGCGCAATCGCGCGCGGTCGGTTCATTACCGTCGAGGGTGGCGACGGCGCCGGCAAGACCACCCAGGTCGGGCTGTTGATCGCCGCGCTCGGCCGCGCCGGGATTAGCGCCCAGGCGACGCGGGAGCCGGGCGGGACGCCCGCAGCCGAGGCGATCCGGCGGCTGTTGCTGGAAGGCGAGGGCGAACAGTGGAATGCGGTCGGCGAAGCGCTGCTGATGGTTGCGGCGCGAAGCGATCATGTCGCCAGGCTGATCGCCCCGGCTCTCTCCCAGGGGATATGGATCGTCTCGGATCGCTTTGCCAATTCGACATTGGCCTATCAGGGCTACGGGAGGGGACTTCCGCTCGATCGGCTCGCCGCTCTAAACCATTTCGCACTGAACGACTTCACGCCCGACCTGACCTTGATCCTCGACTTGCCGGTTGAGACGGGTCTGGCGCGGGCCGGGGCGCGACCGGCCGCCGCGGATCGGTTCGAACGCCTCGGCCGGGCATTCCAGGAAAGGCTGCGCCAAGGTTTTCTGCAGATCGCCGCCGACCAACCGGCCCGATGCGTGGTGGTCGACGCGTCCGGCGAACCGCAGACAGTCCACCGGCTCGTGCTCGCCGCCGTCGAGCGGCGCCTGGGAACCGTGCTGAGCCCAGGGTAAAAGAAAGGGGGGCCAAGCGTCGACGCCCCGCCAATGTATCGATCCGGCCGGCCGATTAAACTCGGCCCGCGTTTTGATCGGACGACGGGAGGCTGGCACAATGGCGCCCGCGACGGGGACTTCAATCGAAGCGGATTTCGAAGCGCCGATGCCGCGCGCGAACCCGATCCTCATCGGCCACGAGCGGGCCGAGCGCGAGCTGAAGCACCTCAGCATTTCGGGGCGAATGCCGCACGCGATCCTGCTGGGCGGGCCGCGGGGCGTCGGCAAAGCCACGCTCGCCTTTCGCTTTGCCCGCTTTTTGTTGGCTCGGCGCGGCCTGCCGGAAGACCGTGAGAACTCGTTGGCGATCGATCCCGACAGCGGCGTTTTTCATCGCGTGGCGTCGGGCGGCCACGCCGATCTGTTGACGGTGGAGCGCGCCTGGGACCCGCGCCGGCGTCGGCTGCGGGGCGAGATCCTGGTCGAAGACGTGCGTCAGATCGCCGGCTTTTTTCATCTGACCGCGGCGGAAGAGGGCTGGCGCGTCGTTGTCGTCGACGGCGTCGACGAAATGAACCGCAGCGCCGGCAACGCGCTGCTCAAAGTCCTCGAAGAGCCGCCGCCGCGGGCGCTTCTGCTGTTGGTCAGCCACCATCCGGGTCGGCTGCTGCCGACCATCCGTTCGCGCTGTCGGCAGTTGCGGTTGGCGGGCCTGCCGCAAGCCGTCGTAGCGCAGCTGCTCGGGCGATACCGGCCGCGGCTGGTTGAAGGACCGGCGGCGGAGAGGCTCGCGGCGCTGGCCGGGGGCAGCATTGGGCGGCATTGGAGCTGGTCGATGCCGGCGGCCTCGATCTGCACCGCTCGCTTGTCGCGTTGTTGTCGCAGGCGCCGCGGCTTGATGTCGCTCGGCTGCACGAGTTCGCGGACAAGCTCACCCGCGCGGAGGCGGACGGCGCCTATCGGGCTGCCGGCGAGCTGCTCTCGGGACTGCTGGCGCGGATCGCGGCTTGTGCCGCGCGGGGCGGCGTCGTTGCCCATGATTCGGCCGCCACCGGCGAAGATCAGCTCCTCCGCCATCTGGTCGCTCGCGCCGATGCGGCGCGCTGGGCCGCGTTACGCGAGGCAATCGAGGGCAATTTCCTGCGCACCGAATTGTTAAATCTCGACCGCAGGCAAACCGTGCTCGGCGCTCTCTTTGCGATCGAGGACCTGGCGCGGTAAAACTATGACGCCGGTCGCCCGCCGGACCGCGATCGAGCCCGGCTCGTGGGGTTTGGAGATGATAATGCGCGCCGACCGGCCGTTTTTTGTGACGACGCCGATCTACTACGTCAACGACCTGCCGCATCTGGGCCATGCCTATACCACCGTGGCCTGCGATGCCCTGGCCCGTTTCATGCGCCTCGACGGCCGGCGGGTCAAATTCCTGACCGGCACCGACGAACACGGGCAAAAAGTCGAGCAATCGGCCCGCACCGCCGGCATCTCGGCGCAGCAATTCGCCGACCGGATTTCCGCAAAATTTCGCGAGGTGACCGCACTTCTCGATATCAGCAACGATGATTTCATCCGCACCACCGAACCGCGCCATACGTTGGCCGTCCACGCGATCTGGCGCGAACTCGAAAGCCGCGGCGAGATCTACCTCGGACGCTTCTCCGGCTGGTACTCGGTGCGCGATGAAGCGTTCTACGACGAGGGCGAGCTGGTCGACGGGAAGGCGCCAACCGGCGCCGAGGTCGAATGGCTCGAGGAGGAGAACTACTTTTTCCGGCTTTCCGCATGGCGGGACCGGCTGCTTGCCTATTACGAGGATAATCCGGATGCGGTGGCGCCGCGCAGCCGGCGAAACGAGGTGATCAGTTTTGTCAAAAGCGGACTTAACGACCTGTCGATCTCGCGTACCAGCTTCAGCTGGGGCATTCCGGTGCCGGGCGATCCCCGACACGTGATATATGTGTGGCTCGACGCGTTGACGAACTACATCACGGCATTGGGTTATCCCCGGTCCGATAATCCAGATTTCACAATGTTTTGGCCGGAGGTTCTTCATGTAGTAGGCAAGGACATCCTGCGCTTTCATTCGGTGTATTGGCCGGCCTTTCTGATGGCTGCCGGACTCGAGCCGCCGCGTCGGGTATTTGCCACCGGATGGTGGACGGTCGAGGGACAAAAAATGTCCAAATCGCTCGGCAACGCCGTCGCGCCGAAGGAATTGGTCGACACCTACGGAGTCGATCCGTTACGCTATTTTCTGTTGCGCGACTTACCGTTCGGCAGCGACGGCGATTTCTCGCATCGTGCCGTGGTTGGCCGGCTGAACGGCGATCTTGCCAATGATTTCGGTAATTTGGCGCAGCGGGTCCTGGTCATGATTGCCCGCGATTGCGATGCTCGCGTGCCGCAGCCCGGCGATTTTGCGGATTCCGATAGAGCGCTGCTCGCCGCTGCCGGACATCTGCTCGACGCCGTGCGCAAGCTGGTCTCGGAGCAGACGCTCCACCTTGCGCTCGAAGCCATATGGCGGGTCGTGGCCGAGGCCAACCGTTACGTCGACGAGCAGGCGCCGTGGGCGTTGCGGCGCAGCGACCCGGCGCGCATGAGAACCGTGCTGTTTACGCTCGCCGAAACGATCCGACATCTCGCAATTCTCGTGCAACCGTTTGTTCCCAAATCGGCAACCAGGCTGCTCGATCAGTTGGCGGTGCCTAAATCGGCGCGGCGTTTCGCGGCGCTCGCGGAGTCCCCGCTGGCTCCGGGAACGGCGCTGCCCAAGCCTGAAGGGATCTTTCCGCGTTTTGTCGAACCGGCAGCCGGCTGACAGGCGGGGCAGGGCGGATGCTCGTCGACAGCCATTGTCATCTCGACTTTCCCGATTTTTCGGACGGGCGCGATGCGATCATCGCCCGCGCGCGCGCTGCCGGGGTCGCGGCAATGGTTGCGATCGGCACCCGGATCGACGCATTCGCGGGCGTCCGCGCGATCGCCGAGACCGACCCTGCGATCTGGTGCTCGGTCGGCGCCCACCCCCACGAGGCGGCGGACCACAAGGGGCTCACCGGCGCGGAGCTGGTGGCCCTCGCCGATCACCCCAAGGTCGTCGGCATCGGCGAGACCGGGCTCGACTTCCACTATGATTTGAGCCCGCGCGACGTTCAGGAGCAGGTGTTTCGCACTCATATCGCCGCCTCGCGCACCAGCGGGCTGCCGCTGATCATCCATGCCCGCGAGGCTGACGACGCGATTGCGCGCATCCTGGAGGAAGAGCGGCCGCCGCCCGGAGTTCTGCATTGCTTTTCGAGCGGCAGAGCGTTGGCCGAGGCGGCGTTGACGCTGGGTTTCTACATCTCGATATCCGGGATCGTGACCTTCAAGAACGCCGATGACCTGCGGGCGATCGTGCGCGATCTGCCGCTGGACCGCCTCCTTGTCGAGACCGACAGCCCTTATCTCGCTCCGGTTCCGCACCGCGGCAAACGCAACGAACCCGCCTTCCTCGCGGCTACGGCGGCGGCCATTGCGACGCTGAAAGGAATTCCGCCGCAAGATTTGGCGGCGGCGACGACCGAGAATTTCTTCCGCCTGTTTACCAAGGCTCGTTGCCCCAGCCAATGAAGGTGACGATTCTCGGCTGTGGGTCATCGACCGGGGTGCCGGCAATCGGGCTGGGATGGGGTCGCTGCGATCCGGCCGATCCCCGCAATCGGCGACGCCGCGTTTCGGCGCTGGTGGAGGTGGGATCGCAAGCCATCCTGATCGACACCTCGCCCGATTTGCGCGAGCAACTGCTCGACGCCGAGGTCGAGCGCATCGACGCCGTGTTGATGACCCATTCGCACGCCGATCATCTGCACGGCATCGACGATTTGCGGGCGATCAACCGGGCGATGCAGAGGCCGATCCCGTTGTACGCCGATGCTGAAACCTTGGCCGAGATCGCACGACGGTTCGGGTACGTCTTCGAACCCATTCCGGAGTCTGGGCAGTACTACAAGCCGACCCTGATACCGCACGAGATCAGCGGCCCGTTTCAGATCTGCGGCATCCCGGTGACGCCGTTTGCTCAGGATCACGGCTACAACGCGACCTTGGGGTTTCGCATCGGCGGAATGGCGTATTCGACCGACGTAACCGAACTGAGCGATGAAGCCTTCGCCGCAATCGCCGGCACCGAGCTGTGGATCGTCGACTGTCTGAGGCGCACGCCGCATCCGACCCACAGTCATCTCGCTCGGACGCTCGAATGGATCGCCAGGGTGCGGCCGCGCCGAGCCGTCTTGACGCATATGGACCAGAGCTTGGATTACCGCGAGCTGCAGGCCGAATTGCCGGTCGGGGTCGAACCCGGCCGAGATGGTCTCGTCATCGAATTGCCGGACCCGTGAACTGCCGGCATCTATTTTCCATAATATATATTATGCGACAATTCCAGTGTAGCGCCCAATCAAAAATGTCACCGCTCTGCCCAGGTTGTTTGCGGATGAGCTCGCCGAAGGTCGCGTCGAACCACAATGCGCCCGAGCGCTGCGGTGCGCCGGAGACTTCGCGCCCCCAACGTCCGCTACGGCTTGAGCTCGAAGATCGTGCCTCCGCCGTTGCCCCCGGGACCACTGTTGGCGCCGCCATACGCGGTCGTGCCGTAGAGGTTCCCCGACAACCCGTCCATGACCAGGGCGCCAGCGGGAAAGGCTCCGGCGGTGCAGTTCGCCGTGTTCGGCGCGCAAAAGCTTTGCAAAAGCGTCTCGGTCCAGGTTCCGCTGGCTTGGTCGGGGGTCAGCTCGAACGCCGTGCCCAAATCCAACGTGCCCGGCCGTTGATGAGTGCCGCCATATATCGTCGTGCCATAGAGGTTGCCCGACTCGTCCGCAATCAAGCCGGCGCGAGGAGCCGCCCCATCGGTGCATTTCTTCCTACCTTGCGAACAAAAGCTGTAAATCGCCGTCTCCGCCCACTTTCCGCCGGCCCCTTTCGGCGTCAGCTCGAACGCCACGCCTCCGCCGAGATCGTAGAAACCGCCCTGGACCCCGCCAAACTCCGTGGTGCCGTAGAGGTTCGCATGCGCGTCCATGATCAGGCCGGCCGCAGGGGCCGCGCCATCGGGGCAGCCACTCTGCCGACCCTGCGGACAAAAGCTGTAAAGGACGTTGTGCGTCCATGCCGTCTTGCCCGGCTGGGGCGTCAGCTCGAAGACCGTGCCCCGTTCGTCGATCTGGCCGCCGATGCCGGCGGGACTGGCGCCGCCCGTGGACGTCGTGCCGTAGAGTCTTCCCGTCCCGTCCATGATCAGGCCGGCTTGGGGCGATTGGCCGTCGGTGCAGTCCGCGCCGCCCTGCGCGCAAAAGCTGTAGAGGACCTTCTCCGTCCATCCTGCCGTCGCGATATTGGGGGTCAGCTCGAACACCGTCCCTGTCCCCGCGCCCGCGCGGGCTGATGGAGCCCGCCATACCCCGTCGTGCCATAGAGGTTTCCCGACTTGTCCATGATCAGGCCAGCCAACGGGATCGCACCGTCGGTACATTTCGATCCACCCTGCGCGCAGAAGCTGTAGAGGACTGTTTCGGTCCATTTTGTCTTGGTCGCGTTGGGCGTCAGTTCGAACACGGTGCCCCCGTACTGGTCATCCGGGTTTGCGCCGCCAAACTCCGTGGTGCCGTAGAGGTTCCCCGACAGGTCCATGATCAGGCCGGCCTCGGGGGACGCGCCGTCAGTGCAGCCGCTGTGCGAGCAAAAGCTGTAGAGGGTTTTGTGGGTCCATTTTGTGTTGTTCGCGTTGGGGGTCAGCTCAAACACGGTGCCCCCGCTATTGACGTCGCGACCGCGGCCGCCCAGGCTCGTTGTGCCGTACAGGCGCCCCGACTGGTCCATGACCAGGCCGCCTTGAGGCTGATAACCGTCGGTGCAGTTCGTCCCGCCCTGCGAGCAAAAGCTGTACAGCGTCTTTAAAGATGTTGCCGTAGCGCTGTTCGCAGCGGCGAGCGCGCCACAGAATGTGAGAATGAGATTGCCGGCGACGGCAATGTGTTTGATCGACATAGAAATCTCGCTTTAATTAGGAGTTAGCTACAGCAGCCGATTTCGGCATCTAGCGCTTCAGTTCGAACACCGTGCCGCCGCCGATGCCCTCAGGACCGCTGTTGGCGCCGCCATACGCGGTCGTGCCGTAGAGATTCCCCGACGACCCGTCCATGACCAAGCCGGCATCGGGGAAGGCGCCGGCGGGGCAGTCCGTCGCACCCGGCGCGCAAAAGCTTTGCAAAAGCGTCTCGGTCCAGGTTCCGCTGGCTTGGTCGGGGGTCAGCTCGAACGCCGTGCCCAACGGCAACGTGCCCGGCCGCTGATGAATACCGCCATATGTCGTCGTGCCATAGAGGTTGCCCGACTTGTCCGCAATCAAGCCGGCGAAAGGGGCGGCGCCATCGGTGCATTTCTTCCTTCCCTGCGAACAAAAGCTGTAAATTGCCGTCTCCGCCCACTTTGTACCGGCCCCGTTCGGTGTCAGCGCGAACGCCACGCCTCCGCCGAGATCGTAAGGACCGTCATGAGCGCCGCCATACACCGTCGTGCCGTAGAGGTTCGCAAACGCGTCCATGATCAGGCCGGCCGCGGGGGCGGCGCCATCGGGACAGCCACTCTGCGGACCCTGCGGACAAAAGCTGTAAAGGATGTTGTGCGTCCATGCTGTCTTGCCCGGCTGGGGCGTCAGCTCGAAGACGGTACCCCGTTCGTCGTGCTGGCCGGCGATGCCGGCGGGGCTGGCGCCACCCGTGGACGTCGTGCCGTAGAGTCTCCCACCCCGTCCATGATCAGGGCGGCTACAGGCGATTGGCCGTCGGTGCAGTCCGCGCCGCCCTGCGCGCAAAAGCTGTAGAGGACCTTCTCCGCCCATCCTGCCGTCGCGATATTGGGGGTCAGCTCGAACACCGTGCCTGTCCCCACTCCCTGCGCGGGCTGATGGAGGCCGCCATATCCCGTCGTGCCATAGAGGTTCCCCGACTTGTCCATGATCAGGCCGGCCTCAGGGGTCGCGCCGTCGGTGCACTTCAATCCACCTCGCGCGCAGAAGCTGTATAGGACCGTCTCGGTCCATTTTGTCTTGGTCGCGTCAGGTGTCAGTTTGAACACGGTGCCCCCGTACTGCTTACCCGCAACAGCGCCGCCCGAGACGGTCGTCCCGTAAAGGTTCCCCGACGTGTCCATGATCAGGCCGGCCTCGGGGGTCGCGCCATCAGTGCAGCCGCTCTGTGAGCAAAAGCTGTAGAGGATTTTGTGCGTCCATTTTGTCTTGGCCGAATTGGGGGTCAGTTGAAACACGGTTCCCCCGTCGTTGACGCCGGCGCCGCCCCGGTCCGTTGTGCCGTACAAGTTTCCCGAATTGTCCATGATCAGCCCGGATTGAGGCTGAAAACCATCGATGCAACTTGTCCCACCCTGCGAGCAAAAGCTGTACAGGGTCTTCAGAGACACCGCTGTGGCGCTGTGCGCCGCAGCGAGCGCGCCGCCGAATGTGAGAATGAGATTGCCGGCGACGGCAAAGTGTTTGATCGACATCGGAGCCTCGCTTTTAAATCGGGTTGTCCGCAGCAGCCGATGCCGGAAGCCTACCGTTTCAGTTCGAACGCCGTGCCGCCACCATGAGCGCCGCCGCCGGCTGTGGTGCCGTAGAGGTTGCCCGACATATCCATGATCAGGTCGGATTGCGGCAGGGCGCCGTCGGTGCAGGTCCCCGCGCCTTTCGCGCAAAAGCTGTACAGGATTTTGTGTGTCCAGATGGTCCGGGTTGCGTTGGGTTTCAGCTCGAACACCGTGCCCCGTTTCCGTGGTCGGCGTGAACGCCGCCACTTCCGGTCGTGCCGTAAAGCTTGCCTGATGCATCGTCCAAGGTCAGGCTCGGCATAGGGGATTGCGCCATCGGTGCAGTTCGTCCCGCCCTCGGCGCAAAAGCTGTACAGCACCGTCTCTGACCGATTTTCCCCCAGCTGCGTCGGGTGTCAGCTCGAACACCGTGCCGCCGCCGGACACGTTCGCGTAAGCACCGCCGCCGGCTGTAGTGCCGTAGAGGCGCCCTGCCCCGTCCATGGTCAGCCCGGCATAATAAGGGTGGCGGCCGTCGCTGCTGTCCGGGACAAAGCTGTAAAGCACCTTCTCTGTCCAACTTGTCCCGGCGGCGTTGGGCGTCAGCTTGAATACTGTTGCGCCCTCGCCATTGGACGCCTGATGATGCCGCCGAAATACGGTCGTTCCGTAGAGGTTGCCTGCTCGCGTCCATGATCAGGCTGGAATGTGGGGAAGGCGCCGTCGGGGCAGATATCGCCGCCGTGCCGGGCAAAAGCGGTGCAGGATTTTCTCTGTCCATTTTGTTTTGGCTGCGTTGGGTATCAGCTCGAACACCGTGCCCTGAGTCATTGATACCGCCGAACGCGGTCGTGCCGTAGAGATTGCCCGCCTTGTCCATGATCAGGGCGGCCGCCGGCTGAAAGCCATCGTGGCGCCGCGCGCCAAAGCGGTAGAGGACCGTGCGCTTCCATGTCCCGGCCGCGCTCGGCGGCTGAGCTTGAACACGGTGCCATAGAAGCATTAATGCCGCCCGCCCATGTCGTGCCGTAGAGATTGCCCGATTTATCCGATGATCAGATCGCTGGAGAGAGGCGCCGCCGTCGGTGCACGTGGTCGCACCGCCCTCGGCGCAAAAGACGTGCTTAAAACGTCGAATGCCCATTTTTGCTTTGCGGCGTTTGGGAGCTGAGTTCGAATGCACGTGTTCGCTCCAGGTCGAATTAGGCGCACCGCCATATTGTGTTATGCCGAAGAGATTTCCCGATTTATCCATGAACAGGCCAGCTACGGGAAATCCGTGCCGTCGGTGCAGTCCGTCGCGCCCGGAGAGCAGAAGCTGTACAGGGTCTCCAGAGACCCGGCGGCAGCGCCGTGCGCCGCGGCGAGCGCACCGCCGAATGCGAGAATCAGGTTACCGGCGGCGGCAATGTGTCTGATCGACATCGGAGTCTCGCCTTTTATCAGCGCGCTCAGGGAAGTTGTCAGTAACGTTCGCCGTCGCTGTAGAATTGGATGGCAAGATCGCAACCTTTTGAACAATCCACACCCGCCGAGGCTGCAGGAGGAAGAAATGGGACATGAATCATCGTGGTTAAGGCGTGGATAGTACTTCCGTGGTTCGACAGGACGAAAACCCGCTCGAGCTGGAATTCGCCTGGGTATGTTAGGGTCTCGGAGCCGGTACAATCCGGATTCACATGGTATTTGCCCTTTGACGACCCGACGAAGCCGGTGGGGGTTTGGTTCGAGCCGTTGGCGAGCACGTATTCGAACTGATCGGCTCTGCCGCCGCCGTCAAAGGTCTCGGTGGTGACCTGGTCCACCCGCAGCGGCGCGGGATCGCCCGACGGAGCGGTGTAGAAGTGAATGACCGGCGGCGCCTCGGCGCCGAATACGCCCAGACGCTCGCCGTGCGTCGCCAGCCCGTATGTGCCTTTAAGGCTCGCATTCGAGCACTCGCCGGCGAGTGACGGCGTTGCCGTCGCGGCCAGGATCGAGATTGCCGTAACGGCAAGCGCAAAAGTTCCTTTCATGTCGGCGCCTCTTTCGATCATCAGCGAGACCGATCGGCTTCGCACGGGTCGTGATCAGGCCGTGCTGAATGCCCTGAGCGCTATGAACCCGAGATAAAAAATTCTAAATTGTTCTAAAATGACAAAAAGCCGACCGAACGCGTGGGAGGGCTCGAAAATGGCCGCGTTTGCTGCGAACGACGTTTTTATGTTCGAAGGCTTCCGCCTCCACCGGCGCGGCGGCGGTCTGTTCCGGTTCAACGCGGGCGATGTTTTTGTCCCGGTGGCGATTGGTTCGCGCGCGCTCGATGTCCTCGAGGTACTGGTCGGGCGGTCGGGAGATGTCGTTTCGAGAGACGAGATCATCGCCGCCGTCTGGCCGACGACGATTGTCGAGGACAACAATCTGAACATCCAGATCGCCGCACTTCGCCGGGTGCTCGATAACGGTCGAGAGCACGGAAGCTGTATCCAGACCGTAGCCGGCCGCGGCTACCGCTTCGTCGCGCGAGTGACGAAGCCCGAGGCCGCCGCGCCTCCCGCCGTCGCGGCGGCTTCCTACGCCGGTACGCGGCCGCGGCTGTCAATCGTCGTGCTGCCGTTCGCCAATCTCAGCGACGATTCCGAGCAGCAATATTTTGCCGATGGCATCACGGACGATGTGACCGCCGATCTGTCGCGGATCGACGGCAGCTTCGTGATCTCGCGCGGCACCGCATTCACCTATAAGGGTAAAGCGCTCGATGCAAAGCAGATCGGCCGCGAGTTGGGTGTGCGTTTTGTGCTCGAAGGAAGCGCCCGCCGGTCGGGCAAGCTGGTCCGCGTCAACGCTCAGCTGATCGATGCCGAGACCGCCGGACATTTATGGGCGGAGCGGTTCGACCGCGACATCGGCGATCTGTTCGCGGTGCAAGACGAGATTACGCGCCGGATCGCGACAGCGCTCAATTCGAGCTGGCACGGCGCCGAAGCCGCCCGGCCTTTCGATCACCCCGACGCGCTTGACTATTTCTTTCGCGGACGTGCCGCGGGGGCTCAGGCCAAGACCCGCGACAATCATGCCGAGGCGATCGCCCTATACGAACATGCGCTGGCCCTCGATCCGCGATCCGTGGCAGCCAAGAGCCGGTTGGCGAGCGAGCTCGCCGGTCGGGTGCTCAATAACATGACCGATTCGCGCGATGCCGATGTTGCCCGCGCCGCGGAACTCGCCGAGCAAGCATTGGCGGCGGCGCCCCGCAACCCCTCTGCGCATTTCGCCAAAGGTCAGGCTCTGCGTGCGCAGGGCCGGCCCGCGGAAGCCATTCTCGAATACGAGACCGTGATCGCGTTCGATCGCAATGCGGCTTACGCCATATCCACGCTCGGCTTTTGCAAGTTTCTTGCCGGGATTCGTCGACGAGACGATCCCGCTCCAGGAGGAGTTCATCCGCCTCAGTCCCCGCGATCCGTACCTCGGCTTCTCCTATCAGCGGATCGGACTCGCCCATCTGCGTGCAATCACGCATCGACGACGCGATCCTCTGGTTTGAGAAGGCGCGCGAAGCCATGCCAGCGCATCCGAACATGCGCGCCAATCTCGCGTCGGCCTATGCCCTCAAAGGCGAGACCGAACGCGCCGTCGCGGAACTCCTCGAGGCCCGCAGGCTGAGCAGCGATGATCGTTTCTCCAGCATCGCGCGCCTGAGAGCCATCACCTATTTCGGTGTCCCGGCGGTGCATGCATTGTATGAAGCCACGTATTTCGTCGGACTCCGCCTGGCCGGGATGGCCGAGGAGTGACCGAGCCGTCGACACGTATGGCGTCTTTGTTCCAGAACAGCTTCGACCAAGGCCCACTGCTGTCCGGTTCGGATTTACGATGATCTTCAAATGCTTCGAAGCACATCCTCCCCCTCGGCCGGGCTCGACCCGGCCGTCCACGTCTTGCAACGGAGGGGTCTTGCAAGAAAAAGACGTGGGTGCCCACGGAACAAAGTCCGTGGGCTGACGGCCCACGGGTCAAGCCCGGCCACGGGGTACTGGTGCTTCACTACAACCGCCAAATTAACCAATATCCGAAACCGGACAGCAGTGACCAAGGCCCAAGCATGATTTCGGCGCTCGACCGTCTTCTCGCGATCATGGCGCAACTGCGCGATCCCGCGCATGGCTGCCCGTGGGACCGCGAACAGGATTACGCGACGATCGCGCCTTACACGATCGAGGAGGCCTATGAGGTTGCCGACGCTGATCGCCCGCGGCGACATGGCGGCGTTGAAGGACGAACTCGGCGATTTGCTGTTCCAGGTCGTCTTCCATGCGCGGATGGCCGAAGAGGAGGGTCTTTTCGCCTTTGACGACGTGGCCGCCGCCGTCGCCGACAAGATGGTTCGCCGCCATCCTCATGTTTTCGGTACGGCCCAAATCGCCGGCGCGGCGGCGCAGAGCCAAGCTTGGGAGGAGCATAAGGCGCAGGAACGCCGTGCCCGCGCCGATATCGCCGGCTCGCCGGCCAGCAGTCTCGACGGCGTCGCGCTCGCCCTGCCCGCCCTGGTCCGCGCCGTCAAGATCCAGGCCCGCGCCGCTCGGGTCGGTTTCGACTGGCCTGACGTGCGGCCGGTCTTTGCCAAGATCGCCGAGGAGATCGGCGAACTCGAGGTCTGCGCTCGATCACGAGGACAGCCGCGCCAGGATCGAGGACGAGATGGGCGATATCCTGTTCGCCGCAGCCAATCTCGCCCGCAAGCTCGAGATCGACGCCGAAGCGGCGTTGCGCCGCGCGACGGAAAAATTCGCGCGCCGCTTTCGCGCCGTCGAAAAGTTGGCCGCCGAGCGCGGCGTCGGGTCCGGCCTCGATGCGCTCGAGGCGTTATGGCAGGAAGTCAAGCGCGGCGAGGATTAATTCGGGCGTTGCAGCCGCCGCAGCCGGGCGATGTCCGCTTCGGCCAACCGCACCGAGAGATGGGCGGCGCGATCGTCGTCGCGCCGACCCAGGATCTCGCCATGCCGGTAGATCCAGGCCAGGGTTTTCCCGTCGTGGAGCGGGACCTCGAGGCGAACGGAATGCAGCCCGCTTTCAAGTCGACGGTCGATCAGTTCGAGCAATGCGTCGCAGCCCTCCCCCGTCGCGGCGGAGACCGCAGCGCGCTGGATCTCGCGGTATCCCGGATCTGACAGGCCCAGGCGCGTCATCGGATCCAGCAGATCGATCTTGTTCATCGCCTCGATCAGCCCGTCCTCCTCCGGCTCTGCCCGACCAAGGTCGGCAAGAACGCCGAGCACGTCGCGTCTTTGGACCTCGCTGTCCGGATGCTGCGCATCGCGGACATGGATCACGATGTCGGCTTCGGTGACTTCTTCCAGGGTTGCCCGAAACGCGGCGACGAGGTCGGTCGGCAGGTCGGAGATGAATCCGACGGTGTCGGAGAGGATGACCGCGCGTCCCGAGGGCAGCGCCAGGCACCGCATGGTGGGATCGAGAGTGGCGAACAGCATGTCGCCGGTCTGGACCGAGGACCGCGTCAACCGGTTGAACAATGTAGATTTGCCTGCATTGGTGTACCCGACCAAGGCTACGACCGGATACGGCACCCGCCGGCGCGCTTGGCGGTGCAATGCGCGGGTTCGTTTTACCCCCTCCAGCTCGCGTTTCAGCCGGGCGATGCGTTCGCCGATCAAGCGGCGGTCGATTTCGAGCTGGCTCTCGCCGGGGCCGCCGAGAAATCCGAAGCCGCCGCGTTGGCGCTCCAGATGCGTCCACGAGCGCACCAGGCGCGAACGTTGGTAGGACAGCGCGGCCAACTCGACCTGCAATCGTCCCTCGTGGGTGCGCGCGCGGGCGCCGAATATTTCGAGGATCAGCCCGGTCCGGTCGATGACCTTGGCCCGCCACCGGCGTTCGAGATTTCGCTGCTGCACCGGGGACAGCTTGGCGTCTACCACAACCAGCCCGACCGAATTTTCGGCAATCAGCCCGCCGAGCTGTTCGACCGCCCCGTCGCCGAGAAAGCTCGCCGGCCGCGGTCGTACGACGCGGGCGACCTCGGCGCCGACGATATCGAGTCGGATCGCCCTGGCGAGACCGACCGCCTCGTCGAGCCGCGCCTCGATCGAACGGCCGGCGCTCTCGCCGCGCCTTGCCGGCGCGGATTTTCGCGCCGGGTGGACGATCAATGCGCGCCCGGTCGAGGACGCGTCGGCAATCGGCGTCGCGCCTTTACCGTTCAGGATTTGTCGATCTCCTTACTCCCCTCGAAGAGCTGGATCGGCTGCGCCGGCATCACCGTCGAGATCGCATGCTTGTAGACCAGCTGCGAATGGGCATCGCGCCGCAACAACACGCAAAAATTGTCGAACCAGGTGATGATGCCCTGCAACTTCACGCCGTTAACGAGGAATACAGTAACCGGGGTTTTGTTTTTGCGCACATGGTTCAAGAAGACATCTTGAACATTTTGCGATTTCTCCGCAGACATGGGTGTAACCCCCATTCACTTCTTTGAGCCGAGTTGGCCTCAACTCGTGCCGAATTAGACGAGCCTTGGCGAAATTATCGTGGTTTAAATAGGTTCACCGCGATAAATCACAAGCCCTTGACTAGGCGAAACAGGTCTTCGGCATCTGCGCACACGAAACGCGGCCGGCACTCGCGCAACTCCGCCTGCGACGGCCCGCTGCCGAGCAGGACCGGAACGCAACCGCTGTTCCGGGCACACTCCATATCGACCCCGGTATCGCCGACAAACCAGACCGCTTCGCTGGCCTCGATGCCGCTCGGCTCCAGCGCCAACGCGACCACTGCGGGGTCGGGTTTGTCGGCGGCGGCATCGCCCGCCCCGACGATGCTGCCGAAAAAATGGGTCCAGGCGATCTGCTCGGCCTCGCGACGCAGCAGGGCGCCGGTCTTGTTGCTGACCACGCCGAGAAACATGCCTTCCGCCGCGAGCCGTTCGAGTAGTTCGCGGCGACCCGGCAGGGCGATCAGGCGATCGAGATGGATAGCGCGGAACGCGTCGAGGTAGATCTCCCGCGCCTCCTCCCAACGCTCGCCGAAGTGGATCGGAAAGCTCTCCCTCAAGCTGAGCCGGACCCTCTCTTTGGTTTGCGTCAGCGACCACAGCGGCCGTTCCATCGCCGCCATGACGATGTTCAGCGCGTCGTGGATCGTCGACCAGCTGTCGATCAGGGTGTTGTCCCAATCGAACAGGATCGCGTCGGGACGACTTGCGCGCCGCATCGGCTCAAGTTCCGATTTTCAACGGGCGGTCATTCCCGAAAACGCCGAGCGACTTCAATTTGCGGTGCAGGGCCGAACGTTCCATGCCGACAAAGGCCGCGGTGCGCGAAATATTGCCGCCGAACCGAGTGACCTGGGCCACCAGATACTCTCGTTCGAAGACCTCGCGGGCATCGCGCAGCGGCAAGGTCATGATCTCGCCGCCCTTGTCCCACTTGACGACGCTCGGGGCGATGGCCGTGATCTCGTTCGGCAGCATGTCGGCGCGGACCGGCTCGCGCGCATCGCCGGGTGTCATGATCAGCAGCCAATCGATTACGTTTCGCAGTTGCCGCACATTGCCCGGCCATGAATAGGCCTGCAGCGCCGCCATCGCGTCCTCGCCGAGTTCGCGCGGCGAGAGCCGTGCGGCGCCGGACGATCGCGCCATGAAATGGCGGACCAACAGCGGGATGTCTTCTCGCCGCTCGCGCAGCGGCGGGACCCTGATCGGCACCACGCTCAGACGATAGTACAGATCTTCCCGGAACCTTCCGGCGCCGATCTCGCCGCCGAGTTCGCGGTTCGACGACGCGACGACCCGGACATCGACCTCGACGCGGCTCGACCCGCCAATTCGCTCAAAAGTCTGTTCCTGCAAAACGCGGACAATCTTGCCCTGGGTCTCGATCGGCATATCGGCGACTTCGTCCAGAAACAGCGTGCCGCCGTGCGCGCGTTCAAAGGTGCCGATCTTGCGCGGCGCGCCATTGCTGCCGTTTTCAGTCCCAAACAGCTCGGTTTCGAGCCATTCGGGACGCATCGTGGCGCAATTCACTGGAATGAATGGACCCTTTGACCGGCGGGAACGCAGGTGCAGCAGGCGACCCACAACTTCCTTTCCGGCGCCGGGCGGTCCGGTGATCAGGACCCGGCTTCCGGTCGGCGCCGCCTTTTCGATTTGTTGGCGCACGTGGTTTGCCCCGGGCGAAATCCCGATCAGGTCGATGTCGCCGCCGACCCGCAACCTCAATTCCTCGTTTTCCCGACGCAGCTGGGCGGCCTCTATCGCGCGCTCCACGACCAGCAATAACCGGTCGGATTTAAACGGCTTCTCGATGAAATCGTAGGCGCCCATCTTGATCGCTTCGACCGCGGTCTCGATGGTCCCGTGGCCGCTGATCATGACCACCGGCACGGAGGGCATCTCGGTTCGCAACTGCTTGAGGATCTCGGTCCCGTCGAGCGCGCTGCCCTGCAACCAGACGTCGAGAATCACCAGGGTCGGCTGCCGCGCACGGAGCGCCGCCAGCGCCTGAGCACTGTCGGCGGCTTCGCGCGTCGCGTAGCCTTCGTCTTTGAGCACGCCGGCGATCAGCATGCAGATGTCGGCTTCGTCGTCGACGATCAGGATGTCATGCGCCATTGCCGACCACGCTCAATTCCAACGGCTCACCGCCTGTTTCATGCCGTTCCGGATTGTCTGCGCCGATGGCGAATACCAGGCTGACCCGCGCCCCATCGGGGTACCCGTCTTCGAGAACCAGTTGTCCTCGATGGTCCTCCATGATTTTTTTGACGATGGCGAGCCCCAATCCCGTCCCCTTTGCCCTTGTCGTCACATAGGGTTCCGTCAACCGGTCGCGCCCTTGCGCCGGCAGTCCCTTGCCGTTGTCCTCGACAATCACCGCCGCTTGCCCGTCATCCTCGATCACCGACACTCGGATATGCCCGGGGACGGCGCGCCGATGATCGAGGCTTTGCGCTTCGATCGCCTCGATCGCATTCTTGACGATGTTGATGACCGCCTGACCGACGACCTGCGCATCGCAGCTGACAACGACCGGATGCGGCGGAAAAACGGTCTCGAATACGATCGAGCGATGGGCGGTGCGTTGCAGAAAGACCGCCTGGCGCACGATCCCTGCTAAATCTTCCGGCTTCAGCACCGGCGCCGGCATTCGCGCGAATGCCGAAAATTCATCGACCATTCGGCCGATGTCGGCGACTTGGCGAATAATCGTATCGGTGCAGATGGTAAAGGTTTCGGTGTCGCTCTTGATCTCCTTGAGATAGCGCCGCCGCAACCGCTCGGCGGCGAGTTGGATCGGGGTCAATGGATTCTTGATCTCATGGGCGATGCGTCGGGCGATATCGGCCCAGGCCGCCTTGCGCTGCGCCGACAACAGCTCGGTGACATCGTCGAAGGTGACGACAAAGCCGCTGATCTCATGGTCGCCCTGTTCGGCCGCGATCCGGACCAGCAGGATCCGGCTGCTGCTGCCGAGAGCGAGCTGGACCTGGGACTGCGCGAGCCGGTCCGGACGACGGGCGGCCTCGTCGAGCAATGAAGCCATCCCCGGCACGACCTCGGCGAGGTCGTACCCGATCGACTGCTCGAGATCGACCCCCAGCAGCGCCGAGGCCGAGCGATTCGGCAGATTGACCCGTCCCAGACGATCGAGACCGATTACCCCCGCGGACACGCCGGTAAGCACGGTCTCGGTAAACCGGCGCCGCTCGTCGAGTTGCCGGTTGGCCTCCCTCAGCTCGCGCTGCTGGCTTTCAATCTGGTTGGTCATGCGGTTGAAGGCGCGGCTCAGCGAGGCCAGTTCGTCATCCTTCTCCCCCTCCGGAACACGCGCGGCAAGATCGCCGCCCCGCACCCGCTCGGCAGCGGTGGCAAGACGGCTGATCGGCACCGCCAGCTGGGTGGCGAAGTGGATCCCTATCGCGACCGCGGCAACCAGAAACAGCATTGCCACCATCAGAAAAATGAGGGCAAAGGTGACTTGGAACCCCGATCTCTCGACTCTCCATTTTTTGGTATTGAGCGACGGCCCGTTGGGTCTCCTCCATATAACTGAGCACCCGCGGCTCGATGTATCGGCCGACATAAAGATAGACCGGGCCGAATTGATCAAGGCGAACCAGGGCTCGTACGCGGTTGTCGCTGTCGTTCGTCATCACCGCCACGTCGCCCTCGTCGGCGACCCGCATCGCATTCTGGGGCATCGGCTCAAAGCCGAGCGTGAAAGACAAGCTCGATCGCGCCAACACCTTGCCGCCGCGGTCGAATACCATCGCCTCGGTCAACCCGCGCAAGGCCGCCTGAGCGGAGACGACTTCCGCCAATTGCTGCTGGTTCAGCTGAAGCTCGGCGGCGTCCCGGTTCAGGTCGTTCGCCATCGCCAGCGCGTCGGCCCGGATCGCGCGCTTGTGCTCGTGCAGATAAGCTTCTGCGACGGCCAGCGATTCCGAGATCGCCGTGCGAACTTTGTCGCTGAACCAGGACTCGACGCCAAAACTGAAGAACAGATAGGAGAATACCGCCACGATAATCGTCGGCGTCACCGCTATCAGGCCGAACAGCACCACGAGGCGGATTTGCAGACGTGAGCCGGCCAGTCCGCGCCGCCGCTCGGCCCAGACCTGCAGCAGCCGCTTGGCGATCAACGCGCCGAGCGCCACCAACAGCGCGAGATCGAGGTTCAGCAAGGACAGAACGGCGTTGGGGTGGCGGCTGAACGGCGGGGCCCCCGAAAGCGCCAAATAGGTCGCAACCCCCGACGCCAACGCCGTTATCGCCAGCGCGATCGCGAATTTGTGTCGAAGACCAACGCGGCTGGCCCAAATCCGAACCCGCCGCAACAGCTTCATCTAGGACCCCTGAGCCATATGTCTGCGCCGCGCTTTACCGGAAGTCGGCGATGCACCCTTCGCCGAGACCGTAAAGCAACGGGCGAAACTCGGGAACGCAAAAAAATCGTCGCCGGGTTATTTTGACCCTCTGACCACCGGAATGTCCAACTCGCGGATCTTCTTGCGCAGCGTGTTGCGATTGAGCCCGAGCAGATGCGCGGCTTTGATCTGGTTGCCGCGGGTGGCGCCCAAAGTCAGTACGATCAGCGGTCTCTCGACCTCTCGCAGTACCCGGTCGTAAAGCCCCGCCGACGGCAGCCCCCCCTTATGGGCCGAAAAATAGCCTCTTATGTGATACTCGACGGCAGCGGCGAGCCCCTCCCCGCTCGGCGCCTCGCCTTGACCGGCCGATCCCGGAACATCGCCGAGTTCGTCCTCGACGATACCGACACCGATCACCTCTTGCGAATAAAGCGCCGAAAGCCGCCGAACCAAATTTTCCAGTTCGCGGACATTTCCCGGCCAGCGATAGCTCCGCAACCGCTCCATCGCGGCCTCGTCGAGCTGCTTGATCGGCAGGCCCTCGCGCACCGCCACGGCCGAGAAATGACGAACCAGCGCCGGGATATCCGAGGTCCGTTCGCGCAATGGCGGCAGGCGAATCGGCGCGACGTTCAAGCGATAGAACAAATCTTCCCGGAACAGACCTTGTCGGATCAGATTTCGGAGATCGTGATGGGTCGCCGCGACGACCCGAACATCGGCGCGAATCGGTATCCGGCCGCCAACAGCCGTGAATTCTCCCTCCTGCAGCACGCGCAACAGGCGAGTTTGCGCCTCGATCGGCATGTCTCCGATCTCGTCGAGGAACAATGTGCCGCCTTGCGCCTGCTCGAACCGGCCCATACTGCGGGTATTGGCGCCGGTGAAAGCGCCTTTCTCGTGGCCGAACAGCTCGCTTTCGATCAGCTCGCGCGGAATCGCCGCCATGTTGATCGCCACGAACGGGCCGTTGCGGCGCTTGCCGTAATTGTGCAAAGCGCGGGCTGCCAGTTCCTTGCCGGTGCCGCTCTCGCCCATGATGGTTACGGTCAAATCGGTTCCCATCAGCCGGGCGAGCACCCGGTAGACCTCCTGCATCGCCCCCGATCGGCCGATCAACGGCAGCTCTTCGCCATCGTCCTCGGCGCAGCTGTCGGGCAGGTCGGGCGCGGCCGTCAACGCGCGCTCGACGACGTTGACCAGTTCCCGCAGATCAAACGGTTTCGGCAGGTACTCGAAGGCGCCGCGCTCGGTGGCCTTGACCGCTGTGAGCAATGTGTTTTGCGCGCTCATCACAATGATCCGCAATTGCGGGCGGATCTTTTTGATGCGCGGGATCAGGTCGAGGCCGTTTTCGTCCGGCATGATCACGTCGGTGATCACGAGGTCGCCATCGCCGTCGGCGACCCAGCGCCAGAGCGTCGCGGCATTCCCCGTCATCCGCACTTCGTGCCCGAGGCGGACGAGTGCCTGGTTCAGCACCATCCGAATCGCGCGATCGTCATCGGCCACCAGGATCGTCGAGGTCATTACCCGATACCGTCTTGCGCGACCACCGGCAAAAACACTCGAAAGACAGTCCGCCGGGGCTGGCTGTCGAACTCGATGACGCCGCCGTGGTCGCCGATCACTTTGGCGACCAATGCAAGACCAAGGCCAGTGCCGTTCCGCTTGGTCGTGACAAACGGATCGAACAGGAACGGGCGCAGATCTTCAGGGATGCCGGCCCCATTGTCGGCCACCGAGACCATCAAAGGCAGCAGGCGGCGGCCTCCGCCGTCTCGTCCGGCCAGGCGCAGGCCATGGCGGTAGGCCGTCGTCAATATTATCTCGCCATCGGTATTCGGCACCGCCTCGCCGGCATTTTTGACGATATTGAGAAACACCTGAACCAGCAAATCATGATTGCCGTGCACTAAAGGCAGAGAAGGATCATATTCTTCGATCAGCCTGACATGACGAGCAAAGCCCGACTGCGCGACCTTTCGCACGCGTTCCAGAACCTCGTGTATATTCACCGCTTTCCGCTCGATCGGACGATGGTCTGAGAATGCTTCCATGCGATCGACGAGGGCGACGATGCGATCGGTCTCGTCGCAGATCAGTTGGGTCAGCTGACGGCCGGCCGGATCGGCATCCTGCTCCAGGAGTTGGGCGGCGCCGCGGATGCCGGACAGCGGGTTCTTGACCTCATGCGCCAGCATCGCCGCCATCGCGGTGATCGACCGGGCGGCGTTGCGGTGGGTCAATCGGCGGTCCATCTTGTCGGCCATCGACCGCTCGTGAAGCGTCAAAACCAGGCTTTCTTCCGCCTCGCTGGTCAGTGCGCCTTGAATGGTGACGGTCCGAACTCGCCAAGCGCGGGCCTTCCAGCAGCAGATCGTATTCGGAAATCGAGTTGCCGACGCGCCAGACCGTATCGATCAGCGACAGAAGCGGGCTGTGCGGAGACACCATCTCGGCAAGAGGGGTGCCGAGAAGAGCGGCCCCGCTCGAGCCGAGAAATTGTTCGGCCGCAGGGTTGACCGAGCGGATCGAGCCGGCGCGGTCGAGGACGATTACCGGATCCGGAAGTGCCGCCAGCACCGAAGCGGCGTCGGCTGGTCCGCCCGAGGCACGCGGCTTGGCCGCGCCGGCGCGGCGCCGTAAAGGTCCGATGCTCATGCCGCGCGGCTGGCCATCAACGGCTCGTAGAAGCAGCGGATCAATTCGCCGACGCGACCGATGTCGGCAGTTTGATTGACCGTCGCCCGAAATTCCGCCGAGCCGGGGAGGCCCTTCGAGTACCACGCCAGGTGCTTGCGCGCGATACGCGCGCCGATCTCGGTCCCGTAATGGGACAGCATGTCTCGGTAATGGTTCTGGACGATTTCCAGTTGACGATCGAGCGGCGGGTCGGGGATGCGGCGGCGGTGCGCCAGCCATTCGATGACCTGGCGGACAAACCACGGCCGACCGCAGCATCCCCGCCCGATCATCAGCCCATCGGCGCCCGATTCCGCGAGCGCGCGATCGGCGTCGGCGAGGCTGACGATGTCGCCATTGGCGATGACCGGGATCGTCACCGCTTCCTTGACGCTGCGGATGAACCCCCAATCGGCCGAACCACTGTAGAACTGGCAACGCGTACGCCCGTGCACGCTGATCATGCGAATGCCGCAGGCTTGCGCAATTCGGGCCAAGCGAGGCGCATTGCGGTTGTGCTCATCCCAGCCGGTTCGCATCTTGAGGGTAACCGGCAGGTCGACGGCGTTGACCGTCGCTTCCAGAATGCGGGCCGCATGAAGCTCATCGCGCATCAGGGCCGAACCGGCGTGGCCGTTGACGACCTTTTTGACCGGACAGCCGAAATTTATGTCGATCATTTGCGCGCCGCGGTCGGCATTCAACCTGGCCGCTTCGGCCATGACCCGCGGTTCGCAGCCGGCAAGCTGCACCGCCATCGGCGCCTCCGCGTCGCAGCTCGCCGCCATGATGGTCGACTGCCGGGTCTCGCGAATCATCGCTTCGCTGGCGATCATCTCCGAGACGACGAGACCCGCCCCCTCGCGCTTGACGAGCCGACGAAACGGCAGGTCCGTCACGCCCGACATCGGCGCGAGGATAACCGGATCGTCAAGGGTCAAAGGCCCGATGACTATGCTCATAGTTTATGCAGAATACAGCTGTGCCTATCGATTAAGCAAACTGTAACCCTTTTCTTTTTGCAGCGCAACATCGATGGAAATCGGGGTAAATTCCAACATGGCATCCGTTTACGCCCTGATTGTCGCGGCCGGTCGAGGTAGTCGGTTCGGCGGCGATTTGCCCAAGCAATACCTGCCGCTGGGCGGGTCAACGGTGCTGCGCCATGCGGTCGAGGCGTTTGCCGGCCATCCGAAGATCGCCGGGGTGCAGGTTGCGATCCGGCCCGAAGACCGCAGTTTGTTCGATGGCGCGGTCGGCGGGCTCGTGCTGCCGCCGGTGACGGGCGGCAGCACGCGGCAGGACTCGGTCAGGCTCGGGCTCATCGCGCTCTCGGCATATCGGCCCGACCGCGTGCTGATCCACGACGGAGCGCGGCCGTTTGCCGATTCGCGGCTGATCGACCGGGTCATCGACGGGCTCGACCGGGCGCCGGCGGCGATCCCCTGCCTGCCCTTGCGCGATACGCTCAAGCAGGCCGCCAACGGCGCAATCATCGGGACTGTCGATCGTTCCGGTATTTGGCGGTCGCAGACACCCCAAGGCTTTCGCTTCGACGCAATCCTGTCGGCGCATCTCTCGATCGCCGGGCGCGAACTGACCGACGATTCGGCAGTCGCCGAAGCGGCCGGGCTGACGCCGCTGCTGGTCGCCGGCAGCGAGGATAATGTGAAGGTGACGACTGCCGAGGATCTCGCCATGGCCGAGCGTATGATCGCGGTCAGGCAGGGCGATCTGCGGGTCGGCCAAGGATACGACGTCCACGCCTTCGGCGCCGGCGACCACGTCGTGATCTGCGGCGTAGAAATACCGCACGAGGCCCGTCTCGTCGGACATTCCGACGCTGATGTCGGCCTCCACGCGTTGACCGACGCGGTGCTGGGCGCGATCGGGTCCGGGGATATCGGAACGCATTTCCCGCCGGGCGATCCGCGCTGGCGCGATGCGGCCTCCGATCGGTTTCTGCGTCATGCGGCCGATCTGGTGCAGGGGCGCGGCGGCGTGGTGGCCGCAGTCGATGTGACGATCATCTGCGAGCGGCCAAAAATTGGTCCATACCGCGCGGCGATGGTCGACCGCGTCGCCGCGATCCTTGGAATTTCGCCGGACCGCGTCAGCGTCAAGGCGACCACGACCGACCGGCTCGGCTTCACCGGCCGCGGCGAAGGTATTGCGGCGCAGGCCGTCGCCACCATCCGCCTGCCCTGGTGAGCGCGAGCGACCCGCCCTCGAGCCGACCTGTATTGTCCGCGCGGACGGCGGCAGCCGAGCGCATCGGAGTATCGGCACCGCACAAAAGGGCCCGGCGCCATGCTCGACGATGTCGCTGCGGCGGGCTACATTCCCTGATCTCGTCGGCCCCATCCGCGATCGGTGGAGCAGCTGGTGTTCGAAGCCGAAACCTTGCGCCTCGCCGAATCTATCCTCGATCTCTGTCGCGGGCGCGGCTGGCATGTTGCGACCGCAGAATCCTGCACCGGCGGTCTCGTCGCCGCGGCGCTGACGGCGATCGGCGGCTCGTCCGACGTCGTCGAGCGCGGCTTCGTGACCTATTCGAACGCAGCGAAATCGGAATTGCTCGGGGTCCCGCCGGCGACGATTGCGGAGTATGGCGCGGTCAGTCCCGAGACCGCCGCAGCGATGGCCAGGGGGGCGGTCGCCCGCGCACCCGTCGATCTCGCGGTCTCGATCACCGGCGTCGCCGGCCCCGGCGACGGCAGCGATGAAAAGCCGGTCGGCTTTGTCGTGTTCAGCGTTGCGCAGCGCGGCGGGTCTTGTCGCACCGAGCGCCATTTCTTCCCCGGCGACCGTGCCGCAGTGCGCGACGCGGCCTTGAGGACGGCGCTCGAACTCCTCGGCGCGGCGGCAATTTCGCATTAACAACGGACTCTAAACTAATGCCCAGCTTTAATCTTGCAGTGATCCAGCCGCACACTAATCCGCCGCCGGATGATGCCCGCAATGTCGACGACGCCGTCCGCTGGATCGAGCGGGCGGCCGACCAGGGAGCGGATTTCATTTGCTTCCCCGAAAGCTATCCGGGGCCGTGGCGGATGCCGGCCGCCTACGATCCCTGCCCCCGGCTGGCCGCGGCGGCCGCCCGGTTCGGGGCCCACGTTGTCTTCGGCACGATGGAGCCGATCGATATCGGCAGAAAGACCGCCTACAATCTGACGTGCATGGCCTATCCCGATGGGCGCCCGCCGGTGGGCTATCGACGCACCCACCCGAACGGCCCTTGGATCTATGCAAGCCGCACCGGCGGCAGCGGGGTATGGGAGTTCGAATGGGTGCCGGGCAACGACTTCCCGGTATTCGACACCATCCACGGCAAGGTCGGGTTGGGGATGTGCAGCGAGGTCTACATGCCAGAGGTGTCGCGGGCATTGGCCTTGCGCGGCGCGGAAATCATCTTCCTGCCGGCCGGTCTCAGCGGCGGCGGCAATCTGTGGGAGACTTGGCATACCTTGCTGCGGGCGCGGGCGATCGAGAATTTGGCGCTCGTCGTCTCGACCCGCAACATCTTCGATCCGGCGACCGAGCGCGGGCTGGCGATAATTGCCGGACCCGAGCGAACGCATTACGAAAGCATCAATGTCGGCATGTCCGTCGTCGAAGTCAGTCTCGACCGGGTGCGCGAATTGCGCAGCGGGTGGGACGGCAACGACAAGACCGCGTTGTGCGGGACCAAACAGGGCCTGCTGTCGGCGCAATGGCAGCGGCCCGATCTCTACGACAGCATCTTTCCGCGCCCGCTGCCGGCGGCAGCCGAATAGCGAATAGGCGTCTGCCATGGCAGGAACGGTCACGGCGGTCAGCCGAAGCCCTCGGCACACGCTCGCAAAGGCCAACGAGCCGAGCATCCGGCTGGTGGCGGGGTTGGGGGTCGACGGCGACGCTCATCAGGGAGCGACGGTCAAGCATCGCTCGCGCGTCGCGGTCAACCCCGCCGCACCCAATCTGCGGCAAGTGCATTTGATCCATGCCGAACTGCATGACGAACTCGGCGGTGCGGGTTTTTCCATTTCTCCCGGCCAAATGGGCGAGAACATCACGACGCGCGGCGTCGACCTGCTCGGGCTCCCGGTCGGCGCCCGGCTCCGCTTGGGCAAGCGGGCGGTCGTCGAAGTCACCGGGCTGCGCAATCCGTGCGCTCAGCTCGATAAAATCCAGAAGGGGCTGATGGCGGCAACTCTCGACCGCGACAGAGCGGGTAATCTGGTGCGCAAGGCGGGGGTTATGGCGGTCGTCGTGTCCGAAGGCGAGGTCCGGCCAGGCGACGCGATCGAGGTCGAGCCCCCTGCCCTGCCGTTCCGGGCGCTGGCACCGGTCTGAGCGGCCGGCTCCATCCTTCCTTGATCGGGCTGCGCCACGCCGGCGCGATCCCGCGCTGGTCGCGGCTCCGCGAACCAAGGGCGTGCCCCCTCGGGCGAGTTATTCCAAATGCGGCTGGAGGCTTACGGGCAAACCATGCGGCAAGCATGGTGCATCCGATGTTGTTGCACGCGGTGGAGTGAGACGATAGCCTGCGGGGGTCATGCCTCTCTTCGGACCGCCGCCTTGGACGCGGCGCGATCCGATTTGCCGGTGGACGACCGGACAGCCGAAATCCGCGCATAGATCGAGCCGTCAGACCGCGTTAAGGTGCGGGGATCAGCATCCCAGACGAGACACCGATATGCGCGAACGGGAACTGCGGAAAATGATCGCGGCGGTGGGGACCGGCCAACTGTCCCGTCGCGGCTTCGTGTACAGGATGGCAGGGCTCGGTCTGACGGCACCGTTCGCCAATCTGCTGCTGGCCGATGCCGGGCTGGCGCAGACGGCGCCGGAGGCCGCCTATACGCCGACCAAAGCCGGCGGCGGCGGATCGCTGAAGACGCTCTACTGGGAAGCGCCGACCCTCCTCAATCCGCATTTCGCGGTCGGCACCAAGGACCAGGACGCCTCGCGCATCTTCTACGAGCCACTGGCCGCATGGAGCGCCGATGGGCTGCTGGTGCCGATACTCGCCGCCAAGGTGCCGAGCCGCGAGGATGGCGATATCGCCGCCGACGGCAAGTCGGTCGTCTGGAAATTGAAGCCAGGCGTCAAATGGCACGATGGAGAACCCTTCACCGCCGACGATGTCGTGTTCAACTGGGAATACGCCTCGGACCCGGCCACCGCGGCGACGACGATCGGCACCTACAAGAACATCAAGGTCGAAAAGATCGACCCGCTCACCGTCCGCCTCGTCTTTCAAAAGCCGACACCGTTCTGGCCGTCCGCCTTTACCGGGTTTTTCGGCATGCTCGTTCCCAAGCACCTGTTCGAGAATTACAAGGGCGGCAATTCGCGGGCCTCGCCCACCAATCTGAAGCCGGTCGGCACCGGACCATATACCTTCGTCTCGTTCAACCCTGGCGATCTCGTCCGGGGTAAGCGCAACCCGGACTATCACGAAGCGAACCGGCCGTATTTCGACACGATCGAGATGAAGGGCGGGGGCGATGCGGTCTCGGCGGCGCGCGCCGTCATCCAGACCGGCGAATACGACTACGCCTGGAACCTGCAGGTCGAGGACGAGATCCTGAAAAAGCTGGAAGCGAGCCCCGGCGCTCACGGTCGCATCGCGATCACGCCGACCGGCAACATCGAGCATATTCAGCTCAACAGCACCGATCCCTGGACCGCCGTCGACGGAGAGTTCTCCAGCATCAAGACGAAGCATCCGCTCTTCAGCGACCCCGACGTGCGCGAGGCGCTCTTCATGCTCGTCGACAAGAATTCGGTACAGCAATACATCTATGGCCGCACCGGCGTCGCCACCGGCAATTTCCTCAACGCCCCGCCGCGCTATGTGTCGCACGACACGAAATGGGAGTTCAGCATCGCCAAGGCCAACGAGATCCTGGACAAGGGCGGCTGGACGCGCGGCCCGGACGGCGTCCGCGCCAAGGACGGCAAGAAACTGCACCTGACCTATCAGACCTCGGTCAACGCGCCGCGCCAGAAGAACCAGGCGATCGTCAAGCAGGCCTGCCAGAAGGCCGGCATCTCGATGGACCTCAAGGAGGTCGAGGCATCGGTGTTCTTCTCCTCCGATGTGGCGAACCTCGACACCTATAGGCATTTCCACTGCGACCTGCAGATGTTCACGACGACGATGTCGGCGCCGGACCCGCAGGATTTCATGCGCCAGTTCCTTTCGACGGAAATCGCCCAGAAGTCCAACAAGTGGCAGGGGCGCAACGTGACGCGGTGGCACAACCCCAAATACGACGAGATCTTTCATGCATCCGAGAGCGAGCTCGATCCGGTCAAGCGAGCCGCGATGTTTATCGAGATGAACGACATGGTGGTCGACGATCACGCCTTGGTCCCGGAGATCAATCGACGGCTGGTTTCGGGAATCTCCAAAAATTTGAAGCTGACCTTGAGCGGTTGGGACAACGACTTTGCGTTCCTTAAGGACTGGTACCGCACGACGTGACCGTCGAATGCCGCCCCGCACGCCAACCCCCGCCTTGCGGGAGATGGGACGGCCCGCCGGTCCAATCTGAGGCCGCTCTTTGAGCCATGTCGCGCTATCTGATCCGGCGCCTGGCGATCACGATCCCGAGCATCCTCGGCATCAGTCTGGTGCTGTTCACGGTGCTGGCGCTGGCTCCGGGCGACCCGTTCTCGGAGCTGGCGCAAAACCCCGACATCCCACCTTCGGTCGCCGTCGCGCTGCGCGCGAAATTCGGCCTCGACGACCCGGTTTGGCTGCGCTACCTGCATTGGCTGGCGGCGATGCTGAACGGCGACTGGGGGTTCTCGTTCGTCAGCCGCATCAATGTCGGGCCGCTGATCATGCAGCGCCTGCCGACCACCCTGCTGGTGATCGGCTCGTCGCAAATCGTGGCGCTGCTCGTCGCTTTTCCGGTCGGCATCCTGTCTGCGACGCGGCCCTATTCGATCTTTGACCAGATCGCCAACACGGTGGCCTTCATCGGCTTTTCGCTGCCGACCTTTTTCACCGGCCTGCTGTTCATCCTGCTGTTCAGCATCAACCTGCACTGGCTGCCCTTCGTCTATCGCACCGATCTCGCGGCCACAGGCTGGGGTTGGTATTGGGAGGAGTTCAAACAGGCGTTCATGCCGGTGATGGTGCTGGGCCTCTTCCAGGGCGCAGCCTGGACGCGTTACGTGCGCGCCGCCTGTCTGGACGTGATCCGGCTCGACCATGTGACGACCGCGCGCTCGAAGGGGCTCGCCGAGCACGCCGTTATCCTCAAGCATGTGGTCCGCAATGCGCTCACCCCGGTGGTGACATTGGTCGCCTTGTCGATGCCGAGCGTGTTCGGCGGCGCCATCATCACCGAGCAGATCTTTCGCGTCCCCGGCATCGGCTCGCTGTTGATCAGCTCGATCCTGGCCAACGACACGCCGGTGATCATGGGCGTGACCTTTGTCTTCGCCTGTCTGGTGATCCTGTTCAACCTGATCGCCGACATCCTCTATGGCTGGCTCGATCCTCGGGTCTCGTACCGATGACCCTGGCATCGCCGTCCGACAGCATTGTCCTCGCCGCGCCCGGCAGCGGGAGCTACGTCTCGGCCGGCGGGCAGGCATGGCGGCGCTTTCGTCGTCATCGGCTGGCGTTGGCCGGCGCGGCGGTATTGTCGCTGATGGTGGTCGCGGTCGCCTTCGGATCGCTGTTGTGGCAGGTGCCGATCAACGACATCGATTTCGGCGCCCGCCTCGCCGGGCCGTCCTGGGCACATCCGTTCGGCACCGACGATCTCGGCCAGGATCTGCTCGCCCGCATGCTCTATGGCGGCCGCATATCGATGGGGGTTGGGTTCACCGCGATGCTGACGGCCATCGTCGTCGGCATCCTGATCGGCGCCGCCGCCGGCATCGCCAGCGGCAGCGTCGACGCAGCGCTGATGTGGCTGACCGACCTGTTCCTGTCATTGCCGCCGCTGCCGCTGTTGTTGTTGATCATCTACCTGTTCCGCGATTCGCTGGTAAAGCTGGTCGGCTCGCAGGTGGGGACGTTCGTCCTGATCGTCGCGGTGATCGGCGGGTTTCGCTGGATGCCGGTGGCGCGGCTGGTGCGCGCGCAGTTCCTGTCGTTGCGCGAAAAGGAGTTCGTCGAGGCGGCGCGGGCGCTCGGCGCCACCAAACTGCGCCAGGTTGTCCGCCATATCCTGCCCAATTCGCTGGGTCCGGTCATCGTTGCCGGCACCATCGAGGTCGCGGCGGCGATCATCCTCGAATCGACGCTGTCGTTTCTCGGGCTCGGCTTTCCGCCGGATATCCCGAGCTGGGGCCGCCTCCTTTACGACGCCAAGGATTATCTCGACATCGCCCCGCATTGGGCAATGATCTCCGGCGGCGCGATCTTTCTCGCGGTGCTCGCCATCAGCTTTGTCGGCGACGGGCTGCGAGACGCGCTCGACCCCCGCAAGGTGCTCTGAATGCCGGCGGCCGGCGGCAGCGAGAGACTGCTCGAAATCCGTGGTCTGAAGACGCACTTTGCCACCGATGATGGAATCGTGCGCGCGGTCGACGGGGTCGATTTGACGATCGACGCCGGCGAGACGCTCGGCGTCGTCGGCGAATCCGGCTGCGGCAAGACCGTCACCGCGATGACCACGCTGAAGCTGATCGCGATGCCGCCGGGGCGCATCGTCGCCGGCGAGATTCTTTGGCGCGGGCGCGATCTGGTGCCGCTCGGCCAGCGGGAGATGCGCCAAATCCGCAGCAAGGAGATCGGCATCATCTTTCAGGAGCCGATGACCGCGCTCAATCCGGTCTACACGGTCGGCGCTCAGATCGCCGAGGTTGTCCGGGTGCACGAGAGGCTCGGGCGAGGCGAAGCGACGGCTCGGGCGGTCGAGATGTTGCGGTTGGTCCGCATCCCCGACCCCGAGCGCCGAGCGAACGACTATCCGCATCAGTTCTCGGGCGGCATGCGCCAGCGCGTGATGATCGCGATGGCGCTGTCGTGCAACCCGAAGCTGCTGATCGCCGACGAGCCGACGACGGCGCTCGACGTGACGATCCAGGCGCAAATCCTCGACCTGCTTGCCGAGATGAAGGCGCGCCTCGGCATGGCGATCATGCTGATCACTCATGCGATGGGCGTCGTCGCCGAGACCGCGCAACGGGTTGTCGTCATGTATGCCGGCAAGGTCGTCGAAGAGGCGCCGGTCGGCGAATTGTTCGCCCGACCGCGCCATCCCTATACCCAAGGTCTGATTCGCTCGATCCCGCGCCTCGACCTGGCCGGGCGCAAAACTCGGCTCGAGGCCATTCCCGGCGTGGTGCCAAACCTTGCCGATACAGCGCCGGGTTGCCGCTTTGCACCGCGCTGCCGCTTCGCGATGACGGCGTGCACGAGGGCGATCCCCGAATTGCGCCTGGTCGCGCCGGGCCACAAGGCAGCCTGCATCCTGTGAGCGCTCCGATGCTCGATACGCCGGAACTGGGGTCCGGCGACGGAGCCCGGCGGGAGCCGTTGTTGCGCGTCGACGCGCTGGTCAAGCATTACCCTCTGAAGCGCGCCTTCCTCTCCCGCGACTCCGAGCGCGTGCATGCCGTCGACGGGGTCAGCTTCGACATCGCGGCCGGCGAGACCCTTGGGCTCGTCGGCAAATCCGGCTGCGGCAAGTCGACGACCGGGCGCTGCATCCTGCGGCTCGTCGAGCCGACTTCGGGCGAAGTGTGGTTCGAGGGCAAGGAGGTGACGGCGCTGTCCGGCGCGGCGCTGCGCGCGCTGTGCCGCGATATGCAGATCATATTCCAGGACCCTTACGCCTCGCTCGACCCGCGCATGACGGTGGGAGCGATCATCGGCGAGGCGCTGACCATCCACAAGCTGACCAAGACGCGGAGGGCATACGAGGCGCGGATCGTCGAGCTCTTGGAAACAGTCGGGCTGCGGGCCGATCACATGCGGCGCTATCCGCACGAGTTCTCAGGCGGACAGCGCCAGCGCATCGGCATCGCCCGGGCGCTGGCGGTATCGCCAAAGCTGATCGTGTGCGACGAGCCGGTTTCGGCGCTCGACGTGTCGATCCAGGCGCAGATCGTCAATCTGCTGGAGGATCTGCAGCAGCAATTCGGCCTGACCTATCTGTTCATCGCCCATGACCTCTCGGTCGTCGAGCACATCTCGACGCGGGTCGCGGTGATGTATCTCGGCCGCATCGTCGAGATCGCGTCTTCGGAGGATCTCTACAGCGCCCCGCGGCACCCCTATACCGAGGCCCTGTTATCGGCGGTGCCGATCCCGGACCCGTCGGTGAAGCGGCAGCGGGTCATGCTCGAAGGCGATGTCCCGAACCCCATCCGGCCGCCTGCCGGCTGCCACTTTCACACCCGCTGCCCGATCCGCCAACTGCCGCTGTGCAGCGCCGCGGCGCCGTCGTTGAGGGAGATCGCCCCGGGACACTGGCTCGCCTGCCATCTGCGCGGATGACGGGCAATTGGATCGGGCACCCCTCGACCCGCACCGGTAAACACCGCAGAAAGACCGCCTCCCCTGCCGGAAGGCCGGGTACACATCACTGCTGTCCGGTTCAGATTTACGATGATCTTCAAATGCTTAGGATCGATCCTCCCCCTCGGCCGGGCTTGACCCGGATCGATCTCGGGGGCGGCAGCGTGTGCTAACCAACCATCAACGGTAAGCGACTACTCTTGCGCAACCGCGACGATGCGCGGCTGTGCGAGATCAATCGCACCTACGGTGGGTGAACCGATCTTGCTCTCGCTGTTCTCGTCGATCCTGCGCCGAAGACGGCGCCCCCGGCCGCAGCATATGGTCGTGGCGCTGGCCGTGGGCCTGGTCATCGTCCACGGCGCAAGCGCGGCGCTGGCGCTGCGGCGGTCCTACGATCAGGCGATCGCCGCCGCCGGGGCAGAGCTCGAACGCATCGTCGAATCGGCTGAAATCGGCACCGCCAATTCATTGTTCGAGATCGATGCCATGCTCATCGGAATCGGGCGGATCTTGGCCATTGCGTTTCCGGGAACGCCGCTCGACGCTCCCGCGATCAAGACCGTGCTCGACGAGTTCAACCGGCAGAGCCTCGCGGTCGGCGACATTCTGATCTTGAACCAGAAGGGCCGGGAGGCGAACCGGGCGAGCCGGCCCGATGGAACGCTCGGGAATTCCGCCGACGGATCGTTGTTCACCGACTTCCAGGCGGGGATGCCTGGGACTTTGCACATCGGTACTCCGCAACGCAGTCGGCCGCACGGCCCGTGGTCGATCTGGCTGAGCCGGTCCCTCGACCGAGACGGGGTCTCCATCGGCGTCATCGCGGCCGAGGTGCCGGTCGCCGGCTTCAGCGAGCTCTACGGCGCCGATCGCGACAGACGGGGCAACCAGCATTGCTCTGCTGAACCCCCGCGGCGTCCTGCTCGCCGCCGAACCCGATCAGAAGGAGACCATCGGCCGCGTCCCGGAGTTTGCGGGAGGGCTGACGGCTGCGGCCGTCCGAACGACGGCGGACCGGATCTCGGCTTTAGTGGAAAAGGACGGCTACGACGGATTGCGATCCGTGCGCGAGTTGCCCGGGCGACCGTTGATCGTCACGGCCGCGCGCACCCGAGACCAGATTCTCCGCGGGTGGCGCCGGGCGTGTCAAACCGCGCTCGTCGGGTTCGCAATATTCGCATCGACTGTGGCGGCGCTGGCTTGGCTGGCGGTGCGCGCCCTGCGGAGTGCGCAGTTTGCGGCCGCCTATCAGCGCCGCGGCGAGGCGCGGCTCAAACGCCAGAGATCGCTGTTGCAGAGCATACTCGAAAACATAGATGAAGGCCTCAGCGTCTTCGATGGCCGAGGTCGGCTGATTGCCCGCAATCAGCGGTTTTGCGAATTGCTCGATCTACCGGCCGACATGCCTTTTCAGGCGACGCTCGCCGACATTCTGATGCACCAAACAATTCGCGGCGATTTCGGCGAGACGGAGGCGCCGATCGAAGTCGCCGGCCGCTTGGCTCGGTTTTACGATCAGGTGCCTGTGGTCAAGGAACGGGTGACCCCGACCGGGCGAACCTTGCAGATCCGCCGCCGGGCAATGCCGGAGGGTGCGGTGTTGTCGATCTATTCGGATATAACCGAGATCAGAGCGAGCGAACGCAAGATCGTCCAGGCTCGCAGCCAAGCTGAGATCGCCAACCGCTCCAAGAGCGAATTCCTGGCCAATATGAGCCATGAATTGCGCACCCCGCTCAATGCCATCATCGGCTTTTCTGAAATTATTTCCAATGAGCTCTTCGGCACGATTGCCAATGAAAAATATCTTGAATACATGAAAGACATTCACGCCAGCAGCCTACATTTGCTGTCGATTATCAATGATGTCCTCGACATGTCAAAGATCGAGGCTGGGAAATTCGAACTCTCCAAGGAACGGATAGTGATCCGGCGGGTCGTCGCCGATGTCGTGCGGATGATGCGCGAGCGGGCCGGCAGCCGCGGCATCGCGCTCGTACAGCGCCTCGGCAACGGCGATATCGCGATTTGGGCCGACGAGCGCGCGATGCGGCAGATTCTTCTCAATCTTCTGTCCAATGCGATCAAGTTTTCCGCCGAAGGGGGTTCGATCATTGTTCGTCTCGACGCCGGCAATGACGGCAGCGTCGTCCTCGAAGTTGAGGATCATGGCATCGGCATGGACGAAGCGGAACAGAAACGGGCCTTGCAGCCTTTCGGACAGGCGAAGACCGCGACGACGCGCGATTATGGCGGGACCGGTCTCGGTCTGCCGATCACAAAAGGCTTGGTCGAAGCCCATGGCGGCGCCTTGACCGTCATCAGCCAGGCCGGAAAGGGGACAACCGTGCGGGTCGTGCTCCCGACCGAGCCGCTGTCGTCAGAAGCGGAAGACCAGCGCCTCGCCTGGCCATACCCGGTTCAGATCGAATAGGATCGGCGGCAAAATTTGCTGTTTCCGGGGGACGCAGGGGGGACGCAGGTTCTCCGGCTGCCTCATCGCCATAATCGATCATCGCGGACGAGTCCTCCACGGTTGGTCCTTTGGCGACCGCCGAGGGCGCGCCCCCCTCTCATACCGCTGCTTGGCCGGCGGCGACCCGGGGTGGAACGCCATAGAGATCGCCGGCGCGTTTTTCGAAGGCCCCTACCATGCGGCGCACCGCCTCGCCGAACAGCATTTCGATGACTTTTTGCATCAGCCGCGACTTGAATTCGAAATCGACGAAGAAATCGATCCGGCAGCCGCCGGCGGCCGGTGCGAACTCCCAGCGATTGGTCAAATAGCGGAATGGTCCATCGGCGTAGCTCACATCGATCCTCTGCGGCGGATCGAGCGCCACGCGCGAGGTGAAGCGCTCGCGGAACATCTTAAAGCCGATGATCAGCTCGGCGACGACGCGGTCGGCGTCGCGCTCGATGATGCGGGACCCGACGCACCAAGGCAGAAATTCGGGATAACGCTCGATATCGGCGACCAGCGCAAAAAGCTGCGCCTGCGTGTAGGGCAGCACCCGCTGCTCGGCGTGGGTCGGCATCTTGCCGGCGCGGTCAGGCGGTCGCGAGCCTGGCCGCGCGGGCGGCGCGCAACCGCGCGAAATCCTCGCCGGCGTGATAGGACGAGCGCGTCAACGGCGAGGCCGAAACCATCAAAAACCCTTTGCCGAAAGCTGAGTTGCGGTAGGCGGCGAATTCTGCGGGGGCAACGAAATCGGCGACTGCGTGGTGCTTTGCAGTCGGCTGCAGGTATTGACCGATCGTCAGAAAGTCCACGTCCGCAGAGCGCAGATCATCCATCACCTGCAGCACCTCGGTGCGATGCTCGCCGAGCCCCACCATGACGCCCGATTTCGTGAAAATCCCCGGATCGAGCCGCTTGACCTGATCGAGCAGGCGCAGCGAGTGAAAATAACGGGCGCCGGGCCGAACCTCGGCATACAATCGCGGCACGGTTTCGAGGTTGTGGTTGAATACGTCGGGCCGGGCGGCAACGACGGTCTCGATCGCCCCGTCCTTGCGCAGAAAATCCGGGGTCAACACTTCGATCGTCGTGTCCGGCGCGGCAGCACGGATCGCCGCGATCGTGCGGGCGAAATGTCCGGCCCCGCCATCTTCGAGATCATCGCGATCGACCGAGGTGACGACGATATGGGCCAGCCCGAGCGCCGCCACTCCGGCCGCGGCGCGTTTCGGCTCGTCCGGATCGAGCCGGTCCGGACGGCCCGTGGCGACGTTGCAAAAGGCGCAGGCGCGGGTGCATACGCGGCCGAGGATCATGATCGTCGCGTGCTTCTGCTTCCAGCACTCGCCGATATTCGGGCAAGCCGCTTCCTCGCACACAGTGTTCAGCGCCAACCCGCGCATCAGCCGGCGGGTCGCCTGGTATTCGGGCGAGCCCGGCGCCCTGACCCGCAGCCAATCCGGCTTGCGCGGGATCGGGTTGTCGGCGCGCCATGCCTTCTCCGGATGGCGAGACGCTCCGTCGCGCCCTGCCGGCGGGTCGAGTGCTGCCGTATTCATCTACCGGCCTCTTGCAAACTTTGCATCCGCGACATGGATCGGTTGGTCGGTTCAAGTCGGCGGTTTCGATCGCTTCGCCGATCGAGCCGACCGTTGCGGACAGCGGCACCCGACGCCCTGGAAGTGGAGGCCGCGGGTATTGCCGTCAACCGGTTCCGGTAGGGGTTTATCGCGAAAACGCCGGGCATTTCGCCGATCGCGGCCCGTTCAAGGCAAACGTCATCCGGGCTGCTCTCGGCCAAATCTTGACTCTTCGCGACGGGCTTCGCCGAAATTGCGCAGCGGGTGCGTCGTCGCGCCGGTTCTGCGGCATCGCCGTCAGAAGTGGATTGCCCGCCCAAAGGCGTCGAGCACAGCCTCGTGCATCGTCTCCGACAAGGTCGGATGCGGAAAGATCGTGCGAATCAACTCCGCTTCGGTCGTCTCCAAGGTCTTGGCGATCGTATAGCCTTGGATCAGCTCGGTCACCTCGGCACCGATCATATGCGCGCCCAGAAGCTCGCCGGTCTTGCCGTCGAACACGGTCTTGACCATGCCCTCGGGCTCGCCGAGTGCGATCGCCTTGCCGTTGCCGAGATAGGGGAAGTGCCCGACCTTGACCGCATAGCCGGCCGCCTTCGCCGCCTGTTCGGTCAGGCCGACGCTCGCAACCTGCGGGCGGCAGTAAGTGCAGGACGGGATGTTGCGGCGGTCGAGCGGATGCACGTCGTTGACCCCGGCAATATGCTCGACGCAGATCACGGCTTCGTGGCTCGCCTTGTGCGCCAGCCAGGGCGGGCCGACGAGATCGCCGATCGCATAGATCCCGGGTTCGCCGGTCCGCAGCCATTCGTCTACGGCGACATGGGTCCGCTCAACCGCCGCACCGGTATTTTCGAGACCGAGATCCTCGACATTTCCGACGATGCCGACGGCCAGGACCACCCGCTCGACCGCGACCTCAAACCGCTTCCCCGCCGCTTCGATCGAGGCCACGACATCGTCGGCATTGCGCTGCATTGCCGTTACCATGGCCCCGGTATAAATCTTGATCCCCTGCTTTTCAAAAGACTTGCGGGCAAAAGCCGATATTTCCTGATCTTCGACCGGCAGCACCCGCTCGAGCATTTCGACGACTGTTACTTCGGTGCCCATATCGTTGTAGAAACTGGCGAATTCTACGCCGATGGCGCCCGAGCCGACGACCAGCAAGGATTTGGGGATCGCCGGCGGCACCATCGCCTCCTTGTAGGTCCACACAAGTGCGCCATCCGGTTCCAGCCCCGGCAATGCACGAGCCCGCGCTCCGGTCGCCAGGATGATGTGAGGGGCTGCAAGTTCGGCAACGGCTGCGCCATCTTTCGAAACCGCAAGCCGGCCCTGTCCGGCGAGCCGCCCGCTGCCGTCAAAGACGCTGACTTTGTTCTTTTTCAGCAGAAATCCAACGCCGTCCGACAGCCGCTTGGCGACCGCCCGCGACCGCGCCACCACCTTGGCCGCATCGAACCGCACGTGATCGGCGGAAAAACCGTATTCGTCGAGATGATGCAGCAGATGATGGATCTCGGACGCGCGCAACAGCGCCTTTGTTGGAATACAGCCCCAATTGAGGCAGATGCCGCCCAATTGCTCGCGTTCGACCAGTGCGGTCTTCATGCCGAGCTGGGCGGCGCGGATCGCCGCGACATAGCCGCCGGGTCCGCCGCCGACGACGATCAGGTCGAAGGAACTATCGGCCATGACTACTCAGCCATATTACCATTTCATCAACCGTTGCGACGTCGGCAAACAGCCTCTGCATTGTCTCGAGTTCAGCCTTGTGCGTATGCCTATTGATTTCGGCAACTCCGTCTTTTGCTATAATCATACGATAATTATGCTCGACGCCGCCGCGCACCGTGCTTGATACGCAAACACAAGTGGTAACTCCCGATACGATACACGTATCAACGCCCATGGTACGAAGAATGTTATCGAGCGGCGTATTGGAAAATCCGCCGAAACCTTTCTTAACGACCAGATGTTCGCCGTCCTGGGGTTTCAATTCCTCGACGATCTGGGCGCCCCATGTTCCTTCCACGCAATGGGTGCGGTTACCGCTTCCGGGGGCTATTCCCACCCGCCAATATGGGAAAGCCGCATCCGCGTAATCCGGCCTCAGCACATGGGCGACATACACCACCGGTCTCCGGCCGCCCGGAACGCGTCGGCCAGTCGCTTCACCTGCGGTATGGTTCCAGTGAGGAAAGGCAGGTCTATTTCAGCGTCCGGATGCTCGCGGGCGATGTGAGCAAAGCTGCCGTCTCCGTGCAGGAAGTCGTTCTGCATATCGACGACGATCAGGGCAGAGCGGGATAAATCCGCACTTGGGTTTGCCGCGGGCATCCATACCTCGCTGAATGACGGATTTCTGGATTTCGGTCCGCCGGCGAAGCGTCGAATCCAGATCGGAGTTGTTCGCTAAGCCTGCCCCGGGGACCAGATCCGCAAAGGCCCCTCACAGCAGCATCGTCAGCGGGTCCTCGACGAGCTTTTTGAACGCCGCGAGGAATTGCGCGCCGACCGCGCCGTCGACGACGCGGTGATCGCAGGACAGCGTGCAGGTCATCACCGTCGCAACATCGAGCGCGCCGCTCTTGACGACCGGGCGCTGCTCGCCGGCGCCGACCGCGAGGATGCCGCCATGCGGCGGGTTGATGACGGCGGCAAACTCGCGCACCCCGTACATGCCGAGGTTTGAGATGGAGAAGGTGCCGCCTTGAAATTCCTCGATCTTCAGCTTTCCGGCGCGGGCGCGCGCGGCGAGGTCCTTGGTCTCGCCGGCGATTGCCGCCAATCCTTTGCGATCGGCCTGCTTGACGATCGGCGTGATCAGCCCGTCGTCGAGCGCCACCGCGACGGCGATATCGACCGTATCCCACCGGATGATCGCCTCGTCGCTCCATGACGCGTTGGCCGCCGGCACCCGACGCAATGCCAAGGCCGCCGCCCGGATCACGAAATCGTTGACCGAAATCCTGTAAGCGTCGGATTTGGCGTTGAGTTCTTTACGAATCTCGAGGAGGGCATCGATCGTGCAATCGATCGACAGATAGAAATGCGGGATTGTCTGCTTGGCTTCGGCGAGCCGCCGGGCGATCACCCGCCGCATCGGGGTCAGCGGCTGCGCGGTGTGCGGCAGGTTGCCGGCGAGGGCCAGCACCCGGTCCTTGGACAAAAGCGGCGGCGTCGCCGCCGCTTGCCCCGACGCCGCGGGCATGACCGAAACCGCGGCGGGCAGGGCCGCCGGCACGGCGCGAACGGCGGCAAGCGCCGCTTCGATATCGGCCTTGACGATCCGTCCCTGGGGCCCAGAGCCGGCGATCGCCGTCAGGTCGAGTTCCGCCTGTTGGGCCATCCGCCGCGCCAACGGGACTGGCAAATACGCGCCCGGCAGCATGATCTGCGGCCGGCGCAGGCAGGCCATGGTCGGCGGCCAGAGCCCCGTTTACCGGCAGAGTCGCGTCGCGAACGCCTGCGGGCGTCGAAGGACCGGGTTTGGCGAGCGCCCCCGCATCCTCATCCTCACTCAACAGCAGGGCGATCGGCGCGTTGACCTTCACGCCCTGCGTGCCTTCGGCAACGAGGATCCTGCCGATCTTGCCGTCATCTGCGGCTTCGACCTCCATCGTCGCCTTGTCGGTCTCGATTTCGGCGAGGACATCGCCGGAATGGACCTCGTCGCCTTCATGCTTCAACCATTTCGCCAGGTTTCCCTCGGTCATCGTCGGCGAAAGCGCCGGCATCAGGATTTCTATCGGCATGACCTGTTCCGTCTTTCGCCGGACGAGATGCTAGTGGTGCAATCCAGATGCTTGCTCCCGGGCTGGTCCGCGTCGAGATTGCTTCCCCGCGGGTCAGGCCCGCGGGTCGCAATGACAGCGTAAGTGCTTGTCATTGCGAGGAGCACAGCGACGAAGCAATCTCGGTCAAGGTACAGACCGGAGGAATCATCTGACTGATTTGCACCACTAGCGGTACGCGACATCGCGCGCCGCCTGGACGATATCGTCGACCTGAGGGATCGCGAGGCGTTCGAGATTTGCCGCATAAGGCAGCGGCACGTCCTTGCCGGCGACGCGCTTGAGCGGCGCGTCGAGCCAGTCGAAACACTCTTCCATCACGATCGCCGCGACTTCGGCGCCGATGCCGGCGAACGGCCAGCCTTCCTCGACCGCCACCACACGATTGGTCTTCTTGACCGACGCGGCGACAGTTTCGATGTCGAACGGCCGCAGCGTGCGAAGATCCACGATTTCCGCCGAAATACCCAGCTTCGACAGTTCTTCAGCGGCTTGCAAGGCGATCTTCACCATCCGCGAAAACGCCGTTATGGTTACGTGCTCGCCGCGACGGGCGATCCGCGCCTTGCCGATCGGCACCAGGAAATCGGGATCTTCGGGTACGGCAAAGCTCTCGCCGTAAACCAGTTCGTGTTCGAGAAAAACCACTGGGTTGGGATCGCGAATCGCCGATTTCAGCAGGCCCTTGTGATCCGCGCCGGTATAGGGGGCGACGACCTTGAGCCCCGGGCAATGAGCGTACCAGCTTGCATAGCATTGCGAATGTTGCGCGGCGACACGCGAGGCGACGCCGTTGGGGCCGCGAAAGACGATAGGGCAGCCCATCTGACCGCCCGACATATATCGCGTCTTAGCGGCTGAGTTTACAATTTGATCAATTGCTTGCATAGCGAAGTTGAATGTCATGAACTCGACGATCGGGCGCAACCCGCCAAACCCGGCGCCGACACCGATCCCGGCGAAGCCTTGCTCGGTGATCGGCGTGTCGATGACGCGCCGTGGCCCGAACTCCTGCAGCAGGCCTTGGCTGACCTTATAGGCGCCCTGGTATTCGCCGACCTCTTCGCCGAGCAAAAACACCGACGCGTCCCGTCGCATTTCCTCGGCGATCGCATCGCGCAAAGCGTCGCGCACCGTCATCGTTTTCGTCTTGCCGGCAAATTCGGGCTCGGTTGCCGGCGCACGCCCAGGGGATAGCTCCGGCCGGGGCGATGAGGCGGGCCGGGCCAGCGGGGTTTCCGCCGGCTTTGTCGCCGACGCGGCCGCACGCTCCGCCGCTTCGGCGACGATCGGCCGTGTCGGCTTTCTCCCCGTTTGCGGCGATGACGGCGATCGGCGTGTTGACGGCGACGTGGTCGGTGCCTTCGGGGATGACGATCCTGGTGAGGACGCCTTCGTCGACCGCTTCCACTTCCATCGTTGCCTTGTCGGTCTCGATCTCGGCCAGCACATCGCCGGCACTGACCGGTTCGCCTTCGTTCTTCAGCCAGCGGGCAATCTTGCCTTCCGTCATCGTCGGCGACAGCGCCGGCATCAGTACTTCGGTGGCCATGGCTCAGCGAACTCTCTGTCGGGTCAACGCGGCGCCCAAGCCAATTCAAGCTTCCACCAGCACGTCCGTCCACAACTCGCCCGCGTCGGGCTCGGGGCTGTCCTGGGCAAACTGCGCCGCTTCGGCGACAAGGTTGCGGATTTCGGCGTCGATCGCTTTCAGCGTCGTCTCCGCGCTGCCTCCTTCGATCAGACGACGGCGCAGCTGATCGATCGGATCGTGCTCCGCGCGCATCCGGTTGACCTCGTCGCGAGTCCGGTACTTGGCAGGGTCCGACATCGAATGACCACGGTAACGATAGGTCATCATTTCGAGGATGATCGGCCCCTGTCCCGAGCGCGCATGCTCGGTCGCGGCGAGGCCGGCCTCGTGTACGGCGAGCACGTTCATGCCGTCGACCTGCTCGCCCGGGATGCCATAGGCCACGCCGCGATGAAACAAATCGGTCCGCGCCGAGGCGCGATCGATGGAGGTGCCCATACCGTATCGATTGTTCTCGATAACGTAGACCACGGGCAGTTTCCACAAAGCCGCCATATTAAAGCTTTCGGCGACCTGCCCCTGATTGATCGCGCCATCCCCGAGATAGGTGGCCGAGATCAGCCCATCCTCGCGATAGCGGTGGGCAAAGCCCAGCCCGGTGCCGATCGGCACCTGCGCGCCGACGATGCCGTGTCCGCCAAAAAAGCTCTTGTCGCGGCTGAACATATGCATTGAGCCACCCTTGCCGTGCGAGTAGCCGCCACGCCGCCCGGTCAATTCGGCCATGACTCCCTTGGGATCCATCCCGCAGGCAAGCATGTGACCGTGGTCGCGATACGAGGTTACGACCGTGTCGCCGGGTTTGAGCGCCGCCTGCATGCCGACGACCACCGCTTCCTGACCGATGTAGAGGTGACAGAAACCGCCGATCAGCCCCATTCCGTACATCTGCCCGGCCCGCTCTTCAAAGCGCCGAATCAGCAGCATGTCTCGGTAGTGTCGGAGCAGTTCCTCGGGCGGGACGCCAAGCTCGGCAAATTCGACCTGGCCGGTGACCGCCATTTCGCTTCCTCCGTATGCCCGCGCAAAACTCACTCACGGCTTATCGCAGAGCATGGTCGGAAATCCGCCGCTTTGCAACCTCGGCCAATTCAAATCGTTGTCAGCAAAGGCCAAATCGCTGGTCGCGAACTTGCCCAGCAGGCCCCGCCGGTAGTCTTTCCGCCCTTATTTAGGTGGCGGCATGATGACGATTTCGGTCGGCGCAGCCAGGTTCAGGGTTGCGCGCACTCGCTCGTCGAGCAGGTCGGGGTCGAGATGGTCCGGCTTGAGGTCCGAGACCTTCTGGTCGAGCGTCGCACGCTCGGCACGAAGGCCGGCGAGCTTTTCGTTCTCGGCGTCGATTTCCCGCGTCACCCGCACCCATGCCAGCAGGCCGCGGTCGCCGTCGACGAGGTGATGGGCAAAATAGCCGGTCAGCGCGATCCCGATCACCGGGAATATCAAGGCGGGCGCCCGCCTTCGCAGTCGGCGCGGGATGATCATCGGACGACAGGGTCAGCCTTGGCCCGCCGCGACAGTCTCGGAGGCAATGCGGTCACCGCGAAAGCCACGACTGCGCGGGTCGAGCCTTGGCCAGCCGGTCAAAGGCGATCAAGGTCTCGAAGATAGCCGGCAAGGCACGGATCGGCACCATGGTCGGCCCCTCGCACGGGGCATGATCCGGGTCCTGATGGGTTTCGACGAACATGGCCGCGACGCCCACGGCAGCGGCGGCACGGGCGAGAATGGGCCCAAATTCCCGCTCTCCCCCCGAACGGTCGCCGAGCCCGCCCGGTTGCGCCACCGAATGGGTCGCATCGAATACGACCGGATAGCCGGTCCGCGCCATGATCGGCAGCGACCGCATATCAACCACCAGCGTGTTGTAGCCGAAGACCGCGCCGCGCTCGCACAACAAGATGCGCTCGTTGCCGGTGGACGCGATCTTGGCGGCGGCGTGCTCCATGTCCCATGGGGCGAGGAACTGACCCTTCTTGACGTTGACCGGCATGCCGGTCATGCCGGCGGCGACCAGCAGATCGGTCTGGCGGCAGAGGAATGCCGGGATCTGCAGGATGTCGACTACTTCGGCAACCGCGGCGCATTGCTCCGGTGCGTGGATGTCGGTCAGCACCGCCAGACCGGTCCTTTCCCGCAATTCGGCGAGTATCGGCAACCCCGCCTCGAGCCCGATACCGCGCGCCGATCCGAGCGAGGTGCGGTTCGCCTTGTCGAACGAGGTCTTGTAGATCAGAGCGATGCCGAGATTACGCGCGATTTCAGCCAGCGCTGCGCCCGTTTCAAGCGCGTGCGCGCGCGATTCGAGCGTATTCGGGCCGGCGATGAAGACCAGCGGCAGGTCGTTGCCGAGGGTGATGTCGCCGATCGCCACGTGACGGGGAGGCATAGGGATGTCCTCAGACCAGGCGCGACTGGTCGCGGGCAGCGCGGATGAACGAGGTAAACAGCGGGTGCGGCGCAAACGGTTTGGATTTCAGCTCGGGGTGGAACTGCACGCCGATGAACCAGGGATGATCGGGCAACTCGACGATTTCCGGCAGAACACCGTCCGGCGACATGCCGGAAAACCGCAACCCTGCCGCTTCCAATGCATTTTTGTAATTGATGTTCACCTCGTAGCGATGGCGATGGCGCTCGCTGATGAGGTCGGAACCGTAAATCTGCGCCACCCGGCTCCCCGGCGCCAGCACCGCGTCGTAAGCGCCGAGCCGCATCGTGCCTCCGAGATCCTCATTCGAGTTGCGCCGCTCGATCGAGTTGCCGCGCATCCACTCGGTCATCAACCCGACCACCGGATGCAGGCACGGCCCGAATTCGGTCGAACCGGCGCCGGGCAGGTCCGCAAGGTCGCGCGCCGCTTCGATGACCGCCATGTGCATGCCGAAGCAGATGCCGAAATAGGGCACGCCGCGCTGCCGCGCAAAACGGGCCGCTTCGATCATGCCCTTGGTGCCGCGCTCGCCAAATCCGCCGGGTACGAGAATGCCGTGGACGCCGTCGAGTTTGCCGACCGTTTCGGCCTCGGCCTCGAACACCTCCGAATCGATCCAATCGAGATCGACCCCGACATTGTTGGCGAGCCCGCCATGGGTCATCGCCTCGGCCAACGATTTATAACTGTCGGGCAGATGCGTGTATTTGCCGACGACCGCGATCGTCACCCTGCCCTCGGGTTTGTGGATCAGGGCGACGATCTCGTTCCAGCGGGCGAGATCGGGTTCCGGGGGGTCCAGGCCGAAATGTCGACACACCTCCCGGTCCAATCCCTCGGCATGATAGGCGGCCGGCACGGCGTAGACCGTATCGATGTCGAGCGCCGGGATCACGCGGCTTTCGCGCAGATTGCAAAACAGCGCGATCTTTCGTCGCGCCGCAGGCGGGATCGGCCGGTCGCAGCGGCACAGCAGGATGTCCGGTTGGATGCCGAGGCCAAGCAGTTCCTTGGTGGAGTGTTGGGTAGGTTTGGTCTTCAGCTCGCCGGCGGAAGGTATCCACGGCACCAGGGTCAGGTGCACGAACAGCACCCGCTCACGACCGAGTTCATACCCGAGTTGGCGAATCGCCTCGAGAAACGGCAGGCTTTCGATGTCGCCGACGGTGCCGCCGATTTCGCAAAGGACGAAATCCTCGTCGTCGAGGTCGGCTTGGATGAACTCCTTGATCGCGTCGGTGACGTGCGGGATGACCTGGACCGTGGCCCCCAGATATTCGCCGCGGCGCTCGCGGCCGATAACGGTCGAGTAGATCCGCCCGGTCGTAACCGAATCGCTGCGCCGCGCCGCGCCGCCCACATAACGCTCGTAATGTCCCAGATCGAGATCGGTCTCGGCCCCGTCGTCGGTGACGTAGACCTCGCCGTGCTGATAGGGGCTCATCGTCCCGGGATCGACGTTCAGATAAGGGTCGAGCTTGCGTAACCTGACCCTGAAGCCGCGGGCCTGCAGCAGCGCGCCGAGCGCCGCCGCGGAAAGTCCCTTGCCGATCGAGGAAACCACGCCGCCGGTAATGAAGATGAACCGCGTCATGGAATCCCAGTCTATAGCATCGGGCGCGTTCGTCCCACGGCAAATCATCCGATCACGCGGATGCGCCGCAGTCGCCTTCTGCACCGATGGTTAATGAGCCATCGGTGCGGCCGGACCGGACGGGGCTGACGGGGCCGGAGCAGCCGGCGGCCGAATCGGCGCCGCGGGCCTCACCGGTGCGGCAGGAGCAAGCGGTGCTGCAGGAATGCCGGGACCGCTTTTATCCATCAGCGACGGCGCAGCCTGCCCGCGATTGTGCAGAACGACGAGCAGAATGCTCGTCGCCATGAAGGCGGCGGCGAGGACCGCCGTCGCCCGGGTCAACAGGTTTGCCGTCGACCGCCCGGTCATAAACCCCGACATGCCGCCGCCGCCCATGCCGAGCGCCCCGCCTTCGCTCTTTTGCAGAAGGATCACGCCGATCAGCGCGATCGCCACCAGAACATGGACAACAAGAAGAATAATAGTCATCAGCCGATTCTATCGATTGCCCTTGTTTCTCGACGCCTTGCCCGCAGCTGCGGCAATCGCCCAGAAATCGTCGGCGTTGAGGCTGGCGCCGCCCACCAGGGCGCCGTCGACGTCGACGATACCGAGTATCGCCTCCGCATTGCGCGGGTTGACCGAGCCGCCATAGAGAACCCGCGTCTCCGGCGGCAGCAGGGTGCGGATCGCCTGATGCATCTGCGCAATATCTCCAGTCGTCGCGCTGAGCCCGGTCCCGATCGCCCAGACCGGCTCGTAGGCAACGATCAGCCGACCCAATTCGGCGCCCGGCGGGATGGACCGGGCGAGCTGGGCCGATACCACGTCGATCGCCGCCCCGGCCTGGCGCTGCTGCTGCGTCTCGCCGACGCACAGGATCGCCTGCAACCCGGCGCGCCAGGCGGCGGCGATTTTTGCACCGACATCCGCATCGGTTTCGCCATGTCCGTGACGCCGCTCGGAATGCCCGAGGATGACATGGGTGCAGCCCAGATCTGCCAGCATTTCTGCGCTGATGTCTCCGGTATGGGCCCCGTGCGGCGCGGCGTGACAATCCTGACCGCCCAGCGCTATGCCGGTCGCGGCGATCAGCGCGTGCACCTGCGACAACAACGTTGCCGGCGGGCAGATCAGCAATTCGCAGGACAGCCCCGTTTCGGCCGCAGCCATATGCCGCGCCAACCCGGCCGCCAGTGCCGTACCGCCATCGCGCAATCCGTTCATCTTCCAGTTGCCGGCGATCAGCATTGTTCCGGACGCCATGCTGCTCTCTCCCTCTCGCGGCGTCCGACCTGGGGTGTTGCGGCCGGGGGCGTTGCGGCCTGTGCGGCGCCCCACTATTACCATGATCCCGCGCGACGATCACGTCGGCAGCAGCGCCGGTCAATCCTGCCCCAGCGAGGCCCTTTTCAGCATGCTTCAGGCGATCCGATCGAAGGCGGGATCCGTTGTCGTCAAGGGGCTGTTTGCCGTGCTGATCGTGACCTTCGGCATATGGGGCATCGGCGACATCTTTCGCAACCAGGCCCCCGGCACGGTCGTCGCCACCATCGACGGCGCCGGGATCGACGCCGACGCTCTGCAATCGGCGCTGCGCCCGACGCTCGAACGGCTCAGCATGCAAACCGGCTCCCCGGTCGACTTTCAGCAGGCCAAGAGGCTCGGCATCGTCGACGAGGTGCTCGGGCGGCTGATCGACCGGGGCCTGGTGGATCGGCAGGCGGCCCAACTCCGGCTCGACGTGTCGGACGAAGTGCTGCGGGGCGTCATCGCCCGCAACCCGGATTTCCGCGGCGCGAACGGGGCCTTCGACCGCAACATCTTCAGCGCGGTGCTGGCGGCGAACCATTTGACCGAGGACCAATACGTCGCTCAGCTGCGCGGCGAAATCCCGCGCGCCGATCTGATGCTCGCGGTGACGGCGGGGGTCGCGCCGCCGGCCTCGCTGGTCGACTTCCTCTATCAATACCGCGACCAGAAGCGCGTTGCCGATATCGTCAGCCTGCCGACGGCCGGCGCCGGCGATGTCGGGCAGCCGAGCGATGCGGAACTGGAGGCCTTCTACAATTCTCACAAAAACCTGTTTCGCGCCCCGGAATTTCGCGGGTTCGCGCTGGCGAGCCTGTCGCCGTCGGAAATTGCTCAGGGCATCGACGTGCCGGAGGCCAAGCTGAAGGAGCAGTACGACCAGCGGCGGGGCGATTTCGTTGTTCCCGAGCGCCGCGACGTCGAGCAGATCCTGGCGCCGTCGGAAGACAAAGCCAAAGCCGCCGTAGCTGCGCTCGCCGCCGGCAAGGATTGGCGAACGGTTGCCGCCTCGATCGCCGGACAGGCCCCGGACACGATCGATCTCGGCTTGCTGAAGCGCGAGGAGTTGCCCGCGGCATTGGCCGATGCCGCCTTCGCACTGCCTCTCGACAAGCCCTCCCAGCCGATCAAAAGCGCGCTCGGCTGGCATATTCTGCGGGTGGTCAAGATCGAGCCGCCGGCGACCCAAACCTTCGCCGAGGCCAAGGCGAAGCTGGCCGCTGCGGTCGCGCATGACGAGGCGGTCGAACGCATCTACAAGATCGCCAACCATGTCGACGACGCGCTCGCCGGCGGTGCGACCATCGAGGAAGCCGCCGCCAAGTTCGGGCTGAAGAAGACCGCAGTCGCGGCGGTCGATGCCGAGGGCAAAGGTCGCGACGGGAAAAGAGTGGCGCTGCCGATCGCCCCCGACGCCGTGATCAAGCTGGCCTTCGCCACCGAGCAGGGTCAAATCAGCCGCGTCACCGAGACCGAGGACGACGCCCTCTATGTGCTGCGCACGGACAAGGTGGCGCCGCCGGCGACCAAGCCGCTGGCCGAGGTCAGGGACGCTGCAATCGCCGCCTGGCAGGCCGAAAAGCGCGCCGCGATCGTGGCCAAGCAGGCCGCTGCGCTCGCCGCCTCGGTCAAGCCGGGGACCCGGCTCGCCGCCGCGGCCAATGCCAAGGGCCTCAAAGTCGCGACCTCGCCCGCCTTCCTGCGGCGCGCGACGGAGGGCAACACGGTGCCCGCGGCTCTGGTCGACAAGCTGTTCGCGGTCAAATCCGACGGTGTCGTCACGGCGACCGATCCGACCGGCGCCCATGTCGCGCAACTCGATACGATCGAGGAACCCGGCAGCGGCCCGGCTGCCGCGGCGGCGAAGGCCCAGCTGTCGCGCGAGCTGACGGCGGGATCGCAGGCTGATCTGAGCGCCGAATTTACCCGGGCGCTGCGAGCGCAATTTCCGGTCGAGATCCACCATGAGACGCTCGATCGGCTGTTTTGACCGCAACCCGCAACCCCTCGGCCAATTATCGGCGCGCGGGCGGCTCGACGGCGAGAGGCGGCGGGTCCCAGCAATCAAGGAGGCCCGCGGCGACCAAGGCCCGACAGCACCGCGGCGATAATCGGCATGCCGATCTCGGCCCGCAGGGTCATCACCGATTCCGGGTGAAACTGCACTGCCGCAATCGGCAGGCTGACATGCTCGATCGCCATGATCACCCCGTCGGCCGTTTCCGCCGTGACGGCAAGCACCGAAGGCAGGGCGCCGCGCCGCGCATGCAGCGAATGGTATCGCCCGACGACGAATTCGCCGGGCAGGCCGCACAGCAATCGACCGCCCAGGACCCGTACCGGCGACGGCTTGCCGTGCATCGGGACCTTCAGCACATCGAGGGCGCCGCCAAAATATTCGACGATGCCCTGCAATCCGAGGCAGACGCCGAACACCGGCAGCCGGCGCTCGACCAACAGCGCGATCGTCTCCGACATCGCGAAGTCGTCGGGCCGTCCCGGGCCCGGCGACAGCAGCACCAGATCGGGCGCGAGGCCCCGGCCCAGTTCCGCCCGCGCCAGATCGGCTCGCATCGTCACGACCTCGGCGCCGGTCGTGCGGATGTAGTTGGCCAGCGTGTGAACAAACGAATCTTCATGATCGATCAGCAGCACCTTCCGGCCGTGCCCGACCGGATCGGGTGCGGCAGCCTGGGGGGCCAAATCCGATCTGCCGCGAATTGCGGTGAACATCGCCGCGGCCTTGAGCCGGGTCTCCGCCTCCTCGGCTTCGGGATCGCTGTCGTAGAGCAGGGTAGCGCCGGCCCGCACCTCGGCAATTCCGGCCTGCATGCGGATCGTGCGCAGCGTAAGCCCGGTATTCATGTTGCCGTCAAAGGTGAGGCGGCCGATCGCACCGCCATACCAGCGGCGCGGCGAGCGCTCCTGCTCTTCGATAAACCGGATCGCCCACAGCTTTGGCGCGCCGGTCACGGTCACCGCCCAGGCGTGGCTCAAAAAACCGTCGAGCGCATCGAAGCCCTCGCCGAGCTCGCCTTCGACATGGTCGACGGTATGGATCAGCCGCGAATAGAGCTCGATTTGGCGGCGGCCGATGACCCGTACGCTGCCCGGCACCGACACCCGCGATTTGTCGTTGCGGTCGACATCGGTGCACATCGTCAGTTCGCTCTCGTCCTTGACCGAGTTCAGCAATTCGCGGATGCGCTCGGAATCCTCGACCGGATCGCGGCCGCGGGCGATCGTGCCGCTGATCGGACAGGTCTCGATGCGGCGGCCTTCGACCCGGACATACATTTCCGGCGAAGCGGCAACCAGAAACTCGCCGTCGCCGAGATTGATCAACGCGCCATAGGGCGCCGGATTGGCCCGGCGCAACCGGTCGAAGACGGTGCTCGGCAGGTCGGCGCAGACATCGGCGAAGAGCTGCCCCGGCACGACCTCGAACAGATCCCCGCGGATGAAGGCCTCTTTGGCGCGCTCGACCAGGGCCGCATATTCCCCCGGTCCATGATCGCTCGGATCGGGCCGCGCCGGCGGGGAATGGTCCAATCGATAGGGCGCCGCGGCGGTGGCGCGGGCCAGCCCGCGGGTAGATCGGCCGCCGATCGCGAAATCGTAGCGATGCACCGCAGCATTCTGCCGCATGTGATCGACGACGAGGATCTCGTCGGGCAGGTACAGCACCAGATCGCGCTGGTCCGCGGGGCGCGCCAATCTGAGCGGCATCGGCTCGAACTGAAACACCAGATCGTAGCCAAAAGCTCCGTACAGCCCGAGATGCTGGTCCTCGGCGCTGCCGAACAGATCGATCAGGGCCCGCAGCACCGAAAAGATCGAGGGCTGACGGCTGCGGTTTTCCTCGGCAAAACGCTCCGCGGTTTCGCCGATCTCGCCGGCCGCGCGACCCTCGCCGGCGGCGGAAATCGCGACCTCCGGCAGATCGCGGAGAGTGGCGGCGACCGCCGGCAACAGCACCTCCCCGCGCGGGTTCAGCGCATCGATCGAGAACCGCCGCCCGCGCGCGGTGAAGGCGAGCGGCGGATCGACAAAACCCATGTCCCACCGGGTATAGCGGCCGGGGAACTCGAAACTCGACGAAAACAGCACGCCGCGGCGGTGGTCGAGCGCCTCGACCAATGCATGATCGGCCGGCTGATAGGCGCGTTGCTCGATGTCCCGTTCGATCTGGATGCCGCCGCGGGTCAGATAGCTGGTATGTTGCATGCGAACCTCCTGTCGGCTGGGCCGCCGCGGGATCGGGCAGGTTCGCGCTTGGACAAATTGCGAAGGCCGCCCGGAACTCCGCAGCGGCCTTTGTCGGAAAGAAAGCAAGAAACGGCCGCGCGGATCAGACGCGCCGCCACCACATGGTCGATTTTGCAAAAACGATCATGCCCGCATCCTAGCGGCTGGCGGCCGATGCTGCAATCGAATGCCGCCGGCATCGGGCAATTTTCGCTGCTGACGGCACAAATGCCGGAAGCCCCGCACACAGCCCGAAACTCTCGTTAAAATCAATCGTTTGCATGGTAGTTTCCGAGCCCGCTCCGGGAAGGCCGGAGCCGGGTCATGCCGCGTCCTGGTAGAGATATTTCTGAAAGCCCGAAAACGCGTTGCCGATCTCCTCGGGTCTGCCGAGGTCGGCGACGGCATCGGCGATGGCGTTGTGATACTTCAGCAGGAGCAACGGGCGCAGTTTCTCCCGATCCAGTTCTTCGACCCCGACCTGCACGTAATGGGACAGTACGAAAGCAAGAAAGACCTGCTGCTTGCTGTTGAAGTGAGTGCTGATCTCGATTTTGGCTTTCGCGGCGCGTTCCTCGCGGGTCAGCGGCGGCAACGCATAGGCGACGTAAGCCAATACGTCGAAAAGGTCGCTCTTCTCCGCATCGATGACCCGCTGCATCTCCGCCATCTGGTCCTTGCCGAAACCTTTTTCGGCCAACCCCTGCAACAGCCCGGCGCGGGTGTCGGGCACGCTCCACAGCGTGCGAAGTTCGGCTTCGTCTTTGAAAAATTCGGGCAATGCGCCGAACAGCATTTCCATGAATTGCTGTGCCGACATCGGCGTGCCGTCGGGATGCCAAAAACTCGTCGCCATCATGTGCCGGATGGTGCGGGCCTTGCCGTCGGCGAGTTCGACCTTGATCTTCTGAGGACGCGGTCTCGGTTCAAAGTCTGGCCCGGGCAGCTCGGACATGCCTTGAGGCGGCGAGACCGGCACGGGCTCTTTCGGTTCGGGTTCGATCGGCTCCCCGTCCCATTCCGGATCGCTGAAATGATGATGCGCTTTCACGAAGTCCCAGATCGTGAAGTAATCCTTGCCGTCATAGAGCCGCGTGCCGCGCCCGATGATCTGCTTGAACTCGATCATCGTATTGATCGGGCGCATCAAGACGATATTGCGGATATTTCGCGCGTCCACGCCGGTCGAGAGCTTTTGCGAGGTGGTCAGGATCGTCGGGACGGTCTTTTCGTTGTCCTGAAAATCTCGCAGATATTGCTCGCCGAGCCCGCCGTCGTCGGCCGTGACCCGCTGGCAATAATTCGGGTCTTTGCTCGTCTTCAGCTGGTTGACGAGGTCGCGCACCGCCAGCGCGTGAAGCTGGGTGGCGCAAAACACGATCGTTTTTTCGCTCTGGTCGATCTCGTCCATGAACAGCCTGACGCGGTGCGCTTCGCGCTCCTTGATTTCGATGATCTTGTTGAAGTCGGCCTCGATGTAGCGCCTGCCGATTTCGATCTCGCGTCTCGGCTTCGTTCATGCGCTACTTCTAAGGGTACGACCGGAAATGTCGAGCGGGATATGCACCCATAACTCGTCGTTCCCGCTTTCGCGACGCGGAAGCGGGCACCCAGAGCCTGCCCCTGGCTTGCAGCGTCGAAAGGTCTTTGGTGGTCAGGTTGCCGTTTGATTTCAGGTAATCGAAGGATTTGCACAGAAAGCCCGCCGAGCCGCAGGCCGCGTCATAGATGCGCTCGCCGATGCGGGCCGCGTGACCTGGACGATGGCGCGGATCAGTGGGCGCGGCGTGTAATACTCGCCGCCGTTGCGCCCGGCATTGCCCATGCGCTTGATCTTTTCCTCATACAGGGCCGACAGCTCGTGCTTTTCGGTCTGCGAGCGAAAGCGCAGTTCGTCGATGTGGTCGATGATTTCGCGCAGATTATAGCCGCTGGAGATCTTGTTTCTGATCTCGCCGAAGATCTGGCCGATTTTGTATTCGATCGTGTTCGGCCCGCTGGCCTTTTGCGTGAAGCCGTGCAGGTAGGGGAAGAGCTTCTGATCGACAAAATCGCGCAGATCGTCGCCGGTCATCGCTTTGTTGTGGTCGAGCCTGCCGTCCCTGCCCTTGGGCGCGGCCCAACTTTCCCAGCGATAGGGTGTGTCGAGGATGAAGACGTATTGCTTCCCCTCGAGCCCGGCCTCCATCGCTTTGTCCTGGTCCAGACCGTCGAGGTATTTCAGGAACAAGAAGCCATGAGGTCTGCTCGGTGTAGTCCAGCTCGGTGGTGCAGCCGGCCTCTTTCCGGAGCACGTCATCGATGTTCTTGAATGCCTGTTCGAACATTGGTCTGCGTTCCAGGGGAAGATCGAATTTATTTCGGATAGATAATAATACAAAGGCAAGGTTCACGCAACATCAGGTTGCAGCTGATTTTTCTCATCGATGCGCATCCGCGTCGCCCATTTATCGGGCTTCGACGGCGCCGCCGCCCCCGGCGTCATGTTCTGCTACCAATTCGCGGACGCGCGGGATCAGTTCCCGGCCGTATTGGACCGCGTCCGGCCGGGGATCGTAGCCGCGGATCAGCAGGCTGGTGGCGCCGAGCTTGTAGTATTCGAGCAATGCCTTGGCGACTGTTTCGGGGGCGCCGACCAGCGCCGTCGAGTTGCCCTGGGCGCCGGTCGCGGCGGCGAGCGAGGTCCACAGGCAGCTGTCGTGCAATTCGGCTTCGGCGGCGGCCTGCAACAGCCGGTTGGAGCCGGCGTTCTGGCGCTGGGGCGGCGGCGCTGCGCCGCGGTTGATCAGCACCCGGTCGAGGATGGCCCTGGCCCGGTCCCAGGCTTCGCCGTCGGTAGCCGCCAAAATCGGGCGGGTCGACAGGCTGAAGGTCGGGCTGCGGCCGGAGAGCGCCGCTTCGCGCCGCACTCGCTCGATGAACAGCGCCGTATCCTTCAGCGGTTCGCCCCACAGCATGTAGACATCGACATGCGGGGCCAGCGACCGGATCGCCGCGTCGGAGCCGCCGCCGCCGTAGATCGGGATATGGGGCTGCTGCCGGCAGCGGATTTCCGAATAGGTGCCGCGGGTCCGGTAGAATTCGCCCTCATGGTCGAACGGCGCCGGCTCGGTCCAGGTCCGGCGCAACAGCGAGATGTACTCCGCGGCGCGGCGATAGCGGGCCGCGTGGTCGGTCCAGTCGCCGTCCTTGGCCTGATCGGCGTCGCTGCCGCCGGCAATGATGTGCACCGCCAGACGGCCGCCGCTGAGCTGGTCCAGCGTCGCCAGCTTGCGGGCGGCGACCGGTGCGGCCACGAACCCCGGCCGATGCGCCAGCAGGAAACCCAGCCGCTCGGTGACCGAGGCGGCATGCGCCCCGACCAGGAACCCGTCCGGCGCCTGCGAGAAATACCCGATCAGCACGCGATCGAAACCGGCCCGTTCGTGAATGCGCGCGGTCTCGGCGATCACCTCGGCGGCAAAAGGCGGTCCCGACGGCGGGATCAACTCCGAGGCGACCCGCGGCGCGATCCAGCCGATCATCTCCACAGGCATGACGGCGCCCTTCTGTATTGCAAGCAGCCCGCCAGCCTCCGCCGCCGACAGAAGCTGTCAAGCGGTTGTCGGCCTCGGACTCGAAACGGCGGACGGCGGCTGCGATCGGAAGCATCGAATCGGCGCCGCCGGGCGGCCGGTAATTTCGCCAGCTCCGGCACGCGCTGCGGGCGCATAAGAAACACGACATTTAGACCGAAACGCGACCGCCCAGACTCAGTCTAAAGGCGGGAGGCCTGGTCTTTAGGCCCTGGATTCGAGGACTTGTCAGTATGGTTAACGGATGAATTTCTCGCGTGATCAAGGCAATTCTCTAGGTTTCAAAAAACTCTTAGATATGATACACCGATAGCGATCAGCGATGTTTGGGTTTCGCTGGTACCTTGTACCCGTCCGGGAGCCGGTCGGCACCTATCGATTGGGGATAAGCCATTGGCAACAGAGGATATGCAAGATCTCGTCGGGGATTCCGGGTTGACGAGCGCCGTCGCCGACCAGGCGCCGGGGACCTTCCCTGACGCGCTGCAGCGCAACGCCTTGCTGCGGCCCGAAATGGCCGCCATCGTCGCGCCGGGCCGGCCGCCGCTCTCGCATTTCGAGCTGGCCCGGACGGTCGAGGAAATCGGCTTCGAATTGCGGCGCCGCGGGGTGGGCCGGGAGACCCGTGTCGGGATCGCATTGCCGACCGGGCCCGAGGCGGCGGTGGCGATCATCGCCCTCTCCTGTCACGCCGTTGCGGTCCCGCTCAACCCCGATGCGGTGGAAGCCGAGCTGGAGGAGCGCAGCCGCGCGCTTCGGCTCGACGCCGTCGCCGTGCTCGACGGGACCCGGACGACGGCGGAGGCGGTCGCCCAACGGCGCGGAATCGCGGTCTTAAAGCTGTCCCGCCGGGGACCTGCCGCCGGCAGCCTCGCGCTTACGGCAGGCATGGCGGATGTCGCGGTCGATGCGTCGGACGCCAAGCCGGGCGATATTGCCTTCATCCTGAACACGTCGGGCACCACGGCCCAGCCGAAGATCGTACCGGTCACCCACGCCAATTTGACCGCGATCGCGGTCAAATTTCGTGGCTGGTTCGGTCTCTCTCCCGAAGATCGCAGCCTCTGCCTGATACCCCTCTATTATGCGCAAGGGCTGAAACAGTCGATCTTTGTCCCGATCCTGTGCGGCGGCAGCGTCGCCGCTTCCGACAATCCGGCGTCGCATCACGACTTTCTCGACCGGCTGAGCGAGTTGGCGCCGACCTGGTATTCGGCCGGGCCGACGCATCAGCGCTGGATACTGGAGTTGGCGCAAAAGAAACCCGGCTTGCGTCATTCGCTGCGTTTCATCCAGTCCGGCGGCGCCCACCTGGCGGAACCGGTGCGCTTGGGGCTGGAACAGGCGTTCGGCGTCCCGGTGCTCGAAGCCTACGGTCTCGCCGAGGCCGGGTTGATGGCCACCAACCAGATGTCGCCGGCGATGCGCAGACCGGGCACCGTCGGGGCCGTCTCGCCGAGCGAAGTGATGGTGGCCGGCATCGGCGGCGAGCGGCTGGCTGCCGGCAGCGTCGGCGAGGTCCTGGTGGGCGGACCCACCGTCACGCCGGGCTATCTCGACAATCCGCAGGCCAACCGCGAGGCGTTTGTCGCGGGCGGCTGGTTCCGCACCGGGGATCTCGGGGCGATCGACGAAGACGGCTTTTTGAGCCTCCTCGGCCGGGTCAAGGAGTTGATCAACCGGGGCGGCGAAAAGGTCTCCCCGGTCGAAATCGACCAGGCCTTGATGCGCCATCCGGCTGTCGTCGAGGCGGCGGCGTTCGGCGTTCCGCATCCGCGCCTCGGTGAAAACGTGGCGGCTGCGGTCGTGTTGCGGGCCGGCAATACCACCGGCCCGGCCGAGCTTCGGCGTTTTCTGCGCGATCGGCTGACGCCGTTCAAAATACCGCACCGGATCGTGATCGTCGACGCATTGCCCAAGGACGGCGTGGGCAAGGTGCAACGCACGCGGCTGCGCGATGCGCTGCCCGAGAGCGCGGCCGCGCCGCTGTCGCCGGGCGACCTCGATTATGCGGTCGGTCCGTTGGAGGTCGACCTGATCAAGATCTGGGAAACGCTGCTGAACTGCGACGGCGTCGGGTTCGAGGACGATTTTTTCGAAAAGGGCGGCGACTCGCTGCTGGCGACGCAAATGCTGCTCGAAGTCGAGCGGCTGACCGGCAGGGCCGTGCCCGACAGCATCCTGTTCGACGCGCCGACCGTCAGGCAGCTGGCCCGCGCCGTTGCCGTGCCCGACCCGATCGAGGCCAAGCCTCTGATCCGGGTGCAATCAGGCGGAGACGCGCCGCCGCTGTTCTTCTTTCACGGCGATCTTCACAATGGCGGTTATTATACGCAGCGGCTGGCGGCATTGCTCGGTCCGGCGCAGCCGCTGGTCGCGGTCAATCCGACAAAGCTCGACCCTGATTTCCGTTTGCCCTCGATCAAAGAGATGGCGGCGCAATACCGGTCCGCGCTGATCGCCGAATTTCCGAGCGGCCCGTTTCGGCTGGGCGGGTTTTGCAACGGCGCCCTGGTGGCCTTTGAAACCGCGCGCCTTCTCAAGCGCAGCGGGCGAGAGGTCGAACTGGTCGCGATGATCGACGCGCCGATGTTCGACACTCGCCCGCTCGCGCGCCGGCTCGACGCCTTTGTGTCGGCCAGCCCGCTGCGGCGCACCCGGTACGGCGCCTTGCTCGAAAAACGGTTGGCCCCGGTCATCGCTCGTGTTCGGCGTCATCGCGGCGCCGCGCGGCGGCGGGTCGCCTCCGGGGGTAAGTTCGCGGAGGCGGCCCCTGGAACGGGCGGCAATCCCGCCGAGTTCGGCGAGGCCGATCGGCGCGCCGCGCTCGTCGAGGCGCGCTGGTCGCGGGTCGTGCACAACCATGTGCCCAAACCGGCGCCGGTCCCGGTGGTGTATTTCTCGGCGATCAACGATGGCGCGCCGTGGCGGCGGTTCAGCCGGGATATCGAGATCGTCACGATGGATTGCGGCCATCTGGGCTGCGTCACGACCCACCTCGAAATTCTCGCGGGTCACCTGCGCCGGCGTCTGGAAACCAGCGCCGGAGGCTGAGCGGCCCGCGGCCCCGGGCTCGCCCGGCGGCGGAAGGCCGGGCATAGGCCCGCCCGCAGGGCTTTGACAGGCGCTGCGGAATCGACAAGAAACCCGATACCGCATCGGAGAGCTGTCGGGGGGACGCAATGGATCGCACGCCGCGGCCGATATCGCTCGCCGCCGCCCGGACGCTGCCGTGGACACCCGGCCGATCGGCCGAGGCGTTTCGCGACGGCGACCTGGAAATCCGGTTTACCCCGCGACCCACCAACGGCCCGCAAATACCGCACCAGCGCGACGAATTTTATATCGTCGCGGCCGGCACCGGTCATTACCGGGTAGAGGACCGGGTGACGGCGGTCGGCCCGGGCGATCTGCTGTTCGCCGCCGCCCATGCCGCGCACGGGTTTGAGGATTTCTCGGATGATTTTGCCGTCTGGGTGGTGTTCTACGGGCCGCCGAAATAGCCCTCGGCGACCCGGGGACACTCCAACCCCCGGCGCTGGAAGACGTGGATACCCGTGACAAGCACGGGCATGACGAGCGGGGGTTACGGCAGCGACCTCGCAACCACTTTTCCTAAAGCTGTGCGCACGCGGCGACGGGCCGGATACCGCGGCTCCCTCAGTGAACTGGTTCACATCCTGCAGGGACTTGGCGGCCTATATCGTCCCGTGACTCGGCGCGAGAAGTCGCCGAGTCGTCTCAGCAGTGGAGGAGGGGACGATGTCAAACAGGACGAACACACTATCGAGGCTGGCCCTGGCGGCGGCCTGCGTCGGCGCAGCCGGGGCGGCGCAGGCGCAGGCGATCGGCTACGTCTCGACATTCGATGGCAATATTTCACCGGTCACATCGTACAATTCTACCGGCGGCACCAACAGCCTCGCTATTTTGGGCACCGGCCTGTTCGAGGTGACCCTGCCGGGGCTTGGCGATGGCCTGCACAGCAACGCTCAAGTCAACGCGGTCAACTCCAAAGGAACCGTGGGTTATTGCACGATCGAAGGCTGGGGCGGATCCGGCACCGGCAACGTCCTGGCCGACGTGGCATGCTTCGACATCTCCGGCAATCCGACGAAAGAGCTGGACTTTGCGCTGTTCTATCAGGCGCGAACCACCAAGCCGACGAAAGGCCAGCTCGCTTTCTTGTGGGCCGATCAGCCGACTGCCGCGTCGTACATTGCGAACAGAAACTATAGCTACAGCTCGGTGCACGGATCGACTTCCGTCTCTCGTTCCTCTCCGGGACGGTATCGGGCGTTCCTCGGCAAAATGTTCCGCAACGGCGGCAATGTGCAGGTCACCGCCTACGGCGATGTCGCGGCCCGCTGCCAGGTGGTGGATTGGTTTCAGGATACCGGCGGCACGAATGTCGATGTCGCCTGCGTCAATTCCGCCGGCGTGCCGGCCGACGAATTTTACACCCTGTCCTACTCGCGTGAGACGACGGTCAGCCGACGGCGCGCCCGATTTGTTCGGCGCCTACGCCTGGGCGAACAACCCGACCAAGCGGAATTACACGCCGCCGAAGGCCTTCCAGCTCAACGGCATCACCACCGGGCCGCTTACCGCCCAAAGGCCGCAGAACGCAAACCGGCTGCCCGGCATCTACACGCTGACCGTGCCCAACCCGAGCCAAATCAACTTCACCTCCTTTTTCGGGATGGTGACGGCGTTCGGCTCGGCCGGCGAGTTCTGCGACTTCGAGGAATTCGACACGTTCGATACCGAGGTCGACATGGGTCTCGCATGCTTCGACGCGGAAGGCAGGTCGCTGAACGTCAAATACACTGCGGCGATCGCACTCGCCAAATAATCGGCCGCAATTCACCCGGCCGGGCATCGCCCGGCCGGTTGAGGCGGTTGCCGCGTCATCCGTCCCGATAAATCGAGACGACGGCGCCGGCGGGGACGGCGACGTGCTATTTCGTCGGCGATGCCGCCCCCGTTACTCCTGCTGCAGGACATCGGCCTGACCTTTGGCGCCGCGCCGCTATTATCCGGCGCGGCGCTGTCGGTCTCGGCCGACGACCGGGTTTGTCTGGTCGGACGCAACGGCTCCGGCAAGTCGACATTGCTGCGGATCGCCGCCGGCCTCGTCGAGCCGGATACCGGGCGCCGCTTTGCCCAGCCCGGGATTACGATCCGCTACCTGCCCCAAGAACCGGACATGTCCGGATTTGCCGATGCGCTCGCTTATGTCGAGGCGGGGCTCGGTCCCGAAACGGCGGAACTCAAGCATCGCGCGCAGTTCCTGCTCAAGGAACTCGGCCTCTCCGGTCGGGAAGACCCGGCTTTGCTGTCGGGTGGCGAGATGCGCCGCGCGGCACTGGCCCGCGTGTTGGCCCCCTCGCCCGACATCCTGCTGCTCGACGAGCCGACCAACCATCTCGACCTGCCGGCGATCGAGTGGCTGGAGCGCGAGTTGGCCGCAATCCGCTCGGGCATCGTGCTGGTCAGCCATGATCGTCGGCTGCTGGAGCGCGTCTCGCGCGCGACGGTCTGGCTCGACCGCGGCATCACCCGAACCCTCGATCGGGGGTTCGGGATGTTCGAGCCCTGGCGCGACGCGCTGCTGGAGCAGGAGGAGAGCGACCATCACAAGCTCGATCGCAGGATCGCGCGGGAGGAGGACTGGCTGCGCTATGGGGTCACCGCCCGGCGCACGCGCAATCAGCGGCGCCTCGCCGAGCTGCACGCGCTGCGCCGGAAGCGGCAGCAGCGGCGTGCCCCCGAAGGCACGGCGCGGCTCGAGGCGGCTGCGGCCGACATGTCGGGCCGGCTGGTGATCGCCGCGCACCGGGTGTCGAAATCCTTTGGCGGTCGACCGATCGTCCGGGATTTTTCCGCACGGATATTGCGCGGCGACCGGGTCGGCATCGTCGGGCGCAACGGCATCGGCAAGACGACGCTGCTGAACCTGCTGACCGGCGCGATGATGCCGGATTCGGGCGCAGTATGGCTCGGCGCCAACCTCGCCCAGGCGACCCTCGATCAGCGCCGCGAGAGCCTCGATCCGGCGCAAAGCCTCAGCGCGGCATTGACCGGAGGCGGCGGCGACGTGGTGACGGTCGGCGGCCGGAGCCGGCATGTCGTCGGCTATATGAAGGACTTCCTGTTCCGCCCGGAGCAGGCACGCACCCCGGTCGGCGCATTGTCCGGCGGCGAGCGCGCCCGGCTGACCTTGGCCCGCGCCTTCGCCCGCCCGTCCAACCTGCTGGTGCTCGACGAGCCGACCAACGATCTGGATCTGGAAACGCTCGATCTGCTTGCAGGAGCGGCTGGCCGATTATCCCGGCACCGTATTGCTGGTCAGCCATGACCGCGACTTTCTCGATCGGGTCGCCGCCTCGGTCATCGCCACCGAGGGCGACGGGCGCTGGATCGAGTATGCCGGCGGGTACACCGACATGCTGGCGCAGCGTGCGCCGTCGCAGCGCGGACCGCCGCCCGACACGCCCTCTGCGCCGAAACCGCCGTCTCGGAAGCCGCCGGCCGCAACGCCGCCGCCCGCCCGCCCGCGCCGGATGAGCTTTAAGGACCGCCAGGCGCTGGAGAATTTGCCCGCGCGGATCGCGGCGTTGCAGAGGAGGATCGCCGGGCTGAACCTCGTCCTTGCCGATGTCGACCTCTATCGGAGCGATGCGCGGCGGTTCAGCGAAACGACGCACGCGCTCGCCGCCGCGCAAGCCGAACTCTCAGCGGCCGAGCAACAATGGCTGAGCCTGGAAATCCTGCGCGAGGAGATCGGCGATCGGGGACCGAACTCCTGATCGAGCTCGAGGCAGCGGCCCGGCGCGAGGCTTGACCGGGCAATCGATTCGGCGCGACGATCCCGGGCGGCGCCAGGGAGGGATCGGATATATGGCCCGAGTCGAAGGATCGTCCGGGCGCTCGCGGCGCCGGGTTCTGCAAATGGGCGCGGCGGCGGCAGGTTCGCTGCTGCTGCCCGGCAAGGCGCCGGCGCAGGGCGGCGGCAAGCCGTTGGCCGGAACCACCCTCAACGTCAGCTGCTGGAATCATCCCTACGCCAAGCTGATGACCGATATGATCCCGCAATTCGAAACCGAGACCGGGGCCAAGGTCAATTACGAGACGCCGTCCTTCCCGATCTACAACCAGCGCACGGACCTCGAATTGTCGACCGGCGGCTCCGCCTGGGACGTGTTGAACGTCACCTTCATTTATCTCGGCCGGTGGATCGACGCCGGCTGGTTCGTCCCGCTCGACGATTACCTGAAGGACCCGAAGAAAACCCCGGCGGGTTGGGACCCCGGCGATTTTCTGCCGGGAGTGACCTCGGCCTTCAAGGACAAGGCGGGCAAGCTCTATGGGATCCCGTGGACCGGCGACATCTATATGGCCGGGGCGGGGCGCTACGATCTGTTCGAGAAAGCGGGCCTGTCGATGCCCGACAATTTCGACGCATTGCTCGCCGCGATGAAAGCCGTCCACAACAAGGACGGCGTCGCCGGGATTCTGACCGACAATCACTACGGCTGGAGCTTCATCCCGTTCCTGCAAGGCTTCGGCGGCAACGTATTCCGCAACCCGCCCGACGATCTGATGCCGGTGCTCGACACGCCTGAAGCAATCGCCGGGGCGGATTTCTTTGCCAATCTGCTGCGCAATTACGGCCCCGACGGGGTCATATCCTATACTTACGACATGATGGTGGCGGCGCTGAAGGCCGGGCGCGCCAATTATTGTCCGAACGGGCAGATCTTTGTCGTACAGTTGGGCGCATCCGACAGCAAGGTCGCGCAGACCTGCAATTTTTCGATGTGCCCGGCCGGTCCCGAGGGCCGCTTCCCCGGCGTCGCGACGCATGGCTGGGGCATTCCGGTCGGCTGCAAGCAAAAGGACGCGGCCTGGCAGTTCATCGTCTGGGCGATGTCGAAGCCGGTGACCGAAGGTCTGGTCGAACGCGGCTACAAATCGATCACCCGCCGCTCGCTGATCGAAAGCCCGTCGTTCAAAGGCAAGATGACGATCAACGGGCACGACATCGCAAAGATCTACCTCGATACGATCGCGCTCGGGGAAAAGGGCTACATGAAATACCGGACGGTGCCGGTCTATCCGCAGGTCGACAAGCAGATCGACATCGCGATCCAGAACATCGCCTCGCAACAGTTGACGGCCAAGCAGGCGATGGCGCAGGCCCAGCAGAACTCGCTGACCGAATTGAGGCGCGGCGGGCTCAAGCTCTAGGCGTCGCGTGGCGACGGAGCCGGCCTCGCTCGATCGCCTCGGACCCGCGCTCCGAACCGCGCGCGCCGCGCGGACCGGCTGGGGCCGGCAGCGCGCTCGCGCCTTCTCGTGGGGATTGCTGCCGGCGCTCTTCGTCCTCGCGGCGGTCACCCTCGGCCCGACGCTCTACCTGATCGTCACCAGCCTGACGCCGGCCAACCCGGTCCACCCGCACAGCCTGTCCGACTTCTCCGACCCGGCGGGCAATTACCGTGCGCTGATGGTTGACGCCCGCTTTCTCAACTCGCTGTGGGTCCAGGCGCAGCTGTCGGCTGCAACCGTGGCGTTGCAGCTGGCGATCGGGCTCGGCGTCGCATTGCTGCTGAACGCCCGCTCGCGCTTTCTCGAAACGGTGCGGACCGCCTTCATGCTGCCGATGGTGTTGCCGCCCATCGTTGTCGCCGTCGTGTGGAAGCTGATCTTCACCCCGGACATCAGCCCGATGCACCGGGCCCTCGCGGATATCGGGCTGCCGGTGCATTCGCTGATCGCCAACCCCGGCTTGGCGCTGTGGGCGATCGTCGTCGCCGACACCTGGGAATGGTTCCCGTTCACGATGCTGATGGTGCTGGCGGCATTGCAGATGGTGCCCGGCGAACCGATCGACGCGGCGCGCATCGACGGCGCCGGCCGGCTCGCGCTGTTCCGCCATATCCTGTTTCCCTATATTCGCCCGACCCTGGTCGTCGCCGGCCTGTTCCGGCTGATCGACAGCATCAAGGCCTTTCCGCTGATTTATGTCCTGACCAATGGCGGCCCGGGCACCGCCACCGAGGTCACCAACTATTATGCCTTCGTCGAGTCGTTCAATTTTTCCTATTGGGGCTACGGCAGCGCGATCGCGACTTTGATGGTGGCGGGCGTGCTGTTGCTGAGCTGGATCGTCGGCCGGCTCGACCATGATCAGGACCGCTATGAATAAGGCCGGCTTCTGGCGCAACGGCAGCGTCGCGCTGCTGTTGGCGATCCTGTTGTTCCCGGTTTTGTGGCTTTTGCAATTGTCGTTTCGGGCGGGCGGCGACATCTTCGACATGCGGCTCGTCTTCACGCCGAGCCTCGCCAACTACCGGTCGTTGTGGACCGGTCTGTTTCCCGGCTCATTCGCCAACAGCGTGATCGTCAGCCTTGCCGCGACCGCGTTGTCGCTGCTGCTCGGCGTCCCGGCCGCCTACGCGCTGGCGCGCTGGCGTTTTCGCGCCGGCCGTTCGGTGGCGTTGTGGATCCTGGCGACGCGGATGGCGCCGCCGGTCGCCTTTACGATCCCGTTCTTTCTCGCCTATCGCTTTTTCGGGCTGATCGACACCCTCGCCGGGCTCGTGATCATCTATCTGACCTTCAACCTGGCGCTGGTCGTCTGGATGATGCGCAACTTCTTCGAAGGGGTGCCGCAGGCGCTCGAAGAGGCCGCGTCGATCGACGGCTGCGGCGTGTGGAGCGGGTTCCGGCTGATCGCGCTGCCGCTCGCCGCACCGGGCCTCGCCGCCACCGGCGTCTTGTGCTTCATCCTGTCGTGGAACGATTTCTTCTACGCGCTGATCCTGACCCGAACCAAGGCGATGACGGCGCCGGTGGCGATCGTCAACTTCATGCAATACCAGGGCTGGGAATGGGGCAAGATCGCCGCCGGCGGGACCCTGGTGATGCTGCCGGTCGCGGTCTTCAGCATCTTCGTGCGCCGCTACCTGGTGCAGGGTCTGGCCGCCGGCGGCCTGAAGGAGTAATCCCCCGGGCTAAATTGATAAATTGCTAAATTGCGGCGGCGGCATAGGCGGCGATGATCGCCCGCGGCGGGTCCTGCCAGACGCAGTCGACGCGGGCGAAGCCGGCTTGTTCGATGGCTCGGGTTTGCGCCGCGACGCCGCCGATCAGTTCGAACAGATCGTAGTCGAGAAACACCGCGCCCGGCTTCAGGAGTCGGGCGATCCCGCGGTAGCAGGCGGCGATCAGGTCGAGGTCGCGCAGATTGTGGATGGCGATCGCCGAGACCGCGAGATCGAACGGCCCGCCGGCGCTCTCGGTCCATGCCGGATCGCGCAGATCGCTGGCGACATAGCCGACCTGATCGCCGTACCGCGCCAGCCGCCGCTGCGCTTCGGCCAGCATCGGCTGCGAATAGTCCTGCAAGACGACCCGCGCATGCGGGAAAGCGCGCAGCACCTCTTCGGTGACGACCCCATAACCGCCGCCGACATCGAGCACGGAGATCGCGGCATCGCGCGGGTTCGGCGCGACGGCGAGCATCTCGCTCAGCCGCTTGCGGCGCTCTTCGTCGCGCGTCAGGTCGCGGGCGATCCACTCGTCGACATACGACCGTGAATGCCAATCGTGCCGGTCGACGGCAGATCCCCCTTTTGTCGACGACATCGCCAATCCCCTTCTCTCGGTTTGGCCAGCCCGATTATGCCGCCGCCTCGGGGGTCAGCGCCACGGCAGCCTCGGCGGTCAGCAGCAGGAACGTAAACGTCTCCTGCAGATAGAGGCGCACCGCGGTATCGGTATGGCTGAGATAGCCGATCGAAAAATCCTGGCCGATATGCAGGTCGAAATCGCCGCCGCGGGTGGTCAGGACAAAGGCGCCGGCGATCGCCGGGGCCCAGATGATTTCGGTTTCGATCAGCCGCTTGATATGCTCGCGGACCGGGTAGCCGTAATCGGTTGCTTCGGCGACGGCGGTGTAGGCGGCGGCGCCGAGCAGGACCGAGTAGGGGCCGTTGACCCCGACCAGGCGCAATTCGCTCAGCGCATGGGCGATCGCGTCCGGGTAGTTGCGGACATCGGCGGGCAAGGTCACGACCGGGTTGCTGGTCCCCTCGCGGATCCCCTGAATGCCGCCCGCTGCGTAGCCTTCAAAGATCGCGCCGTCCTCGGCAAAGGCGATGGTCTTGGCTGCGTCCTTGGCCGGCTGCCAGTCCGAATCATTGGCGCCGCGCTCGACATCGTCGATCATCCGGCGGTCGAGTTCAAACGGCACGCGAAACTCGACCAATGGCTTGACCTCGCGCTGCCGCGCCAAAATCCCGTCGCCCGGCGCCGCAATCTGGTGCAGATGGCCGGTGCCGACGGCCGACAGCGCCGTCCCGGCCGGGCCCTCTACATCGACGACGCGCCGCCCGGCAAGGTAGCGCTTCAGCGTGCGCGACGCCTCTTCCTCGATCTGACCCCAGGCCATCTCCGAAATCGGGGCCAGCTCGCGGTGCAGATTATTCATGCTGGGGGCTCCTTTCAGAGAGCCGATGCCGAGCGAATCATCGCGCATCGGGGTCATCGGTTGCGGCGGGTCGGGATCGGCAGCGGGCGCCGCCGTGGCGGGCTCGCCGGTGGTCGCATTGTCGAGAAACGTCGCGGACGGGACGAAGAACAGGGTGCCGGTCACAGCCGTGCTGAAATCGAGGATCCGGTCGTAATTGCCGGGCGGCTTGCCGATGAACATGTTCTCCAGCATCTGCTCGATGGGCCGCGGCGAGCGGGCGTAGGCGATGTAATAGGTGCCGCTCTCGGCCTGCCCGGGACGACCGAACGCCATGTTGGCGCGCAGTATTTTGATTTCCCGGCCGTCTTCGACGATCTTGTTCAGCTCGTTATGGGCCCAGCTCGGCTTGTCCGCGGCGTCGAGTTCGATGTCGGAGAGTTTGGTGCGGCCGATGATGCGCTCCTGCATTTCGGTCGGCAACGCGTTCCAACCGGCCAGATCGTGCAGGTATTTCTGCACGATCACATAGCTGCCGCCGGCGAATTCCGCGTCCTCGGCGCCGATCAGCACCGCGTCGATCGCCTCCTGCCCTTCCGGGTTTTCGGTGCCGTCGACAAAACCCAAGAGGTCGCGCTGGTCGAAATAGCCGAAGCCGTGCACCTCGTCGACCGTCGACACTGCATCTCCGAGCCGGGTCATGATCTGCATCGCCAGCTCGAAGCACAAATCCATGCGCTGGGCGCGGATATGCAGCAGGACGTCGCCGGGGGTGGCCACGGCATGGCGCGACATGGCGCGGATCTCGCGGAACGGGTGCAGCTCGGCCGGCCGCGGCACGCCGAAAAGCCGGTCCCAGGCGTCGGAGCCGAACCCGATCGTGCAGGCGAGGCGGTCGTCGAGATCGCGAAAGCCGATCGCGCGCACCAGCCCGGCAAGATCGGCGCACAGCGAACGCACCGCGGCAACGGCTTCGGCGCCGGGGCTCACCGCCGCGACCAGAAAGATCGCAGCGCGCGTCAATGTCTCGGCGACCGGCTGCGGATCGGCGCCGGGGGTGGTCATCGCATCGGGCTCCGTCGGGTGGTGCCGCTGCGCGTCGCGCGGCGGCTCTGTCTGGGGGATCCAGCGCTCGGCGTGGCGGCAACGATGCGACAGACGGCATTGGTGCGCAAGTGCCAACACCCCAGCCACGGCCTCATCCCCGCCGCGCCAAACGGTCGGCGATATAGGCTTCGCTCTGCATCTCGTTGAGCCGCGAGACGGTGCGGCGGAATTCGAAATCCCCGTCGCCGTGCGACATAGATTTCCTCGGGCCGCACCGCGGCCGACGCGATCAGCAGGGTCCGCGCTTCGTACAGCGTGTCGATCAGGATATTGAACCGGCGCGCCGCGTCCCGCCGCTCGCGGTCGAGCCGCGGGATCGCCTCGACAACGACGGCGGCAAAACGATCGGCGATCGCAAGGTAATCGACGGCGCCGAGCGGGCGGTCGCATAATTGGGCGAACTCGAACCAGGCGACGCCGTGCGCCGCGCGCGGCACGATCAGCGGGCGTCCCTTGACGACGAGGGTGACCGGCTCGCCGGGCATGCCGTCGGTCAACTCGGCAAAGATTGCCGCAAGCGCCCGATGCGCCGCCTCGCCGAGCGGGCAATGATAGACCGGCTTGCCGGCCAGCCGGGCCAGCCGGTAGTCGCGGCCGCTGTCGAGGGCCAGCACGTAGAGCTTCTTTTTCAGCAATTCGATGAACGGCAGAAAGCGATCGCGATTGAGGCCGTGCAGATAGAGTTCGTCCGGCGGGCGGTTCGAGGTCGCCACGACCACCGCACCTGCGTCGAACAAAGCCGTGAACAGGCGTTCGAGGATCATCGCATCGGCGATGTCGTCGACTTGAAACTCGTCGAAGCACAGGAGCGCCGCCTCCGCGGCAATATCGGCGGCTACTCGCGCGATCGGCTCCTTGGCCTTCGCACGCCGCTCCCGCTCGATGCGGTCGTGGATGTCGAGCATGAAAGCGTGAAAATGGACCCGCCGCTTCCGCGCTACCGGCGCCGAACCAAAGAACAAATCCATCAACATCGATTTGCCGCGGCCAACCGGCCCGCACAGATACAATCCGACCGGGGCGTGCTCGCCGGCGAGCTCGGCCAGCCCAAACCGGGCGAGCCAGCCGTGAAATCCCGATTCGGGACGATAATCGAGCAAGGCACGGTGGAGACTTTGCAGCCGCTCGACCGCCAAGCTCTGCGCGGCATCGGGCTCGAGCCGCCCCTGACGCAACAAGGCACGGTAACGGGCCATCGGCTCCGGCGCCGCGCCGGGGGCGCCGATATCGCGCGGCGTCATCGCAATCGGGGAAGCTGAAAAGGCATCGAGTTGGGCGTTGTCGGGTACAAACAGCGCGTTGTCGGGCGCGGGCGCGGGATCTACTTCAGCCGCCGCTGCCGCGCAAGTCGTTTACCCTTAGATTAAATCGGCACGGATTGCCGCGCGCACCCAGGAGGAGCGGTCATGAGCGAGCGTCAGATCGATATTTACAATCATGTAATGCCGCGTCCCGTCGCCGATCGCCTTCGCGAATTGGCGCCCGGCAAGGGCGACATGATCAAGCGCGTCACCAGCATCCCGATGCTCTACGACATCGACGCGCGGGTCCGCATGATGGAGCGGTGGCCGGGCTATCAGCAGGTACTGACCCTCTCCAGCCCGCCGATCGAGACGATCGCCGGCCCCTCGGACACACCCGCCCTCGCCCGCCTCGCCAACGACGAGCTCAGGAAGATCTGCGCGTCGCGGCCCGACAAGTTTCCGGCCTGGGTGGCCGCACTGCCGCTCAACAATGTCGAGGCTGCGCTCGAAGAGATGGACCGCGCCGTCGCGCTGGGCGCGCGCGGGGTCCAGATCTTCACCAACGTCGATGGCCGGCCGCTCGACGATCCCGAGCTGCTGCCGATATTCGAGCATGCGACGAACCATCACAAGATTGCCGTCTGGATGCATCCGGCGCGCGATGCGCGGTTCGCCGACTATCCCGGCGAGGCGAAATCCAAATACGAGATCTGGCAGGTCTTGGGCTGGCCTTACGAGACGAGCGTGGCGATGGCGCGCATCGTCTTTTCCGGCCTGTTCGACCGGTTGCCCGAGTTGAAGATCGTCACCCACCATCTGGGCGCGATGATCCCTTACTTCGAAGGCCGCGTCGGACCGCTGTGGGACCAGCTCGGGACGCGAACCTCGGATGAGGATTACAGCGGCATCCTGGCCGCGATGCAGGCGAAGGGCCGCCGGCCGATCGATTATTTTCGGCTGTTCTACAATGATACGGCCGTGGGCGGGTCGCGTTCGGCGATCCGCTGCGGGCTCGATTTCTTTGGCGCGGATCGGGTGCTGTTCGCCACCGATTGTCCGTTCGATCCGGAAGGCGGCCCGATGTTCATCCGGGAGACGATCGCCGCCCTCGACAGTCTCGGCCTCGCCGAGGGCGAGCTGGACGCGCTCTATTTCCGCAACGCCCTGCGCATGCTGAAGATGGAACCCGGATAGGCGCAACAGCCGGTTGCGCCGTCGCATCACTCCTCGATCGGCGCCGCAGCGCTCGCCGCCGTCGAAGCCGAGCAGCCGGCCGGCCTCGTGCTCCGGCAATATCTCGACGCCGGCAAGGCGGCGGTCGATCTGGCGGCGACGGGTGGCGACGCCCTCGATCGTCGTCGAGGCCTCCTGCAGCTTTCTCTGCACCCGGTCGAGCATCTCGCCATATTTGCCGAACTCGGTCTTGACCGCGCGCAAGACCTGCCAGACTTCGCTCGACCGCTGTTGGATGGCCAGGCTGCGAAACCCCATGCGCAGACTGTTCAGCAGCGCCAGCAGGGTCGTCGGTCCGGCAATGACGACGCGCCAGTCGCGCTGCAAAGCTTCGACCAGACCGGGACGCCGCACGGTCTCGGCATAGAGCCCCTCGGTCGGCAGAAACAGCAGCGCAAAATCGGTCGAATGCGGCGGCTCGACGTATTTGCTGTTGATGTCGCGCGCCGCCTGCCGCACCCGGACCTCGATCGCCTTGCCGGCCGCCTCGGCCGCGGCGGCGTCGGCACGGTCGGCGGCGTCGAGCAGCCGCTCGTAATCCTCGGTCGGGAATTTGGCGTCGATCGGCAGCCACAGCGGGTCGCCGCCATCCCCGCCGGGCAGGCGGATGGCGAATTCGACGCGCTGCCCGCTGCCCGGGCGAACTTCGACGTTGCGGCCATACTGCTCGACGGTCAGCACCTGATCGAGGATGCCGCCCAACGAGACTTCGCCCCAGGTGCCGCGGCTTTTGACGTTGCTCAGCACCCGCTTCAGATCGCCGACGCCGGCCGCCAGCGACTGCATCTCGCCGACGCTCTTGAACACCTGCTCGAGCTGTGCGCTGACCAATTTGAAGCTGGCGCCGAGCCGTTCCTCGAGCGTCTTGTGCAGTTTTTCGTCGACGGTCGCGCGCATCGCCTCGAGTTTCTCGGCGTTGTCCGAGCGCATCGCGTCGAGCCGCCCCTCGATCGTGCGCTGCAGCGAATCGCCGAGCAGGGTGACGGCGGCGGTCACCTCCTGGCGCAGCGCGCGGGCTTCTTCGGAGGCGACGCCGCGGCCCCGCGTAAGCTCGTCGCGCAGCCCCTGGTCGACGCGCGCCAAGGTCAGCTCGAACGGCGATCCGGCCCGGCGGGCAGCCGCGCCGGATCGCAGGACGATAATCGTCGCCACCGCCAGGGCGCCCAACGCCAAGCCCAAGACGGCGAACGCAACCGCGTCGAAATTCACCCGAGGCGGCCCGCCCAAACGCTATTTGGCGGCGGTGACCATGATTTCGACGAGGATCTGCGGGCGCGCCAAATCGGCCTTGACGCAGGCGCGCGCCGGCGGGTTTTCCGGGATCGACCCAGGCGTTCCATACCGCATTCATATCGGCGAACAAGGCCATGTCCTTGATCCACAAATTGGCCGTCAGCAGGTTTGATTTGCTGGTGCCGGCCTGGGCCAGATAACCGTCGATCTTGTCGAGGATCTGCTGCGTCTGGCCCTTGATGTCCTGCGACGCGTCATTGGCGGTCAGCCCGGCCAGATAGACCGTGTCGCCGCGCACGACGCAGCGGCTCATGCGCGGCCCCGGCGGCTGGGTCAGATCGAAACGGCGGATGTCCATAGGCGTGTCCTCCTAGATGTCGGGATTGGAAGAGTTCGCGTAGTTGACGATTCGCCGGCCGTGCGCGTGGATGCCGTAGGTGACCAACGGCAGGTCGCCGATTGTGCGAAAGCCGTGCACCCGGTCGGCCGCGATCGAAATCGTGACGCCGGGCTCGAGCCGCAGCACGCCGGCATCGCCTTCGAGCCAGGCCTCGCCCTCGCCTTCGAGCACGGTCAGGGTCTCGACATAGGGATGCGAATGCGGCCGGGTGGCGTAACCGGGCGGCGACACCTGGATGCCGGTGCAAATCGGGATGCCGGCGCCGGTATCGTCGCCGATGATCGCACGATAGCTGGCGCCGCCGGGCAGGGTCACCGTCGGGCGCTCGGCATGGCGGATCAGGGTCGGCATGTCCTCCATCGCAAATCTCCCCGCGGACTCGGCAATCGATCAGATCGATTGTATCACGTGCCGGGCGTGGTAGACACGCCCATGCCGTTGCTGCTCCCGGCAGTCGAACTCGCCGAGCGTTTGGCGCTGCTTCTGGCCCTGGCCGTCTTCCTCGGACTTGCCTTCGAGGAGGTTTACAAACTCGACCTGCCGAATGTCCCCGGCGGGATTCGTACCTTTCCGCTGGTGGCTCTGGCCGGCGCGATGCTTTACCTGGTCGAACCGCGTTATGCCGTGGCCTTTGCCGCCGGGCTGTTCGCGCTGACGGCGTGGCTTTATGCCTTCCTGCAAGTCGATCGGCCGGGACGGACATTGGTCGTCCCGGGAGCGAATCTTCTGGTTTACAGCCTCGGGCCGATCGCGCTGACACAACCCCCTTGGGTTGCGATCGGTGCAACGGTCGCCGCGGTATTGCTGATCCAGTCGCGCGAGCGGCTGCACGGGTTCGTTCGCCTGGTGCCGCAGGACGAGATCCTGACCGCCGGCAAGTTCCTGATCCTTGCCGGCATCATCCTGCCGCTGCTCCCCGACACCCGGTTGATCGCGGCCGCAGCGCTGACGCCCTACCGGATCTGGCTCGCGGTGGTCGCGATCTCCGGCCTGTCCTACCTGACCTACCTCGTCCAGCGCTACCTGCCGGCAACAGGCGGGCCGATCAAGGGCGGCGCGCTGTTCCCGGCCCTGCTCGGCGGCGCCTATTCGTCGACCGCAGCAACCGTCGTTCTCGCCAAGCGGCAGCGCGAGGCGGCCGCGCCTCGAGCCGAGCTGTCGGCCGGGATCGTCGCCGCCACGACCGTCATGTATCTGAGGCTGGCGATCGTTGTCGCCGTCTTCAGCCCACTGTTGGCATTGGCATTGCTGCCGGCCTTGGCCTTTCTGTTCGCCGCAGGCGGGCTGTTTGCCTGGCGCGAGTGGCGCAGGATCGGTCGGGGATCGGCCGAGCGTCTGTCGATCCCTGCGGTCAACCCGCTGCAATTGACCACGGCTCTGGTCTTTGCCGGGTTGTTCGTCGCGATATCGCTGGCGACCGGCTGGGTCGAAGGCGCCTTCGGGCAGACCGGCATCTTCACCCTCGCCGCGCTCGTCGGCGCCAGCGACATCGATCCGTTCGTGCTCAGCCTGGCGCAGGGCGGCGTACCCGGGATGACTGTCCCCGCTGTCGCCGCCGCGGTCGTGATCGCCGCCTCGGCCAACAATCTCGCCAAGGCCGGTTATGCGCTCGGCTTCGGCGGCTTGCGCGGCTCGCGCCGTCCGGCGGCGATTCTGGCTGTTCTCGCTCTGCTCGGTTTCGCCGCGGCGGCGGCCTACCTCGTCTGACGGGCCTATCTTGTCCGGGATGCCGGGCGGCGGTCGCGAAAAAAGGCGCGAAGCAGATCGCCGGCGCGCTTCTCCTCGATGCCGCCGTAGACCTCCGGCCGGTGATGCGTGGTCGGCTGGCTCGAACAGGCGCGGGCCATGCTCGACCGCTCCGCCTTTCGCGTCGTAAGCCCCGAAATAGAGCCGCCGCAGCCGCGCCAGACCGATCGCCGCGGCGCACATCGCGCAGGGTTCGAGCGTGACCCACAGAGCGCATTCGGCGAGGCGATTGCTGCCGAGCGCGGCGGCGCCGGCGCGCAACGCCAGCATCTCGGCATGCGCGGTCGGGTCGTGGTCGGCCTCGACCCGGTTATGGGCGGCGGCAAGGACTTGGCCTTCGCCATCGACCAGCACCGCGCCGACCGGAACCTCGCCCAGCGCCGCCGCTTTTGCCGCCAGGGCCAGGGCCAGCGCCATCGGCGATCCGATCGCAGTCATCCGCGGTGCCGGCGGCGGATCGGTTCGGGGATCGCGATCGGCCGGCGCGTCGACAGCCGCATGAACAGCCCCTCCTGCTCGGCCTCGGCGCAGATGGCGCCGCCGACCGCGAATTCGGCGGCCAGCCGCCAGCGCACCCGGCCGAGTGCGGCGACCCGCATCCGCCCGACGAGCTTGTCGGCGATCGTCACCGGCCGGCGATAGGAGATCCGCGTCGCCACCAGGATCGGCGCGACATCCTCGGCCAAGGCCTGGACCAGCGGATAGGCCTCGTCCATCAGACCGAGCCGCAGATCCTCGAGCCAGCGGATAAAGACGATGTTGCTGACAATCCCGGCAAAGTCTATGTCGTAGGTCTGGATGCGCAGCGCCTGTTCGTAGAAATCGCTCATCGCCCGCACCGCTGTCGATCAGGTCCCCAGCATGGCACAGCCGGTCATCGGTCTCACCCTCGATCACGAACCCGCGGGCGGGTGGTCGAATTTTCCGTGGTATGCGATCCGCGAGAACTACTGCAACGCAGTACGCCATGCCGGGGGATTGCCGGTGTTGCTGCCGCACGAACCCGATGATGCCGCGGCCTATCTCGACCGGATCGACGGGTTGATCGTGACCGGCGGCGGCTTCGATGTCGACCCGGCATTGTTCGGTGCTGCGCAACGCCACCCCAGCGTCACGACCAAGGACCGCCGCACCGCTTTCGAACTCGCCGCGGCGAAGGGAGCGCTCGCCCGCGACCTGCCGGTGCTCGGCATCTGCGGCGGTCAGCAACTGCTCAACGTGGCGCTCGGCGGTACCTTGATCCAGCATATCCCGGACGAGGTCCCGGATGCCCTGCCCCACCGCCAGCCGAACCCGCGCAACGAGCCCGGCCACACCGTCAAGATTGTCGCGCGCACATTGCTGCACCGGATCACCGGCGCCGCCAGCCTCGCCGTCAACAGCGCCCATCATCAGGCGGTCAAGGAAGCGGGGCCCGGCCTCGTCGTCGACGCAGTTGCCGAGGACGGCGTCGTCGAGGGCATCGAGGACCCGCGGCGGCATTTCTGCCTCGGCGTCCAATGGCATCCGGAATTCGAGTTGAGCGACGGCGACCGCCGGATCTTCCGCGCCTTTGTCGAGGCTGCGGGCGGGTGAACAGCGAGCACGCCGAACCCGCGGCAGGCGATGCCGCACCCCCCGAGCGCATCGCCAAATTGCTGGCGCGCGCCGGGCTGTGCTCGCGCCGCGATGCCGAGCGCTGGATTGCCGATGGCCGGGTCTCGGTCGACGGCTCGGTCCTGACCACGCCGGCGCTCACCGTGACTGCGGCAAGCGATAGTGCGCGTCGACGGCAAGCCGCATTCCCGAGCCCGACCGGCCGCGGCTGTGGCGCTATCACAAGCCGGCCGGGCTGATCACTACGCATCGCGACGAAAAAGGCCGGCCGACGGTTTTTGCTGCATTGCCAAAGGAGTTGCCGCGGCTGATTTCGATCGGCCGCCTCGATCTGAACTCCGAAGGGCTGCTGCTGTTGACCAATGACGGCGCGCTCGCCCGCCGGCTCGAATTGCCGGCGACCGGCTGGATCCGCCGCTACAAGGTGCGGGTCCACGGGGTACCCGATGCGGACCGGCTCGCCGCCCTCGCAAAGGGCGTCACGATCGACGGCGTCGCCTTTGGCCCGATCCGCGCCGCCCTCGAACGCAGCCAGGGCAGCAACGCCTGGGTCGCGATGGCGCTGGCCGAGGGCAAAAACCGCGAAGTGCGCCGCGTGCTCGAACATCTCGGCCTGCAGGTGACCCGCCTCATTCGCCTCTCCTATGGCCCGTTCCAACTCGGCAATCTGGCGCGCGGCGACATCGCCGAGGTGTCGCGCATGGCCCTGGCCGAGCAGCTCGGCGATGCCCGGCCGCGATGGGCCGTCGCGCATGCGGCTCATCGCCAAACTGACCGCCGCCATGCGGATCGTCGCCATGCGGATCGTCGGCGGTAGGCATCGCGGCCGCCGCCTGCTGGCCCCGCCGGGAGGGGCGGTCCGGCCGACCAGCGACCGCGCCCGCGAAGCCCTGTTCAACATTCTTTCGCACGGCCGCTTTGCCGCCGACGGCATTCCTTTTGCCGAGGCCGCGGTGCTCGACGCCTTTGCCGGCACCGGCGCGGTCGGGCTCGAAGCCCTGTCGCGCGGCGCCGCCGAGGCGGTGTTCATCGAGCACGATCGCGACGCCTTGGCGAGCCTGCGGCGCAACATCGAGGCGCTCGGCGAGGACGCCCGCGCGGTGGTGATGCCGGGCGACGCGACCCGGCCGCCGCGCGGCGGCCGGGCTTGCGCCGTGGCGTTTCTCGACCCGCCGTATCACAGCGGGTTGGCGGCGCCGGCGCTCGAGGCGCTCGCCGCCGCCCGCTGGCTCGCCGCCGATGCGCTGGCGGTGATCGAAATCGCGGCCCGCGAAACCCTTTCGCCGCCCGCCGGGTTCATGCTGTTGGATCAGCGCGTTTACGGTGCGGCGCGGCTCGTCCTGCTGCGCCGCGTCCAGGCTGGCGGAGAATTCCGATGACCGAGGGTTTGCGACAAGCGGGTTTGCCGGAGGTGACGTTGCCGGGGGGCGAGCGGGTGCCGGCGCTGGGCCAAGGCACCTGGCATATGGGCGAGAACCGGCGCCACGCGGCACAGGAGGCGGCGTCGGTGCGGCTCGGCATCGACCTCGGCATGACCTTGATCGACACCGCCGAGATGTACGGTTCGGGCGGCGCCGAGGAGGTCGTCGCGGCAGGCCGCCGCAGGGGCTGCGCGAGCGCCTCTTCATCGTCAGCAAGGTGTTGCCGCACAACGCCTCGCGCGCCGGGGTGGTGGCCGCGTGCGAGCGCAGCCTGAAACGCCTGGGCACCGACCGGATCGACCTCTATTTGCTGCATTGGCGCGGCTCGATCCCGCTCGCCGAGACGCTCGAAGGCTTCCGGCTGCTGCAGCGCGACGGCAAGATCCGCCACCACGGCGTCAGCAATTTCGATCGCCGCGACATCGCCGAGTGGGCCGCACTCGAAGGCGGCGACGGCGTCGCCGCCGACCAGGTATTGTACAACCTCGCGACCCGCGGCGTCGAATGGGAGCTGCTGCCGTGGTGCCGCGCCCGCGGCGTCGCGGTCATGGCGTACACGCCGCTCGGCCAGGGCCGCATGCTCGCCGACCCGGTGCTGGCCGAGATCGGCCGGCGCCATGGCGCGACGCCGGCGCAGGTGGCGCTCGCCTGGCTGCTGCGCCGGGATGGGACGATCGTGATCCCGAAAGCCTCGCGGTCCGAGCACATGCGCGAAAACCGCGGTGCGCTCGACCTCGTGCTGACCGCCGACGACATCGTCGCGCTCGACCGCGCCTTTCCGCCGCCCAAACGCGCGGGCCCGCTCGGCATGCTCTGATCCGGTCCCGTCCGGCGGGGCGCCGGCGCATTGCGCGCGCTGCGGCGCTTGGCTAGTGTCGCACGCCCGCGAGCAGCGCGGAGGGGTGGCCGAGCGGTTGAAGGCGCACGCCTGGAAAGTGTGTAGACGGTGATGAATCGTCTCGCGGGTTCGAATCCCGCCCCCTCCGCCAACCTGAGTAATTGATATTACTGTATTCGTGGTCTCCGCGGGACCCCACAAATAGACCCGCGTTTCCCGCGGCTTGGCGGCGTCTGGGCCGTGGCGGCGGGGCGAGAGAGCTGGAATCGACCACCACGTGGCGTTGATCAGCGGCAATATCTCTGAGGCGCATTGCTGTAGTACCGTTTCGAAAGGGATCATGATCCCAACGGGTATTGCTGCGGAGCGGCTGTGCCGGCGAAGACATGAAGAAGGACGGCCCCGCATAGGGGCCGGTGCTCGCGATCGAATGATGGCGTCGATCAGGCGAAGCCGAGGGCTTGGTGCTGTTGACGCCAGGTAAGCGGCAGACGGGAGTGATCGAGCAGTTTCGCCGCGGTCAGGTCGCGCGGCTGATGCCCGTCGAGGATGGCGTCGATGATGGCGGGGGCGAGATAGGAAAGCCGCGCCACCCGGGTCAGGTAGGACGGGTTGAGCTTCTCCTCGACAGCAACCTCGGCGATGTGTTTCGCGCCGGCCTGCAGCAGCTTGTCGCGGAACGCATGGGCGCGAACGATCAGCCTGATCAGGGTCGGGTCCGGCCGTGCCGGCGCGCCGTCAGGGGCGGCGCCGTCGATCAACATTTTAATCTCCATACCGCTGCGGCGAAGCAGCACCGGGACGGATAGGGTCAGGGTGGGTTCGTCTTCCGCGGTGTCGAAGCTTGGCATCTCGTCGGCACCGGCGAGGATCATGTCGAGACGGGTCGGGCGCAATTCGATATCGACCCGGTCGGCGGCGATGTCGACCTGCTTGATCAGCATCGCCAGGGTGGCGCGCTGGTACGCTGCCGGCCGGTCGGACCAGCTGTCAGCGAGTGCCGCGGCGCGCTCGATCCGCTGCCGCTGCACCGCGGCATCAACGGAAGCTGACGGGTTCGCTGCGAGAAGGGCGGCAGGTTCACCGAGCCACTGGCGGATGCGGTCGGTGACGATCCGCTCGATCTCGGCGGCCGGAAGGCGCCGTCCGGCCGGAGCCTCGGCCCGGCTCCCGGTAGTCAGTGGACGCGAGACGTAGTAGCGGTAGCGGACGCCGTTCTTGACCGCATGGGTCGGGGTCATGCGATGACCGTCACCGTCGAACAACAGGCCGGCAAGCAGACTGGGGTGCTTGGCCCTTTCGCCGCTGCGCCGATCGACCGCGTTGGCGGCGAGCCGGCGCTGCACGGCGTCCGCCAGCGCCGGATCGACGATGGCGGCATGCTCGCCGGGGTAGCTCCGGTCCTTGTGGACAATCTCACCGCGATAGATCGGGTTCTGCAACATCTGGTAGAGGGCGCCGCGGGCGATCGGCTTGCCGCCCCAGCTGCGGCCGGCGGCGCTGGTCCAGCGCTTGCTGACGATGCCTTGGGCATCGAGCTCGGCCTTCAGTAGGCGAACCGAGCCGAGTGCGGCATAGCGGCGGAAGATGTGGCGTACCGTTTCCGCCTCGCTGTCGATGACGGTCAGCTTGCGGTCGCGGGCCTGATAGCCGAGCGGCGGCACGCCGCCCATCCACATGCCCTTCGCCTTGGAGGCGGCGATCTTGTCGCGGATGCGCTCGCCGGTCACCTCACGCTCGAACTGGGCGAAGGACAGCAGCACGTTGAGGGTCAGCCGGCCCATCGAGGTGGTGGTGTTGAACTGCTGGGTGACCGAGACGAAGGAGACTCCTTTGGCATCGAAGATCTCGACGATCTTGGCGAAATCGGCGAGCGACCGGGTCAGCCGGTCGACCTTGTAGACGACCACGGCGTCGACCTTGCCGGCGCGGATGTCGGCGAGCAATTGCTGCAATGCCGGCCGGTCCATCGTGGCGCCGGAGATCCCGCCATCGTCGTAGGCCTCGGGAAGGCAGATCCAGCCTTCATGACGCTGGCTCTTGATGAAGGCCTCGCACGCCTCGCGCTGGGCATCGAGCGAGTTGAACGCCTGGTCCAACCCCTCCTCCGAGGATTTGCGGGTGTAGATGGCGCAGTGCAGCGGCTGGGACCGGCGCTGCTTGCTGTCACTCGCCTTATTCATGGCCGGCCTCGCCCGCCGGACGTGCAGGCCGCTTCCTGACCCCAAAGAAGATCGGACCCGACCAATGCGCACCGGTGATCGTCTGCGCGATCCGGGTCAGCGAACGATAGCGCCGTCCCTGGTAGTCGAACCCGTCTTTGAGTACGAGCACGGTGTGGGTCCGGCCGTGCCATTCGCGCACCAGGCTGGCGCCGGGTCTGAGGGCGATGCCCGGGTCGCCGGCGGTGACCCGGTTGTCGGCCGGCGCCTCGGCGAGCAGGCGCAGCCTTCGCCTGGTCGCCAGGCCGAGGCCGCCATCGGCGCGTTCCTGGATGCGGTAGGCGATCGCCCGCGCCATCAGGTCGCGACTGATCCGCAGCGGCGGTTCGCTGCGGATCAGCCGGCGCCAGAGGGTGCGCAGATCGGGCCGGGCCAGCCCGTTAAGGGCAGCGATCTCGCCTTCGACATCGGCCATATGGCCACGGTTGGAACCGGCGCTCATGCCGAAACCCCGCTGATGCGATAGACCCGGCCGCGTTCCTCCTTGGCCGAGGTCACGGCGAGCCCGAGCTTCTTCTTCAACGCCCCGGAGAAGACACCGCGAACCGTGTGCCGCTGCCAGCCGGTCGCTGCCGCCACCTCGTCGACGGTGACACCCTCGGGCCGGATCAGCATCGCAATTACCGCGGCCTGCTTCGAGCGCGGCTCCTCGGCCGGCGGGGCCGGCAAGGTCTCGATCGCCGACCACAATTGCTCGATCAGCGTTTGGCGGTCACCGATCTCGGTCAGCTTCTCGACATCGGGCAAGCTGTTCCACAGTGCCAGCAGGCGCTTGCCGCTGAACCGAGCCGCCCGCAGCTCGTCGCGGGAGGCAATGGCGAATTCGCCGGTCGCGAGTTCGACCGGCGGCTCCGAGCACACAACCACCTGATCGTGTTTGATGATGTAAACGCGCATGAGGGGTCCTCCTGATCGGGTCGGCACCACGCCGTCCGTGACCACACTCACGCTCTCTTCAGCCGCGGAAGCCACTCCTCTTGCGATAATGTTATGGCTTTGATCAGCCCAACCCGAGCATGGAATTGCTCCGTGCGCAGTGTGCCCGACCGAATGTTTGGCGCGTTGGAGCGAATGCACCGAGACGGACGGCGGCTAAAGTATCTCCGTCTGTGAGGAGAGGGCCGCCTATCGCATCCGCGATCCGGCCACCGCCGCGCACCGCCAGCTGGTCGACATCGACCGGCGCTCAGGCGGCGAGACCCGATTGTTATTACCTCGGTGCGGTGCGGTCGGCCAAATCACTCGCACCGGACGAATTTATCGTCGATGCACCTTGATGGATTAGTATCGGGAACCCTGGCTGTGCCGATGTTGCCGAATAGCGCAACCCTGGTTTGCTGATCGAGCGTTGCCGTCCGGTCAAGGCCGTTGTCCTTTTGGAACTGATCGAGCCCTCGCTTAGTCTTCGGACCCGACATATGTCGAACTGGGCGGCGGCCTGGCAATCCTGTTCGGGCTATGGACCCGTTCGGTTGGGTTGGTCCTGGCGATATGGTGCGTCGCAACCGCCCTGATCGCGCATACCAATTTTGCCGACCGTAATCAGAAGATCCATTTTTTGAAAACATGGCGATGACGGGCGGGTTTCTGCCGATCGAACCGTTGCTCGGCCTGCCCGCCCCCGACGCCGCCTGCCGCGGCCTGTTATTGACCGCGCGCGGCATCGTCTATTTCGATTGCCGGCTGTGGGATCTGCACGACGGCGACGAGGCGGTCGTCTTGCGCCACGACTCATCGATCGGCGTCGAGCGGGTGCAGCGCGAGCCACCGCACCAAACCTATGCCGGGAGCCACCGCCGCCGCTGGGTCGCGCCCGGCCGGATCGGGACGACTGGCAACCGGTGCTGTGCCTCGGCAAGGTCATCGGCCACCCCGGCGACGAGTTCGGCGATGACTGAGGTCCCGGATAAGGTGGTCATGGCCGGCACCGGAAAGGGATTTCCGTCGTGGTGCCGGCCATGTGAGTCGACATCCGGCCGCCCCCCCTTCGCCGGAGTGCTCCGATCGCCGACCTGGAGACAACACAAACCACCCGGCCGATGTTCCGCGCGGCCGGGTGGCAACAGGTCGCAGGCAGCGCGACCGCATTTCGGCGACAAGTTCTACGAATGACTGACCCGAATCCGCTCAGTGACTCGAGGCCTGGCGCCGGTGCCACGCCTCGGGGAGCGATTCGGCGGCCTGGCGCAGCGCCAATTGCAGGTTCTCGACCGGCTGCCCCAGATCCATCGCGGTGTTCAGGTAAAGCGACAGCAGGCCGTCCAGCAATGCGGCCTGCTCGACCTTCGGCTCCAACAGCGACACCTGCGGGCGCAATCTGCTCATCACCAGGCCGCATTGCGCGGCCCGTTCGGCCGGCGCCTTCGAATTCAACAGGATGTATTCCGCCATCGCGGCGTGCCTCGCACAGTTTCGGGATCGCACGCCGCCAGGCGCCGGGGATCAGCCGGTTGGCGCGCATCGACGCGAACGCCGGGATTGCCGGAAAGCTCCGATGCTCTGAAAGGTGTGGGTCGGCCATGCCGGATTTATTCCAGGCGATCACACTGGAAATGCCGGTAGCAGACTTGCAGCAATCGCTGCGCGAGGCTGGCCATGGCTGACCTCGGCCCTTCGCCCGGGGCAGGCCCTCGCCGCCGCGTTCGATCAGAACATGGCGATTGTCGGCCGCACCGGGTCGGGCAACTCCTATCTGGCGCGCGGCGGCGTCGAGCGCTGGCTCGTCGACGGAAGGCGGGTGTGCATCGTCGACCCGACCGATGTCTGGTGGGGGCTGCGGTCGAACGCCGCCGGCGACGGTCCCGGCCATCCGGTCGCGATCTTCGGCGGCGAGCACGGCGACGTGGCGCTCGGCGATCGTTCGGGCGAGCGGCTGGCGGAGCTGATCGGCGGGCGCAATATGCCGGCGGTGATCGCCACCACCGAGATGAGCGGCGGCGAGCGACACCGCTTCATGACCGATTTCCTCGGGCGCCTCTATCGCATCAACCGCGAACCGCTGCATCTGGTGCTCGACGAGGCCGACGATGTGGCGCGGCAAAACCCATTGCCCGAGAACCAGCGCATGCTCGGCAACGTCGACCGCATCGTCCGCCGCGGGCGGGTCAAGGGCTTCCGCGTCATGCTGATCACCCAGCGCCCAGCGGTGTTGCACAAGAACGTTTTGACCCAGGTCTCGACCCTGGTGGCCGTGCGCCTACCGGTGCCGCAGGACAGGAAGGCGATCGAGGAATGGATCAGGCCAAGCCGATCTCGACCAGGCTAAAGAAGTCTTGGCGTCGCTGTCGCGATTGCAGCGCGGCGAGGGCTGGGTCTGGGCGCCCGATCCGGGTATCCTTGCGCGCGAGACCTTTCCCGCGATCGCCACCTTCGACTCGATGCGCGCGCCGGAACATGGCGACGCGATCCCGGCGCCCCCCTCCGCCCTGGCCGCGGTCGAGATGTGGTCGGCGCCGTTCTTGATCTGTATTAGCTAAGACTTGATCCGACAGGCGCTGTTGGCTGTCTTGAGTCTTTGTGGTTGTTGCCCGTGACCATGCCGCCATGAGTTTCTCCTTCGCCAAGGGCAGTGCGTCAAGGAATGTCTGCGTCGGAGTCTTGCCAAAGCACCAGCGTCCCTGGTGAGGCCGCCGCTCGTTGTAATCGACGATCCAGGCATCGAGATCGGTCTGCAGTTCGTCGATCGTGCGATAGATCTTTTTGCGGAACGCCACCCGATAGAACTCGTCGAGCACGGTGCGGTGAAAGCGCTCGCAGATTCCATTCGTCTGTGGGCTCTTGGCTTTGGTACGGCTGTGATCGATGTCCTCGACCGCCAGGTAGAGCTCGTATTCGTGGCTCTGGGTGCCGCAGAACTCGGTGCCGCGATCGGTCAGCATCCGCGACAACCGGATGCCGTGCTCGTCATAGAACGGCACCACCCGGTCGTTGAGGATCTCGGCGGCGGTGATCGGCGTCTTGCGATCGTACAATTTGGCAAAGGCGACCTTGGCATAGGTGTCGATAACGGTCTGCTGGTAGATGCGTCCCACCCCCTTCAGCGTGCCGACATAGAAGGTGTCCTGCGCGCCGCAATAGCCCGGGCATTCGCTCTCGAACTCGCCGTGCGCCTCCTTGTCGGCCTTGGCCTTCTCAAGCGCGACGATCTGGGCTTCGGTCAAGAGAATGCCGTCCTGCGCCACTTTGGCCTCGAGCGCCTTGAGACGCTGCTTCATCGAGGCCAGGTCGTGGCGCTGCCAGACGCAGCGCACGCCGGCGGGTGAAATCGACAGGCCGCGCCGCTTGAGCGCATCCGAGACCCGCACCTGGCCCCAGGCCGGCTGCTCGATCGCCAACGCAACCGCCAACTCCTCGGCTGGCCGATCGAATGACGCGTCTTGGCGCGGTGATCAGCCAAGCGATTATTCACCATTACGGGCGCGACGAGCTGCTGCGCCGCCTGGCGCACCCCTTCTGGTTCCAGTCGTTTGGCGCGGTGATGGGAATGGACTGGCATTCCTCCGGCATCACGACCAGCGTTGTCGGCGCGCTGAAGCGCGGGCTGGCACCATTGTCGGGTGAGCTTGGCATACGTTGCGGCGGCCGCGGGCCACTCCGGCGGACCCACACGAACTTCAGGACATCGGCGCCCGGGTCGGGTTCGATGGCGCCGCACTCGCCGCGGCAAGCCGGCTCGTCGCAAAAATCGACAGCGCGGCGGTACAGGACGGGTTCGATCTCTACCTGCACGGTTTCATCGTGACCGATGACGGCCACTGGGCTGTCGTCCAGCAAGGGATGAACGGCAAGCGCAAGCAGGCGCCTCGATACCATTGGCTCTCCGAAGGGCTTGCAAGCTTTGTCGATGCGCCGCATACGGCGATTGCCGGCGAGCCGCAAGGCGAGATCGTCAATCTGGCAGACCGGCGCGCCGAACCCTCGCGCCGCGGCCAGCTCGATCTCTTGGCCTCGCTGGGGCCGGATCGGATCGTGCGGGAGGTCCGTCGATTGTCGATGGCGGACGATGCGCCGATACCCCTACAGCCGCTGTTGCCGCATCTGGTGATGCCGGCCTATCACGATATGAGGGCGGGGGATGTGAATATCCGACGGCTGCACGCTACGCTCGCCGCGGCGGCGGAATGCGGCCCGACTGATTTTGCGGAATTGCTGCTGACCCCGGGCGTCGGCGCCCGGACGGTGCGGTCGTTGGCGATGGTCGCCGAGATCGTTCATGGCGCGCCCTACCGGTTTGCCGATCCGGCGCGGTTTTCGCTCGCTCATGGCGGCAAGGACCGGCATCCCTTTCCGGTGCCGATCGCAGTCTACGATCAGACGATCCGGGTGCTCAAAACGGCGGTCGCGAAGGCTCGGCTTGGTCGCGAGGAAGAGCTTGCCGCGCTAAAGCGTCTCGACGACCAGGCCCGCCGGCTCGAAGCCCATGCCACCGGTCCAGCCTTTCCACAATTGCTCGATCGAGAGCGGCAGGCCTCGCACGCCTATGGCGGCCGCAGCGTCTTCGGCTGGGAGCCGCCAGCCGGGGCGCGCCGGTTCGTTTGACCGCTGATGATTAGCCGCGGGTCGCGCTGCGGATCGCGCGCCAGACCCGCTCGGGGGTGGCCGGCATGTCGATCTCGTCGATGCCGAGCGGCGCCAGCGCATCGAGGATCGCGTTGACGATCGTCTGCGGTGCGGCGATGCAGCCGGCCTGGCCGGCGCCCTTGACGCCGAGCGGGTTCACCGCGGTCGGCAGCTCGGCGAGGGTGATATCGAGCGACGGCAGATCGTCGGCCCGCGGCAAGGCATAGTCCATCAATGAGCCGCTCAGCAGCTGGCCCGACCGCTCGTCGTAGACCGTGTGCTCGAAGAGCGCCTGCCCGATGCCCTGGGCGAGGCCGCCCTGGACCTGGCCCATCGTCAACATCGGATTGATCAGCCGCCCGTAATCGTCGATCGCGGCGTAGCGTTCCAGGCTCACAGCCCCGGTTTCGGGATCGATCTCGATTTCGGCGGCGTGACAGCCGTTCGGAAAGGTGAAGACATCCGAGTCGTTGTAGGCGTCGGCGTCGAGCCCGGGGGTCATGCCGTCGGGCAGGTTGGCGGGGTCGCGAGCGGCTTCCGCCAGCGCCAATAGGTCGATGCCGCGCTCGCCGCCGCCGATCGTGAACTGTCCGGCGCTGAAGCTCACCTCGCCCGCATCGGCCTGCAGCAGGTGGGCGGCAAGCGCGCGGCCCTTTGCCAGCACCATCTGCGCCGCCAGATACAGTGCCGTGCCGCCCATATGCATCGAGCGGGCGCCGCCATGCCCGTTGCCGCTCTTGACCGCGCTTGTGTTCGCCTGGACAAAACGGAATAGCGGCAATCGGCAGCCCCAACAGATCGGCGGCGATCTGCGCAAAGCTGGTTTCGTGGCCCTGGCCGTTCGACTGGGTGCCGAGCACCAGCGCGATATGGCCATCGGGTTCGAAGCGGATCTCGGCGCGCTCGCCCGGCGTGCCGCGCGAGGTCTCGAGAAAACAGGCGATGCCGAGCCCGCGCAGCCTGCCGCGCTCCGCCGCCGAGCGGCGCCGAGCGGCAAAGCCGTCGGCCAGCAGCCGCTGCGCCATCTCGTCGAGGTTGGCGGCAGAAGCGTCCGCAATCGATCGTTATTCCGAGCCCGCTGCGGTACGGGAAACGGCTGATCAGATTGCGCCGCCGCAATTCGACCGGGTCGAGCTTGAGCCTGCGCGCCGCGCGGTCGACGAGCCGCTCGATCAGGTAATTGGCTTCGGGTTTGCCGGCGCCGCGATAGGCATCGATCGGCACGGTGTTGGTGAAGACGCCGCGCACCGCCATGAACACCGCCGGGATGTCGTAGACCCCGCCCATCGCGCTCGCCGGCGAGTTGGTCGAGCTGCCCGGGCCGTTGGTCGACAGATAGGCGCCGAGATTGGCTACCGTGTCGACCTCGAGGGCGAGAAACCGTCCGTCCCGGTCGAGCGCCAGACGCCCGCGCGTATGATTGTCGCGGCCTTGCGCCGAGCTGACGAACTCCTCGCCGCGCTCGGCGAGCCATTTGACCGGGCGGCCCAGCCGCCGCGCCGCCCACAGCACCAGCACCCATTCGGGATAGAGGAAATTCTTGACGCCGAACCCGCCCCCGACATCCGGCGCACGCACGGTGATGCGCTCGGGCGGCATATGGAACACCGCATCGGCCAATTGCTGGCGCAGGCTGTGCACGCCCTGGCCGGTCAGCAGCAGGTCGAAGCTGTCGGCGGCGGCATCGTAGCTGCCGATCGCGGCGCGCGGCTCGATCGGGGCGACGACCAGCCGGTTGTTGATCAGCTCGATCTCGACGATATGGGCTGCCGCGGCAAAGGCCGCGTCGACCGCCGGCTTGTCGCCGCGCTCGAAGCGGTAGGACAGATTGCCCGGCGCTTCGTCCCACAAGAGCGGCGCCTGTGCGGCAAGCGCCTCCACCGCATCGACCACCGCCGGCAACGGCCGGTATGCCACGTCTACTTGCTCGGCGGCGTCGCGCGCCTGGTCCGCCGTATCGGCGACGACGAACGCCACCGGGTCGCCGACATGGCGAACCCGGTCGCGCGCCAATGCCGGGCGCGGCGGCACGATGATCGGCGCGACGGTCGCCACCCGGGCAATGCACGGCAGCGCCCCGATCCCGTCCGCATCGAGATCGGCGGCGGTGAAGACGCCATGCACCCCGGGCATCGCGCGCGCGGCCGCGGCATCGATGCCTTCGATCATGGCATGTCCGTGCGGCGAGCGCAGCACGACGCCGTGCAGCTGGCCGGGAACATCGATGTCGTCGACATAGCGCCCTTGCCCGATCAGAAACCTCCGGTCTTCGAGCCGGCGCAGCGAACGCCCGATCACGGACCTCTGTCATCCGCCTGCGCCGGCCGCCAATCGCGCACTCACGCGTATTCTCCGCCGCTCTGCGGCGCGGCGGTGGGCGAAGTTCAAGCTCAGCAGGCGCTGGCTGAAGGCGCCGTAGGTCGTCGGCTCGTAGCGCGGCGGGTTGTCGGGACCGACGCAGGTCGGGACGCAGTCGACGATCGCATCGTGGTTCGGCCCGAGGAAGAACGGGATCGCGTAGCGCGACGGTGCGTTGCGGTTGATGACGCGGTGCGGCGTCGCCCGGAAGCGGTCGTTCGAATAGCGCGCCAGCATCGCCCCGGTGTTGACGACGAAGGTGCCCGGCACCGCCGGCGGCCGGATCCATTCGCCTTCGGCGGTGCGCACCTCGAGGCCCGGCAGCGCCGACTGCGCGAGGAAGGTCAGGAAATTGTTGTCGGTATGCGGGGCGAAGCCGAACTCGTTGTCCTCCGGGTTCGGATGCGGCGGGTAGTGGATCAGCCGGATCGTGCAATTCGGCTCGGCGAAGGCCTCGGCGAAATAGTCCGCCGGGCAGGTCCAGCGCCATCGCGACGATCGGCACCAGCCGCGTCGTCATCGCCTCCATCGCGGCGTAATAGGCCGTCGTCGCGGCGCGGAATTCGGGCATGTCCGTCGGCCAGCGGTTGAGCCCGACAAGCGGCTTGTCGTTGACGATGTCCGGGTGGTCGGGAGCGCGGTCGCGGGTGATGTAGAAGCTCTCGCTGAAATTCGGCCTGGTGTTCTTGTTGACCGGCGAATGCCGCACGACCTGGCCGCCGAACGGCAGATAGCCGATGTTGTACTTGCCGACCTTGAGCGCCAGCTTGTCGGCCTCGGGCCGGGCGAAGAATTGCGCCGCGACGGCAAAGGTGTCCTCGACCAGGCGCGGCGGCACGCCGTGATTGGCGACGACGAGAAACCCGGTGTCTTCGCAGGTGCGGGCGATGGCGCGCGCCAGCGGCGCCGCGGCGCCGGCATCGCCGGCGAGATACGGCCCGATGTCGAGCACCGGAATGCGGCCGTGATCCGCAACGGCCATGGCAGGCGATTGGGCGGCGGCGCTGTTCTGAGCTTGTCGAAGGGTTCCCATTTCCTATCTCGTGGCGGTGCGCACACTAATTCAATGGGTTCTTGATCTCATGCGCAATCCCGGCGGTCAAATGCCCGAACGAGGCCATCTTTTCGGCATGGATCAGATTGAGCTGCGCCACCTCCAATTTCGCGGCATTATGTAGCGGACGCACCTACGGGGTTCGTAACATAGCGGCGTAACGTGGGCCTGCAAAACAATCCACAGGCTGTGGATAATGGGGATAACCTCATTTACAGACCCCTGACCTTGACGCCAAGTTCGTGATCAGCTATGCCCGGACTAACCGCCAATCCGTAGAGGCATGCTGATGGAAGACGATATCTTGCGCTCGGCGAAAGCTGAGGAACAACGCCTTGAGGCGCTGATACGGGAGAATCCCGTGTTCCAACGCCTTGAGGCAGTACGCAGTATCATCTCCTTGTACAGCGCCCCCTCGCCGCCGTCGTTAGAGGCTCAGACCGGAGATCAGGTGCGGCGGCGAGGCAAGCGCACCGAATTCGCAGGCGGAGGCGATTCGCCAGGGTGCGGCTACATACCTCCGAAAAAAGGGGAGACCAGCTCCGTCTGGCGAAATTCATCAAGCCTTGCTGACGACGGGAGTTACGGTAGTCGGAAAAAAACCGTCTGCGGTCGTGGCTTCGTATCTCTCTCATTCTGAGCTATTTGAGAGTGTAGCTGAGGGATACGCATTGCGTTCTTGGCGTCTGCATTGGCCAAGCGGTGATGAAACATCGGAAACGCCGGACAGCGGTGAACTATCCGGCGCTCCGATTATGGCCAACGGCGCGTTGCCGTTGAGCCCGTAACCCTACGGGGGAGGAACCAAGCTGGTGCTTGGGCCGGTCCGCAAAACTGTGCAGCAAATGGGTTTGATTCCCACCTCCTCCACCCTTCCCCGCGGCCACCGGATGGAGCCGATGATCGCGTTTCCCGCAACGCCTTCCCATGCATCAGAAAGGAGGTGCGCAATGTGGCAAGTCGCCCAGTTAACCTGAGCAACCCGCTCCGACGGGATTGTGCCCGATTTTGGCGTTTCTCGCCATGCCTTTCGCATGAGCCAGAATTCCTATTGTCTATCAGGCTCTTCGCTGATCCGAAGCGTGCGGGCACCCATCGCCGCTAGGCATTGCGCGAGGAAGACAGCCGAGAATCGCCCGCGCGCGACCTTATTGCGCAAATTGACGGGCGTATCCCGCACGCCGATCGCGGCAAGCCGCTCCGATAGATCCTCATAGCTGACGCCACGCCGCAGATCGTCGATCTTGACCACATCGATGCGGCGATCCGCATCTTCGACCCGAGCTACGATGTCGAAGGCATCCGTCAAAAGATCCCTACGTAGCGCATCGTGCCCTGCGGGGGGATCTGACGCGGGCGACGCTTGATGCTCTACGAGACGCGCCGGGGCCGATGACGACCAAGGAACTGGCTCGGCATGTCATGGCCGAACGCGGGTTGAATTCAGCCGACGCCGCGTTGCTACTTATCTCTTTATATTTAACTCCAATTGCCACGAAGGCTACATCTGTAATTGCCTATCGCACAGATGCCGCAGTTTATATCGGCGCTGACAGCAAACTAACTTCACCGCACAGCACCATAAAACGTACCGGGTGCAAGATCGGGGTCTCCAATGAGATCCTTTGGGGAGAGTCTGGTATAATTGGCGCCAGAGGAGGATTTAACACTACTAATGTCATTAACGACATAATGAATATGAGCGCGCCCATCGACGAACGAATTTCTGTCCTCGAAAGTTCCTTGGTTCAGTCCTATCATAATATCATGATGGCGATCAAGGCTGAAGACCCCGCTTACTTCTCTATTCATTACGGTCACAAAGGTGCCGCACTTGAAATTTCCCTCGCATACATGGAGAGGGGAGTCCCTCATCTGATCAGTATCGATTTTATGGCAGAACCCGGTGGTGCCGGTGCGGTTATAACTCCGAAAGAGGTTCGAGACCCACAAATCGCCATTCTTGGAATCGTTTTGGGCCGATTATGGCATCCCCATGGGGATCGAGCATCTTATCCAAACTGAAATTGATGCCGTACCCGATGAGGTCGGCTCCCCCATTGCAGTTGTAAGGATCGACGAAACCGGAGTGTCGTGGATCAGAAAAGGCGTTTGCGCAGGATAAGGCTATCGTCGCACAGACCGTGGATAGCAGTTTGGAGCTAAAGCTCGACATTGCCCCGCCCTCCCCTTGGGGGATGGTTTGCGCTTCGATGCGCCAAGCTTTTCTTAATCTCGTTCAGCAACCGCCTCAGTTTGCCGGTTCGAACCAACGACATTGGGTTGAACGCAAAATTCGCATCGGTCAAATGCAAAAAACGCATGCGTATTGCCCGCCACAGAGTCTTTGTGATAAACGCAATTTTATATTGATGTTTAAGCAAGAGCCACAAGGTGCGTCTGCTACATAATTCCGCAATTTCGCAACAATGCCACCACGGCGGTGTCGCGCGCGAAACCGCCCAGCCTGCTGCCGGGCGCGCGGGCGCGGCGCCGCCCCGGGCTGATTTGGCCCCGTCAGCCGGGCACGGTCAGCCGCAGCAATCGGGTCGGGTCGGCCGCGCCCTCGATGCCCCGCACCGCCCCGATCAGGCCGGCAGCGTCGACAAAAGGGGCGCCATAGGCGGCCAGCTCACGCACCTTGGTGTCGAGTTCGGCATCGCTCATCGGCCGGCCCGGCGTGCCGCGGCCGTGCCGGATATGCTGGCTCATCTCCGTCCCGTGGACGAGGTGCAGCGTCACGGTGGCCAACTCGACCGGCGCGGCCGGATCCTCCTCGAAGACGACCCTGGCGCGCAGCGCGCGCACGGCCGCGTCGGCGACGCAATCGTCCTCATATTGCGCGAGCCCGGCGGCGCCGAAAAGGAACGCTGCGGCGACGCTGTGCTGCAGGCTGACCTTGGCGTCGCGCCCGGTCTCGACATTCGGCCGGTCGGTGCGCTCGCGCATCAGCGGGTGGCCGCGCACGACGACGCGGTCTATCGCTTCCGGCGCGGGCGCGTGACGGGCGCGTAGTTCGAGACAGGCGTCGATCACCGGGAACAGCACGACCCCGCACGGATAGGGCTTGTACGCGTTGTTCAGCACCTCCCAGCGTTCGCCGATCCCGTCGGTCATGCGTGCGAGATCGGCCGAGTCGCTCGTCACCGCCGCGAACCCGTCGCGTCCTTCGATTGGCTGCTTGGGTACGCTGAACCCGCCCTCGGCGAACAGCCCTCCGCGGCCGTTCTGATTTCGCCGCCCGCTGGGGGCTCGTAGACGCTCAAACGATCGCGAAAACGTCGGAATCGGCGTAGAGGTTCTTCTGCTCGCAGCGCACGCGGACGATCGCCTGCTGCGCGATCGGTGCCGGCACCGTGACCTGCGCCGAGCCGGAGTTAGGCAGCCCGGCGGTTGCCGCACCCAGAACCGTCGAACGGTTGTAGGCGTCGCGGAACGAGACCTCGACTGAAATGACGACCGGCGCCGGGTATTCGTTCGACCATTGCACCGTGACGGTCGAGCCGGCTTGCAGCGGTACGCCGGTCGGCGGTGCGGTGATTGAGAACGGGCCGCAGACGGCACGGCGTAGGTTGAGCCGGCGGCCGGCGCGGCCAGCGCCCCGCAAGTTCGGCACCAGATTGGCCGAGGCGACCAGATGATTGCGGATTTCGGCGGGCGTCCAGTCGTCGATCGCGAGCAACAGCCCCGCGGCAGCGGAAACAAATGCCGCCGCCGCCGAGGTGCCGCTGGTCTGGCGGTAGGCAGGGCTGTAGATCGGCGTCGGCGGTGGCGGCGGATTGGCAAAATAGAGGGATGTGCTGAGCACGTCCTCGCCTGGGGCGGCAAGGTCGACATTGTCGCCATAGTTGGAAAACCAGCACTTGTTGTCGTTCTGGTCCGAAGCCATCACCGAAATCAGATTGTCGAGCGGCTGGCTCCCGCGAACCGACCCGCGATAGCTCGCCGGCAATGTCGGAATCTTGTCGTTGTCTCTGCCTTGGTTGCCGGCGGCGGCGACGACCACTATCGGCCGGTTCAAGGTGCCGATGCCGCTGATCGCGTTGTAGAGAAGGCCTGGGTCCAGCACGTGCCAACTTGCATTGATGACGCGAGCCCCCTGTTGGGCGGCGAACAGAAACCCGAGCGCCGCCGCCAGCGCCGTCGGCGGCGTGCGCGTGTCATCAAACTTGATCTCGTAGGGTTTGATCACCGAGATGTTCGGCACCGCCGGTGCCGGTGCCGGCACGCTGCCGATACCGGCGATGCCGAGCCGGTCGTTGGTGACTGCGGCTATGATCCCCGTCAGCATCGTGCCGTGGCCCGTATCGTCGGGGAAATTGGCCCCGGCCGGAGCAAGAACACTGATGCCGCCGACCGTCGTCGCGCCGACCGAGTTAAGGAAATCTTCATGATCGGCCTTTGCCCCGGAATCGACGATCGCCACGACAACCGGCGGGCGATTTCCGCGCGCCTGCGCCACCCGGTTCCAGGCGGGCTCAGCCTGGATCTTCTGCAATGCCCATTGCTCGGAGTAGAGAGGGTCGTTGGGCATTGCCAGCAGACTCAGGCGAATATCCGGCTCGAACACCCAATCGGGGGAAAACTGCGGCGCAACCTCGTCGATCGCATCGGCTACCGAGAATTCGGGATTGCCGAGGTAGAATGCACGCACACGCAGGTCACCGAGCCGGAAATCGACGACCTGCTCGGCACCAAATTTCTTAAGGGCCTTCTCGATCTCGGCGATGTGAAGTGGCGCCTTGGTGGTGTACGTGATCAGCCGCCGCGTGTAATCCACATATTCAGGCGGGATCTGGAAGGGGTTCTTCGGCGTCTGCATCGACTGACACTCCGAGCCTACAGCCGGTATTGAGGAAACTCGGTGCGGACCGCATCCCGCAGACATGGCAACCACGGCTGTCCGGTCCCGGTCCAGACGATCGTATTCTGCAGGCCGAGGAAGATCTGGATCGCCACCGCCTGGCCGGCGACAATGTCGGTCGGGAAATGCACGCCGGCGACGATGCGGTTCTCGGACACGCGATGCGCCAAGTCGAATAGCGCCCCCGTGGCGCGGTTGCCGAAGCGAGAAATTGGGCCAGTGTCGAGCTGGGCGCCGGCAGCTTGTGTTGCGGCAGGTTGGTGTTTCCCGCCGCGTCGGCGAGGCTGTAGGCGAGCACGTACGAGATCAGATAGGATTGCACAGCGTGGCCGGCCGGAAAGGTCGGGGTTGCGGGCGGATCGATCATCGGCGTGATCGCCGGGCACAGCTGCGACGGCCGCGCGCTGTGAAAATCGCCCTTCAGACACATTACGACATGCTCGCCGATGCGGCGGGCGGTGTGCACCATCAAATAGGTGCCGGGGTGACGCGCCGGGTCGATCTTCAGCGTGCCCAGCCAGTAATTGATCGCGCCGTCGGCGTCGTCCTGGTCGATGACTTCGTCGAACCGGTCGTCGCGTTCGAGTGCGAACTGGAGGATTTGCAACACCTCGCCGCCGAGTTGCGCCTGCGTCATATCCTTGGACGGCGTGCCAGCACCGGTTGCAGCCGCGGTGCAGTCGGCACGCCACGTTGCCGTCTTCGCGAGGTAATCGGCAAGGTACATGTAGGACTGCAGCTCGGCATCCCAGAGCGGGTGAAAGGACGGGTAGTTCTGGGCACCGCCGCTGACCGGCGGGACCAGTTTTGTGTTTGGCGGCGTGGTGTCGACAAGAAGGCTTTCGAGATCGCTGTCGTAGCGCGGCCTGAACCGCGCGAACGCGCCGCCCGGCGACGCCAGCGCCATGTTCATGTTCATGTTCATGTCGAGCAATGGCATGTTCGTCTTCCTCGTGGCTGATTTGCGCCTGACAATATGTCGGTCGGCTGCGCCGGGCGCCGGCGCGCCGCCGCTATTGCGGCAGCCCGGCGAGCAGGAGGTGTCGCGCGAGCCGCTCCCGGAAATGCTGGTCCCGGTATGCGTAGCTGTCTATGAACTGCTTCACACAAAACTTCGGCTCGAGCCGCAACAGGCTGCTGCTGACCCACCTCGCCTCTTCGATCTGTCCTTTCGCCGCCAGGCTGGCGGCAAGAAATCGCAGATTGGCGGTATAGGCCGGGTTGGCGGCGAGCGACCGGTGGCCCCAAACGATCGCGTTCGTGTAATCTCCTTCGGTATAGGCGGCTAGGCCCAGGGCGCAATGGGTGAAGAAGATATGCGGATCGAACGGCGACAATCGCAGCGCTTGTTCGGCGCGGTGGCGGGCTTCGGCGGCGTCGCCGACATAGCTGAAGACGGGACTGCTGCGCGACCAGGCAAAGGCCGAGTTGGGACTTGCCTGCAATGCCCGCCCGCACAGGTCGAAGGCGGCATCGAAGTCGCGGAACAGCAGGGCTCGCAGATGACCCGATAACGCCAATGCCCAGACATCGTTGGCGTCGCGCCGCAACGCGGCGGCGGCAAACTCCTCGGTCTTCGCCAGGTCGTCACCCCGATCTGGCGACCGTCCTTGCCCGACCCGAATGGCGTGCCATAGTGCAGTAAAGGCGTGGGGTGGTGCGTAATCGTTGTCCAGCGATATTGACTGCTGGAACATCTGCCTCGCCAACTCGAATTCTTTTTGATCGAGGCGATACAGCAGATCCAGCCCGCGCAGCATGTAATCGTAAGCGTCGAAGTTCTCCGGCCGCTTGCGGCGGATCCGGCGCAGCTCGCTGGCGCGAACGTTGGGGATGATCTTCTGAACGACGCTCTCGACCAGGCTATCCTGTAGGTCGAAGAGTTCGCCGATGTCGCCTTCCACGCGGTGGTCTTCAATGACCGTTTGCGTCTCGGCCTCGGCCAATTCGGCGGCAATGCGCAGCCGCTGACCGCGTCGGCGGGCGCTCCCCCAGAGCACGTAGCGGACGCCGAGTTCCTCTACGATCGCCTGAAAATCCGGCGGGCCCCGCCGATATTTGAGCGTAGACGCCCGCGAGATGACGAAGATGTCGGGCAAGGATGCGAGCGCAGCGGTGATGTCCTCGACGATCCCGTCGCCGAAGTAGCTGCGGTCGTCGGCCGCGCCAAATTCGGCAAAAGGCAGCACCGCGATTGACGGCCGGGTGTGCGGAGCCGGCGATGCCGGATGTGCCGCGGCGGCTTGGCGCGGGGCGGTTTCTATTTTGTAGACGCGAACCGGCCTTCGGATGTTCTTAAATCTGAGGAATCCCTGGTCGGAGACAGGTAGTTGCAAATTGCTGCCAAGTTGTTCGTAAACCGTGCCCGAGATAAACAGACTGCCGGGCTCGGCTGCCTCCTGCAGCCGAGCGGCGAGATTTACCCCGGCGCCGAAGACGTCGCGCGCTTCGGAAACGATGTCACCGGAGTGCAGCCCCATACGAAGGGCAATCTGTTTCTCGAGCGGCTGCCCGGCCTCGCGACTGTGCACCTCCTCTTGAATGGCAACGCCAGCCTGAACTGCGCTGACAACGCTCGTAAAGCAGGCGAGAAAGCCGTCGCCGGTGTGTTTGACGACCCGACCCTCGGCCGCTGCTATGGCTGGCTCGATCACTTCGTCGAACAGCGCCATCCACCGAGGGTGGGTGTCCGCCTCATAGAGATCCATCAGCCGCGTGTAGCCGGCCACGTCGGCAAACAGGATCGCCGCGAGCTCGCGTCGCATCTGCCCACTCCGACAAGGTTCGTAGTGAAGTGTTCGCGGTTTCGGATCGCCAATGCAATGGGATTCGAATTATCCGTTGACATGGTATTGCCTTCGCTACTGGCGGGCCGATGCCGACTTCCGGTCGGCGCCTGGCCGGGTGTCGCGCCAGCTGATCACGGCAAACCGGAACGGTCCATGCCCCGGCTCGTGGAAGCAGGCGTACCGGAACGGTCAAATCACGCTCCTCAGTTCGGCGGCGGGAATCGGCGCGACCTCGCCGTTGGCGATGGTTGCGGCGAAGGGCCGGAATCCACCCAACTGAGACGCCCTGGATCACGAAGAGAATAGCTGTTGCCGGGGCAAACGCGGTCCTTGCGCCACCGCGGATTGGGGTGGGGCGACCCAGGCATTCCGCGGTGGCTGCGGATCGGTCATTAGCAGTAAACTCGGGCCAGGGGTGATGGCGGTACCAGAAGCGTTACCGCGCGACGTGAGCGGAGCGATGCTTGGCAAGCGGCTCGCGCGATTTGCCCTTGGCCACGGGGTTCCTTAACTCGGCGTGATGGCCGCCTCGATGCCACGCGAGACGGCGAGGAGACGCCGGTCCGTGCCGTGCTCGCCGACGACCATGAGCCCGACAGGCGCCGTGCCTGGCTGGTGTATCGGCAGCGTCAGGGCGCAGCGATCGAGGAAATTGATGATCGAGGGGTTGCGCAGGATCAGTGCGTTGAGCCGGAAGTAATCCTCGTCACGAGCGAAGGCAGAGATCGGCGGCGCGGTGATCGCGACGGTCGGCATCAGCAGGGCATCGAAACCGGCGGTACGGGCCGCGACGCGCGCAATCAGATCGGTGCGTGCGGCGCAAAGGTCGATGTATTCGATAGCGGTCATGCCGCCGCTGCGTTCGATGCGCAAGCGCACCCGCGGGTTGTACTCTTTGCTGTGCCGCGCCAGCAGAGGCCGATGCCAGGCATAGGCTTCGATCGGGGCGAACCCGACCTTGGCGTTGATCGCCCGTACTCGCCAAGCTCGATAAGCGGCAGATCGACGATCCGCGCGCCGGCGCGCGACAATCCCGTGCATGCGTCGTCGAATGCCGTCGCTACCTCGGGTGCGAGGTCGTCGAGGACAAAGCTCTGCGGCACAGCGAGGCGCAATGCCTCGGCTGGGACCGGCAGCGGTGCGGTCGGCTCCTCGCGGGCCACCACCGCGTCGGCGATAGCGCAGCAGGCGACGCTGGTCGCCAGGGCCCGATCGAATCGCGGGTCGTCGACAGCGGCGTTGCGCCGGCGCGGGTAATCCGCCGCTGCGTCGGCTTCAGACCGGCGAGGCCGCACAGCGCCGCCGGGAGGTGCTGATCGCCACAACGGCGCCGCCATCGGCGACCGAGCCCGCAGCACCCGAAGACGAACCGCCCGGGATGCATTGGCGGTCATAAGAATTGTCCGGTGTTCCATAATGCGGATTGATGCCGACGCCGGAGAAGGCGAACTCGGGCATGTTGGTGCGGCCGATCAGGACGGCGCCGGCGGCGTATCGTCGAGCGCTTTCGAACCGGCGAGCGTGCGTTCGCCGGCGACATCGAAGAGATTTTGATTGAAACCGGCAATCCGGCGAGCGGCGAGGCGACATAACCGGCCGCCGCAGGCGGTCCTGTGCATCGGCGGCGGCGCCTCATCGGTTCGACCGGTTTTGATCAACGCGTCCTCGCAGGAAGGTCCGGCCTCCCAGCAGAGTGGACAGATAATTGCCGTGCCGTTGACGTAACCGCCTCGCGGCTCGTCCGAGTTCGGGGTAGCCAGCGATCTCGCCCCACCGGTCCTCGACCGGCGCCAGATACTGCACCCCGTCGTCGATGATCGGATGGAACAGCCGCTCAACCCACACCATGTCGCGTCCTTATGTCGGCCGGCGCCGAGATCAATACGGGGATCAGTGCGTCCAGGGTGCGATGGACGGCGCCACCGAGGGCGCCTGAGGAGGTGTCGATATCCTGCAAGGCAGGCCGATCGGCAAGGCGATCGCGGTCAGCCGCAGCGCCGCGCCCGGGCTTCACTCGTTCCGGCACGCCGGCCTTGCGCAAGCCGGCGAAGTAAGCGGCTTCGAACATGGCGCGGAATTCTTGGCCCCCAATCCTTTTCCGAGACGCTCAAGGCTTGACAATTCTTAGAGAGGGCATACGGTCGGGCAATAATGAACTGAACGGTTTAGTTCAGTGAAGATGCCCCAGAAGATCGCTCCCACGGCGGCAGCAAGCTCGGTCGCCCCGGCGCGAACCGCGCCGCCGTGACCTGGACCCTGGCGCCCCGTCGGGTGGGCAAGGCGCGGCGCACGGCGGTCGCGCTGGTCCCGGCGGCGACGGTAGAGCCGCCTTCCGCTCCATCCGCCGGCACGATTTCGGCGCAGTCCGGGCAGCCGGCGAGCCTGCGCGACTGGCTCGGCGTTATCGCCATGGTCGTCGGCCTGTTGATGGCGGTCATGGACGTCCAGATCGTCACCAGCTCGCTGACCCAGATCCAGGGCGGGCTGTCGGCCAGCATCGACGAGATCAGCTGGGTCCAGACCTCGTATCTGATCGCCAACGTCATCATGGTGCCGCTGTCCGGAACCCTGTCGCGACTGCTGTCGACCCGCGTGCTGTTCGTCACTGCGGCCCTCTGCTTCACGACGGCAAGTGCCTTGTGCGCGACCGCAACGAGCCTCGGCGAGATGATCGTCTTTCGCGCGATGCAGGGGTTCAGCGGCGGCGCCATGATGCCGTTGGTGTTTCCGGTCATCTACACGAAATTCCGGATGCCGCAGCTGGCGACGGTCATGGTGCTGATATCGCTGATCTTGAACATGTCGTCGACCTTGGGCCCGACGATCGGCGGCTACCTGACCGATACCTTCTCCTGGCATTGGCTGTTCCTGGTCAACCTCGTGCCCGGCATCGGCGTCGCCGTTGCCGTGTGGCTGCTCCTCGATCGAGACAACCCCGACTGGTCGCTGTTGCGCCAATTCGATCTGACCGGGCTGGTGCTGATGGCGCTTTTTCTCGGCTGCCTTCAATACGCGCTCGAGGAAGGCCCGCGCTGGGATTGGTTTTCGGACAACACGATCTTCGCCGCCGTCATTGTTTCGACGATCGCCGCCGCCTTGTTCTTCTGGCGCGTACTGAGCTACCGCCAGCCGATCGTCGATCTGCGCGCCTTTACCAATCGCAATTTCGCGCTCGGCTCGTTCTACACGTTTATGCTCGGCACCGGCATGTACGGCACGACCTACCTGATCCCGCTGTTTCTGGCGCAGGTCAGGGGCTTCAGCGCCCTGCAGATCGGCGAGACGGTCGTCGTCACTGGGCTCGCGCAATTAGCGATGTCGCCGATCTCGCCTCTGCTGGCGCGCAAAATGGACCTCAGGCTGATGCTGAGCATCGGCATCGTGCTGTTTGTCGTATCGATGTACTTGACGGCCGGCCTCACCAATCAAACGGGTTTTGCCGAGCTGTTCGTGCCGCAGGTTTTGCGCGGGATCGCCATGATGATGTGCATCATCCCGTCGAACCTGATCGCGCTCGGCAGCGTGCCGCAGGACAAGCTGAAAAACTCTGCCGGGCTTTACAACCTGAACTCGCGACCTCGGTGGCGCCATCGTATTGGCGGCGATCGGCACGTTGTTGAACCAACGGCTGCATTTCCACTGGAACCGGTTAATCGAGAGCATCAACCCGGCGCACCCCGCAGTGCAGCATTTTCTCGACAAGCAGACGAACCGCCTCGATGCGCTCGTCCCGGGCGACGCCGGCCGCGCGGCGGTCAAGCTGCTGGCCGGTCTGGTGCAGCGCGAGGCGCTGGTGCTGACCTACAACGATGCCATCATGCTGCTCGGCGGGCTCTTCGTCGCCGGCCTCACCCTGATGCCGCTGGTCAAGAGCCCGCGCGCAAGCCTCACCGCCAACTCCCATTAAATGCCGCGGCGTGACCCTCCATCGAGTGCGTCAAGGATCGTGCACTTCTCCTGGTTCGGGCGAAATCGCAAATAAATCGCAAGGAATGTGAGCCAGCCCACACGGCCGTCAAAGCCATTGCGATATTTGAGCGGCTCCGGCGCTGACTGCGGTCGGGGGTGTGCGCGCTATGGAGGGCGCCATGAGAGCAAACCTATGGAACAAGAGCGTGCCGCGGGTCGAGCTCGACCAGCGGGCGCGCGACGCCCGCCTCCGGCTCGAGCGGGTCGAACGACTGCTCGTGCCGCGCGCTGCCGCGACGGCGTCCTGGCTGCGGCAGGTCCTGGGTCGTTTCAGCGTCGGCATATACGGCGGCCGTTCGCAAGGTAACCAAATCAGAGGGCCGCTGAGCAATCGGCGGTCCTCCCGCATGCCGACAATTCATAAGGTCCGGCAAGTGTGTGGTTCGCTCTGGCATGGGCCAGGGCTTTGGCTCCACCACGCTTCTACTGCTGGATGAGGATGTCGACGGAGGGCAATGCCTGGTCGATGTCCTGCAAGGCAGGCCAGAGCCGTTCCATCAGTGACACGCAGCCTTCCGCCGCCAGCACAGGGTCCGACTTGGCGATCGAATTGATCTCGCGGACCGCCTCGTTCAGCCGCTTGCCGGCCAGCGCCGAACCGCGCCAGCCGTAGCCGCGGGCACGAAACCTCGCCTTGAAGGCCCAACGATGACCGCTCGTCACCCGTGGGGTCTCTCAATCTGCGGCGCGGCGATTGATCCCCGTTGCCTGAGCCACTCTGCCAGCTTCGACCACCGCCGCCTCGCTCGGCTGCCCTTGACGGCGATCGCCAGCGCCTTGCGCTGGCCGACGAGGACGACGAGGCGCTTGCCGCGCGTCACCCCGGTGTAGACCAGGTTCCGCTGCAGCATCGGATAGTGCTGGGTGGTCAGCGGGATCACCACGGCCGGGTATTCCGAGCCTTGGCTCTTGTGGATGGTCGTCGCATAGGCGAGCACCAGCTCGTCGAGCTCGCCAAAGCCGTAGGTCACCTCCCGGCCATCGAAATCGGCCGCGAGTTCGCCCTCCTCGGCATCGATGCGCGACACGACGCCGAGGTCGCCGTTGTAGACCTCCTTGTCGTAATCGTTCTCGATCTGCATGACCTTGTCGCCGGGACAGAAGGTCCAGCCGAAACGATCGATGCGGATTTCGCCCGGCGGGTTCAGCGCCTTCTGCAGCTCGATATTGAGCGAGCGCGCGCCGAGGCCGCCGCGGTTCATCGGGCAGAGCACCTGGATGTCGCGTATCGGGTCGAGCCCGAAGCGCTTCGGGATCCGCTCCTGCACGATCGCCAGCAGCTTGCGGACACCCTCCTCTGCGTCCGCCGCATCGACAAAGTAGAAGTCGCCGCCCTCGACAGGGGCGAGGTCCGGCATCCGACCCTGGTTGACCCGATGCGCGTTGGTGACGATGCGGCTCTCCGCGGCCTGGCGGAAGATCTCGGTCAAGCGCACGACCGGCACCGCACCCGAGCCGATGATGTCGGCCAGCACCTGTCCCGGCCCGACCGAAGGCAGCTGATCGACATCGCCGACCAGCAATAGCGCCGCTTCCTCCGGCAGCGCGCGCAGAACGGCTCGCATCAACGGCACGTCGACCATCGAGGTCTCGTCGACGACCAGCAGGTCACAATCGAGCGGCACCTCCTCGTTGCGCCGAAAGCCGCCGGTCCTGGGGTCGGTTTCGAGCAGGCGATGGATGGTCTTCGCCTCGAGCCCGGTGCTCTCGGCCAGGCGCTTGGCGGCGCGGCCGGTCGGCGCGCAGAGCGCGATTTTGACGGCCTTCGCGAGAAGGATCTTGAGGATCGAGTTGACCAGGGTGGTCTTGCCGACCCCCGGACCGCCGGTGATCACCACCACCTTGGAAACGAGAGCGACCCGGAGCGCCGCCTTCTGGCTGTCGGCGAGCGCCAGCTTTGTCCGCTGCTCGACCCAGGGGATCGCCTTGTCGGCATCAATCGCCGGCCAAGGCGGTCTTCCGACGGCGAGCGCCCTGAGCTTCTCGGCGATCTCGCGCTCGGCCCGGTAGAGCCCGGCGAGGAAGACGCAACGACGGCCTTCGAGATCATCGGCGATGACCGCACCGGCATCGAGCTCGAGGCTCAACGCCGTTTCCACCAGCTCCGCCGGCACTTCGAGCAGCGTTTCGGTGAGGGGAACGAGATCTTCGACCGGAAGACCGCAATGCCCTTCGTCCATCGCCTCGGCGAGCGCATAGGAGATCCCGGCCCGCACACGGATCAGCGCGGTCTTCTCGATGCCGAGCTTGGCCGCGATCTGGTCGGCTGTGCGAAAGCCGATGCCGCGGATGTCGCGGGCCAGCCGGTAGGGGTTCTCCGAGATGAGCCGAACGGCATCGGCGCCGTAGGTCTTGTAGATGCGCACCGCCCGCGAGGTGCCGACGCCATTGCTGTGCAGGAACAGCATGATCTCGCGGATGACCTTCTGTTCGGCCCAACCCGCGATGATGCGCTCCGCTCGTTTCGGGCCGATGCCGGTCACCTCGCGCAGCCGGCCAGGCTCTTGCTCGATGATTTCGAAGACCGAATCGCCGAAGGCGCGCACCAGCTTCCTGGCGTAGATCGGCCCGATGCCGCGGATCATGCCCGAGCCGAGATACTTCTCGATCCCCTCGGTCGTCGTCGGCGCGGTGGCCTTGAGGAAGGAGGCCCTGAATTGGACGCCGTGGGTGCGGTCGTTGACCCAACTGCCGCTCGCCTGCACGAACTCGCCGGCCGAGATCATCGGGGCGTGACCGAGGATGGTGGAGCTATGGCCGAATCTGGGTGATGGCGATGTGAGAAAGGCGGCGTATCGAGGCGGGTGGAAGCCTGCCTGAACCTCCCGAAGGAGCGATACGCCATGAGGAGCGATAGCATTGTTGTTTCCCTGTGTCAGCCGGACGCGGTCGAGGATCCGCTGACGGCGGCTCTCAGGAGCGGGGCCCGCCGGTTGCTGGCGCAGGCGGTGGAGGCGGAAGCCGAGGCGTTCCTGGCCCTGATGAAGGACATGCGGCTGCCTGACGGGCGCGACCGCCTGGTGCGGCACGGCCATGGTCCGGAGCGCCTGGTTCAGACTGGGATCGGCCCGGTCGAGGTGCGTCGGGTCAAGCTGCGCGACCGCGGTGCCAGCGAAGCAGCCGAGTGCATCCGCTTCACCTCGGCCATCCTGCCACGGTGGGCACGGCGGACGCGGAGCCTGGATGCACTGCTGCCGATCCTCTACCTGCGCGGGGTCTCGATGGGCGACTTTCAGGAGGCGCTCGGGCGCTGCTGGGCAAGGATGTGCCTGCCGGTGTGATTCTCCCCAGAAGCGCCGTTTGAATATTCCCCAGGCTTGATCCCGGCCTTCCCGGGGCGCGCCCCGGGAAGGCGGGCGGCGCGCCGTTTGATGATCCCTTCCGAGGGCGGGAGGGGGAGGCGGTGATCCAGCTTGGGGAGCTTGTCATGATCTTGGAACTTCACCGGCAAGGGCTGAGCGTCTCGGCGATCGCGCGACGGGTCGAGATCGACCGCAAGACGGTACGCAAATACATCGAGCGCGGCCTGGAACCGCCGAGTTATGGGCCGCGCAAACGGCGAGCGCGGCGGCTTGAGCCGTTCGAGGCGTATCTGCGGCAGCGGGTGGTCGCCTATCCGGGCCTGACCGGAAGCCGCTTGCTACGCGAGATCCGCGAGCACGGCTATGACGGCGGCTACACCGCGGTGACCGATTTTCTGCGCGCGGTGCGGCCGCCACCGACACCCGGGTTCGAGGTGCGCTTCGAGACCCCGCCGGGCGACCAGGCGCAGGTCGACTTTGCCCAGTTTCAGGTGGTCTTCACCGACGAGCCCAGCGTGGCGCGGATCGTCTGGCTGTTCTCGCTGGTGCTCGGTTACAGCCGGCTGATCTGGGCGCGTTTTGTCGTACACCAGGACCTGCAGACCGTGCTGCGCTGTCACATGGCGGCCTTCGCGGCCTTGGGCGGAGTGCCTCGCCAGATCCTTTACGACCGGATGAAGACCGCGGTGATCGGCGAGGACGACCAGGCCCACATCATCTACAACCGCGCGCTGATCGACTTTGCCGGGCATTACCGTTTTCACCCAAAGGCCTGCCGCCCCTACCGGGCCAAGACCAAGGGTAAGGTCGAGCGGCCGTTCCGCTACATCCGCGAGGACTTCTTTCTCGCCCGCTCTTTCCGCAATCTTGACGACCTGAACGCGCAGCTCGCCCATTGGCTCGGCACGGTGGCCAACCCACGGGTGCATGCGACGACGCAGCGCGTCGTCAACGAAGCCTTTGCCGAAGAGAAGCTCGTGTTCCAGGCCTTGCCGCTGGTGCCGTTCCGCACCGTGCTCAAGCTCGAGCGGCGGGTCTCGCATGAGGGCATGGTCAGCGTCGGCGGCAATCTCTACAGCGTGCCCGACGCCACCCGTAAACGCGTCGTCGAGGTGCACAGCCTGGCCGACGAGATCCGCATCTTTGAGGCGGATCGGCTGATCGCCGTCCATCCCGTGCTCGAAGGGCGCCATCAACGGCGCCTGGCTCCCGGCCACCGCAAGATGCCGATGCCGGCGGCAACAGCGATCGGCGCCGGAGCAGCCCCGATCGGCCGGGCCGGCGATGTCGTGGCGCGCCGGTCGCTCGACTTCTACGAGGCGGTCGCCCGCCGGCTCGCCGCCGAAGGTGGTCGGCCATGATCACGGCGGGCGAAGGCTTGCCCGTCCTGGAACGCATCCGGCGCACCCTGGTCGCCCTCAGAATGCCGCGCGCCCTGGAAATGCTCGACCATGCGGTGCGCCAGCTCGAACGCGGCGAAGCCAGCGCGCTCGAGCTGATCGACATGCTCCTGGCCGAGGAGCTGATGGTGCGTGAGACCAGCCGCATCAAGACCGCGCTGCGCATGGGGCGCCTCGCCACGATCAAGACACTCGCCGGCTTCGACTTCTCCTTTCAGCCCTCGCTCGACCGCGAGCGTGTCTTCGCTCTCGCCGAACTCCAGTTCGTCGATCGCCGTGAGGTCGTCCACTTTCTCGGCCCACCCGGCACCGGCAAATCGCATCTCGCCGTGGCGCTTGGCGTCGAAGCCGTCAAAGCCGGCCGCAGCGTCTACTTCACTACCCTCGCCGACATCGTCGGCCTCCTCGCCAAGGCCGAGCGCGAGGGCCAGTTGCGCGAACGCATCCGCTGGTTCTGCCGATCGGCGCTCCTTATCGTCGACGAGATCGGCTATCTGCCGGTGGTCCAGGGCGGCGGCAATCTGTTCTTTCAGCTCGTCAACGCCCGCTACGAAAAGGGCGCGATGATCCTGACTTCAAACCGCGGCTTTGCCGAGTGGGGCGAGGTCTTCGGCGATCCTGTCGTTGCCACCGCGCTGCTCGACCGCCTGCTCCACCACGCCGTCGTCATCCAGATCGAGGGGTCCAGCTACCGGCTGCGCCAGCACGCCGACCTGATGCCCGAGCACCTTCGCTTCAAGGCGCTCATCAATCCGTCATTCCCGGCAGCCGCTCAACGCCGCCGCGGCCGTCCGCCAAAATTGAAACCACTCGATCAGCCGGCCGGCTGACCCAAAAACTGGGGAATTTTACTTCGGCACAAATGGGGAAAGTTCACTCGGCATTGACACAAGGATGCCCCGAACCTGTCGCCCTCGGTGATCGCGCGGCTGCGGGGCGAGTGGGAGGCGGACTACGCGCGCTGGCAGCGGCGCGACCTGTCGGCCCGGCGCTACGTGTATGTCTGGGCCGATGGCGTCTACTTGCAGGCGCGCATGGAGCCGCAGGCCGAATGCATGCTGGTACTGATCGGGGCGACGCCGGAGGGGAAGAAGGAGCTGGTCGGCTTCCAGGTGGGCCTGCGGGAGAGCACGCAGAGCTGGCGGGAGTTGCTGGTCGACCTCAAGGCGCGCGGCCTCGCCATTGCGCCCGAGCTGGCGACCGGCGACGGGGCACTCGGCTTCTGGAAGGCGATCGAGGAAGTGTCGCCGACAACCCGGCACCAGCGATGTACCGTGCACAAGACCGCCAACGTGCTCGACAAGCTTCCCAAATCCGTCCAGCCGGCGGGCAAGGTCGACCTGCGCGAGATCTGGGCGGCCCCGGACCGTGCGACAGCACAGGCTGCGGTCGCAACCTTCGCCGAGAAGTACCAGACCAAATACCAGAAGGCGGTCACCTGCCTGATCAGCAGCGCGAACCAGTGCTGACAGCGCATCCGCTCGGATAGTGGGCATTCCGAGCGACCGCAAATCGGCTTGAGCCAATCTTTCGGGTGTCGGGAACGTATGCGTCAGCCTCTCCCCGTCGATGGGACACAGCTTCTCGCCATAGGCGGCGACCAGTTTCGCCGCAAGTTTCAAGGCACCCGTTACGGTAATTTGCTGGCCGAGCATGGCGCGAACGGCGACTTCGAAGCCGTCCCACGCGCCCGGCACGCGCAGGCCCGGACGCCGGGCGACCAGCGGCGCAAGCAGCGGGTCTTGAGCAAGGTCCTCGCCGATGGCCAGCGGGTCCGCGCTGAGGTCGAAAATGTGTCGAACGCGCCGAACAATCGTGGCAAGCGATGCGATGCGCGAAAAGCGGATCGTCACGCGCAGGCCGCGCTCCCGCTCGTCCGGTTCAATAGTGATCGTCCCTTGCGCACCGTCTAGTGCGATCGATAGCGTGGGTGCGCGCGCTGCCCTCGAACGGCAGGGTGAGAAGTTGCCGCGCCACGGTCCGCTCGAGGCGAGTGTTGGAGCCGCGTGATGGCTGATCGCGCTACGGGTAATCCTGGATGCCGCCGTAGAGCGGATAGGCGGACCGAACCTGTCGCGCATCCGGCCGAATCACCAGTCGATCCCCCTTCGAGGTGTCGAAATCAACCGCGCCGTCCAAGGTGAAGCTGTCGAAGACGAAAGGCAGGCTCCGTCCGGCGATAGGGTCGGGCTTGTTGAGAAGACCGAAATGCAGGTGGGGGCCTTCGGAGGGGCCGGTGTTCCCTAACTTGGCGATGGGCGCCCCGGCCTTCACCGCGTCACCGACCTTCACCGTGAGGCTGCCCTGGCGCAAATGCGCGTACCAGGCGAAGACATTCGGAGCGATTTCGAGAATCACGTTATTGCCGCCATAGTCTGACTTCGACTTGGGGACCATCAGGACGGACGGCGTCTCATCGGGCATGCCGTCGTGGATGTAGACCACGGTGCCATCGGCGACCGCGAGGACGTCCTCGCCGAAGCCATAGTATTGCTCGACCCTCTTGCCGTCGCCGTCGAAGAGTTTGTCGTTCTTGACCTTGGCCCAGTCGATGGCGAAGGTCTCGGCGGTCTCGATGCGGACGCCGTCTATCGCGACACGAAGGTCTCTGTGGACGTTGGGCTTGCAGCAAGCGGTGGTCGCGAGCCAGCCCTTCCCCTTAAGGGGCGGCCTGATCACGATGGCCGGCTGGCGGTTGATGGTGACTTCTGGTGCGTTAACCTCCAGGCTGCCGACCATCAAAGCAAGCTCCGAGTCCGCCTTGAGGGTGTAGGCGATCCGGTGCGTGACCCGTTCCGGGGCGGTGTCCGGCGGCAGGATCAGATCGACGTCAACCGAGACGGCGGCCGATGCGGGAACGACTGGTGTTGCTGTCTTCGCGAAGAGGGTCTGGGTCGCGGCCGCAAGGGCGGCCCCTTCGATCCGCATGAGTTCTTTTCCGGCGGGATCGAGAACAGTAACGCTCGCCAGCGTCACCGGCTCGGAGAACACGTTGACGACGAGAAGTTCGTATTCCACGTGGTCCTTGCCGTCGTCGGCGCGGACAATCTGGGCCTCGTGAATCGGACTGACGAGGATTGCAGTCGGCCGGTCGCGCTCCGCGGCCGAAGCGGCTGACCCGAGGGCCAAGACAGCGGCCAACATGGGACAAATGCGCATCTATCACTCCTTGACTGCCAAGTGTTGAAGCACCGCCGATCCATTGCCAGGTCAGGCCCACGGCTGTCCGGTTTAGCTGGGGGCTAGCTGTGGTTCCATTGGAGCGCCAGTTGGGCCGGATTGAAAGGATGTGGCGGGTCGGTTTCGAGCAGGCGGTCGAGACGCCGACGGTGCATGAGGTTGACGCGGACCAGTCGGGCGAAGGCGAGCGGGCTGGCAACCGTCCGCTGCGCCGCTTGGGCCAGACGCAGCAGCAGAAAGGCGATCAGCGCGACGGCGATCTGGATGCGTACGGCATTCTCGGAGGTGCCGAGAAAGCGGCGGATTTTGAGGGTCTGCTTGACCCAGCGGAAGAACAGCTCGATCGCCCAGCGGCGCTTGTAGAGATCGGCGATTTCCTCGGCCGCGGCGTCGAGGTCGTTCGAGAGGATGCGCAGCACCTTGCCGCTGTCGAGCCGTACGCGAACCTCGCGCACCGGGTCCTGGAAAGGGTTGCTGCGGCCGCTGCCCTGGCGGGCCGGCAGATGGCCGATGCGGTCCGAGAGGACCGGGCCGCTGGCCGGCACCGGCAGCTCTTCGACCACGCGCAGTGGGGTATTGGATTTGAGCCGGGTGACGATGCGGCATTGCGCGCGGTCGAGCTTGGCCCACCAGGCATAGTCGTAATAGCCCAGATCAAAGACATAAGTGGCGCCGGGCTCGATCGGCATCGCCTGCGCGGCGGTGATGTCGTTGACCCGCGCCGGCGGTGATCGCGGCGTAGATCGGCCGGTCGGCGTCGGCATCGTAGATCACGTGCAGCTTGGCGCCGCACACGCCCTCGGAAAAGCGCGCCCAATCGAGGCTGCGCGCGTCGAGCCGCAGACCGGTCGAATCGATCAGGTAGGTGGTCTCGGCGAGCGCCCGGCGCAGGCCGCGATGCGCCCGCGCGATCATCAGCGCCAGCAGTTCGCTGAACGGCGCGCTCGGTCGCGCCGCGTTGGCGTCGGCCAAGGTCGAGCGCGGCGCGGCAGCTTCGCCCCGACGTGGTAGAGCCGGACCGCATGGCTTTGCAGGCCAGTGACGATGTCGCGCAGGCTTGCCGACCCGGCAAGCTGGCCATAGAGCAGCGCCACCAGCTGGCTTTTGGTGGTCAGCCGGCGAACCCGCGAATCGGCCCCGTGCGCCGCCACCAGCCGGTCAAATTCAGCCCACGGCAAATGCTTCAGAAGTCCATGAAAAACGCTATTGTGATGGCGCATGGCGTTGACCCCCCGTCTCGTGTCCGGATCGTCGGTGAAACGTCCCGAACCGAGTGGAATCAATGCCATGCCCCTTGTCCAGCAAAACTCAACCGGACAGCCGTGGGTCAGGCCGAAGGCTGAGGGCCTCCTGTGGGTCGACCTCCCCGTTCCGGACTTGGGCGGGAAGGTCGGAAATCGGCGCAGAGCTGCCGGTGGGCGCCCGGTCCCGGACGGTCGGGAGTTGCCCCCACTCCGGCCATTCACGATAAGCCGCCGCGGAGTCTCGAAACCGCGTTCAACGGAACGCCGATTTAACCTCCTGCGCCAGTAGCCGGATCGCCTCTCGTTCCGCCGCGTGATCGGCCAGGCCCGCGCAATTCGTTTCCAACTGCACGCCCGACAGCCCGATGTCGCGTTGCAGGTCTTTCAACTTCCCCACCACCGTATCGGGTGAGCCAATAAACACCGAACCGCGCAAGGTTTCCTCAAGCGTGATTTCAGTGAGGCGCTGCGAGGTTTTCCAGCGCGGGTGGTCCGGCGGACTGTTTTGCCGACGAGAGGAATCGGCAAGCAGGCGGCTTTGGTTCTGGAAATGCCGCATCAGCGTCGGCCCGTAGGCTTCCTGGGCCGCTGCATCGGTTTTGGCGACGAAACCGGGGCAACGGAGATAGACCGGCGCGTGCCCGGGATGTCCGGCGTCGGTCCAGGCTTTCCGGTAGACGTCGATGTGCTGCTTGAACATCCGCACATCCTCGTGCCGCACCGACAGGAACAGGCCTTGGCCTGCTTTGCCGGCCGCGGGGAATGTTTCGACGCTCACCGCCGCGATGCGGATTTCTGGCGTAGGTTGTTGCACCGGCTGCGGCACGACCGTGACGTCTTGGATGTCGTAGAACTTGCCCTTGTAGGAGAAATTGTCTTCCCGCCATGCGCGTTGAATGATTTCCAGACACTCGATCTCGCGGTCCTTGCTTTCGGAATAGGCGATGTTCAGCGCCTCATAGGTCTTCACGACGCCGCTGCGCCCGACGCCGAAGATCAGTCGACCCTTGGAGACGTGGTCCAAGGTCGCGGCTTCCTCGGCGATGCGTAGCGGATTGGCCAGCGGAAGCACCTGCACGCTGGTCCCGATTCTGATCCTCTCGGTGCGGGCCGCGATTGCGGTACCGAGGACCAAGGGACTGGCGGCGAGGCCGCGCCGTTTGTCGAAATGCAGCTCAGCGAGCCACATCACGTCGAGGCCGTATTCCTCGCTGGCGTCGACGATGTCGAACCCGGCGGCGAAGCATTCGGCTTGGCTGCGGCCAGGCAGGACCGGGAACTCGTGATAGATACCTAATTCCATTGAATGGGACCTTGCCAGCGGTGTCGATGCCACGGTTGCTGTCTTGAACGTTTTGAGCAACCGCAAATCGCACGTTTGCATACCCGGCAGGCGCCACCGTCGGCCGTTGAGCAGCCCCGCCGCGCTGAAAGACAGCGCTTTGCCTGCGCCGGTATGCTAGGCCGAGGGTCCGCGATCGGTGCTTCTGACCCATTGCGGCGTGTCCTGCCGGAAGTCTTCTTTCTAATTACGGTTGGCATTCGACCTCGACCGCGGGAGCGCCTCAAGGTGCCCAAGACGCCCTTCATCACCGTGAGGGATCGACTTGGATGGATCGGGCGGACGAATTAAGTTCGATTGCCAGCCGATCTCTCTGCATAGTGCTACGGCTCGTACTGGTTCGCTCGTGCTTTATCAGAGGATCGTCGCATGGCCGTCACCGCGATACCCAGAAGCCACATCACTCAGGCCGAGTCGCAGACCCGCATCGATCTCGCCGCCTGCTATCGGCTCGTCGACCTGTTCGGCTGGTCGGACCTGATCAATACCCGCATCACGGCGCGCGTCCCGGGCCCGCAGAACCATTTCCTGATCAATCGGTTCGGCATGCTGTACGACGAGATCACCGCCTCATCGCTGGTCAAGGTTGATGTCGATGGGAACAAGGTCGAGCCGTCGGATGACGAGGTCAATAGCGGTGGCTTCGCGATCCCCAGCACGATCCATATGGCCCGCCCTGACATCAACTGCGTGATCCACACTCATACGGTCGCCGGGTGCGCTGTTTCGATGCAGAAGGGGGGACTCCTGCCCCTCAATCAGCATGCGCTACAGGTGATCGGCGATGTCGCCTACCACGACTACGAGGGCGCCGGGAGAAGCCTCGAGGAACGCGAGCGCTTCCTTGCCGATTTCGGTGACAACCACATCATGGTATTACGCAATCACGGTCTGTTCATCGTCGGGCGCAGTATCCCCGAAGCCTTTATCGCCACCTACCGGATGGAGCGTGCCTGCGCGATGCAACTCGCCTTTCAGCAGTCGGGCGCCGAGTTCAACCCGCTCTCCGACGCGGTGGTCAGCGCGGGCTACGCCAAGTCTCGTGCCGGCGCCGCACGCGGCCACGACCCGAACAAATTCGACTGGCCGGCATTGCTACGTAAACTCAACCGCATAGACCCAACCTACAAGGAATAGGCGAGCGCGGGATTGATGGTGAGACTTTAGGGATTTACCTGCACGTACACCCCGGCAGAACCCGGTGCATGCGTCATGGCCTGCCGCATGCGCGGTGAATTGGGCGAGGAATGTTGCTGTTGCTCCTTCCACTCCGGGCTTTCGGGCACGGCCGTGCTGGCAAATTCGTAAACCGTGCTGTAGCCGCTGCTACCCTCGATAACCCGATAGCGGCGGGCGTAGATCACTCCCGGCACCCTTGCGGTAGCCTGGCACATATTCCCTACTGTACCAGGCGTTCCACTCCGCATCGACCTCGGCGGGGACGGACATGCGGCCAATCTGCAACACCGGCGCCATGCCACGCTCCGGCATATCCCACGCCGTCCGGGTAAATCTGTTCCCCGACGCGATCTTGACGTGGTCATCCGGCTAAAGAGGAGTCAGTTTTGCCCACTGGCCTTTATAGAATGCAAAGATTGGAATAGACCTATCGGGATCGGGTTTATCGATGCACTAAATTCCAAGTGACGGGACCTTGGTGTACCGGTAGTAATGATTTGCAGCAATTTCGGCGTCGCCGACCCGGCGGCGATACCGCAACCGGGTGGGCGAGCCTTCTACTGTCGACTGAGCGCGCGCGGGAGATCCGCTTAACGCGACAGGTTGATGCCGATTATCTTGGGGCGCCCCGCAGAGCACGCGTTGTTGTCTACGACCACCACCACCGTGTTGACGTCCGTCAGGAACGCAAGCTTGGCGGCATCGTAAAAGGTGTCGTAGCCCGGCGCTGGCTTGGTCGAGACGTAACCGTCGTGGGCAGGACAGCCCACTGGATTTATGAACGGCGCCGACGTTTGGATACCGAAGCTGTTCAAGTTCCAGCCAGTCCTGAGCAGGGTCACCGTGCCTGGCTGGCTCGCCGTCTGGGCACCGGCGGGAACCGCAAACAGGATCAGGGCCAAGGCCCCGAGAATGCGTCGCATGCTTTTCCTCCCTCACAAGGTGTGGTTCCGCTGATTTCGCGCGTTAAACCGGCATTCGCCAGATGAGCGCCGCGATCCGCCCACCCTCAACCATCATAGTTCAGGAATTGGTAAGAGGTGTGAGGTAGTTCACACTGACCAAAAAAGCTTTTCCGGATTGCGGCGACAGGCGGGCGCAAGCGAAGACGACGATCTTCGTGATGTGCCGCAGCATCGGCTTCCGGCCCAAGGTGCAGCTTGCCAAGATCAACGAATCCGATTTCGATGCTGCTAACGGGAAAAGCTTTTTGGAGGAAGGTATTGCAGAGCAGGTGGCAACAATGATCGCGAGCGGACCACGAGTGCCCGCCAGGCGGCCGAGGCATTATTCGCACCGCAACGGCAGGGCGGTGATCCGGCTGTTCCGGAATTGTCGATGCCCGCCGGCCAACCGCCGCGCAAACCGCGGGTATTGGCAGTTGTGTTGCCGGCGCCGGTCCGTCACGAAATCGCAGCGCCAGTCAGGTCCCGACAGAAGAAGCAGGTAAAGCCCAAAATCCCAGTGTCGGAAACTGGCCGCATCCGCGCCTGGGCGAAATATGGCATGACGGCCGGCCAGATCGCCGAGGTCTGCGGTGTTGCCGTCGGCGAGATCGAGCGCATTCTCCGGCAAGCCTGACGGCGGTGCGGCCCTTGGAGCATGGTGCCAAAAGGAAAGCGCCACGGGGGGCATGGCGCTTTCGCGTTATCGAGAGCGGCGTAGCGGTCGGGGGACCGCTCGCTCCGCCGAGCAAAGCCGGCTCTCTCCACAGGTCCAGAACACCGGGCGGTTTGTCGAGTTCCACAGGTTGGTCTAAACCGTCGCTATCTACGTGATAATCCGGTGTGTCCCGTAGACGCTGCCGCCGCAGCGGCGGGTGATCGGCGCTAAATCGTGATCTGCTCGACTTCGTCGAGCGTGATCGCGTCGCTCGTGCGATCGTAGAGCTTGGTCGTGCGCGGGCTTTCGTGCGCCGCCATGGCCTGGACGTTTTCGAGCGTGCCACCGGCCTCGAGATAGGCGGTGATGCCGGTTGCGCGGAACACGTGACAGCCGAGCTTGACCTTGAAGCCAGCATCGGCTGTGCGCCGGCGCACCATGCGATAGGCGTCGATCCGGTTCATCGGCGTGTCGGTCAGCACACCGGTCTTGCCGACGGCCGATCGGAAGAGGGGGGCCTTTGCCGTCCTCGCGAATGCCGGCCGCGGCGAGATACTCGTCGATGAAAGCCTCCAGCTTATGGTGCGCCGGCATCTCGTGGCGCTTGCCGCCTTTCTCGTGCAGCCGCACCCACCAGCGCTTGCCCTCGGGGTAGTAGTCCTCGACCTTCATGGCGACCACGGCGCCGATCCGGGCGAAGGCGTAGGTCATGACGCCGATCAGCGCGCGGTCGCGCAGGCCGACGAGGGTCGAGCTGTCGATGCTTTCGATCAGCCGGCGGGCTTGCTCTTCGGTCAGCACCGGGGTCTTGCCGCGGCGCACGACGTGCTTGGGCCCGCGGACCGCATGCGCCGGATTGACGGCGAGGACCTGGCCGACGACCAGCCAGTCGAACAGCATGCGGATCGCCGCAAGGTGCAATTTACGGTCGGTTTGGCGGCCGTCGTCTGCAACACCTCCACATTGGCAGCTACATGGAATCGGCTCGAAGTCCGCGAGCACACCGATCTCGCGGTCGGAAGTGCATCGGCACGTCTGCCGGTTCGGTTGATACCCAAAATCCTGCCAGACGTTTACGGCCTTTGGGATTTAGCTCGCGCTCGGCGGGCTAACCGTATAGTGAACCGCCGCCTAACCGGCCAGGTTCACGACAAAATTCCAAACGGAGAAAACATGACCCGCCCCCGCGCCGCCGATGATTTTGCGGTGATCCGCGCGCGAATCGAAGAGCTGCGGCGGGAGGATGTGCCAGCGGCATGGGAATCCGCACCCGCATCGCGCGGTCCGGGGCCTTATCATACTGTGTCCGCCGCATCGGCGGAAAGCCAGGGACCGTCTCCAGCGCGCTATCCGGCAGAAATTCTGCCACTAGCAGGGTGCGGAAATAGGGCTGTTTATCGGGTTTTCTGGCTCGATTTGCCCGAAGGCCAGGGTTGGCGGAGTCCGGTTGATCGCATTTGCGGCGATCCGGTTCGATCCGAGGTTTGGCCGCGGCAGCGAGGATAGGCTCATGCAGCCGCCAGCAGCTTGGGCAACCGGATCAGGTTGCAGGCGGCGGCGGTCAGGGTGAAGGTCCAGCCGACACGGGCGTTGCCGCGGTGCCGCGTTTTGCGCAGTCCGCCGCTGGTTTTGATCCAGCCGAACGCCTCCTCGATGCGCTTGCGGATACGCTGGCTGACGGCGTAGCCGGGGTGTCGGGTGGTGCGCCGGTCGATCGCCGAGCGGCGGTTGGTGAGGTTTTGCGCCACATGCGGGGTGACCCTGATCGCGCGCAGGCGGTCGACGAAGTCGGCCACGTCGTACGCCTTGTCGGCGCCGAGGGTAATGCGGTGGCCGCCGTCGAGGCGGCCCAGCATGGTCATCGCGGCCTCGCGCTCGGCGGTGCCGGTGGCTTGGGTCAGCGTGGCATCGACGATCAGGCCGTGCCGGTTCTCCATCAGCAAATGGCCCATGTGGCACAGCCTGGCTTCCTTGCCGCGCCCCTTTCGAAACAGCCGGGCATCGGGGTCGGTGGTCGAGGCGTGGGTGTCGTTGCTGCGCTTCTCGGCGTGAAAGTCGCGCTCGGCATTGCGGCCCTTGGGTGCGCCATCCTCGGCCGCGCCATCGCCGCGGTCGCCCCCGCCCCGCGGCGTGAAGCTCTTGATGCTGGCCCAGGCTTCGATCAGCGTGCCGTCCACCGAAAAATGCTCGTCCGACAGCAACGTCTTGACCCGTGGCTGGTTCAGCACCCGCGCCAGGAACTTGGCGGCGACATCGCCCGCCAGCAGACGTTCGCGGTTCTTGGTGAAGACCGTCACGTCCCAGATCGGCGCGTCCATCCCCAGCCCGACAAACCAGCGGAACAGCAGATTGTAGTCCAGCTGCTCCATCAATTGACGCTCCGAGCGCACCGAATAGAATGCTTGCAGAAGCAATGCTCGCAGCAGTTTCTCCGGCGCGATCGACGGCCGGCCGATCGGCGAATAGAGCCTTTCGAACTCGCTCGACAGCCCTTCCAACGCCGCGTCCACGATGACCCGGATCGCCCGCAGCGGATGATCCGCCGGGACCCGCGCCGCGCAACTCAGATAACTGAACAACGCTGCTGTGTTCAAATCCCCGCCGCGCATCCGATATCCCCATATCTCGTCACGCAGCCTAGATTCTACACCATATCCGCCCCTGATCTCGACCTTTTTCCGCATCCTGCTAGACCGGGTCAGAATTCCTCTGGCTGCGGAGCGCCGGTAACCGGTAAAAGGAAAACGCCACGAATGGGGGACATAGAGCTTTCGCGTTTCAGGGAGCAAGCGCGGCAGTTGGGGGGAACCACCCTCCGCAGCGCGGATGCGCTGCTCTCTATGATCGGAAAACGCCAAACGAGCTGGCCAGTTCCGAGGCTTGCCGATCTAGGTGCTTATCTACGTGATAATCCTGAGGTTTCGCTGACGAGGTTAGTCGATGAGCAGCCGCCGCGCGGTTCTCGCTGGTTCTCTCGCTTCCGTCGCTCTCTCGCCCGTCGCCGGGCGGGCGCAACCGGCAACCGGCGGCCCCACGATCGGGTTTCTCGTGCCGGCATCCGGGCCTTACATCGGAACGCCGACCGCCGTCTTTGACTCGTTCCGTCGTGGGCTCGCCGATCTCGGCTACGTCGAAGGACGAAACATCCGTTACGAGTATCGTTCGGCGCCACGGGCCGGTCTCAGCGAGATGGCGGCCGAACTCGTCCGATTGAAGGTTGACGTTTTGGTCGCGGCGGGTGTTGCAGCCTTCGTCGCGAAGCCGGTGTCAGTGCGTACTCCAGTGGTATTCGGATTCAGCGGCGACCCGGTACAGGCAGGGCTCGTCGACGGTCTTGCCCGTCCCGGAGGCAACATGACGGGAGTGACCTTTCTCGCCACTGAACTAGTCGGCAAGCGTCTCGCCCTTCTCAAGGAGGCGGCGCCTGCGATTTCGCGGGTAGCGGTGCTGGGAGCTTCCGGCCATCCCGGCGAGCGGAGCGAGTGGCGCGCCTGGGAGGACACCGGCCGGGCCTTGGGCGTGAGCCTGCAACTCTTCGAATTGAAAAATGCCGCCGATCTCGATGCAGCGCTGATCGCGGTCGCGAATGGCAATACGAATGCGATTCACGCGTTTCCCGATGGCGTGACGGCAGCCAGCCGTGGCCGCATCGCAGAGTTTGCCCTTTCGCACCATCTGCCGAGCGTCTTCGGCTGGAAGGCGTATGTGGAAACCGGCGGTCTGATGTCCTACGGGCCCAATCTGGACGACTCGTGGCGCCAAATTGCCGGCCTCGTAGGCAAGATCCTGAAAGGATCAAGACCCGCGGACCTACCGGTCGAGCTACCCACGCGGTTTGAGCTCATCGTCAACCTAAAGACCGCGCGCGCGCTCGGCCTCACCATGCCGCCAATACTCCTCGCCGGCGCCGACAAAGTCATCGAATGAGCAATGACGCCACACGGCAAGGACCTAGCTGACGACCAGCCAAATAGGTGCGGCGACAACCCTAGCCTAGTGTCCGTCCATAAACGCTAAGATTTTGGAATCGCGTGGACAATCGCGATTTTGTACAGGCAAGGCCCGGCGGTTTCGGGTAAGCTGCGGATACAAGCCACTGAATCCAAAGCACAACCCTCACCGCCGGAGCCGACAATGCGTCAGGAACGCACCATCCAGGCCACTATATTCGAGGTTTTTGCGCGGCACGAGATCGGCTGTGAGCTGCGGGCGATGTCGCAGTGGCTGGATCGGCAGGGCGCGCTGGCGAGCTTGGCGGCTGGCGATTTGCGCCGCGCCGGGCTGCGCGAGACCGGACGCCGGGGACTGCCGGCGGAGACGGTTCTGCGCTGTGCCCTGCTCAAGCAACAGCGACAGCTGAGTTACGAGGAGCTGGCCTTTCACCTCGAAGATTCGGCGTCGTTTCGGGCCTTTGCCCGCTTGCCGTTGGCCTGGTCGCCGAAGAAATCGGTGCTGCATCGGACGATCAGTGCGATCCGCCCGGCGAGTTGGGAGGCGGTCAATCGGGCGTTGCTGGCCAGCGCCAAGCAGGGAAAGCTGGAGAGCGGCGCCACGGTGCGGATCGACAGCACGGTGAGCGCGGCGCTGATGCACCAGCCGAGCGACAGCACGCTGCTGTGGGATGCAGTACGCGTCATGACGCGGCTGCTGCGCCGGGCCGGGCGGTTGCCAGGAGCGCCGGTGCTTCAGTGGCGCGATCGCCGGCGGCTGGCCAAGCAGCGGGCGCGGGCGATCGACTACAGCCGCGGCAAGGACAAGAAGCGCGCGCTCTATCGCGAGTTGATCACCGCCGCCCGCGCCACCCAGACGGCACTGCGAAAGGCCGCCGAACGGCTGGCCGAAATCGCCGGGATCGCGGCCGAGCGATGGCGCGCCAAGGTCGGCCACTATCTGCCGCTGATCGAGCGCATCCTCGCCCAGAGCGAGCGTCGGGTCCTCCACGGTCAAGCGGTGCCGGCCGGCGAGAAGCTGGTCAGCCTGTTCGAGCCGCATGCCGACATCCTCGTCAAGGGCGGCCGTGACGTGCAGTACGGACACAAGCTCAACCTCGTCACTGGCAAGAGCGGCTTGATCCTCGACGTCGTCGTCGAAGCCGGCAACCCCGCCGATGCCGAGCGCTTCCTGCCCATGCTCGATCGCCAGATCGCTCGCTGCGGCGTGCCGCCACGGCAGACGGCCGCCGATGGCGGCTATGCCAGCCTCGACAACCTCAAACAGGCCAAGGCCCGCGGTGTCACGGACGTCGCCTTCCACAAGAAGCGTGGGATGGCGATCGCAGACATGGCCAAGAGCCGCTGGGTATATCGCCGGCTGCGCAACTTCCGCGCCGGGATCGAGGCCGGCATCTCCTGCTTCAAGCGGGCCTATGGCGGAGCGCGCTGCACTTGGCGCGGGCTCGACCACTTCAAGGCCTATATCTGGTCCGCCGTGGTCGCCCACAACCTGACCCTGTTCGCCCGCCTCAAATCGACTTAGTCCCGACACCCCGGCAGCAGCACGGCAGCCGCCCAAACCACATGCCTATCCCTGCTCGTCAAACGATTCTCCCGGTCTCGGCCACTACTCACACGCGAAAACCGGCACGCCGCCACTGAGAAGCGCCCGAAAGCAGCTCTTCTTCCGCGCCAAAATCGTCCGTTTATGGACGGACACTAGGGCGTGTCGTCAATTGAGCCAAATGATAGCGGCGGCGAGGTGGATGGCCGCCAGGAAATTCTGTGCGGTTTTGTCGTAGCGGGTGGCGATGGCGCGGAACTGTTTGAGTTTACAGAAGAAGTTTTCGACCAGATGGCGCTCCTTGTAGAGAGCGCGGTCGAAGTTGGCAGGTGCAAGTCGGTTTGGTCGCGGCGGGATGACCGCGGATTTGCCGGGCGCGCCAGGGGTTCGCGGATACGGGCATCGGCGTCAAAGGCTTTGTCGGCGATCAGTTGGCCGGCCGCCATCTTCGGCAGCAGCGCGTCGGCGCCAAGGAGATCGTGGGCCTGTCCCGCGGTCAGCAGAAAAGCGAGAGGATTGCCGAGCGCATCGACCAGAGCATGGATTTTGGTGCTCAGTCCGCCGCGGCTACGTCCGATCGCGTGATCCTGGTCTTTTTTTGGGAGCACCGGCACTGTGCTGATGCGCCCGCACGATGGTGCTGTCGATCATCGCATATTCGTTATCGGCGTCGGCGGCGAGATATTCGAAGATTTTTTGCCAGACCCCGCTCTGAGCCCAACGACTGAACCGGCGATGGGTGTTCTTCCAATGCCGAATCGCCGGCAAATCGCGCCACGGGATGCCGGCGCGGTAACGGTACAGCACCGCTTCGACGAAGCGGCGATTGTCTTGGGCAGTTGCGCCGACATGGCCGACCCGCCCCGGCAGCCAGTCTTTGATCCGCTCCCATTGGTCGTCTCGCAGTCCATATCTGGTCATGGGTCAGCCTTTTGCCAAAGCCGACCTTTCATTGATCACATAATTTCTGGTATCGCTAGACTCGTTTTACGCACCATACATCAGCGACGACTTGTTTACGTGCATGACCAAAATAATTGACGACACACCTAGCCTAATTTACTACCATTCTGGAGGCTCAAAAGTTCCCAGCCTGGCCGACGCACCGACGGGTGCTCGGCGGGCTGATCGGCAAGTCCCCCGAACGCGATGACCCCTATACCGGTGAACCTACCGAATTCTGTGGGGAGGCAGAGATGACAGACCCGGGCCGCGGCAAGCAGCGGGGAGGGCGGCGGTGACGGCGTTTTGCCGTGTCGTCCGGTTGGTCGCGCTGCTGACGACGGCCGTAATGCCGCCGGCCTTTGGCGCCGCGGTTCCCGGACATGAGGTGGCGGGCAGGTCGATCGCCACGCGGCTCGCCGACGCGCATTTCGCCGAGCCACTCGTTGCGACCGGCCCGACGACGCCGGCAGAGGACAAAGCGCTATTGCGGGCGGTTACGACTTACGAGCACCCTCGCCTCGGCACGGGTGATTTTTCGAGCCTGACCCGGTTTCTGAAACATCTGTTCCTGTGCGGGCCGATGGCGCTGAAGAGGCTGTTGTTGGCGCAGCGGGCGAGTTTCGACGACGTGCATTTCCTCGACAGATACCGGGCTGGACCAAAGGGTACGAGCCTGGCCGAGGTGGCGGCGCTGGCGAAGCAGGCCAAGGTTCTATTGGAGCCGGTTTTTCGGAGGCTGGGCGATCCGGTGCCAGTGCCCTCGATCGTCCATTGGCGGGTCGGCCATTTCGCCGCGATCGTTGGTGAAGCAAACGGGCTATTCCAGATCGAGGATCCGGTCTTCGGACATCAGGCTCTGTGGATGACCCGAGCGGCGGTCGCGGCCGAGGGAAGCGGCTATTTCCTGACGCCCAGGGCCAAGATGCTAGCCGCCCGCTGGCGGCGAGTCGGCGGTGAAGAGGCAGGCCGGGTATGGGGAACGGGGCAAACATCGGCATTCGAGAAAGGCAATTTCGGTCCGAACGCCAATCAAACCTGCGGCTCAACCGGGATGTGCGGTTACAACATCAGTGAAATGGCCGTCAGCCTTAAACTGACCGACCATCCGGTAGGCTATACGCCCCCGAAGGGGCCCTCGGCCAAGGTCACGATCACCTATAACCAACGCGAAGACAGCCAGCCGGCCAACTTCAACTACTTCAATATCGGCCCCAAATGGACGTTCAACTGGCATGTCCAGGACGACCCAACCAAAGCTGGGTCGATGGTGGCGCGCTACCTCCCGGGCGGCGGCGCCAATTTCTATGCCGGCTACAGCCGCAGGACCCAGGCTTTCGCACCGCAAGAGGACGATGCCTCGACGCTCGTCCTGATGCAAAAGGATCCGGTGATCTACGATCGATTTCTTGCCGACGGCAGCGTCGAGGTCTACGCGCAAGACATCAAGTCGCGACGAAGGTCGCGGCGAACGGGGGCGGAAACGTGAACTTTGCGCGCGTGCTAAAAGAGGTCCTCTGGTGCCTCGTCACCGAGGGCAGCATGTCCTATCGCCGGATTAAGCTCAGCTTTGGTCTCGACGATGACGGTCTCGAAGAACTCCGTCGCGAGCTGATCGGGATCAAGCGACTCGCGGCCGATGTCGACGGCGAGCGTCTCGTCTGGGCGCCCGAGGGACGCGTGGCCCGACCCGAGGCCACGGCGCTGCCGCAACCATTGCCGGCCTTGCGGCACGCTGAGAAGCCGACCGCCCCTGCGGCGCCGTCGGTTTTGTCCGCGCCGGTCGCGCCGCCGCGGTTGCCGCGGCGCCGGAGGCCGAGCGCCGCCAGCTGACCGTGATGTTTTGCGACCTGGTGGGATCGACGGCGCTCTCCACCGGGATGGACCCCGAAGATTTGCGCGATGTGATCGCGTCGTATCAGAGCCGGTGCAGCGCGGCGATCCGGCGTTACGACGGCTTTGTCGCCAAGTACATGGGCGACGGCATCCTGGTTTATTTCGGCTACCCGCGCGCCCATGAGGACGAGGCCGAGCGTTCGGTGCGGGCGGGTCTCGACATCGTCGATGCGATGGCGGAGCTGAATGCCGCAGTCCGCCAGGCCGCCCGGGGTCGAGCTCGCGGTGCGGATCGGCATCGCCACCGGACCGGTGATCGTCGGCGACCAGATCGGCGAAGGAACCGCATCGGAGACCGCGGTCGTCGGCGAGACGCCGAACCTGGCGGCGCGCCTGCAGGCATTGGCGCAGCCGAACCAGATCGTCGTCAGCGCGGCCACGCGCGCGATGCTCGGCGATCACTTCGACCTCGAGGATCTGGGGGCCTATGAGCTCAAGGGGTTCGCCGAGCCGGTGCCGGCGTGGCGCGTCTTGTCGGCGCGGGATGTCGAGAGCCGGTTTGCCGCAACCCGGACCGGGAGCTCGGCACCCCTCGTCGGGCGCCAGGAGGAGATGGGGCTGCTGCTGCGGGCCTGGGAAGGCAGTTGCCACGGCCGCGGCCAGGTCGTGCTGATCCAGGGGGAGGCCGGGGTCGGCAAGTCCCGCCTGGTGGAGGGCCTGAGAGAGGCGGCCGGCAAGGACCACATCTGGGTGGCGATCCGCTGTTCTCCGTTTCACACGGCGAGCGCCTTTCATCCGATCATCGAACATTTGAAGCGCGTGTTCGGCTGGCAGCCGGAGGATACGGCACCGCAGCACCTGGCGAAGCTCGAAGCCGGGCTCGGCGGCTTCAAGACCTTGCCCCTCTCCGAGAGTGTCAGGTTATTCGCCGATCTGATGTCGGTGCCGCGCCCGAGGACCGCTATCCGCGCCTTGTCGATGACGGCGCAGCAGCAGCGCGATGCGACCCTCGATGCGATCGTTGCCTGGCTGATCGAAACGGCCGAAGCGCAGCCCGGTGCTGATGGCATGGGAGGATTTGCACTGGGCCGATCCGACGACATTGGAAACGTTGGGCATGCTGATCGAGCAGGCGCCGACGGCGGCGCATGCTGGTCGTCGCGACCTATCGGCCGGAATTGACGCCGCCCTGGCCGCAACGCTCGCACATGACGCCGATCACACTCAACCGCCTGGAGCGGCCGGAGGTCGAGACGATGGTCGGTCATCTGGCCGGCGGCCGGCCGCTGCCCGGCGAGGTGGTCGATCATATCGTCGCCAAGGCCGACGGCGTGCCGCTCTACGTCGAGGAGCTGACCAAGGCCATCCTCGGTTCGGGGGTGCTCGAGGCCCGCGGCGACGCCTACGTGCTCACGGGCGCGCTGGCGCAATTGCACATCCCGGAGACCTTGCAGGATTCGCTGATGGCGCGGCTCGACCGGGCGCCGCTGCTGCGCGAAGTGGCGCAATTGGGCTCGGTGCTGGGACGCGAGTTTGCCTATGACATGATCAGCGCGCTGGCCGGGATCGAGGAAGAGATGCTGCAGAGCGGTCTCGGTCAGCTGGTGGTCGACGAGTTGCTCTACCAGCGCGGCCGCCCGCCGCGGTCGCGCTACCTGTTCAAGCATGCGCTGATCCAGGATGCGGCGTACCAATCGCTGCTGAAGCGCACCCGCCAGCAATATCACCAGCGGGCGGCAAAGCTGCTGGAGGATCGCTTTCCCGAGGTGGCGAGCACGCAGCCGGAGCTGGTGGCGCATCACTACACCGAAGCGAACTGTCCGGCGCAGGCGATCGCGTATTGGCACAAAGCCGGCGTGGCCGCGGCGAGCACAGTCGGCGAACCTCGAAGCGATCGACCAGTTTCGCCGAGGCCTGGCACTGGTCGACGCGCTATCGGATCCGCGAGAGCGGGCCGAGCGTGAGCTGGATCTGCAAATGGCGCTTGGTCCCGCCCTGTTCGCGACCAAGACTTACAGCCACCCCGACATCGGCCGAACCTATGCGCGGGCCTGGGAGCTCTGTCGGCAGCTCGGGGATCACCCCCGCGAGTTCACGGCGCTCCGTGGCCTGATGCTCCACCATCTGAACCTACTCGAGATGGAGAAGGCGCAGCATTTTGCCGAGGAGGCGTTGCGTGTCGCCGAACGGCTTGACGATGCGGCCCGTCTCGTCGGGGGGCACATGGCGCTCGGCGTGACGCTCTACTACCAAGGGAAACTCGAGCCGGCGCTTGCGCAATTTCGGCGGGGCTTCGAGCTGTTCGATCCGAACATGCAGTTCCCGGATTGGCCGGGTTCCCATCCCGGCGTGCAATGCCAGTTCTACCCGGCGCTGATTTCCTGGATGCTCGGTTACCCGGATCGGTCCCTCGATGAGCTGAGGGCAGCGGTAAAGAGCGCCGAGACGCTCGGGCACCCGTTGACCCTCGCCCAAACACTGTGTCTAGGCGCCGCGTTCGTTCACATCTTTCGCCGCGAGCCACCGGCGGTCGCCGACTGTGCCGGACGGGCTTTGCGGATCTGCGAGGAGCACCGCATCGCGCAGTTTCACGCGTATGCCCTTTGCGCGGATGGATGGGCGCTCGCCGCCTCCGGCGAAAGCGAGAAGGGGCTGGCCCAAATTGTTCAAGGGGTGGACCAGCCACGGTACTGGGGTGTTGCCAGCATATGCTGCTGGCGTTGCAGGCCGACGCGCAATTGGCGATCGGCAAACCCGAAGCGGCGCTTGCGTCGGTCGCCGCCGGGCTGGAGGCGGTCGAAAAGACGGGGGGAGCGCCGCTTGAAGCCGAGCTCCATCGGCTCAGGGGCGAGGCCTTGCTCGCCGGCGCCGGGACGGTGAGCGAGGCCGAGACGGCCATGCAGCAAGCCATCGACGTCGCCCGCCGGCAGAACGCGAAGTCCTGGGAATTGCGCGGCGCGATGAGCCTCGCCCGCCTGCGCCGCCAGCAGGGCCGGCAGCAAGAGGCGGTCGCCCTCCTCGCCCCAATCCTCGGCTGGTTCACCGAAGGCTTCGACACCGCCGACCTCAAAGACGCCAAGGCGCTGCTCGACAAACTGACCGAGCCGGCGATTGCCGCAGAGGGGTGAGCCCGATGCGAATGGCCGCTTTCTGGCCGACCCGATCACCCACTGGCGAGGTCGTGAAGGTCGGGTTTGGGTCGTACTGAGCGGTTCGAGCGCGGCCTGCGAATGGCCGCAGTCGGCGTATGAGCGGCAAGCGCGCCAATGGCCAGCGTGGCCCGTCGGGTTGCATTCACAGAAGCACGAAACTCGGAGCGACTGAGGGCCTCGAATTGTTCGATGAGGCTTACTTGCACGGTCATGGGGATTCCATCTGCTTGCCGCTCGCCTTGCCACACTCGGCGTCTCTATACCCCGTACCGCTTGCGCCCGGCCCCGTTGCTGCATGCGCAAGCCATACCAAGCGGATTACAGGTGCGGGGCAACGCCGGAATCGCTCTCAAAAACGAGAGGGGTTTTCGAGAGGCCGCGCGAGCTTTCCAGAATGGGCATTTATGCGACTTTGACAGCGCCCGCGAGCCGCCGCCGACCTACAAGATGGCGCGTGTGACCGCAAACCTCGCCAATCGGTTCCATTTTTTAAACAGTTTGCGACTGCCGTTCCCGCCGATCACTATCGAGCGGCATGATCTGGTATTTCGCCGATCCCGTGATCGAAAGAAATGTACGAATGAACCTTCGCATTTCCGAGTTGGCGGCGATGGTTGTCGCCGTCATGTGTCTTCTCGACAGCCCGCAGAGCCTCGCGCAAAACGCTTACATCACGAACGCGGCCGACAACACCGTGTCGGTGATCGCCACCGCGACCAACACGGTGATCGGCTCGCCGATCGCGGTCGGCAGCGGGCCCTTCGGCGTGGCGGTGACCCCGGACGGCAGCAAGGTCTATGTCGCGAACGCGGACTCCAACACCGTGTCGGTGATCGCCACGGCGAGCAACACGGTGATCGGCTCGCCGATCGCGGTCGGCAGCCGCCCCTTTGGCGTGGCGGTGACCCCGGACGGCAGTAAGGTCTATGTCGCGAACGCGGACTCCAACACCGTGTCGGTGATCGCCACGGCGAGCAACACGGTGATCGGCTCGCCGATCGCGGTCGGCAGCGAGCCCTTTGGCGTGGCGGTGACCCCGGACGGCAGCAAGGTCTATGTTGCGAACGAGGGCTCCGGCACCGTGTCGGTGATCGCCACGGCGAGCAACACGGTGATCGGCTCGCCGATCGCGGTCGGCAGCGACCCCTTTGGCGTGGCGGTGACCCCGGACGGCAGCAAGGTCTATGTCGTCAATGCCTTCGACGGCACCGTGTCAGTGATCGCCACGGCAACCAACACGGTGATCGGCTCGCCGATCGCGGTCGGCAGCTTCTCCGAAGGCGTGGCGGTGACCCCGGACGGCAGCAAGGTCTATGTCACGAACGAGGGCTCCGGCACCGTGTCGGTGATCGCCACGGCAAGCAACACGGTGATCGGCTCGCCGATCGCGGTCGGCAGCGACCCCTTTGGCGTGGCGGTGACCCCGGACGGCAGTAAGGTCTATGTCGCGAACGCGGGCTCCAACACCGTGTCGGTGATCGCCACGGCAACCAACACGGTGATCGGCTCGCCGATCGCGGTCGGCAGCGGGCCCTTCGCGTTCGGCGTCTTCATCGGTCGGCCGATCTTTGCCGGGACCCCCGGTTTCTCGAACTGCCACGGCCAGAGTGTGGCGGCCTTGGCGCAAGAATTTGGCGGCCTCAGTGCCGCGGCCGCGGCCTTGGGCTTCCCGAGCGTGAAGGCGCTACAGGCAGCGATTACGGCGTTCTGCCACGATTAGCGGCGCGCGCGGCAAGCCCGCGCCGGTATTACGGGTCGCGACCAGCCCAGGTAGGCGGGGCGGCCATCCCAGTTTCCGCGCATTCTCGGCAATAGCTCGCCAGCCGAAGCGCAGCGATGCTGGCTATTGCCGCGCGCGCCGGGCCGCTGCGGCCCCGTGATACGGGTTTTCACTGGCGCGGCGGGCGAGCAGCTCCACTCGTGGCCGCCCCTGATGCCGCGACGGGTTCCCCGCGGTTAACCAATTCTCCGCGATTGACATGCCGGTCCCTCGGCTATTCAAAGTCGGTCGAAACGGCGCGGATCGAAGCAGGGCCTGGCCCGATCCGCCATTTGGGGGACCGCCATGAAGCTACGCATGAGCCGGCTGCTCGCGATCGCGGTTTGCGCTTTCTGCCTTCTCGCCGGCGCGCAAAGCCTCGCCCAGAACGCCTACATCACGAACGCGGACTCGAACAACGTGTCGGTGATCGCCACGGCGACCAATACCGTGACCGCGACGATCCCGGTCGGCAGTTTCCCCATCGGCGTGGCGGTCAGCCCGGACGGCCGCACGGTCTATGTCGCGAACGGGGAATCGAACACCGTGTCGGTGATCGCCGCGGCGACCAATACCGTGACCGCGACGATCCCGGTCGGCAGTTTCCCCGTCGGCGTGGCGGTCAGCTCGGCAGGCGGCACGGTCTATGTCGCGAACGCGAACTCGAACAACGTGTCGGTGATTGCCGCGGCGACCAATACCGTGACCGCGACGATCGCCGTCGGCACCGACCCCTTCGGCGTGGCGGTCAGCCCGGACGGCAGCACGGTCTATGTCGCGAACGGGGACACCGTTTCGGTGATCGCCGCGGCGACCGATACGGTGACCGCGACGATCGCCGTCGGCATCGCGCCCGAGGGCGTGGCGGTCAGCCCGGACGGCAGCACGGTCTATGTCTCGAACTTCGATTCGAACACCGTGTCGGTGATCGCCGCGGCGACCAACACCGTGACCGCGACGATCGCCGTCGGCAGCGAGCCCTTCGGCGTGGCGGTGAGCCCGGACGGCGGCACGGTCTATGTCGCGAACCTCGGTTCGAACAACGTGTCGGCGATCGCCGCGGCGACCAATACCGTGACCGCGACGATCGCCGTTGGCAGCGAGCCCGAGGGCGTGGCGGTCAGCCCGGCCGGCGGCACGGTCTATGTCGCGAACGCGAACTCGAACAACGTGTCGGTGATCGCCGCAGCGACCAATACCGTGACGGCGACGATCGCCGTCGGCAGCGAGCCCGTCGCCTTCGGCGTCTTCATCGCTCGGCCGATCTTTGCCGGGACCCCCGGTTTCTCGAACTGCCACGGCCAGAGTGTGGCGGCCTTGGCGCAAGAATTGGGCGGCCTCAGTGCCGCGGCCGCGGCCTTGGGCTTCCCGAGCGTGAAGGCGCTACAGGCAGCGATTACGGCGTTCTGCCACGATTAGCGGCGCGCGCGGCAAGCCCGCGCCGGTATTACGGGTCGCGACGGATCGATCCCCGCTCTGTACATGCCTATTGGTTAACAACAGCGCGCGCCGCTATCGGCGCGGCTCGAACCGCCCATCGCCGTGTTTCATAATTCAAGACTTCTGCAAGTTTCCCTTGAGCCAGCCGCGCCAATGGGTTAGAGCTTGCATAAGATATGGTTGAAACACACCCGCAAAACCGCCGCCTCGGCTATGCCCGCGTCAGCACCTACGGGCAGACGCTCGACACCCAGCTTGAGCAGCTACGCGGCGCGGGCTGCACCAAGATTTACCGCGAGAAGGTGACGGGCGCGCACAACGACCGGCGCGAGCTTCTCAAAATGCTCGGCCACCTCGCCCCCGGCGACGTGGTGACGGTCACGCGCATCGACCGCCTGGCGCGCAGCACCTTCGACCTGTTCGCCATCGTCAAGCAGATCGTGGACGCCGAGGCGCAATTCCGCTCGCTGGCCGAGCCGTGGGCCGATACCGGCACCAGCACCGGACGGCTGATGATTGCCGTGCTCGGCGGGTTGGCGGACGTAGAGCGCGACCTTATCCGCACCCGCACCGCCGAGGGGCGCAGCCGGGCGCAGAAGCGCGGGCAGCACATGGGCCGGCCTCCGAAATTGACCGACGCACAGAAGACCGAGGCACGGCGGCGGCGGGCGCAGGGCGCAACCCTTGCCGAACTCGCCCGCAGCTACGACGTGAGCCAAAGCACGATTTCACGGCTGGCAGAGTAAACGAGGGAAAGCTCGCGATGGCACGCGCAAATTCCACAACCAAAACAATCGAACAGGCGATCAGCGAAAAAGCGAAGACAGACGCTGGCTATGCTATCGCCTGGGCACTCATCGAAGTTGCCGATTCACAGCGAGAAATTGCGCGGCAGTTAAATACGCTGGGGATTTCAGGAGCAAACACGCCGATGGGAGCTATAGAACTGCTTGCTAGCGAAGTGAGGCGGATCGCTGATGCATTCGAGGCGCGACAGTAAATCTTACTAGAAGCAGGAAATTCCGCAAACACCTCTCCGCGTCGCCGAACTACCAACGTCAGTTAGAGCATACGACCATCGCCACGGATTTGCGCGCAACCGCTTTTACGCCAAAAAGCTCTCACGCTTCAGTGCCGGGATGAACCTTCCATGAATCGGCGAAATTGGGAAAGAACCAAGTTTTCTGTCGAAGTCGCCACGCTCATCATAGTCGGTATATACGCCGGTATCACTTATTGCGTGTGGCGCGCGCAGTTAGAAGCTAACAGCATTAATCGGGAATTTTTTACAGCAGTACAACGGGCATTTGTTACAGTCACAGAACTGACGAAGGAGCCGACAAAAGACAAAACGGGCAATGTGACCTCTTGGATGTTCAAGCCACAGGTTATTAATAGCGGAGGCACACCAACGAGAGATATGGAATATTCTCCCGTCGGGACCTTCGGTCCTACCAAACCCACGAAGGGTTGGTCGAATTTATACCCATCAGTAAAATTTCCAGAAGGCCCTAGGGACCCCGACGATGTTTTCAACTTGCCGAAACCGTTTTCACATGGACACGCTGTGCTTGGACCTCACGCAACCATGCATATTGCTCTAGCCTGAAAAATTCACCGGGCTGCGTGAAAGGGGTGGCGGGAGCGGCATAAGCCGTTGGATTCGTGTATGATTTGGTTGCTGAAGCCGGATCAACCGAAGGCAACGGAGTTCGCGCCCGCCATGGACGAAGGTACGGGGATTTTGCCGGGTTTGCCAGCGGTGGCGGGCAAGCCGGTGCATGTCGCTTTCGACGGCGGCCGGCTGACCTCGGACGCCGGGATATTGCTGCTGGCGGCGATCGAGCAGCGGCTCGGGATCGCCGAGCGGCTGGCCGCCTGCATCGAGGACCGCGCGCGATCCGGAACGGGTGCGGCACGGGCTTGCCGAGATGATCCGCTACCGCGCGCTGCTGATCGCGGCGGGCTATCCCGACGGCAACGACTGCGACGCGCTCAAATCCGATCCGGCCTTCAAGATGGCGGTCGGGCGGCTGCCGGAGAGCGGCGACGATCTGTGCTCGCAGCCGACCATCAGCCGGCTGGAGAACCTGCCCGGCGCGACCGCGCTCAAGCGCATGATGGCGGCGATGGTCGAGTTGTTCTGCGACAGCTTCGAGCAGGTGCCCCGGCGCATCGTGCTCGACATCGACGACACCGAGGACCGGGTTCACGGCGGCCAGCAACTCGCGCTGTTCAACGCCCACTACGACAGCCGCTGCTTCCTGCCGATCCACATCTACGAGGCGACGACCGGCAAGCCGGTCGGCGATCATCCTGCGCCCCGGCAAGACGCCGGACGGGGCCGAGGTGGCGCTGGTGCTGCGCCATGTCATCGGCCATATCCGCGCCCGCTGGCCGGCGGTCGACATCGTCGTGCGCGGCGACAGCCATTACGGCCGGCCCGAGGCGATGGCGTGGTGCGAGCGCAAGCGCATCGGCTACATCTTCGGCCTGGCCGGCAATCCGGTGCTGCTGCGCCAGGTCGGCCATCTCGCCGAGGATGCCGCGCTGGGCCGGCTCGCCGGCGAGGCCGAAAAGGTCCGCCGCTACGGCGAATTCCGCTACGCCGCCAAAAGCTGGAACGTCGAGCGCCGCGTCATCGCCCGCGTCGAGGCCGGACCCCAGGGCGCCGACAGCCGCTTCATCGTCACCAACCTGCGCGGGCCTGCCCAAAGCGCTCTACGAGAAGGTCTATTGCGCCAGAGGACAGGCCGAAAACCTGATCAAGGCGCACAAGCTGCACCTCGCCTCCGACCGCACCTCGTGCACCAAGGCCACCGCCAACCAGTTCCGCCTGTTGATCCACACCGCCGCCTACTGGCTGATGCTGAGCCTGCGCGGCCTGGCGCCCCGCACATCGTTCTGGCGCGATGCCCAGTTCGACACGATCCGCCTCTGCCTGATCAAGGTCGCCGGGCGCGTCACCGAGATGGTCACCCGCATCAAGATCGCCCTGCCGACCGCCTATCCCTACCAGGCCGGCTTCGCCGATCTCGCCGGCCGCATCGCCAAGCTGCCGCCGTGAACGACGGGGCCGGATGCCCCAGAACAAACCCCTCGGCGCAACCTCAAACCCCGATCACCCGCGTCCCCGACGCCACGAAAAACCGCGCCCGATCCCCGCCATCACAGCGCGACCGCCAGCCCCTCATGAATGATCCGGGCTAGGTGGTGAAGGCTTTGGGGTAGATTTACTTCAAAAAAAACATCGACGAAGGATGGAGATTCTACACCTACAGCATAATTAGCTATCGGGACATATTTGCTCATTCGGAGGCACACGTTACGAAATACTGCTATAGCATCGGGGCAGCCCGTAACCAGAAGGATG
>CAVPBN010000018.1:0-98039 GCA_963701815.1 uncultured Alphaproteobacteria bacterium
CGGCTGAGGAAATCGCGCACATCGGCGGCGCAGCGGTCGGGCACCGCGTCGCAGATATTGTGCGGCACGCCGTCATAGACCCGGAACTCGACATCCGCGAGCCGGCGGAACGGCTCGTAATTGGCGACCGAGCCGACGGTCTCGGCGCCGGGGATGACGACCAGCGTCGGGCAGCCGATGCGCGCGACCTCGCCGCTCCAGTCGTAGCTCGCCATCAGCAGCACGAACTTGCCGATATAGGCCGGGTCGTTCTTCGCCGCCTCGTCGAGAAACCATTCGACGAGGCCGGGATCGGCGTCGGCCGGCAGCCGGTCGCGGATCGTCTCGGCGAGAAAGCCGCGCAGGCCCTTCGCCTGGATCTGCGGGATCCAGCTCGGCGCCTGGCTGTTCTTGAGCCCCGGGGTCGAGCCGAACAGCAGCGAGGCTGCGCACCCGCTCGGGCCGGGTCATCGCCAGCTGCTGGCCGAGATAGCCGCCGGCCGAATTGCCGACGACATGCGCGCGCTCGCAGCCGAGATGGTCGAGCAGCTCGACGACATCGGCGACCAGCCGGTCGAGCGTCAGCGGCCGGTCCGGCCGGCGGCACCTCCGAGGCGCCGTGGCCGCGCAGATCGAGCCGCACCACGCGGTAATGCCGCGCGAGATGCGGGACCCAGCCGAAATAGCGCCGCGCGCTGCCCATCGCCGCGTGCAGCAGCAGCACGGTCGGCGCCGTCTTCCAGGGGTCGGTGAAGTCGTCGATCGTAATAGGCGAGCCGCAGGCCGTCGCTCGCCGCAAAGCTTGCCATGGGCGTCTCCTCGATCCCGCCGCCGTTATCGCCGTTGCGACCGCAATTCGAAAAGGCGACCCCTTAGCCCGGCATCTCTGGCCCGCCAAGCCGGAAACGCCGGCATGGACTTGTATCCGGCGAACCCTTTCGGCTCGCGCCCGCCAACCCCGCCGGGCTCGAGAAAATTCGGGCTGGCAACTTCAACATTCAAGCCGACGGCATTTTATCCCGCGCCGCGGATCGCGTCTTCGGGCTTGCCCCGCTGGCGCCGCCACGGCATAACCCAAACCCGCGCGCGATCGATCGGCTTTGCACCTTCGCCGCCGGCGCGGTCCGGCGACGCAAGGAGCTCGCGAGCGAGTGCAACAACTTTCGACATCCGAGGAGCCCGGCAGTCTCGCCACGGTCCCGGTGATGCCGCCACGCCCGGCGCGCGCCCTCCCTTTGCTGAGTTTCCTGAAGACGGCGTCGACCAACTCGCTCGCCGCCTGCGACGAGGAGCTATTCGATGAGTTGTTCGTCCCGCGCCGCTATTTGAGCCAGCGGGTATTCTTTATCAGCGATCCGGAGGGCATCAAGCGGGTGTTCCTCGACAATGTCGAAAATTATCCGCGCGTTGCCCGAATTCGCCGGCTTTTCGAGGCCGGATTGGGTACCGGCTCGTTAGCCAGCGAAGGCGAGACCTGGTGGCGACACCGCCGGGTCGCCGCTCCGACGATCGACCGGCGGGCGATCGGGCCCGAGATCCCCACGCTGATCCGGCTGACCGAAGAGGTCGCCGACGAAATCGGGCGCTCGCCGCGCGGCGAGACTTTCGAGATGGAAGGCGAAGTCGTCAGGTTGTTGATCCGGTTGTGGAACCATGTCGTCACGGGCGGCGATCCCGGCGCGGTGGAGATGCTGAACGTGCTGTCGAAGTTCCCGCGCAAGCCGCGCCTCGCCGATCTCGCCGGCGTCTCGCGGCTGCTGGAGCCGCTCCGGCCGCGCGACCGCCGCCGCCAACCGCAGGAGTTCGACGATGCGCTCCAGGCGCTGATCGCCCAACGGGCGGAAGCGCGTTACTTCGGCGCGCACGATCTGATCTGGCGGCTGCTCAACACGCCCGATCGAAAGACAGGGAAGACATTGCCTCGGGCGGAAGTCCGCGACGAGGCCGCAAGTCTGATCGCGGGCGGGGTCTCGCCGACGGTGCGGGCCCTGACCTGGATCTGGTACCTGCTCGCGCTCGACCCGCAGGTCGAAGCCCGCCTCCATGCCGAGCTCGACACGGTCGTGCAGGGCGCGCCGATCGCGCCGGCCCATCTGCCACAGCTCGCCTACACGCGCCAGGTCATCGAGGAGACGATGCGGCTCTATCCCCCGATCCCGGCGATCCTGCGCCAGGCGAAGGCCGAGGATGTGGTTTGCGGCCACCGCGTGCCGCGCCGGTCGATCATCGCGATCCTGCCTTGGGTGGTACATCGCCACCGCCGGCTGTGGACCGACCCGGATCGGTTCGATCCGGACAATTTCAGCCCCGCGCGGCGGGCCGCACAGCATCGGTTTGCCTATGTGCCGTTCGCCGGAGGGCCGCGCGTTTGTATCGGCGCGGCCTTTGCGATGACGCAGATGGCGATCGTCGTCGCGGTGCTGGCGCGGCGTTTCCGTTTCCGTCTCGCAGACAATCACCCGGTCGTGCCGGTCGGCCGCATCAGCTTGCACCCTTACGGCGGCCTGCACGTCACGGCGGAGCGGCGCGGCGCGGCCGCTTGACAGCCCCCGGATGCCAAGGCCTATTCTCCGGGTGGCGGTTCATCGCCACAAAACTGCGCCGCCAACACGGTCGCCTCGCGGCCTGACTGAAACCGCGACAGTTCTGGCTTCTCGGCCCGCATCTTAGCCATGTCGCTGCGGACCGGGCGAGCCACGGGGAATTGCCACATGGCCGATATCGTCCTGATAAACCCCCGTTTCGAGATATCGTATTGGGGGCTGGAGCACGCGATGCCGTTTCTCGGTCTCAAGGCGGTACTGCCGGTTGCCAGCCTGCCGCTGCTGGCGGCGTTGACGCCGCCCGAGCACACCGTCACCCTGGTCGACGAGAACGTCGAGGCGATCGACTTCGAACGGTGCGCGCAGGCCGACATCGTCGGCCTCACCGGCATGAGCGTCCAGCGACGGCGGATGCGGGAGATCATCGGCGAGTTGAGATCCCGCGCGGTCTTCACGGTCGTCGGCGGGCCCTGGGTCACCGTGCAGGAAGACGATATCGACGGCCTGGCCGACGTCATCTTCATCGGCGAGGCCGAGGAGACCTGGCCGCGCTTCCTCGCCGAGTGGGGCGAGGGGCGCCATCGGACCCGCTACGAACAGGCCGAAAAGACCGACATGGCGACGGTCCCCGTCCCGCGCTTCGACCTGCTGAAGATGCAGCATTACGCCTTCGGCAGCGTCCAGTTCTCGCGCGGCTGCCCGTTCCAGTGCGAGTTCTGCGACATCATCGTCACCTTCGGCCGCCGCCCGCGGATCAAGACGTCGGCCCAGGTGCTCGCCGAACTCGACGCCATCGTCGCCCAAGGCAAGCGTTCCGCCTTCATCGTCGACGACAACCTGATCGGCAACAAGAAGGCGATCAAGGAGGTGCTTCGCGAGGTCGTCGCCTGGCAGGAGGCCAACGGCTACCCGCTGATGTTCTTCACCGAGGCCTCGATCGATCTGGCCGACGATGCGGAGCTGATGCAGCTGATGGTCGACGCCAACATCGGCAACGTCTTCGTCGGCATCGAGACCCCGAACGAGGCGTCGCTGCGCGAGACCAAGAAGATCCAGAACGTGCGCAGCCGCGGCGGCACCATGCTCGACAAGGTCCATCGCATCCAGAAAGCCGGGATGGAGGTGTGGTGCGGCATGATCGTCGGCTTCGACAATGACGATCCCAGCATTTTCGAGGCGCAGCGCCAGTTCGTCCGCGAGGCGCGGATCGTCAACGCGATGGTCGGCATGTTGGTCGCGATACCCAGGACGCCGCTCTACAAGCGTCTTGCCGGCGAAGGCAGGCTCGACACCACCGGCGACCCGGCGACCTTCGGCGAGTTCGGCACCAATGTCATTCCCCTGCGGATCGGCCGGACAGCGTTGCGCGACGGATATGTCGAGCTGATGCGCGACCTAAACGCGCCGACGGCTTTTTTCGGGCGGCTCGACGCTCTCTACCTCGATGCGCGGCTGCAAATCGGACGAACCCGCGCGCGCTATCTGCGTCGTCATCCGGCACGCCGGCTCAGGCTCAATGCCAGGCTCCTGCTCGGGGCAGTCGGCATCTTCGCGCTATTGATGCGCGGCGTGCCCGACCCGGCATTACGCCGCGAATATCGTCGCCGGATCTTGCGGGTCGCCTGGCGCAGACGGGAGGCAGAGATCATCCAGGGCTACGCGATCAAATGCGCGATGCACTATCACGCGTACAAGATGGTGCAGGATATGGGTTCGGTGCCGCCGCCTGGAGTCCAAGCTGCCGCTTGAGCGACGCAGGATCGGCGTGACGAGCCGCTGAGCACGCTCCGTCGCTGGCCAAGATGCCTCCTCGTCCCTGTCGCGGGCTGTCCCTAATCCGCGGTTCGCGGCGGCGCCAAACCGAGAAGATCGAGCAGCGGCATCAAGCTCGTTTCCCGTCGCAATGGCGTCGGCGCGCCGGCAGGGACCGTCATGCCGACGCGATCATGCCAATAGGCGGCGATGCCGAGTTCGTAGGTCCCAAAAAGGTCATATGGCGAACCCGCGACAAACAAGCAGCGTTCGGCCGTTACCCCGAGCGCGGCAAGCGCGATCCGGTAGGGCCGAGGATGGGGTTTATAGTAGCCCGCCCGTTCGGCGGTGACGATCACCTCAAAATCTACTCCGATCCGTGCCGCAGTCCTCTGCCCCAGCACTTCGGAGCAGTTGGTCACGATCCCCAGCGGGACCGCCAGGCGCGCCGCAGCTAGGACGGCGGGGACCTCGGGCCAAGGCTCCAGCGCGGCATATCTCGCCGTAAGCTCGTCGGCGAGCCGCCGCGGCAGCCCAACCTCCGCCGCTGCTTCCGCAACCAGCACCTCATAAGCGCGGTAGCGTCCGGTCCGATAGGTGTTGTGCAGATAAGCGGCGCGCCAGCGTCCGCCGTCCTCGGCATTGCCGGCGACGATGTTCCACAATTTTCGAGAGTCGACCAGCGCCGTCAACAGATCGAACAAGACGGCATCGTATCGGCGGGCCATTGCGAATGCTCCTTTACCGGCATTCTCGATCTGCGAAGATCGGACAACTCGCTGTGCATCGCCACCCCCCCCGCGACGGAGACATCATGAAAGTCGGGATTTTTCTGACCGGCCAGCACCCGCCCGGCAGCGACATCATCGCCGAACTCGAAGGCCAATATGCGATGGCGCGATTGGCGCGCGATCGCGGCTGGGACGCCGTCGCCACCGGCCAGCACTATTTGAGCGACGGCGTGCGCCAGCTGCAACTGGTCCCGTTTCTGGCGCGGCTCGCGGCCGAGGCGGGGGAGATGACAGGCATCGCCGGGGTGTTGCTGGCCGGCCTCCACAACCCGGTCGAGGTCGCCGAATGCATCGCCTCGCTCGACGCGATCTGGCGCGGCAATTTCGTCTTTGGCGTCGGGCTCGGCTATCGCGATGTCGAATTCGATGCGTTCGGCCTGCCCCGCGGCCAGCGCGTGCGCCGCTTCGAGGAATGCCTCGAAGTCGTCCGGCGGCTGTGGACCGAGGACAAGGTCAGCTTTGAGAATTCGGTCTGCAAATTAGTGAACGTAACCGCGACCTGCCGGCCGGTGCAAAAGCCATACCCGCCGATCTGGATCGCAGCCAACAGCGACGCTGCGGTCCGCCGCGCCGCGCGCCTCGGCGACAGCCTGTTCATCAACCCGCACGCGACGATGCCGGTCATCACCGGGCAGGTGGCGCTCTACCGCGCCGAACTGGCGCGCCACGGCAAGCCGTTCCCGGCCGTGCTGCCGTATCTGCGCGAGATCTTTTGCGCCCGCGACCAGCGCACCGCGATCGAGATGGCCGGCCCCTACCTCGCCGAGAAGTACCGGACCTACGCCCAGTGGGGACAGGACCAGGTCCTGCCCGGCCACGAATCGTTCCGCCAGTCGCTGGACGCCCTGCTGCGCGACCGGTTTGTGCTCGGCAGCCCCGAGGAATGCTACGAACAGCTCCGGCCGTGCTGGGAAGAGGCCGGATCGAACTTTCTGATCTTCCGCACGCATTGGAGCGGTATGCCGGTCGGCCACGCACTCTCCAGCATGCGGCTGATCAGCGACGAGTTGCTGCCGGCGTTGCGGCGGGTCGCGCCCGCCGCCGTCGTCTGAGGCCGGCAGATGACGCGCCAACACAATTGGGCGGATAATCACACGTTCACGGCCGGCCGCATTCATCGTCCGGCCTCGGTCGACGAGGCGCGCCGGGTGGTGGCCCAAACGTCGCAAATTCGCGCCGTCGGCGCGCGCCACTCGTTCAACGCCATCGCCGATTTACCCGGAGATTTGATCGATCTCGGCGACATCGATCCGGATTTCGCGCTCGACCCGGAAAAGCGAACAGTAACGGTCGGCGCCGCGACAACTTATGGGGCGCTGGCCGATTATCTGCACCGGGCAGGCTGGGGCCTGCACAATATGGCGTCTCTGCCGCACGTGTCGGTGGCGGGCGCGATCGCTACCGGCACGCACGGCTCGGGCGATCGGTTGGGCAACCTCGCGACCGCGGTCGCCGCATTCGAGATGATCGGCGCGGGCGGCGATCTGATCGCGGTCCGCCGCGGCGACCCGGACTTTGACGGCATGGTGGTTTCGCTCGGCGCATTCGGCATCGTCACGCGGGTGACGCTCGACATCGAGCCCGGGTTCGAGATGCGGCAGGACGCGTTCGAGGGGTTGCGGTGGACCGCCGTGCTGGCCGATTTGGATGCCGTCATGTCGGCTGGGTACAGCGTCAGCCTGATGACGTCGTGGTCAGGCGATACGGTGGCCCGCCTGTGGATCAAGACGCGGCTGAAAAATGGCGGGCCGGCGGCGGTGTCGATGGCGCATCTCGGCGCCGTTGTCGCAACGCAGCCCTCGGCCCGACCCACACCGGAGGCTGTGGCGCGGCTCAATCCGTTCGGCGTCGCAGCTCCGTGGTCGCAGTGCCTGCCGCATTTCCGGAAAGATGCGGTAGTCGGGCCGGCCGGACATCTGCAGAGCGAATACATGGTGCCGCGGGCTCGGGCGGCGTCGGCGATCGAGCGGCTGCGTGCGATCGGCGACCGCATCGACCGGCTTTTGTGGGCCACCGAGATCCGCAGCATGACCGGCGACGCCTTATGGCTCAGCCCCGCCTACGGGGATGACCGGGTCGCCATCCATTTCTCCTGGCAGCGGGACATCGACGCGGTGCAGCAGATGACCGCCGAGATCGAAGCGATGCTGCTGCCCTTCGGCGCCCGGCCCCATTGGGGCAAGATCATGAATTCCCGCGCCGCTCAATTGGCGCCGCTCTATCCGAAATTGCCGGCGTTTCGACAGCTCGCCGCGGCCTATGATCCGGCCGGGAAATTCCGCAACGAATACCTTCGCATCCATGTATTCGGCTGATCGGGCCGGGTAAGCAGCGGCGCAGGCGTTACCGTCGTCGCCATGCGATGCGCCGTCGAGCGGCTCCCGAGACGCAGCTCCGACAGTTACCGACCTCGGGAGCGCTCTGCCGTATGGGCAAGGGCTTCGCAAGCGGTATAGTGGGGCTGGTGGGGTCATGTCGACAGCAGGACTGCGAGGGCGCTCACCACCTAGGGAGGGTCAACTCATGGCGAATTACCGGGTCATATCATCGGATAATCACGTGTTCGAGTCGCCGGACCTATGGACGAGCAGAGCCAAGCCGGCGTTCAAGGACCGGGTCCCCCAGCTGGTCCGCGAGTATGACGGCGACTGGTGGTATTGCGATGGCCACCGGGTGATCGGTCTGAGCCCCGGGGCGCAGACCGGCATGCGGTTCGAGGCGCCGGAAAAGATGGTTCGGACCACGACCTTCGATCGGGTCCGGCGCGGTGGCTATGTTCCCGAGGAGCACCTCAAGGACATGGACGCCGATGGGGTCGATGTCAGCATTGTCTATCCGACGGTCGGCCTGCTGCTGTACAGCGTCCCGGACAGTGCGTTCCTGTCGGAGATTTTCCGGGGATACAATAACTGGCTCGCCGAGTTCTCCGCCGCGGAGCCCAAGCGCCTGAAGGGCATCGCGATGATCAACGTCGACGATGTGCAGGAGGGCGTCGCGGAGCTGCAGCGCTGCGCCAGGATGGGGCTGGCGGGCGGCATGATCACCGTCTATCCGCCCGAGGGGAAGGGGTACGACGATCCCATGTACGAGCCGCTGTGGGCGGCGGCCCAGGATCTCGATATTCCGCTCGGCATGCACATCGCGACCAACCGGCCGGGCCCCGGGCAGGATTTTGCGCTCGAGGACCGCAACCGCGTCCGCAATTCCTTCCTGGCCAACGCCGATCACTGGGTGCGGATGTCGCTCAGCGACATGATCTTCAGCGGCGTCTTCGAGCGCTATCCGAAACTCAAGGTCGGCACCGTCGAGCACGAACTGTCCTGGATTCCCCACTTCCTGGACCGCATCGACTACACCTACACCCAACGGGTCCAGCAGGAGCGCTATCGGTTCAAGGAGGCGATGCTGCCCAGCGACTATTTCCACCGCAACGTGTTCGCCGGCTTCCAGGAAGACGCGATGGGAATCCGCGACCGCCACATCATCGGCGTCGACAACCTGCTCTGGGGCTCGGATTATCCCCATGTCGAGTTCGACCTTCCCGCGGAGCCGGCAGATCATCGAGGAGGTGCTGGGCGACTGCACCGAAGAGGAGAAGGCCAAGATCGCCGGCGGCAATGCTGCCCGGATCTACCACCTCAACTAAGGCGTGCAAAACAGACAGATGGTTCCCGCTTCTTCTTTTCCGTCACCCCCGCTTGCGCGCCCGAAAGCGGGAATCCAATATCCAAAGGCTCGACGGCTGCCCATGGACCCCCGCTTCCGCGCGCTGTCCGGGATTTTGCGAAGGTTTGGGTTCATTGGAAGGCGAAGCAAGGTTGCGGGTTTGGCGGCCGCGCGGCGGGCGGTTTGGGCGGTGGGGTTTTGGCTTGGCAGAGGCTGAATTGGTCGAACAGGCTGAGCTTGATGTGGGTGAGGAGCAGCGCGGTGCTGTTGTTGAAGGCGCGGGCGGCGGTGTGATGCAAGATGTGCAGCAGCATGAAGGCGATCAGCGCGACGTAGATCTGGATGCGCACGGCGTTTTCGCTGCGGCCGAGGAAGCGGCGGATCTTGAGGTTCTGCTTGAGCCACTTGAACAGCAGCTCGATGTCCCAGCGCTGTTTGTAGAGCCGGGCGATCTCGACGGCGGGCCGCTGCAGGTCGTTGCTGAGCAGATAAAGCGGCTGGTCATGATCGGGGCGGGCCACAACAATCTCGCGCAAGCTGACCTGGTAAAGCGGGTTGAGCGGCGCGCCGCCGCGTGGCTGGCGATGGCCGATCTGAAGCAAGCGGTCGGCCAGGATGCCGTCGCCTGCGGCGGTCTGTTCGGCGATCGGGCGGCAACAGGCGTTGCGCTTGCGCCGGGTGATGAAAAAGGCGCCGGCGGTCAGAATGTCGGACCACCAGCGGTAATCGGTATAGCCCTTGTCGAAGACATAAGTGGCGCCGGGCTCGAGCGGGACGCCGCGGCCCGCCACCACGTCGTCGATCTTGGCCGAGGTCACATCGAACCACACCGGGCGGGTCTGCCGCGGGTCGTAGAGCAGGTGCAATTTCAGCCCGCGCGTGCGGGAATTGGCCTCGGCCCAGGGGAAATCGTCGCCCTTCAGCGGGATCGGGGTGGCATCGAGCAGCCGGATCAGGGCCTCGCCCTGTTGGCGCAACGCCCTGGCCGCGACCGGGATCAGGGCCGTGGCGATGTCCCGGAACACCGCCGCCGGGCGATCGGCATTGGCGTCCGACAAGGTCGAGCGGCACGGCGTCCGCAGATTGAGATGGTAAAACGACCGGCTGTGCGCCCGCAATCCGGCGACGATCTGGCGCAGGCTGCCCAACCCCGCCCACTGCGCAAACAGCAAGCTCTTCAGATGGCGCTCGCAAGTCCACGCGTTGTCGCCCCAGCCTACCCCATGATCGCCGGCATGCGCGGCAACCGCGCGGGCAATGATCCGACGATCCAGTGGTTCCAACAGGCGGTGAAATGCGCTACGAAGGTGGGGCACGGCAGACCTCAAAATCATGTTTGGCAACACGATTTTGGCCCAAAATGTAGGCTCTGAGATCGGATGCGTTCAGGTCTGCTTGAAGAAGCGATCGGCGTTCCCGGCGAGCAGCTTTTTCCTGGTGTCGCCGGACAGGCTTTGCCAGGCGAGGATGTTGTCGACCGAATTCGGGAACTGGCATTCCGAATGCGGATAGTCCGAGGCGTACATCAGCATGTCGTCGCCGAGGAACTGGGTGACATGGTTGAACATGTCCTCGCCCTCGTGATGCTCGATGCTGCAGAAGAACCGGCCGCTCGCCATGTACTCGCTGGGTTTATGCTTCAAGGGTGCGACGCCGCCGACATAGATCGCCTGCTCGTCGAGGCGCCGGGCCCAGAACGGCAGCCAGCCGAAGCCGCATTCGAGCACGCCCATGCGCAGGCTCGGATACCGGTCGAAGAGACCGCCGCCGATGAACGAGCCGACGAACCGCATCGCCCCCCATGGATGGGCGGCGGCACGGCCGAGGAAGATGTTCTCCCACAGATCGAGGTAGCCCGGATAATAGGGCGGGGTCCAGGTGAAGCTGTGGTTGGCGATCGGCAGGTCGTGGTCGGCGGCCGCCTGCCAGATCGGGTAGAGGTCGGGATGATCGGCCGGCACGTCCTTGGCGAGCAACGGCATGACCGCGACCGCCCATTTCGACTTGCCCCATTCGCGGATCTCGCGCACCGCCTCGGGCACGTCGCGCGACGAGGCGACGATCATGCTTTTCAGCCGGTCCGGGTAATCGGCGCAGAAATCGGCCATGTGGCGGTGGTAGGCGCGGATGATGCCGACTTCGAGCGTCGGGTCGTCGAGCCCGACCAGGCTCAGCCACGAGGTCGGGATCAGAAAGTGGACATCGGTGCCCTCGTCGTCCATGTCCCTGACCCGGTTTTCGGCCTGGTCGTCCTGAACCCCGGGCCGCGGCATCTTGGTGCCCATCCAATGCGTGTCGCGACCGGTGAAGGTTTCGCGCGGCGCCTTCTCGCCGAGCACCCGGCGGTAGTATTTGACGCCGACGCGATAGTGGTGGAGGTCGCTCTTGCCCTCGACCGCCGCGCCGACCGGCAGGCGATAGGGCTCCAAATCCGGAAGACGCGAACGAAAGCTCGGATCGACATACCGCTCCAGCACTTCGGCCGCAGGGTTGACGTGGGTATCCGAATCGTACACGCGGAACCCGTTTTTCATGCTGCGTCTCCTTCGCCTCTGGCAATCGCTCCGCCCTGTTCCGGGACATTCCCAAACTGGAGCGATGCATATCTGCTGCGCTCGGCGAGCATAGGATTGCCGGCGTTGCTTGTCGATAACAGGCTCTAAGCTTTTCCTCGGGCGCACCGCGAGCCGCCGGGTTTGCGGCTGGGCGGGTCGGGTAAGAGTGAAGTGGGGAGAGACGCGGATGCTGGCCTGGTTCGGCGAATTGAACGCCAAGGAACGCCGCACGATGGGCGCCTGCTTCGGCGGCTGGGCGCTCGATGCATTCGACGTGCAGATGTACAGCTTTGTGATCCCGACGATCATCGGGCTGTGGTCGCTGTCGCGCGGCGAGGCTGGCCTGATCGGCACCGTCACCTTGCTGATCTCGTCTTTGGGCGGCTGGTTTTCCGGGACGCTTGCCGACCGGTTCGGCCGGGTGCGCATGCTGCAGATCACGATCGTGTGGTATTCGGTCTTCACCTTTCTCTGCGCCTTCGCCCAGAATTTCGAGCAACTGTTCATCCTGCGCGCCATGCACGGCTTCGGCTTTGGCGGCGAATGGGCTGCCGGCGCCGTGCTGATGGGCGAGGTGATCCGCGACAAGTACCGCGGCCGGGGTGTCGGCCTGGTGCAGACCGGCTGGGCCGTCGGCTGGGGCGCATCGGCGCTCGTCTACACCGCGCTTTATGGTTTGCTGCCGGAGACGATCGCCTGGCGCGCGCTGTTTGCGATTGGTCTGGTCCCGGGTTTTTTTGTCTTCTGGATTCGCCGCCACATCGACGAGCCGGAAATTTTCAAAGACCAGCAACGCCAGCGCACAATGGTCGGGGTCGGACATCTCTTCTCTGCATTCCACAGGCCGCACTTGTGGACCACGATCAAGGTCTCGGTCATGGTCGCCGGCGCGCAGGGCGGCGGCTATGCTTTGGGGATCTGGATGCCGACCTATCTGCGCACGGTTCGGCATCTGTCGGCAACCAGCACCGGTGGGTTTTTGCTGACCCAAATACTGGGCGCGCTGATCGGTTTTCTGATCGGTTCCTACCTCTCCGATGCAATCGGCCGCAAGTGGACGTTTCTGTTGTCGGCAATCGGGTCGCTGGTGCTCGTCCTGGTGTTTATGCTGGTGCCGATGAACAATACGGCGGTGTTCGTTCTCGGCATCCCGCTGAACATTGTACTGTTGATTAAATTTCCGCCGATGGGTCCGTTCATGACCGAGCTCTATCCGACCTCGGTCCGCGCCACCGGCCAGGGCTTCTGCTACAATGCCGGACGCGCGATCGGTTCGTTCTTCCCGACGATGGTCGGGTTTTTGAGCCAGGTCATGTCGCTCGCTGCGGCAATCGCCGTGTTCAGCGGCCTCGCCTTCGGCCTGATGATCCTCATGCTGCTGCTGTTGCCCGAGACGCGCGGGCGCAGCCTTGCCAGCCTGGAGCCGGGGGCGGCGTCTTCGCCGTCGGCCGCCATGGCCGAATGATCGTCGCAGTCGCGGCGGCGGCGAGCCGCGACCGTCACGGAAACAAGGCGTGGTGCTCGAGCGCCATCGTCTCGGGAAAGCCGAACATCACATTCATGTTCTGAATTGCCTGGCCCGAGGCGCCCTTGACCAGATTGTCGATGGCCGAAACCAGGATCGCCCGGTTTGCCACACGATCGCGCGACAAGCCGATCAGGCAGAGATTGGTCCCCCTCACATCCCTCGTCGCCGGCAGGCTGCTCTCCGGCAGCACGCGCACGAACGGCTCGGCGCGATAGGCCCCTTCGAGCACGGCGCGCAGGTCGCCCAGCGTTGCACCGGCGGCGAGCCGCACATAGATCGTGGACAGGATGCCGCGGCTCATCGGCATCAGATGCGGGGTGAAGCTGACGATCAGATCGCGCCCGGCAGCCAGGGAAAGCCCTTGCTCGATCTCGGGCATATGGCGATGACCGGCAACGCCGTAGGCGCTGATGCCCTCGGCGACCTCGCAATAGAGACTGCCTTCGCGCGCCGCGCGGCCGGCGCCGCTGACCCCCGACTTGGCGTCGATGACGATGTCTTGGGCGTCGATCAGCCCGGCGCGCAGCAACGGGATCAGCGGCAATTGCGCCGCCGTCGGATAGCAGCCTGGGTTGGCGACGAGCCGCGCGCCCTGTACCTGCTCGCGCGCGATTTCGGTGAGCCCGTAGACCGCTTGGCGCTGCAACTCGGGCGCGCGGTGCTCGTGGCCGTACCATTCGGCATAGACCGCCGGATCGGCAAGCCGGAAATCGGCAGACAGGTCGACAATTTTCAGATGCTGCGGCAGGGCGGCGATGACCTGCTGCGTCGTGCCGTGCGGCAGGCCGCAGAAGGCAAGGTCGAGATCGCGCCAGTCGACCGCATCGATGGCGACGAGGTCGGGCAACCCTTCGCCGGCAAGATGCGGAAAGACCGCGCCGATCGGCTTGCCGGCTTGGCGATCGGCGGTCAGCGCCGCGATCTCGGCCTGCGGATGATAGCGCAGCAGGCGCAATAATTCGGCGCCGGTATAGCCGCTGGCCCCCAATATTCCGATCCTGACCTTGCACTGTACCGACATCGCCAACCTCGCTGCCAACTCCGCTCCCGCACGAGAGACAGGAGCAATTCGCTGCAGATCCATACACCAGGCCGGGGATTACCCCGATCCCGGGAGTATAGCGCGAATGCACCGGTCGGTGCACACATGGCGCGCCGGCCACCGGGACACTACCCGTCGCGGCGAGGCTGGCGACAATCGCCGCTTTGGATACGTTTCGACGCCTCTTCAGAACGCCGAGCGGCGGCATGAACGAAAACGGGATCATCCCCGCGTAAGCGACAGAAGCCGCTCAACAAAAGAGGCCGCTCAAAGAGGCGAAGGGCGTTCGTGGCCGGCCGCAAGACGTAAAAGGAGGGCGCTGCCGGCGCTTTCCTGCAAGCTTTACGCTTGCCATACCCTGAACAAGACAGCAGGATCGGAACTGAAAACGCTCACCGCATGAAACCGGCCGTCGAGGAGGCAGCCATGTCGATGCGTACTTTGCTGATGGCCCTTGTCCTGGCCGTACTCGCCGTCCCTGCAGCGCAGGCGGCCTCGACGCCGGTCACGTTCGGCGCCAAGCTCGACATCCACACGCAGCCGTCGAATGCCGGCAAAGGGATCTTTTGCAACGTCAGCAACCAGAAGCCGGATTGCAGCTGGGTGCTGATGCAAGCCTACCAGTGCGAATTCGGGTCCTGCAAAAACGGTCATCTGGCGCCGCAAGACGGGACATTGGCCAGCGTGAGCCTGATCGCCTGCTTTCCAGGGTCGTTCGTGCTGCAGATCGCGCGGGCAGACCCGAAAACCAACCAAGGACAGGTGATCCAAAGCGGACCGCTGATCACCTATTCGGGCGATTCGCATCACTGTCGGCGCAACAGATTCGAAATCGAAACCTTCCCGGTCAACGTTCAAGTACAGCAGGGCGACTATCTCGCCGTCGCGACGCAGAAAGCTCGGCTTCGTCCGCTGCAGCGGAGGCGGCAACAATATTCTGCTGTTCGACCCGCCGCTCCCCGACGGCGGCCCGGCCCGGACAGCCAATGGCGGCGACGGCTGCTTCATGCTGCTCGAGGCCGAATACGCGCCCGCGGCAGCCCGGTGACCCGCCGCGCATTCCCCGCCAGGACGAGTTCTCGGTCACGGCCGCCCCGCCAATAGGACGCGGACCGGCGCGACAGAGCCCAAAACCGCGTATTCGGGCCGCTTGCACCAGCGCCGCAGATGGCCTAGAAGCGCGCGCACCCCGGTGCGGGGCGTGGCTCAGCCTGGTAGAGCGCCTGCTTTGGGAGCAGGATGTCGGAGGTTCGAATCCTCTCGCCCCGACCAGCCGGAGAACCCGCGCCGCTCGGAGTTTTTCGCGATCGAGGTCGGGCCCTAGAATGGCGCAGGCACGTATTTTTCGGCCGGCAAAGACGGCAATGCAATCGGGGCGGGCGCTGACTCGGAAATGGATTCTGGAATATGCGCCGGCAACCAGCCGCCGACCCGATCCGCTGATGGGCTGGGCGAGCGCGCAGGATACGCTCAACGAGGTGCGGCTGCGCTTCGACACGCTCGCCGAGGCGCGCGCCTTTGCCGAAAAGGAGGGGCTCGACTACGTAGTCATCGAGCCCCACAGCAGAATTGAAAAGCCGAAAAGCTATGCCGACAATTTTCGCTATGACCGAGTGCGCGCCTGACCTCAGATCAGTACTTCATCTCGACCCCGTAGCTCAGCTGGATAGAGCACTCGCCTTCTAAGCGAGTGGCCGCAGGTTCGAGTCCTGCCGGGGTCGCCAGTCACGGCCAACCTGACCATCTCGTGGCAACTTACAGGAAAACGCGCCGGCAAGTCAGCCGAGTACCTGGTTCAGGAATGCGTCCATCCTGGCCGTCGCCACTTTCGACAGGTCGTTCGGGAACAAGGTGAAACCGTGCGCACCGCCGGGATAGATCGCCAGATCGGCGCGATTGCCGGCCGCAATCCAGCGCGCATGCATAAACAACGTGTCGTCGAGTAGTGCGTCCTTGGTCCCGACGCTGAACAGCGCCGGGCACAAACTCCTCAGATCGGCGTAAAGCGGCGAGATGTCCGGGACGCGCCGGTCGCTAACCGTCGGCAGAAACGCATTGTAGAATTGCTGCATGTCGATTGTCCGCAGCACCAGCCGGGTGTCGCCGAACTGACGCTGGCTCGGCGTCATGCTGAGATCAAAGGCGCCGTAAACGATGTTGGCGCCGCGGAACCCGGTATAGCCGTAACGATCGCGCATGCGCAGGATGGTCACCGCCGTCAGGTGGGCGCCGGCGGATTCGCCGCCGATCGTCAGCGCGTTGCTGCCGAATTCCCTCCTGCCGTTCTGTATCAGCCATTGCGCGGCGGCCTCGCAGTCATCCGGACCTGCGGGATAAGGATGTTCCGGCGCCAGGCGATATTCGACGCTGACCACGGCCTGTCCGGTCGTGTCGGCGATCCGTTCGAGCATCGGATCCTGCATGTCGGCACCGCCAAGCACCCAGCCGCCGCCGTGAAGATGCAGGTAAATCCCTCGGGGGCGCGCCGGCGCGATCACGCGCAACGGAATGGTGTGTCCGTCTTTGCCGACTATGGTCATGGTTCGCGCACGGCTCGACATTACCGGCGGCGGGAAAGGCCCTTCGCCGCGGCGGCGCGCGGCCCGCAGCTCAGCGGCGCCCGCAATCCACCATTCCGGCTGGCCGTCCAGCAGCCGGATCATCTCCGCATTCAGTGCCGCCGTATCGGGGGCGATCGCCCCGTCCTGAAACAAAGCGGCATCGAACGGAACTGCGTCGGTCATCGGACTCCCCTCGGCCAGGGATCTGCAGATGGCGTCAAGGTGCGGCTGGTGCCCCGACCCTCGTCTCGGTCGATCGGACGCAACCCATATCACGATCGGCGACCGATACAGCGGCCAAGCCCTGGCCGCCTGCCCGACCGGGGCCCGCCATCTTGGACCGGCGGGACGAAGCGGGAAAGCGGGGCACCAATTCATCGCTCCTGATCGGTACCGACGACGAGATGGCATTCGCGGACTTCATCCCGCGGAATGCGCAACGTGATCGGGGGGTTGAACTGGCGCAGAATGAGGGTGTCGCGTTCCCAGCCGACAAACTGCTTGATCAGGACGGCCTGCTCGGTTTTGTAGACGACGACATCCCGGCCGCGGGTCGGCGGCTTGAACGGATTGACGTGCAACAGCCAACCCTGTTCGTAGCGGGGCTCCATGCTGTCGCCGATCATGTAGATCGCATAGGCCTCGCGCACGCCCGAGAGATTTGCCGGCCGGGCCGTATAACCGATCGGACCGTCCTCGAGGAACATCATCTGGTCGGTGCCGCCGCGCGCAGCGCTGCGGATCGGGATCCGCTCCCCAGACTGAGACGGAACCGACCCGGCACCGGGCGGCCGCCCGCGACCCGGCCGCGGGCCGTCGCCGGACGGCTGCGCAATCGTGCCGTCGACGGCGCGACGCAGCACTTCCTCGGGGCTCACCCCGAGAAATCCGGCGGTCTGCACCGTTTCCAGCTGCGTCATCTGACGCTCGCCCTTCAGCATTCGAGAGACCGCCGACGGTGCAAGTCGCAGGTGACGGGCGAGATCGGCTTGGGAAGCCCCGGCCCGCTCCAGGGCTTGGTGAAACCAGGATGTGTCCATCGTGCGTATTTCTCAATTTCTATGTTGACATCGTTACGTATGATGGTATCATCTCCATGCGATCTTGACAAGAGCGCTGATTGAAAAAGGAACGCACCGATGTGGGACGTCTCGATCCCGGGAAAACCCGGAGCTTTAAGACAGGACGAAGGCTGCGCCTATCCTCTGGACGGGCATGGCGCCGGCCGTTGCGGTGCCCCGCGACGGTTACCGTCATCCTACTGCCCCCACCATCATGCTCTCTGTCATGTCGGGTGCGGCACCAAGGCCGAGGCACATTTGCTGCGCGAAGTCGAGGCTCTCGCCAGCGCAGTCGGCGGCCGTCGCGCCCGCGATGGAGGCGGCCCATCAAAAGATTTTCTCAAACGTCTCGAGCAGGCGGCGCGGGTTACGCACGGGTAATTCGTTCATGATATGCCCCTACGGTGGCTCTCATTGCAAGGAGCTCGTGTTATGCGCCAACATTCTCGTCGCGCCGCCAACCGCATCGTTTCGGCTACTGCGGTCGGGCCTACGCCGGAGCGCTTGACCCATGGTCCTATCGAACGATTGGAGCAGCCGATCAGCGATGCCTTAGGGGCGATCGGCAGACCCCATCGCGCCATCGATATCCTGGCGACCATGGAGCGTCGCGGGGCGATCACCGCGTCGATGCGTCAGGCCGGGGAGGCTTTTCGCAATCGGTTCGCCACCGCGCAGCTTGACCCGTTGCGGGCTTTTGACTGGTCGCGATTAAGGCAGGGCGGCAACACGCGGAGTACAAGCGGCGAAGAGCCGGGTTTGCGCATCGAGCGGGCGCGCGAACTCGTCTGGCAAGCCCTGCTCGGGGTCGGAGGCCTCGCCTCGCCGGGCGGCTCTTGCCTTTGGCACGTCGTCGGTTGGCAACGGTCGCTCAAGGAGTGGGCGATCGAGCAGGGCTGGAGCGGGCACCGGGTCAGCCAGGAAGCGGCATCGGGCATCTTGATCGCCGCACTCGGCGCGCTCGAGGTTCATTGCCATAATGGTAATTCAACACGTAATAATTATTTTGCGATTGACAAATCCGGATCGATCTGATACAAATCCTCGAAATTCGCAAAACGCCGCTGCCGCGACGGCAGATAAATGATCGGGGCGAAAGCCGGTTTTGGCGATCCGAACCTTCCTTGCTCAGTCTGTTCGATCACCTGCCATCCGCCGCGACGCGGCATGATCGGCAAGAGCGAACCGGCCGCGGCCCGACGCTCGCTTCTTCTCACGACCCAAAATCGGGATCCTGCTCGTTTCTCGCGGGCTTGGAGCCGGCATCTCATCGATTGAGGGACCGCCGCCCGATCGGGCCAGCTACAATCTGGGATACGCTGCCGGGCAGACCGGCCATAATGCCCTCGCACGAGCCGGAAGATGATCCGGCATGGCGGGATAATCGTGCTGGGGGCAGTTCCCGAAGGTTGCGGCAAGCTGATCCGATCGGTCCGGGCGCCGGAGCGCGCCCGAGGCCGGCAAAGCGCTCCCGCGACCGAGCGACGACTCCGGACGTTCTGGCCGCGGCTCAAAAGGAGGTCGCCGTTGTCTCTCTTGATCAAGGACGCCAACACGACAATCCAGTCGCTCTCGACTTGTCTCGATGGCGGCGGCAATCTGGTGCCTGTTCATCTTCCCGCCGCGGTCACGGGCGGCGTGGCAACGCCGATCAGCAGCGCAGCGCCGTTGCCGGTAATCAATGCGGCGGGGGCCGCAGCCCTCGACGGCAGCGGCGCGGTGGCGGTCGGTGGCATGGCCCAGACCATATTCGGGGGTGTGGTGCCGATCAGCGGCTATCTGATCGCCAACAATTCCACGGCCATGCTCTACGTTTCGGATGCCGGCAGTGCGACCGAGGGAGGGGCCTCGATTCCGGTCGCGCAAGGCAGCGTGTTCGTTACCCCCTCCGGGTATCGGCCGGCTGGTCCGGTTAGTCTGTATGGCGGGACGACCGGGCAGGCATTCGCGGCCCGGCGGTGGTAATGAAGACATTGCTGCGCGTCGCCGCATTCATTTTCGGCATTGGGATCGCGCCGCCTGTTTATGCGCAGTCGCCGGGCAGCTTTTCGACCCTGTCGACAACCGGGACGACGACGCTCGGCGGCGATGCGCTGGTATGCTCGGGCCGACCGTGGATCGATGTCCGCTGCCCCGGCATGGCCGGGGGCGCGGTTGGCGACGACAGCCATGACGATACTGCGGCGATCAAGGCGACGATTGCCGCCGCGGTGGCCGGCGGCTTTCCGGTACAGTTCCCGGCCGGGACTTACAAAGTCACCTCCCAGATCGCGATCGATTATGCCGGCCAGGCCCCGAACGGCTTTCGCCTGATCTCGCGAGGCGCCAGGATCGACGGTCGCACAATCGCGTCCGGACCGGTCTTGCAGGTCGAGTGCTCCGGCGGCACCGTGTCGAGCCCGACCAACTGCTTCTATTTCAAAGAAGAAGGCAGTCTTTTCGTCGACGCAGCGACGCCGGCCTACGCTGTGGCGATAGGCAAAGCCGATTTTTCCGACGCGCAGAATTCGCTCAAGATCGACCATTTGCTGGTCAACAACGCCTCGACCGCACCGGCTGCCGGCGGCTGCCAATTCAACTATTTGCTCGATGCCGATATCTATGCCGTGTGCGACAGCGCCGGGGGCGCCGCCGGCATGGCCTTTGAACAGACGCAGTTCTCGCGGATCTCCGGCGCCGGCAGCGCCGCGGCGACCGGCGGGCGGGGCATCGTACTCGAAGGCGGGTACGATTTCTCGAACACGTTCTCCGGCCTCGATCTCGAAGTCTCACCGATCTGCCTGTCGATCACCTTCCCACATAACGGGCTCAACACCTTCGTCTCGCCGTTTTTCAACTGCGTTACCGCGGTCAATGCGACAGCGAGCATCGGCAATACGCTGATCAACCCGAACTACGGCGGCGCGGTGATCAATTACGGGCCGGTATCGACAGGGGTCGCCGTGCTGGGATCGGGCTCGCGCTCGGCTTGGCTGTTCCCGACATCGGCGAATTATACCGCAGCACCGATAGACGACGGACTTTCGGTTTCGTCCTACGACGCGCCCGGCTCATCGATGAACGTGACCCTACCGCCGGTGGCCTCGATCAACCCCGGCTGGTCGATGGGGTTCGCCACCGACAACGGTAAAGGGATGGTCGTGACGGCGCCGGACAGCGCGCGCATCCTGTCGGGCGCCAAGAACCAAATGTCGATGACGATGCCGCCAAGCCCCTACGAATATGTCCGGCTGCAGGCCGACGGCAACAATTGGCGGGTAGTGTCTTCGACGCGGAACACCCGGCTCGGGATGGGCTGGGAGCCGCCGCCCTGGCCCTCGAACTGGCTCTACCCGTCCACCTCGGGCTATGCCGCGACCCTCGCCGACAACGGCAACGTCGTGTCGAGCTACGGCAGTTCGGCGGGCCTCGCCGTGACCCTGCCGCCGACCACGGCGCTGCCGGATGGCTGGAGCATGGGCTTTGCGACCGACAACTCAAAGCCGCTGAGCATTCAAGTCAATGGCGTCGAGGGCGGTCACATCGTTTGGCCCGGCAGCGGAGCGTCGTCGACCGCCCTCTCAATGGCCGCCACCAATCAGGGCGCGTACGAGTTCGCCGTGCTGGCTTACGACGGATCGGGCAATTTCCGGGTGGTCAATGCAACGCCCGCGACGGCGCAGGCGATCGGCATGATCGGAGCGGCGTCAATCAGCCATTGGAGCTTTCCGGCGGTCAGCGCTTACAGCGCAGGTGTGGCCGATAACGGCAATGTCGTGTCGAATTACAACAGTCCGCTGTCCTACATGGCGGTGACGCTGCCTTCGACCGCGGGGCTTCCGATGGGCTGGACCATCGGGCTCGCGACCGATAACGACAAAACGATGTCCGTTCAGGTCAACGGCAGCGCCGGCGGATCGATACTCGAACCAGCGCGCGGCGGAGTGTCGTCGGGGTCGATCACCCTGGGCACCGGCCAGAATTATGAATATCTGCAACTTCAGTTCGACGGCAGTAATTTCCGCGTAGTATCGGCAACGCCGCAAACGATGAACAATCTCGGCGGCCTGATTTCACCCGGCACTCCGGCTACGAGTTCGGCCACCTGCAATACCGGGCAGCTGCAGGCCGACAGCAATTATATCTACGTATGCACCGCACCGAATTCATGGAAACGCACGGCGCTCGGTGCGTTCTGAGAGCTGTTGGCGAAGAGACGCAAATCGGGGCGAACAGAACCTTCCTCTTCGAACAGCCGTGAGATCGGCGACGGCGGATGCAGCGATCGTTCGGTTCCTCCTGAAATCCAATTCAAGGCGACAACATGCATGCTGATCCGGCTGGTACGGCGCCGAAAGCTTTCTCATGGCCAAACGGCCCCAAAACGCACCTCGGATCGATATGATGCCTCGGCCTGGCAGCGGGCGAGCGTCGCTTGCCACTTACACCTGGGGCGGATTCAGTCTGCAACCCAGTGTCTCCGAAGCCGTATCCCGGCCCGACCACGGCATTTTTTCACCTGGCGATCCCCTGGCGCCGCCGGAGCCGGAGCTGGTGCGACAGTGGAATTTTCCGGTTGGTTACAATTCGATCTACACACCCCGTTCATACGAGGCAATCGGCTTTCATGAACTTCGCGCACTGGCCGAGAACCATGACATTACCCGCCTTGCGATCGAGACGCGCAAAGACCAGATCGAAAAGCTCGACTGGGTAATCAGGCCGCGCAAAGAAAAAGAACCCTCAGCCGATGCACATTCGCGCATCGACCGAGTGACCGAGTTCTGGTGCAAGCCCGATGGCGAGCAGCCGTTCAATACGTGGTTGCGCGCCGCCCTCGAAGACCTCCTCGTGCTCGACGCGCCGACTTTCGAGGTGCGCCGTAACCGTGGAGGCGGCATTATCGGCCTCGATATTGTCGACGGCTCGACAATCAAGGTGCTGATCGACGAAACCGGGCGTCGGCCAAAGCCGCCGCTGCCGGCTTACGAACAGGTGATCCATGGTCGTCCATGGCGGCTGTTGACGTCCGACCAGCTTCTTTACCTCCCGCGCAACAAGCGCTCGCACAAGGCTTATGGGTTCGGACCGTGCGAGCAGATCGTCATGACCATCAATATCGGCCTTCGCCGCCAAGTCATGCAGCTGCAGCATTTTACCGAAGGCAATGTCCCGCCCGGGTTGCTCAACGCACCGGAGGGTTGGAATGCGGAGCAGATCCGCCAGTTTCAGGAATGGTTCGAACTCGATTCTTGCCGGCAACACCGGAAGCCGCACTCGGCTCCTTTGGGCTCCGACCGGGACCAAATACCAGGCTTTCAAGGAGCCGCCGTATAAGGACGAATTCGACGAGTGGCTGGCCCGGATCGTTTGTTACGCCTTTTCGCTGCCGCCGACCGCCTTTACCCCGCAAGTCAACCGAGCGACGGCCCAGGAAGCCCAGGAAGCTGCTCTCGAAGAGGGGCTTGCGCCGCTGGCGGGATGGGTCAAACGCCTTGTCGACGGCATTATTCAGGACCGTATGGGTCATACCGATCTGGAATTTATTTGGACCGACATGAGGTCGACGGACCCGAAGGATCAGGCCACGATCCTCGATACTTATGTCAAAGCCGGGATCTATGCGCCAAATGAGGCGCGCTACATTCTGGGGCTCGGGCCGGTAGCGGGTGGCGATCAACTGGCATCTCTAACGTCTCGATAATGCAGCGCCTCTGGGCTGCGTCCTTTCCAAACAGAGATACCAGGAAAGATCAAGATTTCAAATAATCAAAGGTCTGCCTGAATATCCAGTTGTTATCGTATTTATGTTTAAGAATAAGTGACAGGGCCGTTCACTACATAATCGGTGCTGGATCAGCCGAAGTCAGACAGGGATCAAAGGAGCCCTCTATGAGCGTATTGCCATCGGATATCGTCGTCTACGGCAGTGCGCGGATGCCCGAGGCGGACGCCGTCACGGTCGGCGGGGCGGTCGATTTCACCCGCCGCGTCGCCTTTTACGACATCAGCCCGTCCGGCACGATGGACGCGATCAGCTCGGCCTCGGGCGACACCGCGATCGAAGATCACGGTCTACGGCCGCGACACCACCGGCGCGATCCAGAATTACACCGCGACGCTCAACGGGCAGAGCTGGGTCACCGGCTCGCAGAGCTTCGAGCGGCTGCTCTACGCCGCATTGACCGGGGCCAGCGCCAACGGCCCGGTCGCGGATCCCGGAGGCACCCCGGCGACCGGCGACGTGTGTCTCGGCTCGCACAACTGCGTCGTGCCCTCGGGTGCGGTCACCACCGACGTGACGATCCACACCGCGCAGACCGGCTCGGCGCAGCATTCGGGCGTGACCCCGGCATTGTTCAAATTGCAGGCCGGCGACGGCGCGAGCGTGGCGGCCGGGCAGATCATCTGGACCAAGGGCGGCACCGGGCCGAACCAGTTGCGCCAGATCATCGCCGTCTCGGGCTACGGCACCGATGTGGTCGCGGTCAACCGCGATTGGGGGACGCTGCCCGACAATACGACCACCTACAAGGTCGTCGAGGGCATGCTGTTCGAGATCCTGCCCAATGCGGTGACCGCTATCGTCCGCGCCTTTTCGACCGCGGCGGCCGATGTGCCGTCGGGCTCGCAGCGCGTCTTTTACGAAAAGGTCTTTGCGGTCAACAACAACACCGCGACGGCCCTGACCGGGGCGCAGATCGAGATCGCCAGCGAGACGCCGAGCCTGCCGGCCGGGGCCTTGCTGGATATCGCGCTGTGCACCGCATTGAACGACACGAACACCACGACCAATCGGCAGACCGCACCCGCCTCCGGGGCCGGCTCGTTCGTGACCCAGCCCGCGCTCGTCAATGTGCCGGGCGCCGGCAATCTGACGCCGGGTGCGGCGCCGAACAGCGCCGGGTGCGATGGGGATTTGGATGCGGCTGACGCTGCCCGCCGGGACCGCGGCGTACAAAGGCTCGGCCGATCTTCGCGCGCAGGGAACGACGACGTGAAATGCGCGCGCTCGGTATCGCGCTGCTGACCGTGGCATTGACTTTTAAGTCAATGCCGATCCTGGCGGGTAGTTCGAGCCCCGGCACGATCTTCACAGTGCGGCAATGCCTGGTCCCGACCCCGGGTCAGGATTTGTTGGTCGGGTCGGGTGGCGGATGCCTGTTCGCCGCCGGGCCTTATCCGGGCTGACCGCAGCGGGCCGAGCGTTACTTCGGCTGTTTCCTTAAACAGAGGTCTCGCATGAGAAAATCGCGCTGCGTCGCGCTCGCGGCGGGGCTTTTGCTTGCCCTGACCGGCCATGCCTGGGCCGGGCTGTTCCCGAACCAGCTCGGGACGGCGTCGGTAAATTCGTCCGGCGACATCGTTACGATCTGGCAATCGACCGCGCCCCTGAAGCAGGAGACGCTCGGGACGCTCGGCGCCTGGCTCGATGGCCTCGCCGACCCGCTCGCCAACAAGACGATCGATTGCTCGCTCAACACCTGCCTGAACGTGCCCCCATCGGCGCTCAATGGTGGTTCGGGGGCCTCGTCGTCGACGTTCTGGCGCGGCGATGGGACGTGGGCCACACCGCCCGCAAGCGTCAACGGCTACCCCGCGGGGGCCGTCCAAACGGCGAACTACACACTTGTCGCCGGCGACGCATCCACCACGGTCCCGGTGAATTGCGCCACGGCGCTGTGCACCGTGACGATGCCGCTCAGCACGGGCAGCGTCTTCTCTGCCGGATCGGCCGTTTACATCGCAAACATCTCGACCGCGACGCCGATTTTGCCGGTCGGCACTGCGACAAGCAATTCGAGTTGTGCGGTCACCAGTTGCACCAGCTCGACTTCGACGTTCACGCAAACGGCACAGCATGATCTGATCGTTATTACCATCCTTTATTGCCAGGACAGCGGCTGCAGCGCGCCGACCACTTCGCCGGCGCATGTTACCGGGATAAGCGACACTTTCGGGAATTCATGTGCGCTGGTTTCGGGCGCGATCGGGCATGGCGCCAGCGGTTCGGGCAACAGCGGCTCGATGGAAATCTGGCAGTGCCCGAACACGACGAACCATACCGGCAGCGACACCTTTACGGTCAATTATTCGGCGACGGTCTGGTATGGAACGCCGACCCTTTCGGAGTATTCCGGCGCCGCGCTGTCGTCTCCGGGCGAGGCGGGAAATACAGCCTCGGGCAGTTCGACGACGCCCAGCGTTGCGACCAACGGAGATACCACGGTGCGCGGCGATCTGGTGCTGGCCGACGAGGTCCAGCCGGTATTGCACGCCACCCCGGCGCAGAGCGCCCTGGCGTCGGGTTCATCCGGCGGTTTCCAGATCGTCAACGGGGCGACGACCTACACGAACAATTTTACGCTGAGCAGCAGCGAACCGTGGGTCGCCGCCATCGCGGCATTCAAGCCGGCGGTTGCGGCCAGCTATGTCTATGTCTGCCCGACATCCGGTTCGACCATCTACGGCCTGCCGACTTCGACCGCACTCTGCGCCGGCGGCGTGGCCGGGGTTCCGTTGATGCCGGGCGCGGTGCTGCGGCTGGCATCGGACGCATCCAACAATTACCTTGCGGCGCTGACCTCGACCGGCACAATCGGCCTCGACGACGTGACCGGCCCGACCTTCACGCCGAACCTCCTGAGCTGCTATAAAACCACGGTATTACTGAACAACCTGGTTGCCCAGACGGTGACGATCCCGGCCGGTCTGCCGACGGGCTGCACCTTAAACATGATCCAGGGCGGTGCACAGACCGTGGCGATCGCCGCGGGAACCGGCATGTATCCCCAATCATTCAACGGCAATCTGCACTCGGGCGGCCTCGGCGGGCTGTTCTTCGCTCAGATCGGCGCCGGCGGCGGCACGTTCTATATGGACGGGAGGACCGCGCCATGAGCCGGCTGCGTTCCGCATTCATTATCGCCGGGTTGCTGCTTTGCTTCTCGGGCTCGCTTGCGTTTGCCTTCGGGCCGCTGTGGGGCGGCAATACCACGGTCACCCCCGGATGTTCGCCGCCGGCGCGGCTCGCGAACCTGCCGCGGCACTTCATGGTCGGCCTACAGAGCACCACCAGCGCGGCCGGGTCTATGGCCGGCATGGGCGTGCCGTGGGACGTGGCCTACGAATATGTGAACGGTCCGGTCAACCTGGCTAACAGCCCGGCCTGCAACAATGGCGGCTGGCAGACCTTCGAGACGTCGCCGAACGGCTGCGGCTCGTTCGTCTCACACTTTCTGACGACCTTTCAGCCGCTCGGCTACGTCGTCCTGTTCACCTATTACGTGGCCGAAGTCAGCGACGGCTTTGCCGGCGGCCAGGAAGTCAACTGGCTCAACGGCTCGACCAGCGGCGTCTCGAACACGACCTGGTATTTCAACGACTACGTAAGGATGCTGCAGTTCATCCAGACCTATGGGTCCGGCGCTCCGGTCATCGTCCACATCGAACCGGACATGAACGGCTTTCTGCAAAACTCGGGCTATACCGCCACCTCGTCGATGCCGAACATCTCGGCCTATGCCGGCCCCGACGGATTTTCGCTGGGCGCGTTGCCCAATAATCTGTCCGGGCTCTATCAGGCTTATGTCGCGCTGCGCAATCACTACGCGCCGAACGTGATCCTGATGTGGCAGTTCACGCAATGGGCGGGCAGCGGCGGCGGCCTACAGCCCGACACTAAACCCAAGCATTGCGGTGTCGGCCGGCAACGTGGTTGCCGCGTGGTACAACAGTATGTTCGCCGGCACCGGCTACGCCTTCGACCTGGCGAACTTCGAATTCTCCGACATGGACAGTGCGTTTTATAAACTTTACTGCCCGGCCAACAGCTCGCCGATGCGCGAATGGTACAATCTCGCGGCTTTCTCGAACCTCGCGACCTGGGTCGGGACAATTCATACGGCGATCGGGTTGCCGTTCATCGGCTGGCAGATCCCGAGCGGCAACACGGTGTACGACACCGAAAACAATTCTGTTCCGTTGAAATACGGCGGTCATTTTCAGGACGATCGGGCGCAATACCTGCTGCAGCCGGGTAATCCCTACCTGTCGAATTACACGAATGCCGGGGTAATAGCCGCGCTGTTCGCACAAGACCAGCAATGGCCGGGCGCGCAATGCAACTCTGCTGCGAGCGGGACCGCCGTGTACGACTACGCCGGCGACGGCATCTCGAACCCCGCCCCGATCGGCATCCCGAGCCAAGCGGTCGGGATCGTCCCCGGCAACAGCACCAACAACACGACATCGCTCTATGCCGACGACGATGGCGGCTATATCCGGCTCAACGCGCACTACGCGCAGTCGGTCGCCACCTGCCCATGACGCGCCCCGACCCGAGGCTGTTCGCGGCGGGTCTTCGGATCGTCGCCGCGGCAGCCGGCCTTCTGCCTGCTCTGATCGGCGGCCCGGCCCGCGCCGGGCAGTACATCGATCAGTTCCCGGCGGCGATGACGAACTCTTCGGGCGACATCGGCGGCTCCGGAACCTCGTCCACGACTTATCGGCGCGCCGACGGCAGCTTGACCATGCCGCGATCGAGCAAGAAAACGACCTTTTCGGTGATCGGGCCGCCATCGGGTGTCTCCGCGACGGATACGGCGACAATTCAGAATGCGATCAACGCCGGGTATGGCGGAAACGCTCCGATCCGGCTCGGCGCCGGGACCTGGCAGGTCTGCGGCGGGTTGACGATCTCATTGCCGCTGCTGGTTATCGAGGCATCAAACGCGAATGACTATCAGGAACCCGCAGTCCTCGGACACAGCCGGTCGAAGACGATTATTACCTGCACCGCCGGCCCGACTGCGCCGTACATAACCATCAGCGGTGCCTATGGGATCACGATCCGGGGGATCGCCTTCTACGGCAACGCGTCGCATCCCTGTGTCGCGTTGCTGAATTCCCACTCGGTGACGCTCGACGGAGACGGGTTTTTCTCCTGCGTCAACGGGGTGGACGACAGTTCGAACAGCGGCTCGACCTCGAGCCAGGATTTGACGGTCAAGAACAGCGTGTTCTCCGAGGCCTCGAACTGCGGGTATTACATGCACTTTTCGGGCGACAGCTTCGGCTCCGACGGCATCATCGGTCAAAACAGCGGTTTTGCGATCAACGGCACCAGCCCGACCAGCGGCAGCCAGATCTGCATGTCGGCGAGAAACCGAACGCTTCGCGCGCTTTTGCCGGCCTCGCCAACAATACGACCATGTCGGGATACATCCCTGGGCATCGTCGGTTTGCCGATCACCGCCGCGCGCCTGCTGCCGAGGTAAAAAAAGGCCGATATCTGCGGATGATCTCCGGCGCGCGAGCTTTCGGGTGCGGATCAGGCAGATGGTGAGCGCCATCGGACATGGCCGCGCCGGGCTGACAGTATGCCCGGCTGAACAGCCCGGGTCGAATATCCGGCTCTGACACGGGAGGAGAAAAAATGCTCGCAATGATCCGGCGCGCATTGCTGGCGCTCGGCTGGCTCTTGATGCCCGCGGCCGCATTGGCCCAGGTCGGGACCGCCGGCGTCGACCTGTCGGCGACGATCGGCAACAGCTCGGCGCAGTGCGTCCCGGCGGTGCCGTACCGCAAATCGATGACGCTCGAAAACGTCAGCGCCACGGCGACGATCTGGTATTGCATCTCCTATTCCGGGACCTGCACCGCCGCGGCGAACACCGCCGGCTCCTACGCGATGCCGCCCGGCTCGGGGCCGTTCTACTGGCCGCCCGGCGCGGCGTTGCCCTACGCCTTTTCCTGCATCGCCACGGCGGGCTCGACGCCGCTCTCCGGGTATTACACGCAATGAGGCCGCTGATGCGATCGATCGCCCGCCTGGCCCTGGCCGCCTTTCTGGCGGCTTCTTTTTTGCCCGGAGCTCGCCCAGCGCTGGCGCAGACGACCGGCGGTTACAACCAGCCGGCGGCGACGATCACCAACACTCCGAGCGTTGGGCAAAGCGGGACCTGGACGGTCCAGCCGGGCAACACGCCGAACACTTCGCCATGGCTCACATCGCCGCGCGACAGCGGCGGCGGCGATGCCACCGATACCGTCAACCACGCCATCAAAGCGACCCCGCAGCCGGCCGAAAATCACATCGGCGAGGTCGGCGGCAATCTGATCGTCGTCACCAATGCGATGACGACGACGAACGCGACGACGACGACCGGGCAATCGATCGGCGGGTTGCAAACCTTGGCCGGCATGGCGCGGGTGTCGGGATCGCTCGGCAATTCCGGGCACCTCGGGACTGATCCAGAACGTCGTCGTGACCTTCAAGGATGCGGTCGGCGCCGGCCCGCTCGACGTGTATTTCTTCAATGCGAACCCGTCCGGCTCGACCTGCACCAACGACAGCGCCTTTGTCCTGGCCGACGCCGACCGGACCAAGGTCATCGGCATCGTCCATGTGTCGGATTTCACCGCCTCGAACACCGCGGCGGTCGGCCAGGCGCAGCAACTGGCATTGGCTTACGGGCTCTCGTCGGCGACTTCGGCCTTTGCCTGCGTCGTGGCGCGCGCGTCCTTCGCGATCACCGGCACTGCCAATGCGGCGTTGCAGGTCGCGACCCTGCGGAACTGAGCAATGCGCCGTCTCGCGTTCCTGCTCGCCGCTGCACTGATCTGGTGCACGCCGGCCTGGGCGATCACGCCGGCGCAACAACTGATCCTGTCCGGCTGCCGGGGCGTCCCACCGAACTCGGCCAGCCTGCAGCAGCCACCCGTCGTCTCGGCTTGGCTCGCTGCGAGCGGCGCGAGCCTTACGCCCAATACCGTGCTGTCGCCGTCTTGCTTCAACAACGGCGGCACGGTCAAAGAGGATACCAGCGCCAACATTCACGCTGTCAGCAATGCTGCGACAGGTACGGTAACACCCGGCCAATACACGACCAGCGCCTATGTGCATTCGGTCAGCGGAAGCCGGGGCGCCGGCCTCACCGTGTGGTCCTCGGGTTTCGCCAGCGAGGCTTATGTCGCATATACGCCCGCGACTTGCGCCAACACGATTGCGGCAACCACCACGACGAACTTCAGTGCAGGATCGTCGACGTGCACGTTGACGACGATCAAGGGCGTGCCCTGGGCGAAGATTACGCTGACGTTTACGACATCGGCCTCGGACACCGGGTTTCAAAGCATTTTTTATAATTCGATCGCCGGGTCGTTCGCCTACACCGGCGACGGATCATCCGCGCTGGCCTGGTGGCGGCCGTGCATAGCATCCGGGTCGACATGCTGAACCAAAGGCGGCAGCGATGAGCAATCCGATCACCCGCGGGGGAAACAACCAGTTCCCCAACATCGCCTCGCTGGCGAGCCTCGCCAATGGCGCGGTGTTGGCGATGGGGCTGATCGCCCCGTCATCGCCCCCGGCCGTCGACATCCTGATCTCGCCCTTCGAGATCAGGACCGGCTCGGGGGCGAAGCGGGACCGGCACCGTGGCATTGTGGGTGCTTGGCTCGGAAAGCGCCTCGATCTGGCCCGGGCTGATCAGCCCGACCAGCACGTTGGATCAGCATACGTTGTGGAACGCAGCGATCGTCGGCGACGGCAGCCTAGCCCCGAATTTCACGAAAACCGTTCTGGCGTCGACCTCGTATGTGTTCCGCTGGTTCAACATCGCCAGCCTATTCGGCAACGTGCCCACCTATGTCACGGTGCTGTTCCAGAATTCGAGCGGCGGCCCGCTCGATGCGACGGCAGGCAATTTTTCGGCCGGCTACACGATCGATTCCTACAGCTGAGCCGATTGGTGCGCGATAGGCAGCCGCGATGACCAGCGTCGTCGCCGACACCGTGATCGTCTCGGAGCAGGGCACCGCCGCCGTCGGGGCGCCGCTCCGACACGCCAGGATCCCGTTGCGGCGGGTCTGGCTCGGCGCCGGGACCATGCACAGCCGATGGATGCTGGGGGCTGATCAGCCGGTTGTCGGCGTCATCGGGATCGAGACGCTGGGCGCTGCGACCATCATCGACGATTCCACCCTGCCGATCGAATTCGGCGAGGAGCAGCAGGGGCCGCCGATCCCAGTCGAATGGGGCGCCGGCCGGCGATGCGAGGCTGCTGCTCCCGCCGAAGGGCTGGCCGGCGCGGTCGGCGATGCCGAAGCGATGCGCGAGATCATCGCCTCTCATCGCCGAGACATGGCTATCCCGGCGGAGGGATCGCCCGGTGTCGGCGTTTCGCTAGACGCAGCGATACTCGCTGAATCCGCAGCCGCGCAACGAAGCGACCGCTACGCGCAGATCGAAACCTCGGGGAATGTCGGCGCCGATCCTGGCATTCGCGCCGAGAGCACCACTCGTCCGGTCGCAGATTTGCGCGTGACCGGCGAGAACGGGCTGGGTCTGTTGTTTGGCGGCAGGCTACCCGGCGAGACCGGGTTACGCGCGCAATTCGAGCCCGGAATCGCACTCGCAGCACTGGCGGCGGCGTTATCCCACGCCGTGATCGAGATCGAGAATCTTGGCCAGGCTTTAGCGGTGGTGGATCGGCCGGTGACGGTCGAAAACATTGCCGCCCTGTCGTGCGGCAACAGAATGGTTGCCGAAATTGTCGCTGCAATGATGGGTCGCGCGTTTTTTACGACCGAGAATATGGCTGCGGCCCGCGGTATCCTGCAAGGATCGACCGAGACGGCGGGGTCGCCCGGTGCAGGCGCCGCGGCTCGGTTCGAAGCGACGGCCGCAACAAGGTACGACGCGTCCGGCCCGGTCGAGTCTCTGCTTGACCTTGTGGCGCAGTTTGACGCTGCGAAGGAAGTGCAACTGGCCCAGCGCTTCGACTGGCCCGCCGTTATCGAGACGGAACTGGCGGCGAGCGGAGCCGGGTTGAGGATCGAGCATCTAGGGTCGGTCGCCGAGGACCTCCTATCGATCGAATGGGCCGCACGGTTCTTGGCCGATCGGCAACTACTGAGCGAGTGGGCGGCCTGCTTCGGTGACGATGCGCTGGTTTCAATAGCCGAATGGGTCATCGCCGCTCACGGACCACCTGGTCAACCGGTGACCGAGCGGGGGCCAGCAACGATCGAATGGACGGCGGCTCCCCGTGCGCCCCTGCTCCAACTCGGCGAAGGACGCCTGCTTGCTACGCCTGGCCGAGCGCGGTTGCTCAAAGGACCCTCGGGAATGCGACTGCCAACTGCGTTCGACCCGATCACCAGCGGTGAAACCGACAATTTCGCGTTCGATTTCACCGACGATATTGGCGCCGCGACGATGGTCTCGACGAGCTGGACCTGCGCCTTGGCCCCGTACCAAACGGCAGTCGATTCCGCACCTCGGCTACAGGTCTTGTCGACCTCGCTGCAGACCAGGATCCAGATCCGCGATCCGCTGACCGGTGTGCTGACGACCCGAGCCGGAAATTTCTCGGTCGCCTCGATCGGGGCAATGGCCCCGGCGTCGATCGCCGGCACCTACATCCTGACCGCCTTCATCACGCTCAGCGACGGTCGCACGCTATCCCTCAGTTCGACGGTACAGTACGCGGCCCCGTAACCGGATCGACCAAGCTTCAATTGCCCTAAAGCTCGGCCCACCATCGATCGATCCCGTTCCCCGGCTGCCGATTTCGGTGCCAAGCGCCACCAGTCTCTACCGCGAAAACCACAGGTCAGATCATCGAGCATGAGAATTCTACTTTCCGATCGCAAAAGTCGACGCGGACAAGCGCGAAGTATGGGGCTACGCCTCGACCGAGGCGCGCGACGATCAGGGCGAGATTGTCAGGCGCGAGGCGTTGACCGTTGCGCTCGGCGACTACATGAAATTCGCCAACATCCGGGAGATGCATCAGCTGTCCGCGGTCGGCGTCGCCAAAGAAGCCGGCATCGACGACAAGGGGCTCTATATCGGCGCCAAGATCGTCGACGACCAAGCCTGGCTCAAAGTCATCGAGGGCGTCTACAAAGGCTATTCGATCGGCGGCCGAGTAACGCAGCGCGACCCCGCCGATTACAAGACGATCACCGGTCTGGTGCTCAATGAAATCTCGCTGGTCGATCGCCCGGCAAATCCGGAGGCGGTATTCGATTATTGGAAAGCCGCCGGAGGTCCCGCGATGTCCGAGAAACGGTTCAATCCGCCGCTTCAGATCTGGGCCTGCGGCGAGCCGGAGCACCAACACGTAACCAAAGCAGACTCGCTCAAATGCCTCCGATATCGGGATCTCTCAACCGCCGGCAATGCCGGAGCAGAGTTGATCGGCGCCGCAAGAAAAGCGATGGCGCAGGCTGAAGAAGTCCTCGGCTTTGCTCCCGGCGACCCCTGATGCCATGCCGGACGGCGAGGTCGAGTACGCCGACCTCGGTGATCAGCAAGATGGTAGGAAGCGCTACCCGATCGATACCGAGAGCCACATTCGTGCGGCCTGGGACTTTATCAACCGGCCAAAGAATGCCCGACGATATTCGACTGACCAGCTCAATAGAATCAAAGACAGGATCATCGGCGCCTGGAAGCAGAAGATCGGCAAGGACGGTTCGCTCCCGGCCGCGGGCGGCGCTGGGACGCAGCATGAGCTCAGCAGCAACGCTCTGCGCAGGACGCTCTCGGATGCCGGTCATATTGCGCGGATCATCCTCGATTTCGAGTGGCTGAAGGATATGCTTGCCACAGTGGAGGCGATGGAAGGCGAAAACCCGCTGCGGCCGAAACAGCTCGAGGCGGTTAGTGCCGAGCTTTGCGACTTTCTGCGCAGCTTGGTCTCCGAAGAGGCCGGCGAAGTGCTCGACGACGCGGAACTCGGCGAGCAACCGCTCGCCGCAGCGGCATCGGGCATCCTTGCCATGGCGGCAGGTGAAGCCGGGGCCAACCTCATTGCAGATCTCTGCAACGGCGGGAGCCCGAGAATTCGGCAACTCACCGCCGAAACTCTCGCCAAAGCCAATCATGCGCAGAGCGACCAGGCCCTCCTCGACCTTGCCCGGCAGACCGTGGATAAATGTCTCGAAGTCCAAGAGCTATCGGTGGAACAAAGAACCTGGGTGGAATCGGCACGAAACACGCTGAAAACCGCAGATGACGAGGCGATCGGGAACGCAACGGCCGCAATAGGCGAGAATTCGGAGGCCGGGTCGGCAAGACCCGATCCCGGGCATCGGCGCCGGGCCGGCGTCCGTGCTTCGCAACCGGTCATCGACACGATCGTCACGGCACTCGCCAAGCGCAACACGGCACATCGCGCGCTTCTCGACATTGCGCATGACTGCATTGAAACGCTGACGGCCGGGGCGTGCTGTTCCCCGGTCACGACCGGCGCGCGACACTCCACCGCGACAATGGCGCATCTCGTTGAAGCGCACGGGTACCTGGTTTCGGCGGGGGCCGGATGCGACGCGGCATCCGAGGATCGGGACGATTTCAAAAAAATCGGCCGAAATACCCGGTGCGAACCCGGAAAGGCTGCCGGCGCGGACGATATCGCAAAAGCACTTGCCGACGAACGCGCCGAGAAGGCAGCGCTGATGACGACGTTAGCCGACATCCTGCCGCGCCTCGATCAGTTGAGAAAACGCGTCGAGGAAATTGCCGAGATGCCGCTGCCGCCGGCGACGATCGCCAAGGGCACGATCACCATATCCAAGCTGCAGGACAATGGCGGCGTCGATGCTGCAATCAGTTCCGATGAATTCGCGGCCGCCTTTGCCCGGATGAGCCGCGAAGAGCAAACCCTCACCCTGATCAAGGCTAGCCACGCTCGTCCGATCCACCCGATCGGTCTCGGCACCGCGCCGAGCGGCGAGTGAGCGCGTTCCAGCTTTCCGCAGCCCCGCAAAAAATCCATTCGCATAACTAAGACTAAGTCCTGCCTCACCCGGCCCCCTGGCAAGGCCGTAACCCAACCCGCCCTCCGGCGGGTTTTTGTCCCCCTATCGGGAGGATTTTCAATGAATCCGATGACCCAGGAATCGCTGGAGCTGCTGAAACGCGCTCTTGCCGAGCCGGACGGTGTGCTCGGCAAGTCGATTTCGAGCGCGACCGGCCTCGTCGCCTACGATCTGCAGGCGCCGGCGAAGAACCTCTATCCGTTCGTCACGCCGATCCGCAACGCGATCCCGCGCGTCGGCGGCGGCACCGGCACGGCGACCAACTGGCGCCAGGTCAATGCGATCATCGGCTCCGGGTTCGATGCGATGGGCTGGGTCCCGGAAGGCCAGCGCTCGGGTCAGATGTCCTACTCGACCTCGAGCAAGTCGGCCACCTTCGTGACGATCGGCGAGGAAGACGCAGCGACCTTCGAGGCGATCTCCGCCGGCCGGCAATTCGAGGACATCCAGGCGCGGATGACCTTTCGCCTGCTGCAAAAGATGATGCTGAAGGAGGAGATGGCGATCCTCGCCGGCAACGCCTCGCTGAGCCTCGGCACACCGGCAGTTCCGACTCTGTCGGCCTCGGGCCTCGGCGCCACGCTGCCGGCCGGAACCTATTTCGTCAAGGTCGTCGCCCTGACCCTCGAGGGCTACCAGAATTCCAGCGTCGCCGCCGGCGTCGCAACGACCAAGATCGTCACCGGCGTCGACAACAAGACCTTCACGCTTTCGGGCGGATCGTCGAACATCAGCGCCGAAGCCAGCCAGGCGGTAACTCTGGGGCAGACTTTGTTCTGCAGCGTCACGCCGATCCAGGGGGCGGTCGCCTATGCTTGGTACATTTCGACCGGCAGCGGCACAGAAACCCTGCAAGGCATCTCGACATTGAACAGTCTTGCAGTCGCGGCCCCGCTCGGCACCGGCAACCAATCCCAGACCGCGATCACCGCCGACAACTCGGCCAATCCGAGCTATGCCTATGACGGGCTCTTAACGACCGCGCTCAAACCGGGGTCGAACGCCTATGTCAACATCATGCCGACCGGCACCGCCGGCACCGGCACCGCGCTGAGCAGCTCCGGCCGCGGCTCGGTGGTCGAGATCGATACGATGTTCCAGACCATGTGGAACAATTTCGAGCTTTCGCCAACGGTCCTTTACGTCAACGCGCAAGAGCTGAAGAACATCACCACCAAGGTGTTGTCGTCCGCTTCCGGCCCTTTGCTGCGATACGAATCCCCGGCTGACGGCGGCGGCGAATATCAGGTGACCGCGTCCGGCGCGATCCAGTTCTACTTCAACCCGTTCGCGCTCAATGGCGGCCTGCGCATCCCGATCAGGATTCACCCGCGGGTGCCGCCGGGCACGATCATCGGCTGGGCCGAAAACCTGCCGATCCAATACCAGTCGAACGAGGTCCCCAACGTCGCCGAGGTCAAGACCCGGCAGGATTATTACCAGATCGACTGGCCGATCGTGACGCGCCAGCGCCAGGTCGGCGTCTATGCCGAGGAGGTGCTGGCGGTCTACGCACCCTTTGCGATGGGCGTGATCACCAACATCGCCAACGGCTAGCGGTCGCTGGCCGCTGCCCGCCCCCGGTTTCAATAGGGGCTGATCTGGTCGCCGGCGGCGGTCGCGCTTTGTGCCCAAACCTGACCGGCACGAAGCCGATCGCTGCACGGCGGCCCCAAGACTGTCTGCGGACGATGACGCAAGCCGCGGCGCCGACGGGGTTTGCCGCAATCGCCCGGCTTCGCGATCCGGGGCCGCGTCTCATCCGCTTCTTTGTCTTTCGGCTTGAGGGATTAGCTCGTGGCATACGGCGACCTGACGACGCTTGCCGACGTAAAGGCGTGGCTGCAAAGTGGGCAGAGCGCCTTTCCGCCTACCGACGACGCGCTGCTGACTCGCCTGATCGGGGCGACGAGCCAATACATCCAGACCTGGCTCAATCGCCGGATCGCTCAGACCGACTATATCGAAGTACGCGACGGTAATGGCGGAAATAGGCTGGAATTTGCCAGTACGCCGGTCTCGGCAGTGCTGTCCCTGGCCATCGACGACATGGCGATCAGCCCGTGCTCGTCGAGCTGGAGCGCGGGCTATCTATTCACCCCGACGCAGCTCCTGGTCCGCGGTTATAGTTTTACCCGCCGGGCGCAGAACGTCGTCGTCATCTATACGGCCGGCTATGAAAGCCCGCCGCTGGAGCTCGCACAGGCCTGCATCGAGCTTGTCGCCTCGCGCTATCGCGAACGCACCCGGATCGGCGAAGTGACGAAATCATTGGGCGCCGGCGACACCGTTACTTATTCGCAGAGAGACATGAGCGCCGGGGTCACGACGGTGTTGCAACAATATCGCGTCGTAGCGCCGGTCAGCGGCTCTGCGCCGATGCTCGCGCCGACTGCGACCGATCCGGCGCTGCTGATGGCTGCGCTGTGATCGCGGCAGATCTGGTCGGGGACAAACCGGCGTTGACGCGACTAAAGACAATGCCGAACGGGGCCGGCTCAGAGTTGAGACGGGCGGTCGGCATCCTCGGCGCCGATCTGCGGCAACGCATCCAGAAAAGCCGGCACAGCAACCGCCTGCTCAACAGCGCCGGAAGATCATCAAGTTTGAACGTCGATCTCCTGGCCAGCCGAAGAGGAATACTTGGTATCCGGGAAAGCCTGCAGCAGTGCAGAAGCGGCTTCGGACGCCCGAGCGGCCAGGGAACGGCCGTCCGCAGCGAGCAGTCCCGTCGGGTCGACCCTGCCGAGCGCGCGTATCGGCACCCGCCAGCCGAGGACATGTCGGCAGCGATCGGCGCCGCGACAGCAGCGGCCCTTCGTAGGGCGCTATCGCAATGATCATCCGCGAGTCGATCTACGCAGCGTTGTGGGAACTCGGTTCCAGGGCTGCCGGTTTCGCCAGCGCGAACCGGCGATTGCGGCACTGGACCGATGTGACCCCGGCCGAGCAGCCGGCGCTGTTCATGGCCGAGAAGGGTGGCCATGCGGTTGATAAAGGGCTGGGCGCGCCGATCATTTGGACGCTTTACGCCGATTTCTACATCTATGCTCACTCCAGTGATCCATATCTGGCGCCTGCCGCGATCTTGAACCCGCTGATCGACGCGCTGGATATGGCGCTGGCGCCATTACCGACAAACGGCATCCAGAACCTCGGGTTGCCGGCGATGGTAAGTCACGCCTACATCGCCGGTAAAATAGAGACCGACGAAGGCGTGCTCGGGGACCAGGCTGTGGCCATCGTACCGGTCGAAATCCTCTGCGTCTGACGGGTGGGCCGTCGGCGACGGACAACCGCGACGCTACGATCCGGGTCGGAAAATTTTGAAGCGGCGCCGGACCTGCGACAAAGTTTGAAAGGGAGTATTTGAGATGCAGCTCAGCTTTGGCTCGGGCGCGGTATGGGGCGAGCGCACCGACGTGACCGGCTCGGGCATCGGCCCGCGCCAGTTCGGCGTCTTGCAGGACATCCAGATCGATTTCGACTGGACCGACAAGGAGCTTTACGGCCAGTTTCAGTTTCCGGTGGCGATCGCCCGCGGCCAGGGCAAGATCTCGGGCAAGGCCAAGTTCGCCCAGATCCTCGGCCTTTTGTATTCGGACCTGTTTTTCGGCACGAATGCGGCGACCGGCCAGTTCGGCGTCGCCCAATACGAGGCAGCCATGGTGCCGGCGACTACTCCGTTTCAAATCACGGTCGCCAATGCCGCCGATTACAATGACGATCTCGGCGTCGCTTATGCCGCGACCGGCCAGCGTTTCAACCGGGTCATCACTCCATCCGAGGCCGGCCAGTATTCGGTAAATTTCGGCAGCGGCGTCTATGCTTTCTCGGCCGCCGACGCCAACGCCGCGTTGCTCGTCTCGTATACCTACAACGCGACGACGTCGGGGTCCAAGATCACGCTGACCAATCAGCCGATGGGGACGACGCCGACCTTCAAGGCGACCTTCTACACCACCTACGCCGGCTCCGGAACGGCGCTGCGGCTCAACGCCTGCACTGCCGGCAAGCTGTCGATGCCGACCAAAATCGACGACTGGACCATTGAAGAGCTGGATTTCACGGCCTGCGCCGACGCCTCGGGCACGATCGGCTATCTGAGCACCGTCGAGTGATCCCGGGGGTCAAAATCGCCATGGGCGGCGAGGATTGGATGATTCCGCCGCTGACCCTCGGACAGCTGCGCCGGTTGATGCCGAAGATCCAAACCTTGGCCGGCATCGGCGCCGAGATGAACGATGAACAAATCGGCGTGCTGGTCGAGATCGTCGTCTGCGCATTGCAGCGGAATTATCCCGAGCTGACCGCGGAGACGGTCGCGGAATTGCTGGATCTGGGCAACGCCAGCCGCGTGCTTAGCGCAGTCCTGACCGGTTCCGGGCTGAGGCCCGTTCGGCCGGGGGAAGCGTTGGCGGGGAGCCCGATTGGAGCGGCCTCTACGGTCTCCTCGCCACTGCCTGCGGATATCCCTACCCGACCATCGACGCGATGACGCTGCCGGAAATCGACGAACTCGCCGCCTATTGGGTCCGACATCCCCCGCTGCACATCGCCGTCGCCGCCTATCTTGGCCTCGGCCACCGAATTCGCAACCAGATCGAGGCTTCGGCGAGTTCGGCCTCCGGCCTGGACAGCGCTGCGCTGTGCGCCGCGCTGGGGCCGGGCTTTGCTGTTGCCGACGCCGATGCCGGCTTGGCGCCGGTCGTCTTGGATATCGCCGAATTGAGGCGCCGGACGATCGGCTGAGACGCCCAAAGTCCCGGTTGCTGAGCACGATCCAGCCGGTTTGTTGCCTGCGGAGACGATCATGGCCGACATCAAAACCACCGTCGTCATCGACGCCCGAACCGACGATCTGCGGTCGGGCATGGAAGACGCGGCCAGTTCCGTCGAATCCGCGACGCAGGCGATGCGGACCCAGCTTGCCGTGCTTGGCGCCGTCGCGCAGCAGGCACAAGACCAGATCACAACGGCTGCAGCGCAAATCGCATCGGCAATTGATGCGCTGCAGGCCAAGACCGCGAGCCTCGCAGGTTCGATAACGGGAGGGTTCGCCGCCGCCGGGAATACCCCGCAGCGCGATCTGAGCTACGCGATTGCCGCCGGCAATGCGGATGCATCTGCGGCGATCGGTTCCCAGAGTGCGTCGGCGCGAGGTGTCACATCCAACCGGACCGGCGCGTGGCGCGCCGAACTGCGTCAACAGTTGCTCGACGAGCAGAACTTCTTCAGCGAGAGCATCGCCGAAGAATTGGCTTTTTGGGAGCGCAAGCTGGCGCTGACCAAACTCGGGTCAAAGGAGCGTGCCGAGGTCGAAACGACGATCTACGGCCTCGAAAAGCGCCAGGCGGAAGAGAACGAACGCGCTCAGGAACGGGCGCTGGGCTCGCAGATGCGGATCGAGGATGCGGTCTTTGCCCGCAAAAGAACAGCGATCACGTACGAACAGGCGCTCGGCAAGGTCAGCGCCGCCGAGGCGTTGGCACAGCAGACAATGCTGCTGGACGCCAAATGGGAGGCCGACCAAGCCTATTACGCCAGAAAGCTTGCGGCGGCCAAAGGCGACTCCAAAGCGCGGCAGCAGATCGATGAACAGGAGCAACTCGCCTACCAAAGTTATCTGACCGCAATCGACAAGCTGAACGAAGAGAGTGCGCTGAAGGCGGCCGCGAGTTGGCGGTTCGTGGGTCGACAGATCTCCGACGTGTTTGCCGCAGCGGCGACCGATATTCTCATGCGCACCAAATCGATCGGCCAAGCGATCGACAATCTGGTCAGATCGCTGCTCGGCGACACCTTGAGATCGGTCTTCCAAAGTCTGTTCGATGCCGTTATCGGGGTGGGCAACGACTCGGGCGGCGGGTTGTCCGACGGTCTGTTCAAGGGCCTTTTTGGCGATGGGTTGGCGGGATTGTTCGGCAATCCATTCACCGCCTCGGGTGGGGTCGGCGGCTTGCTCGCCGGGATTTTCGGCGGAGGGCTCGCCGAAGATTTCGACGCGTGGGGCGCCACCGGAGCGCGCTCGATTGTCGGAGCGGGCGGCCCGTTCGGCTGGCTCGGCGGCCTGCTGCCGTTCTTCGAGAAAGGCGGCGTCGTGCCTTCGGCGGCAGGCGGCTGGAGCGTGCCGGCTTTCGCCAATGGCGGCATTTTATCGATATTGCACGCCAACGAGATGGTGCTGCCGGCGAACATCAGCCGGAGCTTGCAGAGCATGATCGCCGGCGGGGACGGGGGCGCCATGCACCTGCATGTGCACGCGCCGGACGGACCGGCTGCGCACCGCTTTCTGATGAACAACGCGCCATCGATCGTGGCGGCCTTCAACAAGGGCACCCGCAACGGCGTTTTTCCCCGGCGCTGATGGGAGGCCGCTGATGGCCGATATCGGAATTCTGCCTGCGTCGTCGGTCAATCTCGATTGGACCGTGACGAAGGCGCCGACGTTTCAGACGCGGGTGCAGCGGGCGGTCTCGGGACGCGAGTTGCGGGCGCTCGATTACCCCTACCCGCTGTGGCAGTTCTCGCTCGGCTACGAGTTCCTGCGCGACAACATCGCTGCCGGTTACACCGAATTGCAGGCCCTGATGGGCTTCTACCTGTCCTGCCGGGGCGCCTTCGGCACGTTCCTCTATGCCGATCCGACCGACGGCAAAGTCACCGGCCAGCCGATCGGGACCGGCGACGGCAGCACGACGGTTTTCCAGCTGGTGAGGACGCTCGGCGGTTTTGCCGAGCCGATAACCGCACCGAATGCGGTTTCTACCGTCTATCTGAACGGAATCGTCGCCGATCCGGCAACCTACGGCGTCGACCCTGGAACCGGATTCTTGACTTTCACTGCACCACCAACGGCCGGGGCCGCGATTACTGCCGACTTCTCCTACTGGTTCCGCTGCCGGTTCGTCGAGGATTCTTACAGCTTCGAGAATTTCATGCACAATTTGTGGGCGCTCAAGAAGCTCACCTTCATCTCGGTGCGGCCGTGACCCCGGCCTCCGCCGGGGCAGGCTCGCCGGACCTGCGGCTCTACTGGCTGCTGCGGGCGCGGCTGGCAGGGACCGCGCGCGGCAAGCCGCTCCATGCGCTGCTGCGCGAATGGATCGGCGGGATCCTCGTCGGATGAAGCCGGCTTCGGCTTCGGGCGCGCTGCGTCGCGCTGTTGAATTCGTCGACCGAATTCATCATGGCCGATCTGGTGACCCTCACCTTGCAGGGCGGCGACGCGTTTCTGTTTTCGGCGGCGCCGACCGCCATCGCCGACCAGGCGACGGGGCGCGTCTTCGCGCTCGGCCCGAAATTCGAGCGGAGCCGGACCAAATTGACGGTCGGGACGCAGGTCGACGAACTCGACGTGACGGTCTACCCGGAACCGACCGATCTCTTGGGTTCGACCTCCTGGCTGCAGGCGGCCTGGACCGGGCAATTGGACGGCGCCGAGCTGACGCTGGAGCGCGCCTTCATGCAGCCGCTACGGAAATACCGCGCCGGGAACGGTCGTGCTGTTTTCGGGTCGCGTCTCCGACCTCGAAGCGAGCCGGACCATGCTGCTGCTCAAATGCCGGTCGTTTCTCGAACTCTTGAACATCAACATGCCGCGGCGGTTGTGGCAGTCGCCGTGCACCCACAATTTCGGCGACGCGATGTGCGGCTACGACCGCGTCGCCGGGCACGAACGCCGCCGGAACCCCGACCGGCATCGGCGCACTCGCCTTTGCCGCCGCGGCGGGATCGACGCAAACCCTGATCGAGGGCGCGCCGTTCGCGACCGGCCCCTACGCCCAGGGCACCATCGTCGGGCTGACCGGGGCCAATGCCGGGCAGACGCGGACGATCGGCGCCTTCTCGCCCGGAATCTCGGTCGCGGTCACCCTCGCCTTTTTGTCGCCGATCGCCGCCGGCGACACGTTCCAGATATTGCCGGGCTGCGACCGCACATTGGCGACCTGCGGCGATGTCTTCAACAACAGCCGGGTCACCAGCAGCGGCTACAATCCCGGCCTGCCGGAGCGGTTCGGCGGCGTGCCGTTCGTGCCGCAGCCCGAGGACGCGGTGTGACCGGCCCGCGGCCTTCGCCGGGGCGGGCCCTCGACCGGCTGATGCAGCGCACGCAGGCCTATCTCGACGCCGCCGATCTGTTGTCCGGGTCGGGGCGCACGGTCTGCCGCCTCGGCTTTATGTGCGGCGTCGCGGCGCTCTATTGCGCCGCCGAGCCGGAGGAGTTCATCAGCATGCCGGAATGGGGCTGGCCGCGGGTCCCGGCGCAGCGCGCCCGATGATCGCGCCGCCCGACGCGGTCAATTACGAGTTCGACCCGCATGTCATGTGGGCGATCGTCGCGGTCTGCGTCGCGCTGCTCATCCTGGTGCTGCTCAGCGCGAATCCCGCTCGCTGACGGCCGCGCGGAAAGGCCGCGGCATGGCTGACATATGACCGAAGGGCGCGCGAAAGCGATGGGCGGCTGATGCTTCGCGCGGCCGTTATTGCCGAAGCTCGAACCTGGATCGGACGCCGTATCACCATATGGGCCGGGTCAAGGGCGCCGGCGCCGACTGTCTGACCTTGCTCGCCGAAGTCTACGAGCGGCGGGATGGTCACCGCGCATATCGAGGTCCCGTTCTATCCGCCGGACTGGCACCTTCACCGCGACGGCGAGCGCTACCTCGAAGGCCTGCTCCGCCATGCGCGCGAATTTGCCAACGGCGCCGACGGCCCGCCGCCGAGCCGGGCGACGTGGCCTTGTTCAAGATGGGGCGGTGCTTTGCGCACGGCGCGATCGTCACGGCCTGGCCGAAGCTGATCCACGCGCTCGCCGGCGCCGCGGTGCTCGAAGGCGACGCGAGGCAAGGCATCCTGCGCGGCCGCGCGGTGAGGTTCTTCAGCCCGTTTGTACAATTTTGTACAATGAGGCAGTGAGACGGTGAGAATACGGAAACCGCTTGAGGCAGGGAGGCGTTCGGCGCAATACGCTTGTTTTTGGCAGTGTGCTCGGAATGGTTGCGCGCGTTGCGCGCTGAAATCCCTTCTCACGGCCTCGCCGTCTCGCTGGTGAACCGTTCGTGAGCAGCGTTCTCGGCGGCGGGTCGAATGCGACGCAGTCGACGGCGATCGGCTCGTTGCAATTCTCGACGAGCCAGCAGGGCGGCGTCATCCCGCTGGTCTACGGCACCACGCGCGTCGCCTGCAATCTGCTCGACTACCAGGATTTCACCGCGACGCCGGCGAGCGCCGGCGGGGCCAAGGGCAAGGGCGGCGTCACCGGCAAGTCGAACGGCCAGTTCACCTACACCGCCTCGATCGTCATGGGGATCTGCCAGGGGCCGGCCGTCGCGTTCGGGCTGGTCTGGTACAACAAAAGCATCTCGCCGCTGCCCGATATGCCGGGGCTGTCGTTCATGGCCCTCGGCGCCGACGGCCAGGACGCCGACCCGTTCTGGATCGCCAGCCACGGCGCCGGACGCGATCGGCTATTCGGGAACGTGCTGGTTCAGCGCCGACAACTACATGCTCGGCATGTCGCCGACCCTGCCGAATTTCTCGGTCGAGGTGCTGGGGGCGGAAGTCGGCAGTGCGGCCAACCAGGCCGACGCCAACCCGGCCGCGATTGCGATCGATTTTCTGACCAATCCGCGCTACGGCGCCGGGTTCCCGGCGGCGCATCTCGACAGCCTCGACGGCTTCCGGGCCTATTGCGACGCGGCCGGGATCTTTCTGGCGCCGATGATCGACCAGCAATCGGAGGCGCAGCAGTTTCTCGCCGACCTGGTCAAGCTGACCAACAGCGCGATCGTCTGGACCGGGTCGACGCTGAAGATCGTCCCCTACGGCGATCAGCCGCTCGCCACCTCCTATGTGCTGGTCAGGATCAGCGGCGACACCGTCGAACTCGACACGCTGACACTGACATTTCGCCGCGGCCGGATTGCCGGGCTCGCCGGTCACGGTCAACTATCAGGCGCAGCCGGCCGACGTGAACACCGACACCACCGATTTTTCGAGCGTGTGCGGCGGGCTGGCGCGGGCGGTCTCGTACAACTCGACGCTCGGCGATTTCGGGATCACCGCCGGGATCGGGTTGTCGGCGGTGGTGATCATGCTGCGCGGGCAGGCCTATGCGACACCGGTCGCGGTGACGCCGGGGACGGACGGCGACGATGTCTTTACCGTCGTGCCGGGCGGCTCGTTCACCTGGGAGCCGGTCACCGATGTGGCCTATCAGCTCGGCGAGGACGATTTCATCGTCCAGGCCTCGGGCGCCGGCTCCGCGAGCGGCCCCAACCCCGGCGGCGCGGCATTGCGCCAGGGTGCCGGGCCGATCACCGGCGGCTTCAGCAGCGACCCGGTCGCCGTCGAGCGGTCGAGCCCGGCCGATGCGATGAATTACGTGCAGCTCGAATGCCTCGACCGGGCGAATTCGTACAACACCGCGGTGGTCGAGACCTTCGACCAGGGTTCGGTCGACCTCTACGGGGTGCGCAAGGACACCAGCCTCAAGGCGCATGCGATCGTCGACCAGATCGGGGTCGGGCCGATCGTGGCGCAGCTCGTATTGCAGCGCGGCCTCGCCTATCGCAACACCTACAGTTTTTCGCTGGGGTGGAAATACTGCCTGCTCGAACCGATGGATCTGGTGCAGATCAGCGACGCGCGGCTCGGCATCGCCGGGCCTGACGGTGCGGATCGTCTCGGTCACCGAGGACGAGGAGGGCACGCTCGCCTTTACCGCGGAGGATTTCTTCGGCGCGCCCGGAGCGGTGCTCTACCCGCCGGCGCCGGCCGCCGCCGGCGCTCTTCCCGCTGCCGCCCTCGCTGCCGGCCCCGGCGCCGGGGGTGTCGAGCCTCGGCCAGGGTGCCGCGACGGCGGTCATCTACCGCAGCCAGGGCCGGGGTGCGGGCGCGCACGCATCGAACTACGCCGCCGCGGCGCCCTCGGTCAACAAGCCGTTCATCTTCGAGGCGACGCCGCAATTGCTCGCCGCGCAGGGCATCGCCGGGCCGCAACTGATCGTCGGGTTGTGCGGCGGGCCGCCGGGTGCGGGCGGGCATCGGGAATTTCAGCCCGGTTTGGGGCGGCTGCCAGGTGCTCGTGTCGATCGACAATGCGAGTTTCGGGCAGCAGGGAAATTTCATCGGCCGCTCGACGATGGGGGTCACGAACGGCGATTTCGGGCCGGCCGACGACAGCGTGCAGGTCGATCTGACCGAGAGCGGCGGCACCTTGGCGAGCATCTCGGCCGGCCGCGGCGGCGCAGGGCGTATCGCTGTGCGCAATCAAGAATTCGGGCGGCCAGTTGGAGCTGTTCAGCTTTACCAGCGCGGTCCTGACCGGCGCCGGCCATTACACCTTGTCGGGCCTCTATCGCGGGCTCTACGGCACCTACGCGACCGATCATCCGGGCGGGGCGAGCTTTCTCTATCTGGGCGCCGGGTCGTACTACGCGCAGGCGATGCCGCCGCAATACATCGGCGTCCCGCTGTGGCTCAAATTCCCGTCGTTCAACCTGGTCGGCGGCGGCGCGCAGACCCAGGACCAGGCCGTCGCCTACGAGCACACGCCCAACGGCGGCCTGGTCGGCCCGTCATTCCCGATCGGGGTGGCGCGCCGGATCTCGATGCAGGCGGAAGTGCGATCGTCGACGGTGCGGGTCGACCGAGCGGCGCCGGTCGAGAGCCGGTAGCTGACCGGCCGACCGCCGCGGTCGGTTTCCTGTTCGCTGCGACGCGTTCGAGGAAAGTCGTTTCACCTTGAAGGAGAGTGCCATGACCCCACGGAAACTGTCCGGGGAGCACCCGGAATCCGAACGCCGCCGCTGGCGCGTGATCCGCGCCGACACGATGCAGGAATTGCCGGGCGAGATCCTGTCGGCCGACGCAGACAGCGGCGCGTGCGTGCTCAAACAATCGAACGGCGAGGCCAAGGATTTCAGCCTCGGCGCCGGCGGCCTGATCATCGCCGGCCGCGCGGTTCTGCTGCTGTTTGCAGCGCTGGCCCTCAACCTGACGGCATGCTCGGAACTGGGCAAATTTACCGAAGGCGATCTCTCTAATGCCTCGGCATTGGCAAATGCCGGCGGCGATCCCGGCGGCGCCGCCTGCTGGGCCAGCTTGGCGCCGGCGGCCGCAGCTTCGCCAATGCCCACAACCGACGGAATCGCGGTCGTCGCCGAGCGCGATCGCCTACTGCACGCCGCTGTCCAGGGCCCGTGCGGTGCTGTCGTCGCCCCGGCATTACTGAACGTACTCAGCAAAGCGCTCCCGGTGCCGTTCTGAGCGGCGGATCGAGCAGGACAGTACTGTGGAAAACCCCTATATCGAGTTGTGCAAAGGCGGAGGCGGCATCGGCCTGGCGATTGGGTGCCATTTCCTCGGCTGGCTGGTCCCGGCATTGTCGCTGTTCGTGCTGTGCGGCGGCGCAATGATCACCGCGCACTCGCTGTGGCGCATCGCCCGGGGCGGCTGCTGTGCGGCCGACGAGCCGCCCGATCAGCCGGAATGACCACAATGGCCGCCATTCCTTTTCTGCCGCCGTCGGCGGCAGATGTGGTGATCGATCTCAGTCACTGGCAGGCCAACGTCGACTTCCCCGCCCTCAGGCAGGCCGGAATCATTGCAACGATACTCAAGGCGACCGAAGGCACCGGTTCGGTCGACCCGACCTTCGCCACCCGCGCCGCAGCAGCGGCCAATGCCGGCCTGCTGGTCGGAGCCTATCATTTTCTCGACTCTTCCGATCCCGTTGCACAGGCCGATCACTTCCTCGAATGCGCGGGTCGCCTGCGCATGTTGGCTGTCGACCTCGAATCGGTGCCCCCCAGTTGCACTGCCGTCGCGAACGCAGCAATCGCGGTGAACAGGATATTGGATAGCACCGGCTCTCTCCCGACCGTCTACACCGGACGGTACCAAATCCCGACTGCCGATCAGGTTCTGTCGCAGTGTCCGCTCTGGCTTGCCGAGTACGGATCGCTGCCGGTCTGCCCGCCAGGCTGGAGCCAATGGAAGCTGTGGCAATATACCGATGCCGGCAGCATTCCCGGCGTCTCGGGCGCCGTCGACCGCAGCCGCTTCGCCGGCTCGATCGACGAGTTGCGCGGATGGTGGGGCACCGCCTCCGACACCTGACAGCGAGCCGCCTGGGTGCGGCGCGCCGAGCGTCGGTCGCCCTCATTAAAATTGCTTCGCCACAAGGAGATCACAATGAACATCCTTGCCTATCTGCTGGCGCGACTTAAGGAACCGTCAACCTATGCCGGCGTCGGCGGCCTGCTCGCAGCCGCCGGTATCCACATCAATGCCCCAATACTGCAGGCCGCTATCCAAGCCCTGGTATCGATTGCCGGCCTCCTCGCCATGCTGGTCCCGGAAAAAAGCGCCTGATACGACCGAACCGGACCGCCAAATATCGAAAGATTGCGTACCGCGCCGATCCGGTGCAAAAGGCCGGTAATGCCCTCGCGGGGTGCGGCGATCCCGGCGGATCGACATCCCAGGGCGAGGGCGCTATCGAGGAGCAGCGGGTGATGCCCGACGATCACGGCGATCATCAGGGCCATGGGCACGGCTCGGAATTGTCCGAGATGGATGCGAGGGTCCGTGCACTCGAGACCATCCTGACCGAGAAGGGCTATGTCGATCCGGCGGCACTGGATCGAATCGTCGAAGCCTTCGAGACGCGGATCGGCCCGCGCAACGGGGCCCAGATCGTCGCCCGCGCCTGGTCCGACCCCGAATTCAAGCACCGGCTGCTGGCTGATGCGACCGCGGCCGCCAATTCGCTCGGGCATGTCGATCGCGTCGGCAGCCATCTGATTGCAGTCGAAAACACGCCCGATACCCACAACCTGGTCGTCTGTACCTTGTGCTCGTGCTATCCGTGGGAGGTGCTGGGGCTGCCGCCGATCTGGTACAAATCCGCCCCCTATCGCTCGCGCGCGGTTATCGACCCGCGCGGCGTGCTCGCCGAGTTCGGCGTGAGCCTACCGACCGAGACCGAGATCCGTATCTGGGATTCGACCGCCGAGACGCGGTTCATCGTCATACCGATGCGTCCCGACGGCACCGAGGGATGGGCCGAAGCGCAGCTCGCCGATCTCGTGACTCGCGACAGCATGATCGGCACCGGCTTGGCAAAACATCCGGGAAAAGCAGACGGATGACCAATTCGCTGCATGACATGGGGGGCATGCACGGCTTCGGCCGGATCGAGGCCGAGCCCAAAGAGCCGCCGTTTCATCAATCATGGGAAGGCCGCGTGCTGGCGATCCAGCGCGCGATGGGCTTTACCCGTTTGTGGACGATCGATGCCGGGCGCGCCTCGATGGAAACCTTGCCGCCGCTCGACTATCTCGGCTCGTCCTATTATCGGCGCTGGTTTCTCGGTCTGGAGCACCGGCTGCTGCAACGCGGTCTTGTCGACGCGGACGAGATCGCGGCAGGCCATGCGCTGCGGCCGGGCCCGCAATTGCCGCGCGTTCTGAGCCCGGCCGCAGTAAGGACGACTCTGAGCCGCGGTGATTTCTCCCGCCCGACCAATGCGCCCGCCCGGTTCAAGGAAGGCGATCGGGTGCGGACGAAAAATCTGAACCCTACGACCCATACGCGCCTGCCGCGCTACGCGCGCGGTAAGATCGGTACGATCGAGGCGATCCGCGGCTGCCATGTCTTTCCCGACACGGCTGCGCTGGACGCCGGTGAAAACCCGCAATGGCTGTACACGGTCGTCTTTTCGGCCGCCGAATTGTGGGGCGAGGAGGCCGACCCCGCCGTCAAGGTGTCGATCGAAGCATTCGAGCCGTACCTGTTGCCGGCGTGACTCCGGTCGACCCGATCGCCGGCACTGTCCCCGGCTTCGCCGGAGACCGCGACGGTCCGGTCTTCCGGGCGCCATGGGAGGCCCATGCCTTTGCCATGGCCCTCGCACTGCACCAACGCGGCTTGTTCTCTTGGCCCGAATGGGCCGCGACACTTGCCGACGAGATCAGGCGTGCGCAGGGCCGCGGCGACCCTGACACCGGGCATACTTATTACCGGCATTGGCTCGCCGCTCTCGAACGCATCGTCATCGCAAAAGGGGCGGCCGATCCCCCGGCTCTCGCCCGCAACCTCGCCGCATGGCATCATGCCGCTCGGCGCACCCCTCACGGCCGCCCGATCGAACTCGCCGCAGAGGACTTCGATCGGCGGCGAGCGGACGACGCCATTCGGCCGCCGCGGCGCTGAACTACCGAGCCGGGTGCGACGGGAAACGACGTCCGCGATCGGCGAAGGTACTCTTGGGCATATTCGCCACTGTCGCAGCCGTATCAACCGGATCCGGAGAGCAGCATAATAGTCGGCACACTCGATGAACGACCTCGAACCCCATCTGATCGTCGTCGACGACGACGCGCGCCTGCGAGAATTGCTGCGCCGATACCTGTCGGATAACGGGTTCCGGGTGACAACGGCTGCCGATGCGGTTGAGGCACGGGCGAAATTGGCGCATTTCGCCTTCGATCTGGCCGTGCTCGACGTAATGATGCCGGGCGAAACCGGTCTCGAACTTGCGCAGGCGTGGCGGCGCGAAGACCGGGTGCCAATTCTGCTGCTGACCGCGATGGCCGAGCCGGAGGACCGGATCAACGGACTGGAACACGGCGCCGACGATTATCTGGCGAAACCATTTGAGCCGCGCGAACTGGTGTTGCGCATCCGGAACATCCTCCAGCGCCGACCAGCAGGGAATCCGGAACGCCATGAGGTTCGTTTCGGCGGTTGCCGGTTCGACCTGGTGCGAGGCGAACTGTTTCGCGGCGGCGATATCGTTCATCTGACGGCCGCCGAGGGGGCGCTGCTCGCGGTGTTGGCGCAAAAGGTCGGCCAGGCCGTCACCCGCGAGGAGTTGTCGCTTTCCGCACAATTCAGCGGCAATGTCAGAAACGTCGATGTTCAGATGACGCGCCTGCGCCGCAAGATCGAGCTCGACCCGCGCTTTCCGCGCTATCTCCAAACCGTCCGCGGCACCGGTTATGCTCTGAAGCCGGATTGAAGCGGCCGGATGACGACATCACCGATCTCCTCTTCATTCGGCGCGGAGCCGCCCGAGCTGGCCGAACACTTTGCAAGGTCTGTAGAAGAAGTCGCCGGCCCTGGCGAAACCGACGGCGACCCGGCCGGGACCATCGCCGGGGATCTCGAGCCGGGGCCGTGGGTCGGACGCGACATCAACCCGCGAGGGTGGGTCAAGCGGATCTTGCCGCGGACGATGTTCGGCCGATCGCTGCTGATCGTCGTCGTGCCGCTGATCCTGCTGCAGGCGATCGCCGCCTGGATTTTTTACGATCGCCACTGGGCAGCGGTATCGTGGCGCCTGGCGACCGGGGTGGCCGGCGATATCGGTCTGACGATCGAGGCGATGAAGTTTGTCGGCTCGCCGACGATGACCGCCCGATTGCTCGATCGCGCCTCAACGTCGACCGACATGCATTTCGCCTTGAGGCGCGGCGCGCGGCTGCCCCCGCCATTTCCGTCAGGCGGCGCGTTGGCCGAAGAGCAGCTGACCCAGGCCATGCGGGGCCGGGTCGACCTCCCGTACCGGATCGAAACGGTCCGCGAGCCGCCCGGCCTCCGGGTCGAGGTGCAGTTGCCGCAGGGCGTGTTGCGGATCGCGGTGCGTCGCGACCGGCTGTACAGCCCGACGACGTATATATTCGTCATGTGGATGGTCGGATCGTCGCTGGTGCTGCTGGCGGTGGCCACGGTCTTTCTCCGCAACCAGGTCAAGTCGCTGCGCCGACTGGCGGCGGCGGCGGACAGTTTCGGCAAGGGCCACACTGCCGCCTCGTTCAAGATCGAGGGAGCGGCCGAGATTCGCCAAGCCGCAATCGCCTTCATGACGATGCGCGACCGCATACGCCGTCAGATTCGGCAGCGCACTCAGATGCTGGCCGGGGTGTCGCACGATCTCCGCACGCCGCTGACGCGAATGAAGCTTGCTTTGGAGCTGCTCGGTGACGACCCGGCTGTCGACGAACTTAAATCGGACGTCGCCGAGATGGAGCACATGGTCAACGGCTATCTCGATTTTGTCCGCGGCGAGGGAACCGAGGCGCCGGTCGAGACGGACCTCGCATTATTGCTGGACGATGTCGCCGCATCGGTGCGGCGCGACGGCACGCCGCTTTCCCTGGTCGTCCCGGCCGAATATCTGATTTCGGTCAGGCCGAACGCGCTCAAGCGCTGCCTCGGCAACCTGATCGCCAATGCCCGGCGCTACGGCGACCATGTCTGGCTGACCGCTGTCGCCGGGGCCGAGGGGGTCGACATACTGGTCGACGATGACGGACCGGGGATACCGCCGGCCTACCGGGACCGTGTCTTCCGTGCGTTCGCCCGTCTCGATCCGGCGCGCAGCCCGTCGAAGGGCGGCGTCGGCCTCGGTCTGACGATCGCTCGCGACGTGGCGCGCGGCCACGGCGGCGATGTCAGCCTCGAAACATCGCCGCAGGGCGGCCTGCGCGCCCGCGTCCATCTGCCGCGCTGATCGTCATACCGACAATCGTTCGCGGATTGGTTTGTCCGCAGGGTTGCGCTTCGTTCGTTCCCGCACGTGCGGGAGCGCTGCGCGCACATGCTCGCCTTGGGCGCTCTGTCGGCAGGATCAGTGCGCGACCTGGTGCTTGGCAAGCTCGCGCAGTTCGTCGAGTCCCTCGCAAGCGCGCTTGTGCAGAATATCGGCTGCCTCACTGCCGGCCTTGGCCGCCAGCTGGGTGATCTCGCGGCCGTGGCTGATGCTCTTTTCGAGCATATGCTTTGCATATTCGGTGTTCTTGGCAATACGATCGTCTGTCGAGACCGGCTGGACGAAGTCACGCATCAGCGCCGACACCTCCTCCAATGTCTGGCGGGCGATCTCGATCTGGCGGCGGGCAACTGCCTGGACACCTTCGACGGCAAGCTGATTGGCTTGGCTCAGCGCTTCGATGTTCCGCCGTTGAACGGCCATCAGCGCTTCTACGTCAAACGGACGAAAGCGGAAATCCGCCATCATCTTGGTCACGTCGAAATCAAAAAAACCGGGGCGGGCTTCGGCCATGGATCGGATCCCGAATTGGGGTGGGGGAAGGGGTATTGTGCGCTGCACAACGCCCAAAATATCGGCGGTCGTTGCCTGCTCGTCAAGCAGTTTTTGCATCGCAGCAAATTTTGCGAGCAAGTTTCAGAAGAGATACGGCCCGGCACAAATTAAGCGAGGATCGAACTCGCTGCGCCCCGCCGGAGAATTGAGCGGCACAAGCCACCGCTCGATCCGCCGCAGGCGGGCATCTAGCGCCGCCATCGTCCGAGCTACGTCCGGTGAATCGTCGCTCTGCCAAACCCGCATCGCCGACAGATAGGCCGCAGCAGTGAGCTTGATCGCGAGCGCGCCGCGGCACCCGCCGGTTGAGATATCGGCGCCATCGAGCATCCACCGCATCGAGCGCAGCATCCGCGCCCCGGCGCCCAACGCCGTCAGCGGATCGCCGGGCAGCTCGTGCCGCAACGCCTCGATCGCAGGCTTATACGGCCGGAGTGCGTCGAATCGTCGCATCAATAGATCGAACAGACGGTCGCGCGGCCGTTCATCGGCCTCTGCCGCCGGCAAATTGGCCAGTACCGCCTCGTCGATCCGACGGAACAGCCCACCAAGAACAGCCTGTTTCGATGAAAAGCAGCGATAAACGCGCAGAATCGACAAATCGGCCTCGGTCGCAATCGCGGCGAGGGACAGCCGCCGCCATCCCTCGACCGCGATGCGGGCGACCGCGGCGTCGATGATGCGGTCAGAGTCGTTCGGCATGTCGGCGGCGCGCGGCGGCGGAGAACCGGCGGCCTGGGTCCGACCCCGTCTCGCGCCGTTCCTTGCCATGACCCAATCTCCTGCCGCAGACGGCTCAGCCGGCCAACTCGCGCGACCGGGCCGTCGCCGCCGCAACAGCATGCGCCAGGAGTTCCCTCAGACCGCCCTCGGCCATCAGAACATCGAGCGCCGCGCGCGTGGTGCCGCCGGGGCTGGTCACGTCCTCGCGCAATCGCGCCGGGCTCTGGTCGGAGATGCGGGCGAGTTCGCCGGACCCGGCCACGGTGCTGCGGGCGAGCCGCAGGGCAAGCTCGGGCGGCAGCCCTTCACGTTCGCCCGCCTGTGCCAGCGCTTCGATCAACAGAAAGACATAGGCAGGACCGCTGCCGGAAACGGCGGTTACGGCGTCGAGCAACGCCTCGTCCTCGACCCAGGCACATTCGCCGACGGCCGCAAGCAGACCGTCGCAGAGCTGCTTCTGGGCCGGGGTCACCGATGCCCCGGCGCAGGCGACCGTGATCCCGCGGCCGATCGCTGCGGGCGTATTCGGCATCGCCCGCACCAGCGCAGCATCCCCGAGACTACGGTGAATCCCGGCCATCGTCTTGCCGGCAACGATCGACAGGAACACGGTTTGCGGCGCCACCCAACGGCGGTAATCCGGCAACACCGCATCGATGACCTGCGGCTTGACGGCAAACACCACCGCATCGGGGAAAACGCATCCGGCACCGTATCGACCGTCCGTCGCCAGGAGACGCCGCTTGCGTCGGCAAGTTCCGCCGCGAGGCCTTCCGGCTCGACGACGAAAAATCGTGAAGCCGCGCCCCCGGCCAGCCAACCGCGGAGCAGCGCCGTTCCCATCTTGCCGCAACCGACGAGGACGAGCGACTTCCTGTCCGCATCGCCGTGGCTACCGTTCATGCCGCCCTCGCCTCAGGCTTCCCCGACCGGGTCGATCATCGCCGAGGCGATCGCCTGGACCGGCGTCTTGCCGCCCCAGACGACAAGCTGAAAAGCCGGATAGAAGCGCTCGCATTCCGACAGGGCGATGTCGACCAGATCTTCGACCTGTTCGGTGCTGGCGCCAAGTACGCCGCGCAACAGCACCGCATGGCGGAACGCCGGCGAGTTATCCTCCGCCGATATATCGAAATGGCCCAGCCACAATTTTTCATTCGCAAGCGCCAGCAATTCGTAGACCGCGGCACGCCGTCCTTTTGGTACTTTCATGTCGAACCCGCAGGAGAAGTGCATCGCACTGATTTCCTCCTGCCAAACGAAATAAAGGCGATAGTCGCACCAGCGGCCGGAAATCTCGACGACCAGTTCCTCATCGCTGGCTCGGTCATGCGCCCAGTCGTTGGCGATCACAATCTCTTCGACGAGATCAATCGGATTGCCGGAAAGCGGCGTCGGTTCAGACGTGGCTACAGAAGTCATCAAGCCCTCCTCGGGCGGCTCGACAAAACTCACTCCAGGACGCGGCGGCACCGCAAAATCGGCCGATCACCGCCGCCGGTGATCGTGATTTCCGCGGGTCGATCCTCCCTCCTTTCTCTTTCGGTTCCGCTGATATCAACAGCGACCTCGCGCCAAATCGGGAACGTCGCGGTCCGGCGGAGCGGCCAGTTTGGCTTCGAGCGCCTCCACCCGCTTGGTCAGATCCTCCTGCTCGGCCCGCGCTTTGGCAGCGACAGCCTTGACTGCCTCGAATTCGTCGCGGCTGACAAGGTCCATGCCGGCCAACACCCTCTCCAGCTGTTCGCGCAGTCGCGATTCGACTTCGCTCTTGACCCCCGAGAGGGCGCCGAGCGCGCCCGCCGCAACCCGGGCAAAATCGTCGAAAATGCGGTTCTGGCTCTGCATCGCCTGGGCTCCTTCGCGCGACCCCGCCCGCCGCGCCTGGCCGCACGCCTAGATATGGGCTGCGCTAGCACAGCGGACATATTCAGAAAAGCGATTTCGCTGAAGGAAAGCTTAGGGCGGCGGCAATCGTGCTCCGATCAGCGCGGCGCGGTATCGCGCGCCTGAGAATTCAGCGCAACAGACGAACCCCGGAGCGGCGGGATTCGGCGCAGCAGAATCCCTACTACTCCGCCGCGTCGCGCCGGTTCGCGGCGTCCCGCTGCGCCGCGTGCCGATCGATCTCCTTTTGGATAGCGGCGCTGGCCTGGCCGGTAAATTCGACATGGCGGGCGGTAGCGAAATCGTAGCTGCCGCGCAGCAGTTCGCGGCTCTTCTGGAAATGCGGATGAACGAAGCGGGCCATCAGCTCGTAGTGCTTTTTGGTCGCGTCCCAATCGGCCCAATTCTGCGCCAATTCGCAGATCACGCCGAACCCGCCCGAACCGGCGATCAGCCGGTCGATATAGGCGATCGCGTCATCCGGTGTGCCGACGCAACCGGTCCCGGTCTCGATCAGCCAGTCGGTCGGGTCGGGGACATCGGACGGGATGATCGGAAAGGTCGCCACGTCGCGGAAATAATCGGCGAAGGCCTGCACCCCGAACTGCACGTTGCGGCGCGCCTGTTCGCGGGTCTCGGCGATGTGGAACAGGCCGACGACCCGCCAATTGCGCCGGTCGGGAACATGGCCGTTGGCCCGCGCGGTTTCCTCGTACAGCCCCCAATTGGCGGTGTGGCGTTCCATCGCCATCGGGCTGGTGCCGCCGATCGACAGCATGCCGATGCCGTATTTGCCGGCGAGCAGCGATCCCGACGGCGAGCGCGCCGCGGCGACCGCCAGCTCCATGGTCGGTCGGGTGTAGGAGCGCAATTGCAGCTGCGCTTCGGTCAGATTGAACCAGTCGGTCTTATGGTTGACGGTTTCGCCTTTGAGCAGCGGGATGATGACCGCGAGCGACTCGTTCATCATCCGGCGCTGCTCGCCGGGATCGATGCCGATCTTTAAGCGCGTCATGGATCAGCGCGCCGGGGCCGACCCCGAACATCGCCCGGCCGCGGGTCATATGGTCGAGCTGGACCATCCGGTCGGCCAGCATGAACGGGTTGTGATAGGGCAACGACACGACGCCGGTGCCGAGGCGGATATGCCGGGTGCGCTGCGCCGCGGCGGCGATGAACATCTCCGGGCTGGCGATCAATTCGAACCCGCCCGAATGGTGCTCGCCGATCCACGCCTCGTGATAATTGAGCCGGTCGAGATGCTCGAGCAATTCGAGATCGCGCTCGATCGAGAGCGTCGGGTTTTCGTCGTGGTTGTGGAACGGCGCCAGAAATATGCCGCTGCGCAAATAGAGATCGTCCATCCCGAGCCCTCGTGGAAATACCTTCCCGCGATGGTCGGCGATCAGACCGGTCCCGGCAAGCGAATTCCCCGCCTGCCCTCTCCCCGCTCCCCAAGCCTTTCCCGAACAGGGTCTTCCCCGACGGACGTCCGGTGCTATGATCGAGCCGCCTTTCAGGTGACTGTTGGGAGAGGGGTAATGTCTGCACTCGACGTCGAGGCAACGCGGAGCATTTCGTGGCCGTCGAACGGGTTGAGCGAGGTGCCGTTTCGGCTCTACACCGACCCTGAGCGGTACCGGCTCGAGCAGGAGCGGATCTTCAAGGGTCCGACCTGGAACTATCTGTGCCTGGCCGCCGAGCTGCCGAGTGCCGGCGATTGGATCGCCACGACGATCGGCGAGACCGCGGTGGTCGTCGCCCGCGACGCTGCGGGCGGCCTCAACGCCTTTCCCAACCGCTGCGCCCATCGCGGCAATTTGCTGTGCATCGAGCGGCACGGCCACGGGCAAGAAATCAAATGCATCTATCACGGCTGGACCTACGATCTCGCCGGCAAATTGACCGGCGTCGCCTTTGAGCGCGGCGTCAAGCGCCAGGGCGGGATGCCGCCCGAGTTCCGCAAGGACGACCACGATCTGCCGCGGCTGCGTGTCGCCGAACTCGCCGGCCTCGTCTTCGGCAGCTTCAGCCAGGACGCGCCCGACCTCGAAACCTACCTCGGGCCGCAGATCGTCGCCGGCATCCGCCGCGTGCTGAACCGGCCGGTACACGTCCTCGGCCGCAGCACCCAGGTGTTGCCGAACAACTGGAAGCTCTATTTCGAGAACACCAAGGACACCTATCACGCCAGCATCCTGCACACCTTTCTGACGACGTTCCGCATCAACCGGCTGTCGATGCCGGGCGGCATCCATATCGACGATGGCGGCGGGCATCATTTCAGCCAGGCGAAGATGGACTACGCCGCCGAGGATGCCGATTACCAACGCGAAGGGTTGCGCTCGGACACCGATATGCGGCTCGCCGACCCCTCGGTCGTCGAGTTCGATCGACGAGTACGGCGACGGCGTCTCGGTGCAGATCCTGACGATCTTCCCGGGCATGATCTTGCAGCAGATCAGGAATTCGATCGCGGTGCGGGCGATCCAGCCGCGCGGCCTTGAAAAGACCGAGCTCGACTGGATCCATCTGGGCTTTGACGGCGACGACGAGGCGATGACCGAGCGCCGGCTGCGCCAGGGCAATCTGGTCGGCGCCGCCGGCTACATCTCGATGGAGGACGGCTGCGTCGGCGGTTTCGTCCAGCGCGCCCTGCGCTGCAACGACGGCGACAGCGGCGTCGTGATGATGGGCGGCTACGACGCGCAGTCGCAGCCGTTCCGTTCGAGCGAGGCGGCGATCCGCGGCTTCTGGAAGAAGTATCGCGCGCTGGTCGGCGACTGAACGGCGCGGCGGCGCGCGCGATGGACGAGGCCGCGGTGCGGCGCGGCGTCGACGAGTTGATCGCCGCCTATGCCGAATGCATCGACGACGACCGGCTCGAAGAATGGCCGGAGTTTTTTGTCGAGAAGTGCCGGTATCTGATCACGAGCCGCGAGAGCCACGCGGCCGGCTACCGGCACGGCGTCGTCTATGCCGCCTCGAAGGGCATGCTGCAGGACCGGGTATTGGCTTTGCGGCGCGCCAATATCTTCGAGCCGCACCGCTACCGCCACATCGTCGGCCCGGTCCGGGTCGGCAAGATCGAGGGCGGCGTCGCCGAAGTGCGCTCGAACTTCATCGCCGTGCGGATCATGCATGACGGCGAAATGAGCCTGTTCGCCGCCGGCCGCTATCTCGACCGGATCGACGTTTCGGCCGAGCCCTACCGCTTCGTCGAACGCCTCGTCATCCTCGACAGCCAGAAAATCGACACGCTCCTCGTGATACCTTTGTAAAGCGGCTGCCTCGGCCGCCGGCCCGGCCCGGCACGATTCGGGCAACGACCGGGTGCGGCTATGCCCGCGCTCGAAACGTCGTCAGCACATCGTCGCCCACTGGTTCGGTCGAAATGCGCTCGAAGCGGAGGGCGTCGGCCAGGGCGGCGAGGCCGAGGGCGGCGACCGCCGGGATGCCGTCGCCGCCGATCAACATGGGCGCGTGGAACCAGACGAGCCGGTCGACGAGGCGGGCGCGCAACAGCGCGGCAGCCAGAACAGCGCCGCCCTCGACGAGGAGGCGGGTGATGCCGCGTTCGCCGAGCGCGGCCAGGACGGCGGCCAAGTCGAGGCCGTCCTCGGCGGCATCGACCTCGATCAGGCTTGCTCCGCAGCCCTCGATCGTCCGGCGCCGGGCCGGATCGGACGCGCGCGAAGTCACCAGCCAAGTCGGGACCCGACGGGATTCGGCGATCAGCCGGGCGGTCGGCGGAATGCGCAGATGCCGGTCGAGGGCGACCCGTACCGGCGAGCGGTCGGCGAGCCCGGGCAGCCGGCAGGTCAGTTGCGGATCGTCGGCGAGAACGGTCCCGGTCCCGACCATGATCGCGTCGTGATCGGCGCGCAGCGCCTGACCGCGCGCCCGCGCTGCCGGCCCGGTGATCCAGCGGCTCTCGCCTCCGGCGGTGGCGATCCGCCCGTCGAGCGTGGCCGCGAGTTTCAAAGTGACAAGCGGCCGGCCGCGCCGCTGCCGAGACAGGAAGCCGGCATTGAGTTCGGCCGCTTCGTCGGCGCACAGACCGGTCTCGACCGCGATGCCGGCTTCGCGCAGGCGCGCGATCCCGCCGCCGGCGACGCGCGGGTCGGGGTCTTCGAGGGCGGCGACTACCCGCCTTACCCCGGCGGCGATCAGCGCCTCGGTGCAGGGCGGCGTTCGGCCCCAATGGCAGCACGGTTCGAGGCTGACATAGGCGGTGGCGCCGCCCGCCGCCGTGCCGGCCCGGCGCAGGGCCTCGGTTTCGGCGTGCGGCCGACCGCCGGGCTGGGTCCAGCCGCGGCCGACGACATGGTCCTTGTTGACGATGACGCAGCCGACCGCCGGGTTCGGCCAGACATTGCCGAGGCCGCGGCGCGCCAAAGCCAGCGCCGCCTGCATCCATGACCGATCGCGGCGCCGATCCGCTGCCTCACTCGCCATCGGCGGCGATCCGCCCGACGAATTCGCCGAAATCTTTGGCCTCGCGGAAATTGCGGTAGACCGAGGCAAAGCGGATATAGGCGACCTGGTCGAGGCTCGACAGCGCCTCCATGACCAGGCCGCCGATCATGTCGCTCGGGATGTCGGTCTCGCCCGAGCTTTCGAGCTGCCGCACCAGCGAGTTGATGATGCGCTCGACCCGGTCGGGCTCGACCGGCCGCTTGCGCAGCGCGATATAGATCGAGCGGGCGAGCTTGTCGCGATCGAACGGCTCGCGCTGCCCGTTTTTCTTGACCACCGTCAAATCGCGCAACTGGACCCGTTCGAACGTCGTAAAGCGGGCCGCGCAATTCGGGCAGAACCGCCGCCGGCGGATGGCGCCCCGATCATCGGTCGGACGCGAATCCTTGACTTGGGTATCGTCGCTTCCGCAGAACGGACAGCGCATCTCCTCCTCCCATCCCGCTCGCGCGCCGGGCCGGTTCTTACGGATAGATCGGGAAGCGGGCGCAAAGCTCCCGGACCTCGTCGCGCACCCGCGCCTCGGCGGCGCCATTCTCGCCCGGCTTGCCCGCCAAGGCGTTCAGCACCTCGACGATCAGCCGCCCGACGCAGCGGAATTCGTCGGCCCCGAACCCGCGCGTCGTCGCCGCCGGCGAGCCGAGGCGGATGCCGGAGGTGACCGTCGGCCCTTGCGGGTCGAACGGAATCCCGTTCTTGTTGCAGGTGATGCCGGCGCGCTCGAGGCTCCGCTCGGCATCCCGGCCGGTCAGCCCCAGCGGCCGCAGATCGACCAGCAACAGATGCGAATCGGTGCCGCCGGAGACGATCGCCAGCCCGCCCTCGGCGAGAGTGGCCGCCAACACCTGGGCATTGTCGACGACGGCGCGCGCGTAATCTCTGAACGCCGGCTGCAGCGCCTCGCCCAAGCGCCACCGCCTTGGCGGCGATCACATGCATCAGCGGGCCGCCCTGCAAACCGGGGAAAACGGCCGAGTTGATCCGCCGGCCGATCTCGTCGTCCTCGGCGAGGATCATCCCGCCGCGCGGCCCGCGCAGGGTCTTGTGGGTCGTCGTCGTCACGACATGCGCATAAGGCAGCGGGCTCGGATAGACGCCGCCGGCAACGAGCCCGGCAAAATGCGCCATGTCGACCATCAGATAGGCGCCTATACTGTCGGCGATCGCGCGAAACCGGGCGAAATCGATGATCCGCGGATAGGCGCTGCCGCCGGCGATGATCAGTTTCGGCCGGTGCGCCTCGGCCAGCCGGGCCACTTCGTCGAAATCGATCTGCGCATCGTCGGCGCGGACGCCATAGCCGATCGCGTTGAACCATTTGCCCGACAGGTTGGGGCGTGCGCCGTGCGTCAGGTGGCCGCCGGCGGCCAAAGACATCCCGAGAATGGTGTCCCCCGGCGACAGCAAGGCCAGAAACGCGGCCTGGTTCGCCTGGGCGCCGGCATGCGGCTGGACATTGGCAAACGCGCAGGCGAAGAGTTGTTTGGCGCGGGCGATCGCCAACGCTTCGGCGACGTCGACAAATTCGCACCCGCCGTAATAGCGGCGCCCGGGATAGCCTTCGGCGTATTTGTTGGTCAACACCGAGCCTTGCGCTTCGAGCACCGCGCCGGAGACGATGTTCTCGCTGGCGATCAGCTCGATCTGCGATTGCTGCCGATCGCGTTCCCGCTCGATTGCCGCCGCCAGTTCGGGATCGGCCTGGTTCAACCGGGCGGAAAAGAAGCCCTCGGTTGCGAGCGGATGCCGGAACGGAGAGGCTGAGACCATCGCGAGACCATTCCTCAGGGCAGAAAAACCGCCGCGTTGCCGGGCTTTGCGACAGCGGAATTGCGAAGCCGGCAACCGCTGCCGGGTACCTACCAGATCTCGCGCGCCAATTCCAGCAAGCTACCAGGAATCGGTCGATAGGAAAATCGCGGCAAACCGGTTTCGCCGCCGCCGGGGGTTTGACGCCGCCTACCGGAAACCATGGATATCGAGACGCTCTATTTCAGCAAAGACCTGGTGCGACAGGCTTGTGCTGATTGCCGAAAAGCTGCCGCGTTCGGTCAAAAACCGCGCTAAGTCGTCGTGCCGGGGGCGTTAGTGACGAGTACTATGCCCTGGCATGATTTTTGATTGACACAAGAAATTCAAGCAACGATCATGCGGGCCTCTCTGTACATTTCTCAATTCGTCGAGGCAACAGATGGCAGAACCGGCAGCGCCAAATATGGCGGACGAGGAATTGCTGCGGATGACCGCTGAAGTGGTCGCCGCTTATGTCCGCAACAACACCTTGTCGACGACGCAGTTGGCCGAGGTAATCGATGCGGTCTATCGCTCTTTGAAGGGATTGGATTATGACGTCGCCGGTCCGTCGCCGGAGCCGTTGAAACCGGCGGTGCCGATCAGAAAGTCGATAACCCCTGAATATCTGATCTGTCTCGAAGACGGCAAGCGATTGAAGATGCTCAAACGCCATTTGCGGTCGACGTATAATTTGACGCCGGACGAGTATCGGGCGCGCTGGGGACTTTCCCCGGATTATCCGATGGTGGCGCCGCATTACGCCGCGCAGCGCTCCGAATTTGCCAAAAAGATCGGGCTCGGTCGCGAGACCGGTCGTCAGGCTGCACGCGGTCCGGCCGCCGCGCGGAAATAGGACGCCCTCCCGGAGGATTGCGCCGGGCGGCACGGCTTCGCCCCCGTTAAATCCGGGCGATGGCCGCCATTCACCGGCTGGTTCGGCTCACAGCGAGGCGCTCCCGCCGTCTCGGCCGGTCCTCGCCGAAACATCGCGCTGCCCGCTGCGGCACGGTATATTGGCCGCAGTCGCTGTCGAGGGTTACGCATGGAAGCCGATACCGCCGTTGCCCGGCGCCGCCCAGCTCCGCGCGAAGCAGAATTTGACTGGGCCGACCCGTTCCTCCTCGAAGAAGCGCTGACCGAAGAAGAGCGTATGGTGCGCGACAGCGCCCGCGACTATTGCCGGGAAAAGCTGTTGCCGAGGGTGCTCGAAGCCAACCGGCACGAGCGCTTCGACCGCGACATCATGAACGAGATGGGTGCGCTCGGCTTTCTCGGCTCGACGATCGAGGGCTATGGCTGCGCCGGGGTCAGCTACGTCTGCTATGGGCTGATCGCGCGCGAGGTCGAACGGGTCGACAGCGGCTATCGCTCGGCGATGAGCGTGCAGTCGAGCCTCGTCATGTACCCGATCCACGATTTCGGCAGCGAGGCGCAGCGGCAGAAATACCTGCCGAAGCTCGCCTCGGGCGAGTGGGTCGGCTGCTTCGGCCTGACCGAGCCCGACCATGGCTCCGATCCGGGCGGCATGACCGCGCGGGCGACGGCGGCATCCGGCGGCTGGCGGCTGCGCGGCGCCAAGATGTGGATCACCAATTCGCCGATCGCCGATGTGCTGCTGGTCTGGGCCAAGACCGAGGACGGCAGGATCCGCGGCTTTATCCTCGAACGCGGCATGCCGGGGCTCAGCACGCCGAAGATCGAAGGCAAGTTCAGCCTGCGCGCCTCGCTGACCGGCGAGATCGTCATGGACGACGTGTTCGTGCCGCAGGAAAACCTGCTGCCCGAGGCCTCCGGGCTGCGCGGCCCGTTCTCGTGCCTGAACAACGCCCGCTACGGCATCGCCTGGGGCGCGCTGGGCGCCGCCGAGTTCTGCTGGCACGCGGCGCGCAATTACACGCTCGAACGCCGGCAGTTCGGCCGGCCGCTCGCCGCCAACCAGCTGATCCAGAAAAAGCTGGTCGACATGCAGACCGAGATCACCTTGGGCCTGCACGCCTGCCTGCGCCTCGGACGGCTCAAGGATGGCGGCCGGGCCACGCCCGAGATGGTGTCGCTGTTAAAGCGCAACAATTGCGGCAAGGCGCTCGACATCGCCCGGGCGGCGCGCGACATGCACGGCGGCAACGGCATCGCCGACGAGTACCACGTGATCCGCCACGTGATGAACCTCGAAGCGGTCAACACCTACGAGGGCACGCACGACATCCACGCGCTGATCCTCGGCCGCGCCCAAACCGGCATCGCCGCCTTCGCGGGCTGAGCCGCGAAGTCGGCCGATGGCGATATCGGCCGTCATGAAGATCCCCCGCAAGGTCGACGTCGATGCGGGCAGCGATCGGCGGATGTAAAAGCCGGGGTCGCCCGCTGTCCAGCCGTCGCGCGGATCGGCAGCGCTGACGGCGCGCGGGGGGATGGCGCATGAGAATCGAAATTGAGGCGGCTGTGGAAGACTTGCCGACCGGCTTTGACACGCTGCGGGCGGAAGCGCGCGCCGAGGGGTTTCAGCAAGTCGAACGGCTCGCGACCGATCGGGAAGCGCACACGATAGCCATTTTTTACCGGCGGAGGGCAGCGGAATTCTCCGAAAGTCTCAATCTCTGGAACAGCGCGCTCCGCGGGTTTCGGTCGCGGCGTCCGCTTGCCGGGCGCCCTGCGGCTCATCGCCGGTCCAGCCGGGCCCGGAGCCGGTCGGCGATCGGCGTCCACAACAATTCCGTCGACATCGACACCACCCTGCCTATGGCACTTGACGGCGTTCGATACCGATCCCAAATGAAAATTGTCGTCAACCAAGCAGGAGGATGGCTGATCGCATGACGCCACCGACGCATTCCGAGTTGCCGACCGCTTGGCATCGGCAACTGAGCGCATAGTCCAAGATTCGCCCGGTAGATAATTCCGGGCACGAAGCACAGCTTCGTTATGACCCCCGCCTGACAACCTGGGCTTACCTGTGTTGCGCGGGGGTCTTTCGATACACAGGATTAAGATCTCCCCGCAAGGTCGACGCCAACGCGGGCAGCGATCGGCGAAAGTACAAGCCGCGCTCGCCCGCTGTCCAGCCGGCGCGCGAACCGCGGGCCCCTTCACGGAGCCGCGCCGGAGCGTGCAGGCGACCGGCGGCAGCACTGATGATATATGAGAAAACCAGTGGGGACCGGCCTTTTGCCGCCGCAACCCCGCTTTCGGAACAGCGACGGCGAAAGAACAGGCGATCGCCTCGGGCAAAACGCGTCTCGATCTTCGAGTAACTGTTATCGGCCTTGGTCACCCCCGGACAGCATTCCCCTGGATCAAGAGAGATTTGCAGTCGGAATGTTTTGCCAGTTTATCTATATGTGATAATGTCCTTTATACGCGATATCGATAAAGCTGTCCGCTAGGAGGCACCCCAGAAATGCTCACCGCCACCCAAAAGCGCGCCCTTGACGGCTTCACCAAAGGTCTGTCGACGCTCAGCGATGATTCTCTGATCGATGCTTATCATCAGGCCTGGGAAGATCACCGAGACGCCCGTGCCGAAGGCAGCGACAATATCGGCAAAGCCGGCGCCGAGAGTCGTGCGACCAAAACCGCGATGCGGGAGCGCTTTCCGGATTATCAACGCCGCTACAAGCAGCGGTATCCGTGAACCACCTCGTCATCCGTTCTCCAGCGCCTGTGATTCCGGCGCTGGTCGCCGCCACCGGCGAGCGCGCCCGTATGTGTTTCCTCGAATTCTTCGCCGCCAACATCCGCAACCCGCACACGCGCCGGGCCTACGCTCGGGCCGCGGAGGAATTCTTGGCCTGGTGCGGGGATGTCGGCGTGCCGTCGATCACCGCCGTACAGCCGGTGCACGTCGCAACATGGATCGAGGTAGGCACGCGCGAGCTGGCCGCGCCGAGCGTCATGCAACGGCTTGCCGCGATTCGCCATCTGTTCGATTGGCTGGTCATCGGCCAGGTCGTACCTGTTAACCCGGCCGGCTCGGTGCGCGGGCCCCGGCACGTCGTCACCTGCGGGCAAACGCCGGTGCTCGATCCCGCCGAGGCGCGGGCGCTGCTCGACAGCATCGATGTCTCAAACCATGCGGGTCTGCGTGATCGCGCCCTGATCGGGCTCATGGTCTATTCCTTCGCCCGCATCGGCGCAGCGCTGGGGATGGCAGTTGAGGATGTCTACACGCAGAACCGTCGGCTATGGGTGCGGTTGCGCGAGAAGGGCGGCAAGCGCCATGCGATGCCATGCCATCACAACCTTGACGAATATCTCGTCGCCTATCTCGATGGCGCGGGCCTGCGCGCCGACCCCAAGGGGCCGTTGTTTCGCACGATCGGCCGCGGTACTGACAAGTTGACGCGCAGGATGCTACCGCAGGCGAACGCCTATGCGATGATCGGCCGGCGCGCAACGGCGGCCGGCATCGAAACCAAGCTCGGCAATCACAGCTTCCGAGCAACCGGGATCACCGCCTATCTCAAGAACGGCGGCACACTTGAGAAGGCCGCGGCGATGGCAAACCATGCCTCGACGCGCACGACCCAGCTCTACGACCGCCGCCTCGACGAGGTGAGCCTCGATGAGGTTGAGCGGATTGTGATTTAGTCTTAGCGGGCACCCGGCGACGATCAGCCAAGCGCTCTCATGTGGGAAGCGAGTGGGATGGAAGAGCACAACTTCAAGCGCAAGCTGGCGACGATCATGGTCGCGGACATTGTCGGCTTCAGCCGGCTGGCCGCGAACGACGAAGACTGGACAATCCGCGCGCTCGGCGAGTTCCGCAAGATCGTCGACGGGATTATCGGTCGCCACGACGGACGCATCTTCAATACTGGCGGCGACAGTGTCCTCGCCGAGTTTGCTAGCCCAGTCGAAGCGGTGCGCTGCGCCGTCGATTTTCAGGAGGCTGCGCGCTCCCGAAACCTGCTGCAGCCGCGCGATAAGCAGCTGCGCTTTCGGATCGGGATCAATCTTGGCGATGTCATGGTTAGCGGCACAGATTTGCTGGGCGACGGGGTCAATGTTGCCGCCCGGCTCGAAAGCATAGCGGAGCCGGGCGGCATCTGCGTTAGCGGCACAGTGTGGGATCAGGTCAACGGGAAGCTGTCCATCGGCTACGTCGATATCGGAGAGCAATCAGTCAAAAACATCCCTCGGCCAGTGCGCGCCTACCATCTGCGGGTGGATGATGTCATCGAGGAGGTGCGGAAGGCCGCATCCGCTCCACCACCTGATCCCGCGGCAGTGCCGATGTGGACTAAGCGTGGCGGTCGCGGCCTTATCGTCGCGGCGATCAGCGGCGTCGGGGTCATCATCATCCTTTCCGGCGGCTTCGCTTGGCAATTTTGGCTACGGGGCAGTGCGCCAGTATCCGGATCGACGGCCACCCCGATGCTGCTTTCTTCGCCTACCCAAGTACCGCAGCTAGTAGTATCTCGGTCACAGACGGCCCCGCAACCATCTATGGTGCCGGGGCGCGAGACGCCATCTCCACTTCACGAAGTCCTGTCGGCACGACTTGCCTCGGCACTGCCGCGCCTTATGGAGACCGCGAGAGAAGATCGAGTGCGCAAGTATGAAATCGCCGTAGGCCATAAAGCTCTAGCAGTCTCCCTGGAAGCGTCTTCACCGTGGCGTTCGACACAGGGCCGTAGCGCCGAGGAGGCGGAGACAACCGCCCTCGAACAATGTCAGGTCTTCTTCGGACATCCCTGCGCACTACTTGCGGTGGATGACGCGATACAGCGAATCCCAGCAGACCAAAAATGGATACCGCGGGACATGCCTAGAGCGCGATATTCCGGGGAATTCGATCCGGAGCAGGTCCCTGGTTTAACTTGGGCCACCCGTCAGCGCCCCGACCTCCTCGGCTACTGCGCCGCGGCCACGCCAAAAGCCGCTGCCGTTTACCCGTGGGGCGGTCGAGTGTTTTCCACGACTGGGGCGGTGAACCAGCATGCCGCCGAGGAAACAGCGCTTAAGACGTGTAACTACGAGGCCAACGAGTTCAAATCGCCTAATAAGTGTTTTCTTTACGCTGTGGGCGACCAGATTGTGCTTACGCGCCGTGTCATCGAACCACTTACAGCTGCCTCTGGTCTCTGAACCCTCACTTCCGCCCCTATCCACGTGATAAACCCGATTATCACGTGGATACGCGAGGCCGATACGGGCGAGTGGTAGAACTCGGCGACTCCCCAGGTCGAGAACCGGCGCGCGTCCTTCTCAAAATGCCGCACAATCTCTTCTCCGGGTTATGAGAATATGCGCGGTGGACCGTGCGGACCCGCATGCTTGTTAGGACCCTGTTGCGGGCGAGGAAAGAAGAAGGAGGAGCGCATCGATGCGAAGGACGCACCGCCGATATTGGGTCTTTTTCCTGCTGTTTCTGTTCAGCGCCATTGCCTATCTCGATCGCGTCAACATGTCGGTGGCGGGCAAGCCGATAGCGCACGAATTCGGGCTCTCGCCGATCGCGCTCGGTTATTTGTTCTCCTCGTTCCTGTGGGCCTATGTGCTGATGATGCTGCCCGGCGGGCGGCTGATCGACCGCTGGGGCCCGCATGTCATCGCCTCGGTCGCGACCGCGGTATGGTCGACGGCGCAGATGGCTACCGGACTGGTCGGCAGCTTCTCGGCAATGTTGATGGTGCGGCTCGGTCTGGGGGTCGGCGAGGCACCGTTCGCTCCGATTTCCTACAGCAGCGTCCGGTTATGGTCGCCCTATACCGAGCGGGGCACCGCGATCGCCGCGATCTCCTGCGGGTCCACCCTCGGGCTCGCGCTCGGCGCGCCGACCGTCGCCTGGCTGATCGAGACATTGTCGTGGCGCTGGTCCTTCATCATCACCGGCGCGGTCGGATTTGTCTGGGTAGCGGTCTGGGCGGCATTGGTCTCGACACCGGAAAAGACCGGATGGCTGCCCCCAGCCGAACGCGACCACATCCTCGCCGGACGCAACGCCGGCATCGCCCCGCCGAGCCACGGCGGCGTCGGCTATCTCGGGTTGATCCGCTGCCCGGCGATGTGGGGCTTGTTCATCTCGCAGGGCTGCCTCGTCTATACCGGCTATCTCTATATCTCCTGGCTGCCGAATTACCTGCAAACCGCACGGCACCTGTCGATCTTGAACTCCGGCATCTACACCGCGATACCGTTCCTGATCTCCACGGTTGTCGGCGTCGTCGCCAATTGGGCGGGCGACAGGCTCCTCACCGCCGAAGCGGTGCATAGCGGCAGCCGCCGCTACCTGGTGGTGCTCAGCCTGCTGTTTATGGCTGCGGGCCTGGCGATCCCTTTTGTCCAGTCACTCGCCGCAGTCATCACTCTGATCACGATTACGGTATCGGCCGCTCACGTCGGGCCGGCCGCCAACGGCGCCCTGGTCGCCGATTTGCTGCGCTCGCCCGGCGATGCAGGGCGGGCTACGGCCTTTCTTGTCCTGGGCGGCAATAGCTTCGGCCTGCTGGCGCCGATCGTGACCGGCTATGTCGTTGCCGCAACCGGCAGTTTCAACGCCGCCTTCGTCGTCGCCGGTGCGCTGGCGCTGGTCGGGGCAGCGGCGGCCCTGGCGCTGGTGCGCGGCACACTCGGCGAGCACATACGGCCGTCTCGTGCGAGTCCACGTCTCGTCAGTTGAGGTTCGCGGCGATGCACAACGGGAGCCGACCGAACCCACAGCCCTGCGCCATGGTCCGAATGACCCGCAGCGACTTTCGACCATATCTTACGCAATCCGTAACCCATTGACAGAACAGCTCGCGGTAACATTCCCGATAATCTTGTGCTTGCCGCCGAGAAATGCCGGTACTGCAAAGGCCAGGAAAATCAGAGCGGGCGCCCGCGACAACCGAACTGAGGCGTGCCTTCCGGCCGTTGAGCAGCCATGAACCGACACGTGATGTTCGTTGGCAGAGATGGCCGGGCGCGGCATATTCAAGGGTGCGGCGCTGGTCGGCGCTTTTGCCATCATCGTCGCGGCCTGGTGGTGGGACGCCTCGCTTTTGACGGCAGCCGCGGACGGGAACCTCCGGCTGATCAAAACCGTCACCGGCCGATTGCCGTTCGACTGGGGGAGCAAGGCCGAAAGCGCATTGCGCATCTTCGGCGCCGATCGCGCGCTGCTGCTCGTCGAGGCCACCGTCATCGCCAAACTCGTCATGCTCGGCATCGCCCGCCCGTTCCGTCGTCGCAGGCCGTAGCAACACGCCGCGGCTCATCGCGGTCGCAGTTGCGCTTGGAGCCAGTCGGCGATCGGCGTCCACAGCAGTTCCGGGGCGCGGGCGGCGGCCATCATGCCGACATGGCCGAGCGGCGGCCGCAGTACGGTGGCGCCGCCCAATGCCTCGGCCAAGGGTGCGGCCGAGCGCGGCGGGACGATCCGGTCATGGTCGGGGACGACGACGAGGGCCGGGCGGCGCAGCAGCCGCGGACGAACCGGCCGGCCGGCGACCCGCCATTGCCCACGGCCGGGCTCATTGTCGCCGTACCAGGCGCGCATGCAGCTCTGCGCCGCCGCCAAGGGCAGCCCGACCCCGTCATTGATCCAGTCTTCGAGCGCGACAAAGCCGCGGGCCTCGGCGCCGGCCATGTCGAGCGCGCCAAAGCGCGCGAATTTTCGTTCGGCGGCGAACGGGTCGAGCAGAAAGAAAAAGCCCTGGATCAGGTCGACCGGGACGATGCCGGCGACGCCGCACAGCCCCGGCAGCCAGTCGGCGGCGAGACCGAGCAGACGGGCCTGGGCGCTCCGCTCGGCATGAAAATCCCACGGTGTCGCCAGCAATGCCAGGCACGCGGCCTCGCGGCGGCGGCGCAATGCCAACGCCAATGCCAACAGCCCGCCCATGCAATAGCCGAGGATCGCGACCGGCGCGCCGGCAATCCGTATTGCCGCGGCGAACGCGCCGTCGAGCCGGTCGGCGACGTAGTCGGAGAGGTCGAAACCGCGTTCGTCCGGTCCCGGCTCGCCCCAATCGACGACCAACGGCCGCAGACCGCGCCCGGCGAGATGGCGCAGAAAGCTTCGCTCGGGCAACAGATCGAGAACATGATAGCGGTTGATCAGCGACGGCACGATCAGCACCGCGGGGCCGGCCGCCGGCTCGCCTTCCGTCGCTTCGCCGTAATCCAGCAGCCGGGTGCTGCCGCGCGACCAAAGCGCCGGCCGCGGCGTCTGATCGCGACGAAACGGGTGGCGGCGGTAGGCTTCGAGCCCGGCGAGGCAGTTTTCGGCTCGGGCGGCGATCTCGCGGTCGACCGCGGCGGCGATCCGGTCAGACCCGAGCCCGTCGATCTCGGCGGCGAGGACTCGCAGACGCTCCGCCTCGCCGCTCGAGCGCGGCAAGACGTTCTTCAAGAACGGCAAGGCGGCGCGCGAACTCAGCCACAGCATCATCGCGCCGGCCAGATGGACCGGCAGCGGTCGCGGGGCCAGTCGGCGGTCGGGACCCGGCGGCAGGTTCCGGGCCGGAATCGTCAGCCGGCCGGGCGACACCGGCGGCCGCGGCCCACGCTGCGATCGATTGCTGCAGCCATTCGGCCGGCGCCGGATCGGACAGCAGCGCCGCGACGTACTCCTCCCAAAGCTTCAGCCAGCGGCGGGCGATCTCTTCGGGTTCGGCCATCCCCCAAAATATACGCCGTGACGGCGGCGGCGAAAGCCGCCGCTGCGCCGCGGCCGCCGGTTTGATGAGGCGAACTCGCCGATTCGCTGTATTGTCGCGGCAAGAGACTTTTGGCGGCGGGAGCTGGCGTGCGCATGGACACCCCGAACAACGATCGGCCTGGCGTCGCCAAACCGGTGATCGTCAAGAAATACGCCAACCGCCGGCTCTACAATACGGCGACCAGCAGCTACGTCACCCTCGACGATCTCGCCAAGCTGATCAAGGAGGGCGGCGATTTCGTCGCCCATGACGCCAAGACCGGCGAGGACATCACCCGTTCGGTGCTGACCCAGATCATCGTCGAGCAGGAGCAGAAGGGGCAGAATTTGCTGCCGATCAGCTTTCTGCGCCAGTTGATCGGGTTTTACGGCGACAGCATGCAGGTCCTCGTGCCGGGCTATCTCGAACAGGCCATGATCGCCTTTGGCCGCAACCAGGAGCAGATGCGCAAGAGCCTGCAGACGACCTTCGGCATCTTTCCGTTCGGCCAGTTCGAGGAGATGGGCAAGCAGAACATGGCGTTGTTCGAGCGCACCCTCAAAATGCTGTCGCCCTACGGCAAGGAGGAAAAGCCCGCGGCGCCGGAGGAGGCGAGCGGCGAAGATCCCCGCCTCAAGCGGCTCGAGGCGCAGATCGATGCGCTGACCCGGCAGCTCGACGCGATCGGGCGCGATCGGCGCGAGACCTGATCCATCGGTTGCCGGAAAGCGCGGGCAGAGAGAGCAGGCATGGCCGTTGCGGCGAAGATCTGCGGTCTGTCGACCCCGGCGGCGGTCGCGGCGGCCGTCGCCGGCGGCGCCGACTATCTCGGCTTTGTCTTCTATCCGCCGAGCCCGCGTGCGGTGTCGGCATCGACCGCGGCGCAGCTGTGCGCGCTGGTGCCGGCCGCGGTGATGCGCGTGGCGCTCGTTCGTCGATGCCGAGGACGCGGCGATCGAGGCCGTACTGACCGCGGCGCCGGCGATCGACATCCTGCAATTCCACGGCAGCGAGACCCCGGAGCGGGTGGCCGACGCCCGATCCCGCTTCGGACGCCGGGTGATCAAGGCGGTCGGGGTCGCCGGGTGCGATGACTTGCGCGCCGCCGACCGCTACCAGGAGGCCGCCGACTTGTTGCTGTTCGATGCCAGGCCGCCGCGCCGGCCGGATATGTTGCCGGGCGGCAACGGCCTCGCCTTCGATTGGCGGCTGCTCGCCGGCCGGCAGTGGCGCCGGCCATGGCTGCTGTCGGGCGGGTTGACCGCCGAATTGGTGGCCGAGGCGGTGCGCGTTTCCGGCGCCGCGGCGGTCGACGTGTCCTCCGGCGTCGAAAGCCGCCCCGGCGACAAGGACCCCGCCAGGATCAGCGCGTTTCTCGCCGCCGTCCGCGCGCTTTGACCCTGCCCGCTTCGCGTTCCGGCCGACTCGGAGGAAAGGATGATGCCGGTTCCCAACAGTTTTCGCGTCGGCCCGGACGCGCGCGGCCATTTCGGGATCTATGGCGGGCGTTATGTCGCCGAGACCCTGATGCCGCTGGTGCTGGCGGTCGAGACCGCCTATGACGACGCCCGCCGCGATCCCGGCTTTCAGGCGCGAGCTCGACTATTACCTCGAACATTATGTCGGGCGGCCGAGCCCCTTATATTTCGCCGATCGGCTGACCCGGCATTTCGGCGGCGCCAAGATCTACCTGAAGCGCGACGAGCTCAACCATACCGGCGCGCACAAGATCAACAACGTGCTGGGCCAGGTGCTGCTGGCCCGGCGGATGGGCAAGCGCCGGATCATCGCCGAGACCGGCGCCGGCCAGCATGGGGTGGCGACGGCGACCGTCTGTGCGCTGTTCGACCTGCCCTGCGTCGTTTACATGGGCATCACCGATATCGAGCGGCAAAAGCCCAACGTGTTTCGCATGAAACTGCTCGGCGCCGAGGTGGTGCCGGTGCATTCGGGAACGGCGACGCTGAAGGATGCGATGAACGAGGCGCTGCGCGACTGGGTCGCGCATGTCGACGACACGTTCTACGTGATCGGAACGGTCGCCGGGCCGCATCCCTACCCGGCGATGGTGCGCGATTTTCAGTCGGTCATCGGCAACGAGACGCGGGCGCAGCTCGCCAAGGCCGAAGGGCGGCTGCCCGATACCCTGGTCGCCTGCATCGGCGGCGGCTCGAACGCGATGGGCCTGTTCCATCCGTTCCTCGACGACCCGACGGTGGCGATGATCGGCGTCGAGGCCGGCGGGCACGGTCTTGCGACCGGGCTGCACGCGGCCTCGTTGAATGGCGGCCGGCCCGGCGTATTGCACGGCAACCGGACCTACCTGTTGCAGGACGAGGACGGGCAGATCCGCGACGCGCATTCGATCTCGGCCGGTCTCGACTATCCCGGGATCGGCCCGGAACATGCCTGGCTGCACGATCTCGAGCGGGTGCAATACGTCTCGATCACCGATCGCGAGGCGCTCGAAGCATTTCAGCTGTCGAGCCGGCTCGAAGGCATCATCCCGGCGCTCGAACCGGCGCATGCGCTCGCCCATGTCGCCAAGATCGCGCCGAGCCTGCCGCCCGACCATCTGATCGTCATGAACATGTGCGGGCGCGGCGACAAGGATGTGTTCGCCGTCGCCGAGCATCTCGGGGTCAGGCTGTGAACCGCATCGAGCGCCGCTTTGCCGCGCTGCGCGAAGCCGGCCGGGCCGGGCTCGTGACCTATCTGACCGCGGGCGATCCCGACCCCGAAACCTCGGCCCGGCTGTTTGCCGGTCTCGCCCCCGCCGGGGCCGATCTGATCGAGATCGGCATGCCGTTTTCCGATCCGATGGCGGACGGCCCGGCGATCCAGGCGGCGGGCCAGCGCGCCTTGCAGGCGGGGATGAGCTTACCCGGCACGCTGGCGCTGGTACGGGCGCTGCGGGACGGCGACGACGCGACGCCGATCGTATTGATGGGCTACTACAACCCGATCTATCGCTATGGCCCGCAGGCGTTCGTCGGCGATGCGGCGAAGGCCGGGGTCGACGGGGTCATCATCGTCGATTTGCCGCCGGAGGAGGATGGCGAGCTGACCCTGCCGGCGCGCGCTGCGGGGCTCGATGTGATCCGGCTGGCGGCGCCGACCAGCGACGAGCGGCGGCTGCCGCGGATCGTCGAGGGCGCCGGCGGCTTCATCTATTACGCCGCGATCGCCGGGATCACCGGCACCCGATTGGCCGATGCCGAGGAGGTCGCCGCCGCCGTCGCCAGGCTGCGCCGTTTCACCCGACTGCCGATCGCGGTCGGCTTCGGCATCAGGAGCCCCGAGCAGGCGGCGGCTGTCGGCGCGCGCCGCCGACGCCGCGGTGGTCGGCTCCTCGCTGGTCCAGCGGCTCGCCCTCAACCTCGATGCCGACGGCCGGGCCGGCCCCGGCCTCGTCGATGCCGTCCTCGCCGATGTCGCGGCCCTCGCCGCGGGTGTGCGCGCCGCACGGTCCAGTCCGAGGCCGTGCTGAATCACGCGACCGCAGTATCGACGGGATAAACGAGGCTCAGGTCATTTGTGCGCGACGCGAAGCGTCCCCGGAAAGCCTGCTCCCTCCGGCGTCGGACTTCGGGTCGACCGGCTCGATCTCGATCAAGGCGGCATGGGTCTTCCAATCGCGGATGCCTTCGAGCCTCTCAAACCGTTTCTTTGCCGCCTCGATCGCCCGCTCGGGGCTGCGCGCCGATCGAATGACCACCGAGCGCTGGCAGCAGCGGAAGAGCCTGTCGTTTCGGGGGATCTCATTGATGAAACACACGCGGTAGCTCAGCATCCGTCGCCTTCCAGATCCGGTAACGGCGCCACTATGGTTCGGCGATTTCCCGGGCGTATGATCTGGATCAACTCGGCGCTCGACGCCCTGGCCTGTGGCCAGGCGGTTGTCGGGTCACCTCGCGCGCCGGGGTATCTCCTCGCCAAAGGCGCAACACCGCCGGCGCTTGCAGCCGCGTCATGGGATCAGTAGCCTGCTCGGGTGAAAGCGGCCTCGCGACCAGATCGCTGCCGGCGACCGTCACGTTCCCGCCTAGACCACATGTGGTCTAGCACGCCTCGAGCCGCGATCGGACGTCGTCCATGCGTCGGGCGAGATCCGCTTCGCTGAGCAGCCCGCGGCTGAGCATGATGTGGGCCAAGGCCAACAGCTGTTGCTCGGGCGCGGGAGTCCCGCGGTACGCGCTCCGGCCGAGTTGATCTTCCGCGCGGCGCCGCTCCAGCGCCGGGAGGGCCGCGACCGCGGCGAGGCACTCGCACGTCGCGTCGAGGCTGACTTTCCAGGGTGGATCAGGGTTGGTCACGCGGTAGCGCGGTGCGAGCTTTTCCCAGGTCTTGTCCTCGTTTCGGATGGCCTCGAGCAACGGGATCGGAGCCAGATCCACCCGGTGTTCGCCGGCAGCGGCAGGCGGCCGATCGCCTTCTCCATTCATTGCCCGGCCTCCGCTTGCCGGTCCTCGTTGTCGACCGGCCGGCGGGCCTTGTGGACCGGCCGGACATCGTCGGACTTCCTGTCGGGACGGGGCAAGGCAACGCCGATCATGCAGTCGCGGGTCACGATCTCCGCCAGCTGCGCCTCCGTCCAATTTTCGGTGCCGGCGGGGCGCACCGGAAGGACCATAAACCGGCATTTCTGGTTGGAGTCCTCGACCCGCACCTCGACCTCCGGGGGCAGGTTCAATCCGAACTCCGCCAGCACGGGACGCGGCCAGCGAATGATTCGGCGCCGATAGTTCGGCGAACGGTACCAGTAAGGCGAGTGGCCGAGCAGCGGCCGCGGATAACACGAGCACAAGGTGCAGACGACCACATGATGCAGGCTCGGCGTATCTTCGAGGACGCGCAGGTTCATGTAGTCGCTCGGGGTGCCGGAACCGGTCGGCTCGGTCCAGTCGATGCCGATCTCCCGGCAGGCGGCAACGGCATCGGCAAGCACGCGGGCCTTGAACGCCGGGTCGGTCCACGCCTTGGCCACCAGCCGCGAACCGCCGGCCGGCCCGATGGATTCGGCCCACTCGGCGAACTTCCGGTGATCCTCGGCGGTGAACAGGCCTTTCTCGATCGCCAGCTCGCGAACGGCGATTTCGAGAATCTCGAAATCGGTGATTTCGTCGACCATCGGTGCGGCTGCATGGTCGTGACTGCCGCCGGCATCGTCGTGTCGGTGAGAGTGTTGCACGCTCTGTACTCCCGGCTTGCTTCGATCAATCGCCGACCGGCTCGAGCCAGCGGTCGGGCAATTCGGTCTGCAGCGTATCGTTGTCGAACGGGTACTCCTCCCAAAGATCCTTCTGCCGAAACCGGACGATATAAAACTGCTCGGGCCGCGCGTCGTCCCGGTTCCAGGCCTCGTCCTCGGGAATGAGGTCCTCGTAAGTACGGGCGGCGATCGTTCCGCTCACGCCCCGAACATACATTTGCGTACGGGTGTAAAACAGGTTTGGCAGATCCTTTACGCGAACGCGGTCGCCGACATTGAAGCGGGCGGGCACGCTCTCAGCATTGGCGTGTTGCATGGCGAGCTTTCACTTCTGCAATCTTCTCCAGAAGTTCGGTCAGCGAGACGTGGTTCTTGTCCACCAGCATTCGGGCCGCCGCCCAAATCCAGCGCCCGTAGTAAGGAAAGCCGTAATAGAGCGATGCACCCAGATCGTTGTTGCCCCGGCGGCGCCTTTCCTCGGCGTTCCACACGCCCCGCCAGCCGAGCACCTCGCAGGTGACATAGGTGTTCAGCTCCCACAGCTCCTCCTCTTTTTCCTCGTATCGGACGGGCGCATCGGCCTGGCCGCCGACATCGTGGGGAGGGGCCATGTAAGCCACGTATCGAGGATGCGGGATCTCGTATGGCCAATCTTGATGCTGATGGATCACCGGCGCCAACCGAGCCCCGATTTCGTAATACTGACGCAGGTCGCTTCGTGACGGCATTGTCGTCTTGCTCCTCCGACGAGAACTTGCGGCGCCGCGCTCCCCCTCTTTACACCGGTTGACCGGTCAAGCGCCGGCGCCGGCTTGCGGGTCAGGGCGCGGTGCGGCGGATCAGCTGGGCCCAGCGGTCGAGCGTCGGCAGGATCTTGTCGTTCGGCTCGGAGGGCAGCATGACGACGACCCGGGCGATGCCCATGTCGCGATACCGGGCGAGGCGGTCGGCATCCTCGCCGGCGCCGAACAGGGTGATCGGCAGGCTCTGCGGATCGCGCCCGGCGTCCCGCGCCATTTGGTGGAACTGCGCCATCGTGTCGGTCGGGCTCGAACCGGGCCGACCGCCGATCGGGCACCAGCCGTCGCCGTAGCGGATCGCGCGGCGCGCGGCATGCGGAAAGGCGCCGCCGACCAGGATCGGCGGGTGCGGCTTCTGCACCGGCTTGGGCCAGGCCATCATCTCCGGGAAATCGACCATGTCGCCGTGATACTCGGCCTTGGGCCTGGTCCAGATCTCCTTCATCGCCTCGATCCGCTCGCGCATCAGCTTGAAGCGGGTTTTGAATTCGGTGCCGTGGTCGGCCATCTCCTCGGCGTTCCAGCCGCCGCCGACGCCGAACAGAAACCGGCCCTGCGACACCTGGTCGAGCGAGGCGACGAGCTTGGCGGTCTGGATCGGGTCGCGCTGCTGCACCAGGCACACGCCGGTGCCGAGCTTTAAGGCTTTGGTCGCGATCGCCGCGGCGGTCAGGCTGACGAACGGGTCCATCGCGTCGTGATAGACTTTCGGGCAATTCGGCCCCACCCGGCCACGGCGATCGGCGCGAAGTTGGAATGTGCGAATGCTCGGGCGCCCAGATCGACTCGAACCCGCGCTCCTCGAGCGCGCGCCCCAGATCCACCGCCGATATCGCATACTCGGTAAAAAACATCAGCGCGCCGAATTCCATTGCCGCACCTCCCGATCGCAGGTGTCGGATTTGTACCACCGGGTACCCATCGGCGCGATATATCCGTATAAAAACGACATCGGCGGCAGGCTGGACGGCGGCCGATGCCCGACGATGAGGTAGTGCCAATGACCGAGCTGTTGTTTCGCGAGGACGGTTATCTGCGGGGCTGCAACGCGCATGTCGTTGCCGCCGATCTGCGCGGCATCCGGCTCGACCGCACGGTGTTTTATCCGGCCGGCGGCGGGCAGCCCGGGGACAGCGGGGTGTTGCGGCTGGCCTCCGGCGAGACGATCGCGATCGTCGATACCCTCAAGGGCGATTTGCCGGACGAGGTGATCCATGTACCGGCGCCGGGAACGGCCATGCCCGAACCCGGCAGCGCCGTCGCCGCCGAGATCGACTGGGAGCGCCGGCACCGGCTGATGCGCATGCACACCTGCCTGCATCTCCTGTGCAGCGTCGTTCCCGGGATGGTGACCGGCGGCCAGGTCGCCGACGGTCGCGGCCGGCTCGATTTCGACGTGCCCGGCGCGAGCCTCGACAAGGCGGCGATCGCCGCCGGGCTCAACGCGCTGATCGCCGAGGCGCACCCTGTGGCCCCGCGCTGGATCGCCGACGACGAACTCGCCGCCCAGCCCGAGCTGATCCGCACGATGTCGGTCAAGCCGCCGACCGGCGCCGGCCGCGTGCGCCTGATGGAAATCGTCGGGGTCGATCTGCAGCCCTGCGGCGGGACCCATGTCGGCAACACCGCCGAGATCGGCCCGGTCGCCATCGCCAAGATCGAAAACAAAGGCCGGCAGAATCGCCGCATCGTCATCGCCTTTGCCGAGTGAGGGAGGAGAGGATCGCGATGCCCTACGCCCGCCCCGAGGCGCTCGTCGGCAGCGAATGGCTGGCCGACCACCTGGATGACCCGCATGTCCGGGTCGTCGACTGCTCGTTCAAACTGCCCGGAATTACTCCGACCGCGCGAGACGATTACCTGCATGGCCACATCCCGGGCGCGGTGTTTTTCGACATCGACGACATCGCCATGCCCGGCACGAGCCTGCCGCACATGGTCCCGCCGCCCGATCTGTTCGCGCAAAAGATCGGCGCGCTCGGCATCGGCGACGGGGATCGGGTCGTCGTTTACGACCAGAACGGGCTGTCCTCGGCCGGGCGCGCGTGGTGGATGCTCCGGCTCTTCGGCCATCACGACGTGGCCTTGCTCGACGGCGGCCTGCCGAAATGGCGGGCCGAAGGCCGGCCGCTCGACACCGCGTTGCCGTCTCCGCCTCCGCGCCGTTTTACCGCCCGGTTCGACCGCTCGCTGCTGCGCGACAAGGCGGCATTGCTCGACAACCTGAAGACCGGCCGGGAACAGATCGCCGACGCCCGCGCCGCCGGCCGCTTTGACGGCACCGCGCCCGAAACCCGGCCCGGTCTGCGCAGCGGCCATATCCCCGGCAGCCGCAGCCTGCCGTACGAAATGGTGACCGATCCGGCGACGCGCCGGCTGCGCAGTGCCGAGGAATTGGCCCGGCTGTTCGCCGAAGCGGGCGTGGCGCTCGACCGGCCGGTGGTGACCAGCTGCGGTTCCGGCGTCACCGCCTGCGCGCTTGCGTTCGCGTTGCATCTGATCGGCCATCCGGGTGCGGCCGTTTATGACGGGTCGTGGTCGGAATGGGGTCTTCCCGGCGACACCCCGGTCGAGACCGGCCCGGCGAAAGCCTGAGCCGTGCTCGACGACACGATCACCTATCTCGAAATGCTGGCCCGGCCGAACGGCCGGCGGGTGCCGGCGCCCCTCGACAAGCTGGCGCTGATGCGCGCCGAGCCGTGCACGGTCTCGTTCTACCGCTACATCTACGACACCGTCGGCGAGCCGTGGCTGTGGTTCGAGCGGCGGCTGGTCGACGATGTTTCGCTCGCGGAACTGCTCGCCGAGCCGACGCTCGAAATCTTCGTGCTGTATGTCGGCGGCGTGCCGGCCGGGTTCTTCGAACTCGACATTGCGGCCGCGCGCGAAACCAAGCTGTGCTATTTCGGCCTCGCCCCCGATTTCATCGGGCGCGGGCTCGGCCCCTATATGCTGCAGGCGGCGATCGATCGTGCCTGGAGCGCGCGGCCGATCGGGCGGTTCTGGCTGCACACCTCGACCTACGACCACCCGAAGGCGTTGCAGACCTACCAGAAGGCCGGATTTGTCGTCTATGCGCGCCGGCCGGTGGCGTTCGAAGACCCGCGCCGGCTCGGCGTGGTGCCGCGCACCCACGCCCACCGCCGCTTGCCGCCGCTGGGCCGGACCTAGCGGGGTCCCGGGAAGCCGCGCCTGCCCGGCCCACGTCCGGCAGCTGCCGGTTCGAGGTGCGCGAGCCCGGCAATCCCGCGCCCCTCGACGCCGCTGGAGCCGGGGCCTGCAATCGTCGGCACCGTTTCAATGTGCAGAGTTCTGGTCGGAAACGCAAATTCGACGTCGAGATTCGTGGCAAGATCCATGATACTCAACAATATATCTTCACGATCCTTGAGTTCTGCAGCATAATCCGGCACGATAAGGTAGAAGATAACCAGAATGTTGAGGCTGCTCTCGCCGAAATCATTGAAGCGCACATGGAAATTGTTTTTGTTGGTCGCCGAATGATCGCCGATCAGCTGTCTGATGCCGTCGGCGAGCGCCTCCAGTTTAGCGCGCGGCGTGTCGTAGGTGACTTGCACCAACAGGCGCTGGCGAAACATCGTGCGCAGCGTCAAATTCTCGACCGTCGCGTTGACGACGGTGTCGTTGGGGATCGATATCAGCGAATTGTCCGAGGTGCGGATGCGGGTGCTGCGGTAGCCGACATCCTCGACCACTCCCTCGCTGCTGCCGACGCGGATGCGGTGACCGACGCGGAAGGGTTTTTCGAACATGATCAGCACCGAACCGAACAGGTTCGCCAGACTGTCGCGGGCCGCGAGCGCCACGGCGAGGCCGCCGACACCCAGCCCGGCAAGCACCGAATAGGCCGGGAAGCCGAGCTCGTCGCCGGCCCGCATCAGCAGCCCGATCGCGATCGCGACCCCGGCGAGCCGCATGCCCAGCCGGCTCAGCTGGCTGTCGAGGCTGCCTCGCCGCAGCTGCTCCGAGGCGGCGATCGCTTCGCCGAGAAGCCCGGCGCCGATCACCGCCAGCCATGCCGCGCTCAGATAGAGCGCGATCGTCTGGACAAAGGCGGCGATGATGCGAGGGCTGCCGCCGATGTGAAAGACGGCGCTGATCCGGGGCACCAGGAGTCCCGCGACGATGATGACGCCGAGCGGGGTCAGCAGGGCGTGCCAGCCCGGACCCGCTTCGTCCTCTCTACCGCGGGCGACAGCGACGCCCGAGACGATGGCAGCCAAAGACAAACAGCGCCCCGGCGGCAATCCCGAAAACGAACCCGAACCATTGCCATAGGGCAACGCCGGCGATGCGCGCCTTGGCCCAGGCGGGCAGGCGCAGCATCCAGCGGGTCGGGACGATGGCCTCCAGCCCCAGCGGCGAGCCGGAATACGCCTGAAAGATCGTCGTCGTCCGGTTCGAACTCAACGCCCGATAGGTATCGGCGAGCTGCCTTGCCGGCCCGAACTTGTAGGGCAGATGCTCGACCCGCCGATAGAACTCGGGGAGCCGGTCGACCGTGTCGGCGGATACCAGCCACTCGCCGGCGCGCGGACCGTTTTCGATCAGGACGGTGTCGATCTCGGTGCCCGGCAGCCGCCACCGTTTGGCCGAAGACCGCGCCGTCGCATCCCGATCCGGAATGGCGTCGAAGGCAGGCAGTTCGATGCGATCGAGGATCTCCTTCAGCTCGAGCACCCGCTCGATTGCAACGCTGTCTTTCAGGACCGGTGAAATCCGCGAGATGTCGAGAAATTGGGCGGCCTTTGTTCCGCCCGACAGATTCTCGATCTGGCGCCGCCGTTCCTCCGGGCTCAGATAGAGCCGGTCGGATGCCGCATAAGATTTGAGCAGATCGACCATCCCGAGATAGGTTTGGTCGACGATGTCGGTGAAGCCCCGCAGCGTCGCCCTCGGGCTGGACGCGTCGATTGGGCGCAACGGATCGGCGTCCGCCGCCCTCGCCGGGTTCGACAGGCCGCACACGGCGATAAAAAGCGCGGCGACCACACAATCGGCAAAGCGCGTGACAGGTTTCATGACTTTTTGCCGCCGCCCGCAGCTTGGCGTAATCATGGCGGCAATCCGCCCCGCCCGTTGCTCGGGGATTTAATCGACTTGATGGGTGAAAACCCGGCGTGGGTCAATCGGGCGTCGCACACCCGGACGCAGATCCTGTTTACCGCGAACTTATCGCTTGACGCTGCCCCGGAGGCTATCGGCGCCGGCCGGAATGCTCCGACACTGCGCCGCCGGGCGCTGTCTCGGGAGCCCGGCATAATTCGCCGTGCCCGGGCTTGCGCCGAATGACCGATCCGGCTGGCGCGCCGGTCCGCAACAGGGTAAGCCTAACGCATCGCTCCACGGGGCCTCGGATGACCAATCTCAGCGAACCGCCGGTCCTGGCGCAGGCCGTGCCGCGCCGGTCGCGGCGCATCTCGATCATCTGGCTTGTCCCGCTGGTCGCGCTCGCGATCGGCGCCTGGCTCGCCTGGGACACCTGGTCGAAAGAGGGGCCGACGATCCGGGTCACCTTCAACACCGCCGAAGGGCTGCAGGCCGGCCAGTCGCAGCTCAAGTTCAAGGACATCGTCTTCGGCAAGGTCCAGAGCCTCGACCTCTCGCCCGACCACACTCATGTCATCGTGACGATCGCGACGACCCACCAGGCCAAGCCTCTGTTGACCAGCAAGACCGTGTTCTGGGTGGTCAAGCCACGCCTGTTCGCCGGCAACGTCTCCGGTCTGGAGACCCTGCTGTCGGGCAGCTATGTCGGCATGCTGCCGGGGGCGAAGGCGGGCAAGCCGCAATACGAGTTTACCGGACGAGAGGACCCGCCGATCCTCGACGAGCATGTCCCGGGCCGGACCTTCTTCCTGAAGGCCGACCGGCTCGGCTCGATCTCGCTCGGCTCGCCGCTCTTCTTTCGCGATCTCGCCGTCGGCGAGGTGTTGGGCTGGGATATTGCGGACATGGCGAAATCGGTGACGATCCACGCCTTCGTGCGCGAGCCCTACAGCACCTATGTGCATGACGACACCCGGTTTTGGAACGCGTCGGGCCTGTCGATCCAGCTCGCCGGCACCGGGATCAAGGTTCAGGTCGAGTCGCTGAAGGCGCTGATCCTCGGCGGCATCGCGTTCGAAACACCAGGGTCGGACAGCCATGCCGATTTGATGAGCGCGGAAGAGCACGTCTTCCCGCTGTTCTCCGATCGCGCCACCGCCAAGGCCGCTTCCTACACCCGCAAGCTGTTGCTGGTGTCCTATTTTCCCGGTTCGGTCAGCGGCCTGGCAGAGGGTTCCGAGGTCACCATGCACGGCCTCGTCATCGGCCACGTCACCGATGTGCGACTGGCGTTCGATCCCGCCACAAACGCGGTCCTGGCGCCGGTCCATTATGAGGTCGAGCCGGAGCGCGTCGTCGGCGTCGGCGTCAGGGCCTTCGCCCCGCCGCAGCAGGTGGTCGACACGCTGATCAAAAGCGGATTGCGGGCGACCCTGCAAAGCAGCAGCCTGATCACCGGCGCGCAGCAGGTAGCGCTCGATTTCGCGCCCAATGCGCCGCCGGCGAAAATGGTCATGGAGGGCGCGAATTTTGTCTTGCCGACGGCCCCAGGCGGCGGATTTGCCGGGCTGGCGCAAGGCGCGAACGCGCTGCTCGACAAGGTCAACGCGATCCCGTTCGATCAGATCGGCCAGAGTCTCGGCGGCATTCTGAAATCGGTCGACGCGCTGGCCGGCGGGCCGGAGGCAAAGCAGGCATTGACCAATCTCGCCACCACTCTTGCCGTCGCCGAGCGGGTGATGAAGAACGTCGATACCGGCACCGCTCCCGCGCTCAAGCAGCTTCCGGAAATGTCGGCGCAGCTGCAAAAGGCCATGGCCAACACCAACAAATTGCTGGTGTCGCTCGACAGCGGTTATGGCGACAACACCAAATTCAACCGCGATCTCGAACGCCTCCTGGTGCAATTGAACGATGCGGTCGGCTCGATCCGCTCGCTCGCCGACCTGTTGGCGCGCCATCCCGAGGCGCTGATCAGAGGCCGCCCGGCAGGCGGTCTCGAATGAGACGGTTCGGTTGCGGACGGGTAAGCCGGCGGATGGCTGCGTTGATCCTCGCCGGCGGGCTCGCTGCCTGCGCCTCGCCGGATCCGGTGCTCTATACGATCGCGCCTGCTCAGGGTCCGCCCCAGATCGGCGGGCCCAAAATCGTGCTGGTGCAGCAGTTTGCGATTGCCCATTACCTCGAACGCTCGCAGATCGTGCGTTCATCGGAAAACTATCGGCTCGACGTGATGTCGAACGATTGGTGGGGCGAGCCGCTGGGCGCGATGCTGACCCGCGTCTTGATCGAGGAACTGGGTCAGCGCCTGCCGCAGAGCACCGTGATTGCCGATAACGGTGCGGTTTCGGCGCGGCCCGACGCGACGCTCGAGCTCAATATTCAGCGGCTCGACGAAGATGCCGCCGGTAATTTGATCCTGCAGGCCCAGGCGGCCGTTCGTTTTACCGGCCGGACCGAACCGATGCTGCGCAGCTTCCGCTTTGCCGTGCCGACTTCGGCGCCGGGCGTTTCCGGCGAGGTGGCGGCGATCAGCGCCGCGTTGGGCCGGCTGGCCGACGGCCTTGCGCCGTTGCTGCGCCGGCCCCCCGCCTTCGGATGATCGGGCGGCGCGCCGGCCTGCCGGCGACCGAGCCGCAGCTGCGCGAATGCCCGAGCTGCGGGCTGTTTCAGACGGTCCCGGCGCTTGTTCCCGGCACCTCGGCCCATTGCGCGCGCTGCCCGACGATCCTGCGCCGGGTCAGCGCGCATCGCCTCGACCACATCATCGCACTTACCGTGGCGGCGCTGGTGCTGCTGACGGTCATGTGCGCGACGCCGTTGATGAGCGTCGAGACCGCCGGCATCCGCCACGTCGCCGATCTGTTTTCAGGGCCGGAGGAGCTGGTGCGGCAGAACATGGCGCCGCTCGGGGCGGTCGTGCTGTTCGTCACCGTGGCGGCGCCTCTCGTCCGGCTGCTTGCAACCCTTTATGCGCTGATCGGGGCGCATGCGCGGCGTCCGTCCCGCCATTTGCGCCAAGTCTTCGCCTGGGCCGAACGGCTGCGGCCCTGGTCGATGATCGAAGTCTTCGTGCTCGGGGTCTTCGTCGCCTATGTCAAGCTCGAAGGGTTGGTCGAAATCGGGCTGCGCGCCGGTGTCTACGCTCTGTTGACGCTGACCTTTCTGCTCGTGTGGATCGATTCCGCACTCGACCGCGAGAAAGTTTGGGAGCGGCTCGATCCAAAGGACCGGATCGACCCTCTGCCGTGCGGTGGCCCGGCCGGTTCGACGACCGACCTCATCGGCTGCGAGATCTGCGGTCTGGTCAGCCGGCCGCATCCCCGAGATCCCCGCTGCCCGCGCTGCGGCAGCGTGCTGCACCGGCGCCGACCGAACAGCGTGGCGCGGACCTGGGCCCTCGTCATCGCCGCCGCCATCCTCTACATCCCGGCCAATTACTTCCCGGTGCTGACCGTGGTCCAACTCGGCGCCGGCATGCCCAGCACGATCATCGGCGGCGTCGAGGAGATGATCGCCGCAGGCGACTATCCGCTGGCCGCCCTAGTCTTCTTTGCCAGCATCGCGGTGCCGGTGCTGAAGCTCGTCGGCCTCTCGACCATGCTGATCGCGATCCAGGCCGGACGCGCCGGCCGGCTGCGCGACCGCACCCGGCTTTATCACATCGTCCGTTTCATCGGCCGCTGGTCGATGATCGACATCTTTATGGAATTGCTGCTCGGCGCCCTCGTCGTTTTCGGCTCGGTGATCACGATCGAGCCCGGCGCCGGGGCATTGGCTTTCTGCGCGGTCGTGATCCTGACCATGTTTGCGGCCGAAACCTTCGAGCCGCGGCTGATGTGGGACGTGGCGAGCGGGCATGTCCCGGCGCCTCGGGCAGCCGCGATCGCCCATTGACAGCCGCCGGGCCGCTTGCCGCTATTGCGCGCGCATTTTCTGTTCGAGACCGACGCCGATGGATCAGATGCCCGTGGATCAGCCTATCGATCGCACAGGCGGCAGCGACGCCGTCGCCCGAGCGCGCGGCCTGGCGCCGCTGATCGCCGCCGAAGCCGACGCGATCGAGAATACTCGCCGGCTGACCCCGGCGGTGGTCGAGGCGATGCATCGGCAACGGCTGTTTCGCATGCTCTACCCGCGCTCGGTCGGCGGCGACGAGGTCGAGCCCGGCCAATATGTGCTGGCCGTCGCCGAACTGGCGCGGGCCGACGGCTCGGTCGGCTGGTGCGCGTCGATCGCCAACAGCATCGGCCTCTTCGCCCCCTATCTCGGCCTCGATCAGGCGCGCCGGGTGTTTGGACCGCCGCGTGCGACCTGCGCCTGGGGCCCGCCGAACGACTGCTTCGGGATTGCGGCGCCGGGCGGCTACCGGATCACCGGCCGCTGGGATTTCGCCAGCGGCTGCCGCCATGCGAACTGGCTCGGCGCGCACGGCACCGTCGTCGAGCCGGACGGCTCGCTGCGGCTGAACAATTTCGGGCGGCCGACGATCCGCACCTGGCTGTTCCCGGCCGAGCAGGCGAGGTTGCTCGACAATTGGCAGCCGATCGGCCTGCGCGGCACCGCCTCCGAATCCTACACCGTCAAGGATTTGTTCGTGCCCGAGGAACTGACCGGCACGCGCGAGGATCCGAGCCTGCGCCGCGACCCCGGCCCGCTCTACGCCTTTCCGCAGCAGACGCTCTATTCGGTCGGGATTGCGAGCGTGGCGCTCGGCATCGCCCGCGGCATGCTCGACGCGTTCGTCGATCTGGCCTTGCGCAAGACGCCGCGCGGCGCCGGCAGGCTCGCCGACAGCGCGGCGATCCAGGCCGGGATCGCGCGCGCCGAGGCGCAGCTGGGGTCGGCCCGCGGTTATCTGGTCGACACGGTGCGCGCGATCTACGCGGATGCCGATGACATCGCGCCGATCGATGTGCCTGCGCGGGCACGCGCGCGGCTCGCCGGCAGCCACGCGATTTCGAGCGCCGTCGCCGTCGCCCAATCGATCTACAAGGCCGCCGGCGTCGATGCGATCTTCCCCGGCAGCCCATTCGAGCGCCGGTTTCGCGACATCCACACGGTGTCGCAGCAGATCCAGTCGCGCGATGCCCATTACGAGACCATCGGCCAGGTCCTGCTCGGCAACCCGCCCGAGGTGTTCCTGTAGCCGCCGTCGACTTATGTCGGGCGCAGCGCGCCGGATGGCAGTCTTTTGGTAAGGCGTATGTAAGTATAACCCCTTAATATTGGAGGTGTCGGCTGGTCAGTGAACGAACGTCGTGGGTCGGTCAAGATGCAGGTCGCGGCACTAAAGCAATGTTTATATTACATCTCGCCGCCGATTTACACGAATGCAGCCCGCATATATCAGCGATTACCTCACGTAAAGCAGCGAAACGACAAACTCGCAGAGCAATCCCGCCAAGAAGTAGCCAGGAAGCTTGATCAGCGTTTGCGATATGAGGTGGGTATCGTCCATGAACATTTGAACGGCGACTGGACGGTGAGACACGGTCCGTTTGCCGGGATGAGTTACGCGCCGATCACGTCGAACAGTCTTTTGTCGCCGAAGGTCATCGGCTCCTACGAAAGTCCGATCCACCGCTGGATCGGCGACGCCATCAACCGCAATTACCGGACGATTGTGGATGTTGGTTGCGCCGAAGGCTATTACGCGGTCGGGTTCGCTGTGAAGTCGAAGACCGCACAAGTCTACGCGTACGACATCGACGCGGAGGCGAGAGAAAATACTGCGGCGTTGGCACGGCTCAACGGCGTAAGCGACCGGGTTCAGGTCGGCGATCGGTGCACGCCCGACGAGTTGAACCGGGTCGCCGCCGATAATGCTCTGGTGTTCTGCGATATCGAAGGCGGCGAGTTCGACTTGCTGCGCACCGATCTGGCACCCTCGCTGCTCTACGCCGATCTGATCGTTGAAACCCATGACAACGAGGGTCCGGGCTCGACCGTGACCGAGACACTGGTCCGGCGCTTTTCGCCGAGCCACCGCATCGAGGCGGCCTACCACTGCGCCAAATCCGCCGCAGAGTTTTCAATTCTCGGAGCAATTCCGGCGACAGAGCACGCCTTGCTGCTGGAGGAAGGCCGGCCACCGCGCCAATGTTGGCTTCGCCTGACCGCGAACCCGCCCGGCGCCATTCAGCCCGTCCCATGGTGGTGACGCGGATGGTCCTTCCGGTGCCGCACCGGTGAGAAAGACCATCGCCGCACTTCGCTTATGTAAGACCGCCGGAAAGTGATATTGGTACACAATCAACAACATATATTTAGAGCAGTAAATGTAGGATGGGTTGAGCATCGCGAAACCCATCGCAAATGCCGGCGGCAGATGGGTTTCGCTGTGCTCAACCCATCCTACAGGGCTACTACAGGGCTACAGGGCTACAGGGCTACTACAGGGCTACTACAGGGCAATGCGGCTGGATCGTCTGAATGCATCTAAGCATTAGTGTCTGCAAACCAGACCGACGATTCCCTCCGGTGCGTACCTTGAGCGAGATTGCTTCATCGCCGTACTCCTCGCAATGACAAGCACTTACGCTGTCATTGCGAGCGGAGCGAAGCAATCTCGACACGGACCTGCCGGGGAGCAAGCGTCTGGTTTTCACCACTAGAGATTTCTTGTGTGGACGGCTATTTTAACGCGGTTTATGCGGTCGCTCCTACCGTCGTTGCCGCTCAATCGCGGCCGGTGACGACCCCGCTGATCAGGTTGCCGGCGTAGAGCGAGGCGAGGTCGATCTCGCCGCCGTCGCCGGGCGCCGGCTCGAACGCGGCGACCAACGCGGCAAGACGCCGTTCCTCGTCGCGCGCGAGTTGTTCGGCCTCTTCGATGCCGACAGCGGCGAACCGCAATAAATTGCCGGGCCGCCTGCGGCCGACGACCGGCAGATCGGCCGAGACGACCGTGGCGATTTTCGGGTAGCCGCCCGTCGTCTGATGGTCGGCGAGCAACAGGATCGGCTGGCCCGAGCCCGGCACCTGGATCGCTCCGGTCGCGATGGCGTCGGAGACGATGTCCCAGCCCCGGCGGTGGCGCAGCGGCGGCCCGTCGAGGCGCATTCCCATGCGATCGGCGCTCTGCGAGATACGGAACTCGGCGGTGAGCAATGCCGTTACCGCGGCCTCGGTGAAATATTCCTGCTGCGGGCCGAGCACCACGCGGATCGGCAGCTCCGCCGTCGAGGGCGGCGGCGGCAGCCGCAGTTCAGAGCGCTCCGCCGCTCGCTCGATCGATAACGGAACGAAATCGCCCTGCCGCAGCGGGCGGCCCTCGAAGCCGCCGAATGCCGCGCGCACATAGGTCGCCGCACTGCCGAGCACCATCGGCACCGCGACGCCGCCTTCGACGGCCAGGTAGACGCTGGCCGAATCCCGGCCGACGGCGACGCGAAAGACGGCGCCGCGCCGCAAGGTCAGGCTTTGCCAGGCGGCAACCCGACGCTCCGGCTCGCCGCTCAGCACCAGGCTCGCCCCGCTGCCGCCGAGCGCCACGCGGACGGTATCGGCGGCAACCTCGAAGCTCGGCCCACTGAATAGGATTTCGAGGGCCGCCGCCCCCGGATCGTTGCCGGCCAGCCGGTTGGCGAGCCGCAAGGTGAACCCGTCGAGGGCGCCGGAAACCGGCACGCCAACCGCCCGCCAGCCGAACCTGCCGAGATCCTGCACCGTCGTGTGCAGGCCCGGGCTCAGCACCCGCAGCCCCGGGCTCATTCGCCGATCGGCTCGCTGTCGACCGGGTAATCGTCGGTCTCGACCATGCGCCGGATCGCGGCGAAAGCGTCCTCGTCGATCGGCTCGAACCGCACCATATCGCCTGCCGCGAGCAAGGCAGGCGGTAGCCGCGCCGGGTTGAAGAACCGGACCGGCGTCGCCCCGATCAGGTGCCAGCCGCCTGGACTGTCATAAGGATAGATCGCGGTCAGCGCGGTGGCGATCGCGATCGACCCGGCCGGCACCCGCAGCCGCGGATCGGCCCGTCGCGGCAAGGCGAGCGCCTTGGGCAGATCGCCCAGATAGGGAAACCCGGGCAGAAAGCCGAGCATGTAGACGTGGTAGGGGGTACCGCTGTGCAGCGCTGCGACATCGCCGGCGGACATACCGGTCAGCCGCGCCACCTCGCCGAGATCGGGCGCCAGCGCATTGTCGTAGCACACCGGGATATGCCAGCACCGGCCGGCGCTGCGCCTGCCCTGCCGGCGGTCGAGCAGACCGGCGACGGTGTGCGCCAGATCGGCCGCGCTGGTCATCAGCGGATCGTAATGGACCATCAGCGAGCGGAAGGTCGGCACCGTCTCGACCACCCCAGGCAATGCCCCGGCGGAAACGATCGCATCGAGGCGCAGCACGTCGGCGCTGATCGCCCAGTCGACATCGGCGCCGAACTCGACCACGAGGGCGCGGTCGCCGGCCGACAGGAAACGCACCGTCATCGACGTCCCCGGCACTATCCGGCAAATGCCTCGATTGCCCTTCGCGGGTCCGAGCGTCACGCCGCCGGCGGCTCCTCCGGTCGACGGTTCCCGCCGTCGTTTGGCGTTGCCGGCGCGGCTTACCGTTCGCCGAGCTTGAGCCCGTCGATGCCGCAGCGGACGCATCTGGCCAGGGTAAACGTGACTTTGCCGGAGTTGTCGTCGGCGACAAATTTGACCGGCACGCCGCGGCCGTCGAGCCAAACGGTGTAGCTGCTGTTGCCTTCGATCTGGTATTTCCGCGTCGGAATGCTCGTCATTCCGATGGTGACCGCGGTCTGCCCGTCATCGCTGACGCGCACATGCTCGACCTTGCCGTTATCCGGCCGCATCATCGTCTTCGTGGTCAGGAAGTTCGCCGACCATGGGTTTGCCGGATGGACCGTCGCCGGCGCGTCGATCGTCCCCAGCGCCGAGGTGATCACAAAGCTGTCGCCGCGCGCCTCGCCTTTCACCTTGGTCGGTCCATTTCCCTTGTCGGTGACCCCGTCGAACGAGATCAGGCGGTTGCCCTGCCACCGCTCGGTGCGCTGCGCGTTCTCATGGTACACTTTGACGCCGAGCATCTTCACGTTGAAATCAACTTGCGTCACAACCAATGTTCCGGTGCCGACCGGCTCGACCGTATTGATGTAGGTGCCGATATCGCCAAACACGGAATGCGAAACTTGGTAGACCATCTGCTTTGGCTCTGCCGCTGCGGCCATGCCGCCGGCGACGGCGAGGCCGGCGAGAAAGGCGACTGCCGCCAACACTGCGGGCCGGTCTCGTCGGCCCGCCCGATTTGGTGATTTGCAACTGGTCTCGATCATGATCTCCCCCCGCCAAGGCAGATCGGCGCGGCAACCCGGACGGCCGATCTCGCCGTGGCATCCCCCGAGTTTGCGGTCAGGGCTTACAACATCCGTCGCGCCCTGACACCTTAAAAAAGCGAGGCGCTCGTCCCGATGGTCCGGTGCAAGACGCGCCGTCGGCGCCACGCAGATCCGCATCAGGCCGTTCCGGCACGGATCTCGCCGGCAATCTGCTTTTGGCGATCGAATTCCTGCCGCCGGCATTGCAGTGCTTCGGGCGAGAGCCGCTCGATGTTCGAATAATCGAGCTTCCATGACGGATCTGCGCTCCAGCGCAACGGCGACTGCACCGTCGTACGCGCTGCCGGCGCGCTCTCCAGCACCCGCAGCGCCAACTCCAGTGTGAAAGCCTGCGACTCCGGGTCCTGCGGCCGGCCCGCGCTGTTCCCCAACGGGAAATCGCTGAACAGCAGGCGCGGCACGCCGCTGTACTCGACGATGTCCTTGGCGCATCCCATGATCACGGTGGCGATCCCGTGCCGCTCCAGATGCCGGGCAACCAGGCTCACCGTCTGGTGGCACACGGGGCAATTGGGAACCAGGATCGCGGCATCGGCCCGATCGGCGCGGCAGCGCGCCAGCAGTTCCGGACAATCCCTGTCGAGGGTGGCGCGCTGGCTGCGGTTGGTCGGCGCGCCATGGAAACGCGGCGCCAGCTCGCCGATCCGTCCCGCCGCCGCGCAGCGCCGCAACTGCGCCAGCGGAAACCAGCTGTTGGGGTCGACCGCGGTGGTATGCGCGCGGTCGTAGGCGACGTGGGAGATCCGCAGATCGTGGTCGACCCTGCTGTCGCCGGAATAGACCGAATAGAATTTGACCGCGGCATTGTAGGGCGCCCCGGGGCCCTGATCGCCCTTGCCGGGCTGGTAGGGGGCCGCGGTGGTGATCAGCGCCACCCGGCATTCCGCCAAGGGTTTGACCAGCGGCTGAAACGGCACCTCGGAGTAATGCGCCCAGCGGTAAGCATTGCCGTAGCCGAGTCCGAGATAATAGTCGCGGACCCGCTGCAGATAGGGTATCGGCGCGTCGTCCTGCGGCGCGAATTCCAGCGCGTCCTGCCGAGCGCTCACTGCCGCCCTCCTCCGGTCGTCCTCAATGCTCGAAGCCGAACAGCTTTTGGGCGTTGTGGTGCAGGATCTTGTCGATATCGCCCGATGGCAAACCGAGCCGCTCGATATAGGCGAAGGTCTCCTTGTAGGCCTCATAATCCTGCAGCACCGGATAGTCGCTGCCGGTCACCAGACGATCGGCGCCGAACGCTTCGAGAGCGCAGGTGAAGGCGGCCTTCGAGCCGTAGCACACGGTGTCGTACCAGAATTTCTTGGCGGTCGCGCTCGGCGCCTCGGCGAGGTTCGGGTGGCCGCTCGCGCTCTGCCCCTGCTGATCGAGACGATTGAGCAGCATCGGGATCGGGCCGCCGAGATGCGGCACGATGAATTTGATGTTCGGGTAGCGGTGAGGGATCTGTTTAGCGATCATGTGCAGCACAAAGGTCGCGTCTTCGAGCGAGGTGCCGACCGCGGCGCGAAAACCGTATTCGGTAATGAACGGCGAGCAGATCCCAGTGCCGGCCGGGTGGACGAACAACACCGCCCCGCGCCGGTTCATCTCGGCATAGATCGGCTCGAACTCGGTCTCCGCGACCGACCGGTTCAGGCAGGTGATGTTCATGTTGACGCCGACGCAGCCCAATTGGTCGAAGCCGCGCTCCATCTCCTTCAGCGCGGCGTCGATATGCGGCAACGGCAGCATGACGTAGGAGGCGATCTGCCGCGGATAGCGGTGCGCCAGGTCGGCGTAGCCGTCGTTCAGCATCTGCACGGCTTTGACGCACTCGGCCTCGTCGGGCAGGTAAGGCGGGTGGTTGGGCGACAATACCTGCTTCTCGACCCCCGCCATATCCATCAGCTCAAACCGCCCCTGGATGTCCTCCGGCGAATCCGAGAACGGGTGGCGCGCCATTCCGCGCTTGACCGGCAGATGGACCGGCGATGCAAAGCGGTCGCCCATAAACTCGCTGAAATTCCTCGGCGTGTAGTGCGCGTGCACATCGCAGATCATGGCCGTCCCTCACCCTATCGCAGCGCCAACATTACCCCGGCTGCCGCGGTCGGCAACGGCTTTCGCTTTCGCCGCTGCCGGCGGCCGCGAAATAGAGCCGGGCGTGCCCGTCGAGGCGCCCTCTTAAGGCTTGCTCAACTTGACATTTTATCTGCCTTTATCGCATCTGGCGCGGGCCCGCGAACAGGTGCAGGTTTGCGCATTCGAACAGGGAAGGAATGACGATGTCGGACGACCACATCTCGTTGCCCGGCGCCGAGCCGACGCGGCGGCGGCTGTTGCGCTGGAGCGCCGCTGGAGGCGCTGCGGCGATGCTGGCCCCGGCGCCGCTGCGCTATGCCCTGGCGGTCTCGAAGCCGTACAAGATCGGCAGCATCCAGTCGCTGTCGGGCGGCGGCGCCTCGGTCGGCAAGACTGCACTGGTCGGTCTGCAGATGGCTGTCGACGGCATCAACAAGAACGGCGGCATCCTCGGCCGCCAAGTCGATCTGATCGCCCAAGACGACGGGTCGACGCCGGACATCGGCCGCCGCAAGACCGAGAAACTGCTGGTCGAGGACGAGGTCGACGCTACTGTCGGCGGCGTCCTGTCCAACATCTGCCTGGCCTGCATGCCGCTCTACCAGCGGTACAAGATCGTCAACATGATCGGCGTGTGCCTCGACACGACGATCACCACCAGCAAGTGCAACCGCTACAGCTTCCGCCCCTACGACTACGCGCCGGCGCAGGCGGTGGCGTTCGGGCCGTACCTCGTCAACAGCATCGGCAAAAAGTGGCACATCGCCTATGCCGATTACGCCTGGGGCCAGTCGACCAGGGACGCCTACGTCGAGTCGATCAAAAAGCAGGGCGGCGAGGTCGTCGGCACCACCGGCATCCCGCTCAACACCCCCGACATGACGCCGTTCCTGTCCAAGGTCAACGGCAGTTTCGACGGGTTCCTGATCATCTTTTTCGGCAAGGACGCGATCAACATCGTCAACCAGGGCTACGATCTGGGCCTGACCAAGAAGTACAAATGGGCCGGCGACGGCGCCGTCGCCGTGCCCTCGAGCCTGCCCGCCCTCGGCAAAAAGATCGACGGCTTCATCGGCATCGACCGCTACATCCCGGTCCTCGAAGAGCCGCTCAACACGCCCTATGCGAAGTCGTTTTACGACGAGGCGGTAAAGCGGTTGCAGTCGGTCGCCCCCTCCAACCCGTTGCCCGACCGCTACGTCCAATCCAATTTCGAGGCGATGAACTGCCTTAAGCTCGGCATCGAGAAATCGAAATTCCAGGGACGCGCCGACGCGATGAAGCTGATCGAGGCGCTCGAAGGGCTCGAGATGAAGGAAGGCTACGACTTCCCGCAAGGCGACAAGACCTTGCGCGCGGCGGACCATCAGGCGTTTTGCCGCGAATTCATCTACGAGGTCGATGGCGGCGCATACCACATCAAGGATGTCGTCGCGAAGGACAAGACGATCGTGCCGCCGGCCTGCAGTTTCGCCGCCTAAGTGTCGGCGGACCCGTCGCCGGCCGCACCGGCCCGGGCCGAGGTCAGCCCGGGCGCCGGGAGCGCGCCGCTGTTGCGCACCGAGGATTTGACGATCCGCTTCGGCGGTCTGACCGCGCTCAACCAGGTCAATTTCGCCGTCGCCCGCGGCGAAATCCGCGCGATCATCGGCCCGAACGGCGCCGGCAAGAGCACATTTTTCAACTGCCTGACCGGCGTCCTACGTCCGACCTCGGGGTCGATCGTCCTGGCCGGCACCGACATCACCGGGCTGCCGCCGAACGAGATCTCGCGCAAGGGCGTCGCCCGCTCCTATCAGATCACCAACATCCTGCCGAACGCGACCGCGCTCGAAAACGCGCGCATCGCCGCCCAGTCGCGCCGGCACGGCTGGAGCATGTTGACCCACCATCGCGCGCACCGCGACCTGATCGATAAGGCCGAGGCGGCGCTCGCCGCGGTCGGCCTGCTGGACAAGGCCGGGGAGCTCGCCGCCAACCTCTCGCACGGCGAGCAGCGCACGCTCGAAATCGCCATTGCGCTGGCGACCGAACCACAATTGCTGTGCCTCGACGAGCCGACCGCGGGGATGAGCGCCGCCGAAACCCACGACACGATGCAGCTGGTCCGCAGCATCGCCGAGAACCTGACGGTCCTGATCGTCGAGCATGACATGCAGGTGGTCATGGAGTTGGCCGACCGCATCACGGTGTTCCATTACGGCGAGATCCTGGCCGAAGGGATACCGGCCGAGATCCAGAATAATCCGCGCGTGCTCGAGGTCTACCTAAAGACATGAACGTCGACCCGTCTCCGTCATTGCGACCGAAGGGAAGCAATCTCGTGCCGGCTGCACCTCGTGACACCCGGATTGCTTCGTCGCTGCGCTCCTCGCAATGACAGCGCAGTGAGTTTCGCGGCTGGCATGGATACAGCTACCCCGCCGCTCTCGGAGCCGCTGCTCGCGGTCGACGGCATCCACACCCATTACGGCAAGAGCCACATCCTGCACGGGGTCTCGCTCGAAATCGGGCGCGGCGAGGTCGTCGGGCTGCTCGGCCGCAACGGCGTCGGCAAGAGCACGACCTTGAAGGCGATCGCCGGCATCGTCCATCCGAGCCAGGGCGAGGTCAGGTTCGAAGGACACTCGATTACCCGGCTGCCGCCGCATCGGCTGGCGCGGCTCGGCATCGGTTATGTGCCGGAGGACCGGCGCATTTTCCCGTTGTTGACGGTGCTCGAAAACCTGCGCACCGGGCTCGACCGGCACGGCGTCGACAAGGCGCGCAAAGCCGAGCTGGTCGACAAGGTCTACGCCTATTTCCCGGTGCTGGCGGAGCGCCGCAACCAGAGCGGCGGCACCTTGTCGGGCGGCGAACAGCAGATGCTGGCGATCGCCCGGGCGATGATGCTGGAACCCAAGATCATCTTGCTCGACGAGCCGACCGAAGGGCTGATGCCGCGCATGGTCTCGCAGATCCGCGAGATCATCGAGGCGCTGCGCCGCGAGGAAGTGGCGGTGCTGCTGGTCGAGCAGAACGTGCCGCTGACCCTCGAAACCAGCCGGCGCATCTATTTTATCGAGAAGGGCGAGGTCCGCCATCACGCGCTGGCCTCGGAATTGCACGTCGGCGACGCCGTAATCCACCAATATCTCGGCGTCTGATATGAATATCGCGGTCGACCAGCTCCTGATCCAGACGATCAACGGGATCGTCACCGGCATGATCCTGGCGCTGGTGTCCTCGGGCCTGACCCTGATCTTCGGCATCATGGACGTGGTCAATTTCGCGCATGGCGAGTTGTTCATGCTCGGCGCCTATGTCGGCGTCTTGACCCTGGCGCTGACCGGCAATTTCTGGTTCGCGCTGATCTCGGCCAGCGTGCTGATCGGGCTGCTCGGCGCCGCGCTCTATCTGGCGACGTTGCGGCCGCTGATCGGCCGCGATCCGCTGACGACGATCCTGGCGACCTTCGGGATCTCGCTGGTCTTGCAGAATTACGCGCTGTGGCAGTTCGGCCCGGTGTCGCGCAAGATCGCCGAGCCGTTCGGCGGCCACTTCACCCTGTTCTACCTCGACTACCCCTGGTATCGGGTGATCATCGCGCTGTTGTCGGGTGCGATCATCGGCGGCTTGTGGCTGTTCC
>CAVPBN010000019.1:0-80468 GCA_963701815.1 uncultured Alphaproteobacteria bacterium
CGTACCATCTCGGTGACCCGGGCGGCGACCTTGATCAGGCGAGGCGGATCGTGTCGAACTGGGCGTCGCGCCAGAACGAGGTCCTGGGCGCCAGGCCGCGCAGGGTGTGCAGCAGCCAGTAGGCGGCGGTGTGGATCAGCAGGCGGAACTGGTTGGCCGTGGCCTTGGTGCACGAGGTGCGGTCGGAGGCGAGGTGCAGCTTGTGCGCCTTGATCAGGTTTTCGGCCTGTCCGCTGGCGCAGTAGACCTTCTCGTAGAGCGCCTTGGGCAGCCCGCGAGGTTGGTGACGATGAAGCGGCTGTCGGCACCCTGGGGTCCGGCCTCGACGCGGGCGATGACGCGGCGCTCGACCTTCCAGCTTTTGGCGGCGTAGCGGAATTCGCCGTAGCGGCGGACCTTGTCGGCCTCGCCGTCGAGCCGGCCGAGCGCGGCATCCTCGGCGAGATGGCCGACCCGGCGCAGCAGCACCGGGTTGCCGGCGAGGCCGAAGATGTAGCCGACGCGCTTGCGCTCGCACCACGCCATCGCCTCGGGCCGGGCGTAATGGCTGTCGCCGCGCACCACGATGTCGACCGCCGGCCAGCGGGCGCGGATATGGCCGATGACATGGCGCAGCACCAGCGCCACCTCGGCGCCGTCCGGCGTCTTGCCGGGGCGCAGGATGATCGCGACCGGCTTGCCGGTCGTCGCCTCGTAGATGTGGATCGGCAGGAAGCAGCGGCTGTCGTAGTGGGCGTTGAACAGCGCCAGTTGCTGGCCGCCGTGGACCCGGTCCTCGGTGTCGTCGATGTCGAGCACGATGCGCCGGGGCACCTGCTCGAAGCTGTCGCAGAACAGCTCGACCATCGCCGCCATCATGCGCTTGAGCGCGGTCGCGCCGGGCAGGTTCTCCAGCCGGCTGATGGTCGGTTGCGAGCACAGATCGGCGCCGCTCTCGGGCAGCCGCCCGACCGCCATCTTGAAGGCCGGGTCGGAGCGCAGCGCGTCGCAGTCGTTGCCGTCGGGATAGCCCGCCGCGATCAGCAGGGCGCGGAAGCGGATCATCTCGGCGAGCCCGTGCCGCACCCGCTCCGGCGCGCGCGGGTCCTCGATGCAGGCGGCCAGCCGCTCGGCGATCCCGAGCCGCTGCTCGATCGCCGCCAGCAGCAAAATCCCGGCGTCCGAGGTCAGCCGGCCGCCGTCGAAAGCGACATGCACCGGCTTGCCCGGCGACCGGTGGCAAACCCGGCAGAATCCCCGTACCTTCGTCCATGGCGGGCGCGAACTCCGTTGGCTTCGGTTGATCCGGCTTCAGCAACCAAATCATACACGAATCCAACGGCTTATGTCGCTCCCGCCGCCCCTTCTACGCGGCCTGATGAATTTTCGGGCTAGAGAAAGCTGAAGCTTATAACTCTCTTTTTTCACCAACTGACCGTCGGTCTCGCCTTTACCGGCCAGTTCTCCGCCGCCAGCCAGGACCAGGCGCTGCGCGAGATCAACTACACGCTCTGGAAACTAGAAAACCCGGCGGCGCATGAACAAAACCGATAGAGTTTCCTACTATGAACTCGTCAGCGAGTCGGGCGAGATGCCGGAACACGGTCACTGAACTGCGCGCCTTTATGTGGTTAAATCGAAGGCGGCCCGAACCCAGAGGTCTCCACCTCTCCCGGTTTGCGCAGCATTTTATCGACCTCGCCAGCATGTTGCTCTTCGGCGAAAATCATCTGACGGGCATACTCCTCAAGCATCACCGACCGGCCCTCAACTGCGGTCAGAGTCTCTTGTAAAGCACGAGCGCCGCGGCTTCGTGCTGCATCAACTCCCGCATGATCATTCCGATATCGTGCTTGTGGCTGTCGAGCAGAGCGCCTATCGCAAGCGATGGATATTCGCCTAGCTGCGTGATCAATTCGCCTGCCTGCTGAGCATGTATTCAAGATCCGAAGCTTGCTCTCGCAACCACGAGACAATCGGGATACGATGGTAGCCAAATACCAGGAATGAATAGTGCGTGTATCGAACAACACCAGGCCAGCTGGGACTCCAATATACGGTTTAAGAGACCGACCACTTCATCTTTGTCGATGTCGTTCATTTATAATCCTCCTCGATGTTCAAAAGCTGACTGGTGGAAATTGCCTCACCATTTTCGCTACGGGTAGCCGCCGATAAGCCTCGCTTTTCAGCGAAGCTATCCGGTTGAACAGGAGCGTTACCGCTTGTCGTTTACGGGTTTGTCCTCAGAGTGCGCGCCCTTTTTTCCGGCCTCGACCGCAATTTCGGTGTTCCTTTCTTTGCTTAGATCAGGCACGTCGCGCCCCACAGTGCCGCCGGTTGTCCCGGCGATATCGCGCTGCGACTTCTCGTGCGTCGTGGGTTTCTGGGATTGTTCTCGATCCGCCATGATAAAAAGACCTCGTTAGCCTCGGTGTGAGCCATCGTTCACGGGTTGGACAGATGGCTTGATAAGAAAACCATCCTCCGAATGAAGTGGTTCCCAAAAACCGATCCGGCTTCAGCGAGAAGATGTGAATGGGGTTTGGCATACGAGACCTCAGCGGCCGTACTTCACCCAGGTTCAGATGCAGGGAATTTTGTGATATCGGGAGTTTCTGCTTGTTCGCTTCCGCGCCGCCCGATGCCTCGGCTTCCTAGCTAGATGTGAGCTTTCAATAGGTTGTCCATCCGGTCCGGACCGGGGAAGCTGGAGTTGCGAGGCTTCAGGATTCCTCGGAGGACCGGATGAACGTCCACAAGAATGCCCGTCTGACGCCGCATAGTCGAGCGGAGATGGTGCGGCGGGTGCTGGAAGCGGGCAGACGCCGAAGGCCGTGGCCACGGCCGTAGGCGTCTGCCGCCAAGACGGTGCGCAAGTGGGTCGAGCGCTTCGCGGCCGAAGGGCCGGCCGGCCTGGAGGACCGCTCCTCGCGGCCGCATCGGCTGCACAGGCCGACGCCGCCGAGACGATCGTCGAGCGGATCGTGGCGCTGCGCCGCCAGCGCTGGACCGGCAAGCAGATCGCCGCCGAGATCGGCGTCTCGCCGGCCACCGTCAGCCGCATCCTGCAAGCGCCCCGGACTGAACCGGATGCAGCGACTCGAGCCCGCCGAGCCGGTCCGCCGCTACGAGCGCGAGACATCCCGGCGAGCTGATCCATATCGACATCAAGAAGCTCGGCCGTTTCGAGCGCATCGGCCATCGCATCACCGGCGACCGCACCGGCAGAGCCAGCTCGCGCGGCAGCCGGCTGGGAGTTCGTCCACGTCTGCATCGACGACGCCTCCCGCATCGCCTTCTCGCAGATCCTGCCCGACGAGAAGAAGGAAAGCGCCATCGCCTTCCTCAAGGCGGCCGTCGCCTACTACGCCAGCCTCGGCGTCACCGTCGCCCGCGTCATGACCGACAACGGCTCCTGCTACAGATCCAACGCCTTCGCGCAAGGCCTGCCGCGATCTCGGCCTCAAGCACATCCGCACCAGGCCTTACACGCCCAAGACCAACGGCAAGGCCGAGCGCTTCATCCAGACCGCGCTGCGCGAATGGGCCTACGCCAAGGCCTATCCAGACCTCAGATCACCGCGCCGCCGAACTGCCCGTCTGGCTCCACAGATACAACTGGCATCGCCCCCACGGCGGCCTAAAGTCCAAACCGCCCATCAGTCGCCTCGCCCTAACCGAGGACAACCTGTTGAGGCTCCACAGCTAGAGCGCGTCCAGAAAGGAATGATTTTTCAGATGAAGTAGAAGGACGAGGCAGAGGGAGCGCGCGGGGGTGGGGCCGCGGCTCGTTTATCGGTGGTGGCAAGCCGGAAGAGGAATTGTGTTGCGGGCAGCCATGGCCAGCGTGAACGGGCGGTTGGCCAGCTCGGGCAAAGCGGGCGGGCGTTAAGGCGGTTTGAGCGGGCGAACAGGACCAGGTTGTGAGCGACCACGGCCGACCAGATGTAGGCCTTGAAGTGTTGCAGCCCGCGCCAGGTGCAGCGTGCGGCGCCATAGGCGCGCTTGAAGCAGGAGATGCCGGCCTCGATCCCGGCGCGGAAGTTGCGCAGGCGGCGGTAGACCCAAGGGCTTTTGACCATGTCGGCGACGGCGATGCCGCACTTTTTGTGAAAGGCGACATCGGTGACGCCGCGGGTCCTTGGCGGCGGCGAGATTGGCGCGGCTGGCGTAGCCACCATCGGCGGCGGTCTGCCGGGGCGGCGCGCCGGTGCGAGCGATGTGGCGGTCGAGCATCGGCAGAAAGCGCTCGGCAGTCGGCGGGATTGCCGGCTTCGATAACGACATCGAGGATCAGCCCGCTCTTGCCGGTCGCCAGGTTGAGCTTGTGTCCGTACTGAACCTGACGACCGCCCTTGACGATGATGTCGGCGTGCGGCTCGAACAGACTGACCAGCTTATCGCCAGCCGGCACCGCCTGGCCATCGAATACCCGGCGTTGGTCTGGACGATGACGCGCGCGATCAGCGGCAGATAATGGTCGACCTCGGCGCGCCAGCGGGCAACGGCCGTCTGGGCGATCTCGCCCAGCTGCTGGCCATCCCTTGCAGTTCTGCCCGGCTGGCCCGGGCGGCGGTGATCAGCTCGCGATAGAGCTGGCGCTTTTTGTCCGGCCCGCGGCTGTATTCGATCGCGCGCGCCCGCTTCTTGGCCAGGCGCCGACGGTCGCGCCAGCGGATCGCCGGCGTCGCTGGCAGCGCCTCGCCCCGGCCCAACAGCCGCGTCATCACCCGCACCGCATCCCATAACAGAGCACTGTCGCTGGGCTCGTGCATCAGCGCCGCGGTGACCGTGCTGTCGAGGCGCACCATGGCGCCGCTCTCCAGCCTGTCTTGTTTGGCGCTGGCCAGCAGCGCCTGGTTGACCGCCTCCCAGGTCTCGGCGCGGATCGCGCGATCGTCTGGTGCAGCACCGACTTCTTTGGCGACCACGCCAACGGCAGGCGGGCAAAGGCGCGAAACGAGGCCAAATCCTCAAGGTGAAAGGCCAGCTCTTCGTAACTCAGCTGGCGCTGCTGCTTGAGCAGCGCACAGCGCAGCACGCTTTCCGCCGGCAATCCCCGCCGCCGGTCTCGCGCACCCCCTGCCGCCGCAGATCGCCCGCCACCAGGCTGATCAGGCCGCGCTGGCCATCCAGCCATTGCGACATCGCCTTCAACTCGCAGCCGATCTCGTGCTGCGCAAACACCTCAAATATAGTGGCCTGGACGGTGCGCTCCTGACGCATTGTCGGCTCCGGCGGTGAGGGTCGGTCTCGGAATGCAGTGGCATGCACCCGCAACTTACCCGAAACCGCCGCGCCTGGCCTCCACAAAATCGCCAATTGAATGAAATATTTCAGAAACTTATTGTTTCTGGACGAACACTAGCTAGCGACAACTGTCACCGGCGACAAACTGCCAGCACGGGGTTTGCACGCTAGTGAGCTGGCGGGAGAGATTTCGAAATCGACAGGTTCGCAACCTGCCGTTTGGTGGTCCAGGTTTCGGCCGTGCCGCGCTTTGATGATCCACTCGCGATCGCCGCTGCGTGGGTGCTGTTGTCGGCTATGTCCTCTGCACAATTTAACCGTTCACGACATCAAAAGGGGATTCGTGAGGCGTCTCAGCAGCCGGCCGTATCAGACGCGTGATCGCGCCTTCAAGCGCATCGACAATCGGTATAAGCTCGTCCGTCATCAGATAGAATGTTGTCCCGCAGGGGCAGTTCATTTCATCGTTCTGCCTAAACCAGCTTATTGTACGTTGTATTTGTGCACCACAGCGAGGGCAAACGACCGGCAACACATAGTTTTCCAGTACTCTCGACATATTTCTATCCAGCTAGGTTTGTTCATCTCTTTGGCTCCTTGGTTTTCTGCAAGCCAAGGAAACGCTATCTACGACTGAGTGGTCGCGTAATTCGATCTCGGCTGCGGCGCGCAGCCAGTGATCCAGGTCCTTGCCGTCTGGCGTACCTTCTTCCTCCCAAATCGCATAGGCGCGCTCTCGGATGGCCTGCTCTCTCATCGGGTCCCCCTCGCCCGAGGCGATGGCGGCCAGGACCGCCGGCTCGGTTTGCACCGTCGTCGCGGTCGATGTCGGCGCCGGCCCTTCTGGAGCGGGTACGTCGTTCATGATCCCTCCGCTTTCCCGCTCGTCATTTGGTGCCTTAAATCGGTTAACGCGGTAGCGACATAATCGTTCGCCCAGCGGCAGCGAAAACCCTCCGGGTTAGTATCATTTCAAACTGACAGTCGAGCCGATTAACGATTTAGCACCGACCGCCCTGCCGCTGCTGCCGCTGACAGCGGCTTACGTGTCTACGGGACACACCGGATTATCACGGGAGCTTCGGGCCCCCTCAGCCGGTGGTTAATAAAATCGCAAGGAATGTGAGCCAGCTCACACGTCCGTCAAAGCCATTGCGATATTTGAGAGGCTCCGCCCTTGACTACGGTCGGGGGCGTGAGCGCCATGAGAGCAGACCTATGGAACAAGAGCGTGCCGCGGGTCGAGATCGACCAGCGGAAGCGCGACGCCCGCCTCCGGCTCGACGAATTGAACGACTGCTCGTGCCGCGCGCTGCCGCGAGGCGTCCTGGGATGCCCGTCGTCGGCGAGCAGGTCCGCGCCCAGTTTAAGATAATGAGGGCGACGGCAAATCACAGAGGACTTTGAAGCGAGATCGAGAGCTGCCACAAACATGCTCCAGCCGATCCCGCGTCAGGCTTATTACGTAGGCCGATTATACCTGATCACGTCACTTGATCGGATCATTGTGCCGACCTCATCGTCACGGCGCAGGCGCGGCAGCAATTCCAACATTGCGATCCCCAGCTCCGGCTCGCGTTCAATCAGCTCCGCTAGAGCCGGATCGCCAGTGTTGCGGTGTGAACATCGTCGCGTCGTGGTGCGCCGAATGCATTGGTCGCGAGATTGCTGATGTAATAACCATATCCGTTATGGGCCGACTGCCAAGATAAGGGCAGGTAAATATCTGAAAATGCCGTACCGTTGCCTAAATAAAAAATCGGGATACCGGAGACCGTGGTGCCCGGCGGCAATACCACGACGCAGCTGACGGTCTGGATATGCCGATAATGGTCTTGATCAGGCAGAGTGTAACTCATTCTGATATCGCCGGTCCCGTTTTCGACGCTCCTCTCGACGACTGGTGTTCCTGATAGGGCAAGTTGGCGGCGCCGGCAGGCAGGCTGATGCCTAGTTGGGCGATTACGCAAACGGCTGCGCCAAGCAAGGCACCAACCGGACGCACCGCCTTGGCAACGGCGCGTCGCGTGATATCAAAATGGTACGCCATCGCAATTCGTCCGGATGCAACGACGCGCCTCAACCAGGGTCGGCTTGCTGCCACAATCGCTCGGCGTCGCGGTATGGTGACAACGTCTAGCCTACCGGGATCGTTCTCGGTCTGACGATGACTGCTCACTTTTCCGCGGTCCGCGCGCAATTCTGAGTGTTCGCGCTATCCCGAGAAGGCTGACATAGTGGCGGCATGGATCGGACACACCCGCACGCGGGGGCCACCTGTCGCACCATTCCGCTGGCCAACGGGACCTTCAACGTCGAGGTCGTGATCCCAGAAACCTATCCGACGACGGTGACCGGCCTGGCCACCGAGGCCGCTGCTGAGGCGTGGATCACGAGACATAAATCCCAAATCGAAGCTGGCCTGACGCGCCGGCGGTTTCATAGAAATCCACGCACCTGTTAAGGCCTTAATCCAGTCGGTAGAATGCAGCAATAACAATCGACAGCACTAATAGCCCGAGCAATGCGAGGGGTCGGTCCTTATCTTCGGTTATGCCAAGAGCGCGACAGATCGAGTAAGCGTCCGCTCCTAAGCCGGTGACGCCTACTACCCACGACAGAGACGCGGTAATGACCAGCGATCGGATGAGCGCCTCTCCAACCCGATCGCGGAGGCGTATGTGATGCCCGACGCCTCTCCGTGCATTATCGTTTTCTGGCCGTGGGAGTTGCTGGCGAACAGGAGCCCGCGCACCCGCTGAGGCTGCGTGCTGCGACCCAGTCGCGAATGTCCGAGCCGCAGTCTCCGGCGGCTGAGGACCTACGCGGACGAAGATTGCCATGTGCGGTAACATGGCATCGTCGATCTCAACTCGGAAGCGAAGAGGCTTAACGTCGCCGGCTGGCCTTTTGCGCCACCGCATGGATGAGCTTGGTGCGGCTGTCCACGCCGAGATGCGCCTTCATGCCAAAGTACCATTGGTTGCCCTTCCTGGTCTGGTGCATCTCGGGATCGCGGGCCCTGGCGGCGTTCTTGGTCGAGGAGGGGGCGCTGATGATCGTCGCATCGACGATCGTGCCGGTCGCCACCTTCAGCCCCTTGGCCGCCAGATGAAGCTGCACCTGGTCGAACAGCCGCCGGCCGAGATCGTGCGCCTCGAGCAGATGGCGGAAGCGGCACACCGTGGTCTCGTCCGGCACCGGCTCCCGGCCCAGGTCGATCCCGGCAAAGGCGCGCATCGCCTGCGAATCGTAGAGCGCCTCCTCCACCGCCGGGTCCGACAAGTTGAACCACTGCTGGAGGAAGTAGAGGCGCAGCATCCGCTCGACCCCGATGGGCGGCCGGCCGTTGCCCGTCTTCGGATAGACCGGCAGGATCAAAGCGCACAGCGCCGGCCACGGCACCACCCGCTCCATCTCGGCCAGAAACGCCGCCCGCCGCGTCGTCTTGCCGTAGCGCTCGAACCCCACCGTCGCCAGCGTCAGCTGCCTCATCGCCCCCACCCTTGCCCGCCAATCCACCCGGCAGGCATTATCGGATCGCGGAAGGATGACTTTTGCAGAGGTTCCCTAATGGAGGCCGCCCTGGCACGCCGGGAACACACTTCCACCATCTGCCGTTTGACCTGGGAGGCTTTTATCGTTCCCCTCGCTTCACGGAGGTTTCACGCGATGCCAACCAGGCTCAAGACTTTCGCAGTCGCCGCGGTTCTGGCGGCGGGTATGTCGGGCGCGGCGATGGCGCAAAATGCCCCTGCTCCGGGATATCCGTCGGGTCCGGTGTCTGGCGCGGCGGCCGGGGAGGCAGCCGGGGCCGCGAACGGCCGCGCCGCAGCCGGTCCCGTCGGCGCGGTCGTTGGCGGGGCTGTCGGTACCGCTACCGGCGCGGTTGCCGGCACTGCCAATGCGGTCGCGGGCGTGGCGCGAGCCCCAGCCTGGGTGCAGGGATACACCTATTATAACGGCGGCTGCCATCCGGCCTGTTAGCCCCTCCCCACTCGATCCCCGTCGTCTCGGGCTCAAGCGTTCGACTGTGCCGATCACCTGCATGCGCCGGCGCAACGATCAACGATGGCCCTTTATGGCGGCACCTTCCAGAAAGTCGAGCGAAAGTGGCGACCACATGGAACCGTGGCAACCGATAGAGACGGCCCCAAAGGACGGCACTTTCATTCTCGGCTGGTCAGAAATCTGGTCCGCGTGCGGCGTGGTACGTTGGCGGAAATCAGAGGCACTAGGTGATGGCTGGGAGCTTCATCGCTTCAGGAAGGTGCCCCAACCGTTGACTTTAACGATTGGGCGGCATCGCCATTGCCGCCGGGCGAATCGGACTAAGGGCCTGGGACGAAACAATCGAATCGATGGAAAAGAATCAGGATTGAGTGAAGAACGCAATAAAAGAATCAATATGTAGATAGTCCGAGGGCTGTGGCGTCGCTATTGTGGCGGGATGATTGACCGCGGCGCGATCAAGTCCCGTTTTGCGGCGGTGTCGCCCTTTCCTTGACGAGCGGGGTCGCCGGCTGGTAGCGGCGAGCGAAGCGCTGGCGGCGGGCCGCGGCGGGGTCACGGCGGTGTGCGCGGCGACCGCGGTGGCGCGCAGCACGATCGGTCGCGGCCTGGCCGAACTTCGCGGCGGCGAGAACCATCTCACCGGGCGGGTTCGCCGGGCCGGCGGCGGTCGCAAAGCGGCGATCGTCCGGCAAGCCGGGCTGCTGGACGCGCTTGCCGAGATGGTCCAGTCGGCCATTCGCGGCGACCCGGCCGCAGCCCTGCTGTGGGTCAGCAAGAGCCAGCGGCATCTTGCCGGCGCGCTGGTCGAGCGTGGCTTTGTCGCCAGCCACAAGCTGGTTGGCCGGCTGCTGCGGCATCTTGGGTTTAGTCTTCAGGCCAACCGCAAAACCCGCGAAGGGGCCAGCCATCCGGATCGCGATGCCCAGTTCGAGCACATCAACGCCCAGGTGATCGGCTTTCAGGCGGCCGGCCAGCCGGCCATCTCGGTCGATACCAAGAAGAAGGAATTGATCGTGGGCCTTCAGCCCACGGGCTTGTCCCGTGGGGACTTCAAGAACGGCGGCCGGGAACTGCGCCCCAAAGGCCAACCCGAACCGGTGCGGGTGCACGACTTCAAGATCCGCGAACTCGGCAAAGTGGCACCCTACGGCGTTTATGACATCGCCGCGAATATCGGCTGGATCAATGTCGGGATCGACCATGATACTGCCGCGTTCGCCGTCGAGAGCATCCGGCGTTGGTGGCTCGCCCTCGGCCGGGAGCGCTATCCCGCCGCCACCCGGCTGTTGATCACCGCCGACTGCGGCGGCAGCAACGGCGCCCGCGTACGTCTCTGGAAACGCGAGTTGCAGACCTTTGCCGACCAGTCCGGGCTGGCGATCACGGTCGCCCACCACCCGCCCGGCACCAGCAAATGGAACCGGATCGAACATCGCCTGTTCGCCTTCATCACCCAAAACTGGCGCGGCAAACCGTTGCTCTCGCATGCGGTGATCGTGCAGCTGATCGGCGCGACCACCACCCGCTCCGGCCTCGCCGTCCGCTGCTGCCTCGACGACAACGACTACCCAAAGGCCGTCAAGGTCTCCGACGCCGAAATGGCCCAGATCAATATCAAGCCCGATGACTTCCACGGCGAATGGAACTACACCATCGCTCCCGCACAACATCCCAATTGACGTGCTTGTTTCGCGCCAGGCCCTTAGGCATCGGCGCCGGCCAGATGTGCGCCTTTCCTGCCGTCAGCAGAAACGCCAACGGATTGCCGAGTGCGTCGACCAGGGCGTGGATCTTGGTGCTCAGATCGCCCCGGCTACGTCCGATCGCCTGATCCTGGTCTTTTTTCAGCGCGCCGGCGCTGTGCTGATGCGCCCGAACGATCGTGCTGTCGATCATCGCGTATTCGTTATCGGCATCGGCGGCCAGATGCTCGAGGATCTTTTGCCAGACGCCGGTCTTGCCTCAGCGGCTGAACGCTTGGGCGACTGGAAAAATACCCATCGACGGTTCCGGCAGATCACGCCACGGAATTCCGGCGCGGTAGCGATAGACCACCAACTCGATGAAGCGACGGTTGTCTTCGGAAGTTACGCCGACATGGCCTTGCCGGCCCGGAAACAGGTCCTTGATCCTTTCCGTGCAGTCCATACCGCGTCATTGGTCAGCCGTTTACCAAGGACAACCTTCCATGGATCATACAAATTCCTATCTTAGGGACTCTTTTTACGTTATATACTGTGAGACTGACTCTTTTTACGTGCGGCCTTGCAATAATTGACGACAGCCCCTAGTCTGCGGGAGCGCGAGGTGCTGCGCTGTCTGCTGGAAGGCATTCAGTGGCTGCTCGATCCGTCCGTGGCGCTCAAGGTGGCCGGCCGATCGGGCATCTCGCAGGCGCGCACGCGGCTTGGCTGGAAGCCGCTGAGCGACCTGCACGATGCGGTCGTGATGCCGATTGCGGTGCGGGCGACAAAAGGGGCCTGGTACCGCGACTGGCGGCTGGTCAGCCTGGACGGCAGCACGCTCGATGTCGCCGACGAGCAGGCCAATGAGCTTGCCTTCGGACGGCCGGGAAGCAGTCGCGGCGGCAGCGCCTACCCGCAGATCCGGTTCGTGGCGCTGGTCGAGAATGGGACCCATGTCCTGTTCGCCAGCCGGATGGCCGGCTGCGGGACCGGCGAGATCACACTGGCCAAGGCCGTGCTCGGCGACTTGCGCAAGGGCATGCTGTGCTTGGCCGACCGGCAGTTCTTCGGCTTTGCGCTGTGGCGGCAGGCGCTCGACACCGGCGCCGAGCTGGTTTGGCGGGTCAAGCGCAACATGCGCCTTTCCGACGACCGGCGATGGCCGGACGGCTCGTATCAAAGCCGCATCTATCCGAGCGAGCGGGACCGGCGGCACAAGACCAACGGCGCGAGCGTGCGAGTGGTCGACTACCGGCTGGAGGGCGTGGCCGACGCAGAGCCGATCTATCGCCTGGTCACCAGCATTCTCGAGCCCGACAGGGCGCCGGCTCAGCAATTGGCCGCCCTCTACCACGAACGCTGGGAAATCGAGACGGCGCTCGACGAGCTCAAGACCCATCTGCGGGGCGCCAAAATCGTCTTGCGCAGCAAGACCCCGGACCTCGTGCGGCAGGAGTTCTACGGCCTCATGATGGCCCATTTCGCCATCCGCAGCCTGATCCACGAGGCCGCGCTGAAAGCCGACGAGGATCCCCTATGCCAGCGCTTGTCACTCTTCCGCCGAGCGGATCCGTGCGTTGCAGCCCTGGATCGCAGATCACAGCCACCACCGACACTCAGCCCTCGGCTGCCCTCGGCGGACTATCTCCCGCCGCAAGACTAGGCAACGTGCTAGGCTTTGACACCTAGGATCGGAAGGTTGAGAGATCACAGCGATGCAGGAGGGAAAAGACATGACCGAGAAAGACCGACCAGAGAGTGGAAACCGCCTGCATGTCACAATGCTTCTGGTTGCCTCACGCCGTGCGCTCGACAACGCACTCGCCGAACTTGGCTTTGCCGAGGGCGACGACCGGGTCATCGAACATGATCGCCGTCTCGCATTTCTGACCTGCTCCCACGAAGAAGACAGCGACGACCTGTTCGCACTCATCACCGAATTGTCGGCCCGGGGTGAGAGTTGGGAACTGCAGTCACGTATCGACACGGAACCGGGCCGTGCCATCTATCAGTCGCTAGCTCGGCATCGCCCAGCGGAGGCGATTGACGCTGCTGTCGATGAAGAACGAGAGGCCGAGTCTCAGGAAACACTGGTTTACGACATTGAGACTGTGGAGGGACTTCAAGCTCTCAAGCGAATTTTGAAACGAATCGACCCCGCTGACGCGTTTGCCATGATTCGCCCCCACCGCGATGGACGCGCGAATGCCCGAGTACTGCGCCGCGGCTCGCGACGACTAGTTGCGGCGGTCATCGGTGCGGACGAAGCGTCGTTGCGTGGCGTGATCCGAGAGATACTGCCTAATGTCATGCTCGATGTCGCAATGAAGCCTCCCTCTTAATTTTAGCATATAAGGCCTTCGTCCACAGCGACTTTGCTTCCCCGGCTGAAATGGCCCCCAAAGCACCGGACAGGATCTACCCCGTGGCTAAGAACCAGGAATATGACCGTGTCTATGACTGAGAACATCGACCGGGTTGAGGCGATCATTTCGGTCCAGCTCCGCCAGCGCTGGTCGGCGGAAGAAAAGGCGGCGATCGTGCAGGGGACCTACGCGCCAGGAGTGTCGGTGTGCTGGCCGCCCGCCGGTACGGCATCGCACTAAACCAGCTATTCATCTGGCGGCGGCACTAGGGCGTGTCGTCAATTGAGCCAAATGATAGCGGCGGCGAGGTGGATGGCCGCCAGGAAATTCTGTGCGGTTTTGTCGTAGCGGGTGGCGATGGCGCGGAACTGTTTGAGTTTACAGAAGAAGTTTTCGACCAGATGGCGCTCCTTGTAGAGAGCGCGGTCGAAGTTGGCAGGTGCAAGTCGGTTTGGTCGCGGCGGGATGACCGCGGATTTGCCGGCGCGCGCCAGGGGTTCGCGGATACGGGCATCGGCGTCAAAGGCTTTGTCGGCGATCAGTTGGCCGGCCGCCATCTTCGGCAGCAGCGCGTCGGCGCCAAGGAGATCGTGGGCCTGTCCCGCGGTCAGCAGAAAAGCGAGAGGATTGCCGAGCGCATCGACCAGAGCATGGATTTTGGTGCTCAGTCCGCCGCGGCTACGTCCGATCGCGTGATCCTGGTCTTTTTTTGGGAGCACCGGCACTGTGCTGATGCGCCCGCACGATGGTGCTGTCGATCATCGCATATTCGTTATCGGCGTCGGCGGCGAGATATTCGAAGATTTTTTGCCAGACCCCGCTCTGAGCCCAACGACTGAACCGGCGATGGGTGTTCTTCCAATCGCCGAATCGCTCCGGCAAATCGCGCCACGGGATGCCGGCGCGGTAACGGTACAGCACCGCTTCGACGAAGCGGCGATTGTCTTGGGCAGTTGCGCCGACATGGCCGACCCGCCCCGGCAGCCAGTCTTTGATCCGCTCCCATTGGTCGTCTCGCAGTCCATATCTGGTCATGGGTCAGCCTTTTGCCAAAGCCGACCTTTCATTGATCACATAATTTCTGGTATCGCTAGACTCGTTTTACGCACCATACATCAGCGACGACTCGTTTTACGTGCATGACCAAAATAATTGACGACACACCCTAGCCAGCGGGCACTTTAGGTGGTGGCAGTCTCTGGTGCCGTGCCTTGCAGCATCAGGTTCGTGGGCTGCGGCAGCTCCTCGGGAAGAAGACCTTGGAGAACGAGATCCTGTGCGGACCATCGCCCTTGCTTTCGAGGTGGCACGCTCGAACCCCATCGTCCATGCGAGTGCTGACGCGCCGCGACGACGGCGCAAACGTCAGCCGCAGCCCGAGGCCGAACGGCTTGGCGAGATCAAACAGGTCATCGCCGCCCAGCCTTCACCCTCGACTGCTGGAACCGCGAGGCGATCTGCTGGGCGGCGACGACCGGCGGCATCAATAGCGGCGATGTTGGCGACCTGACTGATTACAGTACGGTGCATCCACACAAAGCACTGGGTTACCGCTCACCCCGCGAGTTCCGAAGACAGCTGGTGGAGGAGTCGACCGGGAATGTGGTCGGCGCCCTGCGCCGACCACATGACGGCACCACGTTCGTGGATGTGATCGGGTCACGCCCGCCAGCCGCACGCAGATGCGAAGCGTCTTGCTTGACGCGAGCGCAGCCGCAGATAAATCCTAGGAACCAGGCGAGTCCGGTTATTCCAGGGGCGACTCTAGCCGAACTCCTCGGTAAGGTAGCGAAGATCAAATCGGCGTGTTTTTGGGCAAGAAGATTCAGGTCAGAGAGCCCTCCTGAACCGAACACAAGTTTTAATTGTAAAATTTCGTTCCTATATCCAAAGGTCACGAGATGGGATCCATAAAAGTGTAGAGCCGGTTCCACCGCTAATCGCGCAAAGACCTCGGCTCAAGCGGCGCGCGGCTACTGACCCGCCTGCTTCGGTATCAGCGACGGCGCCATGATCACGCAGGCGTGCCCCCGCGCCGACTGCTGACACAGGAGCAGAACCAGAGCCGTACCCCTTCACGGCCGCATCTTGTACGCCAAGCGATCCCAAAGCAGCAGGCGGGTTAGTCGGCAACAGGGTGATCGCGAAATATGATGTCCTGTTTGCACCCTCAGGTTGTATATTCCATGTGTTGTGGAGTGAAAGCGGTGATACCCGTGCCGTCAATCAACGAAATCGACAGCCCAATCGTCAATTACTAGATCCGATGACAAGCCCGACTTCCACGGTTTTGATTTGAGCGGGGTCGATTATCGGCGGCTTAGGGATCATTTTTGGATTTGGACATCACAGTTTTGGGGGATCAGCGGGCGGGAGGCATGTTCTGGAAGACGAGCGGCAGGGTGATCGGATGCCGCGGCAGATCGGATCGATGGTCAGGCCCGGTACTTTGCGCAGCGGTGCTCGGCGACCATCCTGCTCGATGTCGATCTCTCGGACGTCGGCGAGATCGTCGACACGTCGACGATGCGATGCCATTCGAGCCGGCTACGGCGGGCCGCCAGACGGTCGACCAGCTCCCTTGTGCAACGCGAGGGCGAGGAAGGTGCAGAGGACGTGGCGTCGAGTGCCGGTCTTTGTGAAGAGCGACGATTTTGGTGTTGGTACGCAGCACAAAGAGGCCGTCGAGACGGCGTCGGCCTCGATCTTGGCGCGGCCGATCACGAACCGGTCGCCTTCGAATTTCGTCAGGAAGCGACGGAACCCCTTGTTGGCGACGAGCGCCCTGTCGCCCCGAAAAAAGCGATCGAAACGGCGCCGAAGGGCGGCTGACGGTGGCGATAGGGCGCCTCCTAGACCACCTCGGCGTGCTCTGGCCCGCCTCGACCGTGCCGAGCTATCGCCTTATAGGTGCGGTCAGGGTCGAGCCCCTCAACCCCCGGCACGCACACCCGGCTGCATCAGCTTGGCGGCGCGCTTGTCGCAGGCGATTACGGTAGCGTCGACATCGATGGTCGCGGTCTTGACCGGGCGGCGGCATTGCAGGTTCGAGGACGAGCTCGGCATTGGCCGTGGCCAAGCCCAACAACGGCGCCGTCTCGCCGGGAACGCGGGATTTGCCCTCCTGCAGCAGCGGCAGATCCTCGGCGTGGAATTGGGCGAGAAAGTCGCGAGCGGTCTGCGCGGCCGGAAGCTCGTGGCCCAGCAGCAGCGCCAGCGCCTGGTCTTGACGAAAATGGTCGAGATCCTCGGCCCGCTCGCCACCGGCCGCCCACATCGCCAACAGGCTTTCGGCCATCGCCGACGCGCTCAACCCGCGCTTGCGGACCTTCAGCTTGACCTCCCGGTCGATCACCGCCGCCGTCCCAGTCTGGCGAAACGCCTCGATCAACCCGGGCACCCCGGCGTGCCCGGTGATCAGCCCCGTTTCCAGCTCGACATCGATCTCAAAATCCAGCCTATCCGCCATTCCTGTCCCCGCACCCAACGGGTGAAACCTACCACGGCGGCAGAACAAAGCCGGAATCAACCACTTCCAAGCCAAATCACCCAAATCTCCAACCCCCTAGCCGGGGATCAGGGGTTACCGCGTGACATTGACACCTGGCTCGACAACGGGGAGAAGTTGACCCATTACCCGGGTGCCGCTGCCGCCTCACAAGCACATGAAGTCAACCAACATGCTCGAACAGCTGAACCCGGAGCTGAAGCGCCGGACCCACGTGGTGCGCATCTTCCCCACCGCCGAGAGCGGCTGGTGCGGGCGCTCGCTGTCGAGATGCCATGAGAATTCGCCGGAGGCGACCCGCTACCTCAACATGGATCATCGGAAGGAGCAAAAGAAAAAGGACCTTCGCGCCTTGGCCGCCTGACGACGCTCAACATCGCCTGGTCCACGAAACTTGACACACGTAACTCTGAACTGGAGGCGAATATCGGGTTGCATGGGTCGGTAGGTCTTCAGAGTGTCTCCTGCGGAGATACCACCGGTACTTTAATTGGTGGGCGCACAAGGACTCGAACCTTGGACCCGCTGATTAAGAGTCAGCTGCTCTACCAACTGAGCTATGCACCCGCCAAGGGAGCTGGTCTATAGCAAAACGCCCCAGCCCTGTCGAGACATCCCAGGCCTGTCGAGGCGGCGATCAGAGCCGGCCATGGCAGTGCTTGAATTTCTTGCCGGAGCCGCAGGGGCAGGTGGCGTTGCGCGGGGTGCCGGCCCAGGGCGCGCGCGGGGCTGCGGTGCGCGCCGGCTCCACCCGATCGACGCCGTTGCCCGATTGGGCGGGCGCGCGGCACGTGGGCGGGCGGCGATCGGCCGGCCGGCCGTGCCGGAGCCGCGCGCTTCGTCGGCCCCCGCCGGAGCCCCTGCCAGAACCATCGCCGGCGCTATGGTGCGAGCCATCGCCGGCTCGGGCTCGGCCGGCATCTCGGCGAAGGCCGGCTGCGGCACCCGCAATTCGATATGCGAGAGCACCGAGGTCACATGCTGCCGCAGATTGGTCAGCATCCCCTGGAACAGTTCGAAGGCCTCGCGCTTGTATTCGTTCAGCGGATCGCGCTGGCCATAGCCGCGCAGATAGATCCCCTGCCGCAGATGGTCGAGCGACAGCAGGTGGTCCTTCCAGATCTGGTCGAGCAGCTGCAACAGCAGGCTCTTTTCCGCCATCCGCATCAGTTCGGGGCCGCAATTGGCCGATTTCTCGGCCATTCTGCGATCGGCCGCCGCGGCGATGCGCTCGCCGACCTCGTCCCGGGCGATGCCGTCTTCCTTGGCCCAGTCGCTGAGCGGCAGATCGAGCGCCACCAGGCGCAGGCATTCGGCGTGCAGGCCGGCGATATCCCATTGCTCGGGCAACGCATTGTCCGGGATCGCGGCGGCGGCCATCTCCTCGATCGTCTCGGCGCGCATGTCGGCGATGGTCGAGGCGACATCGCGCGCATTCATGATCTCGCGGCGCTGCTCGTAGACGACCTTGCGCTGGTCGTTCATCACATCGTCGTATTTGAGCAGCTGTTTGCGCATGTCGTAGTTGCGCGCCTCGACCTTCTCCTGCGCCTTGGCCAGCGCCTTGTTGACCCACGGATGGATGATCGCCTCGCCCTGCTTGAGGCCGAGGCGCTGCAGCATCGAATCCATCCGCTCGGAGCCGAAGATCCGCATCAGATCGTCTTCGAGCGAGACGAAAAACTTCGACGAGCCCGGATCGCCTTGACGCCCGGAGCGGCCGCGCAGCTGGTTGTCGATGCGCCGGCTCTCGTGCCGCTCGCTGCCGACGACGCACAGCCCGCCGGCCGCGACCACGGCCGCGTGCGCCGCGGCGATCTCCTGCCGGATCGCCGCGGCTCGGGCCTCGCACTGGTCCTCGTCGGCGATTGCCGCCAGCTCGGTCCTCAGCCGCATCTCGAGATTGCCGCCGAGCTGGATATCGGTGCCGCGGCCGGCCATGTTGGTGGCGATCGTGACCGCGCCAGGCCGGCCGGCCTGGGCAATGATATGCGCCTCCTGCTCGTGATAACGGGCGTTCAGCACGTTGTGCGCGATCTTGGTTTTTTTGAACAATTCCGACAGCGCCTCGGATTTCTCGATACTGACGGTGCCGATCAGCACCGGCTGCCGGCGCTGCTGGCATTCCAGCACATGCTGGGCGATCGCGTCGAACTTCTCTGCGGTCGAGCGGTAGACCTCGTCGTCGGTGTCGTCGCGGCAGACCGGCTCGTTGGTCGGGATCTCGATGACTTCGAGCTTGTAGATGTCGCTGAACTCCTGCGCTTCGGTCATCGCGGTGCCGGTCATGCCGGCAAGCTTGGGGTAGAGGCGGAAATAATTCTGAAAGGTGATCGAGGCGAGCGTCTGGTTCTCGTTTTGGACGGTCACCCCTTCCTTGGCTTCGAGCGCCTGATGCAGTCCCTCGGAATAGCGCCGCCCCTCCATCATCCGGCCGGTGAATTCGTCGATGATGACGATCTTGTCGTCCTTGACGATGTAGTCGGTGTCGCGGGCGAACAATTTGTGTGCGCGCAATGCCTGATTGGCATGATGAACCAGCGACACATTATGGATATCGTACAGCGAGCCGCTCGTCAGCAATCCGGCGTCGCCGAGCATCGTCTCGATCTTTTCGACCCCGATCTCGGTCAGGGTGACGGTGCGCTGCTTTTCGTCCTTTTCGAAATCGTCGGCGTCGAGCGCCGGGATCAGCTTGTCGACCCGGAGGTAGAGTTCGGAATTGTCCTCGGTCGGCCCCGAAATGATCAGCGGGGTGCGCGCCTCGTCGATCAGGATCGAGTCGACTTCGTCGACGATCGCGAACTGGAACGGCCGGTGGACCATGTCCTCGAGCCGGAACTTCATGTTGTCGCGCAGGTAGTCGAAGCCGAGCTCGTTGTTGGTGCCGTAGGTGACGTCGGCCAGATAGGCCTGCTGACGCTGCGCATCGTCGAGGTCGTGGACGATGCAGCCGACCGTCAGGCCGAGAAACCGGTAGATCTGCCCCATCCATTCGGCGTCGCGGCGGGCCAGATAGTCGTTGACGGTGACGACATGCACCCCATTGCCGGCTAGCGCGTTGAGGTAGACCGGCAAGGTCGCGACCAGGGTCTTGCCCTCGCCGGTTTTCATCTCGGCGATCATGCCGCGGTGCAGGACGACGCCGCCCATCAGCTGCACGTCGAAATGGCGCTGGCCGAGCGTGCGTTTGGCCGCCTCGCGCACGGTGGCGAAGGCGTCGACCAGGATGTCGTCGAGTTCGGCCCCGTCGGCGATCTGCTGTTTGAAGCGCGCGGTGCGCCCGCGCAGCGCGTCGTCCGACATCGCTTCGAGCTGCGGCTCGATCTCGTTGACGGCGGCGACCAGCGGCGCCAGGCTCTTTACGTAGCGGTCGTTGGCAGAGCCGAACAGCCGCCGCGCTAGGGCGACAAACATGAGACCCTCAAAAAACGGAGGCGGATGACTGGATCCGATTGCACAGCCGGCCGTTGACAGATAGGCGGGTCGGCCCAGCCTGTCAATTCGCCGGGTGGCCCGCCGGGCGAGCCGGCCGGGATGCCGATGCCGATTGCGCGTTGCCGATTCCTCGGCTTGTCCGCGCGCCGCCGATATGCATTGATGACCGCATCCGGCTCCCGCAGGGCGGCGAGCAGTTTTGGCTGTCAGGCACGATGGTGATCCGCCGTTCCGCACTCGCGCTGTCGACCCGTCCGGCATTGGCGCCCCGCGTGGCGCTGGCGGTCCTCCTGACATTCGCCGTGGCCCGAGCCGCGGCCGCGGCCGATGCCCCGGTTCGCGCGCCGGCCCCGCCGCCGGCCGCGGCCGCGCCGCCGCTCACGGGCTTGCCGGCCGGGAACCCGGTCGTCGCCCGCGTCGACGGGGTCGATCTCCATCTCTCCGATGTCGAGGCGGCGCAGCAGAGCCTGCCGCAGCAGGCGCAGAAGCTGCCGCTGCAGCAGATCTACCCAATCCTGCTCGACCGTCTGGTCAGCGGCCAGCTGATCATCGAGGCCGGTCGAAGGGACCATCTCGGCCAGGACCCGGAGGTGCAGCGGCGCCTGAAGCTCGACGAGGACCACCTGATCCAGCAGGTCTATATCGAGCGGGTGATCAAGGCGGGGGCAACCGACGATCGGCTCAAAGCGCGCTACCAGGCCTTTCTCAAAACAAAGCCGGCGCGGGATGAGGTGCATGCCCGCCATATCCTGGTCAAAACCGAGGCCGAAGCCAAATCGATCATCGCCCAGCTCGACAAGGGCGCGGATTTTTCCGCCCTCGCCAAGAAATATTCGACCGACCCGGCGGCGGCGTCGGGCGGAGATCTCGGCTATTTCGGGCGCAACGACATGGTTCCCGGGTTCGCCGCCGCGGCCTTCGCCTTGCCGAACGGCCATTATACCGAAACCCCGGTCAAGACCGAGTTCGGCTGGCACGTGATCTATGTCGTCGACCGCCGTGTCAGCAAGCCGCCAAATATGGACGAGGCGCGCGAGCAGGTCGCCCGCTTGCTGGCCCGCGACACGGTCGAGGCCAAGCTGAAGGAATTGCGCGGCGCCGCCAAGATCGAGACTTTCGGGCTCGACGGCAAACCGCTGCCGGTGGCAAACTAGCCGCATCGGCTTGTCGGCGGATCTGGGATTCCGCAGGTCTGGGGATTCCAAAGACCACACACCGGAGGGGAGGCAAATAAGTGCCGGAAGCCGTCTCGCCGCTCGCCCCGGCGCATTTCCCCGAACTGCCGCCGATCGCCGGCGTCCGCTTCGCCGCCATGGCCTGCGGCATCCGCTATGCCGGGCGCGACGATCTGATGCTGGCCGAGCTTGCTTCGGGCAGCGCCATCGCCGGCGTCTTCACCCGATCGCTGACCGCCGGCGCCCCGGTCCTGTGGTGTCGCGAATGCCTGTTGGGCGGTGCGGTGCGGGCGATTGTCGTCAATTCCGGCAATGCCAACGTCTTTACCGGTCGCACCGGCGATGAGATCGTCGCCGCGACGGCTGCGACCGCGGCTGGTTTGCTCGGCTGCGATGCTCGGCAGGTGTTTGTTTCGTCGACCGGGGTGATCGGCGAACCGCCGCCGGGGGAAAAGATCGCCGCGGCATTGCCGCGCCTGGCGGCATTGCTTTCGCCCGACGGCTGGGAGCAGGCGGCGCGGGCGATCACGACCACCGACACATTTCCCAAGGGGGCCGCCGCGACCGCGGCAATCGACGGGGTCGCGGTGCGGCTCAACGGTTTCGCCAAGGGTTCGGGCATGATCGGACCGGACATGGCGACGATGCTCGCCTACGTCTTCACCGATGCCGCATTGCCGGCCGCGGTGTTGCAGCCGCTGCTGGCTGCCGCTGCGGACCGGTCGTTCAACGCGATCACGGTCGATGGCGACACCTCGACCAGCGACACGGTGCTGCTCTGCGCGACCCGGCAGGCGGCGCATCGGCCGGTGACGAACCCGGCCGATCCGCGGCTTGAGGAGTTTCGCCGGGCGCTCGATCGGGTCATGATCGACCTTGCCCGGCAGATCGTGCGCGACGGCGAGGGCGCGCAGAAATTTGTTACGATCGAGGTCACCGGCGCGGCAACCGCGCAGGCGGCGCGCCGGATCGGTCTGGCGATCGGCAATTCGCCGCTGGTCAAGACCGCGCTCTCGGCCGGCGACGCCAATTGGGGCCGCATTGTCATGGCCGTCGGCAAGGCCGGCGAACGGGTCGAGCGCGATCGGCTGGCGATCTCGGTCGGCGGGATCGCGATCGCGGCCGATGGCGGACCGGTCCCGGGTTATGACGAAACGCCGGTCGCCCGCCACATGAGCGGGCGGGAGATCGAGCTCGCTGTCGATATCGGCATCGGCGACGGCAAGGCGACGGTGTGGACCTGCGATCTGACTCACGGTTATATCGACATCAATGGCAACTATCGTAGCTGAAGCCGTGCCGCCGCTGGTGCTCGTCGCCGCGGCAGCGCTGGTCGACGCCGACGGCCGCCTGCTGCTGACCCAGCGCCCGGCCGGCAAGGCGATGGCGGGTTTGTGGGAATTCCCCGGCGGCAAGATCGCCTCTGGCGAGACGCCGGAGGCGGCGCTGGTGCGCGAACTGGCCGAGGAGCTCGGCATCGATGTCGCGGCGAGCTGCCTCGCCCCGTTCACCTTCGCCTCGCATGATTACCCGGATTTTCACCTGTTGATGCCGCTCTATGTCTGCCGCAAATGGTCGGGGATCCCGACCCCGCGGGAGGGGCAGCGACTGACCTGGGTGCGCCCGTCACGCCTCGCCGACTACCCGATGCCGCCGGCCGACAAGCCGTTGATCGCGATGCTGCGCGATCTGCTGTGACTCCGTTCCCGAGATCAGCTCCCTGTGTTCCCGGCCGGGTTCGCGTGATCGCCGGCGGATCGCTCGACCGCGCTGAGCGCTTCGGCCGGGAGGCGGGCGGCGCTGCCCGGCCGCAACGGCTGCGGCTGGCTCGGATGCGGCGCCCAGCCGGTCAGAAACAGCACCTCGAAACGCGCTGGAATGCGGCCATCCGCTGATCCGAAGCGCTCGCGGTAGAGCGCCGCGGCGCGGGCCAGAGTGGCGCGGCGCAGCGGCGTGCGCCGGCGCGCCGAGAGGGCGTTGGTCTCGCCCATGCCGCGCAGATCGCGCATCAGCGCCAATATGTCGGGGTAGCTGACGGTAATCGTATCGGCATCGGCCACCGGCATCGCAAAGCCGGCCCGCTGCAGCAGGGCCGCGGCTTCGCCGAGATCGACCATCGGCGACACACGCGGGCTGGCGCCGCCTTCTTCGATCAATTCGGCCTCGATCAGCACGGCGCGCAGCTCCGCCAGGGTCGCGCCGCCTAGCATCGCGGCGAGGAACAGGCCATCGCCGCGCAGCACCCGGCGCAGCTGAACCAGAGCGCCGGGCAGATCGCCGACCCAATGCAATGCGAGCGCGCTGACGACGAGGTCGAAGCTGCCGTCGCCAAACGGCGCGAGTTCGGGGTCGGCGGCGACATGCCAGCCGCGGCCTCGCCGCAGAAAACCGGCGGCGGGGTCGGCGGCAACGACGCTTTCCATCCCCGGCCGCTGCCTCAGCGCCCGCGTCAACGCCCCGCCAAGCGCGCCGAGATCGAGGGCGGCGCGGAATTCCCTTCCGACATCGGCGAGGCGGTCGATCAGCCGCTGGGCGATCTCGAAATGCAGGAAATCTACGATGCCCGATCGCGCTGCGCGCTCGCGATGCAACCTCCAGGCTGGGCGGTCGAACAGGGCAATCGGATCGCTCGCCGCGGGCCCCATGATGACCATGACCTCTCTGGCGGTGCAGATTGACGAAACCGGCCGCCGGCCGATGATGGGTCGCGCTGCAGACTTCGGCAACCTTTGACCCGAACGTCCGCCCAGTTGCGGCGGCTCCCGCCGACGCTCCCGATGCAGGCGACGCACCGCGTCAGAAGCACGCTATCGACGAGCGCCCCGACCGACCGCGCTCGCGCGCTGAGCGCCTACTCAGCGAACTTGGGCGACTAACGGATACCCACAAACGTGCGACACTCACAACCGGTCAGTGCCATATACAAATGCATCGGCGGCGGTGATAATGCGACCGGGGCTCCGGTCGTCCAGGTGAATGGTTCTGAGCCGGTTGTGTTCGGCGCGGTAACGGTAGATGGCGCCCTGGAGGTCGACTAGAGAATGGAAGACGCCGCATGTAAGGTGTCGGCGCTGTTGGCTGCGATGCGGATCTCGGGCCAAGGCTTTTGGTAGGGCTTTGGCGTCAATTTGACGTTGTCGAATTTGTAGTACTTGCCTGAATAGGAAGAGCTGTCCTCGGTCAAGGCCTGTTTGATGATTTGCAGGGCCTCGGCAAATCGCTCGCGGCTCTCGCCATAAGGCACGCCATAAGCCTCGTAAGTGCGCGGAAAGCCGCTGCGGCCGACGCCGAAAATCAGCCGGCCTCGGCTGATCTGATCTACGGTGGCCGCCTCCTCGGCGACCCGCAGCGGGTGGCACAGCGGCAACACCTGGACGCCGGTGCCGATTTTCATATGGCTGGTGCGCGCGGCTATGGCGCTAGCGATGGTCAGCGGGGCAGCGCCAACCGAGCGCTCGGAGGCGACGTGAATTTCGGCCGCTGCAGGCCGGCTGTCGTCGATAGGATCACATCGGCGAAGATAGACCACTTTTAGTGCTTTTCCGATGGATTTGATCGCGCTAGTTTAGCAGGCCATCTGAAAAATTCATCGGTGGTGCCGAAGGCGGCGGCGAGGCTACCCCGGAACCATCGTACCTGCGAGATTTCTGTCGAATTGAAAGCACCTTCGGTTTGAGCGATATTTCCCAAATATCGGATTGCGTCGACACTGGGCTGTTTCGACGGGCTATCGCCGCCGAGGATTTCGATACCTGTCTGACCGGTCTGCGCAGCGGTAAGTTTTCGAGCGACCAGCGGGCCGCGTTTTTTTGCCAACTTGGCGAAGCTCTATTCCACCGCGGCCGGCGCGAGGCGGCGATCGAATGTGGCCGCGCGGCGTTCCAGCTGGAGCCTGGAACCGATAAGATTGCGGATTTCTGCGCTTGGCTCTTCAGCAATTGCGAGCGCCACGCCGAGGCCGCATCGGCCTACGAACGGTTGCTGGAACAACGTCCCGGATGGGCAGACGGACATCGTCACGCGAGCGGCTCCTTTGCCGCCGCCGGCCAGTTTGATCGAGCCGTTTTTCATGCCGAGCGGGCAAGCGAAGCGGTCCCGGACTCGTTTGAAATCGCCTTCCATACCGGTTGTGTCCTCGCCGCCGCCGGCCGACACCAGGACGCCCTCGAACATTTTTCGCGCGCTGCCCTGATCGAACCCGCCAATGCCGAGGTGCCGCGTCATCAGTCTGCCGCCATCCTCGCTCTCGATCAGCCAGTGGAGGCGCTCGAGCCGGCGCTGCGCGCGATGGCGCTGGCACCCGACGATCGCAGAAATGCGTTGCACGCTTGCGAAGTTCTGCTGCGCGCGCAACGCTACGATCATGCCGCGGAGATCGTCCTCACCGCCCTTGCTGCCAATCCCAAGGACGACGTGGGGTGGCGCCTGCTGTCGGCGGCATATATGCTGCGCGGCCGGCTGGAGGACGCACTAGACGCGATCGACCATGCCTTGGCGCTGGCGCCCGGGGTCGTCGAATACCATCTGCACCGCGGCAACTTGCTCTATCGTCTCGGACGTTTCGATGCCGCAGCGGCCGCATTCGAGCGTGCTGCGGTGCTCGACCCCGAGAACCCGGAGACCAAGCGCTCGCTGATGACGGCGTATTTCGACGGCGGCCGGGTTCGCTCGGCTCTCGCCGTAGGCGGCGACCTGGTCCGGATGGCGCCCGATAACGAGGAATACGCCCGAGCCGTGTTACAGGTACTGAATCGGCGGTTCGATACGTTCGACGGTGACTTTTCGGTGTTATGCGAGGGCACCGCCCGGCCGGCACGAGAGCCGAGACCGCCACGCCGACTGGTCGATGCGGTAAAGACTCAGTGGCGGGTCATCTACGCCCTGATCATCCGCGAAACGCGCACCAGGTTCGGCGATTCTACGCTCGGCTACGGCTGGGCATTGCTCGAACCGATCCTTCACATCCTGACATTGTTTTTGACGTTCGCCGTGCTGATGCGCGGAAGGCCGCCGATTGGAACCCAATTCTTCATCTTCTACTATACCGGCATCATTCCTTACCATGTATTCGTCCATACCGCTACGAGCATGACTTACGCCGTCACCAGCAACGTCTCGCTGCTGCAATTGCCGCTGGTCAACACTTTCGATGTGATCATCGCGCGCGGATTGCTCGAATTCGCCACCGACCTGATCGTCGCCGGCATCCTGCTGGCCGGCTTTGTCGTTTTCGCCATCGGCGCCCTTCCGGCGGATTTCGCCGGCGTCGCGGCGGCGCTCGTCGCGGTCTGGGTGTTCGGCTGCGGGGTCGGCTTCGTCAATGCGGTCCTCAACGCTTTCTTCAAGTCATGGGACAAGATCTGGGTTCAGGCGACTCGGATCTTGTATTTTATCTCCGGGATCTTCTACGTGCCGGGGATGATGCCGGACTGGATCCGCGATGTCCTCGCCTGGAACCCGCTGCTACAGGGCATCGACTGGTTCCGGTCGAGCTTCTTCCTCGATTACGATCCGCACTGGTTGGACCGCACATACGTGGTAACGGCCGCATGCCTCGCCCTGCTGGCCGGGGTGGCGCTCGAGCGCGGTCTCCGGCGCCAGCTTTACGAACCGACATGATCGGCCTGCACGGAGTCAGCAAATCCTACCGCACGCGCAACGGGCGCAAGACTGTGCTCGATCGTGTCGACGCGGTTTTCGAGTCGGGTCATAATTTCGGCATTCTCGGCAGGAACGGTGCCGGCAAGTCGACCTTGATCCGGCTTCTCGCCGGCTCCGAACTGCCCGATCGCGGCATCATCAGGCGCGATGTCCGAGTGTCGTTTCCGCTCGGTTTCGGCGGCACCTTTCACGGCGCGCTTTCCGGCCGAGAGAACACCGCGTTTCTGGGGCGCGTTTATGGTGTAGGACTGTCGCCGATGCTCGACTACGTCGAGGGGTTTGCCGAGCTTGGCGAATATTTCGAAATGCCGGTCAATACCTATTCGGCGGGGATGCGGGCGCGGCTCGCCTTCGCCGCCTGTCTGGCGATCGATTTCGACGTCTATCTGATCGATGAGGTGACCGAGATCGGCGACCAGCGATTTCGCCAAAAATGCGCGGCCGCGTTCCGCCAACGGCTGATGCGTTCCGACATCATCCTGGTGACGCACAATACCGACACGCTTCGACAATATTGCGACCGGGGCGCCATTATCGCGAATGGTGCATTGATCCTGTGCGACGATATCGGCTCGGCTCTCGACCGTTACCACCGACTGTTGCACGAGGCGGCCTGATGGCGGTCGACGCACCGCCTGCCCGCATTCTCTCGCTCGATGCCAAGGCGGCGCCCGAGGCGCAGCCCGCTGCCGCGGCGGGCGTTGCCGGGCTCCCGGTTCGTTCGGGGAACGCCGGCGGGGTCGCAGCATGGCACGGCCGCCCCGCCGCATCAGGCAATACAATCGAGCACCGCCGACGATTTCCTCTCGCTTGGCTGTCATTTTTGGGTATTGTGGTGCTGCCGGTCGCAACCATTGGGATCTATTATTTTCTGATTGCGGCCGACCAATACGTCACGGAATTCCGGCTGGCCTTGCGCTCGCCCGAACCTGCACACGGTGACACGAGCGTTCTATTTCAAGCAAGCGCGGCACCGGCGCGGATTGGTCTGGATTCGTACATCGTCGTCCAATACATCGCCAGCCGCGCGATCGTCGACGATCTCGGCAGGACGCTCGACCTGCGCGCGATGTTCTCTACGGATAAGGCCGACTGGCCAGCCCGGCTGCACCTGCCGGCGTCGGTCGAGGAGCTGGTTACTTACTGGAAGGGTCAGGTCGACGCGTTTTTCGACGTCACCAACGGCACGATCGTCGTGCGCGCCAGTGCCTTCACCGCGCCGGACGCGTTGCGCTTGGCACAGGGAATTCTGGGCTCGTCGGAGCGGCTGATCAACCAGCTATCCGCGCGAGCACGGCGCGACGCATTGCGCAGCTCGGAAAGCGAGGTGCATCTTGCCGAACAGCGACTGGCCGCGGCGCTCACCCATTTGCGTTATTTCCGAGACCGGCAAGGCCTGATCGATCCGCACAAAACCGCCGACGCGACCGCCGTGCGCGCCGGCGAAATCCGCGACGAACTGGTTCGCGCCGACACCGAACTGTCGACCTTGAAGCATTACATGCAGGATAGCGCACCAACGGTCGAGGTACTGAAATCGCGGATCCGCTCGCTGGAAGAACAACGCCGTTCGATCGAAGGCGAGGTGACCGAGACCGAGAAAACGCGTTCGGCTGCGTTGTCGCGGGTGATGGGCGCGTATGAAGAGCTTGAGGGCGAACGCCACTTTGCCGAGAACGCCTATCAGCATGCGCTCGAAGCGCTCGACCGGGCGCGGATCGACACGGACCGTCAGCAAATCTACATCGCCGATTTTGTCCCGCCGAGCTTGCCCGAAGAAGCGATTTACCCGCGCCGGCTGCGCTCACTCGTCATAGCCGCCTCGATCGCCTTCGCCGTTTGGGCCATCGGCGCCCTGATCGTACGTTCAGTGCGGGATCATCTTTAGCGTGCCCCCTGCTAACGAAAGACGCGGCGATCCTATCGACCGCTATCGGGGTCGATCGTCTCTGGGGAGAATGAAGCCATGACAACGGTAGAGTTCGGATCGTCTGACAGGGCGTTGTCCTCTGCCGGTCTCTTCGGCAACTCGCTGTTTCGTTCCGCTCGCGGTGTGCTACGGCCCCGCTTGGCGCTGATCTCGACCTACAGCGAACTATGCGGCATTGCTTCCTATACGCGAAGCCTCGAACGGCAGCTCAGCGACGTCTTTGACGTGACCGTTTTCGATTTGAACCAATATCTGCTGCGCAGCAGACATCGTCGGGTACGCCGGTTCGGCGACCGCCATATTCGAGACATCTGCCGGGAAATCAGCAAGTTCGACTCCGTCAATCTCCAATTGGAGTACGGCACTTTGGGCCGTTCCAGCGTTGATGTTCACCGACGGTTTGGCTGGATCGTCCGGGCCGCAACGCGGCTCTCGGTCACTTTTCATACAATAAACCCGTCCGCCGATTTTGATTATCGAGAGTGGACCACGGAAATATTCAGTTTCAACTTCGCCAAGGCGATCGAGCTGAGAGCGAATTACCGCCGTAGCCACCTTCTATCGGTCGGGATCGCGAAGCGGCTTCGCCGTGCCCAGCGCCTCAAGCCCGTATCGGTGATCGTCCACACCCGCCGCGATCACGTCCACATGAAATACGTCCATGGCATGCGCAACGTCTACGACCATCCGTTGTCGTTTCTCAGCCTCACCGACTCCGTCGAAGTGCGGCGCGCCGCGTCCCGCAACAGGTTTTCGATCCTCGATCAGGCGCCAAACGACTGCAAACTGATCGGCGTGTTCGGCTTTCTCGGGCGCTACAAGGGGTTCGAAACGGTCGTTCGCGCGCTGCACCACTTGCCGAAGGAGTATCATCTGTTGATTTTTGGGGGTATTCACCCCAACGAAATCAAGCCGCACCAGCAGATCGATCCGGTACTGTCGTCGCTGTTCGATGCCGGGTTCATCGACACCAGCGTTGCCGAACGCGGCAGGACAAAACTGGGAAACGGAACTCCGGCCGTATCGATCGCCATCGAAGGTTCGATGCGGGATGTGCTGCTCGAACATCCCAAGGACCTTTCGCGTCGAATCCATTTTTTAGGAGCTACGAACGACGACGATTTCTTGGCGGGAATGGCTATCTGCGATGCGGTGGTGTTTCCTTACCTTGAGGTCGGCCAATCCTCATCGGGCCCGATCTCGCAATCGCTCGAACTCGGCTGCCGCGTCATCGCCTCGCGCACGCACGCGTTTTTGCAATTTGGCAGTTACCACCAAAATATGATCGAATACTTCGACATCGGCAATCACCTCGAACTTGCCGAGCGAATTCTCTCGCGTCCGCAATTCGACGCCCGGGCCCGGCTCCTCGCCTACAATACCGAGACCAACAAGGCGGTCTATCTGGCGGCAAATGGCGGCCGAGCCGGCACCGAAGCGTCGACCGCCGTTCCCGGCTGCGCGAGGCGGCCCGAGCCGAGCCCGATTGTCGGCGTGCCCTAATCTCCTTCAAGATACGACTGCACCCCCGACAACCGCCGCCGGCAGTCGCGTCGCGCCGCCCTTCGCTTGCTTTCGTCCATGGGCGCCGATATAAGCCGGCGCACGAGCGGGCCGGCAACGGTCCGCCGGATCAATTCAAACCGCGGCAAGCCCCGCGCCGACACGGACGGTCAGATGCCCAAGCTCAAGAGCAAAAGCGGTGCCAAGAAGCGCTTCGGACGCACCGCCAGCGGCAAGATCAAGCGGAATTGGGGCTACAAGCGCCACCGGCTGATCAGTAAGTCCAAGCAGGGAAAGCGTCTGCGTCGCGGCACGACGACCCTCGAAAAGGGCGACGCCCAGCTGGTATTGACCTATCTGCCGTATCTGCGGGGCTGAGCGATGGCACGCGTCAAACGAGGGGTTACCGCCCACGCCAGGCACCGCAAGGTTCTTGATCTCGCCAAGGGTTATCGGGGTCGTGGCGGCACCGCCTATCGAGTCGCGATCGAGAAGGTCGAGAAGGCATTGCGCTACACCTATCGCGACCGGCGCAACCGCAAACGCGATTTCAGGGCGTTGTGGATTCAACGCATAAACGCCGGCGTCCGCGAGCACGGCCTGACCTACTCGCAATTCATGCACGGCATCAAGCTCGCCGGGCTCGATCTCGACCGCAAGGTGTTGTCCGACATCGCGATCCGCGAGCCCGACGCGTTCGCCGGGATCGTGTCGACCGCGCGCGGGGCGCTGCCGAGAGAGCATGCGGCGGCGGCAGCCGCCGCCTGACCGGTCGCCTTATAAATGAAGCAAACGACACCGCTTCGCTTCGGGTTATCTCGGGGCGGGCGGAGGCTCATTTCGGCGTTGGCTACCAGTAGCCGATATGACGACGAGGAGCGATTTACCGCCGGGCGAGTTCGCTAGGCCCCACGCAGACCGGTCAAAAGGTACAGAGGGGCCGCATTGTTCGGCCCCTTTTCATTTGCGCGTTCGGGAATGAAGAGATGGATGACGAGATCCGACTTGAAGACATGAATACGCTGATCGAAACGGCTACTGCCGAAATCGAAGCGGCGACCTTTCCGGAAATCCTCGAAGCGGTCCGCGTCAGATATCTGGGACGGAATGGCAAATTAACTGTTGCGATGCGCCGCCTTGGTCAGCTCGCCCCGGAAGTCCGGCGCGTCTACGGCGTCCAGTTCAACAACGTAAAGGATTGGCTCACCGCCGCCATCAGCAGGCGCGCCGCCGAACTGGCGCGGGCGGCGTTGGAACAGCGGCTCGCGACCGAGCGCATCGATGTGACGCTCCCGGTGCGATTCGCCGGCGATGGGCGGATCCATCCGATCAGCCAGACGATCGACGAGATTGTCGCGATCTTTGGCGAGATGGGCTTTGTCATGGCGGAGGGGCCGCATATCGAAGAGGATTTCTACAACTTTACCGCTCTAAACATTCCGCCAGAGCACCCGGCGCGACAGGAGCACGACACCTTCTACTTGCCGGAGCGGGCGGACGGCACCCGGCTCGTGTTGCGTACTCATACTTCGCCGGTGCAGATCCGTACGATGCTGGCGCAGCGACCTCCGATCCGGATCATCGTCCCCGGGCGGACCTTTCGCTGCGACCATGACGCGACGCATTCGCCGATGTTCCATCAAGTCGAGGGGCTGGTCATCGACCGCACGGCGCATATGGGTCACCTAAAAGGTTGCCTGATCGAGTTCTGCCGCGCCTTCTTCGGTCTCGACGATCTGCCGGTGCGGTTTCGGCCCAGCTATTTTCCGTTCACCGAGCCGTCGGCCGAAGTCGACATCGGCTGCTCGCGCCGCGGCGGCGAATTGAAGATCGGCGCCGGCGGCGACTGGCTCGAAATCCTCGGCAGCGGCATGGTCCATCCGCAGGTGCTGAAGAATTGCGGCATCAACCCAGCCGAATTTCAGGGCTTCGCGTTCGGCATGGGGATCGAACGGGTGGCGATGCTCAAATATGGCATTGCCGATTTGCGGACTTTCTACGAGTTCGATCTGCGCTGGCTGCGCCATTACGGCTTTTTACCCCTCGACATTCCCTCGCTCGTCCGTGGCGCGCTTCCGGCGGGGACCGGGTCATGAAGGCGACGCTCAGCTGGTTAAAGACCCATCTCGACACCGACGCCTCGGTGGCGCTTGTCGTCGAGCGGCTGGTGATGCTCGGCCATGATGTCGAAGGTGTCGAGAACCGTGCAGCCGGCCTCGAACCCTTCGTAGTGGCGGCGGTGGTGCGGGCGGATCCCCACCCGAATGCCGACCGACTCAAAATTTGCGTGGTTGACACCGGCGAGGCGCAAATCCAGGTCGTCTGCGGCGCGCCGAATGCGCACGCGGGGATGAAAGGGGTTTTCGCCCCCGTAGGTACGGTGATCCCGCGCACCGGAACGGTGCTCAAGGAGACGTCGATCCGCGGCGTCCTTTCTCGCGGAATGCTGTGCTCGGCCGATGAACTCGCCCTCGGCGACGATCGCGACGGCATCATCGAGGTCGCGTCGCAGGCGCCGATCGGGTCGCGATATGTCGATTGGCTGGGTCTCGACGACCCGATCATCGACCTCAAAGTCACGCCGAACCGCGCCGACTGCCTCGGCGTCCGCGGGATCGCCCGGGATCTGGCGGCGGCCGGGCTCGGGCATCTGCAGCCGCTGTATGCGACGCCGGTCCGCAGCGCATTCCGCTCGCCGATCGCCATCCATATTGAGGAACGTTCGGCCTGCCCGCTGTTTCTCGGGCGTCACCTGCGCGGCGTCAGGAACGGGCCGAGCCCGGCCTGGCTGCGACGGCGGCTCGAAACGATCGGATTGCGGCCGATTTCAGCGCTGGTCGACGTGACCAATTTCCTGACCTTCGATCTCAACCGGCCGCTGCACGTCTTCGATGCCGGACGTCTCGATGGCGATCTCAGTGTGCGCTTCGCCCGGCCCGGAGAGACCTTGCTCGCTCTCAACGGCCAGGAATACGCCCTCGATCCGGAGGTCACCGCGATCGCGGATCGGGCCGGAGTGCGGAGCCTCGGCGGCGTTATCGGCGGCGAGGCCACCGGCTGCACCGAAGCGACGACTGAGGTATTCATCGAAGCGGCGCTGTTCGATCCGATCCGCACCGCGGCAACCGGCCGCAAGCTGAACATCGCCAGCGACGCGCGTTATCGCTTTGAGCGCGGCCTCGACCCGGCCTTCGTCACCGACGGGATCAAGATCGCGACGCGGCTGATACTCGATCTGTGCGGCGGCGAGGCGTCGGAGATCGTCACTGCCGGCGCGGTGCCCGAATGGCGGCGGCGCTATGTGTTGCGCGCCGGGCGCCCGGCGAGCCTTGGCGGCCTCGACGTACCGACGCAGCAAAGCGCCGCCATCCTGACCGCACTCGGTTTTGGAGTCGAGCAGTTAGCCGGCGGCGATCTGTCGGTCGACCCGCCATCCTGGCGCGGCGACATCGAGGGCGAGGCCGACCTTGTCGAAGAGGTGTTGCGGGTCAAGGGGTACGACTACATCCCCGCGGTGCCGCTGTTTCGCGAGAGTTCATTGCCGCCTCCGGCATTGACGCCGGCGAGGCGACGCTCCGAACTCGTCCGGCGTACTATCGCCCAACGCGGGCTGACCGAGACCGTCTCGTTTTCGTTCATCGCGCAGCGCGAGGCCGAATTGTTCGGCGGCGGCCAACCCGCGCTGCGCCTGGTCAATCCAATCAGCGCCGATCTAGACGCAATGCGCCCGTCGCTGTTGCCGGGGCTGGTCGCCGCGGCCCGCCGCAACGCAGATCGCGGCCTTGCCAATTCAGCACTGTTCGAACTGGGGCCTATCTATCATGACGACACTCCCGATGGGCAGGTGCTGGTCGCCGCGGGATTGCGCGCCGGGCAGAGCGGTCCCAGGCAATGGCGCATGCCGGGGCGCGATGTCGATCTTTTCGACGTCAAGGCCGATGCCCTCGCAGCACTTGCCGCCATGGGTGCACCGGCCGCCAAATTGCAGGCGACGGCCGACGAGCTGCCGGGCTGGTATCATCCGGGCCGTGCCGGCCTGCTGCGGCTCGGGCCGAAGGTGCTCGGCGCCTTTGGCGAGCTGCACCCGGCGGTGCTCGAAGCGCTCGATGCGCGGGCGCCGATGGCCGGGTTCGAGGTGCTCCTCGACGGGGTTCCGGAGCTGCGCTCGGCGCACATCAACCCGCCCCCTCTCCTTTCGATATTCCAGCCGGTCGAGCGCGATTTCGCCTTTGTGGTCGACCGCAACCTCCCGGCCGAGACGTTGTTGCGCGCCGCCCGCGGCGCCAACCGGGAGCTCGCTGCCGAAATTCGCCTGTTCGACGTCTATGAGGGCGTCGGCCTGCCGGAAGGCAAGAAATCGCTTGCCATAACCGTCGTCTTGCAGCCGCAGCAGCACACCCTGACCGACGCCGAGATCGAAGTCTTTTCGGCCAGACTCGTCGCCCGGGTCGAAAAGGCAACCGGTGGCAGCCTGCGGCGGTGAGTAGGGTCCGAATTCGAGGATATCATCCGGGGAACCAGGCAAGGTTGTCGTTGTTGTTCGTCTGGCGCTTGATGGGCTCTCGACTTGGCAGGCACCCAAGGAGGACCGAAAAATGATTGCGATCCCCGACGAATACCTCGACCTGGTGACACACAAAAAGGCGTTCGCCAATCTGGCGACGATCATGCCGGACGGATCGCCGCAGGTGACCCCGGTCTGGGTCGACTATGCCGATGGCATGATCCGGATCAACACCGCCAAGGGCCGCGTCAAGGCGCGCAATCTGCAGCCGAGCGCGGCCGTCGCGCTGGCGATCTTGGATCCGGACAACGCCTACCGCTACGTCCAGATCCGCGGCCGGGTCGCGAGTGTGCGCGAGGAAGGCGCCGACCCTCATATCGACTCGCTGGCCAAGAAATATCTCGGCAAGGACAGCTACCCGTTCCGGCAACCGGGCGAGGTAAGGGTAATGTACGAGATCGAGCCGGTAAGGGTATCGGGCATGGGCTAAGCCTGCAAGCTTAGCTGGAATCGTACCCCGCCGTTACAGCGGGATCGCCAGCAGGGTGTCGATCTGGCGGCTGTCGAGGATCACCTCTTTGCGGGCGTATTTCCAAGCGTCGCCGTCGCGCACGACCCGATCGCGATAGTGCCCGGCGGCGAATATCGTCATCTCGCCATCCTGCATCGTCCGCACTACCAGAAAATTGGCGATGAGATCCAGCCCTTGCGGGGCAGTCCCGACGATATTGATCGACGACACCAAGTGACGATAACTCTGCGGCTCGTAAATGTTGGCCTCGCGCAACGCGCTGACCCGGTCTTTCAGCATGTTCTTCGAGGTCGCGTGGATCAGCCCCAGCGGCATCCCCGCCGCAAAATTCTCAGCCGACCTGATCCGGTAGAAACAATTTTCGATGAAGAAATCGGGCCAGTGTTCGAGTTCGTCACCGTCGAGGCAGTGGACGTAATCGGTGTAGAGCTGCTCCAATTCCAGCCGCCGCACCACCGTCCCGAGATCCATCGCCTCAGAACCCCATCAGCGGCCGATAGGTCTGCCAGAAGCCGCGGACCGATGCCTCGGTCGTTCGGTTCGCCTCGGAGACATGGTCGAACCCGCCCATTTCGAGCACCGAGCATTCCGCTTCCGCGCCATGGATCGCCCGCTGAATGAAGTTGCCGACGGCACCGTCCTCCATCGACACATAGCCGGCGGGTCCAACCAAATTGGCCTGCGCCAGCCGCAGCGCGGTTCTCTCGGCATCGTCCTCCTCAAAGCCGAGATAAATCCACTGCAGCTCCGTCCGATCCGGACCTTTGGGCAGGACGAGGCGCAACGCAATGCAATTCTGGATCTGCTGTAAGACGAAGTTCGGGAACAACGACAGGATCTGGGTCGTGGTATCGTCGCCGAACTCGTCGGCGTTGGTTAGAAAACCCGGATCGGCCAGGCGGAAATTCTCGCGCATCGACGGCATGCCGGCATAAAGCTGGTCCGAGGTGGCGGCATCGACCCGGTCGACCTTGTTGCGGGTGTAGCTGGCATGGTGCGCCCCGTTCTCGGCGATGTCGACGCCGCCTTCCGAGGTCAGCCGCGAGATGCGGAAGGTCGTGAAGAAGCTGTGCAGCAACGTCGCGTGATAGGTGTCGCGGACATTCTCGAAATAAAGCTTCCAGTTGTTGTGCAGAATCTGTGAGGTCGTGCCCAAGACCTTCGGCGTCCCGTGCAAGACCCGGTGGATGCGGGAACCAATCAGATTGCCGATGTAGTCGCCGAGCGGCGGGGTCTCGGGCGACAGGGTGCCGAAGACGAGGTCGCCGAAGTGGTCCACCCGCAACTTTTTCAGACCATGCTGGTCGAGGCGGAAACTCTCGGGCATCCCGCCCTTGCCGGCGATGCCGCGGCGGAAGGCGACGCTGTCGAGGTTGCCGGCCAGATCGTAGCGCCAGGCGTGATAGACGCAGGTCAGATTGTCGGCATGACCGCGGCGCTTCAGGCAGACGAGGTTTCCGCGATGGGCGCAGCGATTGACCATCGCGTGCATCTCGCCGTCCGTGCCGCGGGTGACGATGACCGGCGTCTCGCCGAGAAACGTCGTCAGATAATCGCCCGGCTCCGGCAGATCGCCGGCGAGCGCGAGAAACTGCCAGGTCGGCCCGAGAAAGACGCGGTCGAGTTCGCTGCGATAGATTTCCGGATCGCTGAACACCCGGTAGGGGACGCGGGCGTTGCCCTGTTCCGGCCATTTGAGCGCGGGCTGATATTCCATCGGAGAGCCTCGTCTAAGGGTGCCGGCGACGGTTGAGCCGGCGGATTCGCCTGCAATGCGAACCGGGCGGCGCGGTCTAGCCGCCGTAAAAGACGTTGTCGCCCAGTTCCTTCATTTCGAGGATCGCGGCGTCGGGACGTCCGGCGATCGGTTTGGGAAGATGCGCCTCGACGACCTCGGCGACGACAATGTGGTGGTCGCCCTGCTCGACGATCCCGGTCACCTTGCACTCGACCGCGGCAAGCGCTGCGTCGAGGATCGGCGCACCGTTCACCCCCGCATGCACAGCCTGGCCGGAGAGTTTGCCGCCTTCGAGCGTGGTCGGCTTGAAGAACGTGAAGGCCACGGCCTTGTGGTCCTTGCCGAGCATGTTCAAGGCAAAGTTTTTGGTGTTCTTGACGATCGGATAGGCTCCGGAATCGGTCTTGACCCCGACCACCACGAGCGGCGGGGCAAAGGCAGTCTGCGTCACCCAATTGACCGTCGCGGCGGCTACGTTGCCCTGACCGTCATCGGCGGTCAGCACGTAGATCCCGTAGGGAATCATGCGCAGCGCAGTTTTCTTGGCATCCTGGTCCATCTCTGTCGCCCTCGAGATCGAAAAGCTCGCGGCCACCATAGTCCAAGATCGGGCATGCACTGAACCGCCATAGTGCCGATGACGCCCCAACTCGTAAAGCCCGGCGCCCGGGAGATCGCCGCCAACCGGCGCCGAATGAATTTCGCGGTGAGCAGGGCAGCGCCGCTCGGCTGATAAGCCGCTCTTTCGACTGCCCGTCACCCACTCCGGACTCGGAAAGGGTCGTCGGACGCCAGTTAATCAAGGCTGTCGATGCGTGCCAGCTCCGCCAGCAATGCCGCGAGGCTGGCCTCGGCGATCTCCATGGCGGCCTTGATCTCGGGGTCGGCTACGACGCTCGGTCGCGCGGAGGTCGCCCTCAAAAACAGCATCGTTCGCCAGATTTCCAGTACTACCGTATCGTCGCGCTTGATGGTCGGCATGCCGATCCCTCAATCGCCGGGCGTCGTCAACCGCGCGTCCGAATTCTGTCCCGAATGCGCGCCGCGACAATTTTAGCTGAAATTCGACCGCGTCAAACGGCAGCGTCGGTCGGCAATCGGGGTGGCATGCCCGGTTTGCGGGATCATGTCCACGACGCCTTGCCGGGCTGGCGGAGACGGGCGATCGGCGCCGATCGCCCGTCTCCGCTCGTGTGGGCCGGAGGCTCGCATCCCCCGGCGCAGATCCCGCCGATCACAGCCGGGTTGCACCTGCAAGGCCCGCGGACACCCGCACAAGGGTCGAGCATAGAGGGCGGGATTCGACAGACAATGGCTGATCCGGCCATCCACAAGCCAATCCCCGGAAAAGCGCACTTATCCCGGTTTGATCCGCCGAACCGTCCACCGACGCCGACGCGGCTGTTGCCGAGATCGGTCCGGTGCCGGCGCCAGACGGCGTGTAAGCCGGGTTCTGTGCCATCCGCGGAGTCGCCTCTGCGGATGGCGATGGCCATTCCTCTGGGACGCGCGTTGCCGTGCGCCTCATGCGACCGACCCGAGCGGCGGCGCGAAGGCCCGCCCGGCATGCCCAGTTTTCGCCGGCATGCCTGCCGCTCCTACTTGGTCTTGCTCCCGGTGGGGTTTTCCCTGCCGCCGCCGTTACCGGCGACGCGGTGCGCTCTTACCGCACCGTTTCACCCTTGCCGCCCGCCCGACATGCAGGGCGGGCTCGGCGGTGTCCTTTCTGTGGCACTATCCCTGGGGTCGCCCCCGCCGGGCGTTACCCGGCACCGTGCCTCCATGGAGCCCGGACTTTCCTCTCCCCGCACGCGGCGGAGAGCGGCCATCCGGCCGTCTGACAGAGAAAGATCTGGCCGCTTGCGGGGGCGTTGTCAAAGCTTGTTTTGAGCCATGCCGGTTCGCCGTATCCCCGTCTCCCGCCGGCACGGTCCGCCCGGCGGCTCACGGTATCGTCGAAATGCCGACTGCCGAGGCGTACTGACGTTTGACGTTGCCGGCAAAAAGCGGATTGACGAGTTGCGTGTTGTTGCCCCCGGTTGCATCAACCCCCGTCCCGCAGGCCAGATACGGCGAAATGAAGGTGTTGTGCGCTGCCTTCGACGAGGTGATCGTCAAGCAGGTCGGCGCCACTTCGAGGTCGATCGCATCGATTGTGTTGGCAAGGCTGTAACCGTTCTCGATCAGCAGTGCGACGCCGCCGCCGGCGCTCGCCGAGCCGGCGCCACTGATCCGCGAAGTTTGGATTTGCTCCAGCGCGATCCCAGCGGCACCTCCGGCCGTATCGGCGATCGCAAAGATCTCGGAGCCGAGCACGTAATTGAGCTGCACGCCACCCGAACGGGCGCCGCCATTGGCATTGTTGACGACCAGATGATCGATCTTTATCGAATTTTGGGCGTCGGCAAAGTCACGGCGGCCGATGACGACGGCGTAATCGGCGGTATCGGCATAAACGAAAAGGGTGCCCTCCTCCTTGAAGTAGAAACACCCGCGGGGGGCGGCCGGCGTACCGCCGGAACAGAACACCTCAAGGACCGGTAAAACCGCGATGCTGCGGCCGTCCAGGATCGCCCCCATCGAGATCAGCCGAAATCCGGTCCTTGCCTGCGCCTGATAATCGATCAGCAGCGGGCTGGTGATCTTGTAGGTACCGGGCGCCAGCAATAAGGGGCGGGCGGACGAGATCGCCGCATGTGTCGCAGCGGCGATCGCTGCGGTATCGTCGCTGTTGCCGTTTCCGGTAGCGCCATAGCAGCGTACATCGATCCACGGGTTGCTGCTGCAAGCCGCTTGCATGGCGGCTGGTGCGTCTGACCGGCCCTCGCCGGCGGCACGGGCCATCGGTGCCGGGATAAGCATGAACCCCAGCATCGCCAGAGCGATACGGCCAAGGCCGCCCATTCGGCATTCCTTTCCGGCACAGACGCACCCAACCGCGTCGGAAAGGGTCTAGCGGCGATACCCGGATAAAGAGTTAACTCAAGCGGCTCTCCGCGAAACGGCGCGTGCGCATGCCAGGGCGCAGCGCTATTCGCCGGGCCTTTCGTACCAGAGGCGGCCGTCCTTGATCGTCTGCCGGGCGATCAGCCGCCGCTTTGCGGTAACGGTGTTGCCGTCGCTGTCGCGCAGCTGGAAAATTGCCGTCGCGCAATTCGAAGACGGCGATGTCGGCATTGGCGCCGGGCCGCAGGGTCCCGACGGTGCCGGCATAGCCGAGAATATTTGCCGGCGCCGAAGTGGCGCGGCTGACGACATCGTCGAGCGACATGCCGAAATGCAGCAGTTTCGACATCGTCGTCGGCAGGTCGAAGACCGGTCCGTTGGTGGCGCTGGCGAAGGTCAGGTCGGTCGAGATCGTGTCGGGCAGAAAGCCCTGGTCGAGCGCCTTCTCGATCATCGGAAAGCTGAAATGGTTCCGGCCATGGGCGCAGTCGAAGATGATGCCGTGACGCTGCGCCTCGACGACCTCTTTGAGCACCAGCTGCTTTTCCTGGCCCATGATGCCATGGGCACGACCGTGATAGCAGTGGGTGACGATGTCGCCCGGCTTCATATGGGCGAGCAGTTCGGGCAGTGGGATCGGCGAATCGGTGATGTGCATCATCATCGGCACGCCGCCGGCCATATCCGCCGTCCGGCGCGCCAGCTTGACCGGCTCCGGGCTGTATTCCCAGACGAGGCCCGGCCCGTAGCGCAGCTTGACGCCGATCGCGAGGTCGGGGTTTTCGCTGATCGTGCGGGCGCAGCCTTCCGGGTCCGCATAGGGGAAATGCGCCAGCTCGCCGCCGCGCGCGGTGCCGACGATGCCGATCGCCGACAGATTGACGAAGGCGCGAATTCGGGTGCGCACCTCGCGGTCGATGACCTGGCGCAGCCCGGCAAACGTCGCCGAGCCGGTGCTGCCGGCGTCGCACAGGGTGGTGACCCCGCTCGCCCGGCAGAACCGGTCTGTGTCCCCGGCCATGTCGTGCGCGTTGACAAAGATGTGGGCGTGGAGGTCGACCAGGCCGGGCATCACCAGCCGGCCCTTGGCGCTCAGCGTGCGGCGCGCCTGCGCGGCCGGCAATGACGGCGCCGCGGCGACGATCTTGCCGCCCGCGATCCCGATATCCATGACGCCGCGCAACCCGCCGGCCGGATCGATCACCTCGCCGCCGGTGAGCAGAAGGTCGTATTGCATCAGAGCACCGAGTTCGATCCACTCGTAGAGCTTGCTCCTGGGCAGGGCGCCGATCTTGGTGGCGGCAACCTTTCCGCCCTTGAACAGCATCATCGTCGGGATGCTGCGCACCCCGAATTTGGTCGGCGCCTGCGGGTTCTCGTCGATGTTGACCTTGGCCACGGTCAGCGTGCCGGCGCGGTCAGCGGCAAGATCCTCGAGAAACGGCGCGATCATCTTGCACGGGCCGCACCATTCGGCCCAGAAATCGACCAGGACAGGCCCCTCGGCGCGGAGCACCGCGGTTTCGAAATCCTGGTCGGTGACGGCGGTCGGCTTCATCGCATGATCCTTTTGCTGGCCTCGCCGAGATTAGGGGTGCCGGAAAAGCCGCGTCAAGGCAGGTAGCCTGCCAGGCTTTCAGGGCTGATCGGCATCAGCAGCGGGCGTTCGGTCCAGAGCAGCGCACACCGCACCTCATGCCCGGGATACACGCGCTGCAACGCGGCGGCATAGCTCGCCATCTGGCGCAGGTAAAGCGGGGCCACCCGATGCTCGCTCTCCGGCGGCGAGCGCAGGGTTTTGTAATCGACGATCAGCACTCGGTCGGGGGTGACCACTAGGCGATCGATCTGCGCGGACAAGGCCCGGCCGCCGACGAGCCCGACCAGCGGCACCTCGGCGAGCGAGCCGGGGCCGAACAGCGGGGCGAATTCGGGATGCGCCAGCACCGCTAGGGTCTCGCGGCGGATCTCGTCCTGCTCATCGACGCCGAGCCCGTGAGTCGGCAAGGCCAGAAAGCGCCGCGCGGCATCGTCGCGCTGCGAGGGCGGCAATTCGGGCAGGCTTTGCAACAGCCGGTGGATCATCAATCCGCGCTTGAAGCGGTCGCGGCCGCCAAGCGCCAACGGCGACAGAATCGGCGGCTCATCCTCGCTCGGCCGCGACGGAACGAGCGGCCGCGGCGGATCGGGTTCGGGCGGCGGCGGTCGCGCCGCCCAATCCGGCGGACCCTGCGGCGCCCGCATTCCCTCCGGGAACGTCTCATGCCGCGGCGCGGCAATCTGGGCGCTCTGGAGGCGCAGACCTTCGCCGCACCATCCGTCGGGGCCGATCAGCGCGGACCCGTCGAAGGCGAACGGCTGGGCGATCCGGCGCAGTCCCGCCTGGCAGAGCAGATGCCAGCAGACCTCCCGGGGCGCAAGGCGGGTCTGCCAGCCGCAGACATAGAGCCGGTCCTGGGCCCGGGTCAGGCCGACATAAAGCAGACGGCGGTATTCCTGCAATTGTCGCCGGCGCAGCGCGTCTCTTTCGGCGGCATAGAACGGCACCGCAAATCCGGCGCGCGGACACCATAACGGTAGCTGGTCGCGCTCGGTCCACAGCAAGGTCTCGGCAGTTTTAGGAAGCGCCATCGTGTCCGGCAGGAAGACGATCGGGGCTTCGAGCCCTTTGGCGCCGTGCACGGTCAGGATGCGGACTTCGTCGCGCCGGCGGGCCGCGAGGTCCCGCTTGACCTCGGTGTCGCCGGCGACGAGCCAGCGCAGAAAGCCCTGCAAGGACGGCACGTGATCGCGCTCATAGGCGAGAGCCAAAGCGAGGAATTCCTCGACCGGGTCCTCCGCCTCGGGTCCCAGCCGCTCGAGGAAGGCGCGCCGCCCGCCCTCTGCCCCAAGGATCTCGGCATAGAGCTCGTAGGGCGGGGTAAAGTCGGCGCGGGCGAGCCAGGCGGTCAGGCGCTCGCCGGCGCGGCGCAATTCTGCGTTGACCGGGGCGAAGTCGCGCAGCCGGCGCCACAACCGCACATCGCCGCGCCGATGTGCAAGCTCGAACAGCGCCTGCTCCTCGATCCCAAAGAGCGGCCCCTTCAGCACCGTGGCCAGGGTCAAATCGTCGTCGGGGAACAGCAGAAACCGGCCGAGCGCGACCAGGTCCTGCACCGCCAGCTGGTCGGTCAGGACCAGGCGATCGGCGCCCGCGACCGGAACTCCACGCTCCTTCAGCGCGCCGAGCAATTCTCCGACGAATGCGTTGCGCCGCCGCACCAGCACCATGATGTCGCCGGGCCGCACCGGGCGGTCGCGTGCCTTCAGCCGTTCGCCAGCGTCCAGCCAGCCTTTGATCGTCGCCGCGATCGCCCGGGCGAGCCGGGTGTGCGGATCGGCCGGGCGTTGGCGGGTGAGCGGCAGCGCCAACGAATCGGCGGGCTCCTCCGGAGCCGGCAACACCGGCGGCCATAGCTCGACGAGTCCGGCCTGACCGGTGCGGGCGGCCAAGTGCTCGATCCTGGCGTCGCCCGGAGCCACCCCGTCGCGCGCGGCCTCCAGGCCAAAGATCTCATCGACCGCCCGCAGCACCGGCTCGGTCGACCGAAACGAGACATCGAGCGGCAAGACCAGCCACTCCTGCCGGGCGGCGGTGATCCGCTGTTCAAAATGGCTGCGCATGCGCAGAAAGGACTGCGGGTCGGCGCGTTGAAAGCTGAAGATCGACTGTTTGGCGTCGCCGACGGCAAAAATCGTACGAACGCGGTCGCGAGCGCCCTCGCCGGCAAAGAACTCCTCGGCCAGTGCTGCAACGATCTCCCACTGCTCGGGATTGGTGTCCTGCGCTTCGTCGATCAGAATGTGATCGAGACCGCCATCGAGCTTGAACAAAACCCAAGGTGCGATACCCGGGCGTCGCAACAGATCATGCGCCTTGGCCACGAGATCGTCGAAATCGAGCACGCCCTTGAGCCGCTTGCCGCGCTCGTAAGCTTGCAGCAGCGCGTCGCCGAGCCGGACGAGGGCGCAGGTCGCCTCGACCAGCACCAGGGCGGCCCGCGAGTCCCGGAATGTTTTGACCCGCTCCGCTTCGGCGGCAAGGGCGGCAGCGGCACCGCAGGAGGCCTTTCGGATACCTTTTTTTCCGATTAGGGACTTTCGGACCTCGTCCTTATCGGTCAGGTAGACACCGATATAAGCCTCGATCATCTCATGCCGCCGTGCCGGGGCCTCGCACCACCGGGTGAGGATGGCGCTTCGCCCGCGGTCGGTGACGGAGCCGAGCGCCAAGGCCGCGGCGGCTTCGCGAAGACCGGTCTCTGCAACGCTTCGGTCGATGCAGAACCCCGCCGCGAGGGTTTCCGCGGTCGCCTCGGCGGATACGCCGAGGGCGGCGCAGATCTTGCGGCGCAACGCCATATGCCCATCTGCGATCGCCTGCCGGAGCCTGCTCCGCTCGTTGGCGAGCGCGGCCATCATCACCCCGAACCGCTCCTCGGGCATGTGACCGGCGATCACCCCGAGCGCCTCGGCCAGTTCCGGCGCACGGCCGGCACGGGCCGCGGCGATGACGCTCTGCCCAGCCTCGGCCAACGCCTCGCCCGAGCCGCGCTCTTCGATCACGGCAAATTCCGGCGGCACTCCAGCCTCCAGCGGAAAGCGGCGCAGCAGGGTCTGGCAAAAGGCGTGGATCGTCGCGATCTTGATGCCGCCCGGGGTGTCGAGGACATGGGCAAAGAGCTGTCGCGCCCGCGCCAGGACAGTTTCGCCGGGGAACTGCCCGGTCAGCTCGACCAGCGCCTGTTCCAGCGCGCCGGGCGGCATGGTCGCCCACTCCGCGAGCCGGGCATCGAGGCGGTTCGCCATCTCGGCAGCTGCGGCTCGGGTGAACGTCAAACACAGCAGACGGGCCGGGTCGGTGCCGTCGAGCATCAGCCGCAGCAGCCGCTCGGTCAGCACCGTGGTCTTGCCGGTCCCCGCCGAAGCGGAGACCCAGACCGAGGCGCGCGGCATCGCGCGGCGGCAGCCGAATTCATTCCTCGGCCTCGCTTTCGCCAAGCCGTTCGAGATGCCGGTAATCGGAAAAGCGCGGCGCCCATTGCGGAGAGGGCGTAGCGAGATAGGCGGTGTCGGGATCGTCGAAGCGGTCGATCAGGGTCCGTAACCGGTCGATCGCCCGATCGATCAGCGCGGCGGGATCGCCGTCGCCGATCGCCTTGCGCAAGCCCGGCGGGTCGCCGCCGCCGAGCCGCCAATATTCGAGCGCCGCCGGGGTGCCGGTGGCGTCGCCAAAACTTCCGTCGCGAAGGATCGCTCCCTCGAGCGGCAATTGCGGGGCAAAGCCTGCCCAAATCTCTTTCGGCGACGGCACGGAACCGGTTTTGTAGTCGACCAGCAGAAACCCGCCGGCCGCCAGCCGGTCGATGCGGTCGGCCTGCGCGGTCAGCTCGAAACGCCCAGCGCGCGCCTGCAAGGTCATGCTGCCGGTACGCTCGCTCAGGCTCTCGATGATCTCGGCCCGGTGCACCGCCTCTTCGCCGACCAGCCAATGGACGATCCGCTCGAAGCGTGGCCACCAGAATGCCCAGGCGCCGGGCCGCGACAACACCGCTCCGAAACTCGCCCGTCCGATCGCCAGCAATCTTGCAGCCGCGTCCTCGGGTAGCTGGCGCGGATAACGGCGCCCGAATTCGTCGAGCGCGCGATGAATGCAGATCCCGAGTTCGGCGCGGCCGGGATCGGCGTCGATCTCGTCGAGCGGCTTCAGTCCGAGGATATGGCGCGCATAAATCGCGTAAGGGTCGCGCAGCCAGGTTTCGATCTGGGTGACCGACAGCCGGCGCGGCCGCGCGGCGAGCGGCGGGCATGGCGCGGCCGGGGGCAGCGGCCGGTACGACCCCGGCTGGTCGATCGCCTCGACCGCGCCGTCGATTATTGGGTCCGATTGCAATCTCGCGTCGAGGCCGACTGCGCGCAGTACCGCGTCGAGCCGCAGCAGCCAGCGCGACGGCACGGTCGGGACGCCATCGCTGCGCTCCGCCCGGGTCAGCGCAACTTCGGGCGCGGCAAAGGCCTGGGCAAAATCATGCGCGGCGATGCCGATCGCCCGTTCCGGCACGGCGACCTCGAATTTGCGCCGCATCTGCCGCGACATCCACGGGTCGTGCGCCGGCGAACCGGGCCAGATGCCCTCGTTCAGCCCGCCCAGCACCAAGAGGTCGGCATGCTGCAGCCGCGCTTCGAGCAGCCCCCAGATCGCCAGCCGAGGATGTCGGCCAAAGGCGGGGCGGACAACCGCTTCGGCCGCGAGCGCTTCGAACAACGCCGGGTAATGGCGGCCGGGCAAGGGCGGGAAATCGCGGGCGGCTTCGATCACCTGATGGCAGAAGCGTGCCGTTGTCTCGCCCGCCGCTCCGCGCCACAACCGCTCGCCGCCATTTTCGGTGTCGCTCGCAGCTAGCCGCTCTGTCGCTTCGACATGCGCGGCGAGGAGCCGGGCGAGCGGTACGGCGCCGGCCAGCAATAGATCCGGCAACTCGCCGAGGCAGGCTTCGAGGCGGTCGGCAAAACGGCGCAACCCGGGCGCGGCGGCGTCGAGCGCGGCCTTGAGCCCGGCAAACCCCGGCGCCGGCCGGGGTCCCAGAATCGCTTTTTCGAGATCGCGCGCCCGCTCGCGGAACGATGCCGGGGCAAGGCCGCCGGCGGCGAGCGGGTGCTTCAGCGCGGCCAGCAAAGGGACCGGGGCGAGTTCGCTGTCGCCCAGATCGAGGACCAGGCGCAGGAAGACGCCGGGTGGCGTGCGGTTCAGCGGCAGGCCGGCAGAATCGTCGATGTCGATGCCCCAGCGCCGCAGTTCGGCCGCCACTCGGCGCGCCAGATCGCGGTCCGGGGTGACGAGAGCGGCAGTCGCGCCCGGCGTTTCGAGCTTGCGCCGCAACAACAGGGCGATCGTCACCGCCTCCTGCTGGGTGCTGGCGCAGCCATAGCGGCTGATCCCATCGAGCGTCTCGGCCGGAAAGGGCGGCAGGCGGCGCCATGCATCGGTGGTCGCCGCCGGCCGCATCGCTTCGCCGAGGAGCCGCACCCGGCATTCGCGTTCCGCCGGTGTGCGAAGAGCGGCGCCGGCGGGCCAATCGCGGACGTTCTCGGCGGCCGTTTCGAGCGCCTTCAACAGGGTGGCGATCAGATGCTGGGGATGCGCTTCGTCGCTTTCGATCTCGGCCCATTGCGCTGGGTCGCAACCGCGGTCGAGGCCGGGCAGGATAACCGCGCCGCGATCGAGACCGGCGACCACCCGGAGCAGATCGGTCAGCGCCGGGATGCCGCCGGCAAGCCCAGCGGCGATGACCGGATCGGTGGGCGGCGCCCGGCGCCAGATCTCGGCCTGATGCGCAAGCAGGCGGTTGCGGCGATCAGCCGGGTCGAGCGCGCCCTCGGTTTCGAGTATGGCCGGCCAGGATTGCGGCAGGATTTCGAGAAACGTGCTGACGACCTGCCAATGCTCCGCCAGCTCGCCGGGCACCAGCTCGCGCAGCCGCTCGAAACGCGCTCCTTCGGTCGCGACGGTATCGAGAAAGCGCGCGAGGGCGGCTGCGAGCGAAGCGGCCTGGCCGGGCAGCAGCGGGTCAGGCCCGCGGTGCTCGCCCCAGCTCAGCACCAGCCGGGTCAGCAGCAGCCGGCGACGCAATTCGGGGACCGCCGGCGGCACCGACAGGGTTTCGGCCTCGGCGGCGCCCTCGGCCAAAATCAGCTCGTCCGAATCGAGGTCGCCGATCGGCCGCATCCGGGGCAATAGCAGCGGCACACCCGCCTCGCGGCCATCGGGCGTGGCGCGCAGGAACGCCTCGCGCAGCGCGCGCAGCGCCCGGCGGGTCGGCAGCAGAACGGTCATCCGCGGCAATGCCAGCGGGTCGCCGCCAGCCATCGCCAGCAATCCAGCGGCCAAATCTGCCAGGAATGGGCGGTCGGACGGGATCGTGTAGAGCTGGGGCCGCAACATGCCCGCCGCCGCGATTATCGCTCGACGCGGTGCGAGGAGAGTCGCTCGCGGGTCGCAGCAAGGCCGGCCGGGGTGCCGACGTGATACCATTCGCCGTCATGCACGATCGCGTGCAGACGGCCCGCGTTCTCGGCCCAGTCGAACAGGCGGACCAGCGAAAAGATCCGGCCCGGGGCGTTATCGAACAGGCGGCGGTGCAGCAGCTGGACGCCGGCAAACAGGAACGGCGCCACCTCGCGTTCGCCGCGACGGCGCGGCGTGCCTGCCGGGTCGAGAAAATAATCTCCGGCGCCGTCATAACCGACAGCGGTCACGGTTCGTTGCAACAGCAGCACGCCGTCCATCCGCTCGGAATCGAAGGCATCGGCGAGGCGGCGCAACGCCGGATGCCTGCTGTCGAGCCAAAGCACATCGGCGTTGACGACAAAGAAGGCGTCGTCGAGCAAAGGCAGCGCCCGGGCAACCCCGCCGCCGGTGTCGAGCAGCTCGGCCTCCTCGGAAATATTGATTTGCGGGTGATCGCGACGGGCCAGATGAGCGGCGATCATCGCCGCGTGATAATGGGTATTGACGACGACCCGCTCGACGCCAACCGACATCAACCGGTCGATCGCATGGTCGAGCAGACTGCGTCCATTGATCTCGACCAGCGGTTTCGGCACTTTCGCGGTGATCGGGCGCAGCCGCGTACCGAGCCCGGCGGCCAGCACCATCGCCGTGCGCGGTGTCGTCATGCGGTGCGGCCCGTATCGGGCATCCGCCTGAGAGAAGCCGGCAGATGGCGGTCGAGCCACTGCTCAAGGGGTGCGAGCGCGGGCTCTTTGAGGTCATTGTCCAGTAGGCGCCAGACCCGCGGAATATGGGTCAGGTAGCCGGGCTTGCCGTCACGCCGGTACAGCCGGGTGAAGATGCCGAGGATCTTACAGTTGCGCTGCGCCGCAAGGATCCCGGCCGCCCGGCGGAAGGCCGGGCGATCGAGCGCCGGGAAGGCGTCGAGGTAGCGGGCAACCATCGCGCGGCTCAGTTCTGCGGGGACATCGCGCCGAGCATCCTCGACGAGCGAGACCAGATCATAGGCGGGCGGCCCGCAGACGGCGTCCTGAAAGTCGAGCAAACCGCACCGCCCGACTCCCGAACGGTGCTGCAACAACATCAGATTGTCGATGTGAAAATCCCGCAATACCAGGGTCGCAGGAAACGGCGCCGTCGCGTCCGGCAGCACCTGCTGCCAGAGCGACAAGTATTCCTCACGCAGACCGCCGGCCAGCGGCGATCCGGCCACCGCCGGCAGATACCAATCGACGAGCAGTGCCGCTTCGTCGAGCAGCCGGGCCGTATCGTAGGTGGGCAGGCACGGCAGGGCCGACCTGGCGACGATCCGCTGCAGTTCCGCCAAGGTGTCGATCGCCAGCGCATAGAGGGCGATCTCGTCGCCGCCGTCAGCGAGCAGCCGGTTGTAGGTGTCGTCGCCGAAATCCTCGAGCAGCAGAAAGCCGGCCGCATGATCCGCGGCGAGCACCTCCGGGGCGCTGAAGCCGAGATCGCGCAGGATCGCCGCGACTTTGGCAAACGGGCCGACATCTTCGAACGGCGGCGGCGCGTCCATGACGACGACGCGGCTGTGGCCGTTGCGCAGGCGGTAATAGCGGCGGAACGAGGCATCCCCGGCAAGCGCCGTCGGCGCATGGCCGGCCCAGCCGCAGCCGGAGAGGAAGGCAGCCATCGCCATCTGCCGCGACGGCGCGGCCGGCGTGGCGCCGTCGCCTGCGTTACGCAACGGCAAGGGTCCCCGCAGGAAAGCCCGACCGGGCTCGCCATGCGGCGTTGCCGGTCAGAGCTGCACGGCGCTCCTCCGGCCGATTACCGAACGCGAAGGCGATCTCGAGCCGCCGCTCGGGCAGCAGCAGACCGATCCGGTCGGGCCATTCGATCAGCGAGATCCCGTCGCAAAAAGCATCTTCGATGCCGAGCTCCCAAGCCTCTTCCGGCGACCTCAGACGATACAGATCGAAATGCCAAATCAGTGCGACTTGCGCCCGATAGGTTTGCACCAGCGTGAAGGTCGGGCTGGGGACCTCCTCGGCGATGCCGCTCGCATGGATGAAGGCGCGGGCAAAGCTGGTCTTGCCGGCGCCGAGATCGCCGCGCAATGCGATCACATCGCCGGGCTTGGCCAACTGCGCGATGGCGGCGGCCAGCATCCCCGTTGCCGTCTCGTCCGGAAGCTCGATCGTGGCACTCATCCACCCTTTGTATATCTGCGATCATGCACCCGCAAGATCTGCTGGAGCTCCGGCATCACCCGATATTCGCGGCCGAGCAGAGGTCGAGCCCGCATCATCCGCAGCGACACGGGAGCCTTTACAAAATCGACGGTTTTCGCGGAGCAAGCCGCCGCGACGATGGCGGCCGCCCGCGTCGGTTCGCTAAGTCGGGGCCGTCAGCCGCTGACGCCTCCTTCGAGTTCTGCTATTGCTGCGGTAAAGACGGGTTCGCGGGGCGGCTTCGCTTATGGGCCTAGCCTGCCGCGTCGACGGTCAGACGTGGCGTCTTACCCTGCTCGAATCGGTGCGCAGGACCGGAGGGGTCGGATCCGGTGCGGGCTCGGCGCCTTGCAGGCAATCGGCAGATGATCCGGGTGCCGCGCTCCGGCGCCGAGTCGATGACCACCGCCCCACGGTGCAGCTCGATCAGATTTTTGACCAGAGCGAGACCGAGACCGGCCCCGGATTGACGCGCGCCGCGTTCGAATTTTTCGAATATCCTGGCGTGATCGGCGGGCGCGATACCAATTCCGCTGTCGGCGACGCTCAGCAACAGGTCGCCGCCCGCGCGCTCGGCCTCGATACTGACGACACCGCCCGGTGGCGTGAACTTGATCGCATTTGAGATCAGGTTGAACAGCGCCTGTTTGAGACGGGTCTCGTCGGCGTCGATCGTGCCGATACCCGGTGGGCAGTTGAGACCGAGCGTCAAACCTTGGCTGCGCGCGCGCTCGGCGGTCAAGGCCAGCACCGCCTGCAGCATCTTGCCGATTTCGACCCGGGTGGGCTGTAGGACCAGATACCCCGCCTCGATCGTCGCCAGGTCGAGTATATCGTTGATCAGCGCCAGCAGCTGCTGCGAACTGGCGAGGATGTCGCGGCCGTAATCGAGCTGACGCGCGTTGAGCGGGCCGAAATACTGGTTGGTCAGGATTTCGGTAAAGCCGATAATTGCGTTCAATGGGGTGCGCAACTCATAGGAAACATTGGCGATGAACTCGCTTTTGAGCCGGCCGGCGGTTTCAAGCGCCTCGTTCTTGTCGCGCAAGGCCTGCTCCACCCGCGCCGTATCGCTGACGTCGAGACAGGTGACCAGCACCTCGCCATCGGGCAGAGGCACCGTCGCCGTCTGCAGCACCGAACCGTCTCGCCGATGAAGCAGGCCGCTCGTCGGTGTCTGGCCGATGATCCGGTCGATCAGCGATCGCCGTCTCGCCGCCCAGTCGCCGCCGTCATCGATCAGCGCGCGGATCTTCTCGGCGATCTGGGCGATATGCGGCTCACCCGCGACATCCTCCCCGGACAATCCCCAGATCGTGCGGTAGGCAGGGTTGTGGAGCTTTAGCCGACCATCGGCGCCATAGACGGCGATCCCCTCGGACAGGTGGTCGAGGGTCGCCCGCTGCACCTGGGCCAGGGTATTGTAGGAACATTCCAGAGCCAGATGATCGGTCACGTCTTCGTAGACGAAAGTCAGGCCGCCCAGCGGATGCGGCGAGATCGACTGCCGCATCGTGCGCCCGTCCGGCAGGTGCATCAGCTCCTGCCGCGGCTCGATCAGTGAGGTGAACAACTCCAGCCGCTCGCGCTTGAAGGCGCGAAAATCGGCCGGTTCGGGAACCTGGCGACGCTCGCGCAGCCATTCCAGGACCTCGTCATATGTCGGCTCGGCGTCGAGCCAATCGCCGGCAAAACCCCACAAGGCGGCAAAAGCGCCGTTGAAGAATTGAAGCCGCCGGTCGGCGCCATAAATGGCCACGCCGGCGTGGATGCTTTCGAGAACCTCGCGATGCGCATTGGTATGACGCCGCAAATCCGCCTGTGCGGCCTCGACTTCGCTGCGGTCGACGATAAAACCGATCGTGCCGTTTGCAGTATCCGCCACCTCGCTGATGTCGATCAGGCGCCGCACTCCCTTGATCACGACATGGGCGCGCTCGCGCCGGACGACGGCGTCACTCGGCGCGACGGGCGCCAATTCGCGACCCTCGGCCAGTACCGCATCGCGTGTGGTACAGAGGGCCGCGGCATAGGCTCGACTGCACTCGACGATCGTGCCGCCCGGATCGCGGCGCCACACCGGCAGCGGGATCGCGTCGATCATCTCGCGCAATCCCGCCGCCTGTTCGGCCAGCACGTCCCGAGCCCGGGCGGCGGCGATCGCCTCCGAGGCGTCGAGCAGCCACAAGACGACTCGCGCCGGTCGTCGCGCGCCGGCCCTCGATCGCATAGGCCCGTCCGCCCGAGTCGGCGACCAGGGTCGAGAACGGTACGCCGCGGCGCTGCAGATCCAGCCGCGAGGTTTCGAGCGTCGCCGCTTCTTCATAGGCTAGTTTGGCAAGAAAATCCTTATAACCGCCTGATATCTTGCCACAGTTGCCGGCTGCGTCGGCATCTCCGACCCGCGGGTCGGCCGAAAATCGGAACCAGGCGATCGGGGCCGTGCCGAGCACAGCCGACAGCGCCGCCCTATCCAGCTCAGTCGCCGCGGCCGCCGCCGCGGCCGCCCTGAGCCCGCATCTGGCACGCAGCCACAACGCGGCAAACATCGCCGCAGCTGCAACCGGCCATAATATGCCAGTGATGGCAATCACGGTTCGATACCCCTTGCATCCTCAGGCGACTGGTTTGCCAGCCTGCACCGGGAGGATACCTTATAGAAGAAAAATACGAACCGTAAGAGATATTTTCAGATTTTATATACGCTAAAGTTGTGCACCGATCGGTTAACAGCCATCATGCTCGGGCTTGAAGGGCCCCGTATCGGGCGGGTCGAGATGGCCGTCCGAGCTGACCAAGCTCAGCCCGGCCTAGGTTATTCCGAATACGGCGTCGGCGAGCCAACGCCTGAAGTTCGGGTTGTCGCTGAACAGACGCGGTGACCCTACACGAGGCGCTCCCGCGCCGCATCACCTGGCGCTGAGATCAGAATTGGCGTCTCACCAAGTCAATAGCGATAATGCTCGGGCTTGAAGGGCCCCGTATCGGGCAGCCCGAGATAGCCGGCCTGGGCCGGGCTGAGCTTGGTCAGCTTGACGCCGAGCCGATCGAGGTGCAGGGCGGCAACCTTCTCGTCGAGATGCTTGGGCAGCAGATACACCTTGTTCTCGTATCGGTCGTTATGGGTCCACAGCTCGATCTGGGCCAGCACTTGGTTGGCGAACGACGCGCTCATCACAAAGCTCGGATGCCCGGTCGCGCAGCCGAGGTTGACCAGCCGTCCCTTGGCCAGCACGATCAGCCGCCGGCCGTCGGGAAAGACGACCTCGTCGACCTGCGGCTTGACCTCCTCCCAGGGGTAATTGCGCAACGCGTCGATCTGAATCTCGCTGTCGAAATGGCCGATGTTGCAGACGATGGCGCGGTCCTTCATCTGCCGCATGTGGTCGATGGTGATGACGTCGATGTCGCCGGTCGCGGTGACGAAGATGTCGCCCTCTGCCGCGATGTCGTCCATCGTCGTCACTTGGTATCCCTCCATCGCCGCCTGCAACGCGCAGATCGGATCGATCTCGGTGACCATGACCCGGGCGCCCTGGCTCCTGAGGCTCGCTGCCGAACCCTTGCCGACATTGCCGAAGCCGCAGACCACGGCGAGCTTGCCGGCAAGCATCACGTCGGTCGCCCGCTTGATGCCGTCGACCAGGCTCTCGCGGCAGCCGTAGAGATTATCGAACTTCGATTTGGTCACGCTGTCATTGACGTTGATCGCCGGCGCCTTGAGGGCGCCCGCCCGCATCATCTCGTAGAGCCGGTTGACGCCGGTCGTGGTCTCTTCCGAAATCCCGCGAATTCCCGCCATCAAATCGGGATGGGCGTCATGGAGGATCTTGGTTGCGTCGCCGCCGTCGTCGAGCACCATATTCGGCGTCCAGCCGTCGGATGGGCCGCGCAAGGTCTGCTCTATGCACCACTCGTATTCCTCTTCGGTCTCGCCCTTCCAGGCAAAAACCGGCACGCCGCGCGCAGCGATCGCCGCAGCGGCATGATCCTGGGTCGAAAAGATGTTGCACGAACTCCAGCGCACCGTGGCGCCGAGCGCGATCAGGGTCTCGATCAGCACCGCCGTCTGGATCGTCATGTGCAGGCAGCCGACGATGCGTGCGCCGGCGAGCGGGCCGCCTGCGCCGAATTCGCGACGCAGCGCCATCAATCCGGGCATCTCGGTTTCCGCGATCGCGATTTCGCGCCGTCCCCAATCGGCAAGCGAGATGTCGGCGACTTTGTAGTCGGCAAATTCAGACATTGGAAATTCCTTCGACGGTGGCTCGGCGGCGGCCGGCATATGGCAGTGGCGACATCCGCTGAAAGGCAAGCTTCACTGCTCCAAGATATCAAGATATCGGCATATCTGCAATCGATTAAATTGGTCCTTTCCAACACTGAACAACGGCGAGGGCGCAGCGCAAAGGTTTTCCAACAACCTCGCCAGGAAAAGTGGGGATTCGGCCAGGTTCAACGAGGCAAATACAACAGCGAGCGGGGTGCGTGCGCTCGCCCCGTCGCCACGCTTGCAGCACGGTGAACATGATGCCGATCAGGGTCGGCCCGATGAACAGACCCAAGAAGCCGAAACAGACCTAAGAAGCCGAAAGCGATAAACCCGCCGAAGACGCCATAGCGGGCTCGTTCTTGACGATAAGGACTGAGCCGCGCCGGCTCACGGGGCGGTCCTGCCCCGCGATCACCGCACTAACCGAACCGCTGCGCGAGGTGGGTGTAAATCGCACGCAAAGCCGTGGCCTCGGCTCCTTCGGGGCGGCCGGGGCGGCCCTGCGGGTTCCATGCCATCACGTCGAGATGCGCCCATGGGATGCCGGGCTCGACAAATTCCTGCAGATAGAGGGCCGCCGTGATTGCCCCCGCGTGCGGCGATTCCGACACGTTGTTGAGATCGGCGATCTTGCTGTCGATCATCCGCCGGTACGGCTGCCACAACGGCATCCGCCACATCGGGTCGGCTTCGGCCGCGGCGGCATCGAGCAAGGAGCCGGCGAGCGCGTCGTCATTGCAGAACAGCGCCGCCAGCTCAGGGCCGAGAGCCACCCGCGCCGCCCCGGTCAAGGTCGCCATGTCGACCAACAAGGCCGGTTTTTCGGTCGCGGCCTCGGCCAGAGCGTCGCACAGGATCAGCCGGCCCTCGGCGTCGGTGTTGCCGATCTCCACGGTCAGCCCCTTGCGGGTGCGGATCACGTCCATCGGCCGCACGGCGTTGCCGGAGACGGCATTCTCGACCAGCGGCAGCAGCACCCGCAGACGCACCCCGAGTCGCGCATCCATGATCGCCTGGGCGAGGCCCAGCACGATCGCCGACCCGGCCATGTCTTTTTTCATCAGCCGCATGCCGGAGGCGGTTTTGAGGTCGAGCCCGCCGGTGTCGAAGCACACCCCCTTGCCGATCAGGGTCACCTTTGGCGCACCCGGCTCGCCCCAGACGAAATCGACGAGGCGCGGCGCGCGCGTGCTGGCGCGACCGACGGCATGGATCGTCGGATAGTTCTCGGCCAGCAGCGCATCGCCGACGACGACCCGATGGCAGGCTCCGCCCGCTTCGGCGACGCGCACGGCCGCCGCTGCAAGTTCTTCGGGGCCGAGGTCTTCGGCCGGCGTGTTGGCCAGATCGCGCGCCAGAAACACCGCTTGCGCGAGCCGTTGCGCCCGTCCTCGATCGGCGCCTTCCGGCCAAACCAGCGCAGTCGCGGTGCGACTCTTGGCGTGATAGCGGGTAAAGGCATAGGTGGCCAATGCCCAGCCGAGAGCCAGTTGCGTTGGGTCGACTCCCTCGGGGACGCTCGCCAGCCGGTAGCTCCCTTCCGGCAATTGATCCGGCAACCCGGCCAACGCCCATATCCCGGCGCCGTTGGCGGCGGCGGCGGCGCGGACGCCGACCAGAACCCCGGCAAGCCGGCCATCTTCACCCGGCAGGGCGACGAACTTGCCGGCTTCGGCGGAGAAGCCAAGCGCCGTCGCCCAGTTGCGCTGGCATCCGGGCGCCTTGTCGAGCCAGGCCGGAAGCTGGTCCGTAGTCATCAGCGCGATCGGGATCGCGCCGGCGGGCTCGTCAATTAGGGAGAAAACCATCTCTGATGCTCACGCTGCCATGGGGCCCACCCACAATGCCGCGCGCCGCGCCGCTTGCAAAGGGTCGGCGTCTGTCGCTACGAGGCTGCGGCGGCGGTCTTGCGGCGGCACGTCTCGCCGCTCCCAGGGAGGTTGACCATGCTCGAGCCAAAAATCGCACCCTACGGTTCCTGGTCCTCGCCGATCACCTCCGACATGATCGTCGCGTCGTCGATCGGGCTCGGCGAGATCATGCTCGACGGCGGCGATGTCTACTGGCTCGAATCGCGGCCGCAGGAGGGCGGGCGGTCGGTGCTGGTCCGGCGGACCGTGGGAGGCGCCGTCGCCGATGTGACCCCACCGCAGCAGCCGGGCGGCGGATCGAGGTTCAGCGTCCGCACCCGCGTGCACGAGTATGGCGGCGGCGCCTATCTGGTCGACGCCGGGATCGTCTATTTCTGCAACGACGAGGACCAGCGGGTTTATCGCCAGTCACCCGAGGCGGCGCCGATCGCGATCACCGCGATCCCCGATCGGCCCCGGGGTCTGCGCTATGCCGATGGCGTCATGGATGGCGGGCGCGAACGCATGATCTGGGTGCGCGAGGACCACATTTCGGGCGCCGATCAACCGGTCAATACTCTCGTCGGCATTCCGCTGGCCGCCACAGAATCGCCGACCGTATTGCAATCCGGCCGCGATTTTTACGCGGCGCCGCGCCTCAGCCCGGATCACCGCCGGCTCGCCTGGCTCGAATGGGACCATCCGAACATGCCGTGGATCGGCTGCGAATTGTGGGTCGGCGAGGTGGCCGGCGACGGTTCGATCGCCAGTAAGGTCCGGGTCGCGGGCGCCGACGACGAGTCGATCTTTCAGCCCGAATGGTCGCCCGACAGCCTGCTTTATTTCATTTCGGACCGCGCTCAGGAGGGGGCCGCCGGCCGGTGGTGGAACATCTTCCGCTTTGACGGCCACGCGATCGAGCCGGTCTATCCGCTCGCTGCCGAATTCGGCCGGCCGCAATGGAATTTCCGCATGTCGACGTTTGCCTTCGGCGCCGGTGGAGAGCTGATCTGCAGCTACGCCCGGGACGGGGTTCACCGGCTCAGTACGGTCGACCCGGGGTCGGAGACGGTCCGCGCGATCGCATCGCCCTACGAGGATCTCTCCTCGGTCCGCGCCGCCGGCGGCCGGATCTGGTTCCGCGGCGGTTCGCCGATCCGTCCGTCGGCGATCGTCGAGCTCGATCTCGCGACCGGCGACACGACCGTCCTGAAGTTGTCGACGACCGCCGATACCGAAGCCTATCGCGGCTATTTGTCGGTCCCCGAGCCGCTGACTTTCGACACCGATGACGGGAAAGAGGCCTACGGCCTGTTTTACCCGCCAAGGAATATGGATTTCGTCGGGCCCGAGGATCAGCTGCCGCCGCTGATCGTGCACTGCCACGGCGGCCCCACCGCGGCCGCCACGCCGACGCTGAGCTGGGGCACGCAGTACTGGACCAGCCGCGGTTTCGCCGTGCTCGATGTGAATTATGGCGGCAGCACCGGTTACGGCCGCGAATTTCGCCTGCGTCTGCAAGGCAATTGGGGGATTGTCGATGTTGCCGACTGCGTCAACGGCGCGCGCCATCTCGCTCAGGTACGTCGGGCGGTCGATCCCGCGCGTTGGGCGATCAGCGGCGCCAGCGCCGGCGGCTACACGACGATGGCGGTACTGACTTTTCGTCAGGAGTTCAAGACCGGCGCCAGCTATTACGGGGTCAGCGATCTCGAAGCGCTGGCCAAGGACACCCATAAATTCGAGTCGCATTATCTTGACGGCCTGATCGGCCCCTATCCCGAGCGTCGCGATCTTTATGTCGCCCGCTCGCCGGTGCACAGCGCCGGGCGGTTGTCGGTGCCGGTCGCATTTTTCCAGGGCGCCGAAGACCGGGTAGTGCCGCCCCAGCAGGCCGAGGCGATGGTCGCGGCTTTGCGCGGACGGCATATCCCGTATCTTTACCTGCTGTTCGACGGCGAGCAGCACGGTTTCCGCCGCGCCGAAAACATCAAGCGCGCGCTCGACGCCGAACTTTATTTCTACGCGACTTTTCTGACTGACGAGCGGCTGGAATTCCGCTTCGGGGCCGGCTGATCGGCGTCGGATTGGCACCCCGCACTATGCACCGACCAGTTCGTCGAGCGTGGCGGCGAGGCGGGCGAGGTCGGGACCGCTCGACAATCGGTGATCGCCCGTCTTGACGAGGGTCACGGCGACGTCCCCGCTGGCGAGGCGATCGGCGAGGCGTAAGCTGGTTCGCCAGGGCACCGATCGATCGCGCATGCCGTGAAGCAGCCGCACCGGGCAATCGAGCGCGATATCGCTGCGCAACAACAGATGGCGGCGTCCGTCTTCGATCAGCTCGCTCGAGTAGATGTAACCGGCCAAGTCATAATCGGACGGCAGGATAACCCGCTCGGTTTCGCTCAATTCCCGTCGTTGCTCCGCGGTCAGCCGCGGCCACAGCAGATCCTCGGTGAAATCGGGCGCGGCGGCGACGCCGACCAATGCCCGGATCCGCGGCAAGCGCGCGAGGGCGGCGAGCAGCATGATCCAGCCGCCCATGCTCGACCCGACCAGGATCTGCGGCCCTTCGGTCAGCGAATCGAGCACCGCCACCGCATCCTCGGCCCAGCGGCCGATCGTGCCGAGGGCAATCTCCCCGCTCGACGCGCCGTGGCCGAAGTAATCGAAGCGGACATAGGGGCGGCCGCGTCGCCGGCAATATTCGTCGAGAAAGAGCGCCTTGGTGCCCGTCATGTCGGAGCGAAAGCCGCTCAGGAACACGATCCCAGGCGTGGTTCCCGCTAGCCGGTGGTAGGCGATTGTTGCACCATCGCGACATGGTAGATAATCGGGCGAAGGCATCGGGGGACCGACGACGAACCGGATGAGGGTTGACGATAGCATCATGCCGGCGCCGCCAGAAGACCGCCCGCCGGCGGTGCTGCAGATCCTGCCGAGCCTCGTCTCCGGCGGGGCTGAGCGGGGTACGGTCGAGCTGGCGGGCGCGCTTGTTGCAGCCGGCTGGGATTCGTACGTCGCTTCGTCGGGCGGCCCGATGGCGCATGAGGTCACGCGCGCCGGCGCCACCCACCTGACGCTGCCATTGGCCTCAAAGAATCCGCTGGTAATATGGCGCAACGCCACCGCGCTGGGGCGCCTGATCCGCCGTTTCGGCATCGACATCGTCCATGCCCGCAGCCGCGCCCCGGCCTGGAGCGCCTGGTCGGCCGCACGGACCACCAGACGGCATTTCGTGACCACCTTTCACAACGCCTACGATGCCCACGCGACGCTGAAACGCCGCTACAATTCGGTGATGGCCCGCGGCGAGCGTGTTATCGCCATATCCGATTTCGTCGCCGATCACGCGGCCAGCGTCTACGGGGTCGGCCCGGACCGGCTGCGGATGATCCCGCGCGGGGTCGATCTCGGCCTTTTCGATCCCGCTCGGGTCGAAGTCGGACGGATCGCCACTCTCGCCCGGCAATGGCGATTGCCCGACGGCGCGCCGGTGGTGATGCTGCCGGGCCGCCTCACGCGGTGGAAGGGCGGGCTCGACTTCATCGCGGCGATCGCCGCCCTCGGCCGGCGGGACATCTGCTGCGTCATGGTCGGCGGCGAACAGCGCCGCGGGTTTCGCCGGGAATTGGAGCAGGCGATCGAGCGGAATGGGCTCGGTCGCCTCTTCCGCATCGTCACCGAATGTCGCGACATGCCGGCAGCCTACATGCTGGCCGATGTCGTCGTCTCGGCCTCGACCGACCCCGAGGGGTTCGGACGGGTGATTGTAGAGGCGCAAGCAATGGGGCGCCCAGCCGTCGCCACTGATCATGGCGGCGCCCGCGAGACGATCCTGCCAGGGGCTACCGGCTGGCTGGTGCCGCCGCGCGATGCCGGTGCCCTCGGCGCCGCGATCGCCGCGGCGCTGGCGCTCGATTCGGCCACCCGGATGCTGCTGGCGCGCCGCGCGATGGCGCGAGTCGCGGCCGATTTCCGGCACGAAACAATGTGCGCACGAACGATCGCGGTCTATGAGGAGCTGCTGTTCCGGGAATCGGCCGAGGCTCCTGCGAGCACGCCCGTGGTGAGCGCCCTGACGGCCTGAGCAGCATTGCGTGGAGCGGAAAGCATGCCGGATGATCCCGATGTCTTTGATTATATCGTGACCGGTGCCGGTTCGGCAGGCTGCGTCGTCGCGGCGCGGCTCAGCCAATCCGGCCGCTACCGCGTGCTGTTGCTCGAAGCCGGCGACGAGGACCGCTATCCGTGGATCCATGTGCCGATGGGGTATGGCCGGCTGTTCAGCAATCCGCGCGTCAACTGGATGTATGAGAGCGAGCCGGAGCCGGAGCTCGAAGGCCGTTCGATGTACCAACCCCGCGGCAAGGTGCTGGGCGGCACCAGTTCGATCAACGGCATGGTCTATATGCGCGGCAATCCGTCGGATTACGATGGCTGGCGCCAGCGCGGCTGTACCGGCTGGGACTGGGACAGCGTTTTGCCTTATTTCAAAAAGGCCGAAGACCAGGAGCGCGGGCCGGACATGTTTCACGGCACCGGCGGACCGTTGCGCGTTTCCGACCAGCCGGCCCGCTTCGAGTTGGCCGAACACTGGATCGCCGCCGCGATCGAGGCCGGGTTGCCGGCCAACGACGATTTCAATGACGGCCAGCAGGAAGGCGCAGGGCGATTTCAGAGCACAACCAAAGACCGGCGGCGCTGGAGCACCGCGGCGGCTTATTTGCGCCCGGCGCGCAGCCGGCAGAATCTGCGCGTCGAGACGAATGCGCTGGCCACGCGGATCGTCTGCGCCGACGGCCGGGCAACCGGGGTCGAGTTCGTCAGCGGCGGCGCGCGCCGCACCGCCCGGGTGCGGGGCGAGGTGATCGTCTGCGGCGGCGTCTTCAATTCGCCCCAACTGCTGCAATTGTCCGGGATCGGGCCGGGCGAACTGCTGCGGAAGCTGGAGATCCCGGTGGTGCGCGAGATCCCGGCGGTCGGCGCCGATCTGCAGGATCATTTTTATGTCCGGTTGGCGTTCCGCTGCACCAAACCGATCACGCTCAACGACGTCGCCAACAACCCGTTGCGCAAGGTGGCGGCCGGGGTGCAGTACCTGCTGTTCCGGAGTGGGCCGCTGGCGACCAACGGCATCTGCGCCGGCGGTTTCGCCCGCAGCGACCAGCGCCTCGAGCGCCCGGACATCCAGCTCAATTTCAGCCTGTGGAGTTTCGCCGAACGCACGAGAAGGGGCGTCAAACCGCACCCCTTCCCCGGCTTCACCGTAAGCGCGGTGCATCTGCGGCCCGATGCCCGCGGCGAGGTCCGGCTGAAGAGCGCCGACCCGCTGGCCGCCCCGGCCATCCGCTTCAACTTTCTGAAGACCCCGTACGATTTGCAGGCGCTGACCGCCGGCATGCGGCTGGCGCGCCGGATCGTCAACCAGCCGGCACTCTCCGGCCATGTCGCCGACGAACTGATTCCAGGGCGGTCGGTCAGCACAGACGCCGAGTTCGAGGCCGCGATCCGCCGGAACGGCATCTCCAATCTCCATCCGGTCGGCACCTGCCGGATGGGCGGCGACGAGGCCGCGGTGCTCGATCCGCGGCTCAGGGTGCGTGGGGTCGGCAATCTGCGCGTCGTCGACGCCTCGGTCATGCCTTCGGTCCCGGCCGGCAACACCAACGCACCGTCGATCATGATCGGCGAGAAGGCCTCCGACATGATCCTCGAAGACGCCCGCGCGACGGGATAACGACCTCGCACTCGAGGACCTGCCCTTCGGCCCGCTGTTTATCAGGGCAACGCCGCCGGCGCATCCAGACGCGAAGCAGCGTTGCGAGAGAGCGTCACTTGGGCCTGGTCGTCGGCATCGGCGAAATGCACGCTGCTTTCTGTCGGCGCCGGGACGTTGCGCGACCCGGCGACGGCAGTCGCTGCGACAACGCCGGCCAGCAGGTCGCACGCCCGACGGCGATAAGTCGAGCGCGTCGGAATCATCGCGGCGTCCACCCCGCGAGCACGTTACGACGGCGGCTGTACACGGATGATCGCCATCATGCCGAGATCTTCGTGTCCGAGAATGTGGCAATGGTAGACGAAATCGCCGACAACGCTCCCGCGAAAATCCATTCGCACCGTGGCGCTCCCGCCATGTGGAATTGCGATCGAGTTCCAGGAATTGCCGCCGTCCCAGCGGTATCGGCACCGACGCACCGTTTATCGTCTCCGAGAGCAGCTGGAAGTGCAGCTGGTGGATATGGAAGACGTGAGTTTCAAATGTGGGATTGTTGATCGTCCAATCCTCGACGGCGCCCCGGTTGGTAACGATGGCCGGCGGGTTGTCAGGAGAGAAGAGCTTCGGCTTCTGTCCTACAACAGTGATAAAAAATTGGTCTGGTTTATTCGTATATAAATTCTCACTGAAGTATAGCGTACGCGTGGCTGTGACCTGAGCGGCGGAGAGATCTTCGAAACGTTGTACGGCTGGTGCTGTTGACATGACGGCCATTACCGGCAGCTGCGTCGACGAGGACCCGGGGACAATGCGGGCCAAGGTCCGCGTCGGGTCGCTGCCGCCTATCGCGCCTGTGTCTACGTAAAGGGTGCGGAAAATCGCCTTTTCCACCGCGGCCGACGGCCCCTTGACAATGAATTCGGCCCGAGCTGCCGGCGGCAGCAGGATGTGTTTCCGGGTTACCGATTTGCCTTGCCGCAGGCCGTCCTGCGAACCGATCGGGACGCCGTCGAGCGCCACCACCTGCAGCGGCTGGGCCGTCCCGTCATAAACCAATTCCAGATCGAGCATCGTGTCGGCTGAGGCGTTGGCGACGCGCCAGAATTCCGTCTCGCCGGTCTTCATTTTGATAATGGCCGGGATAAAGCCCGGATAGGGTATCGGGACATAGTTCAGCGTCACATCCCAGGACGGCACCGAGCCGCCCGGCGGCGGCCCGTTCGGGATGGTCTGGTCGCGTATGATCAAGACGCGTTCGGGCAGGCCCTCCACCGCAGGCTGCAGATTCTCGATACCGTCGATGATGATCGCGCCGGAGGCTCCCCCCTGAACCGCCGCCTCGGACAGGCCATGGACATGCGGGTGGTACCAATACAGCCCCGGCGGTTCGTCCTTTGGAAACTTGACATTGTATTTAAAAGTTTGGCCGGAGTTGATCAGCGTATGAATCACCTCGTCGGAGTGACAGCGCGGCCCGGTGTTCGTGCCGTGAAAATGCACGTTGACCGAAGTGATCGTCATGGTCGTCGCGCCGCACTTGTCCGAAGCGTCCGCCACGATGTCGGTCGGCGATCCGGGCGGCGGAGCGGGGGTTTTATTGGTCACCGTCAGTTCGAGCATGTCGCCGGGCCACAAATGCAGCGTCGGCAACTCGCTTCCGCTCGGCGTAGTGAAGCAGAAAAGCGTCCGCCCCTCGCTGTCCACCGTGGTGTCGTAATCGAACTCCGTGCTCAGCACCCCATTCTTGCTGTAAAGATCGACCGGTTGCCTGACGACGGTGCCGGCTGCCGGGCGCGGGCACGGCGCAGCGGCCTGCGCCAGGGCGACGGACGACATGATCAGGCCGAAAAAGAACATCGGAGATAAAAAGCAAAAAAATCTCTTCACGCTAACTTCCATGCGGCTGCGATCAAGGCGAAGATTGCAACATAGCCGTAATGTGGCGCATTATAAAATATAAAAATGTTTAATTTTCTTCCATAAGGAGCGTAAACTTCAAAACATTCAACAAACTTGGCGCGGCGCCATCAGGTATCTCGATGCTCCCGGATGGCGCGAACGCCGCTGATTGCAGCCGGGCGGCGGCTTGATTGCGCCTACACCCTCTCGAACAGACGCTGACCGATATATTCGCCCCGCTCGATCCCTCCGGGGCAGGCGAACAAGCCGCCGCCGGTATGGGTTGTGAACTGGTTCAGCATGTCGAACTTGGCCATCTTGTCGAAGATTTTGATGAAGCCGGTCCGCGGATCGCGCTGATAACAGATGAAGAATAAACCGGTGTCGTATTCGATGCCCTGCCGCCAGGGTGGCCAGCGCTCGGCGGTAAAATTCACCCCGTCATTGTAGGAATAGGGCCGCCTCAGGATCTGCGCGCCGTCGTTGCTGGCGGCGGCGGCAAGCCTGACATGGGCGCTGTCGGGGATGATCGGGTTGCCGTCCTTATCGGCTGCGGCGAGGTCGAGCGGGTCGCGCTCGTTCTTTCGGCCGAGCGGCGCCCCCGAATATTTATGCCGGCCGAAGGTCTGCTCCTGAAAGCCGATTTTCATGCGGTCCCAATGTTCGAGGGCGACACGGATCCGCCGGACGACCAGGTAGCTGCCGCCGCGCAGCCAATCCGGCCCTTCGCTGTCGACCCAGACGAACTTCGCCATCGCCTGCGCATCTTCGACCGACGGGTTGTTGGTGCCGTCCTTGAAGCCCATCAGGTTGCGCGGGGTCTCGGTTGCCGCATAACCAGCCAGGAAGCCGGTCTGCGTCCAGCGTATCTGGGCCAGTCCGTAGGCGAGCCGCGCCAATTGGCGCACCGCATGAAAAGCGACCTGCGGATCGTCGGCGCAGGCCTGGATCGACAGATCCCCACCGGTGTGGGTTTCGACCAGCTGGTCGCCGTTGAAGCGGGGCAAATCGACCAGAGCCGCGGGCCGGCGATCGGCGAGGCCGTAACGATCCTTGCCGTCCTTGACGAACAACCCGGCGCCGAAGCCGAAGGTGACCGTCAGTCTGGAGGCTGGCAGGCCGAGAGCCTCGCCCGTATCCGATCCCGGCATCGTCATGTCCTGGGCCATCGGCGCCGCCAACTGCCCGGCAGCCATCCGAGCTGCGGCCGTCGTCCAGTCGCGCAATATCTTGATGACCACGTCGCGTTTGGTCGCGACGAGGTCGAGGCTGGCGAAATAAGTATGGCTTTGTGCCGGCGTCGTGATCCCGCCCTGATGCCGGCCCCAGAATGGCTCGACCGCAGCAGCTACGACGTTCCCCTCGTTGCCTTTCCGGGTCTCGACGATGGCTTCAGCGGCGCCGGCGATACCGAAACCGGCCCCCGCAGCCGCGGCCAGACCCGCTGCCGCCCGTACGAGGCCGCGACGGGTCGGACGTTGCCTCGCCCGGTCCCGTTCCCGATCGGCAGCGCTCACCGAGTTCCCTCTACCAGAGTGTTCACATCGTCTTGGACGTAATAGAAGCCTTTGCCGTCCGGCGTCATCGCGATGCCGAACAGATCGCCGCTGCCGGGCGGGGACTGCGCTTGGTTCGTGTCGATCCATTGCGCATAGAGCTGCTTGCCGGTGGCCGGATTGATTTCGACAACCTGTCCGTTCAAACCATTGCTGGTCAAAAGGTTGCCGTCAGCCGTCAAGGTCAGGGCCAATGGCCGCTTCAGCAGCCCGTCCTTGGTCACCTCACGCCCGGTTCCCGCGCTCGTCGTGCGCGTCGTCGCGTCCGTTATAGCGACGATCCGGTTGCCGAGCGCATCCGATACGTAGAGCGTGCCGTTTGGGGCGAGCGCCAAACCGGTCGGACCGATCAGAAAGACGTCCTTGTCGGCCTGCTGTCCGAACCCGTTGGCGATCACGGTCTGGCTGGCGAGCTGCGGCGGTTTGCCCGGCGAAACGGCGAGCTGGAGCCGCAGCACCGTCGCCTTGTTGACGATGACCGACTCGCCCTGGGCATCGTGCACTTGCGGGCCGGGCACATCGAACCCGGCCATGCTGACAAACAACGTGGCGGTCGCCCCGTTGTCGATAGTGGCCATATTCCCCCATGGCCCGTTGATGTTCGGACCCGCCCAGGTTGCTGCGAGCTGGCCATTGGCGTCGAGCACCAGCAGGCAGCCATTGCCCTTGGTGCTGGTCGTCCCGTCCGTGCTCGGTGTGCTGCCGACGATAATCCATCCGCTCTTGAGCATGGTCATCGCCGTCGTCAGTCCGATCCCTCCAGGGCATTGCGCCAGGGTCCTAGGTAGTTTGGCGACCATTTCGGTCTTTTGGGTCGTCGGATCGTAACGGATGATCGTCGTGCCCCGACCCTGCAGATTCGAGATGTCGTTAAAATTGTCGACCAGCACGTCGCCTCGTCGAATCTTGCCGGCGGAGACCGGGGCGATCACCACCGCGTAGGGATTGAGGTCGCCATTGTCGGTAACCGTCGTGGCCCGCGTCACGTGGCGATGGATGGTGCCGAGCAGGCCGGGGGTATCGGCTGCTCGAGCGAGGCTCGCGACGGAGACGATGCCGGCCGCCAACAGCGGCAGGGCCGCGCGCAAGACAGTTTTGCTTTCCGGCAAACCCGAGCTACGTCTCGTCATCTATTCTGATCCCTCGAAACGCCGACGACGGAAGGTCCGGCTCACAGAAATGCGAATAAGTCGCAATCGTACTACGCTCAAGACGGAGCGCCGTCAAGACGCGATCTTTGCGAAAGCTGCATGCCAGAGGCGATCAAAAGGTGATGATTGCCCGCACCCCAAGGACCGCTTCGTTTTGGATCAATCGATTAGGATTGTTCGGGTTGACGACGCCGGCGCCCGGGTTGAATACGTACTGGAAATCCGGCTGCAGCTGAACAGCCGGGGTCAGCTGATATTGATAGGTAAGCTCGATGAAGGTTTCGCCGGTCTGTGGCGGAATAGCGGTACCGTTTATCAGCGCAGTCTGCTGAGCAAGCGCGGCGGAGGAACCGCTGACCTTGGCATAGCCCATCGCAAGCCCAGCCGTATCGCCGCCACGCCCAGGGAAGGGCTGCTTCAGGGTAAGGCCGGCGTTCAGACCGAATGTGACCGGGTTGCGGTCGCTTTGCGGCGTCCCCATCGCGCGACCGAACGCACTCAGCGTGCTGCCGCTCTCGGATTGCCAGACCGTCTGATCAATCACGGCATAAAAACTGTAATTGCCGTTGAGCGACAGCGGCATCCCGCTGCTGCGCGGGCTGGCCAGAGACAACCCCTGATTGTCGAAGAATAGGTCGTCGAAGTTTTCGGTATTGTACCAGAAGCCGAGCCTGACTGTGCCCGGATGCACGGTCTGATCGGCCTGCTCGGTCGCGACCATGCCTCCCAAGGCGGGATAGGAGTATTGGACTTCGCCGATAACCAGCGCGCCGCCATTTAGCGGAAAACTGGTGCCGGACGGATTTTGCACCTGTGGATCGCCCAGATTGTTGGGCGCCGGATTGCCGTTCGTCACCGCCAGCAATGCGGCCAGCGAGTCGGTCGGACGGATTCGCAACCGTACCCCGAGGGCCGACAGCGGATAGGCCGGACCGCCGCCCGGCAGGTCGAACGACGGCACCACCGGCCAGCCGAGGCTGGTATTGACGAACAGCAGCGCGTTCTGGCTGACGATGAATTCCTGGTCGAGGCTCATTTGGCCGATCTTGATGTCGGCACGGTCCTCGCCGAGGAATTTCTGCTGGTACCAGAGTTCCCACAGGCGGGCGCCGTCATCGGCCTCGATCCCGCTGGCGGTTTGCAAGGTAAAGAGATTGTCGGTGCTCAGATTATGCCCGTGGATTTGCAGCGCGCTGGCCCGGAACGTGCCGCCATGCCAGCCGAAGGCTTGCTGCGTGTCCACCTGCACAGCCATCTGGAACAGGCCATCGTACTCGAAGCCTTGTTTAAGGCCGCCGGTAACATTGCCTAGCACCTCGCTGGTCTCCGACAGGGCAAGCGAGATGCCGTATTGGCTGAGCAGCGGGCGCAAGCCCCACATGTCGCCGAGGAGCAAACTGCTTTTCGATATACCCGTCACAAAGCCGAAGGGCCCGCCTGACGCAGTACCCCCTTCGGGGCTCGGCTGGAGGGTGTCGGCGCCGCCGGGCACCAATAGAACGGGGGGAGCCGCCGTGGCCGGAAGCGCCCAAACCGAGATGACGAAGCAAACCGCGGCGCAAACCTGGCCGACTGGTGCCGGTTTTACTGTTGGTCGAGAAATTGTCGGTAGGATCGGTACGGTCGGCCGCCTCAACATCATACTCAGCTCCAATTGATTTTCGCCAAAAGGTTCTGCGAAAATTTGGTGAAGGTACGGATCAGTTTTGAACGCAGGAGTGAACGTGACGCAACTCGTTCCTATTATCAATGCAAATGCGAATAGGTCGCAACACCCCTCGCAAGCGATTCCAGCTATTGTTCTTTGCTACTGATTGATGTATCCTGGATGCGTAAGCACGATGTGACAGAATGCCGTCTGCCGCGCCCATGCGGCGATGCTTGCTGCCCGTCCGTTCCGCGGCGGTCATTCTCAACGGCCCCAGGTGGGGGCCCCGCTGTTTTCACATCCGGCCAGCCATGGTAGGTTCCCATCGTTTCGCGCGATCAACGGCGATGAACCATTCCCAGTCTTTCCGGCCCTGGTCTGCCTGGCTGTTCGCGCCGCTGCATATCGCGGCACTGGCGAGCGCGGCCAAGTCGTTCCGCGACAACCCGATCCTCGGCAGCCCGCGGCTCAATCGAGCGGGGCTGCATGTCCGGCGGATGCGGATCGCCGGTGCCATGGCGGGCTGGCGCCGCCGCCGCCTCGAACATCTGCTTGACCCCAGAGATGTCGCGGATTTCGAGCGCGACGGGTTTATCCTCAAGCAGCACTATCTGCCGGAGGAGACTTTTCGGGACTTGCAGACGCAAGCCTTGGCGTGCCGGGCACCCGCGCGCGACATGGTGCAGGGCGACGCGATGACCCGGCGCATCGCGCTCGAATTCGCGGACGCTCTCGTGCCTGCCGGCGGTGCGCGCCCTGGTCGAAAGCCGCGAATGGCTGAGCCTGATCCGCTATGTCGGCTCCTCGGCCCTGGCCCCGGTTGCTTATATTCAGACGATATTTTCGCGGATCCGCCCGGGTGCCGTCGATCCGCAACTGCACCTGCATGCCGATACGTTCCACCCGACGGTAAAGGCGTGGTTCTTTCTTACCGATGTCGCCGAGGATAGCGGCCCGTTCACCTATGTTCCCGGGTCGCACCGGCTAACCGCCGAACGCCTCGACTGGGAATGGCGCGTCAGCGTCGGCGCGCGCGCTGCGCCGGACGCCGAGACGCGTGAGGGCTCGTTTCGTATCGATCCGGCCGAGTTGGCGAACCTCGGGCTGCCGGCGCCACGGCGATTTGCGGTGCCGGCGAACACGCTGATCATCGCCGACACAATGGGGTTCCATGCCCGCGGCCACAGCACCCGCCCGTCGGTCCGCATCGAAATCTGGGCCTATGGCCGACGCAATCCGTTTCTGCCGTGGCTCGGATGGGACCCGGTGGCTTTCCCGTTGGTCAAGGATCGTGCGGTCCAATTTTCCTGGTCGGCTGCGGATTTCGCCGAGCGGCTCGGCCTAGCCAAGAACCCGTGGCGCCGCGAAGGGATCGTATCCCCCGGCATGCCCGCCGATCCGAGCAGGTTCCATTGAACCGAATGCAGGTTCGGCGGCGCCGGTTGGGCGCCTGATGTTGGTGATACGCCCAAAGCCCGAGGTAGTGCCCGCCAAGCCGCATATTCTGCTCGATCTGTCGCGGTTGCTGTGGCGCGCCGAGCGATTTGCTCCGACGGGCATCGACCGCGTCGAACTCGCCTATGCCAGGCATCTGATTGCAACTGCATTTGACCGTCTGAGCTTCGCCGCCTATTGGGGACGGCTGGGGCTCCTGCCCGACAATCGTGCCGTTGCCTTCATCGCAGCGCTCGACACGGTCTGGTCCGGCGCCTGCATCGACCGGATCGCGCGTGCACGAACCGCGATGCTTGCCCGCCGCCTGCGCCTCGATGTGCTGATCCGAGGCGAGGCCCCGCTGCACGTCTTTGCCCGCGCCAAGGGCGGCCAGCTCGTCTACCTGCTGGTCTCGCATCACGGGCTGGTCCGGCCTTCGGCGCTGATGCGGTTCAAGGAGCGCACCGGCGCCCGCTTTGTCTGCCTGGTTCATGACCTGATCCCGATCCACCATCCGGAATACGTCCGCCCGGGCGACGCGGGGCGCCATCAACGCCGGATGGATACCGTGGCCCAACTCGCCGACCGGGTGATCGTCAACTCCACCGGCACCAAAGCCGCGCTCGACAGGCATTTCAAGCGGGCCGGGCGCGTCGCGCCGATACGGGTCGCGCCGCTCGGCATCGATCTGTGGCCGTCGGCACGCCGATCGCTCGCCGAGGCGCACTCACCTTATTTCATCTACGTCGCCACCATCGAGCCAAGAAAGAACCACCTGCTGCTGCTGAGGGTCTGGCGACATTTGGCGGCGGTCTTCGGCAGCCATGCCCCACGCCTCATCCTGGTCGGCCGGCGCGGTCTGCGCAGCCGCAGGATCATCGCGCTGATCGAGCGGTTCGGTCTGTCGCGAGGGCTCGTCGAACAGCACAACCAGCTTCCCGATGCGGCCGTGGTAAAGGCGATCGAGGGCGCCCGCGCACTGCTCTACCCGTCCCTCGCCGAAGGCTACGGATTGCCGGTCGCGGAAGCCCTGGCGCTCGGAGTCCCAGTATTATGCAGCGATTTGCCTGAGCTGCGGGAGATCGGCCATGGAGTTCCGGAATATCTGGACCCAGTTGACGAGCCGGCTTGGCGGAGGGCTGTTCTAGACTATGTGCAAATCGGCTCGGCTCGCCGCCAGGACCAATTGACCCGGCTGAGGCATTGGCGTCCGCCCAGTTGGGAGCAGCATTTCGACCGGGTCCTGCCACTGATCGATTACCTGCCCGCCTGACCTGCTTCGAGACGGCGGAGTCGCGGCGAGGCAAGAACAGGTCGATCGACCTGGGCTTCCGTCATGTGCGCGCGTACCAATCCTCAGGCGGCGGCACGCGTAGCGGGCAAGCCAGCGCCGGCCGTCAATCGGCGACGCCAGCGACGAATACCGGCTCGGCCCGGTCGCGCCGGTCGATCGCGCCGCAATCGCGCAATGCTTCGATGATCATCCGCGGCAGACGATGGGCCGGCAGATCGAGCCGCCGCGCTGGTCGCGCTGCACTCTGCCACAGCACGTAGTCGCTGCTCATCTCGTCAAAGCCGAAATGATCGAAAGCGCGCGGCAGGCTCGGCAGATGGTCTCCGTAAAAACCGAGAATGCCGTCGGGACAGAACCGCTCCATCCCTTCCATCAGTATCTGCAGCATCTCGTCCGATCGCCGCAGGCCGTCGAGATAGCGCAACAATTCACCGCCCTGCGGCAGGTCCGCCGATTTGAAGCGGCGGACGAGGTCGGCATCGATTGCAGGGCCGGCCGATTGCCAAGGACCATGATTGCCCATGGTGATCGCGAAAACGAATAAGGGCGGTCCGCCGGCGCCGAACTCCGAGACGATGCGCCGGGCCAGATCCGGGTCGGAATAATAGGGCGGTCGGCGCGAGCCGCCGAGGCTCTCCAGACCGAGAAAAGTCTCGAAGCCCAACGCCGGCAGGGTCACGTCGCGACGGAAGAAGCCGCGATCGAACGGGTGCAGGCACAGGGTGCGGTAGCCCTGGCCGCGCAAATGCCAGGCGAGCGAGGCGATCGGCGACCGGGCAAAGGCATGATAGGGGTTGAACCGATCGTAGCCGAGATCGGCCTCCGGAATGCCGGTCAAGGCCGCGAACTCGGCGCGCATCGTGTTGGCGCCCCAGCCCGACACGTCGAACCGGCCAAAGGTCGCACATTCCCGATGGCAGGCGTCGAGACCCGGCAGCAAATCGCCGGGGATCAGCGGCGACATCCGGCGCGCGTCGAAAAACAACTCGCATTGGACCAGCACCAGCGGAACCGCTGCAGCGGCCGGCGATCGGCGCAGAGACGGCGCCGGCGCCGGCATGTGTCGCGCCCGCCGAACGATCCGTTCGGCCCGTGCGATCGTGCCGTAGACGAGGAGCATCGCGAACGGGCCGAAACTCGCCGCGTCGGCCAGTGGCTCGCCGACCGGATCGAGCCGCCGTAACGTAGCCGCGACGGCGCCGAGCGCCGGCTCGCGAGACATCATCTCGGCGACCGCCCATGGCAGAACGACCGTCGCCAGCACCGCCGCCGGCGACGGACGCCAGAGCCCCGGCTCGAAAAACAATAAAGCAAGGCAGGCCGCAACCGCTGCGATCGCGCTGCCGATTACCAGCCCCGGGCCGGCAAACGGCAGATAGAGCTGCGGATGAGTGAAGACGTGCGGCAACTCCGAGATGTCGGAAAATACCACCGGTTCGCGCAACGTCTCCCGCTTGGCATGGTCGGCGAGCGCAAAGCCGGCGCCGAGCGAGAAGACGATCAGACCGGCAAAGATCGGGCGCCCGCTCGCCGTCAGGAGCAGCGCCGCTGCCAGCAGCACCGGTGCAAAATCGAGCAGGACCGCCGGCCAGCGGAAGATCCCGGCGCCGGCAACCCAGCGCGGGACGAACCAGCCGGCGAGCGCCAGCGCCGCACCGGCCGCGATGTGGAGCGAGTCGGCCACCATCGGCTCAAGCCGACCGAATGCTGAAGCGGAAGCGCCGCAGGATCGAGTCTCCCACGATTGCCGGCGCGATGTCGCAAAATTGAAGGCCGAAGACTAGCGGCCAAGGAAAGGCGACGCGTCGCCGGCCGCGATCGATGCCGCGCTTGATCTTGCGCGCCGCCGCCGCACCCGTCGCCAGAAACGGCGTCGCACCATTCCAGCGATCGGTCATCGGTGAATCGAAAAACCCCGGACACACCAGGGTCACGCCTACGCCGCGCGGCGCCAGCCGAGCCCGCAACGCCTCGGCATAGGCGCGCAGCCCGGCCTTGCTCGCGCAATAGCCGGGGCTGTCCGGCAAACCCCGATAGGCGGCGATCGACGAAACCACGGCGACATGACCGCGACCGCGGCTGCAGAAAGACGGCAGCAGCGGCTCGATGGTGTTGATTGCACCGACCAGGTTCACCCGGACCTGGTTTGCGGCGATTTCGACGCCTTCGGACGGGCTGTTCGGAGCGGGCCCGGCCGAGGTGCCGGCATTGGCGATCAGCAGATCGACCGGGTGCTCGCGATCGAATTCGCGCAGCCAGCATCCCATGGCGGCCGCATCCACTACATCGATCGCCGCAACACTCACCCTCGCCCCCCTTGCCTCGCAAGCCCTCGCGGTCGCCCCCAGGCGCTGCCGATCGCGTCCGAGCAGGCCCAAGGTCACTGCCGAACCGGCATAGGATGTCGCCAACCCGGCCCCGAGCCCACTCGACGCTCCGGTGATGACTACGACCCGGAACGGCTGCCGCATCCTCAAACTTAAGATTCCCCGCGTCCCCAAACCGTCAAAGCAGAGTGACGCTAACCTCACCGACACCAGGCTGCCGGAGTTTTCTCGGGTGACAGAAGGACGCAGGCCAAACGCCAATCGCACAGGTCATCTGTCCGTCACCGTCCATGAGTCACGATCGCTGAACCCGGGCAATTTGCGAAGCCAAATTCGGACGGGCTGAAAAAAGCCACAGCGCGACGGCAGGAGCATCATTGCTGACTGGCCATCGTGACCTCCTCAAGCCGGGACCCGAGGGCAAACCGCGCTTGAACGGGCAGCACCATGTCTCCCGCCGTAAACTCCCGAGGAGGCCGATTATCCTGCGTTCAAGACCCGCATCCGGCAACAGAACCGTTTCGTTCGGCAAATCGACCGCGCCTGATCCGGCACATCGAGCGCTGTCGCAGCCCGGCAAAGCAGCTGGAAAGACTTCCGCAGCCCGCCTATTCTGCGGCCTGACGCTCGCTCCGGTCGGGGCGCCAGCGCAGGATCGGATGCCGGGCGGCGCCGGTTTCGTCGAAGCGGCGACGCGGCGTCAGGCGTGGTGCCGCAGCAAAACGGGCGGTATCGCCGCTGCGGGCCGCGTTCGCGAGCGCCTCGATGGTCGCAACGAACCGATCGAGCGAGGCCTTACTTTCGGTTTCGGTTGGTTCGATCAGCATCGCGCCGTGTACGACCAGCGGAAAGTACATCGTCATCGGATGATAACCCTCGTCGATCAGCGCCTTGGCGAAATCGAACGTGGTGACGACGGTATCCTTCAAAAAGCGATCGTCGAACAGGACCTCGTGCATGCACGGACCGGGATAGGCAAGGCTGAGGAATTCGGCCAATCTGACGCGCAGATAATTCGCATTCAGCACCGCATCCTCAGCCACCTGCCGCAGTCCGTCGGCGCCATGGCTCATCACATAAGCGAGCGCGCGGACGAACATGCCGATCTGTCCGTGAAATCCCTTTAGTCGCCCGATCGCCTGACCGGCCGCGCCTTGCCGATGCTCGACCAGTTCGAGCCCGTGCTCGCCATGCACCAGCCATGGCAGCGGTGCAAACGGAGCGAGGCTGGCCGCCAGGGCTACCGGGCCGCTGCCCGGCCCGCCGCCGCCATGCGGCGTCGAGAAGGTCTTGTGCAGGTTGAGATGCATGCAGTCGATGTCGAGATCGGAAGGCCGCACCCGACCGACGATCGCGTTGAAATTGGCGCCGTCGCAATAAAAGAAGGCACCTGCGCGGTGTACCGCCGCTGCGATCTCGACGATCTCGTTCTCGAACAGCCCGCAGGTGTTGGGATTGGTCAGCATCAGCGCCGCGACATCATCGCCGAGTCGGGCTTCGAGCGCGGCACGGTCGACCCGGCCGCGCATATCGGCCGGGATCGACTCGACGGCATAGCCGCAGGCGGCGGCGGTCGCCGGGTTGGTGCCGTGCGCCAATTCCGGCACCAATACCCGTCGGCGGCGATCGCCGCGCGCCTCTAACGCCGCCCGGATCGCCATCATCCCGCACAACTCGCCATGGGCGCCGGCGCCCGGCGACAAGGCAACTGCCGGCAGTCCGGTCAGCGTCTTGAGCCAGTGCGCCAGCGCGTCAATCAGCGCCAGAACCCCGGGTACGGTCGACAATGGCTGGAGCGGATGGATGTCGGCGAGGCCCGGCAGCCGCGCGAGTTTTTCGTTGAGCCTCGGATTGTGCTTCATCGTACACGAGCCGAGCGGGTAGAGCCCGCTGTCGATCGCGTAATTCTTCTGCGACAGCCGGGTGAAATGGCGCAGAATCTGCGGTTCGCTGAGCCCCGGCAGGCCGATTGCGCCCTTTCGTTCGAGCCCGCCGAGCCGCGCGCGGAACGGCGGCGGCTCGGGCAGGTCGACGCCGCAATGTCCGGGCAAATCCTGCTCGAAAATCAACGGCTCTTCGATCTGCAGGCCGCGATTGCCGCTGAACGTCGCATCGGCCTGCGGCGGGTTTCCGACGGCGCCACCGCTGAGGGCACGGCTCCACTCGTTCACGACAGCGCCTCCATCAGGCCGTGCGCCAGCCGGTCGATGTCGTCGGCGGTCACCATCTCGGTCGCCGCCAGCAGCAGCAGATCGGCAAGATCGGCTCGATCGGGATAGAGCCGGCTGACCGGGATGCCGGCGAGAATGCCGCGGGCGGCCAGCGCCTCGACGATGGGCGCCGCCGGCACCGGCAGCCGCAGGGTAAATTCGTTGAAGAAGGCAGCGGTGGCCAGGGTCACCCCGGTCACACGTTCGAGGCGTTCGGCCAGCGCCACCGCCGCGGCGTGGTTCAGCCGCGCCAGCCGGGTCAGCCCGGCTTCGCCGAGCAGCGCCAGATGGATCGTGAAGGCCAGCGCGCAGAGACCCGAATTCGTGCAGATATTGCTGGTCGCCCGCTCGCGCCGGATATGCTGTTCGCGGGTCGAGAGAGTCAGCACCCAGCCGCGGCGGCCGTCGGCGTCGACGGTCTGGCCAACGAGTCGCCCGGGCATCTGGCGCACGAATTTGTCGCGGCTGGCGAAGAGGCCGAGATAGGGCCCGCCGAAATTCAGCGCGTTGCCGAGCGACTGGCCTTCGGCGGCAACGATGTCGGCGCCCATCGCGCCCGGCGGCTCGATCGCCGCCAACGACAGGATCTCGGTGACGACGACGACCAGCAGCGCGCCGTTGTCGTGGCAGACCCGCGCCAATGCCGACCAGTCGCGCACCATGCCCCAGAAATCCGGGTTTTGCACGACGACGCACGAGGTGTCGCGATCGACGAGCCCGGCGAGGTGCTCCTCCGCTTCCGGCGAAGGCTGCTGCGCCTTCAGTTCGAAGCCAACGAAGCGCGCATAGGTTGCACAAGTCTCGCGATAATGCGGATGGACGCCGCCCGACAAGACGGCTTTTTTTCGACCGGTGACGCGGTTCGCCATCATCACCGCCTCGGCGCAGGCGGTGGCGCCGTCATAAAGCGAAGCGTTGGCGACCTCCATCCCGGTCAGCAAGGCCACCTGGGTCTGGAACTCGAACAGGTATTGCAGCGTTCCTTGCGCCACCTCGGGCTGATACGGGGTATAGGAGGTCAGGAACTCGCCGCGCTGGATCAGATGGTCGACCGCGGCGGGGACGTGATGGCGATAGGCGCCGCCGCCGACGAAAAACGGCACCGAGCCGGCAGCGACATTCCGCGCCGCCAGGCCGGCGATCGCCCGCTCGACCTCGATCTCGCCTTGCGCCAACGGCAGATCGAGCGGCCGGTTGCGCCGCGCTGCGGGCGGCACATCGGCAAACAAATCGTCAATCGATTCGACCCCGATCGCGGCCAGCATCTCGCGACGGTCATGATCGGTCAGCGGCAGATAGCGCATCAGGGCTGGCCCGCGACAAAGGCCCTATAGGCGGCCTCGTCCATCAACTCGTCTAGTTCTGCCGGGTCGGCGAGACGCAATTTGAGAAACCAGCCTTCGCCCATCGGGTCGCCGTTCACCTTGGCCGGGTCATCGCTGAGCGCGTCGTTGATCTCGGCGACCTCACCCGAAACCGGGGCATAGACTTCGCTCGCCGCCTTGACCGATTCGACGACCGCCGCCTCCCGGCCGCGCTCGACCCAACGGCCGATCTCCGGCAATTCCACATAGACGACGTCACCCAGTTGCGACTGCGCGTAATCGGTGATCCCGATCACGGCAAGATCGCCGTCGAACCGGACCCATTCATGGTCCTTGGTGAAGCGCGTCGGGTTCATCGAATTCGGCTCCTTCTCAAGCTCAGCTGCGTGGGCTCAACGGTGGTAACGGTGCGGGACGAAGGGCAATGGGGCGACCCGGGCGGGGCGCGCGCTGCCGCGCACCGTCAGCGCCAAGACGGTGCCGGGGACGGCATGGGCGGCGTCGACATAGCCCATCGCCACCGGCGCACCGAGCGACGGGCCAAACCCTCCGCTCGTCACCCGGCCGATTTCGCAGCCTGCGGCATCGACGATCGGCGCCGTCTCGCGCGCGGGCGCCCGGCCGTCGGGGCGGATGCCGACGCGCCGCCGGGACGGACCCTGCGCCAGTTGCTGCCGGATAATCGCGGCGCCGGGAAAGCTGCCTTCGTCGCGCCGCCGCCTGCCGATGGTCCAGGCGAGATCGGCTTCGACCGGGGTCGTCGTCTCGTCGATGTCATGGCCCCACAGGCAGAGCCCCGCCTCGAGGCGCAGCGAATCGCGGGCGCCGAGGCCGATCGGCATGACCTCCGGCCCGGCCAGCAGCCGCTCAGCCAGGGCTTGCGCGCCGGCCGCAGGGACCGAGATCTCAAACCCGTCCTCGCCGGTATAGCCGGAGCGCGTCACCAGACACCGCTGCCCGTTGAGCGTTGCCTCGGCGGCGCTCATGAACGGCAACGCCGTCAGGTTATCGGCCAGACGCGAGATGACGGCCGCCGCTGCAGGCCCTTGTAAGGCGAGCAGCGCCCGATCATCGAGCGGCTCGATGCGGATGCCGGTGCCGATCCGGTCGCGCAAATGGGCGAGATCGACCGCCTTGCGCGCTGCGTTGACGACGACGAACAACCCATCGCCGAGCCGCGTCACCATCAGATCGTCGAGGATGCCGCCGACCTCGTTGAGCAGCAGCGTGTAGCGCAGCCGCATCGCCCCGAGCCCGCGGATATCGCCGGGAACCAGCATTTCGAGCGCCGCCGCCGGATCGGCCCCGACGAGCCGCAACTGCCCCATATGCGAGACGTCGAACAGCCCGGCCCGGGCGCGGGTGTGCAGATGCTCGGCGAGAATCCCGGCGGGGTACTGCACCGGCATCTCGTAGCCGGCGAACGGGACGATCCGGGCGCCCAGCGATTGATGGAGCGGATAGAGCGGCGTCCGCCGCAACGGCGGCGCGGCGATGTCTTGAGCTTGATCCCGATCGGGCACACCAAAGCCTCCGACAGAGAGCGGACGCCGCAGCGCCCCCTATGCCCCCTCTGTCGTGGACCCTGAGAGATTCACCCGGGCGTTCAGCCCGGGCTTACTCCTTCGGTGAGCGGCCGGTCCGCGAGGCCCGTCCGCTGCTTTCCAGAGCGCCCTTCCGCCCGCAGTCCTTTTGCCTGAGAGTTTCCGGGGCGGTTGCTCCTTCGGCGCCGCACCCCCGTTTGGGCCAGGGGCACGACCTCTCCTGCGGGCGTGCTATCGGCGTCACCTGGATAACACGGACCGATGGCAAAAGCCACCCGACTCGACAAGGTCGCACGTCGACGCAGACTCGCGCAGCGGGTTTATGAGCCAAGCGCGACCGAGTGCATGATACGGCCGGGGAGACAAGGTGAAAGCTCCGGCGATTACCAGCGCGCCGATGAACAGGGGCGTCATCGCCAGGATCGGCATGAATTCGTACGAAGAGCGGGGCAGCAAGAAGGGAGCGAGCGTCATCCGCTATCATGTAAATACATCTAACCATTTACGATCTGTAGGCGACGCGGTAAAGACAGCTCCCCTTGCCGCCGGCCTTCGACGGTTTAAACTCTGCTTCGGCCAAACGCGGGCGCTAACCCGGAGGCGGGATGACCAAGACCCTACGGAGACGGCGGTCGGTCGCCGCCGTCTGCCTCCTCGCCATGCTGCTCGGCGTCGCCGGCAGCGGTCGTGCGGGCAACCCGGACGCGCTGTGGCACATCGTCCACGACCGATGTGTCCCCAATCAGCAGACACATGCCGATCCGAAGCCCTGCGCGCTGGTCGATCTGCGGGGCGGCGACGACCGGGGCTATGCGATTCTCAAAGACCTGGTGGGCCTGACGCAATATCTGCTGATACCGGTCGCCCGGTTAATGGGTATAGAGAGTGCGGAACTGCTGCTGCCCGGCGCCCCCAATTATTTTGCCGACGCATGGCGCGAGCGCGGTTACACCGAGCGGCAGCGGGGCACTCGTTGCCGCGGGACGCCATCAGCCTGGCAATCAATTCGGCCTTTGCTCGCACCCAGGACGAGCTGCACATACATGTAGATTGCATCCGGCCCGACGTGCGCGCGGCGCTGCTGCGCCACCAGGCGACGATCGGCGATGATTGGGCGGCATTCGACGAGCCGCTCGCCGGTCATCGCTACCGGGCGATGCGGGTCGTGGCCGACAGCCTCGATGCGATCAATCCGTTCATCCTGCTGGCCGACCGGGTGCTGGGCGCCAAGAAGGCAATGGGTCGCCAGACCTTGGTCGTCATCGGCGCCGATTTCGGTCCGAACCGGCCCGGCTTTGTCATCCTCAACGATCAGGTCAACGGATGGGGGCTGGGCGATCCGGAGGCGGACGACCGCGCCAACGGCGAAGAATTGCAGGACCACGCCTGCGCCCTCGCCCGCCTTTGACCAGGAAACGGACACCGCAAACAACCATGGCGATTTAGGCCGAGCCCTTCCGGCGATGCCAAAGCCACAGCGCGGCGAGAACTATCAGCGAGCCCACGATTGCGGGAACGACATCGCGCAACGAGATCGTCACCTGGTCGAGTCCGGGGAAGAGCCGCAGCAGGCGAAACAGGAAACCGCCGACCAGCGCACCGATCAGACCTAGACCGAGGTTACGAATAGCGCCGAAGCCCTTTCGGTCCCGCTTGATGATCAGCCCGGCCAGGCTGCCGCCGATCAGGCCGACGATAACCCAGACAACCAATCGATCGAGCGAAAGCATCGCGGCCTCCTGCGGCTGCCGGGAG
>CAVPBN010000020.1:0-123522 GCA_963701815.1 uncultured Alphaproteobacteria bacterium
TGTAGTCGGGCGGATTGTGCGAGCCGGTGACCATGATCCCGCCGTCAACGTCGAGCGTCGCAGCGGCGTAATAGAGCATCGGGGTCGGCCCGCGGCCGATCCGAACGATGTCGACGCCCTCGACCGCCAGCCCGTCGACCAACGCCGCCTCGAGCTCAGGCGAGGTCAGCCTGCCGTCGTAGCCGACCGCGACGCGATGCCCGCCGGCCGCTCTCAAGGTGACGGCGTAGGCCCGGCCGATCGCCTGCGCATCGGCGGCCGACAAGGTCCGGCCGACGACGCCGCGAATGTCGTCCTCGCGCAGGATCGTCGGATCAAAGCGATGCCCCATCGGCGGTTCCGATCTAAAGATACGAGGTCAAAAGCCGGCGCAGCTGCGGCCCCAATTCCCGGTGCTGCCAGCCAAGCGCCACCGTCGCTTCGAGGAAACCGAGTTTGTCGCCGCAATCGTAGCGCCTGCCGGCAAAGCGCAGCCCGTGAAACGGCTGGCCGTCATCGATCAGCTGCGCCAGCGCGTCCGTCAACTGGATCTCGCCGCCGCTGCCCCGCCGTTGCCGCGCCAGCGGGGCAAAGATTTCAGGTTGGACGATATAGCGGCCGACGATGGTCAACGTGGACGGCGCCGCCGCGGGTTCGGGTTTTTCGACCACCGCTTTCGCCCGCACCAGCCTGCCGTCGATGGCGACCACATCGAGCACGCCGTAGCGGCGTGTCTCGGCGCGCGGCACTTCAATCACCGCGGCGAGGTTGCCGCCGGTCTGGTTGTAGGAGGCGAAGGTTGGGGACAGACAAGGGGTGTCGCAAACCATCAGATCGTCGGCGAGCAACACCGCAAACGGTTCGGCGCCGACCAGCGAACGGGCGCACCAGACGGCATGGCCGAGGCCGAGCGGCGTCTGCTGCCGGGTATAGGCAATCTGCCCCGGCTCGAGCATCGCCGCCCCGATCTCGTCGAGCGGGTCGGTTTTGCCGCGCTGCCGCAACAGCGCCTCGAGCTCTACGGCGCGGTCGAAATGATCTTCGATTGCGTTCTTTGCCCGACCGGTAACGAAAAAGAACTGCTCGATCCCGCCGCCTTGGCCTCTTCGACCGCGTATTGAATCAGCGGCTTGTCGACGATCGGCAGCATTTCCTTGGGGATCGCCTTGGTCGCCGGCAGAAAGCGGGTCCCGAGCCCCGCGACCGGGAAGACGGCTTTTCGGATCGGCCTGTGCATATACTCCTCGACGCGGTCTGCACGCTCCGGAACGATGCGCGCTGTAAGATGAACCTTTGGATACTAACGCTGCCCCCCGCTCCTGCGATCCGCAATCAACAGCAAAAAATGTGCCGCAAATGGTTAACACTTGCGCCGAGCCCGAATGACGATGCCATCTCGCGAACCGATCGACAACAGAATTTTTGTGCTGATCCTGCAGCATCCACAGGAGAAGGGAGAGTTATTTGGGACCGCGGCGGCGACGATTGCCGCCTTGCGACGCTCGGCGCTGGTCGTCGGGCTGTCCTGGCCCAATTTGTCGCGACCGCTCGGCCGGCCGGCGGACCCCAGGCGGTGGGCCGCGCTTTATCTGGGCTCCGCCCGTCCCAACCGGTTCGGCGCTGAGCGGGAACTCGTCGCGCTCGACCGCCGGGGCGCACCGGCAGCGGAACAGGCGGGGGCGCTGCGCGGCCTCGACGGCGTCGTCCTGCTCGACGGCAGCTGGGCCGAGGCAAAGGCGCTCTGGTGGCGCAACCCATGGCTGCTGAAGCTGCGCCGCCTCGTCCTCAACCCGCCGCAACGGTCGCGCTACGACGTCCTGCGCCGCGAGCCGCGCCGCGAAGCATTGTCGACGATCGAAGCCGCGGCGCTGCTGCTGAAACATGCCGGCGGCGGCAAGGAGGCCGAGGCCGCGCTGCTTGCGGCCCTCGACGATCTGCTGGACGGGGCCCCGGCGCCGCGGCGCCGCCCGCTGCGATCCAGTTGACGGCGGGCGACGCCAACCCGGCCGCGATGACGCGCCGGGTTGTCATCGTCCGGCGGCGAGCACCGTCGCCGCGGCCAGGGTGTAGGCCCCGGTTGCCGTCAGCAGACCGATGGCGAGAGTGTTGAAGGCTTCGGCGCCCAGCCGGTCGCCGAGGGGACGGCCGGCGAGCCCGCCGAGGAAGGCGAACGGCGTCAGCACCGCGGCGGCGAGCCAGGTCCGCGCCGGAACGCCGATCGTCACGGCATGCGCGGTCAAACTCGCCATGTAGCTGAGCGCAAAAAAGGCGAGAAGCGTCGCGCGCAGCGGTCGCGGCGGCACCCCGGCGAGCAGCAGATAGATCAGCACGGGCGGCCCGGACATGCCGACAAGGGCGGTGGCGGCACCCGATACCGCGCCGGCGGCGAGGTCGCGTCCCGGGCTCGTGCCGAACGTCCCCGCCGGGTCGTACGGGGCGCGGCGGCGCGATCGGACGAGCAGCGCGGCAAAGACGAGGATCGTCACCCCGATTGTCGCCCGCACCGCGATCGGATCGGTATGGGCAAACGCGGCGATACCGATCGGCAACCCGGCGAGGCATCCGATCGCCAGGCGAAGCAGCCGCCATCGGTCGACTGACCGCCGCAGTCCCGGCAGCACGACGATCGACAATGCCGCGGTCAGGATTATGACGAGCTGGACGGCTTCTCCCGGGTCGACAAACATCAGAAAAAGCGGCGCCGCCAGGACGGCGAAACCAAACCCGCCGGCGGCCTGCAACGCCGCCGCGACAGCGGTCGTCGCCGCGAGCCCGACCCAGCCGAGCGGAGTCACCCGCCAGCCGAGCGGCGGTTCAAGGAGTGCGGTGCGGCAGGGTGCCGCGCCGCACCGGCAGCGCCGCGCTGCGGACGGCGAAGGCGCCGCCGATCGTCTCGACCCGGTAGCCGCAGCAGAACCGGGCGACGAATGCGTGGGCGAACGCGGCGTCGGCGAAATAGAAGGCGATCGCGTCGTTGACGACGCCGGCGAGCCCGCCCGGCGCGCTGGTCCAGCCGTCGGGGCCGCAGGTCTGGTCGAGCCAGGCATGCATCAGCGCAAGCTGGCCGCCGAGGCCCTGCACCGGCACCGCGACGCGCAAGCGCACCGGAAACTGCCGCTCCGCCGCACGCTGGGCCTGTCTTGCGTCTCGGGTCATTTGAACCCCATGTTTCCTGTTTGTTCCTGAACTGTACGATGGCGAGCCGGCGCTGTCGAGGGGCAATGCGATCCCGCAGGCAACGCCGGGCAAGCAGGCAGCCTTTTCGACGGGTGCAACAGGGAAGAGAGATCGCGGCGCGCCAGCCGTCCAATCCTCCGGCCAGGAACCGGCGGTTCGTCGCGGCCGGCCGCTCATTTCCGCTCGCCGCGCCGGTCTTGCAGTTCGAGCGTCACCAATCGGGCGATCGTGGTCGCAAGGTAGAGCTGGCCGACGACCGCCTCCAAATTCGCCAGGCTGCGAGCGAACGGACTTACCGGCACGATGTCGCCGAAACCGGTGCTGGTCAGCGTAGTAAAGCTGAAATACAGCATCAAGGCGATCTCGCTGGGACTACGCCTCGGGGCGCCGATATTGGCGAAGGCGCCGGGGTTGAGCTCCCAGATCAGATGATAGGCCGAGGCGAAGATGGTCGCGAGATTGAGGTACAGCACGACTGCGCCCTGGAGCCGCCGAAAGGTGATGCGGCCAGGGGCATAGACGGCATTCGCGACGACCCAACTCAGCGCCGAATAGGTAACGATGCCGCCGCCGCGGCTCAGCAGGCTTTCCGCCATCGGCGAGCGCTGCAGCCACAGGCCCGCCAATGTCGCCGACAATCCCAGCAAAATGCCGAGAATGGCCCCGCGCCGGTGGGAGATCGCGACGACAATCAGCACCACCGCCAGCACCAATATCTCGGCGATCGGCCGGGCCCACCGCCACCCCTGCGCGGCCAGCGGCGCGGCAACAAAGATTGCGCCGAGTTCGAGGATCAGCAGAACGGTTAGGCTCGGATCTCTAAGCCGATCCTGCCAGCTGCGGATCGCGGTTCGGTCCATCGTTCGAGAAACGAAATCAAAAAGGCACTCGATCGGGCCAATGCCCGCACCGGGTCCATGCGTGTCTGGCACCAAATCTCGGGCAAGTCCACCGCGGCGGCATGGCGGCAGTCGAAACCGGGGGGCTGGCGCCGCCGGTCCGATGTCATTTTCGGCGTCTTACGGGGCAAGCGATCGGTCGCGGCTTGACCTGCGGGAAGGCTCGGGTAGGCTGGCTGCGCCACCCAGGCTGCGGAGCAAGCGCGATGAAGCTGCTGTGGTTTCACCTGATGCCGTACACCGAGTTGCCCGACGATTTCCGCGAGAAACATCCTTCGGTGTGGGTCGACATCCATTCCTCGTTGTTCGACCCGCGGCGCGCCCATCACATGTACAACGACTTTCATGGACGAACTCGAATTCGCCGCCGAATGCGGGTTCGACGCGATTTGCGTCAACGAGCACCATTCGAACGGCTACGGGCTGATGCCGTCGCCAAACCTGGTCGCCTCGTCGTTGGCGCGGCGCACCAGCGACACCGCGCTGTGCGTGATGGGCAATTCGCTCGCGCTCTACAACCCGCCGACCCGCGTCGCCGAAGAATTCGCGATGATCGACGTGATCTCGGGCGGCCGGCTGATCGCCGGCTTCCCGGTCGGCTCGCCGATGGACACCTGTTTTGCGTATGGCCAGAACCCGAGCCTGCTGCGCGAGCGCTATCACGAGGCGCACGACCTGGTGCTTCGCGCCTGGACCGAACCGGAAACCTTTGCCTTCAACGGCCGGTTCAACCAGCAGCGCTACGTCAACATCTGGCCGCGGCCGATCCAGAAGCCGCATCCGCCGATCTGGGTCCCGGGCGGCGGCTCGGTCGAAACCTGGCGGTGGTGCGCCGAGATGGATTATGTCTACTGCTATCTGTCGTATTACGGCTATCAGGCCGGCCAGGCGACGATGCAGGGCTTTTGGGACGAGATGGCGCGGCTCGGCAAGGACCGGAACCCGTACCGCGCCGGCTTTCTGCAATTCGTCGGCGTCGCCGAGACCCGCGAGGAAGCGTTTCGGCTGTATCGCGAGCCGGCCGAATATTTCTACGGCCGCTGCCTGCATGTCGATCCGCGCTTTGCCGGGCCGCCCGGCTACGCCTCCGAGGAGACCCAGCGCCGCGGCATCCAGAGCCAGGTGGCGCTCGCCGCGCAGGCGTCGCGATACGAGTTGAAATTCCAGATGCTGGCGCGCGAGATGGACGCGATCGTCGACAAGGGCTACGTGATTATCGGCTCGCCCGACGAGGTGGCGGCCCAGCTCAGGGAAGTCGCGGTCAATCTCAACGTCGGCCACCTGATGCTGTTGCTTCAGTTCGGCTGCATGGGCAAGGACCTGGCCAACTACAACAGCCGGCTCTTCGCCGAAAAGGTCATGCCGCAATTGACCGATGTATTCGCCGACTGGGAGGACCGCTGGTGGCCGCAACCGATCGACCGCGTCGCCCGGGCGCCGCTGACGCCGTTCCACCCCGCGGCGGCAGCGGCGGAGTAGGTGTGCGGTGAGCGACCCGCAGGCGACATCCGTCGACGTCAACGGCTTCCCGTCGAGAATCTGGCAAAAAGGCGACGGCCCGAAGCTCGGCTTTCTCGCCGGCTTCGGCGGGTTGCCGCGCTGGGTCCCGTTTCTCGACGCGCTGGCGCGCGAGCGGACCGTGATCGTGCCGTCATTGCCGGGGTTCCCGGGCGGCGACCGCGGCCATACCGTCCTCGACAGCCATCTCGATTGGGTCTTGGCGGTGCGCCTGCTGTTGCAAAAAGCCGGGCTCGACGGCGCCGATCTGGCCGGCGGCTCGGTCGGCGCCTCGTTTGTCGCCGAGATCGCGGCGATCTGGCCCGCTTCGGTCCGGCGCTTGGCGCTGATCGCGCCCTGGGGGTTGTTCGACGAGAATGAGCCGATGACCGACCCTTGGGCGCAGCGGCCGCCCGAGGTGCCGGCTCTGCTCTGCGCCGATCCCGAGCGCTGGAACGAGCTGAAGGCCGCGCCCGAGGGCGCCAATTCGCCGGAGTGGCCGATCGAGCAGACCCGCGCCGCCGAGGCTGCGGCCCGCGCCTTCTGGCCGCTCGGCAACACCAAGCTCGACAAGCGGCTGCCGCTGATCGCGGCGCCGACCCTGCTGGTTCGCGGCGCCGAGGACCGGATCCTGCCGGCCAGCTATCTCGACCGCTTCGCCGCGGCGATCGCCGGCCCGACCGAAATCCGCACGATCGCGGGGGCTGGCCATCTCGCCGAACTCGACAAGCCCGAGGCAGTCGCCGCCGCGATCCTCGCCTGGACCGCCTGAGCGGCCCCTTCCGACACTCTCGCGCCGGAGGCGGCCCTTTGGTTCACCTCTGCACATGCCTTTTGGCCCTCGCAGCCGAGCGTCTCGAGAATTCCAGACGAGTTTTCGGCGGATTGCGGCGGTAGGCGCTCGGCCAGTGGCCGACGCGCCTCACCGATGGCGACAGGCGCCATCTGGTGTATTCTTCGGGCCGACATGACCGACCGACTATCGCTGACCAACGCACTCGCCGACGCCGATATCGACCGTCGGAAGGCCGAGCGCATCGCGACCGAAATATTCGACGCGATCCACGACAACGTTGCCACCAAGCAGGATGTGGAGCTGGTCAGAGCAGAATTGCGCGAGGTCGGGCTGCGCCTGGAGGCGCGTATAGATCGGATCGTGGTGCGGCTCGGTTCATTGATTGTGATTCTCGCCGGGATCGTCCTGGCGGCGATCCGGTATTTGCCGCACAGCTGAGCCGGCGCGAACCCGGAGGCGAATGGCCGAGCCGGCGCCGGCGGGCGAGTCGGCAACGTCACCGGCTCGGGCGGGAACACGCGGCCCCGCTTCGGCTCGCAGATAACGGACTGAGTTGCACTGGAAAGGATGGGCAGGTCCCGATGATCATCGATTGCCATGGCCACTACACCACTGCCCCGCGTCAGCATGAGGGCTGGCGCACCCAGCAGATCGAGGCGCACGCGGCCGGCAGATCGCCGCCGCCGCGCCCGGCGATAGCCGATGACGAGATCCGCGAAACGATCGCGGGCGGCCAACTCAAGGTACAGCGCGAACGCGGCACCGATCTGACGATCTTCTCGCCGCGCGCCGCCGGCATGGGCCACCACCTCGGCGACGCAACGACCAGCGAAGCCTGGGCCGGCGCCTGCAACGAGCTGATTCATCGCGTGTGCTCGCTGTTCCCGAAGAACTTCGTCGGTGTGGCGATGCTGCCGCAGAGCGCAGGCGTCTCGCCGCAGAACTGCATCGCCGAGATCGACCGCTGCGTGAATGAATACGGGTTCGTCGGCATCAATCTGAACCCCGACCCGTCCGGCGGGCATTGGCGGGACCCGCCGCTGTCCGACCGGTACTGGTATCCGGTCTACGAAAAGATGGCCGAGCACGACATTCCGGCGATGATCCATGTCAGCGCCTCGTGCAATCCGACGCATCACACGACCGGCTCGCACTACCTCAACGGCGACACCGCAGGCTTCAACCAGCTGATGACCTCGTCGGTGTTCAAGGACTTCCCGGCCATCAAGTTCATCATCCCGCACGGCGGCGGCGCTGTGCCGTACCACTGGGGGCGTTACCGCGGTCTGGCGCAGGACGCCAAACTCGGGCTCTTATCCGACGTCGTTTTGAAAAACATATTCTTCGACACCTGCGTCTATCACTTGCCGGGCCAGGAGTTGCTGGCGAAGGTCATCCCGGTCGACAACATTCTGTTCGCCTCGGAAATGATCGGTGCGGTTCGCGGCGTCGATCCGCAGACCGGGCATCACTACGACGACACCAAGCGCTACATCGACCAGCTGCCGCTGCCGGCGGCGGACAAGGCAAAAATTTTCGAAGGCAATGCGCGCCGCGTGTACGGCCGCCTCTCCAGAACGATCGACAAGCAGTCCGCGAGGACGGCCTAGCCCAGGCCTAGCCCCCGTTGAGGCCGATCGAGCGCATCGAGTTGACGGGCCGTTGCCGTTGTCGAGAATAGGCGGCGATGGTCGTCGCATCGCCTCTGCCGGCGCGCCTCAAACGGTTCGGGCGCATTGTCGTCGACGGCATCCTGCCGCCGCGTTGCCTCGCCTGCGGCGTCACGGTCGGCGAGCCGAATTCGCTTTGCGGACCATGCTGGTCGGGGATCACGTTTTTTGCGCCGCCTTGGTGCGGTCGGTGCGGGCTGCCGTTCGCGCACTCGATCGGCGACGATGCCGTCTGCGCGGACTGCGCGCGCCAGCAACGATCGTGGGATCGGGCGCGCGCCGTGCTGCGCTACGACAAGCACAGCCGGCGTCTCGTCATCGCGCTCAAACATGCCGACCATACCCATCTGGCGGGCGCGCTCGGGCGGTGGATGCATCGCGCCGGCAGCGACCTGCTGGCCGGCGCCGATCTGCTGGTCCCGGTCCCGCTGCATTGGACCCGGCTGTTCCAGCGCCGCTACAATCAGGCTGCATTGCTGGCGCATGCGATCCGGGCCGCCGGCGGGCCGCCGGTCGCCGCCGACTGGCTGATCCGGCGGCGCCGGACCCCGTCGCAGGGTCATCTCGGGCCGGCGGCGCGTATCCGCAACGTGCGCGGCGCCTTTGCCTTGAAGCCTGGCCGCAATGTCGCCGGAAAGCGCGTCGTGATCATCGACGACGTGATGACGACGGGTGCTACCGCCGAGGAGTGCGCGCGCCGGCTGCGCCGCGCCGGGGCGGCGTTTGTCGGCGTGCTGACGCTGGCGCGGGCGTTGCGGGTCGGGTCATAATCGGGACCGCGACCGGTGCCTGCGGAAGGATTGCGGTTATGGCCGAGATCGAGATGTATGCGACGAGGTACTGCCCTTATTGCTCGCGCGCCCGGGCGTTGCTGCGGCGCAAGGGCGCGGCCTTCACCGAGATCGACATCGGCGAACAGCCCGGCCGGCGCGACGAGATGATCCGACGCGCCGGCGGGAGCAGCACGGTGCCGCAAATCTTCATCGATGGCGAACATATCGGCGGCTGCGACGACATGGTGGCGCTCGATCGCGCCGGCGGCCTGGACGCCAAGCTCGGCGTCGGCCGATGAGCGCCCCCTTCACCGCCGCCTGTCTGCAATACACCGCCGGCCCCGACCCCGAGGCCAATCTGCGGGTCGTCGCCGATCTCGTCCGTCGGGCCCGCGATCAGGGGGCCGACTGGATTCTGACGCCTGAGGTCAGCAACTTTGTCGAGAGCGGCCGTCGGCGCCGCGACAAGGCGCGCCGCGAAGCCGACGACCCGTTTCTGGCCGGCATGCGCGCGCTCGCGAGCGAAACGGGCGCGTGGCTGCTGCTCGGCTCGCTGGTCATCGACCCGGCCGGGGAGCACGGCGGCGATGCCGGCGAGACGCGGCTTGCCAACCGGTCCTTCCTGCTCGATGCGGCGGGGTCGATCGTCGCGCGCTACGACAAGATCCACATGTTCGACATCGATCTGCCGGGCGGCGAGAGCTATCGCGAGAGCAGCGCCTACCGCCCAGGGAGCGGCGCCGTCGTCGCCGAGACGCCGTGGGGCCGGCTCGGCATGACGATCTGCTACGATGTCCGCTTCCCGCAGCTTTACCGCATGCTGGCCCAGGCCGGCGCCGCATATCTCAGCGTCCCGTCGGTCTTCACCGTACCGACCGGTACGGCGCATTGGCATGTGCTGCTGCGCGCCCGGGCGATCGAGAACGGCTGCTTTGTCATCGCCCCGGCGCAATGGGGCGAGCACGCCGGCGGACGGCGCAGCTACGGCCATTCGCTGATCGTCGATCCGTGGGGCGAGGTCCTCGCCGATGGCGGCGAGGGCCAAGGCGTGATCGCGGCCCGGATCGATCCGGCTCGGATCGACGAAGTGCGGCGGATGGTCCCGTCGCTCCGGCACGACCGGCACTTCACCCAACCGGAACCCGGCCCCCGCCCTCTTGCGGCCGAGTAGCATCGCGCTCGGTGTCCTCGCAGGTCAACGCCGCGCTCACGGCGACGCCGGAAACGGCCGGTGCAGATGGTTGGCGAGGACGGACTCGACGTAGAGCGCCAGACCGCCCTTCCGAACCAGGGGTAGAAAGCGCCCTACCCAGGGTGAGGGAGTTGCGGACAGCCGCATTTCAGCCCGGATTGCCTTCCATCGTCAGTAGCGAATTGCAAAGTCTTTGGGCGCCGGTGTAAACACTCGGGCCAGGAGGTTGCCGCGATGATCCTGTTTGCGCTGCGGTGCGCTGACGGCCACGAATTCGAGGGCTGGTTCCGTGACAGCGACGGGTTCGATGCGCAGCGCCGGGCGGGCGAGATCGCCTGTCCGCATTGCGGCGACGCCGCGGTCGAGAAGGCGGTGATGGCGCCCCGCCTCGGCCGTTCGCGAGCGACGCCGCCGGTGAAGCTGGCGGAGATGCGCAAGGCATTGGTCGAAATGCGGCGACAGATCGAGACCAATTGCGATTACGTCGGCGGTCGTTTTGCCGAAGAGGCTCGCCGGATTCACTACGGCGAGGCTGATCCGCGCGGCATCTACGGCGAGGCCAGCGACGAGCAGTCGCGCGAACTCGCGGACGAGGGGATCAGCTTTGGCAAGATCCCCTGGATCCCACAGACCGACAGCTGATCCGGGCCGCCCGCGCCTGATTGCCGCACACCGCCATCGCCAGGTAGTTGACGTCGAGATCGCGCGACAGCGACCAGCCGCCGGCGAGCGGATCGAAACTGATACCGGCTAGGCGGATCGTCCGCATACCCTGACGCCGCAGGGCAAAGGCGAGTTCCGACGGGCGGACAAATTTGCGCCAATCATGGGTGCCTCGCGGCAGCCAGCCGAGCAGGTATTCCCCGGCCACAATCGCCAGTGCAAAGGATTTGGCGGTCCGGTTGAGTGTGGCGGCGATCAGCGCCCCGCCGGGCCGGAGCAGCGCGCCGAGCGACAAAAAAAACGCGGCGGGATCGGCCATGTGCTCGATCACTTCAAGGGCGAGCAGCGCGTCGAAGCGCTGACCGGCAGCGGCTAATTCTTCGGTCGCGGCGACGCGATAATCGATCGACAATCCCGCCTGCTCGGCGTGCGCCCGGGCGGCGGCGATCGCTTCGCTGCCGGCGTCGATGCCGGTCACGCTGAAGCCGAGCCTCGCCATCGGCTCGGCCACGAGGCCGCCGCCGCACCCGATATCGATCAGGCGGAGCCCGGCAAATGGCTGCAACGAATTCGGCTCCCGCTCGAAATGCGCCAGAAACTCGTTGCGGATGAAGTCGAGCCGAGTGCGATTTAGCCGATGCAACTCGCGAAAACTGCCTTCGGGGTCCCACCAATCGGCGGATTCGCCGGCAAAGCGTCCGATTTCTTCGGGATCGACGGTGGCGCTCGTCTGAGGCATATCTGCGATCCATCCTGGGCGAATCGACGCCCGCAATCCCCTGTCACGGCATCCGCAGCGACCGAGCGGCCGGTCCGACCGAAGCCCGATGGCTGCGGACCGGCGCGCAAATCGGGAACGAACCGGTCGCAGTCGCGATTTGCAGCCGCTCAGCTTTGATACTTACCCGGATCTGCACGTCGCGGCATGGCCGGATGGCGCAAAAGAGAGTATGTGGTGCATTCCGCAAGCCGGCAACAAATCGGATCGATTTGGGGGCACGATGGCCCGGCTCGTCCAAAAGTTCGGTGGTACCTCGCTCGCCGATATTCCGCGAATAAAAGGCGCGGCGCGGCGCGTGCAGCGTGAAGTTGCCGCCGGCAACGAGGTAGCCGTCGTCGTTTCGGCGATGGCCGGGGTCACCGACCAGCTGGTCGAATGGACCTGCGAGACGGACCGCCTGCATGATGCGCGCGAATACGACGTGGTCGTCGCCTCGGGCGAGCAGGTAACCGCCGGGCTGCTCGCTCTCGCCCTGCAAGGCATCGGGGTCGATGCACGCTCGTGGCTTGGCTGGCAGATCCCGGTCCGCACCGATGGCGTCCACGGCAAGGCCGGCATCGAAGCCATCGAAACCGCCGAGATGCGGCGGCGGATGGCGGAAGGTCAGGTAGCGGTCGTCGCCGGGTTTCAGGGGATCAGCCCGCGCGGACGGATCACCACGCTCGGCCGCGGCGGCTCCGACACCTCCGCCGTGGCGCTTGCCGCGGCGCTCGAAGCCGACCGCTGCGATATCTTCACCGATGTCGACGGGGTCTACACCACCGATCCGCGGATCGTTGCGAAAGCGCGCAAGCTCGATAGAATAACCTACGAAGAGATGCTGGAGATGGCGTCGCAGGGCGCCAAGGTCCTGCAAACGCGCTCGGTCGAGGTGGCGATGAACCACCGGGTACGGGTGCAGGTGCTGTCGAGCTTCATCGATGCCCCCGGAACCCTCGTGGTCGACGAAGACGAAATTGTGGAAAAGCAGGTCGTAAGCGGGATCGCTTACAGTCGCGACGAAGCCAAGATCACGGTGCAGCGGGTTGCCGACCGGCCCGGCGTCGCCGCTGCCATCTTCGGCCCGCTCGCCGACCACGCAATCAATGTCGACATGATCGTGCAAAACGTGTCGGAGGACGGCCGCAGCACCGACCTTACCTTCACTGTGCCGCGGGCCGATCTCGACCGCGCCGTGGCGGTGCTCGAAGAACGACGCAGCCTGCTCGGCTTCGCCGCGCTAAAGCCCGATTCCAACGTCGTCAAGATCTCGGTTATCGGGGTCGGCATGCGCAGTCATGCCGGTGTCGCCAAAGTGATGTTTCAGACCCTGGCCGATAGGAGCATCAATATCCAGGTGATCTCGACCTCGGAGATCAAGGTCAGCGTCCTGATCGCGGCCGAATACACCGAGCTGGCGGTGCGGGCGTTGCATACCGCATACGGGCTCGACGCCGCCGGATGACCGCGGACATCGGCGCGGCTGATATCGCCGGAGGTACGGGCGGCGGCAAAAGCCGCGCGGCCAACGAGTGGGGTGGCCGCGCTCGACGGGCTCTGGGCGCGCGGACGGGCGGTCCTCGGCTGCGACGTCGCGATCTTGGGCGGCGCGATGACCTGGGTCTCGGAGCGCAACCTCGTCGCCGCCATTTCCAATGCCGGCGGTTTCGGCATCCTGGCCTCGGGCGCGATGTCGCCGGCGCTGCTGTCGGCCGAGATCAGCGCGACCCGGAAGCTGACCGACCGTCCGTTCGGCGCCAACCTGATCACGCTGCATCCGCAGCTGCTGGAGTTGATCAACGTCTGTGCCGATCATCGTGTCGGGCATGTCGTGCTGGCCGGCGGTTTGCCGACCGCTGCGGCGATCGGTCGGATCAAGGCGAGCGGCGCGCGAGTCTTCTGTTTTGCGCCGGCACTGGGACTGGCGCGCAAGCTCGTGCGCATGGGCGCCGATGCGATCATCGTCGAAGGCAGCGAGGCCGGCGGACATATCGGGCCGGTGTCGACCGCAGTTTTGGCGCAGGAGATCCTGCCGCATCTCGGCGAGGTGCCGGTCTTCGTCGCGGGCGGCATCGGCCGCGGGGAAGCGATGCTGGCCTATCTCGAAATGGGCGCGGCCGGTGTGCAGCTCGGCACCCGGTTCGTCTGCGCCGACGAATCGATCGCCCATCCGCGCTTCAAGCAGGCCTTCATCCGCGCCGCTGCGCGCGATGCCGTCGCTTCGGTCCAGCTCGACCCGCGCTTTCCGGTGATTCCCGTCCGGGCGTTGGCAAACCCCGCCACCGAGACTTTTCTGGCGGTTCAGCGCCGGATGATCGACCGTACCGCCCGGGGCGAGCTGACGCCAAAGGAGGCCCAGCTCGAAATCGAGCATTTCTGGGCTGGGGCATTGCGCCGTGCGGTCATCGACGGCGATATCGAAACCGGCTCGCTGATGGCCGGGCAGAGCGTCGGCCTGGTCACTCGCACGCAGAGCACCGCCGCCATCCTCAGAGAGCTGGTGGATCAGGCCGAGTCGGCGCTGGCGGCGCGGCAGCTCCGGCCGAGGCGCCGGGGCGAGCGGGGATGACCGAGCCTGCCGGGGGGGTCGGCGGGAGTGTCGCAGGGATCCGGCGCCTCCTGCGCCGCCTCCGCGACATCATGGCCGGCTCCGGCAGCGCCGAACAGCGGCTGGAGCGGATTGTCCGGATCGTCGCCGCCGAAATGGTCGCCGAAGTGTGCTCGGCTTATGTCATGCGCGCCGGCGAGGTCCTCGAACTGTTCGCCACCGAAGGGCTGCGCGCCGAATCCGTCCACCGCACCCGACTGCGCGTCGGCGAAGGGTTGGTCGGCGTCATCGCGGCGACCGCTCAGCCGCTGGCCCTGGCCGACGCGCAGACGCATCCGGACTTTGCCTACCGGCCGGAAACCGGCGAGGAGGTCTATCACTCGCTGATGGGCGTGCCGATTCTGCGCGGCGGCCGGGTGCTCGGCGTGCTGGTCGTGCAGAACCGAACCCGGCGCCACTATGCCGAGGACGAGATCGAGATGTTGCAGACGATCGCGATGATCGTCGCCGAGCTGGCCGCCGCCGGCGATCTCGTCAATCCGCTGGAAATCGCACGAAGCGAAGCCGGGACGACGCTCGCGGCGCGGCTCGTCGGCATTCGGCTCAATCCGGGTCTGGCGATCGGACCGGCGGTATTGCACGAGCCGAGACTGATAATTCGCCAGGTCGTCGCCGAGGACCCGGCGGCCGAACTCGAACGGCTGCGCCGGGCGATCGGCACGATGCGAGAGGCGATCGACGAATTGCTCACCGCGAGCGGCGGGCTCGGCGCCGGCGAACACCGCGACATCCTCGAAACCTACCGGATGTTTGCCGCCGACCGCGGCTGGGTCACGCGCATCGCCGACGCAGTGCGCAGCGGCCTGACCGCCGAGGCGGCCGTGCAAAAGGTTCGCGACGAGACACGCCGGCGCATGATGCAGATGAGCGACCCCTATCTGCGCGAACGTCTGGTCGATCTGGAGGACCTGGCCGAACGCTTGCAGCGCCATCTCGCCAACCGCCCGCCGGGCGCATCCTCGGCCGATCTGCCCGCCGAATTCGTTCTGGTGGCTCGCGCGATGGGGCCGGCCGAGCTGTTGGATTACGCCCATCGGCGGATCGTCGGGCTGGTCCTCGAGGAAGGCTCGCCGACGGCGCACGTATCGATCGTCGCGCGCGCCTTCAATATCCCGGTGGTCGGCCGGGTCCAGGAGGCAACCGACCGGATCGAGCCCGGCGATATCGTCGTCGTGGACGGCGATCGCTCACAGGTGCTGATCCGCCCGAGCGAGGACATTCAGCAATCGATCGTCGCGACGATCGACGCGCGGACCCGCCGCCGAGCCGATTACGATGCGCTGCGCTCGGAGCCCTCGATTACCCGCGACGGCATCGCGATCAAACTGCTGCTGAATGCCGGATTGCTGATCGATCTGGCGCAATTGCCGGCGACCGGGGCCGAGGGGATCGGGCTGTTTCGTACCGAGCTGCCGCTGATGGTGCGCGACACCTTCCCGGCGGTCGAGGAGCAAACCCGCTTCTACCGCAGCGTCTTCGCGCAGGCGGCGGGGCGCCCGATCATGTTTCGCACATTCGATATCGGCGGCGACAAGGTACTGCCCTATTTCCCGCACGCGGTCGGCGACAACCCGGCGATGGGCTGGCGGGCGATCCGCATCGGGCTCGACCGCCCGGCGATGCTCCGGCAGCAGTTGCGCGCGCTGGTGCGGGCCGCCGAAGGCCAGGGCCTGCTGGTCAAGTTTCCGATGATCGCCGAAATCGCCGAACTCGAACGCGCCCGGGCGATCCTCGAACTCGAACTCGAGCGCGCGGCGCGCGAGGGCCGAATCCCGCCGAGCTCGGTCAAGGTCGGCGTGATGCTCGAAGTGCCCGCACTCCTATGGCAATTGCCGGCGCTGTCCCGACGCATCGATTTCCTGTCGATCGGCACCAACGATCTGATCCAGTTCCTGTTTGCCTGCGATCGCGGCAATCCGCGCCTCGCCGACCGCTACGATCCGCTGAGCGCCCCGATGCTCGCGCTGTTCCGGCACGTGATCGCCGAGACCGATGCGGCCGGCGTGCCGCTCAGCATATGCGGCGAAATGGCCGGCAACCCGCTCGATGCGATGGTGCTGATCGCGCTCGGCTTCCGCACCTTGTCGATGGCCGGCAGTGCGATCGGCCCGGTCAAGACCATGATCCGCAGCCTCGATGCGGCCGATGCCGCGATCTACCTCGCCGAGATCGGCGACCGGCCGGACCACTCGTTCAGATCCAAGCTCGAAAGCTATGCCCGCGATCGCGCGATCGCCGTGTGAGCCGCGGCGGCGAGATCGGCTAAGAGGTGACATAGCGGCGCTCGCCGGTCGATTTCCGATAAAAGACCGTTACCAGCCTGCCGCTCTCCGGATCGATGAAGCGCTCGTCGGTGGCGAGCCATTCCGGGCCGGGCCGGGCGATCTGCAGCCGCTGGTAACGCCAGCGCTCGCCGATAACGGCGGCGATCAGCAGCAACCCGGGGATCGCGAGGCGCAGGCCCACGCCCAGGCCGCAGCCGGCGCGCATCAGCAGCAGGCCGCCGCCGACCATCGCCGCGCCGAGGCCGAGAACCGCCGTGCGCAACAGGCTGCCGCCGCGGCTCACCCGGGCAGGCGCTCGATCACCGCCGCCGTCCCGTAGGCGACGATCTCGCTCATCGTCTGGCCGATCTCGGCGGAATCGAAGCGCATCATCAGGATGGCGTTGGCGCCCATCAGCGAGGCGTTGGTCACCAGCCGATCGACGGCGTGGCGGCGCGCCTCTTCGAGCAGTTGGGTGTACTCGTCGATCTCGCCGCCGACGATCGAGCGCAACCCGGCCATGATGTTGCCGCCGAGGCCGCGGCTCCTGACGACGACGCCGAAGCACTGACCCTTGGTCTCGATGACCCGGTAGCCGGCGACGGTCTCGGTGGTGACGACCAGCATGCAGCTCTCCGATCGGACTGGCGATGGCTTTCGACCCAATTGATAAGAACGCTTATCATCGCTATAGCTTAACAATTCGCAACCCAGCAATGAACAAACGCTCGGTTGCGGCGGCGTGCGACCTGGCATTAGGCTGCCCCGCGGCATAAGAAAGGATCGGCAATGGCGACGGAAACGCGATGGGCCGAGACGGCTGTCGAGGTGGCGGGCGCGAAGCTCCATGTGGCGCGCGCCGGCGCCGGCCGGCCGGTTCTGGTTCTGCATCACGACATAGGCAGCCCGGATCGCCTCGAATTTTACGACGCGCTGGCCGGCCATTTCGACGTGATCGTCCCGCATCACCCGGGCTACGGCAAGTCGGAACGCCCGCAATGGCTGCGCAGCGTTCGCGATGTCGCCGTCATTTATCAGTGGCTGCTTGCCGATCTCGGGATCGAGCGGCCCTCGCTGGTCGGGCTCGGCTTTGGCGGCTGGATCGCCGCCGAAATGGCGACGATGACGCCGAGCCGGCTGCATCGGCTGGTGCTGGTCGGCGCGATGGGGCTCAAGCCGCCGGACGGCGACATCTTCGACCAGGCGATCGTCAGCTATATCGACTATGCCCGCGCCGGGTTTCACGACCAGGCGGGGTTCGCGCGTATTTACGGCGAGGTGACGACCGACCAGCTGGTCGAGTGGGATCTGTGCCGCGAGATGTGTTTCCGGATAGCCTGGAAGCCCTACATGTACAGCCAGACCTTGCCCCATCTGCTGGGCGGGGTGCGCGCTCCGGCGCTCGTCGTCTGGGGCGACGACGACAAGATCGTGCCGAAGAGCGCCGGCGAGAAATATGCGGCGATGTTGCCGCAGGCGCGGTTCGAGACCGTGCGCAGCGCCGGCCACTGCGTCGAGATGGAACAGCCGGCCGACCTCGCGCGGCTGGTTAACGCTTTTGTGGACCAGAATTAGCAGAAACAGCCGGCGAAGTCAGCCCACCGGAAGTTAATCGCTCTGTGATCGGCCGAAGGAGGAACAGATGCATGTGATGTATTTCACCGAGCAGCCGATGTCGGCCTATCCGGCGGATATCGGGCTCGATATCGGGCATACCGCGCTGATGTTCTCGAACAAGTATTTCGACCCGGTAGCCGGCAGCCGGCTCTATAACGAATATCTCGAACAGTACATCTATGCCGAGGAGATGGGCGTCGAAGGCTTCATGCTGAACGAGCACCACAACGCGCCGTTCTGCATGCAGGCCAAATGCAACATTTTTGCCTCGATCCTGGCCGCTGTGACCAAAAAGGCGAAGATCGTCCTGCTCGGCAACCCGTTGCCGCTGGCCGAGAACCCGGTACGGCTCGCCGAAGAACTGGCGATGATCGACATGATCTCGAAGGGGCGTCTCGTTTCGGGCTTTGTCCGCGGCGGCGGCCAGGAGCAGCTCGCCAACGGCGTCAGCCCGGCCTACAACCGCGAGCGCTTCGAGGAAGCGCACGATCTGGTGGTCGCCGCCTGGACGCGGCAAGGCCCGTTCCGCTGGGAGGGCACCCATTACCAGCACCGCGTCGTCAACCCGTGGGCGGTGCCGCTGCAGAAACCCTATCCGCGGGTCTGGATCCCGGGTGTCCTGAGCAAGGAGACGATCATCTGGGCGGCCAAGCAGCGCTACCCTTATATCGCGCTCAACACCTCGATCGAGGCGACCAAGACGATCTGGAAGCTGTACGACCAGGTGGCGCTCGAAACCGGCTACGAGGCCGGCCCCCAGAACCGCGGCTATCTGCAGCAGGTGCACGTTTCCGACAGCGAGGAAAAGGCGGAAAAGAACGCGCGCCAGTTTTTGTGGATGCAGGGCGAGTTCACCGGCCTTGCCCATCCGGTCTGGTCGAACCCGTCCGGCTACTTTTCACCCGAATTTCGCCGCAACTTCGTCGAATTCGCGGTCGGCCGGGCGGAGAGCCCGCGCGGCCGGCCCACTTTCGAGACGCAGGTGGCCGATGGGCGGGTCATCTACGGCACCCCCGACACGGTCATCCCGAAGCTGAAACGGGTCCTCGAAGAGACGCGGCCCAGCATCTACGGGCTGTGGGGCAATGACGGCTCGGTCAGCAACGCCGACGCCCGGACCTGCATCCGGCTGTTGGGACAGGAGGTCATGCCGGCAATGCGCGAATACGGCAAATCGCTGGGGCTGACCGACCCGTTCGAGGCCGAGGCGCCGGTCCATCTGCGCTATTCGACCGACCTCAAGCAGATGCCGCAGGCGGCGGAGTAGCGCATCGGGAGAGGGATCGCAGGCTTTCCCGCTGCGATCCCGGCTTCCTGCCGGAATGGCCTCCGCGGGTCGGCTCGAGCGCAAAATCGGCGACGTCCCGCTTCTGCCGCCGCATTTACCTCACTAACGAGGTTCGGTCCAGCTCTCGGAAAACGCCAACGCGCAGGTGCTGAACGGCCGGCCTTCGCGAGTAGCCGGCCATGGCCGACCGGCGGCCTCGATGCCGTCGACGGTGAGCCTGGCGCCGAGCGCCGGGACCAGCAGCGTGCAGACCCCGTATTTGCGGCCGCCTTCGCCGGGCTGGGTGTGGATCAGCAGCGGATCGCCGATCTCGTACCAGGTCAGGGCGATCTCGGCGTCGTTCGAAATCACCCGCTCGGTCCAGAAATAGCGCGGGTCGCCCGATTTGGCGAACTCGGCCTCGATGACCGGGATCGAGGTGTCGGCGGTCTCGGGGTTCAACATGCCCTGCACCGTCCCTTGCAGCCACCGCGCCATCGCAATGTTGTCGGCATAGATCTGCCAAAGGTTTTCGGTCAGCTCGCTTTTCAGGTAGAGCACGTGCCCCGGCCCCTGCGGGCAGGTGATGATGCGCCAGAAGCTGGCGTTCGTCGTCGTCAGGCCGCCATCTGCGGCGCTCAGCCGGATGAACGGGTTTTCACCGGTCAGGATCACCTGGTTCGGATCGGCGGGCATCGTGCGGCTCCTCGAATATGGCGGTGGATGATCTGCGATGGATGCTACCGCGCGGCTGCCGCGTCCGTCACGTCGGATTGTCGGGATGTTGCTGTTGCCCCGATAAAGTCATGTCGAACGGGGCTTTGCGAAAAGCTGCGAGGGCAAGTGGTTCAATCGGAACGGCGGTTCCCCGCGGCGACCCGGCGGCGGGCAGACGCCGCGTCGGTCGCTCGTTTCAGCAAGTGGTTGGATTGGGGCATGCGGGGTTGTTAAGCTCGGCGCCCGGAGTTCCAAACGAGCGGTCGGCCGCCCTACGGAGAGGCGCGGCCGTGCCGACTTAACGCATTGAGGGGCAGGAATGAGCCGCATCGCCTCGGTTACGACATATATGATTTCGCTGCCGCGGCCGGAGCCGGTGTGGACGGCGCATGAGCAGATCAAGGCTTGGAACGTCATCCTGACCGAGGTCCGGACCGATGACGGGCTCGTCGGCTACGGCCAGATCCATGGCGCGCCGATGCCGCGGATCTGCGAGTGGGCGGCGCGGTTCGGCGAGATCGTCCGCGGCATGGATGCGCTGGGGCATGTCGCGGTGTGGGAGAAATTGTTTGCGCTGACCTCGCCGCGGCCGGGCGGGATCGAGGGGCGGGACGGCTTGCCGCCGCCGATCGCCCGCGGCGAGCGCACGCAGGCGATGGCGGCGATCGCCGGCATCGACATCGCGCTGTGGGACATCAAGGGCAAGGCGGCCGGGCTGCCGGTCTACCGTCTGCTCGGCGGCGAGAACCGCCCGCTTTTCACCTACGCGACCGGCGGGTATTACCGGCCGGGCGCCACCAATGCCGATTATGCCGGCGAGATGGCGCGGATGCTCGATCACGGCTACCGCGCGGTCAAGCTCAAGACCGGGGCCGGCAATGTCGCCGCCGAGGCCGAGCGCATCGCCGCGGTGCGCCGCGAGATCGGCGACGCGCCATTGCTGATGCTCGACATGAATGCGGCCTATGATCTGCCGGATTGCATCGACTTCGCGCGGTCGGTCGAGCCGTCTCGGATCTTCTGGCTCGAGGAGCCGCTGCACTGGTATTTGCAGCCGGCGGATTTTGCCCGGCTGGCGGCGGCGACGCCGATCCCGCTGGCGCATGGCGAGCGCGAACTGACCCGGTTCACGGTGCGCGATTTTATCGTCGGCGGCGGCATCCGCTATGTGCAGTTCGACGCAACCCGCGCCGCCGGCTTTACCGAGGCGTTGCGCGTCGCCGCGTTGGCCGAGCAGCACGGGGTCATGGTCGCGCCGCACACCGCCCCGGAACTGCACGGCCATCTGGTGCTGGCGTTGCCGCGCTGCGGCTTTGGCGTCGAAGGTCATGGCGGGCCGCAGGAAGACCCGTTGGGCCACGGGCTGTTCAAGGAGCACCCGGAATTGCGCGACGGCCATCTGCATCTGCGCGACGAGCCGGGGTTCGGTCTCGACATCGATTGGGGGTTTGTCGACAAATATCGTCTGGGGGCGTAGCCTCCGCCGCGGTTCTTTCAGGGAGGCGCCGATGCCCGCCGTGGTCCGCAACATCGCCCGCGAAAAGCTCGAACAGGACCGGCTGGCGCTCGGCGTCGGCATCCGGATGACGCGCAGCGTCGAGATCGCCAAGGCGATGGCGGCGGCCGGGTTCGACTGGCTGTTTCTCGACATGGAACATGGCGTCATGTCGCTCGAAGCCTGCGCCCAGATCTCGACCGCCGCGCTGGACGCCGGGATCGCGCCGATCGCGCGCGTGCCGAACGGCGAATATGCGATCGCCACGCGCGCGCTCGACAACGGCGCGCTCGGCATCGTCATGCCGCATGTCGACACCGCCGCCGAGGCGCGCGAGGTCGTCGACCGGCTCAAATACCCGCCGGTCGGCCACCGCTCGATGGGCGGGATCGGGCCGCATTACGGTTTGCGTTCGGCCTCGAGCGGCGAGGCGGCGTCGGCGCTGAATGTCGCCAACCTGACCGTGGTGATGCTGGAGACGCCGACCGCGATCGCCAATGCGGCCGAGATCGCGGCGGTGCCGGGGGTCGACGTGTTGCTGATCGGCACCAACGATTTGTGCGCCGAAATGGGGATCCACGGCGATTTCGGCAACGAGCGGGTTGCCGAGGCCTACCGGGCGATGATCGCCGCCTGCCGGCAGCATCATAAGTTTCCCGGCATGGCCGGGATCTACAACGAGGCGATCATGCCGCGCTACATCGACATGGGCGCGCGCTTTGTGCTGGGCGGGCAGGACGCCGGCTTTATGGCCGCCGCCGCGGCGCAGCGCACCGGCTTTCTGCGCAAGCTGTTGCCCGAGCCGGCGTAGATCTGTTCGGCAGGGTTCCGGCTTGCGTCTCACGGCAACTAGTGCTTAAATGCATTCAGATGATTTAGCCGCATTGCCCTGTAGCCCTGTAGTAGTAGCCCTGTAGGATGGGTTGAGCGCAGCGAAACCCATCTGCTGCCGGCGTTTGCGATGGGTTTCGCGATGCTCAACCCATCCTACATTTACTTACTGCTGGATGATATGATTGCGTCTGAGCACTAGGGTGCAAACCAGACGCTTGCTCCCGGGCAGGTCCGCGTCGAGATTGCTTCCCCGCGGGTCAGGCCCGCGGGTCGCAAATGACAGCGTAAGTGCTCGTCAGTGCAAGGAGCACAGCGACGAAGCAATCTCGCTCAAGGTACCCACCGGAGGGAATCATCCGTCTGGTTTGCACCCTGCTAGAACAGGACCGGAATGAACCGGAACGGGTAATCGGTCTCCTTGTAATCGCCGCGATCCTGCCGTTTCGGTAATTTGACCTTTGCACGCGGCAGCTCTTCGTGCGGAACTTTGGCGAGGATGTGGCTGAGGATGTTCAACCGCGCCCGCTTCTTGTCGTCGGAATGAGCAACGTACCACGGCGCCCAGGCGGTGTCGGTGGCAAGGAACATTTCATCGCGCGCCCGCGAATAATCGTGCCACCGGGAATATGACTTCAGATCCATATCGGACAGCTTCCAGGTCTTGCGACCGTCATCGATCCGCGCCTCCAGCCGCCGGGTCTGTTCGTCCGGACTTACCTCGAGCCAATATTTCAGCAGGATGACGCCCAAATCGACGACGATCCTTTCAAACGAAGGCACGATCTGGAGGAAGCGTTTGGCCTGGTCCTCGGTACAGAAGCCCATCACCCGCTCGACGCCGGCCCGGTTGTACCAGCTGCGGTCAAAGATCACGACTTCGCCGGCGGCCGGCAGCAGCGGAATGTAGCGCTGCGCATACATCTGCGTCTTCTCGCGCTCGGTCGGCGCGGGCAACGCGACGACCCGAAAGACGCGCGGACTGACCCGCTCGGTAAGCGCCTTGATCGTGCCGCCCTTGCCGGCGCCGTCGCGGCCTTCGAAGATGATGCAGGCCTTCAGTCCCTGGTGCACCACCCACTGCTGCAATTTGACGAGTTCGACATGCAAGCGCGCCAGTTCTTGTTCATATTGCTTACGCTTCAGTTTGCCGTCGCCCTTTTCCGTAGGATCGCTGGTCTCCGGCATCACTTCGTTCCTCCCATCCGCGGCGTCTGGGCCGGGGTCTAAGTCGCGGCCGCGATCGATCGATGACCGAGGTCAAGGCCGGCGCGACCGTATACTCTCTCTACTGATTTTGCGCCATATTCGGAAACTTCTCGCATGTACCAGAATGCCGCGATCCTTGCCGGCTTCCTATTGATCTACAGTTCGATCGCCGGCCGGGTCGAGCGGTCTTGGCTCAGCGGGCCGATCCTGTTCACGGCGGCCGGATTGCTGCTCGGACCCTACGGCATCGGCGTCGTTCGGCTCAATCTCGGCGCCGGGGGATTGCGCACTCTGGCCGAGCTGACGCTCGCCATGGTGCTGTTCACCGATGCCGCCAACGCCGATTTCGACGTCGTCAGGCGAAACATCGGGGTACCGGAGAGGCTGCTGCTGATCGGATTGCCGCTGACGATCGTGCTCGGTTTTCTCGCCGCCATGGTCGTGCTTCCCGGCATCGCGCCGCTCGAGATGGCCTTGCTGGCGGCGCTGCTGGCGCCGACCGACGCGGCACTCGGCAAACCGGTTGTGACCAACCCCGCCGTTCCGGCAGTGCTGCGCGAGGCGCTCAACATCGAGAGCGGGCTCAACGACGGCATTTGCGTGCCCATCGTGGTGCTGCTGCTCGGGCTCGCCATCGGCACCCAGATCGAACACGGGACGATGATCCACGCCGTTCGGGTGGTGGCGGAGGAAATCGGCATCGGGCTGGTGGTCGGCCTCGTACTGACTTGGCTGACCACGTTGATGCTGCGATTTGCCGAAGGGCGGGGCTGGATCGGCAAGCACTGGGAAGAAGTCCCTATCGTGGCCTTGGCCGCCGCATGTTTTGCCGCGGCGCAGGCGGCGGGCGGCAGCGGCTTCATCGCCTGCTTCGCCGGCGGGCTGCTGCTGAGCGGGCTGCGCCGGCAGCACAAGGAGGAGCTGCTGCGGGGCGCAGTCAGCACCGGGGAGGCGCTCGCGCTGCTGACCTGGGTGGCGTTCGGGGCCGGCGCGCTCGGGCAAATCATCGGCCGGCTCACCTGGTCGGCGCTGCTCTACGCTGTCCTGAGCCTGACCGTCATTCGCATGGTTCCGGTGCTTTTGTGCCTTGCCGGCACCGGAATGCGCGCTGCGGACAAGCTGTTCATCGCCTGGTTCGGCCCGCGCGGGCTCGCCACGATCGTATTCGGGGTCATCGTCTTCAACGAGAATCTGCCCGGAAACGACACGATCGTGGCCGTCGCCGGCGGCACCGTCCTCTTGAGCGTCCTCGCTCATGGGGTGACGGCGAACCCTCTGGTCAAGGCGATGGCCGGGCGGTCTTCGGGAAAGACACCGCCGATCGAGCGCTCGTAAGACGGCGGCGGCTACGAGCCCAGATGAACGACCATACCATCGGCTCCGAGGCTCAGGGCCAATCCCTGGCGCTTTGCCTTTAAGCGCAGATAGACGCCGTTGGAATTCTGCAGCACCATCGAGCCATTGCCCTGCTCGCCCAATGCCCACCCGACGCGGGCCTGGCCATAAACGCCGTCGAAGTCCGCAAGCCTGTGCAGGTTGTACACGGTGCCGGTCGCATCGATCGTCGATATGCCGATCCCGCCGATGCCGAGGCCGCCCAGTCGGAACGGGTAGCTCCGACCGCGGAAATACAGTCTCCCGCCGCCGGCGGTACCGCTGCCGATGAATGCGATCTGCACCTGGTGGATGCTGACGCTTCCCGAAGGGTGCGGCGGCGGCGCGCTCTGCGCCGAGGCGCCAAATGAAAGAACACAAAGCGCCATCATCCCCGCCGCGAGCCTGCGGGTGAGCCGGTGATAAGACCGATCGGACATTGGAATCCCCTGATTGAAGTTCTGCGGCGCCGAACGCGAGGACGTTTTCTCCGGGTGACGAGGACGCCGATGTCTCCGGGCATCCCACCGCACATGCCGAGCGCCTCGGCTTTCAAGCCAAAGCCAAGCTGCGGGTGGTCGCGCGACCAGCTTATACGCGGCAAAGTATTTGTAAACACGCCATATGCCCGAGCGTTTCCCGAGCCCGCAGATGCCGCCGCCCGCTCGCTTACGTCGAACCGTTACCGATCTGCGCCCGACACCGCGGCAGGACGAAGTTGGGTGGGTTGCCGTCGTCCAGGCCAGGCCGCATGCCGCCTCACGGCCGCACGACGCGATAGATCGCGAAAAAGCTGCCGCTGGTCAGCAGCCGAAGCTGCTTCAGGTCGGATTTCCGCCCTGCACCAAAATCCATCCACAGCACGTAATCGAAGGTCTCGGGCCAATCGCGCCAATAAGGCAGTTCCCCGAGCACATTCCCGACCGGAATCGCATATTTTACCCGGACCGGCGCCGCTGCACTCCCGGCCAGCTGGTCCGGTGCTGCCGGCCACCCCTCGCGCTGCGCCACGATCTGGTTTTGCGGCGTCACGTCGATCGTTGTCCACCCGGTGAACATATATGGGAAGAATGCGGCGCGATCGATTACCGCAAGGGCTGCCATGTGGATGAAGGCGACCTGTTCGACCGTTCCGAAGAACGGCGGCAGACCGGGAAGCCGGCGTCGCTTTTCCGATATCGGCGCCTGGACGACGAGCAGCCTTGATCCGGATGCAATCGCCGCGGAGGCGCTCCTAAATTCGGCGAACCAACGGTCGCAATCGCCCCAACTCAACGACACCGACCAAACGCGCAGGCCGAACAGGACCAATGCGGCTGCCGCAACCGCGCCGGCCGCCTTTTTGCTGCCGATGACCAATCGGGTACTGGCGATAACCAGGAAGGGTAATGCAACCGGCAGCCTGATATCGGCCCCCAAACTCCCGCTCGTGCGGTGCGGCATCAAAATGGCGGCGAGGACCATCGCCGCGAGAGGCAATCGCATTTCCGGCGCCAATTCGAGCGAACGCGTCATCAACGCCAGTGCAAAAGCCGAGCAGACTGCGATCGTGACAAGCGCATCGAACGGCGTCGGTTGGATGCCAAAAAGAAACGGCGAAAGCAATGCGTAAATCTTTAGTATCGGGGCGCCGTATACCGTTAAGGTCGAGCCCCCATGCGCCAGACTCGCGTACCACAGTACGGCTGCGGGGAACAGCTGCACCCAGGTCGCGATCCACGAAAGAAGGCTTCCGCCGGACAGCGGGCCCTGATCGAGGCGGCGCCCGAGTTCATAGCTTGTGACGGCGAGCGCATATAGACCGAAAGCAAAGAGGTGCAATAACCACAGCAAGCACGCCACGGCCGAGAACAGCGCGAGCCGCAGGGGGGTGCGCCAATGAACTCGTGGCGATCCAGCCGCTCAAGGCGAAGAAACAGATCCCAGTGGCAAAGAGGCAGCTGAGGAAGCCCCAGAACAGAGCAGCGTTAAAGACGAACAAGGCCGAGCAGACCGGCCATATGTTCAGCTCTCGGTAGAGGACATGGTGCAGGGTCAGGGTGCCGCCGACCAGCGCCAGCATGGTCAGTGCGATAAACACCCGCCCGGCTTGTTCGACCGGCATCACCGGCGACAACGCCGTCACCACCAAATCCATACCCAGATCCGGCAACAGCCGCCAATGGACGAGGTAATTGCGCGCCAAATCCGGGATCTCGCTGCGGTGAGCGAGGATCCACATTCGCGCGAGGTGGTTGGGGTAGTCGACCAGCGGCGGGATCGGCGCCCAGAACAACGGCGATACCGTGGCCGCGGCAACCAGTGCGTAGAGCGCAAGAACGTATCGGCCGCCGCAGGCCGGATTGCCGTCGGCCGCCGCTGAGCCGCGATAGGGAGCGCTGCTCAAACCCGACCGCCCTTCCGGGCCGGCGGGCTGCCGGGACGGGATCGGCTATCGCCAACGATTGTCGCGGTCCGGGGCGCCGCGCGGCGGCAATGGCGGGAGGCGGCCTGACGCACCGCCCCAGATTCGTCTCGGATTCGTGTGGATCCGGTTAATGATCGGCGCCTGGTCCCCGCCGATACTTTGTCAGGGCTCGGCGGTCGCCGCCACGCCGGCGACGGGGCCCGCGATCAGCGTCGCGGGCTGCGCGGGTTGGCCGCGCGGCGGTAATGTTGAAGCCGGGTGGAACGCAGACCGGGGAGGCCATGGGTTTCAAAGGCGTGCCGCCAGGACATCAACTCCTCCTCGGAGATCTGATAACGACGACAGACCTCCTCAGGCGAGATTTGACCGGCGGCGACCGCGGTCACCACCGCGGCTTTGCGGCGGACCGTCCATCTGCCGATATCCGCCGGCGGCAGCTCGATCATCGAGCGCAACCGAACCGGGAGCGGCCCGCTGTGTCTGTCGCACCGCCGAAGCCGGAGATCCCGGCTGAAGGCCGGCAAGCGACAGCCGCCCATTGATCGCCGTCAAAATTCTTACCGCGCATGCTTCCCGCCAAATCTCGTCACAGACGGAAGAGGCAGCGCGCCGACCCGACATCGGACGCCAATCCGATGGTTGCCAGTGTCCCGACTGGCCAAATTCGAGCAGCGAGTCCCTATCCGCCGCTCTGTGATAACGCCAGTAAGACAGTCTCTGTTGCAAATAGATAGTTAATTAAATAAAATTCGTAGTTAATTCAAAATTCGCCCCAAACCCAATTTTGGCGACTCTATTGGCGCCAACAGAGGTTTGACAACGTAACAGCTCTTGGAATCGAGCCCGCGCTCCCGAACATGGATCTTCGGCCTTTATCCGCATTCTCATGGCAAGCTTGATGCGGCGCAGGCCGGTGCGCACCAGAGCCCCGATCTCGCAGGGCTGTCCGGGGAATGGTATGGGTTGTCATATCTTGACCGGAACCAACCGAAACTCATCATGCTCGGGCTCGACCCATTGCTGTCCCTTTCAGATTTACGATGATCTTCAAATGCTTCGAAGCACATCCCCCCCTGCCGGCCGACTCAGCTGTCCGGTGAATACGATAAGCGCATATCACCGGCACAACCAAAGATCGTCATGGCCGGACTGTGTTCCGGCCATCCACGGACCCAGCGGCGGCGGCGGAAGACGTGGATACCCGTGAAAAGCACGGGCATGACGAGCGGGGGTTGAGGACCGGCCGCAACTCCGCAACCGCGTTTCGTGAACCGGACAGCCGTGGGCTCGACCCGGCCGTCCGCGTCTTGCAATGGAGGGGTCTTGCAAGAAAAAGACGTGGGTGCCCACGGAACCAAGTCCGTGGGCTGACGGCCCGCGGGTCAAGCCCGGCCGTGGGGTACCGGTGCTTCACAACAACCGCCAAATTAACCAATATCCGAACCGGACAGCAGTGGAACAAGTCCGGCCATGACGACTTTAACTCGCACAAGGCTCCTGCACACTCCTACGCGCACCTATGCGAAATTTCCCCGGACAGCCCTGCGATCTTCAGGCGCTTAAGACGGGTGGTGCCGCACGAGGCGCGAGCGAACGGGGTGTACTCGAGGCCGATGCGGAGGCCGGCGGGGGCTCCTGCCGCCGGCCGCGCCGTGTCGGATCAGGCCACGGCGGTCTTGACCTCGATTTTCTTGTGCTGCTGCGCCTGCGCCGTCTTGGGCAGAATGATCGTCAATACGCCCTTGGCGAGGCTGGCGGCGATCTTGTCGCGTTCAATGCCGCCGGCTGCGGCACAACCGCAGATCTCGACCCCCGAAAGCGCTCGGCCGGCGACGATCAACGGAAAAGTTTGGCGGTGCTCAGCGATTGCGCAATTCGCGTTCGGCAGCGTGATACTTGCGTCGGATTTCGTCGAGATCGACACGCGGCGGCGGGGTCCTGAGGTCCATCTCCTCCATCGTATCGGCGACGATGTGCGAGATCGCAAGGTTGCGGAACCATTTGTGATTGGCCGGGATCACATACCACGGCGCCCATTTCGTGTTGGTCGAGGAAATCGCCTCCTCATAGGCCTCGATATATTTGGTCCAGAGTTTTCGCTCGGAGTAATCGCTTTCGCTGATCTTCCAATTCCTGGCCGGGTCGTCGAGCCGCTGCTTGAAGCGGGCGAGTTGTTCGGCGGGGCTGATGTGCAGATAGAATTTGAGGATGCGGGTGCGGTTTTCCGCCAGCGCGCGTTCGAACTCGTTGATCAGATCGTAGCGCTTCGACCAGACGGAACGCGGGACCAGGTCGTGGACGCGCACGACCAGGACGTCCTCATAGTGCGAGCGGTTGTAGATCGCCACCTCGCCCCGGCTCGGCGCGTGGAGATGCGCACGCCAGAGAAAATCGTGGGCGAGTTCCGACCGGCTCGGCTCTTTGAATGCGAAGACCGACGTTCCCTGCGGGTCCATGCCGCTGAACAGATGCCGAATGACCCCGTCCTTGCCGGCCGCGTCGAGCGCTTGCAGCACGATCAACATCGATTGACCGGCGTCGGCATAGAGCCGGTATTGCAGCCGGTCCATGCGCTCGATTTGCTTGCGGATCTCCGGCGTCGCCTTGTCGTGCGATTGGTGTTCCCCGGTTTTCTCAGGGTCGATCCGTGCCAGACGGACCCTCGAACCGGGTTCGACGGCAAATTCCTTGCGGTAGTCCATGGTCGCGGCCCTCATCGCCGGTCGCCTGTTTCCGCCATGTCATCGCCCTTTCGGTCGACGCCGCGCCGGTGCGCGATCGGCTCGGCGCGAAACGGCCTCGGCGCCCGGCGATATACTGCGGCCGCGACACCCGGTCGATCGCGTCGCAGGCGAGGCGAAAGCGGTCGAGTTCGTTCAACACCGCTTTGCGGCAGTCGGTAGGGCCGGCGTTGTGTGCTGAACGTTGTCGCATGCAGCGGGCGCCAAAACCAGCTGAAATTACTCAAGTCATTGGCTTACTGGGAGAAAGCAGCGCCCATTACGGCGTTTACCATACAAATGATTCGCTTTTCATGCGAAAACATGTCAAAAAAGCGCCCTTATCCCTGTCCGGCAGGTAAGTCGGTTGGCGGTAGGCCTGATCTGGTTTGCCATTGGACTTGCGCACCTGGGAATGCGGGGGCAAGAGGAGCACTTTGCGTGACGTTGAACCACAGGGGCGGTGATGCCGCGAGCCCGGCTGGCTCCGATTGCCCGGCTGGTCCCGATTGCCCGGCTGGCTCCGATTGGTCGGGTTGCGGCGGCGTAGAAGTCGACGCCGGGCACGGGCCGGAATGGCGCCCCGGGACGCGTTCCTCGGAGTTTGAGCGGCAGGTCATTCACGAGATCCCGTTCCTGCGGCGCACGGTGCGCCGCTGGCGGCGAGAAGCCGCCGATGCCGACGATCTGGTACAGGATACATTGGTGCGTGCGCTCGCCAATGCGCATCTGTGGAAGCCCGGCTCGGACCTGCGCGCATGGCTGTTTACGATCATGCGCAACCAATTTCTGGCGACGGTCGCCAGGTCGAGCCGAGTCGCCGCCCTGCCGAACCTCTGCCCCGTGGACCTTCCGGTCGAGGACCCGCACGAGGCGCGGCTCGTCCTGCGCGATGTCGGGGCGGCGTTGGGCCGCCTGCCGATGCGGCAGCGCGCCGCCATCCGGCTCGTCGGTTTCGACGGGAAATCCTACGAGGACGTGGCGGCGGCGATGGGGCTCTCGGTCGGTGCGGTGCGCTGCCATCTGGCGCGCGGCCGCGACCGGCTCAGGACCGCGGTGCTCGGAAACGAGCCGAGATCGCCTTGCGCCCCGTGCCCAAAGCCTCTGCCGCCTTCCGCCGCGATGGCGTTCGCCTTCGGCGGCGAGCCGCCGGTCGCCGCCATGGCGATGGCCGACTGAGAGCGCCGTTGCCGGTCGCGATCGGCGCTGCCGACAGATCGCAAGCGGCGGGGCCGGCGCCGTCGCGCGGCAACCTATCGAGGCGCTGTTCGATGGGGTCCGGACGCGCTCCCGCGCCCGAGCGCCGGGCGTCGGAACTGCTCCGCATCTGGCTGGTGCCGCTGCTGGTCGGTCTGGGCGCGTATTGCGTGGCGCTGGCCGGCGCCCAGGCGCTGCTCAACGACGGCGACACGCTCTCGCACATCGCCATCGGGCGGTGGATCACAGCACACCGGGCGATCCCGTTTCACGACCCGTATTCCTACACGTTCCGCGATCGGGTCTGGGTCCCGCACGAGTGGCTGTCCGAGGTCGTCTTCGCCGCCGTCTACGATCGGCTGGGCTGGGGCGGCGTCATCGCCGCGACCGGGCTGTCGGTCGCGGCGGCGTTCGCGCTGTTGACCAGGGCGCTGGCGGAGACGCTCGGGCAAAGGCGCGCCGCCATCGGCGCGCTCGCCGCATTCTTTCTGACCGAGATGCATCTCTGGCCCGGCCGCATGCGCTGGCGCTGCCGCTGCTGGTGATCTGGATGGCGGGCATCGTCCGCGCCCGCGACGCCGGCCGGGTGCCCTCGCCGGCGCTGCTGCCGGTCATGGTGCTGTGGTGCAATCTGCACGGCGGTTTTGTCGTCGGCCTGTTGTTTGCCGGGCTGCTGGCCGGCGAGGCGGTATTGCAGGCATCGGCCGCCGACCGGGTCCGGACGATCACCGGCTGGGCCGTCTTTCTCGGCCTGGCGGCGCTCAGCGCATTGCTTTCGCCGAACGGCGCCAACCTGTTCGCGCTGCCGTTCGAGATGCTGCGGATGAGCTTTGCGACCGCCACGATCTCGGAGTGGCACGCCGCCGATTTCAGCCGTTTCGACCCGCTCGAAGTGTGGCTCGGGCTGGCGATACTGGGCGGTTTCTCGCTCGGCCTGAGGCTCCCGTGGCCGCGGACCCTCTTGGTGCTGCTGCTGCTCTATCTGGCGCTGACCCATGTCCGCAACCGGGAATTGTTGGGGATCATCGCCCCGCTGCTGATCGCCGCCCCGCTGGCGCAGCAGCTGGCCAAAGCGCCGGACCGGGCCTCGCCGCCGCCGGCATACGCCGCAGCACCCCGCCCGGCGGGCGGCCGGCGCGGCGACGCCGTAGCGATCGTCGGCGCCGCGGCGTTGACGGCGGCGATCGCCTGCGGATTTTTCGCGACCGCCTGGGCCTTCGACCGGCGCGGGCTCGCCCCGCGCGGCGACATCGCGCCGGCCGCCGCGGTCGAGGCGGCGCGCCGGGCCGGGCTCGACGGGCCGGTCTTCAACTCGGTCCGCTTTGGCGGCTACCTGATGTTCGTCGGCATCCCGACCTTTGTCGACGGCCGCGCCGACCTGTTCGGCGACGCGTTTCTCGAGCGCTACGTCGCCGCATCGAGTGCGGTCGGCAACCTGCTGCCCGGTCTGCTCGACCGCTACGGCGTCGGCTGGACCCTGCTCGAACCGGCGAGCCCGGCCGTCGACCCTACTCGATCACCTGCCCGGCTGGCAGCGCGTCTACGCCGACCGTTACGCCGTGATCCACCGCCGCAAACCGCCGCCCGAGTAAAATCGGCTCGCCCGCGGATTTTCCCCGCCGCGGGCGGCAAAATTTTTTGAGAGAGATCCCGCCGCCGCCGATTAAATCACCGGTGGGTAGAAAGCGGGCACTCGTACAGGAGGAACTTTGACCGCCAACCCGGACACCGCCGAAGCAGACCCGGTCGACATCTTCAAAAGTTGGTGGCTGCAATCGTTCGGCTACGCGCTGGCGGCGCTCTACGTTTTGTACTTCATCAGCCTTTACCGGGCGGGGACTTGGATCCTCGGCCACACCGGGTTGCCGATCTACACGGATTTCGGCAACGCCTGGGCGGCTGGGATGCAGGCACTGCACGGCAATGCCGCGAGTTGTACGACCCGGTCGAGTTGGCGAAGATCCAGGCGGCGCTGTTCGGACCGACGAATTTCTTTTATCCGAATTGGCCCTATCCGCCGACCTTCTTCCTGGTGCTGGCGCCGTTGGCATTGTTGCCGTACCGCGAGGCGTTCCTCGCCTGGGACGCGGCGACATTGCTCGGGCTCGTCGCCATCGTCTATCTGATCGTCCGGCGGCGGGCGGCAATCGCGCTGGCGCTCGCCGCGCCGTTTACCGCATGGAATTTCCTCGCCGCGCAAAACGGGTTTCTGACGGGTGCATTGCTCGGCGGATCATTGCTGTTCCTCGAGCGCCGGCCGGTGCTGGCCGGCGTCTTTATCGGCTGCCTGACCTACAAACCGCAATTCGGCATCCTGTTCCCGGTCGCGCTCATCGCGGCGCGTCAATGGCGCGCCATTGCCAGCGCGGCGGTCACTGCCGCGCTCCTCGCCGGCGCATCGGCCGTGCTGTTCGGCGCCGGCGCCTGGACCGCCTTTCCGCACCAGCTTGCCGCCCAGACCGGACTCAACCTGCTGGCCGGCGCCGACGGCAATTGGGGATATCTGCAGACCGTCTACGGACTGGTCCGCCATCTGCACGGCGGCGCCGCTCTCGCCTGGCTCGTGCAAGGCGTGACGACGGCGGGGCTCGCGGTCATCGTGTGGCGGGTCTGGCGGTCTCGGGTCGACTACGCGCTGAAGGCGGCGACATTGTCGGCGGCGGCGTTGCTCGCGACACCCTACGCCTTCGCCTACGACATGGCGGCGCTGGTGATCCCGGCCGCCTTTCTCGCCGCCGACCAATTGCGCCGCGGCTTGTTGCCGGGCGACAAGGCGATCTGGATCGTGCTGTTCGGCGCGCCGCTCGCCCTACTCGTGACCCTCGGCGACAACGCGCACGGCACCACCTTCGGCGGCACGCCGGTAAGCCTGCTGACGGCGATCGCACTTTTCGCCGTGATCCTGCGCCGCGCTCTTGCGATGCCGGTGGCAGACATGCCCGGCGTCCTGAAGGCGCAGCCCGGCATCGTTCCGAGGCGCGCGACATGAATTCGCGCGTGTTCCAGATCCTTGCCGGGCTCGCCTGCGCCTGCTTCTTCCTGGCGCTTGCCCTCTATCGCGCGCCAATGGCAGCCGTCGGGGCGATTTTGGCGCATACCAACCCGATCTGGCTTGCGGCGGCGATGGTCGCCTATATGGTCAATTTGGCGCTGCGCGCCTGGCGCTGGCGGATGATTTTGCGCCCGGTGGCCGCCGTTCCCTACCGGGTCGTGGCGCGGGTCCTCGTGGTCGGGTACGGGTTGAACACGATCATGCCGTTGCGGCTCGGCGAACTGTTTCGGGCGGAGTTCTTCAAGAAAACCTTCGGCCTGCCGCGCATACAGGGGCTGACCTCGATCGTCGTCGAGCGCTTGTTCGACGGATTGGCCGTGGTCGCCTGTCTCGGCGCCGGGCTGCTTCTCGCCGCCCATACGAGGCCGCCCGCCGGCCTGCTGCTCGATGCGTTGGCCGCGGGCGGCGCGCTGTTCGGGGCAGTCCTGGTCGCGGCGCTCTGTTTCGGCGGGCCGCGGCTCTCCCGCCTGTTCGCCGGCCTTCCCCGCCTGGCCGAACCGATCGTCGCGGTGGGACAAGGCCTGGCGATCTTGCGCACGCGGCGGGCGCCGCAGGTCGCCGTCTTCACCCTGGTCATCTGTCTGGCGGATGCGCTCTCCCTTTGGTGCATCGTCAAGTCCGTCGGGCTGGGGCTCGGCCTCGCCGACACCTTGGTGCTCCTGGGGGCTGCGAGCCTCAGCACATTGCTGCCGTCGGGTCCCGCCTTCCTCGGCACGTTGCAGTTCGCCTATGTGCTGGCGATCGAATTCGCCGGAGGCCAGGCTGCGGTCGGCATCGCCGCCGCGACATTGGCCCAGTTCTGCCTGCTGCTTCCGGTCGCGGTCGTCGCCATCGCAATTCTGCTGCACGGATCGGGCAGCCTGCTGCGCACCGCACTCGCACCAGCGGCAACCCGAACTCACGTGAATCACCCGGTCATGTCGTCATCGGCGCCCGCGCTTTCCGTCGTGATCCCGGCCTACAACGAGGCCGACACGATCGGGCGGATATTGCTCGAAGTCACCCGGGCGTTGCCCGAGGTGTCGAAGCAGATCGTCATCGTCGATGATCATTCGAGCGACGGTACGGGCGAATGGCTGCGGCGCAACCTCGCGCAGGTAGAGGGGGTATGGCGCGGCATGACCGTCGATGATGACGGCGAACTCCAGCTCTGCGCCGACGGGCTGCAAAACTCGGGCGGCTTCTCGTTTACGGTGCTGTTTCACGAGCGCAATCGCGGCAAGGGTGCGGCGGTGCGGACCGGGTTCGCCCACAGCCTGGGCGAGGTCATCGTCATTCAGGACGCCGACCTCGAATACGATCCGAACGACTGGTCGCGGATGCTGCCGCTGATTGCCGAGCGCAAGGTCGCCAACGTCGTCTACGGCTCGCGATTTTTCGGGCGGCCGCATCGCTCGCTCTATTACCACCATTACATCGGCAACCGGATCATCTCGATTTTTTTCAACATCCTCTACAACCAGATGCTGTCGGACATCGAGGTCTGCTACAAAATGTTTACGCGCGAGGTGTTGCATGGGCTGGCGCTGACTTCGGATGATTTCGGGTTCGAGATCGAGATCAGCGCGCAAATCGCCCTCGCGCGGCATTGGCGCATCTACGAAGTCGGGATCAGTTATTATGGCCGCACCTACGACGAAGGCAAAAAGATCAACTGGCGCGACGGACTTTGGGCGCTTGTCTATCTGGTCAAATTCAGAACCCGGCCGCTCCGCCGAGCGCGATAAGCGTTGCCAACCTGGGCGTGGTCATTTCGTCCAGGGCGGCAGCCACGGTTCCTACCGGACGGCGCCGCATGCATGACGGCCTGAAGGGTCCTCCCACCGGCTCGGGCCGGACAACGGGAAGCGGGTTCTTTAACGAGCAGCGGTTCCTTGTATACGGGTCGACCGCCACCGCGTCCTACGCCATTGGGCTGGCCTGGGTAATGATCCGGCACGAATTGTGGTCAAATCCCGAGGGAAAGTCATGTATTGACTTTACCTGGATATGGATGATCAGCAAATTCGCACTATCAAACGTTCTCGCTCAAGCATATAACTTTTCAATCTTTTCGGATGCACGGACGATTCTGGTTGGACCGCCGAACTGTATACTTGAACATTTTGATTATCCGCCGACGTTGGTGTTCTTCACCTATCCTCTCGGTTTGATGCCGTACTCGGTCGCTTTTGCGATGTGGATGATAGCGACGCTTCTTATCTATCTGGCGGCCGTCTACGCGATTATCCCACGTCCGGCTGCCGTTATCGCTGCGCTCACACCATACCCTGTGATTTTCAATGCGTTGAGGGGCCATAACGGGTTTCTGACGGCGGGGTTGATCGGCTTGGCGCTCGTTTTTATGAAGCGCCGACCGTGGCTGTCTGGATTTTTCATTGGCCTGCTGACTTATAAACCTCAATTCGGCATACTCTTCCCGCTCGCGCTATTAGCCTCGCGAAACTGGCGCGTCCTGCTCAGCGCGAGCGCAACGGGCGTGATATTTGCGGTGGCCGCGGCGATCGCGTTTGGTTATCAGGCATGGCCGTCTTTCGTCGCGCCCTGGCCGACCGCGCATCGAGCCTCAGCAAGGCTCCAGCGGAGGCGAACACCACTGGTATCGGTCTTTGGCTGTCTTGGATCGGCGGGTGTGAGCGCTCATATCGCATGGACAGCGCAGTTGGCGGTCACCGGTGATCGTGGCGGTGACGGTCTGCGGCCTTAGAGACAGGCCGATCGCTCATTTTTTGAAAGCGACGGCTCTCGGTAGCGGGGCGGTATTGGCCGGTCCCCACGCATACGGTTACGATGTCTGCATCCTGACGATTGCCGTCGCTTTTCTCGTCAAGGACGGTTTGGCGAAGGGGTTTCTGCGTGGCGAACGGACGACCATGCTGATGTGCTGGTTCAGCTTGATCCTGCTGACTGGCCGGGTTCCGGCGATTATCTGCGTGGCTTTGCTCGTCATTGTTGTTCGCCGGGCTTTGCAAAGCCGGTTCGATGCTCGCAAACTGGGCTCGATCCTCAGCCGATGTTGCCGGCGACCGCCATTCTCCGTGGAAATCACGTCATGAACGACCGGTTGATGAGATTGCCGCGGGGAAGGAGACCGCTTTTCCACCGGGTGGTCGCTAGCGGCGGCAGCGAGTATTTTTAGCACAGATTTTCCATTCTGGATTTTCATAACAATCCTAGGATCGATCGATCTCGCCTGGTTACATCATGCCTCTGTCCATATGGCGGGGAGGCCAATAAAGGCCTTTATGCTCTTGTTGTGCTACTACATCGTGATTGCCTGGTTACTGCCGTCGGGGGCGGCCAAATTTCGTTAAGTCCAGCGCCTCCCGAGTTTGCACCGCCTAGCGCAAATCACTGCCATATCAATGGTTATTGGTCCACTTAGCTATCTTGTGATCAGCTTGAACATGCCGTTGATCGACGCACCGCTTCGGCAGATGAATCCGCATTGGAGTTAAATTGGGCGGCGCAGCGCAATTTAGTCATGATTCACCGGTAATAATGAAAATTTTGAATATTTCCTATACAAGCATTTATTGGCAGATGTTCGTAATTGTAGGCATTTGCTCGACGCATTCACTCCCTCGCGAGAAGGAGTTCGTACGAAACTATGCGCTGTGCTTGACCGTATGCATCGTCATCGGTGGGATTTTGCCAGCGCTGGGTCCGCCAGTCTTTTTTGGCCTGTAGAGCCGGCAGAGTTTGAAGCTATTCGGAGCGGAGGTTGGCACCTTTTCGACTACCGCACGATGCAGGGGCTGATCGCGTTTCCGTCGATCCACGCGGCGTTCTCGATCCTCGCCGTCTACGCGGTTCGCCACAGCCTACCAGGGCTTATCGGCCTGGGCATGCTCAACGTGTTTATGCTTGCGTCGACACCGATTATCGGCGGTCACTATCTGATCGATGTGATCGGCGGTGGCATTATTGCAGGGGCTTCGATATTATGCGTCAGGAAATTTAATCGGTGGAGAATAGCTAGTTGTCGCAGCCTGCACCCAATTGGGTCATCGAGGGTTCCACGGGCTAGACAGGGCGCGGTTCCGAGAGCGTCTGTCTGGCATCGCGTGGTCCGCCGAACGACCAGGATGGTAGCGCAGCCGCTTAATGGCTGGCGACTGTGATTTCCCGTTGAAAATTACGCCATGAACGGCCTTATCGAGAAATCTCGGACCGGCTCGGGCTGGGGCAGATTGCTAGAGATTGAAGACCGGATCTTCACCGAGTGGCGTCTGCAACTTTACGGATTGGGCGTCCCCGTGGCCTATGCTCTGGCCCTGGCGTGGCGGATCTCCCGGGGTCAATCGGTTTTTCTTCCTGACGGCAGGCTGCGATGCCTCGATTTTGGCTGGATGTGGCTGAGCGGCAAATTCGCCGCATCCGGCGACCCCGCCCGAATATTCGATTATCCGGCGTTTTCGGCGGCCCAGGCCGCGCTATTCGGTCCGCATAATTGCGGTTTCTTTCCCCATTTTTATTATCCGCCGACATTCGTGTTCATGCTTTTTCCGCTCGGGTTCATGCCGTACCTGACAGCTTTCGTGGTATGGAACCTGGCGACGCTGCTCTTTTACCTCGGGGCGGTCTACGCGATCATACCGCGTCGTGCAGCGCTCTTTGCGGCACTGACGCCGTTTTTCGTGCCGGTCAACATCGACTTTGGCCATAACGGGTTTGTCACGGCCGCACTCGTCGGCTTTTCGCTGGTTTTTATGGAAAGGCGGCCGTGGCTGTCCGCATCATTTCTCGGCCTGTTGACCTACAAGCCCCAGATCGGGCTGCTCTTCCCGCCGGCGCTGCTGGCCTCGCGCAACTGGCGCGCCCTCGCCGGTGCGGCGGCGATCAGCGTGCTTCTCGGCGCCGCGGCGGCAATCGCCTTTGGCGAGCAGGGGTGGCCGTCGTTCGTCGACGCTATGCTCACCCGAAACTCGATGTGGAGCCCGGACGGCACGACCGAACTCAATGTCCAGTCGGTCCTCGGTCTGCTGCACCGCGCGGGCGTCGGCGCATCGATTGCCTGGGCCGTCCAGTTGGCGGTCGCCGCGATCGTCGGGCTGGCAGTGTGCGTGCTCTGGTCCAAACCGGTCCCCTATTCGCTGAAGGCCGCCGCTCTCTGCGTCGGTTCGGTGACGGTCACCCCCTATGCGCTATTCTACGATCTTTGCGTGCTGACGATCGCCGTCGCCTTCCTCGTCAAAGACGCGCTGGCGCGCGGCTTTCTGCCCGGCGAGCGAACCATGATCCTTGTCTGCTGGGCCGGCCTGTTCCTGGCGCGGACGCCGATCGGCCCGATCATCTGCGCGGCCCTGCTTTTCCTGATCGCTCGGCGGATCTGGGCGTACCACAGAAACCTCGTCGCAGTCGCCCGAATTGCGCCGATCGGGCAGGCTCTCTCAGTCGGTCACCCTAATGAGTGAGGTGTCTTCGAGGCCCCGCACCGAAGCGGCGGAGATCAACTATTAGTGAGGCCACTGGGTGTTTTCGCGGTCTGGCGGTTGCAGGCCTATGGTTACACTCTCGCCGCGGCCTACGCTGTGTTCGTCTTTTATCTTTACCATCTCGGCGTTTGGCTGCTGAACAAGAAGGGCGTACCGGTCTACCACGATTTCACTTGTGCATTCGTCGCCGGATGGCTGGCGCTGCACGGGCAGATAGCTTCGATCTATCTCGCGGCGGCGTTCAAGGGCGCCCAGGACGCGCTGGTCGGGACCGGGCATGCGCTGTTTTCGAACTGGCCCTACCCGCCGATTTATTTTCTGATTCTCGCCCCGCTTGCGACCTTGCCCTACGTCGCGGCATTCCTGACCTGGGGTGTGGTGACCCTGATCGGATACGTCGCCGTCGTCTATCTGATCGTGCGGCGGCGACCGGCTATTGCAGTGGCGCTGGCGTCGCCGTTCGCGGCGTGGAATTTTATTGCCGGGCAAAGCGGCGCTCTGACTGCGGGGCTGATCGGCGCAGCGCTCTTGACCCTCGAACGTCGGCCGGTGCTGGCGGGCGTGTTCATCGGCTGCCTGACCTACAAGCCGCAATGGGGCATCTGATCCCGGTGGCGCTCGTCGCCGCGCAGGCAGTGGCGGGCGATCGCCGGCGCCGCCGTCACGACGGTCCTCCTCGCCGGTCGTCTCGATCGCCGCCTTCGGCATCGAGCCCTGGGCCGAATTTCCCCGGGAGCTTTTCGCGCAAGCCGGCCTGAATCTTTTCGTCGGACTTGGGCAGGGGCCGACCCTGGCCCATGGGGCCATTTCCAGTCGGTTTACGGCTTGGTCCGGTATTTACACGGCGGTGCCGCCATCGCTTGGCTGGCCCAAGGGATCACGACGTTCGGCATGGCCGTCATCGTCTGGCTCGTATGGCGCTCCCGCGTGCGGTACGCGCTGAAGGCGGCGGCATTGTCGGCAGCGGCGCTGATCGCCACGCCTTACGCCTTTGCCTACGACCTGGCGGCGATCGCGGTACCGGTCGCCTTTCTCGCCCAGGACCAGATCGACCGCGGATTGCTGCGGGGCGAGCAGACGACATTGCTCGCGCTCTTTGCCGCGAGCCTCGTGGTATTTGCCATGGCGGGAAAGGCGCCCGCCGGCTGCGCTGATATTGCTCGCCTTGCTGGGCCTGATCCTCCGCCGCGCGCTTCAGGATGGCAATGGGCGCGCTTTAGTAAAGAAGAGGCATGGAGAAACCCCTAAAAATTTGCAAAAATTTTTTTGAGACGACTCTCCTCGCCGGCGATTGATTCACCGACGGGTAGAAGCGTCCGCCGGAAAGCGGTGCGGAACCCGCCACTGGCCTAACCTCTCATAGGACGTTTACATGCTCAAACTCATCAATCGGTTCCGCCGCGACGAAGAGGGCGCCGCCCTGGTCGAATACGGCATGCTCGTCGGCCTGATCGCGGTGATCTGCGTGGCCGCGGTCACGCTTCTTGGCAAAGAAGTCAGCAGCGCGTTCAGCATTATCGCGGTCGACTCTGGCCGCTATCTGAGACGTACGGAACCGACGCCTCGTCGAGCGCGGCATAGCCGCGTTCGACAGCGCCTCGCCGATTGCCGCTTGCCGGATGATAATCAGCGTCCTTCCTCTTTCCGAGAGACTGCCGAATGCTCCAGCTCAGCAAATGCCTCCGCCGGGACGAAAGGGGCGCTGCGCTGGTCGAATACGCACTGCTCGTCGGCTTGATCGCGGTGATCTGCGTGGCCGGCGTCACCCTGTTCGGTCAGGAGGTCAGCAGCGCCTTCAGCAGCTATGCAGTTGCTTTGGCGGTCATCTGATGCTAGGCCCGATCGATGCCCGCCTCCGCCGGCTATCGGAGAATGACGTGCACACGCTGATTTCGCTCGATTGGCATCGTCGTCTTTGCGGTCGTCGCCTATGGCGATCTGCGGACGCGGCGGATCGCGAACGGGCTCTCGATCGCCGTTGCGGCGCTGGGGCTCGCCCGCCTCGCCGTGATCGGCGACTGGAGCCACGCGGTCTATACCCTCGCCGCGGCGGCGGCGGTCTTTGCCGTCGCCTATATGATGTTCTGGCGCGGCTGGCTCGGCGGCGGCGACGCCAAATTGCTGCCGGCGGCGGCCCTCCTCGTCGGCTACCGCGATCTGTTCGGCTTTCTGCTGGTGATGAGCCTCGCCGGCGCCGTCCTCGCCCTCGCGGTCCTCGCCGCCGGCCGGTTCGGCGGGCCGCTCGGATATCTGCTGCCGGCGGGGGAGGCGAATGAAGCGGCGGCGCGGCCGAGCGTACCCTATGGTGTCGCGATCGCCGCCGCCGGCGTGTTGATCCTGGTCCTGCAAACCCCTTTGGTGAAGTGAGCTCCCGATGCGCGCCAAGACGATCCTGACCGTACTCTTTGTCCTTTCCATCGCCGTCGCCGCGGTCGTGGTGCTGCGCGCCATGCCGCACCAGGTCGACGCCGCGCCGCAGCTGGCGGCCCGCACCCAGATCCTGGTGGCGGCGATACCGCTCGCCCCCGGCACCCTGTTGCGCGACCAGGACGTGACCTGGCAGCCGATCGACGGCGCCCCCGAGGCGACGGAGTTCGTGCGGCCGTCGGCGGCGGCCCGCGAGGCGCAGCCCGAGCTCGACGACCAGGCGCGCGCGGCGGTCTATGGTGCGGCGTTGCGCGGCGCCATCTCGGGTGCGGCGGCGCGCACCGCGATCTCGCAGGGCGAGCCGATCCGGCGCCCCGAGATCGTCAAGCCCGGCGACCGCGACTTTCTGCAGGTCGTGCTGTCGCCCGGCGCGCGGGCGATCGCGATCCCGGTCGCCACCGGCGGGGCCAGCACCGGCCTCCTCTATCCGGGCGACCGGGTCGATGTGATCCTGACCCAGAAATTCGGCGAAGGCCCGCTCGACCGCCGCTCGGTCGGCGAGACCGTGGTCGAGAACCTGCGGGTGCTGGCGATCGATGCGCCGGGCGACAAACAGCCCGCCGGTGTCTTTGGCCGGACCGTGACCCTGGAGGTGACGCCGGTGCAGGCGGAAAAGATCAATGTCGCCACCGACCTCGGCAAATTGTCGCTGAGCCTGCGCAGCACCAGCGGCGCCGCCGGCGTTCTCGCCGCGGCGACGCCCGGACCCGGCGAACCGAGTTCCGTCAAGCCGACCTGGGCCGGCGACGTGTCGCCCGCGCTGGGCGGCGTGATGCCGCGCGACCAGGTCGTCGCCGAGCGGCCGCCGGTCGTCGTGCTGCACGGCGTCAGGGGGACGGAAAGCGTCAAGCAGTGACCGGCATCGATCGATACGGGTATCCTGGCAAACGCCGCAATCCGAGGTACGTGATGTTGCACCTGTCCGCTATGATCGCCGGAGCGACCCAGCCATGAGGAGCGTTCTCGAAGCCGCCGCCCCGATCGAGCGGGCGCGCGCGTCGACCGGCCGCGCGGCGCTCCTCGCCTTTGTCGCCGATGCCGCGACCGAGCGGGTCCTGCGCGACCATCTGGAGGAGCTGGGCTTCGCCGACGCGACGATCACGCGCGGCGGCGTCGCCAAGGCGATCGAAACCCTCGCCGCACAGCGTTCGCCCGATCTGCTGATCGTCGACATCAGCGGCGACGCTCTGCCGGTGTCGCGGATCCACAGCCTCGCCGAGGTGTGCGAGCCCGGCGTCACCGTCGTCGCGATCGGCGACCGCAACGAGATCGGCCTCTATCGCGACCTGCTGCACGCCGGGGTCAGCGACTACATCGTCAAGCCGCTGACCGCGCAGCTCGTCTCGCGGGTGCTGACCGCCAAGCACCACCAGGGCGAGGTCGGCATGATCAGCCGCAAGCTCGGGACCCTGGTCGCGGTCGTCGGCGCCAGGGGCGGCGTCGGGACGACGACGATCGCGGTCAACCTCGCCTGGCATCTCGCCGATCGGCAAAACCGCCGGGCGGCGCTGCTCGATCTCGACCTGCACCACGGCAATTGCGCGATGGCGCTGAACGTCAAGCCGACCGCGGGGCTGCGCGAGGCTTTGATCAACCCGGCCCGCATCGACAGCACGCTGCTCGAACGGGTGATGGCGCCGGTCGGCGAGCGCCTGTTCGTGCTGAGCGCCGAGGAGCCGCTGCGCGACAATGTCGATTTTACCGAGGAAGCGGTCGAAACCCTGGTCACCGCGCTGCGCGAGCAATTCCACTACGTCGTCATGGACGTGCCGCGGATACCCTCGGCGCCGTTTCTGAGGGCGCTCGACCTGGCCGATTTCCGCATCGTCGTCTCCGACGCGACCCTGCGCTCGGCGCGCGACACGGTGCGGCTGCGCAGCACGCTCGGCGAGGGCGACGGCGCGCACGGCCACAGCAACCTGCTCGTCGTCAACCGCCACGGCGAGGGCGGGCGCCACGCGGTCTCGCTCGGCGAGATGCAGGATATCCTCAAGCTGCGGCCAAAGAGCGTGATCCCGTATCAGCCGACATTGTTCACCGCCGCCGCCGGCGGCGGGCCGGTCGCCGCCGCGCGGCGCGGCAGGTTCGGCGACGCGATCGCCGCACTCGCCTCCGAGCTGTCGGGCCGGGCGCCGCAGCGGCGGCGGTGGTGGCAGAGGGGCGCGACATGAGATCGTCCGGCTTTGGGCGCCGCGTCGTCGAGCCGCAATCGCGCGAACTCGTTCTGGTCCCCAACAAACCGGCGGCGCCGACCGCCGATCTGACCGGCCGCGACGAGATCAAGGAGCGCATCCGCACCGCGCTGATGGCGCGGATCGACCCGGCGGTCGCCGGCCGCATCGGCCGCGACACGTTGCGGGTCGAAGTGGCCAAGCTGGTCGGCGAGATCGCCACCGAAGAGCGCATCGAGCTCAACGAGATCGAGGAGAGCGCGCTCGCCGCCGAGCTGACCGACGACATGATCGGGCTCGGACCGCTCGAACCGTTTCTCGCCGACGACGACATCACCGACATCCTGGCGAACGGCCCGTTCTCGGTCTTTATCGAACGGCACGGCAAGCTCGAACGGACCAACGCCCGGTTTCGCAACGCCGAGCATCTCGTCGGCATCGCCCAGCGGATCGCCAGCGCGATCGGGCGCCGCATCGACGATTCGAGCCCGATGGTCGACGCGCGGCTCGAGGACGGCAGCCGGGTCAACATCGTGTTGCCGCCGCTGGTGCTGAACGGCGGCACCATCTCGATCCGCAAATTCCCAAAGCGGGGCCTGACGCTCGACGCGATGGTGCGCCTCGACACGATGTCGGCGAGCGTTGCGCGCGTGCTGCAGATCGCGTCGCGCTCGCGCCTCAACATCCTGATCTCGGGCGGCACCGGCTCGGGCAAGACGACCATGTTGAACGCGATCTCGCGCTACATCGACCCGAGCGAACGGGTGATCACGATCGAGGACGCGGTCGAGTTGCGGTTGCAGCAGCCGCACGTCGTGCAGATGGAGACGCGCCCGCCCAATATCGAAGGCGTCGGCCATATCCCGCAGCGCGAACTCGTGCGCAACTCGCTGCGGATGCGGCCGGACCGCATCATCGTCGGCGAGGTGCGCGGGCCCGAGGCCTTCGACATGATGCAGGCGATGAACACCGGGCATGACGGGTCGATGTCGACGATCCATTCGAACTCGCCGCGCGACGCGCTTTTTCGCCTCGAAAACATGGTCATGATGGCGAATCTGAGCCTGCCGCTGCCGGCGATCCGCATGCAGATCGCCAGCGCGCTGAACCTGCTCGTCCATATCGAACGGATGCGCGACGGCGTGCGCCGCGTGCAGTACGTCGCCGAGGTCGCCGGCATGGAAGGCGACGTGATCACGCTGCGCGACCTCTTTGTCTACCATTATCGCGGCGAGCGTCGCGACGGTCGGATCGAGGGCGAGTTCCAGTCGACCCGGATGCGTCCGGATTTCCTCGTCCGGGCCGCGCGCTACAGCCTCGACAAGGAATTGCTCGACGCCATCGGGATCGCGGGAGGCTGAATTGGACAGCCCGATCCTCCTCGCCGCTCTGGCGATGACCGTTCTGCTCGGGGCGACATTGCTCTGGGCGCTTCGCGCCGACCGCCGCCGGCAGGGCCGGCGGCAGCGCCTGCAGGCGTTCGTCGCGCCGGCAGCGGGCCCCGCGGCAGCGGCGGCGGCGACCGGACCCGGTCCCTCGCTGCGCCGGCCGCAACTGGGGCGCGGGGCCGGCCGGTTTCTGCTGTTTCCGGGGTTGTGGCGGTGGCTCGAGGGCGCCCTGGCGGCAACCGGCGATTGGATCGGCATCGCCCATCTCGCCTTGGCCGGGACGGTGTCGGCGATCCTGATCATGGCCCTCGCCGACCGGGCGCTGGGACTGGGCCCCGCTCTCGTGCTCGTCCTCGGCGCCGCCGCAGCCTTCGCCGGCGGCTGGCTGCTGCTGTATCTCGCGCAGGGCCGGTTTCAAAGGCGGTTTCTCGACGTTTTCCCGGACGCGCTCGACCTTCTGGCCCGCGCGGTCAGGGCGGGTCTTCCGGTCTCCGATGCGATGGACGTGGCGGCGCGCGAGATCCCCGACCCGGTCGGCAGCGAATTTCGCCGGACGATCGACGAGATGCGCATCGGGGTCGAGATGGAGGATGCCCTGCAGCACACCGCCGACCGCATCCGCGTGCCGGATTTTCGCTTTTACGTCGTCGCGCTGACCTTGCAGCGGCGCACCGGCGGCGGCCTCGCCGAAACGCTCGGCAATCTCAGCAATATCATCCGCCGGCGCAAGGAACTGCGCCTCAAGGCCCGCGCCCTCTCCGCCGAAGCGAAAGCCTCGGCGGTCGTATTGGGATTCCTGCCGTTCTTCGTCGGCGGCATCATGTACCTGTTCAACCGCCAGCTGATGTCGATCCTGTTCATCGATCCGCGCGGCCGCTTTGCCGTCGGTCTCGCCCTGTTGAGCCTCCTCGCCGGGATCGCCGTCATGATCTTCATCATCAAACGGAGCCTCCGATAGCCATGTCTGGCGCGACTTTCAGCGATACCGCCGGGACCGTGCTGAGCCTCCGGTTCGGCGAGGCCAGTCTCGGGCCGGCCGCAACCGCGATCCTGGTCCTGGCGCTGGCGGCGGCGTCGGTGTCGGCATTGCATCTGTGGCGGATCGGACGGCGGGAGGACCGTCATCCCCAAATCCAGGCCCTGCTGGGCCCCGCGCCCGATCGTGTCGACTCGGGCCGGACGCGGCGGGCGCACTGGTACGACCGGCTCGGCAGCGGTGTCGCGGCGAGCCGGATCGTCGGCATCGCCGAGCAGCAGAGGCTGCTCGAAGCCCTTGCCGCGGCCGGGATCAAGGGTCAGGGAAGCCTCGCCCGCTTTGTCGCCGGCAAGGTCTGCGGCGCCCTGGCGCTCGCCGTGCTGACCTGGATGCTGCTCGAATGGAGGCAGTGGTTTGCCGGGATTGCGGCATTGCGCGTGGCGCTGCTGTTCGCGGCCTTGATGATCGGCTGGCGTCTGCCCGACATCGTCCTTTCCCGTCTGGCGGCGCGCCGGCGGCTGCGGCTCGAAGACGGTCTGCCCGACGCGCTCGATCTCCTCGTCATCAGCGCCGAGGCCGGGCTCAGCCTCGACCAGGCCGTCGAGCAGGTCGCGCGTACGCTGCACGCCTCGAACCCGGTGGTGGCCGAGGAATTCGGGACCACGGCCTCGGAAATGCAGGTGCTGTCGAGCCGCGGCGAGGCGCTTGAAAACCTGGTGCGGCGGACCGGGCTCGCCAGCCTGCGCAGCATCACCGCGACGTTGAACCAGGCGATCCGGTTCGGCACGCCGCTCGCCGAATTCGATGCGGGTGCTCGCGGCGGAAATGCGCACGGTGCGGCTGGCGCGTCTCGAAGAGCGTGCCGCCCGTCTGCCGGTCCTGCTGACGATCCCGCTGGTGCTGTTCATTTTGCCGGCGCTGTTCATGGTGATCGGCACGCCGGTGGCATTGCGCATCATGGACGCGCTGAAAAATGTGTTCGGAAGCCATTTTTGAACCGTGGCACGCGATTGGACTGGGCTTGTACCGGGGGACGGACAATGCCGTTTGACGGCGTCAAATCGATCGATCAGCGGGTCGCCGCCCGCATCCGCGCACGGCGGGTGCGGGTCGGGATGACCCAGCAGCAGCTCGCCGAACGGATCGGCGTCGCCTTTCAGCAGGCGCATAAATACGAGCGCGGGATCAGCCGCGTAACCGCCGGCCGCCTCTATTACATCGCCACCGCGCTGCAGGCGCCGGTCGATTATTTCTTCGCCGCCGAGGAAGGCGCGAGAACGGCAGACGGCGACGCGGAAACGCCGCTCACGGAGTCCGGCAACGATGTTTGAAAAACCACTCCCGGCCGTAAGCAAGTCGAAGCGTGGCCGCCTCGGGCAGAGCGGCGCAGTATTGGTCGAGTTCGCGGTCGTGCTGCCGGTGCTGTTGCTGGTTTTGCTGGGCATGGTGCAGTTCGGCCTCACCCTGAACCAATACGTGATGCTGTGGAACGGGGTGGGTGTGGGGGCGATGCAGTTTGCGATCAGCGGCGGGGCGAGCAGCACTCCTTACAGCAGCTCCGTCAGCCTGATCCAAAGTATGGCGCCGACGCTGAAGCCGGCGAACCTGACGATCACATTCACGGTCAATGGGACGGCGTGCGCCACCGACGCAGCGTGTCAGACGGCGCTGCAGAACAATTCCAATACCCCTGCTGTAGTGTCGGCGACGTATCCATGCGACCTGACAGTCATGGGATACAATTTTTACCCTGGATGCAGCCTGACGGCGCAAGTAGCGGAGCTCGTGCAATGACCCATCACGCAAATTCTCTCTTTCCGCCGGTTGGTCAGGGACGAAAAAGGCGTCGCCGCCGTGCTGGTGGCGGTCGCGCTCGTCGCCCTGGTCGGGATGGGCGCGCTCGTGGTCGATGTCGGTTATTTCTTCTACGCGCGGAGCGTGGTCCAGGCGTCGGCCAATGCCTCGGCCTTGGCCGGAGCGCAGGAGATCGGCACCGGCGGGGCGCCGCTCGCCACAGCAACGACATACAGCAGCGTGGCCGGGGAAAAGAACGCGGTCAGCAATCTCACGATCACGATGGTGTCCGGTTATCCGAAGTTGACCTGTGCCTCGGCCTGGGCCACCAACTCGGGAGTCGCATGCAGCGGGAATTATACGAACGTCCTCATGCGCGTCCCCGCCATGCACTCCGGCGGTAAACCTGATTACCGTGTCTCAGACGACGAACGTCCCGACCTTTTTTGGGCGGATTTTCGGGATTACCTCGATACCGGTTTCAGCGAATGCGACGGCGAGCGCCGCCGGCTCGGCGCTGACGCCGTACAACGTGGCGGTGATCCTCGACACGACTGCGTCGATGGGCGGCACCGCAACCGCAGCGGCCTGCGGTAACGGCATTACCGCGATCGCATGCGCCGCGAAGGGAGTCCGGACCCTGCTGGGCGAGCTGTGGCCCTGCGCCTCCGGCTTGGCCTCCTGCACCGGGCAGACCCCGGTCGACCGGGTCGCGCTCTTTACCTTCCCGCCGTTGACCAACGCCGCTCAGGCAACGGCCGATATCGGCTGCACAACCCCACAAATCCGCAGCCGTGGGGTTCGGGGGGTGCGGGGTACTCGGGGGTCTTGAACACGACCAGCGTCCAGCAACCAGCACCAAAACGCTGTCCCTGGCCACCGCTATGACGGCGAATACTGCCTTCAATACCGGGGCGTCGGCGCTGGTGACCGACACGTTGGTAACGCCGACCAATGCAGGCGACTGCCGTCCGGGACAAAAGTGCTGACATTCCCAAGCGGCAAAATAACGGCCAATGTCGTTGCGGGCGTGACGATCCAGGATGTGACGAACCCCAGCGCGGATTCCGTCGGGTACGAAAGTTGCGAGCACCACCGCCACGACCGTGACGATGTCGAACGCCGCGGCTGGCACGCTCGCGAGCGGCGATTTGATCGTTTTCACGTTGGACGACCATCCCGGCGGGTACCGGCGGCAATTCTTGGCCGTGGTGGCAAAACACGGGTAGCACGACCGTCAGCTCCGTGACCCTTCCGACGACCGCGGTGATGAGCGCCGCGCCGACCGGCGCAGGCATTCTCCAAGGCGATACGATCATCACGGCGCCGCTCTATCAGATCGTCGGCTTTGCCAATGATTACCGCTCTTCCGACACGGCGGCTACGCTGACCGCCGGCTCGAACATCGTCAAGGCGACCGCCCAAGGCTGTCTCGGAACGCCCGGCGGGCTCGGCACCTATTACGCCGACGCGATAACCGCGGCGCAAACCGCCCTTGTCAGGCAACAGGCCGCCAACGTTGCGGCGGGCGAGCCGGCCGGGCAGAACGTGATGATCCTGTTGAGCGACGGCGCTGCGAGTGCATCAATTGCCCAGATTGGGCCGCTGGAAATCAACCAGTCCACCTACGAATGCGGGGCGGCTGTCGTCGCCTCTCAGAATGCGGCCAAGAACGGGACCACGATGTATGTGGTTTATTACGATGACAACAGTCCAGGCTGTAACGATACCGCCGCAGCTCCCGGACAGGGCTCTAAATTCACTTCCTCCTGTACAGCGATGCAGCAAATCGCCAACGCGCCGGGCGCGACCGCAGGCACCTTTGTCAATGATCAGCCGAAGCTGTTCTACTCGACCGACGGCACGTCGGCGCCGTGCAAGGCGTCGGCTTCCTATACGTCGATCGCCTCGATCTTCAAGCACATCGTCGCGACCCTGACCAACGCCCGTTTGGTCCCCACCGGCACCAGCTAGCCTGACTTATTCATGACGGGGGTGGATTTGGGGTGGCGGACATAGCATAAGCGTTTGATCTAGCGTAGGATTTGGTTGTTGAAGCCAACCCTGTGCCGGGATCGGAGCGCGCCACGCCCGCCATGACCGACGATACCCTGCTGCCGTTCTGGTTTCCAGCCGTCGAGCGCAAAAAGATCACCGCTGCCTTCGATGGCGGGCGCCTCAGTTCGGACGGCGGTGTCATGCTGCTGGCCCAAGCGGAACGGCGGCTCGGCATCGCCGAGCGGCTCGCCGCGGTGATCCCGGACGACCGCGATCCGGAGCGGGTTACTCACCTGCTGCCCGATATCCTGCGCGCCCGCATCTTCGCCATCGCCTGCGGTTATGAGGACGGCGACGACCTCGACCGGCTGCGCACCGACCCGGCCCTCAAGCTGGCCTGCGGGCGGCTGCCCGACAGCGGCGCCGATTTGTGCTCGCAGCCGACCATCTCGCGCTGGGAGAACGCGCCCGCGTTGCGCGACCTCATCCGCCTGATGGGGGTCATGGTCGATCTCTATTGCGCCAGCTATGCAAACCCGCCCGCGGCGGTGACCCTCGATATCGACGACACGGTGGATGTCGTGCACGGCCACCAGCAGCTTGCCCTGTTCAATGCCCATTACGACGAGCGCTGCTTTCTGCCGATCCATGTCTACGACACCGCGACCAGCCGCCCGGTCGCGATGCTGCTGCGCCCCGGCAAGACGCCCTCGGGCACCGAGGTGCGCGGCCATCTGCGCCGCCTGGTCCGCCGCATCCGCAAACATTGGCCGCAAACGCACATCACCATTCGCGGCGACGGCCATTACAGCCGTCCGGAGGTTATGGCGTGGTGCGAAGAAAACGGCATCGATTTCATCTTCGGCCTGCCCGGTAACGCCGTGCTCGACCGCGCGGTCGACGAGACCGCCGACGACATCCGCACCCGCCGCGCGCTCGACCAGAAACCCGGCCTGCGCGGCTTCGCCGAAACCCGATATCGCGCCAAGTCCTGGGACAAAGAGCGCCGCGCCTGCGCCCGCATCGAGGCCACCACCAAGGGCCTCGACATCCGCTTCGTCGTCACCAGCATCGAGACCGGATCGGCCCAGCATATCTACGAGACCATCTACTGCGCCCGCGGCCAGGCCGAGAACCTGATCAAGCTGCACAAGGCCCAGCTCGCTTCCGACCGCACCAGCTGCCGCAGCCCGCTCGCCAACCAGATGCGGCTGATCCTGCACACCGCCGCCTACTGGCTGATGCTCACCGTCCGAGACGCGATCCCGGAGGGACACGCGCTCGCCACCGCCGAGTTCGCCACCATTCGCTTGCGCCTGTTGAAGCTCGGCGCCCGCGTCATCGAAACCGCCGCCCGCGTCCGCCTCGCCTTCGCCGCGGCTTGCCCCGATGCCGCACTCTTCCGACAACTCAGCGTCGGGCTGATGCCCGCCGGACCCTAAATCGCGGGGCCGCCGTCGCCCCGAATGCCCATCCCGCAAACCTTCAGCGCCTGCCAAAAAAACCATCCCCAGCGGTGAAACAGACGCCGCCACGCCGCACGCCCCCAACACAGCACCGCCAACCGCGGCACAACGCCCTTAACCTTCATGAATAAGACGGGCTAGTGCTTATCAGATGCATTCAGATGATTCAGCCGCCTGTAGCCCTGTAGGATGGGTTGAGCGCAGCGAAACCCATCTGCTGTCGGCGTTTGCGATGGGTTTCGCGATGCGCAACCCATCCTACATTTGCTTGTCCCTCGGCTGTCCATTGCAAGACGTGGACGGCCGAGTCGAGCCCGGCCGAGGGAGAGGATGTGCTTCGAAGCATTTGAAGATCATCGTAAAGCTGAACCGGACAGCAGTGTGCTTGTCCCGGCCATCCACGATAAAGTGAAATTTTATGTTCTAATACAACCACTAGCGCCGGTACCCGGCGTCGAGATTGCTTCGTCGCCGTGCTCCTCGCAATGACAATGATTTACGCCGTCATTGCGGGCGAAGCGAAGCAATCCCGATCCTTGCTCCCGGCGCCAAGCGTCCGGTTCGTACCACCCAGCTCCGGCCGGCGGCGGCCGGGCGCCGTCGGGTTCAGCAGAGGTGCGAGATGTTCACTGCCACGGCGGCGGCATACAACGAAACGACGCAGATCATCGCCCACCGCCGCCGGATCAACGGCGTCGCGGCGCAGACGATTGCAACCACCGCTGCCTTGGGCAGCCACCACGCAGCGCCGAGATTGGTCTGCCAGGCCGCGACCAGGGGGTTGGCCTCCGAGATCCGCGGAACCGCCAGCGCGTAGTTGGTCGTGACGATGTCGGCGATCTGGAGCCCGACGAGCAGGGCGAGCAGCAGCCAGCAAGGGCGCGGCATCGCCCGCGGCGCCGTCCGCCTGCCGCGACCGGCGCCGCCGGCCCCCGACGGGTCCGGCGCCGGCTCGGCGTCCCAGGATCTACGATGCGCCATCAGTTGCTCCCGGTCGGGATATCGCGATTCGAAATTACCCTTGCAATCGTCAAGAAACGGTCAAGCGCGGCAAAAGTTCAACTTCCGAGGACCGTCAGGGCGCGAGCGTCCGAATCTCGGGGAATTTCCCGGCCGGGTGCGCCAGTGCTCAGACGCAGACACAAGATTCATTCCAACCGTCATGGCCGGGCTCGTCCCACGGCTGTCCGGTTCAGATATTGCGTTGATTTCGGTTGTAGTCGAAGCACCATACCCCGTGGCCGGGCTTGACCCGTGGGCCGTCAGCCCACGGACTTTGTTCCATGGGCACCGGCGTCTTTTTCTGCAAGACCCCTCCGTTGCAAGACGTGGACGGCCGGGTCGAGCCCGCTGCTGTCCGGTTCAGCTTCGTCGAGTGGGAATACGATAAGCGCATATCGCCGGCACAACCAAAGATCGTCATGGCCGGACTGTGTTCCGGCCATCCACGGACCCAGCGGCGGCGGCGGAAGACGTGGATACCCGTGACAAGCACGGGCATGACAAGCGGGGGTTGAGGACCGGCCGCAACTCTGAACCGGTTTCTGAACCGGACAGCCGTGGCACAAGGCCGGGCATGACGAGTGCGGTGAGGGTGCACCATATGAATGGGTCTGAGCGCGAGATGGACCGGGGGATGGCGTTCCTCAACCTTTTTCAATAGTTTTGTGCCGGGAATAAACCGGGTTCGCAGCGCCTGCCGACAGAGGGCAGATGGATATTTCGGTCGTCATCCCGGTCTACAACGAGGAGGGGACGCTGCCCGAATTGTACCGGGCGCTCGGCGAGACCCTCGACCATATGCCGCAATGCGCCGAGATCATCTTTGCCGATGACGGGTCGAAGGACGGCTCGGCGGCGGCGCTCGACGGGTTTGCCGCGGTCGATCCGCGGGTGCGGGTCCTCCATTTGTCGCGCAATTACGGGCAGACGGCGGCGTTGATGGCGGCGATCCAGCACAGCACCGGCGACGTGATCATCCCGATGGACGGCGACGGCCAGAACGACCCGGCCGACATCCCGCGGCTGCTCGCCAAGCTCGCCGAGGGTTTCGACGTCGTCTCCGGCTGGCGGCTGGCGCGCGAAGACAACGCGCTGACCCGGCGATTGCCTTCGGTCGTCGCCAACCGGCTGATCTCCGCCCTGTTGCACGTCCCGCTGCACGATTACGGCTGCACCCTCAAGGCCTATCGCCGCGAAGTGGTCGAGGACATGCGTCTTTACGGCGAGATGCACCGCTTCATCCCGATCTACGCCGCCTGGGAGGGGGCGCGCGTCACCGAGTTGCCGGTCGCGCACCATGCGCGGCGGTTCGGAAAATCGAAATACGGTCTCGGCCGCATCGCCCGGGTCATGCTCGACCTGCTGCTCGTCTATTTCATCGATCGGGCGTTCGATCGGCCGATCCAGTTTTTCGGCAAGCTCGCGCTGGTCTTTCTCGGCCTGTCGCTGGCGACCTTCGGCTGGGCGGTGGTGCTCAAATTCGGCTTCGACACCTCGCTGATCCAGACGCCGTTGCCGTTGCTCGCCGCGGTGATCGGCCTTTCCGGCATCCTCTTTCTGCTGCTCGGCATCATCGCCGAGGTGCAGGCGCGGATCTATTACGAGGCGCGCGGACGGCCGCCCTACAAGATCAGGCGGGTGGCGCAGCATCCGGCACTGCCGCGCGTCGCCGCCGCGCCGCGCCGGTGGTAGCCGGCCGGCCCTGAGATGTGCGGCATAGCGGGATTTACCGCACCCGGACCCGACGCGGAGCGCTTGCTCGCGGCGATGAACCGGCGCGCTCGCGCATCGCGGGCCGGACGGCAACGGCAGCTTTGTCGATCGCGGCATCGCGCTCGGCCACACCAGGCTGGCGATCGTCGATCTCGCCGGCGGCGCCCAGCCGCGCGTCGACGCGGCCACCGGCGATGCGCTGACCTTCAACGGCGAGATCTACGGCTATCGGGCGCTCGCCGACGAGTTGCGCGCCGCCGGCATCGCCTTGCGCGACCGGTCGGACACCGAGGTCCTGTTCCAGCTGATCCGCCGCGACGGGGTGCGCCATGCCGTCGATCGCATCGACGGCATGTTTGCCTTTGCGTTTCGCGACGGCGCCAGCGGCGACCTCTACCTGGTGCGCGACCGCTTCGGCGAAAAGCCGCTCTATTACGGCGTCGCCGACGGCCGGCTGGTGTTCGCCTCGGAGGCGGCGGCGCTCCTCTGCCATCCGGCGTTTCGCGACGCCGGGCCCGACCGCCTCGCCGCCTATCGCCATCTGCTGTTCGAATATCTGCCGCGGACCGGCTCGGGGTGGGTGGGGATCGACAAGCTCGAACCGGGCACCATCCTGACCTTCGCCGGCGGTCGGACGAGCCTCGAACGCTACTGGCGCCCGCGCCTCGACCGCCGCGCGGTCGAGCGCGAACGAGGCCGCCGACCAACTCGCCGAACTGCTGCGCCAATCGGTGCGCCGCTCGATCGTCGCCGACGTGCCGGTCGGCGTGTTTCTGTCGGGCGGGCTCGACTCGAGCCTGATCGCGGCCTTTGCCGCAGAGGTCTCGCCCGACCTGACGGCATTCACCGTTCGGGTCGAAGGCGAGGGCTTCGACGAGACGCCGCACGCGGTCGCCGTCGCGCAATATCTCGGCCTGCGCCACGAAATCGTCGAGCTGGCGAGCCGCGACCTGGTCGACGCCCTCGACGCGGTCAGCGAGAAATTGAGCGAGCCGCTCGGCGATTTATCCTTGCTGCCGAGCTATCTCGTCTGCCGCGCGGCGCGGCAGACGATGACCGTGGCGCTCGGCGGCGACGGGGCCGACGAACTCTTCGCCGGCTATCCGAATTTTCCGGTGCAGCGTTTTGCGCCGGCGATGCGCCTCGTGCCGCCGGCGTTCGCCGCAATCCTCGGCCGCGCCATCGAGGCGCTGCCGGGCGCCGAGGGATATATGAGCCGGCGTTTCCTGTGGCGCCAGCTCGCGCAGGGCCTCGGGGCAACGACGGCGCGGCAATCCTTTTTGTGGATGGCGCCGTTCGATCCGGAGCGCTTGTCCTCGCTGTGGCGGCGCTCGGCATTGCCCGAGGATGCGGCCGAGCGCGCCTTTGCGCCGATCGACCGCTGCGCCGCCGACCTCGCCGGCCTGTCGCCGGTCGACCAGCTCCTTTACCTCTTTCTGGTCACCTATCTGCCGGACGACATTTTGACCAAGACCGATCGCGCCTCGATGTTCAACGGCCTCGAAGTGCGGGCGCCCTTCCTCGACCGCCGCTTCGCCGAATATGCCTGCGCGCTGCCGACCCGGCTCAAACTGAACGGGCGGACCAGAAAATACATCCTGAAGAAGCTCGCCCGCCGCTGGCTGCCGGGGCCGATCGTCGAGGCGAAAAAAGCACGGCTTCGCCGTGCCGATCGGGACGTTGATGCGCACGCTTTTCCGGGAGCGGTGCTGCGACGTCCTGCTGTCGCGCAGCAACCCTGTGGCCGATTGGTTCGAGCGCCCTGCGGTCGAGGCGCTGCTCGGCGAGCACCTGTCGGGCCGGCGCGACCACGGCAAGAAGCTGTGGGCGCTCTATGTTTTGTTCTCGGTCGCGGGGCGTCGCGCGGCTGCCGGCCGCGGCGATGCCGGCCGTCATGGCGACGCATTGACCGGGCGAGGCTCGAAATGACCGACGGGGCTGCACGCGATGTCGCCGGCTCGCCCGATCGCTTCGGCTGGGAGTGGAACGCCTATGCCGAAATCCTGCCCGAATACGAGGAGCAGTTCCGCCGCTGGACCGTGCACCTGTCGCCCGAGGATTGGCATGGCAAGAGCTTTCTCGATGTCGGCTGCGGCATGGGGCGCAACAGCTTCTGGCCGATGAATTACGGTGCACGCGAGGGTTGCGCGGTCGACATCGACGACCGGTCGCTGGCCAATGCCCGCCGCAACCTCGCGCGGTTCCCGGCGATGCAGGTCGTCCGGTCGAGCGCCTACGCGCTTTCTTTTGCCGATCGCTTCGACATCGTCTTCTCGATCGGCGTGATCCATCACCTCGCGGACCCGCCGCTGGCGCTGGAAAAGATGGTCCGGGCGGCGAAGCCCGGCGGAAGAGTGCTGATCTGGGTCTATGGGCGCGAGGGCAACCGCTGGCTGGTCTGGCTGTTGGACCCGTTGCGCCGGGCGCTGTTCGCCCGTTTGCCGGTTGCGGCGGTCCATCATCTGTCGCTTTATCCGACGGCGCTGCTGTGGCTCGCCCTCAGGCTCGGAGTGCGGCCGATCGAATATTTCAAACTCCTCGCGCGGTTCGGCTTTGCCCATCTGAGGTCGATCGTGTTCGATCAGATGCTGCCGCGGGTCGCCCATTATTGGCCGGGCGATGCGGTCGTCGCGCTGATGGAAGGCGCCGGCCTCGACGAGGTCCGGCTGGCTGCGGTGAACGAAATGTCCTGGTCGGCGATCGGCACCAAACCGCCGCACAGCGCGATGACGGAGGAGCCCGTAGTGCCGGAACCCAAGATATTATTCGGCTTTGCCGTCATGGTCTCGTTGACGGTCGCCGCAAACCTGATGCTGAAGCTCGGCGCCGGCGTGCCGCAGGCCGAGCGCATCCTGTTCGGCGCCCTCGGCTGGAAGTCGGTTGCGGGGCTCGCCCTGTTCGGGTGCGCCGGGCTTCTCTACGCGATCCTGCTGCGCCGCGTGCCGCTCAACCTGGCGCAAGGGTTTGCATCCGCCCAATATGTCGGGGTCGTCACGGCCGCCTGTCTGGTGCTGGGCGAGCCGATCTCGCCGGCCCGCTGGCTCGGTATCGCCTGTATCTGCCTGGGGATCTTTCTGGTCGGCTTGAGCGTGAATGCCTGAGAGCGGCGCTCACACCCCGGCCATACGCGCCGCCAGCACCCCCCTGATCCGCGAGACCCGGTCGACCGCGCCCGCCGGCAGCCGTTTGACCACCGCGTTCCGCAGGCGATAGGAAAAGGGCCGGTAATCGCGAAGCGGCAGCGCGTCGGACACCCGGCATGAGCGCACCCGTTCCGGAAGCGCGGCGATCATGTCGTCCCTTATGTAGAGCATGATGTTGTAGCGATACCACCGAGCGATCGCCGCTTCGTCAAAAATCAATGGACGGACGTAATCGACCGCAGCATAGCCTCGCGCTCGGAAGATCGCCCGCCAATATTCGAGCGGTTGCTCGTTGACGTGGTGCTCGCCGCCTTGACCGGGGGTCGCGGCAGAGAACAATATACAAGCGCCGTGCGCAACGAGGGTATCGACGAATATTTCCGAATTGGCGGCGGGTATATGCTCGGCAACCTCCAAGCTTTGCACCAGATCGAATTTTCTGCCGAGATCGATCGGTCCGGAGAGGTCGGCGGTGCGAAAGCACTCGGGATCGACCAGCAGCAGCCGCTTGTCGACGTAAGCGCCGTCAACCCCCAATACCGATGCGCCGGCTTCGGCCCAGACGCTGAGCCATGCGCCATGGCCGCAGCCGAAATCGACGACGCTGCCCACCGGCAGAGCAGCGGTCAGCCCGGGGACGATCCGCCGCGCCGAGCGGACCGCGAACGAGGCCATGAAGCGGTAGAAATCCGCTCCGTATTCGTATCCGTAATCCGACCGGCGCCGCTCGGACTTGGGCTGGGGGTTCGCCACAACTCATCTCACAGAACAACACGACATATTCTATCATCGAGTGTATTGTCTTTTCAAGTATAAACGGTCCCAAAGGCGGAAACGGGCGAGAGATGGGGCAGCAGGATCGCCATCGTCGTACAGCGGCGGGAGCGCTGACCGTCATCTTCGATGCGCTGTAGAATTTGCGGACCTAGATTCGGAGACGACCCATGCCGCAGCTGAGCTATGTCCACGGCGCCGGCGAAACGCCGCTGATCGGCCAGACGATCGGGGTCTGTTTCGATGCCGCGGCCGAGCGTTTCGCCGAGCGCGACGCGCTGATCTCGCGGCATCAGCAGATCCGCTGGAACTGGCGGACGCTGCGGGAGCGGGTCGACGCGCTCGCCGCCGGCCTGTTGGCGCTGGGCCTCGAGCGCGGCGATCGGGTCGGGATCTGGTCGCCGAACAACGCCGAATGGGTGGTGACCCAGTTCGCCACCGCCAAGGCGGGGCTGATCCTGGTCAACATCAATCCGGCCTACCGCGTGACCGAAGTCGAATACGCGCTGAACAAGGCCGGCTGCGTCGCGCTGATCACCGCGGCGCGGTTCAAATCCAGCGATTATCTGGGGATGCTGCGCGAGGTGATGCCCGAGCTGGCGGTCGCCGCTCCGGGTAATCTGCGCGCTGCCAAGCTGCCCGGTCTGCGCCTGATAATCACGATCGGGGACGAGGGCGCGCCGGGCATGGTGCGGTTCGACGATGTCCGCGGCCTCGGCGGCATGGCGGAGCGAAAAGCATTGGCGACGCTCGCCGACGAATTGCAGTTCGACGACCCGATCAACATCCAGTTCACCAGCGGCACCACCGGGTTTCCCAAAGGCGCCACCCTGACCCACCACAATATTCTGAACAACGGCTTGTTTGTCGGCGAGGCGATGCGACTGGGCGCCGACGACCGGCTGTGCATCCCGGTGCCGCTTTATCATTGCTTCGGCATGGTGCTGGGCAATCTCGCCTGCCTGACCCATGGTGCGGCGATGGTGTTTCCGGGCGAGGGGTTCGATCCGCTCGCCACCCTGGAGACGGTCGCGGCCGAGCGCTGCACGGCGCTCCACGGCGTGCCGACGATGTTTATCGCCGAGATGGACCACCCCGATTTCGCCAAATTCGATCTGTCCTCGCTGCGCACCGGGATCATGGCCGGCAGCCCGTGCCCGATCGAGGTCATGAAGCGCGCGGTCGAGCGCATGCATCTCGACCAGATCACGATCGCCTACGGCATGACCGAAACCAGCCCGGTCAGTTTCCAATCCTCGATCGACGACCCGATCGAGCGCCGCGTGTCGACGGTCGGCCGGGTGCAGCCGCATGTCGAGGCAAAGATCGTCGACGCCGAAGGCCGCATCGTGCCGCGCGGCACGCCGGGCGAATTGCTGACCCGCGGCTATCTGGTCATGCTCGGATACTGGGACGACGCGGAACGGACGCGCGACGCGATCGACCCGGCCCGGTGGATGAAGACCGGCGATCTCGCGACGGTCGACGACGAGGGTTACTGCAATATCGTCGGCCGCATCAAGGACATGGTGATCCGCGGCGGCGAAAACGTCTATCCGCGCGAAATCGAGGAGTTTCTCTACCGGCACCCGAAGATCCAGGATGTGCAGGTGGTCGGCGTCCCCGACCTGCGCTATGGCGAGGAATTGTGCGCCTGGGTCCGCCTGCATGACGGGGCGAGCGCCACCGCCGAAGAGATCCGCGCCTTCTGCCGGGGGCAGATCGCGCATTACAAGATCCCGCGCTACGTCAAGTTCGTCGACGCCTTCCCGATGACGGTGACCGGCAAGATCCAGAAATTCCTGATGCGCGAGCAGATGATCGCCGAATTGGGGCTGACCGCCGAGAAGACCGCCTAATTCTCCAGCCCGCGCTGCAAGGAGATCGCCGGCCCTCGCGCTACAGACAGCGGTGTCTTCGCCGTGTTAAAAGCGGCTCGACACAGCGGGCCGGAACACGCCGAAGCACAGGCCCGACCGCGACAAACACGGAGGAGACATCGCAATGGCGGAAATCGCAGGCTATCAAATTCTGGCCAAATGCCTGAAGGCGCAGGGCGTCAAGGATCTGTTCTTCATCATGGGCGGGCCGATGCTCGATGCCGAATTGCTCCTGCATCGAGGAGGGCATCCGTGCGATCGACACGCGCCACGAGCAGGGTGCGGCCTATATGGCGCAGGCTTATTCGCGGGTGACGCAGGGGCCGGGCGTGTGCATGGCGGCGAGCGGTCCCGCCACCCTCAATTTGGGCACCGGGCTCGCCAACGCGCTGATCGATTGCTGCCCGGTTGTCGCCCTCGGCGGCTCCAGCCCGATCAGTCAGTTCGGCCGTCAGGTCTTTCAGGAGATCGATCAGGTCTCGGCATTGAAAACCTTCGTCAAATACGCCGACCGGGTGCACAGTCTCAAGCGCATCCCGCAGCAGGTGAACTTTGCCTTCCAGAAGGCGCTGAACGGCAAGCCCGGCCCGGTTTATCTCGATTTCCCGGGCGATGTGCTCTACCTCAAGGCCGACGAGGCCGATGTCGATTGGAGCTATTGCGGCCGGCCGATCATCGAGGCGCGGCCCTATGCCGAGCCCAAGGCGATCAACGCGCTGGTCGACGCCATCGGCAAGGCCCGGCAGCCGATCATCTGCTCGGGCGGCGGGGTGTTCTGGTCGAAGGCCTGGAACGAGATGCGGGCCTTTGTCGAAAAGGCCGGGATCCCGTTCTATACGACCCCGCAAGGCCGCGGCGTGGTGCCGGACGACCACCCCTATTCCTATCTGACGATGCGCAACAGCGCGTTTCGCGACGCCGATCTGATCATCATCCTCGGCACCCGGATGAACTATGTGATCGGCCACGCCGCGCCGCCGCGCTTCAACAAGGACGCGACGATCGCCCGGATCGAGATCGACCCCGAGGAACTCGGCATGTCGGCGCGCAATGTCGACATCCCGGTCGTCGGCGACTGCAAGATCGGTTTTGCAGCAGCTGATCGACGCGATCGACGGCAACACCGCGGATCGCTTCGCGCCGTGGCGCAACAAGCTGCACGAGGGCGAGATCGCCAAGCGCACCGGTCCCGGCGGCAACTACCCGACCGACGGCGACATCCACCCGCTGCGGCTGTGCGAGGAGATCAAGAACTTTATGAAACGCGACGCGATCCTGTGCGTCGACGGACAGGAGATCCTGAATTTCGGCCGCCAGTCGATCCCGACCTTCACGCCGGGCCACCGGCTCAATTCCGGGCCGTTCGGCACGATGGGCGTCGGCTTGCCGTTTGCGGTCGGCGCCAAGGCCGCCAAGCCGAACACCCAGGTCATCTGCCTGCACGGCGACGGCTCGTTCGGGCAGAACGCGATGGAGCTCGACACCGCGGTCCGCCACAAGCTCCCGCTGCTCTGCGTCATCAGCCTGAACGGCGGCTGGACCGCCGATCCCGAACGCAACAAGCCCGGCCGCGATCTCGGTTACACCCGCTACGACATCATGGCGCAAGGGCTCGGCTGCCACGGCGAATATGTCGAGCAGCCCGAGGACATCCGCCCGGCGCTGGAGCGCGCGCAGAAAAAGGTCGACGAGGGCATGGTGGCGTTGGTCAACGTCAAGACCGACTACCGCGCCCGCGCGACAACGGTCCAGTTCTCGAGCCGCATGACCTGAACCGCGGCGCACGGCGCGTCGTCGGAAGGGGGCGTCTTCGGGCGCCCCTTTTGCTTAATGCACGCTGAGCAATCCTTGATGTAGGATCTTCCGCGACCGGGGAGGCGCCATGGAGCCCGCAGCATCGGGTCGCGTCGAACGTCGGCTTGCTGCGATCCTCGCCGCCGATGTGGCGGGGTATTCGCGGCTGATGGGGGCGGACGAGGAAGGCACGCTCGAACGCTTGAAGGCGCTGCGCCGCGAGCTGCTCGATCCGAAGATCGCCGAGCACCGGGGCCGCATCGTCAAGACCACCGGCGACGGCCTGCTGGTCGAGTTCGCCAGCGTCGTCGATGCGGTGCGCTGCGCGGTCGCGGTGCAGCAGGCGATGCCCGAGCGAGATGCGGGCACCGCAGCGGAGAACCGCATCGAATTGCGCATCGGCATCAATCTCGGCGATGTCATCGTCGAGGGCGACGACATTTACGGCGACGGGGTCAACATCGCCGCGCGCATCGAGGCGCTGGCCGATGCCGGCGGGGTGTTCGTCTCCAATACGGTCCACGACCAGGTGCGCGACCGGCTGCCCTTTGTCTTCGAGGATCTGGGCGAGCAGCAGGTCAAGAACATTGCCCGGCCGGTGCGGGTCTGGCGGGTTCAGCCTGCCCTCACCCTTCCCCGCCTTCGGCGCGGGCCCCTTCCCTCTCCCGCAATGCGGGAGAGGGTGATGAGCGCAGCGAACCGGGTGAGGGTAGCCCGCCGCGCTCTCGCTCCCCGACAAGCCGTCGATCGCGGTCTTGCCGTTCGCCAATATGAGCGGCGACCCGGAGCAGGAATATTTCGCCGACGGCATGGTCGAGGAGATCATCACCGCACTCTCCCGCATCCGCTGGCTGTTCGTGATCGCCCGCAATTCGAGCTTCACCTACAAGGGCAGAGCGGTCGATGTGAAGCAGGTCGGCCGCGAACTCGGCGTCCGCTATGTGCTCGAAGGCTCGGTGCGCAAAGCGGCGGACGCAGGTGCGCATCACCGCACAGCTGATCGACGCGCAGAGCGGCACGCATCTGTGGGCCGATCGTTTCGACGGCTTGCTCGAAGATGTCTTTGAGCTTCAGGACCAGGTGGCGATCAGCGTCGCCGGGGTCATCGAACCGGCAATACAGGCCGCCGAAACCGCTCGTTTGGCCAACCGCGCTACAAACGACCTCACGGCTTACGACCTTTATCTGCGCGCCCTTCCTCACTGGATCTCCTGGGAGAAGGACCGGGTCATGCAGGCGCTCGACCTGCTCGGGCGGGCCATCGAGCGCGATCCGCGCTACGGTCCCGCACTATCCTCTGCGGCTTTCTGCCATGTGCTGATGGACAGCAATGACTGGCCCGCTGATCGGGAAGCGAATCGTCGTGCGGGCGTTGATCTCGCGCGACAAGCCCTTCAAGCAGCTGGCGACGAACCAAGCGTCATCGCTTATGCCGCCTGTGTGCTTGGTTACTTTGAGCGGGACATCGATGCCGCCATCCGGCTAATGGAACGCTCTCTTTTGCTGAACCCAAGTTTTGCCTTCGGTTGGCTGTTTAGCGGCTTTCTTAAACTGTGGGCTGGTGAGCCCAATCTGGCGATCAAAGATTTGGAGAATTCTTTACGCCTCAACCCGCGCGATCGCAGCGCCTTTCAGCTTACCGGCATCGGCATTGCCCACTTCTTCAATCGGCGCTTTGATGATGCCATAGAAAAACTGCACGTATCTCTGGAAGAGCTCCCCTCTTATGTGGCGACCTACCGATTTCTCGCTTCGTGCTACGCGCATTTGGGCCGGCTTGGCGAGGCAAGAGAGATAATCGAGCGACTAAAGCGTCTCACCCCCGTTGTGGTACCGCCCGCTCCGCCTTACCGAAACCCACAACAGCGGGAGCTGTACCTCTCGGGCCTGCGCCTGGCGGCCGGCGAGGTGGCATGAGCCAGACCCGCCGCCTCGCTGCGATCCTCGCCGCCGATGTGGCGGGGTATTCGCGGCTGATGGGGGCGGACGAGGAAGGCACGCTCGAACGCTTGAAAGCGCTGCGCCGCGAGCTGCTCGATCCGAAGATCGCCGAGCACCGGGGCCGCATCGTCAAGACCACCGGCGACGGCCTGCTGGTCGAGTTTGCCAGCGTCGTCGATGCGGTGCGCTGCGCGGTCGCGGTGCAGCAGGCGATGCCCGAGCGGGATGCGGGCGTCGCGGCGGAGAGCCGCATCGAATTGCGCATCGGCATCAATCTCGGCGATGTGATCGTCGAGGGCGACGACCTCTACGGCGACGGCGTCAACATCGCCGCACGGATCGAGGCGCTCGCCGATGCCGGCGGGGTGTTCGTCTCCAATACGGTCCACGACCAGGTGCGCGACCGGCTGCCCTTCGTCTTCGAGGATCTGGGCGAGCAGCAGGTCAAGAACATCGCCCGGCCGGTGCGGGTCTGGCGGGTGCGCCTGCCCTCACCCTTCCCCGCCTTCGGCGCGGGCCCCTTCCCTCTCCCGCATTGCGGGAGAGGGTGGCCGAGCGCCGGAGGCGGGAGGCGGGTGAGGGTAGCCGCACCGCCCCTCGCCGCTCCCCGACAAGCCGTCGATCGCGGTACTGCCGTTCGCCAACATGAGCGGCGACCCGGAGCAGGAATATTTCGCCGACGGCATGGTCGAGGAGATCATCACCGCACTGTCGCGCATCCGCTGGCTGTTCGTCATCGCCCGCAATTCGAGCTTCACCTACAAGGGCCAGGCGGTCGATGTGAAGCAGGTCGGCCGCGAGCTCGGCGTGCGCTATGTGCTGGAAGGCTCGGTACGCAAAGCGGCGGATCGGGTGCGCATCACGGCGCAGCTGATCGACGCGACAGACGGCGCCCATCTCTGGGCCGACCGGTTCGACGGCTTGCTCGAAGACGTTTTCGATCTTCAGGACCAGGTCGCGGTCAGCGTCGCCGGGGTCATCGACGAAGCGCGCGCGATTGGCGAGCCGGCATGAGCCAGACCCGCCGTCTCGCCGCGATCCTTGCCGGCAGCAGGCGATGAGATCGTCCGACCTCCTGGCACGGATGCGGGCGAATCCGCGGGCGGATTGGACGATCGCCGACATCGAGCGGCTCTGCCGGGCGTGCGGATTGACGATAACGCCGCCAAGCCGCGGTTCGCATTACAAGGTGCGCGATCCGAAGGGCGGAGCGGTCCTGACGATACCGGCGCGCCGCCCCGTCAAGGCGGTGTATATTCGAGCGCTCGTCGCGCTCGCCGACCGTTTTCCGTGAAGGAAGGGACGGATGATGACCTATCGCTATCGGATCGTGCTGCGGCCGCTGGGCGCTGCGGAAGGGGGCGGCTGGCTGGCCGAAGTGCCCGAATTGCCCGGCTGCATGTCGGATGGCGAGACGCCGCAGGAGGCGGTCGAGAACGTCATGGACGCGATCGCCTGCTGGATCGAGGCTGCTGAGGAGGACGGCCGACCGGTTCCGGCGCCCGCGAACGCCGAAGCGGCATGAGCGCGCAGCCGATACAAGCCCCGGCAAGGCCGCCCGGGTTGCCGTGACAGCCACCCGCCGCCTCGCCGCGATCCTCGCCGCCGATGTGGCGGGGTATTCGCGGCTGATGGGGGCGGACGAGGAAGGCACGCTCGAACGTTTGAAAGCGCTGCGCCGCGAGCTGCTCGATCCGAAGATCGCCGAGCACCGGGGCCGCATCGTCAAGACCACCGGCGACGGTATGCTGGTCGAGTTCGCCAGCGTCGTCGATGCGGTGCGCTGCGCCGTCGCGGTGCAGCAGGCGATGCCCGAGCGAGACGCGGGCGTCGCGGCGGACGAACCGCATCGAATTGCGCATCGGCATCAATCTCGGCGATGTGATCGTCGAGGGCGACGACATTTACGGCGACGGAGTCAACATCGCCGCGCGCATCGAGGCGCTCGCCGATGCCGGCGGGGTGTTCGTCTCCAATACGGTCCACGACCAGGTGCGCGACCGGCTGCCCTTTCACTTTGAGGATCTGGGCGAGCAGCAGGTCAAGAACATCGCCCGGCCGGTGCGGGTCTGGCGGGTGCGCGACGCCCTCACCCTTCCCCCGCCTTCGGCGCGGGCCCCTCCCCTCTCCCGCAATGCGGGAGAGGGTGGTGAGCGCAGCGAACCGGGTGAGGGTGGCGCGCCGCCTCTCGCCCTCCCCGACAAGCCGTCGATCGCGGTCTTGCCGTTCGCCAATATGAGCGGCGACCCGGAGCAGGAATATTTCGCCGACGGCATGGTCGAGGAGATCATCACCGCACTGTCGCGCATCCGTTGGCTGTTCGTCATCGCCCGCAATTCGAGCTTCGCCTACAAGGGCAGAGCGGTCGACGTGAAGCAGGTCGGCCGCGAACTCGGCGTGCGCTATGTCGCTCGAAGGCTCGGTGCGCAAAGCGGCGAATCGCAGGTGCGCATCACCGCGCAGCTGATCGACGCGCAGAGCGGCGCGCATCTCTGGGCCGATCGCTTCGACGGCTCGCTCGAAGACGTTTTCGATCTTCAGGACAAGGTGGCGATCAGCGTCGCCGGGGTCATCGAGCCGACGCTCCGTCAGAGCGAAATCGAGCGCGCACGGCGCAAGCGGCCCGACAGCCTCGACGCCTATGATCTCTATCTGCGCGCGCTGCCCTACGCTTTCACCGCGATGCCCGAGGATGCGGACAAAGCGCTGGCCCTGCTCGGCAAGGCGATCGAGTTGGAGCCCGATTTTGCCGCCGCGCATGCGATCATCGCCTGGTGCCATGAGCAGCGATACCTGCGGGGCGGAATGCAGGAGGAAACGAGGATCGCACGCTCTGGGCCATGCGCGCCGAGCAATCGCTTCAGGCGGCGACGATGCGGCGGCACTCGCCACCGGCGGCTTTGTGATCGCCGTTGCCGGGCGCGATTTTGAAACCGCGCTCACCGCCTTCGACCGGTCGTTCGCGCTCTCCAGTTCGTGTGCCTTCGCGCTCGGTTTCAGTTCGATCGTGCGCGCCTGGAAGGGCGACGACGCGATCGCCGTCGAGCACGGCAACCGCGCGCTCCGCCTCAGCCCCTTCGATCCCTTGATATACCTGCCCTATGGCGGCCTAGCCTACGCACATTTCGCCGCCGGCCGCTTCGCAGAAGCGGCCGGCGCGGCCAGCCTGGCGACCCAGTCGAACCCTCGGTTCATCGTTCCGCAAATGTTGCACGCGGCCGCGCTGGCGGGTCTCGGCCGGAGCGAAGACGCCGAGACCGTGGTCCACCGGCTGCTCGAACTGCAGCCCGGCATTACCGTGGCTGGCGCGATCCTCTCGGCCCGGTATGTAAACCCGGAAAATACAGCGGCGCTGAGAAACGCGCTGCGCCGGGCCGGGCTACCCGAGGTATGACCGCGTTGCGGCGAAGTGCGGGGCGGTCGTCCGGCGGGCGACGTCAACGCCGGAACAGGTCCTCGGCGCCGCGGCGCTGCCCGAGCTTGGCCGCGATCTCGGTCCGGGTTCGGGCGATCTCGGTCTCGAGTTCGACGATGTAGGATTCGAGCTCGGCGATGCCCATGATGCCCAGATCCTTCGGCTGTGCCGGCCTGTTCCTCGGCTCGAATTCGGCGTCGTCCATTGCTACCTTGCCTCTGCTTCAGCAGCTTCCCTAGCGGAACAACGCGATTATATAGTGCTTAACTTCTTTGCGTCGCAGGCACGTTTTTGCCGTGCTTTGCGGCGCGGCCCCCAGCACCAGGATCAAGTCATGCCCGCTCCGTTGATGCCCAAGGCGACCGCCGTCTGGCTGGTCGAGAACACCTCGCTGACCTTTGAGCAGATTGCCGATTTTTGCGGACTCCACCCGCTCGAAATCCAGGCCGTCGCCGACGGCGAGGTAGCAAACCAGATGCAGGGTCTCGACCCGGTGGCGAACGGCCAGACCACCGCCGAGGAGATCGCCCGCTGCCAGGCCGATCCGGAAACGCGGCTGCAACTGTCGCCGCAGGCGATCGCGCCGCAGCTGCACCGGCACAAGGGCCCGCGCTACACGCCGATCGCCAAGCGTCAGGACAAGCCGGACGCGATCCTGTTTCTGCTCAAAAGCCACCCCGAGCTGTCCGATGCGCAGATCTCGAAATTGATCGGCACGACCAAGCCGACGATCGCCGCGGTGCGCGACCGCACCCACTGGAACAGCCCCAACATCAAACCGCGGCATCCGGTCGGGCTCGGGCTGTGTACGCTCGAAGAGCTGGAGGAGGCGGTCAGCCGCACCCGGGCGCGGCGGCCCGCCGAGGACCGGCCGCTCGACGGCGAGCAGGCGGAAACCCTCGAAATCTGAGCGGCCGCGGGTCCGCGCCCAGGGCATGCGCGATCAATGGGCGTGGCCGGCATGGCTCGGCGCGTCGGCGAAACGGGCAGCGCGTTCGGCGGCGACGGTCAGGACATCGATGCCGGCAAGGCTGCTGCCGGTCCAATAGGCGCGCACCTCGCCGGCACGGTCGAGCAACAGCTCGCTGTCGCCGGTTGCACCGGCAAAAAGCGCAAGGGTTGACGCTGTCTCGGCAGAGACCGAGACGCCAGGCGCGGCGAGCGGTTTGCCCTCGGCCGATTTCGGTCTTGGCCGGGCGAGGTCGACGGCAAGAACAGTCAGCCCGGCAGCGGCCAAACGGCGCCGCGCCGCGGCCAGTTGCGCCAGGCGCGCCGCCGGCGCCGCATCGGCGAACAGCACCAGCAAGACCGGCCCGCCTTTCAGCACGCTCGCCAAGGTCTGCTGCCGACCGTCCTTTTCGAAGGCGAAATCGGGAACCGGGAACGCCGCGCCCGGCGCCATTTCGGGGCCGGCCCGTTGCGCCGAGACGCCTGCCGCGCGGGCCCGGATGAAATTGATCACGTCCCACCGCGCATCGGGGCCCAGGACCGCGGCAAACCCCGGCATCGCCCCGCCGTGTCGGCCGGAGCTGACCCACCAGAAGAGGTCGCCTGGCGGATCGGCGAGCAGATGCGGCGCCGTCAGGTCGGCCGGGCGGACCGGCATGCCGGCGGCGGCCGGGCCGTCGCCCTTGCCGCCGGCGCCGTGGCAAAGCGCGCAGTTCTCCGCGTAGAGGCGCATCCCGCGGGCGACCGATGGGGCTGCATAGGCCTCGGCCGGAGCATAATAGGTGGTCGGGTAGGCGCGCTCGATCGCCGGCCGCAACGGCAACCAGCCGACGGCCAGGCAGAATACGAGGCCGGCGAGCGGTGCGGCGATCCGGCCCCGGCGCCCCGCAGCGGCGGCAACCACGATCGCAACCACACAAATTCCGCAGAGAGCCGCGAGCGCCGCCAGCAGGACCGCCGCAGGCCGGGTCAGCTCGGCCGGGTCGATGCGGAACGGCAACGGCCAGCCGGGCTCGGCATGCAGCCCCGGCGGCAGGATTCCGAGAATTGCGACGATCGCCAGCACGACGAGCCCGCAGCCGGCCTCGATCAAGGCGTTGCGCCGCAGCTGGTCGAGCGTGCCTGCGATCGCGGGACCCGATCGATTGGCGAGGCGCGGGGTCAGCCGCAGCAGATTGACCGCGGCGAGCAGCAGCATCGCCGCGAAGATCGCGATCTTTGCCAGCAGCAGGCGGCCGTACTCGGTGCCGAGCAACGCCGGTACGGTGCCGGCGAGAAACCAGGTGTTGACGAGGCCCGCCGCGAACAACACGGTTACGCTCACCACCGCCACCACCGAAAAGCGTCGGGTCGCCGAGAGCGCGACGGCGGTCCAGCCGGCGCCGCCGATGCGCCGCGCCTCCCCCAGCAGCAGGGCGAGCGGGATCAGCGTTCCGAGCCACACGCCGGCGGCCAGCAGATGCAGGATGTCGGCCGCCAAATGCAGATTGCCGGGCCCAGCCGGCGTCACGGCGCCATGTCCGGCCCAGGCGAGGGTTGCCAGCATTGCGGCGCTCGCCGTCAGCGCGGTCCAGGCGGCAGCACCCGATGCCCAATTGCACTGCCGGTACTGGGCCAGCATGCAACATCCGACCAACATCCCGAGAGCGAGCCGCAGCAGCCAGTCATGGCCGAATTGCGTTTGCCTCAATACCAAGATCGGAACCCCCTGCGACAATGCGGTCGCCAGGGGCTGACCGCTCATCGTCGCAGAGTTCGCTGCCAGCCATGCCGTGCCCGAGACGAGCGCCAGCACCAGGCTCGTCCAACTGAGCCAGGCGAGATTGCGGCGGAGCCGCCACGCCGCCGCGAGATCGTTCGCAGATCGGCGGAAGGCAGGACCGGCGACCAGGCAGAGGAAGGAGAGCACACCGGCCAGCGCTATCGTCGAGGCGTAGTGGACCGCGCGCGACGCAATCAGGAGGTTCTCCATCGCCTCAACTCTGCTTCCGGCCGCCCGGCGCTACCGACCCGAGGCGCTCACCCGCCGCCCACCGTGAAGGAAAAGTGCCCCGTCGTCGTATGCGTGTCGACCGAGAGGGCGCGCCACGCGACGGTGTAGGTGCCGGGCGGCAGCTTCTTCAGCGGCACTCGCAACACGGTCGCATCTCTCGGATCGACCTGAGCGGGGCCGGTGTCGACGGGGTTGCCGGCTTGATCGGTCACGGTCGCCGTGGTGAAAGCTGCTTCGAGCTGCTCGGTGAACCACATCGTCACGGCCGCGGGCGCCGCCGGCAGCGTGCTGCCGACGGCCGGGCTGGCGTGGTCGAGAAAGGCGTGCGCGTGCAGGGCGGCAGCCCCGAAGGCGACGACCCCGGCAAAGACCGCCGCTGCCGCAATTATGCGATGTTTCACCATTGGGAGATCGGCCTTCCGATGCTGTTGGGAAACAGATCGTCGAGATAGAAATGCAGCTGCACGACGCCGCCTATCCCGTGCCCCGACAGGCTGTTGGTCGGAATGATCATCTCCGCGCCGATCTGGAAATACTGCCCGGCCCATATGACGCCGGGCTGGACCGTACCGGTGGTCATGCCGGTCCGGCCGCGGTTCAACGGCGTCGTCAGCGCGAACTCGACCAGCGGGATCAGTCGGTTGAACGGCGCCCCCAGACCGAGGTCTTTGACCTCGCTCTGCAGGTAGGGAATGCTGTATTCGACCGCAAAGCCGTAATTGAAGTTGTTCGGGTTGGGTGTCCCGTTGGTTTCGGTCTCGGTCGGAAAATCGAAGCTGAGATTGCCGGTCAAGGCGAAGGGGCGCAGCCAGCGGAGCGACGGGGGCAGATCGCCAAAGCCTTTGCCGAAATCGAAAGTCGGCGACAAAGTGGTAAAGGCGGGCGCGCCGACCGAAAGGCGCCCGGTGTTTCCCCAATTCACGTCGAGCCCGGCCAGCGCCATAGCCTCGTGTTCGGCGTTGATGAAGAGCTGGTATTGCGTGCCGGTAGTCAGACCGGTGAACCCGACCGCCGAGGGCGCTCCCGGCGTCTTCAGATGGGTCCAACCGTTGCTGAGGGTGAAATTCCAGCTCGGGGCGATCAGCAGCGACAGGTCGGCATCGAGATCGAGTTCCCGCGTCCCGTCGCTCTGAACAGGGTTGAAGGCGATCGTCGGCAGCGACATCTCGTCGGCGACGAACGGATCATCGGTCAGGATCGTGGCAGGGAAAAAGCGGTCGCCGGCAAAACCATGCGCCGACGCCGCGGAATTTTCGGCGAGCAGCATCGCGACGGCAAGCGCAGCCGCCCTCCGCGGAATGCAATCCATTTCGGTGCTCCCGGAACAGAATGGCGAGGCGCCGGGCCGCGCGAAGGCGGTCCGGCAAATCCGGCCGTGTTTCGTCGGATCAGCCGAGCGGCGGCGCGCGGGAGCGGTAGGCGGCGGGGCGAGGGCCGGCGGGCGCCGCGGCGATTTCGACGAGATTGACCGGCGCTTCAACCGACGCGGGGACCGCCAGCCTGACGGCGGCGGCGGGGGCAAACCCGGCGAGGGCGCCGAGGGCGCTGCATACGGCGCAAGTCTGGTGGCGGCGGTCGTCGCCGCCGTTGGCTTTATCGGCGTCGTCGCGGTGGCCGGCGGCGAGGGCGAACAGCCGCCATTCCAAACTCCGATCGGCAGCGCGAGCGCCCGGCCGCGATGCGCCGATGGCCTCGGCCAGGTCGAGCGCTGCGTGGATCGGCACCAGCGCATCGATGCCGAGCGCGATCACGCCGAGCCAGACGGCCCAGGCATATCGGCGCAGCATCCGCAGCGACATCGAGACCGTCCCCCGGACGACTTGCCGGTCACCATAGAGGGGAGAGGATTTGCCGGCAACAAGCCCCGGCCGGTCCGCGGCGGCGATAATCGATATGGTCGCGAGAACGGTTTGACCGTCCCGACGCCGGCTGCGAAAACAGTAGGGTGACAATCGGAAAACACCGGTCGATCGGCAGTGTCCGGTGTTATCTTGGCAGCCTCGGCCGCCAACCTATTCGCAACTCCCCCGAAACAGATGCTCGAAACTGCCGCCTGCGACCGCAGCATCGCCATCCCCGGCAGGGTCGCCCGGCGTCCGTCGATGATGCGCTCGGCATCGCGCAGCGCTTGCGCGATGCTGCTGTTGCTCGCGGCCGGTATTCGCCCCGCTGTTTCCGCGGTGCCGGGCGGGACATGGCTGTTCGACGGCCGGGTAGCCCTCGAGACCTTCGACTGCGGCGGTCTGATGTGCGGCCGAATCGTCTGGTTGATAAGACCTGATTCGGCTGCCGGGCAGCCCGATCGCGATACCCTCAACCCCAATTCCGCATTGCGGCAGCGGCCGCTGTGCGGTCTGACGATCGTCTGGGGGATGCAGCCGAACGGCGCCGGCCATTGGGCAAACGGGTGGCTCTACGATCCCAAGGACGGCGTTACTTATGACGTCGATGCGGAATTGACCGCCCCCAACACCCTGACGGCGCGCGTCTATCGCGGTGTCCCACTGTTGGGACGGACCGAAATACTGGTCCGCGATCCGCCGCTCAGCTTCAACGGGCGTTGCTGAGGCGGCCGATAGCTTTACAAAAAACAGCGCGAATCCAGCGCCGGGACGGGCGCGGCGCCGTCGCAATATGGCCCGGACGGCGGGTCGGTCCGACGGCCGAGAGCTTGCCGAGATCGGAAATAGCCTTATATTCCGCGCTCGTCTCTCCCACCCGGCCCCAGCGCGCGGCACAGCATGACCCAGACCCAGGCATCATGACCCAGGCCTCTCTCGACGTCGTCGGCATCGGCAACGCGATCGTCGATGTGATCGCTCGCGCCGACGAGGCGTTTCTCGAACGGCAAGGCCTGGTCAAGGGGACGATGGCGCTGATCGACGCCGAGCGGGCGGATGCGCTCTATCGGATCATGGGGCCGGGGATCGAGGCGTCGGGCGGCTCGGCCGGCAACACGATGGCCGCGATCGCCTCGCTCGGCGGCAAGGGCGCCTATATCGGCAAGGTGCGCGACGACCTGTTGGGCGAGGTGTATCGCCACGACATGACCGCGCAGGGCGTGCGTTTCGATACGCCGGCGGCGGCCGGCGGCCCCGCCACCGCGCGCTGCCTGATCCTGGTCACCCCCGATGGCCAGCGCACCTTGAACACCTATCTCGGCGCCTGCGTCGGGCTCGGGCCGGACGACATCGACCCGGCGCTGATCGCGGCGGCGCAGGTGACCTATCTCGAAGGCTATCTGTTCGATCCGCCGCAGGCCCAGGAAGCCTTTCGCAAGGCTGCCGCCGCGGCGCATGCGGCCGGGCGGCTGGTGGCGTTGTCGTTGTCCGACCCGTTCTGCGTCGATCGCCATCGCGCCGCGTTCCGCGACCTCGTCGACGGCCATATCGACATCCTGTTTGCCAACGAGATAGAGATCTGCTCGCTGTACGAAACCAAAGAGTTTGCCGCCGCCGCCGCCGCGGTGCGCGGCCATGTCGCGATTGCGGCGCTGACCCGCAGCGCGCAGGGCAGCGTGATCCTCGGCGACGGGGCCGAGCATCATGTCGCGGCGGCGCCGGTTGCGCGCGTCGTCGACACCACCGGCGCCGGCGATCTCTATGCCGGCGGCTTTCTGCACGGCTTGACCCGCGGCCTGCCGCTTCCCATCTGCGGCAGGATCGGCAGTTTGTGCGCTGCCGAAATAATCAGCCACGTCGGCGCCCGTCCCGAGTGCGACCTGTCTGAACTCGTCGCCGAGAGGGGCAGCGCGCGACTTTAGCTGCTGATCTGCTGCAGAAGCAGCAGAAGCAGCAAAACCCGCCTTTTGGACCCGCGCCCCCCTGAGGCGCCGGATCTGTGCTGGAACCATGAACATCCGCAACATCGCGATCATCGCCCACGTCGATCACGGCAAGACCACGCTGGTCGACGCGATGCTGCGCCAGTCAGGCGCGTTTCGCGCCAACCAGCAGGTGGCCGAGCGGGCGCTCGATTCGAACGAACTCGAACGCGAACGCGGCATCACGATCCTGGCGAAATGCACCTCGGTCGTGTGGCGCGATGTAAGGATCAATATCGTCGATACGCCCGGCCACGCCGATTTCGGCGGCGAGGTCGAGCGCATCTTGAATATGGTCGACGGCGTGCTGGTGCTGGTCGACGCCGCCGACGGGCCGATGCCGCAGACCAAATTCGTGCTCGGCAAGGCATTGCGCCAGGGGCTGCGGCCGATCGTCGTGATCAACAAGGTCGATCGGCCGGATGGCCGGCCGCACGCGGTGCATGACGAGATCTTCGATCTGTTCGCGGTGCTCGATGCGACCGAGGCGCAGCTCGATTTCCCGACCTTGTTCGCCTCCGGCCGCCATGGCTGGGCGGTCGGCGATCTCGATCAGCCGCGCGTCGATCTGACCGCGCTGTTCGAACTGATCCTCGCCCATGTCCCGCCGCCGCGGGCCGATCCCGCGACGCCGTTTTCGATGCTGGCGACGACGCTCGACTACGACCCCTATCTCGGCCGGGTGCTGACCGGGCTCATTCATTCGGGCGTGGCGCGGGTCAACATGCCGGTCAAATCGCTGAGCCGCGACGGGCGGGTCGTCGAGCAGGGGCGGCTGACCAAATTGCAGGCGTTCCGCGGGCTCGACCGGCGGGCGATCGACGAAGCCGGCGCCGGCGACATCATCGCCGTCGCCGGGCTGGCGCTGACGACTGTCTCCGACACGATCTGCGCGCCGGAGGTCGCAGCCCCGCTCGCCGCCGATCCGATCGACCCGCCGACCCTGGCGATCACGTTTCTGGTCAACGACAGCCCGCTTGCCGGGCAAGAGGGCAGCAAGGTCACCTCGCGCATGATCGGCGAGCGCCTCAACCGCGAGGCCGAGGGCAATGTCGCGATCGGCGTGCGGCAGAGCGGGCAGACCGACGCGTTCGAAGTCGCCGGCCGCGGCGAGTTGCAGCTCGGCGTATTGATCGAGACGATGCGGCGCGAGGGCTTCGAACTGGCGATCTCGCGCCCGCGGGTGTTGTTCAAGAACAGCCCCGAGGGGCGGCGGCTCGAACCGATCGAAGAGGTGGTCATCGACGTCGACGAGGAATTCGCCGGGGTCGTCGTCGACAAGATGAGCCGGCGCAAGGCCGAAATGCAGGAGATGCGGCCGTCCGGCGGCGGCAAATTGCGGCTGGTGTTTCTGGGACCGACCCGCGGTCTGATCGGCTATCAGGGCGAGTTCCTGACCGATACCCGCGGCACCGGGGTGATGAGCCGGCTGTTCCACGGCTACGCGCCGTACAAGGGGCCGATCGACGGCCGGCGCAACGGCGTCCTGATCTCCAGCGCCAACGGGGCGGCGATCGCCTACGCGCTGTGGAACCTCGAAGACCGCGGACCGATGTTCATCGACCCCGGGACGCTTGTGTATCAGGGGATGATCGTCGGCGCCCACACTCGCGGCAACGACCTCGACGTGAACCCGCTGAAGGGCAAGCAGTTGACCAATATCCGCACCACCTCAAAGGATGAGGCGGTGCGGCTGACGCCGCCGCAGCTGATGAGCCTCGAACAGGCGGTGGCTTACATCGACGAGGACGAACTGGTCGAGGTCACCCCGAAATCGATCCGGCTGCGCAAGCGCCTGCTCGACCCGAACGACCGCAAGCGGGCGAGCCGCGCCGCCGCCGCAGATTAGGCCGCTATTTGCCCTCAATTATCGTCGAGCCACTCTGTTCAAGTGCGAGGGCAAAATCCACCGGTAACCGGGGCGGAGGGATTATCAGCGTTGCGGTCATTCACAACGGTTTGATTTACGAAAAATAATCCAATAACAGTGCTGGCGGCGACTGTGGTGAGCAACCTTCCATTTTGGGTCGATGATCGGTCCCTTTCTCGCCTTAACTATGCAATCACAGGCGGTAAATCCAGCCTCTTGGCCCGCACGAATCAGATCGATATGGGCCCACTGATAGCGGTGGTTGTGAACATAGTCCGCTATTTTGCACAGCAAGATTCCTTCTGCGATCAACACTCGCCACGCTTCGGCCATGAAGGCTGGGTAGGTATGAGAGAACGTGTATCCATTTTCCTTCGCAGAACGAGTTCCAAGACCGAATCTGACGTTGAAATCTTTTGTCCGGTCGGTTCCTTGGTTTGGAATGTGCGGCGGATCGTAAACGACGACATCGAATTCCGCCGAACGAAAGGGCATTGCGGCGTTGTCAGCGCAGATTTCAGGCCGTTGCCGAGGGTCGATATCGAGCCCGACCACGGGCCTTGTGCTGCCCCTCCAAAACCGACGGCCATTGACGGTTGCGTCAAGAATTGATCGTGGTTCTTGACGAGGGTAGAACGACAGCAGCTCTTCGATCAGATCCGCGTCGTCTTCTCCGTACCAGACGGAGTTGAGCGGCCGATAGGTCGCGATATCGCCGCGATCGAGCGCGAGCATAGTGCTCCGCGATGGTTTCACGTCCCCCACGAACACACGCTGCTCTGCTCGCACCCGCAGTGCAAGCCTCGGATCGGACCGTCTCAGCGCGAGTTCATGCGTGCCGGCATCGAGCCAGGGCCGGAGAACCGATAGAGAGGTTGGCGCCCGCGTCGGGCCGAATCGCCTATGTCCGAAGGCATGGTCTCGAACTGCGAAGTGCGCGACCCATTGGGCGGTCCGGGACGAAGGTCCCGGACGGCACGCACCGCCTCCGGCCGCCGAGCCGTATCGAGACGATACCAACCCGCCGCCGTTGCGGCGCCGCAGTTTTTGCCGTACCGCCGCGCGATTTTTGCGATATCTTTCTGCCTGATCGAACCGCTTCGATCGGGCGCGGGCGTCCGGATCGGCCTCCGCGACCGAGGGTGCGGCCAAGAAACGATGCTCGACGCAGGAGGCTATCGATGACGACCCGTGCGCCGTTTTTGCGGACCCGATACGGCGGCTATTATCATCGCGAGGTGCCCGACGAAGACACCGAGCTGACCCATGTCGGCCCGGGAACTCCGGGCGGCGAATATCAGCGCCGGTTCTGGCAGCCGGTGTGCTTTTCCGACGATCTCGGCGAATTGCCGCTGCGGGTCAAGATGCTGGGCGAAGATCTGGTGGCCTTCCGCGACAAGAGCGGGGCGGTCGGCCTGCTGGAACTGCATTGCCCGCATCGCGGCACTTCGCTCGAATTCGGTCTGGTCGGCGAGCAGGGCATCCGCTGCTGCTACCACGGCTGGCTGTTCGGCGCGGACGGCAAGATCCTGGAGACGCCGGGGGAGCCGGCCGACAGCACGCTGAAGGACCGGCTGTGCCACGGCGCCTATCCGGTCCGCGAGGCCTACGGCATCGTCTTTGCGTATATGGGGCCGCCCGACCGGCAGCCGGCCTTCCCGATCTACGACACCTATGTCCGGCCCGGCTGGCGGATGATCCCGGGCCGCAAATACTTCTATCCGTGCAACTGGCTGCAGATCCTCGAAAACACGATGGATCCGGCGCATACCGCGTTTTTGCACACGATCGTCAGCGGTGCGGTGTTTACCGAGGAATTCGGCGTGTTGCCGGAACTCGAATTCATCGAAACCCCGATCGGCATGATTTATGTCGCAACCCGGCGGATCGGCGACAACGTCTGGGCGCGGATGGTCGAGACCGTATTGCCGAACCTGGCGCAGGTGGCGCCGATCTGGGAAACCGGACAGCGCGAAACCGCGTTCAGCGGCCCGATGATGAGCCGCTGGACCGTGCCGCTCGACGACACCAACACGATGCTGATCGAATTCCGCCATGTCTGCGAGACCGACGGGGTCACGCCGCAATGGTGGGCCGACCGCAACATCATGCTGCCCGGCCAGATCGCCGCCGACAATTACGAGGAGGGCCAGCTGCACCCGGGCGATTTCGAGGCCCAGGTCTCGCAGCGGCCGATCGCCATCCACGGTCTCGAGCATCTGAGCGAGACCGATCGCGGGGTCAGCATGTTCCGCCGCCAGATCCGGCGCGGCATCGAGGCCGTGCGGGCCGGCGGCGATCCCGACGGTTTGTGCCGCGATGCCGGCAAGCTGATCCCGACCTATTGCAACAACACCGTGCTGCGCGAGCCGGCGGCAGGAAGCCCGGCGATCGACAAGGAGGTCATGCGCAACATCGGGCGACGGCTGGCCGAGGGCTATCTCAGAGAGCCGCCATTGATCGCCGGCCGCTGAATCTGCGGCGAGGCCGAAACACTCGGGCCGCCCGCTCCCGTCCGGGGCCGGACGGGAGCGGCGATTTGACCGACGGCCGGACGCGGACGGCGAGCAGCCTGCGCGGGTTGGCGACGGGTCCGCGCGTGGACCGGCGGTGATCGCAGCACCGCCGGCAGACGAGCGGTTTGACTTGGACCGGGCGCCGCCTCTATCTTCTCCCGCCTCAGCCTACACCGGACGAGCCGTCAGGATTCCGCAAGGAGGCGGACGGCCCGATCGACAACGCGGCAAATCGGAACGGCAGTTTTATGAGCAGCAAGCGTCAGGAACCCAAATACAAGATCAACCGGCGGCTCGGGGTCAATCTGTGGGGTCGGCCGAAGAGCCCGCTCAACCGTCGCGAATACGGCCCCGGCCAGCACGGCCAGCGGCGCAAGAAGCCGTCCGATTTCGGCACGCAGCTCGCCGCCAAGCAGAAGCTCAAGGGCTATTACGCCAATCTCGGCGAACGCCAGTTCCGCCGGCTTTATGAGGAGGCGGTGCGCCGCCGCGGCGACACCGGCGACAATCTGATCGAATTGCTCGAGCGCCGGCTCGATGCGGTCGTCTATCGCATGAAGCTGGTGCCGACCCCGTTTGCCGCGCGCCAGCTGGTCAATCACGGGCATGTGCTGGTCAACGGCCAACGGGTCAACATCCCGTCCTACGTGGTCAAGGACGGCGACGCGATCGAGTTGGCGGCCAAGGCCAAGTCGATGGCGCTGGTGCTCGAGGCGGCGCAGTCGGGCGAACGCGATGTCCCCGATTACGTCGAGATCGATCACGATCTGATGAAAGGCCGCTTTATCCGGGCGCCGAAACCGGCCGACGTGCCGTATCCGGTGGCGATGCAGCCGAACCTCGTCATCGAATTCTACTCGCGCTGAGCGCGTCGGGCCGGCGCCGGCGAAAAGCCGGCACCGAAAAGCCGCCATCCGGCGGCTTTTTTGTTGCGCGCCGGCACAGCTGCCCGAAACTGGCGCCCCGAAGCGACGCTCGGGTCGAACACCGATGCTGATGCCGAGAGCGCGGCGGCATGGCCGCCGCCGGCGCGGCGCATCCTCTACAGGCGATTGCGATGCTGATGCTGCAACTCTCGATCGTCCTCCTGTTGATCCTGATCAACGGTTTTTTCTCGATGGCCGAGATCGCGCTGGTCTCGGCGCGCAAGGCCCGCCTGCAATTGCTCGCCGACCGGGGCGGCGCGGGCGCCAGGCTGGCGCTCGAGCTGAAGCAGAACCCCTCGCGGCTGCTGTCGACCGTGCAGATCGGCATCACCGTGATCGCCGTGCTGTCCGGCACCTTCGGACAGGCCACCTTGGGCGCGCGGATCGAGCAGGAACTCGTCTCCTGGTCGGGCCCGGTGGCCCGCTATGCGCATGTGATCAGCATGGCGGCGGTGGTGATCGGGATCTCCTACGTCTCGCTGATCCTCGGCGAGCTGGTGCCGAAGCGGATCGCCCTCGTTCCACCCCGAGCGGATCGCCGCCGGCGTCGGCGGCATCATGCGGATCATGGCGCGGATCGGCGCGCCGATCGCCTGGCTGCTCGGCGCTTCGACCGATCTGGTGCTGCGCCTGTTGCCGCTGCGCGCGGCGGGACCGCGCCGGTGACCGACGAGGAGATCAGCCTGATGCTGCGCGAAGGGGCCGCGGCCGGGCAGATCCACCAGGCCGAGACCGAGATCGTCGAGATGGCGCTGCGGCTCGGCGACCGGCGGATCAGCGCCGCGATGACGCCGCGCACCCAGATCGAATGGCTCGACCTCGACGATCCCGAAGAGGAGAACCGGCGCAAGCTGCGCGACAGCGGCCATTCGCGCTTTCCGGTGATGCAGGGCGGCCAGCAGCAGGGCGGACATCAGCAGGTCGTCGGCATCGTTCGCGCCAAGGATCTGCTGACCGCGATGCTCGCCGGCCAGCGCTTCGATCTGCGGGCGGCGATCCGCCCGCCGCTCTATCTGCCGAACACGGTGACGGTGCTGCGCGCGCTCGAAGTGTTCAAGACCTCCGGCGAGCCGCTGGCGTTGGTGGTCGACGAATACGGCGACCTCGAGGGGCTGGTGGCGCTCAACGACATGCTCGAAGCCCTGGTCGGCGACATCGACGCCGACCGGCGGATGGTCGGGCGCGACGACGGCACCTGGCTGATCGACGGCATGGTCGGGCTCGACGAATTGAAGCAGGTGCTCGGGGTCTCCCGCCTGGCCGGAGAGGACCTCGATTTCCACACGCTCGGCGGCTATGTGATGGCGCGCCTCAACCGTGTGCCGATGATCGCCGACCAGGTGATCGCCGACGGCTACCGTTTCGAGGTCGTCGAGATGGACGGCCGCCGCGTCGCCCGAGTGCTGGTCAGCCCGCTGGACGCCAAAATCAGGCAATGACGCGGTCTTCTTGTTCGACGGCGGTGCCGGGGGACCGGCGGGGATGACCGGTGGGTTGGCGGCCCGGTCGGCCCGGCTGCGCGAAGATCCACGGTTTTGGCGGCGGCTGAGCGCAGGGCTGGCGGTGTTGAGCCTGGCGCTGCTCGTCGCCGCAATCGTGGCGCGCCCGTCGCCCGATTTTGCCGCGCGGCGGATTGTCGCCGTGGTCCGGAACGAGGCGGGCCAGCCGGTCTGGGCGATCCGTCTCGCCGCAGCGTCCGACCAGATCGCCGCCGACGCCTTGCGCCCGCAGCCGCTGCCGAGCGGCCATGTCTATCAGCTGTGGCTGACGGCGGAAGGCGCCGCGGCGCCGCGCCCGGTGTGCCTGCTGCCGCAATCGGGGCGCCGGATACTCGCGGTCGCGCCTGAAATTGCTCGGTTGCTGCAAGGTCCCGGCGCGTTGATGGTCAGCGTCGAGCCCCTCGGCGGCTCGCCGCGGCCCGGGCCGAGCGGGCCGGTGCAATTCCGTGCCCGCCTGGATCCCGCCGCCGGCCGATGAACTTGCCCGGCGATGTGCCAGCGGTGTGCCAGCGGTGTGAAGGATCGCCGCAGGCCGAATTTTGCGGCATCATGAATTCTTTGTGACCGTCGGCGCTGCCGTCGCCGCCGGTCTTGCATGCGGCCCGATCGGCCCGCACATGCAGCATGCTGCGGCGCGATGACGGCGGCAGGGATTGACCTCGCATCGACCGGTGACCGACGCCGCTGCATGGTCCATACTGCGGCCGTGAACGGCTCGCAATCGCGCTTGCGTAAGGCCGTCCGGTGTCGTCGAGGTCCGGATCGATCGCAATGGCAATTCGTTTACGTGTCAGACGATAGTGTCGCAAGATCTTGGGATCGGGCCCTCCCCGGATGGGCGCGGTGCCGCGTCGGCGCGGATCAAATCGAGGTGACCAAGTGGGTGAGGTGACAAATTGACGATGCCGGCCGGCTCGATCGACGAGGTCTGTGTCAACACGATCCGGACCCTGTGCATCGATGCGGTGCAGCAGGCGAATTCCGGCCACCCCGGGACGCCGATGGCGATGGCCCCGGTGGTCTACACCTTGTGGCAGGATTTTCTGCGGTTTGATCCGGCCGACCCGATCTGGCCGAACCGCGACCGGTTCGTGCTGTCTGTCGGGCCACGCTTCGACCCTGCTGTACGCGATGCTGCATCTGACCGGCGTTACGGCGGTCGACGAGAAATACGAGCGTCTCGGCACGCCCGCGGTGGCGCTCGACGACCTCGAAGCATTTCCGCCAGCTCGGCAGCAAATGCCCGGGCCATCCCGAATATCATCTGACTTCCGGGGTCGAGACGCACGACCGGTCCGCTCGGCCAAGGGATCGCGACCAGCGTCGGCATGGCGATCGCGGCGGATTGGCTGGCCGCGCATTTCAACCGGCCCGGGTTCGATATGTTCGATTACGACGTGTATCGCGCTGTGCGGCGACGGCTGCATGATGGAGGGGGTCGAGCAGCGAGGCGGCGTCGCTCGCCGGCCATCTGCGGCTCGGCAATCTGACCTGGATCTACGACAGCAACCACATCACGATCGAGGGAAATACCGCGCTCGCCTTCAGCGAGGACGTGGCCGGGCGGTTTCTCGCCTATGGCTGGCATGTTCAGCGGGTCAGCGACGCCAATGACCGCGAGCGGATCGCCGACGCGATCGCCGATCGCCAAGCGCACCTACGACCGGCCGAGCCTGATCATCGTCGACAGCCATATCGGCTATGGCGCGCCGCACAAGCAGGATACCTCGGGCGGCACATGGCGAGCCGCTGGGCGACGAAGAGGTCAAGCTGGCCAAGCGCCGCTACGGCTGGCCCGAGGACGCGAAATTCCTGGTGCCCGACGGCGTCTACCGAGCATTTCGCCGAAAAATTCGGCGCGCGCGGCGGTCAAGTCGCGGACGGAATGGGCTGCGCTGTTCGAACAGCTACCGCACCGCCTATCCCGATCTCGCCGACGCCTGCGAGCGGATCCAGCGGCGCGACCTGCCGGCGGGCTGGGACCAGGACATTCCGGTGTTCCCGGCCGATCCCAAGGGGATCGCCAGCCGCGATTCATCGGCGCATGTGCTGAACGCGATCGCCCCCCGCCTGCCTTGGCTGATCGGCGGGGCCGCCGATCTGGCGCCGTCGACCAAGACCCGCTTGACCTTTGCCGATGCCGGCGATTTCGAGGCCGACGATCGCAAGGCCCGCAATTTGCACTTCGGCGTCCGCGAGCACGCGATGGGCTCGATCTGCAACGGGCATGGCGGTCTCGAAATTGCGGCCTTTCGGTTCGGGTTTTCTGATCTTTTCCGATTACATGAAGCCGCCGATCCGGCTCGGCGCGCTGATGGAACTGCCGGTCGTCTATGTCTTCACCCATGATTCGATCGGGGTCGGCGAGGACGGTCCGACGCATCAGCCGGTCGAGCAATTGGCCGGGCTGCGCGCCATTCCCGGATTGCTGGTGGTGCGCCCGGGCGACGCCAACGAGGTCGCCGAGGCTTGGCGCGTCGTCCTCGGCCTGCGCCACCAGCCCGCCTGCCTGATCCTGAGCCGGCAGAACCTGCCGACCGTCGACCGCAGCCGGTACGCCTCGGCGCGCGGCGTCGCCCGCGGCGCTTATGTGCTGGCCGACGCGGTTCCCGGCCGGCCCGAGTTGATTCTGATGGGCACCGGCAGCGAGGTGGGCCTGTGTCTCGACGTTTATGAAAAGCTGGCGGCCGAGGGGGTCGCGGCGCGGGTCGTCAGCATGCCGTCCTGGGAGTTGTTCGAACAGCAGGACGACGCCTATCGCGCCGCCGTATTGCCGCCGGAGATGACCCGCCGGGTCGCCGTCGAACAGGCCTCGACCTTCGGCTGGGAGCGGTATGCGGGTTTGCGCGGCGCGATCATCGGCATGAAGACCTTTGGCGCCTCGGCGCCGCTGAAGGAGCTGCTCGTCAAATTCGGCTTCACGCCGGAAAACGTCTATGCGGCTGCCAAGGCGCAGCTCGCCCGCAAGGAGTAACAGCGATGCCCAATCCGCTGAGGACGCTCAACGAACACGGCCAGTCGGTATGGCTCGACTTTGTCAGCCGCGAGTTGTTGAAGACCGGCGAGCTGACCCGGCTGATCGCCGAGGACGGGCTGCGCGGTGTCACCTCGAACCCGTCGATCTTCGAGAAGGCGATCGGCCACGGCGATGATTACGACGAGCTGATCGCCGCCGCGCAGCAAGAACGGCGATCTCGATCCGGGCGCGCTGTTCGAGGAGTTGGCGGTCCGCGACATCCAGGAGGGCGCCGACGCGCTGCGCCCGGTCTACCATCAGACCCAGGGCCGCGACGGCTTCATCAGCCTCGAAGTGTCGCCTTACCTGGCGATGAAGACGCATGAGACGATCGAGGAGGCGCGCCGGTTGTGGCGCGAGGTCGGGCGCGAGAACCTGATGGTCAAGGTGCCCGGCACCAAAGCCGGGCTGCCGGCGATCCGCACCCTGATCGGCGAGGGAATCAACATCAACGTGACATTGCTGTTTTCGCAGCAGGTCTATGCCGAGGTGGCCGAGGCCTATATTCGGGGCTCGAGGCCTTTGCCAAAAAGGGCGGCGACCCGCACAAGGTGGCCAGTGTGGCGAGCTTTTTCGTCAGCCGCATCGACACCCTGGTCGACGAGGCGCTCGACCGGCAGATCGCCGCGGCTGCTGGACCGGCCGAGAAGGCGCGGCTCGAACAGCTCAAGGGCAAGGTCGCGATCGCCAATGCCAGGCTCGCCTATCAGCTCTATCAGCAGATCTATGCCGCCGAACGCTGGCAGCGCCTGGCGCAGCACGGCGCCCAGACGCAGCGGCTGTTGTGGGCCAGCACCGGCACCAAGAACCGTGCCTACAGCGACGTGCTGTATGTCGAAGAGCTGATCGGCGCCGACACGGTCAACACGATGCCGCCGGCGACGATGGACGCATTTCGCGATCACGGCAAACCGCGCAACAGCCTCGGCGAGAACATCGACGCGGCCAAGGCGGTCATGGCCGCGCTCCCCGGTGCCGGCATCTCGATCGAGGCGGTGACGGCAAAGCTCGTCGAGGACGGCGTGCGCCTGTTCGCCGACGCCGCCGACCAGCTCTACGCCGCGGTGCAGAAAAAGCGCCGCACCGCGCTCGGCGGCAAGCTCAACGCGATGAGCTGCAAATTGCCCGAGGCGCTCGACAAGGAGGTCCAGGCGGCGCTCGAAGATTGGCGCAAGGAAGGCAAAGTGCGGCGGCTGTGGGGCGGCGACGCGTCGCTGTGGACCGAGACCGACGAGGCGAAATGGCTCGGTTGGCTCGGCGTCGTCGATCAGCAGCAGCAGTCGGTCCGCCTGCTCGATGATTTCGCCGAGGATGTCCGGCGGGCCGGGTTCAGCGATGTGCTGCTGCTCGGCATGGGCGGTTCGAGCCTCGGTCCGGAGGTGTTTGCCGAGACGTTCGGCAGCAAGCCCGGATACCCAAAGCTCTCGGTGCTGGATTCGACCGATCCGGCGCAGATCCGGCATTTCGCCGGCCGGATCGATACGAGGCGCACCTTGTTTCTGGTGTCGAGCAAGTCCGGAAGCACGCTCGAACCCAACATCTTCAAGCAATATTTCTTCGAGCAGGCGAAGGCGGTGGTGGGCGAGGCGAACGCCGCCAAGCATTTCGTCGCGGTCACCGACCCCGGTTCGTCGCTCGAAAAACAGGCCCGGACCGAGGGATTCCGAGAGGTCTTTCACGGGCTGCCGAGCATCGGCGGGCGCTACTCGGTGTTGTCGAATTTCGGCATGGTCCCGGCGGCGGCGATCGGCGTCGACCCGCGCGCGTTCCTCGAAAGCACCGCCGAGATGGTGCGCTCCTGCGCGCCGAGCGCACCGCCGGCGGAGAATCCGGGGGTCATCCTCGGCTCGATCATCGGGGTTTGCCAACGCCATGGCCGCGACAAGGTGACGATCGTCGCGTCGCCGGGCATCGCCGATTTCGGCGCCTGGCTCGAACAGCTCCTCGCCGAATCGACCGGCAAGCTCGGCAAGGGGATCGTGCCGGTCGATGCCGAACCGCTGGGTGCGCCGGCGGTCTATGGCGGTGATCGCCTGTTCGCTTATCTGCGCCTTGCCGCCGATCACGATCCGGCGCAGGAGCAGGCCGTCGCGGCGCTCGAAGCGGCGGGGCAGCCGGTGGTGCGGATCACGGTCGCCGACCCGATGCAGCTCGGGCAGGAATTCTTTCGCTGGGAGATGGCGACCGCCGTCGCCGGCTCGATCATCGGCATCAACCCGTTCGACCAGCCCGATGTCGAGGCCAGCAAGGTCAAGACCCGCGAATTGACGACGGCCTACGAAAAGACCGGCGCGTTGCCCGCGGAACAGCCCTTTTTTGCCGGCGACGGGGTGGCGCTGTTCGCCGATGCGCGAAACGAGGCCGCACTCAAACCGCAGGCGACGGGTCTCGTGGCGACGTTGCGGGCGCATCTCGGCCGGGTCGGCGCCGGCGACTATGTCGCCCTCCTCGCCTACATCGAGCGCAACCCGGCCCATATCGCCGCCTTGCAGCGGCTGCGCCGGTTATTGCGCGATCGGCTGAAAGCGGCGACCTGCCTCGGCTTCGGCCCGAGATTTCTGCATTCGACCGGGCAGACCTACAAGGGCGGGCCGAACAGCGGGGTGTTCCTGCAGATCACCTGCGACGACCCCGAGGATCTGCCGGTGCCCGGGCAGAAATACACTTTCGGTGTGGTCAAGGCGGCGCAGGCGCGCGGCGATTTCGATGTTTTGGCCGAGCGCGGCCGGCGCGCCCTGCGGGTGCACATAACGGGCGATCTCGCGGCCGGGCTCGATGCGCTCGCCGGAGCGGTCGAACAGGCTTTACCATAGCGGCGCGCGGCAGCGGACAGCAGGAGGTTTCTGATGCAACTCGGAATGATCGGGCTCGGCCGCATGGGCGGCAATATCGTCCGCCGGCTGATGCATGCCGGCCACAACTGCGTCGTCTACGACAAGAGCACCGACGCGGTGACGGGTCTCGCCGGGGAGGGCGCCACCCCGAGCAGGGACCTGGCCGATTTCGTCAAGCAGCTGACGACGCCGCGGGCGGTCTGGGTGATGTTGCCGGCGGGCGAGATCACCGATGCCACGATCGCTGAACTGGCCGGACTGATGACCGCGGGCGATATCGTCATCGATGGCGGCAACTCGTTCTTTCACGACGATATCCGCCATGCCGAGATGCTGAAAACCAAGGGCATCCATTTTGCCGATGTCGGGACCAGCGGCGGCGTCTGGGGCCTCGAGCGCGGCTATTGCATGATGATCGGCGGCGACAAGTCGGTGGTTGCCCATCTCGATCCGATCTTCAAGACCCTGGCGCCGGGGATCGGCACGATCGATCGCACCCCCGGGCGCGAGGGCCGCGACCCGCGGGCCGAACAGGGCTATCTGCATTGCGGGCCGGCCGGCGCCGGGCATTTCGTCAAGATGGTGCATAACGGCATCGAATACGGGGTCATGCAGGCCTACGCCGAGGGTTTCGACATCCTGCGCAACGTCAACTCGGAGGCGGTGCCGAAAAACCGGCGCTACGAGTTGAACCTGCCGGATGTCGCCGAGGTCTGGCGGCGCGGCAGCGTGATCTCGTCCTGGCTGCTCGATCTCGCGGCGATCGCGCTGACCGCCGATGCCGATTTGTCGGCGTTTACCGGGCAGGTCGCCGATTCGGGCGAGGGGCGGTGGACCGTCCAGGCGGCGATCGAGGAAGCGGTGCCGGCCGAGGTGCTGTCCTCGGCGCTCTACACCCGCTTCCGCTCGCGGCGCGACCATACCTTTGCCGAGCGCGTTCTGTCGGCGATGCGCCACGAATTCGGCGGTCACCAGGAACCGGGTACGATGGCGAAGGGCTGAGCGATGACTGCGACGACGAACGGCGGCCCGCTGAGCCAAGTGCAGCGCGGGACGAAGGCGCCGCCCTGCACGCTGGTGATCTTCGGCGCCGGCGGCGATCTGACCCAGCGCCTGCTGATGCCGGCGATCTACAATCTGGCCAAGGCAAAGCTGTTGCCCGACCAGTTCGCGGTGATCGCCGCCGACCGGACGCCGAAACCGGTGCACGCCTATCGCGACTATCTGGCCGCCGGCGTCAAGAGGTTTGTCTCCGACACCGCGTCGGGCGGTTCGTCCGAGCCGTTCGATGAAAAGACCTGGGATTTCGTCGCCAGCCGCATCACCCACTTCGCCGGCGATTTCACCTCGGAGGAAACCCACCGCAAGCTCGGCGAGCTGCTCAAGAAGAACGCCGCCGAGCACAAGACGGGCGGCAATGTCGTCTTTTATCTCGCCGTCGCCAGCCAGCTGTTCGGCACGATCGTCGAGCGGCTCGGCGAAGCCGGGCTGACCAAGGAGGAGGACGGCGCCTGGCGCCGGGTCATCATCGAAAAGCCGTTCGGCAGCGATCTTGCCTCGGCCCGCGCCCTGAATGCCCAGATCCTGAAGGTCCTCGACGAGTCGCAGATCTATCGGATGGATCATTTCCTCGGCAAGGAGACGGTCCAGAACATCATGGTGCTGCGCTTTGCCAACGGCATTTTCGAACCGTTGTGGAACCGCGACCATATCGATCATGTCCAGATCACCGCCGCCGAAACGGTCGGCGTCGAGACCCGCGCCAAATTCTACGAGGTGACCGGCGCCTTGCGCGACATGGTGCCGAACCATGTTTGTCAGCTGCTCAGCCTGACCGCGATGGAGCCGCCGAATTCGTTCGAGGCCGACGCCGTGCGGACCGAGAAATACAAGGTGCTCGAGGCGGTGCGACCGCTCGACCATGACGACGCGCGGCGCCATGCCGTGCGCGGGCAATATGCGGCCGGCAAGATGGACAACAAGTCGGTCAATGCCTACCGCAAAGAGCCCGGGGTGGCGCCCGGCAGCATGACCGAGACCTATGTCGCAATGCAGCTGGAGATCGACAATTGGCGGTGGGCCGGGGTGCCGTTTTATCTGCGCACCGGCAAGCGGATGGCGCGGCGCACCACCGAGATCGCGATCCAGTTCAAGCGGGCGCCGTTCGCGCTGTTCCGCGACACCCCGGTCGACACCCTGACCCCGAACGTCCTGGTGCTGCAGATCCAGCCCGACGAGGGGGTTTCGCTGCAATTCGGCGCCAAGGTCCCCGGCCAGGACATCGCGCTCGGCGGCGTGCGGATGGATTTTCGCTACAAGGATTACTTCAAGATCACCCCGAGCACCGGTTATGAAACCCTGGTCTATGACTGCATGATCGGCGATGCGATTCTGTTCAACCGCGCCGACGGCGTCGAGGCCGGGTGGGAAGTGGTGCAGCCGGTGCTCGATTTGTGGCACGACGACAAGACGGCGCCGCTCGAACTCTACCCGGCCGGCGCCGCCGGCCCCGAGGAGGCCGACAATCTGCTGTGGCGCAGCGGCCGACAGTGGCGGCCGATAGCGAACGGCCCATGAGCCGGCCGGTCATCGTCGCGCCATCGATCCTCTCGGCCGATTTCGGCCGGCTCGCCGAGGAGGTGCAGGCGGTCGACCAGGCCGGGGCCGACTGGATCCATGTCGATGTGATGGACGGCCGCTTTGTGCCGAACATCACGATCGGTCCGGTGGTCGTCGCGGCGATCCGCAAGGCGACGGCGAAACCGGTGGACGTGCATCTGATGATCGTCGAACCCGAGCGGTACCTCGACGATTTCGCCGAGGCCGGCGCCGATCACCTGCTGGTGCACTGCGAACCGAGCGCCACGATCCATCTGCACCGCACCCTCAGCCGTATTCGCGATCTCGGCAAGACGGCCGGCGCGGTGTTGAACCCGGCGACGCCTCTCGCCATGATCGAATACGTGCTCGATCTTTGCGGGGTGGTGCTGGTGATGACCGTCAACCCGGGTTTTGGCGGGCAGCAATTTCTGCCGGCGATGCTGCCGAAGATCCGGGCATTGCGGCGCCTGTGCGACGAACGCGGTCTCGACCCGGTCATCGAGGTCGACGGCGGGCTGAGCGGCGAGAATGCCCGGCAGGTGCTGGAAGCCGGGGCGAACGCGATCGTCGCCGGATCGGCCGTGTACCATGCCGGCGACTACGCGCAGGCCATCGCCGCGATCCGCCATCCGGCCCGCCGCCGATCTTGAGGAGGCGCAGGTGCCGCCGACGCCGACCCGTATCGAGGAAGCCGCAGATCCGGAATCGCTCGCGCGCCGAGCGGCGCAGTGGATCGGCGGGCTGGCTGCCGCCAGCCAGGGACGTTTCGCGATCTGCCTTTCGGGCGGCTCGACCCCGCGGCGGCTTTACCAGCTGCTTGCGGAGCATCCGTTTCGCAGCGTCATGCCGTGGGACCGGGTGCATTGGTTCTGGGGCGACGAGCGGCTGGTCCCGTGGGACGACAAGGAAAGCAACTACCGTATGGCGCACGAGGCGATGCTGTCGCGCGCCCCGGTGCCGGCGGCGAACATCCACGGCATCGCAACCGACGGAACACCGGAAGAGGCCGCCGGGGCCTATGAGCGGGAACTCAAAGCCTTCTACCGGGCCGATGTATTGGACCCGGCCCGGCCGCTCTTCGACGTGCAGCTCTTGGGTCTCGGGCCGGACGGCCATACCGCATCGCTGTTTCCGGGCACCAGTCTCCTCGATGTGCGCGACCGCTGGGTCGCCGAGATCGTCGGCGCCAGGCCCGAGCCGCGCGTCACCCTGACCTATCCCGCTCTCGAAAGCAGCCGGCACACCGCCTTCCTGGTGGCCGGCGCCGACAAGCAGCCGATGCTGGCGCGCGTCCTCGCCGGCGATCCGGCTTTGCCGGCGGCTCGGTTGCGGCCGGTCGGCAGTCTGACCTGGTTCGTCGACGCGGCGGCGCGGTCGTCGGCATGAGCGTCGATCGCGATCGGCTCAAGCGCGAGGCTGCGCTGAGGGCGATCGAGGCGGTCGAGGACGGCATGGTGCTCGGTCTCGGCACCGGGTCGACCGCCGCCTTTGTCGTCGACGGGCTGGCGGCGCGGGTTGCCGACGGGCTCAGGATCGTCGGCATCCCGACCTCGGAAAGGACCGCGGCCCAGGCCCGGCGGCTCGGCATCCCGATTGCGACCTTTGCCGAATATCAGCGGCTCGATCTGACGATCGACGGCGCCGACGAGGTACAGCTCGGGACGCTCGATCTGATCAAGGGGTTGGGCGGCGCCCTGCTGCACGAAAAGATCGTCGCCGCGGCGAGCGCAAGGCTGATCATCGTCGTCGACCAGGAAAAGCTCGTCGATCGGCTCGGCGAGCATACCCCGGTCCCGGTCGAGGTCACCCAGTTCGGCTGGCAGGTCGCCGCAGCATCGCTCGCCGCTCTCGGGTGCGTTCCGGAACGGCGCTGTACGACCGGCGAGCAACCTTTTGTCACCGACAGCGGCAACTTCATCCTCGATTGCCGGTTCGGCAGATTGGCCGACCCGAAGCGGCTCGAACAAAAGATCGCGATGACGGTCGGGGTCGTCGAGAGCGGCCTGTTTGTCGGGCGCACCTCGTCTGTCGTCGTCGCCTCGGCAGCCGGCGTCGACGTATTGACCCCGCCGGCCAGGAACCTCGCATGAAAAAGATTTCGCTGGTTGTCACCGATGTCGACGGCACCCTCGTAAACTCCGACAAATCGCTGACCCCGCGCGCGATCGAGGCGGTCGCCCGCCTGCACGCCCGCGGCATCGCCTTTTCGATCTGCAGCAGCCGGCCGCCTTTCGGCCAGCGCATGCTGATCGGCCCGTTGCAGCTCAAATTGCCGTTTGGCGGGTATAATGGCGGCAGTATCGTCAACCCCGACCTCTCGCCGGTCGAGCAGAAATTTCTGACGCCCGATGCGGCGCGCGACACCGTGGCGATGCTGGAGGCGCACGGGGTCGCCAGCATCTGGGTCTTTTCCGGCGACAAATGGCTGATCCGCGATCGGGCCGGCGACCATGTCGATCTGGAGATCCACACGATCGAGACACCGCCCACATTGGTGCCGTCCTTTGACGGGCGGCTCGGCGCGGTCTCCAAGATCGTCGGCGCCAGCACCCATCACGACCGCATCGCCGCTGCGGTAACGGCCGGTCAGACTTCGCTGGCCGGTCGCGCCACCGTGTTGCGCTCGCAGGCTTATTATTGCGACGTGACGCCGCCCGGGATCGACAAGGGCCGACTCGTCGAATTGCTGGCGCAGCGGCTCGCCGTCCCGACCGCCGAGATCGCGGTCCTCGGCGACATGGGCAATGACGTCGAAATGTTCCGGCGCGCCGGCTTCGCGATTGCGATGGCCAATGCCAGCCCGGAGGTCAAGGCGTTGGCCCAGGCGCAGACCGCCTCGAACGACGAGGACGGGTTTGCCCTGGCGATCGACCGCTACATTCTCGCAGAAGGTCCCTGAGGCAGAGGCCTTTTGGCCGCACCTCTCAGGGGCCGGACCGCGGCGTCGTTACGAACGGCTATCGGGTCGAGACCGAGACGGACCGGCACCGGGTTCGTCCTGGTTAAAGCTGGCGATGCAGCTTTGATGCAGTTGCGGATCGGTGATCGGCCCGCATTCCTGGCGCATACGCGCCGCGCGGAACCCCGGGCTCGTTTCGACCATGCGGTCATAGCGGTGACTGTCGCGCACATTCTGCTCGGCCGCCCCCGAGGCCGACCGGTCGCCGGGGCTGGCTTGCGGGCCGTTGGTCACGATTTCGGTCCCCGGGTCGGACCATCCCGCCGAGTTCGCCGGCTCCGCCGGATATGCTCGGTCTGCGGAATATGATGGCGCCATTTGCGCCTGGGCCGTCGCCACCGCGCCGATTCCGGTCGCACAGGCCGCGGCAAAAACCAGGCTGGTCGCCGTCTTGCGCAGGATCACGATAGCCTCCTCTGCGTGGTTGGTGATATGCCGCAAACACTTCGGGCCGACGCCGTTCCGGCACGACGCTGCGGCAAAAGTGGGACGCGACCTTCGATCAACCTATCCCAATAGCGGAGCGGTTCTGACAGATCGTACCAACGTTGTCACACCGGCGAAGGCCGGTGCCTATGGCCAACATGGGTCCCGGCCTTCGCCAGGCCTTCGCCGGGATGACGAGAAGGGGGTGGCAGCGGACATAAGTCTTAGATTTGTTCCACTATCCGCCTCGCGATCACCGCGTCAGATAGACCGAAAAACTTGCGCCGAAGAGCGATTTGTGCAATGTTGCGCCATGCCAAGCGCCCAGCGGAAGCTCGCCGCGTCTACCGGTCAGATTTCCGGGTCGGGCAGCCCGCGGCGGCGGCAGGCGGCGAGCAGCGTGTTGCGCAACAGGCAGGCGATCGTCATCGGCCCGACGCCGCCCGGCACCGGGGTGATCGCCCCGGCGACGCGGCTGACCGCCGGATAATCGACATCGCCGACCAGCCGGCTGGCGCCGTCCGGCAATGCCATCGGGTTGATCCCGACATCGATCACCGTGGCGCCGGGCTTGACCCAGTCGGCCCCGACCATGTGCGGCCGGCCCGTCGCCGCAACCAGTATGTCGGCGCGGCGGCAGATCGGCGGCAGTGTCGCGGGTCTTGGAGTGGGCCGCGGTGACCGTGCAGTCGGCCGCCAGCAGCAGCGCCGTCACCGGCTTGCCGACGATGTTCGACCGCCCGAGAACGACCGCTTCGGCGCCGGCGAGGCTGGGATGCACGCTGTGCAGCAGCCGCATGCAGCCTTGCGGCGTGCATGGCAGCAGACCGGGCAGCCCGCTCCACAGCCGGCCGACATTGATCGGGTGAAAGCCGTCGACATCCTTGGCCGGGTCGATCGCGGCCAGCACGCGATGCGCCGTCGATCGGCGGCGGCAGCGGCAACTGGACCAGCACCCCATCGACGCGGTCGTCGCGGTTGAGCCGCTCGACTTCGCCGATCAGCGCCGCCTGCGAGGTTTCGGCCGGCAGACGGCATTCGAAAGAGGCGATGCCGGCTGCGGCGCAGGCGCGGGCTTTCGCGCGCACATAGACCCGGCTCGCCGGGTCGTCGCCGACCAGGATCGCGGCCAGACCGGGGGTCAGGCCCGTCCTCGCGCAGCAGCCGCGCGGCGCTGTCGGCGATCTGCCGGCGCAGTTCGGCGGCAATCGCCGCGCCGTCGATCACCTGCGCTTCCGCCATCCCGTCCTCCTCGCCGATGTCCGCCTCCTCGCCGATGTCCGCCTGGATGCGGACATGCTGCGAACGCCGGACTCCCGCGCTCCGGCCTGCCGCACTCCCGTCCGATGGTAATGCCGGCTAAGATCGCCGCCGGCAAGGACCGGGCATAGGAGAGATCGATGAACGGGCGGCAAAAGCTGCGGCGGCTGATCGGGCAGCCGGGATACACGATGATGCCCGGCGCCTACGACACCTTGACGGCGCGGCTTGTCGAGCAGGCCGGGTTCGAGGCGGTCTACCTGACCGGCGGCGGCTATTCGCGGGCGAGCGGCTATCCCGATCTCGGGCCTGCTGACCCTCGGCGAAAATGTGCGCTTTATCGGGATGACGGTCGAGGCGGTGACGATCCCGGTCATCGCCGACGCCGATACCGGTTACGGCAATGCGCTGAACGTGATCCGCACGGTGCGCGAATACGAGAAATCGGGGGTCGCCGGGTTTCATCTCGAAGACCAGGTCAGCCCGAAGAAATGCGGTCATTACGAAGGCAAGGAGGTGATCGCCGCGAGCGAGATGATCGGCAAGATCCATGCCGCGGTCGATGCGCGGCGGGACCCCGATCTGGTCGTCATCGCCCGCTCCGATGCGCGCGCGGTCGAGGGGCTGCAGGCGGCGATCGACCGGGTCAACGCCTATCTCGAAGCCGGGGCCGATGTCGGCTTTGTCGAGGCGCCGCAGAATGTCGAGGAATTGCGGATCGTCGGCCGCATGGTCAACGGGCCGGCCCTGGTCAACGTGTTCGAGGGCGGCAAAACGCCGATGCTGCCGGCGGGCGAATTGGCGGCGATGGGCTTTCGCCTCGGCATCTACCCGTCGCAGACCCACCGCGCCGCGATCCGGGCGGCGCAGCGGGTATTGCAGGCGCTGAAGGAAGACGGCGACACGCGCCGCATCGAAGCCGATCTCGCCACCTTCCAGGAGCGCGAGGACGCCGTCGGCACCGCGGCGTGGCGGGTGTTGGAGGAGAAGTATATGCGGTAGAGGCCGCTGGCGACACCGCTCCGTGGACCTCACATACGACCCGGCCAAGAACGAGCGAAACATCCGCGAGCGCGGATTGTCGTTTGAACGTGCGGCCGATTTCGATTTCGCGACAGCCCTGCGATGATCGACATCCGCCGCGATTACGGCGAAGACGCTGCATGGCATTGATATGTGACGCCGCTATTGTTTGCTTCGCGGAAACGCGACCGGCATCCGGTCATCAGCTTCCGAAGAGCAAATGCCAGAGAGGGAGGCGATATGAAAAGCGCAAGCCACTGACCGATGAAGACGGCGAGGTCCGCGAATTGCTGTCGGAAGACTTCAAGCGCTTCCGCCCGATGGCGCGAGAACCTCCCCCCATCTTGCGGCAAAGCTCGGCATCGAGATTGCCACCACCGATGCTCGGCGGCAGGAGTCGAACCCCAGCCCCCTGCCCCAATCTCCGAGCGGGAGGTTGGGGCCTCGGCGCAGCAGCGGCGGACGCTACACCACCGGCGAGCGGCCGCCGTCGACGTTGATCGCGCAGCCGGTCACGTAGCCCGCGGCGTCCGAGGCGAGGAAGGTCGCGACATTGGCGAATTCCTGCGCCTTGCCCATGCGGCCCAAGGGCACGCCGCTGCCGGCCTGGGCGATGAAATCGTCGAGCGACACGTTGGCGCCTTCGCGCTGATGACGGCGCACGATCTGGTCCGAAACGATGACGCCGACATGCAGCGAGTTGACCAGCACGTTGTGGGGCGCGCCCTCCATCGACAACACCTTGGTGAAGGCCATCTGCGCGGCTCGGCTGACCGAGGTCGGCGCGCTGTCGGCGCCCGGCGCCTTGGCGCCGATGTTGAGCACGCTGATGATGCGGCCCCATTTGCGCTGCTTCATCTGCGGCAAGACCAGACCGGCAGAACCGGATCTGCGCAAACAGCTTCAGATCGAGATCGGCCTGCCACTGCTCGTCGCTCAGCGTCTCCGATGGGCCGCGGGTCGACTGGCCGGCATTGTTGACGAAGATGTCGACCTTGCCGAATTCGGACATGACCTGGTCGTAGGCGGCCTTGACCGGCGCCATCTTGGATACGTCGCAGCTGATCGCCGCGACCTTGCCGCGCGCCCCCCGCCGGATCTCGGCCTTCGCGTCGGCGAGCGTCGCCGGGTCGCGCGCCAGGATCGCCACATCGGCGCCCGAGGCCGCATATTCCTTGGCGATCGCCAACCCCAGCCCCTTGCTGCCGCCGGTGACGATCGCGCTTTTTCCGTCCAGTCGAATGTCCATCTTTGGGTCCCTTTCCGAGGGTGGTGAATTGGCGGGTCAGCCGCCGGTTTTAACGATTCAACGGGTCAGCCGGTCGATCTCCAGCATGTCGGCCGGGGTCAGGACCCAGCCGATGGCGTCGACGTTTTGCGCGACCTGCTCCGGCGTCGTCGCTCCGGCAATGACGCTCGATACCGCCGGCCGGTGCAACAGCCAGCTCAATGCGAGTTCGAGCAGGCTGTGGCCGCGCTCGGCGGCAAAGCCGGCCAGGCGTTCGACGACTGCCCAGGTCGCCTCGTTCAGATAGCGTGCGGCGGCGTGCGGCGTGTTGCCGAGCCGGGTCCCCGCCGGCAACGGCATGCCGCGGGCGTATTTGCCGGTCAGCAGCCCGTCGGCCAATGGGCGGAACGGGATCAGCCCGAGCCCGTAGGCTTCGAGCGCCGGCATCATCTCGTCGTCGAGCCGGCGCGCCAGCAGGCTGTATTCCTCCTGACACGAGACGAAACGGTGCAGGCCATTGTGCCGCGCGGTCCATTGCGCCTCGACCACCTGCCAGGCCGGCAGCGTCGAGCAGCCGATGTAGCGCACCTTGCCCTGATGCACCAAATCGTCGAGCGCGCGCAGCGTCTCCTCGATCGGGGTCAGCGGGTCGGGCTGGTGCTGCTGGTAGAGGTCGATCCAGTCGGTGTCGAGCCGCCTCAGGCTCGCTTCGACTTCGGCGATGATGTAATGCCGCGAGGCGCCCTCGAAGCGGCCCGAGCCGTCCATCGGCCGGGCGAATTTGGTGGCCAGCACGATGTCCTTGCGGCGGTCGCCGAGAATCCGGCCGAGAGCGGTCTCGGAACTGCCGCGCGGGTCGCCATAGGTGTCGGATTCGTCGAAAAAGGTGATGCCGAGGTCGAGCGCCTTGTGCACGACCCGCTGGGTCGCGGCAAAATCGATGCGGCCGCCGAAATTGTTGCAGCCGAGCCCGAGCGCCGACACGCGAAGCCCCGATCTTCCTAGATTGCGCTGTTCCACCGGTCCCCGCCAGTCAAGTACCCGGCCCCGTAATATCATAAATTCTTTCCGCGCCTAACCGGCCGTGAGCGCTCCGGTTGTTTATGACCGGCCGTTGCGAGGCGAGCGCATTGTGCCGTCAGTGCGCCGGCGACCCATTCAAAAGGCGGGGCTTCAATATGCGGAAGAGCACATTCGTCCGACCCGCCGGATCTTGTGCTGCCCTTCGCGGGACGCCGCGCGGACCTGCCGAGCGCGGATCGGAGGTCCTGCCCTGCCGAACCAGCCCGGATCATGCGATGCAAACCCGCTCTCGCTTCAGACCGCATTTCAGCTTAACATAATCTGAATATTCTCCTGCGGAAGTGGCGGACCGGATGAGCGGGGAGCGTGTCGAGCGTCGGCTGGCGGCCATACTGGCCTCCGATGTCGTCGGGTATTCGCGCCTTGTCAGCGCGGACGAGGAAGGGACTCTGGCGCGACTGAGGGCCCTACGCGCGAAATTGATCAACCCGATCCTGGCCGATCACGGCGGCCGGGTCGTAAAGACGACCGGCGATGGAATGCTCGTCGAATTCGCCAGCGTCGTCGATGCCGTCCGCTGCGCGATCGCGGTGCAGCGGCGCATGGTCGAGATCAACGCCTCGGTGCCCCCGGAACGGCGCATCGAGTTTCGCATCGGGATCAATCTCGGCGACATCATCGTCGAGGACGACGACATCTTCGGGGACGGCGTAAATATCGCCGCCCGCCTCGAGGGCTTGGCGGAGCCCGGCGGCATATGCCTCAGCCGCGCGGCGCGCGATCAGGTTCGGGACCGGATCGATCTCGCCTTTGAGGATATCGGCGAGCAGCGGGTAAAGAATATACCGCGGCCGATCCGGACTTTTCGCGCTCTGCTGAGCGGCGGCTCGGCTCCGGCCGCCCCGCTGCCGCTGCCGGACAGGCCGTCGATCGCAGTGCTGCCGTTCGGCAATATGAGCAGCGATCCGGACCAGGAATACTTCTCCGACGGGATGGTGGAGGACATCATCACCGATCTTTCCCGGATCCGCTGGCTGTTCGTCATCGCCCGCAACTCCAGCTTCACATACAAGGGGCAAGCGGTCGACGCGAAGCAGCTGGGCCGCGAGTTGGGGGTCCGCTACGTCCTCGAAGGTTCGGTGCGTCGGGCCGGCAATCGCGTGCGCGTCAATGCCCAGCTGATCGACGCCGGCAACGGCGCCCATGTGTGGGCCGACCGGTATGATGGCCAGATCGAGGATATTTTTTCGATCCAGGACGAAATCACCCGCAGCATCGTCGGCCGGATCGGACCCGAGCTTCTCGCCGCCGAGAATTTGCGGATCAGCAAGAGGTCGCCGCAAAATCTCGACGCCTGGGGCTGCGTCGTCCGCGCGCTGTCGCTTTCTTCGCAGCAATCCGACGCAGCGACCGGCGAGGCCCTGACCCTGCTTGATCGCGCGCTCGACAGTAATCCCGATTATGCGCAGGCATTGGGTATGAAAGCCTGGATTCTCGTGTTCCGTGCATTCCAAGGTTGGGAGGAAATGGGTCGAGCGCTGGGCGCGGGCAAAACTTTGATCGCGCGTGCCCTGGCGGCCGATAATGAAGAACTGTGGCCGTACTTGGCGCAAGGGATGGTGGCCTTCGCCACGCGCGACAACGATCTTGCCGTGACGACGTTGCGGCGCGCCGTGGCCCTCAGTCCAAATTCGGTGAATGCGCATGGCCTTTTGGGCGTCGCCCACGCGTTTGGCGGCAGATCGCACGAGGCGTTGGCCTGCATCGACTATGCACAGCGGCTGAGCCCCCGCGACACGTTTCTTTCCGATTTTCCGCTGTACTGCGCGTTCGCCCGTTTCCAAGAAGGAAACTACCAACGAGGCCTGCAATCTGCCCAAGAGGCCCACCGCGCCCGACCCGGTCACCCCTACCCGCTGTTGCTGGGAGCGGCGTGCGCCGGCCACTGCGGCGACTTGGAATTGGGGGCGGCGCTCATCGCGGAACTGAGAACCGTGGTTCCGATGCTCTCGGCGACCTGGGTCGAAGCGACATCGCCTTATGTTCGGACCGACGATCGAGCAAGGCTCGTAGACGGACTTCACCTCGCCGGATTGCGATAGGCGATTTTGATCGGAACAATCCGCGCGACATATTTGGGTCGGAGGGCGCGGCGCCTCGTCAACGGCCGCCCGCGCTCCGGCTGTCCGCCGCCGACCCGGACAATCGAGACCTAATCGACGATCCACCGGCGATTTTCGCTGTGCCGATGGTGGGGCGTGGTAGATTTCGGGCGGCTTGCGCATTCAACACGAGGAGGGAACCGTCATGAAGGTGGTCACGCTCAAAAACATTCCTGATGTTCCGGTGGAAGGCGCCGCGCCGATCGAAGGGTGGACCGGGCCGGTGTCCCGGTCGCGTCAAACGATCATCGAGCCTGGGGATTCGGCAAACTACAACTGCAGCGTGGTGAACTTCAGCCAGGGTTGCACCACCGGGTGGCACACCCATACCTGCGATCAGATCCTGGTCGTGACCTCGGGCTCCGGGATGGTCGCGACGGAGCATGAAAAGCACGAGATCAATGTCGGGGACGTGGTCCATATCAAGGCCGGCGAACGCCATTGGCACGGCGCCAAGGCCGATACGACGATGGGGCACATCACGATCACCGCCGTCGGCGGTCAAGCCGCCTGGGGGTAGCGTTCGACAGGGTCGCGGGTCGAGCGCGCACAGCGTTCGACCCGCGATCACGCTGGCGGCGCGAATAACGAAAGGGGGTTAAACCGGTGCGCAGCCATTGACACCGCGCGCCGGGCGCGCCAACACTTGGCGTTCTTAAAACATTCTTACAGGGGGAGATGTCATGATCAAGGCTGCGATAGTCCTCGCCGGCGGTCTGGCTTTCGCGACGCCGTCGGTCTCCGACGCGGCGGACAGCACAACCTTTGGCCTGGTCGTATCCGGGTTGGCGAAAGCCTGCCTGCCGGAGGCGACCGGGAGAGTGACGCTGAACTCGCTCGGCATAGGCGAAAGCATGCATGTCGAGGTCTCCGGTCTGCCGCCAAAGACGGATTTCGATCTCTTCGTCATTCAGTCTCCGAACGCGCCCTTCGGCCTCTCCTGGTATCAGGGCGATATCGAAACCGATTCGAACGGCAACGGCGTCGGCGATTTCTTCGGCCGGTTCAGCAAAGAAACCTTTATCGTCGCCCCAGGCACGACCGCGGCGCCGGTGGTCTTCAAGAACGGTCCATTCCCTGACGCGTCCTCCAACCCGCCGACGCCGCCGGTCCAGCTCTACCATATCGGGATCTGGTTCAACTCGGCGCAGGATGCACTGAACCTGGGATGCACCGGAACGCTGGTGCAGACCCCGTTCAACGGCATCCACAACGCCGGCATCCAGGTGCTCAATACCAGCAATTTCACTCCTTTGAACGGACCGCTGCGCAGTTTTAATCCGTAAGCTGCGTAAAGAGCGGCTTGTCTGGCGCGCTCCGAGCGTTCGGCCGCCGCAGGTCGACTCCGGCGGTCCCAGCCAACGGCTCATCGTCTCGCAGAGACCTCAGCTGAGCCGTTGGGGCGGAGGCTGCATCGTCCCGAGCCGGCAAGCGCGCTTTCCCGCCGCTCGCCGCCGTCGGTGGCGGCCGTCAAGTCGTCAGCAGCCGCCGAGCAGAGACAGCGCAAGGCAGGCCGCAGCGGCGGGATCGTCATGCCCGGATTGCGTTGATCGGCAGGCCATGACAGAGAAGCGGAGACGGGAAAGGGAAGCGTGCCGGTTTGGACCTCACCGACGCGACGATCGTTGAGTTGCGGCAGGCGCTCGCCGTCGGTCGCGTCACCGCGGCCCGGCTGGTTGCCGGCTATCTGGCGCGGATCGAAGCCTATGACCGTGCCGGGCCGTGCCTGAACGCGGTGCGCGAGGTCAACCCCGACGCGGCGGCAGCAGCCGCCGCCCTCGACGCGCGCCTCGGCAACCGGCGGCGGCCGGGGCGGCCCCGGCCGCTCGACGGCGTCCCGATCCTGATCAAGGACAACATCGCCACCGGCGACGCGCAACACACCACCGCCGGCTCGCTGGCCTTGGCCGAAGCGCGGGCGGCGCGCGACGCGACGGTCGTCAGGCGGCTGCGGCGCGCCGGCGCGTTGATCCTCGGCAAGGCCAATCTGACCGAATTCGCCAACATCCTGGCGATCGACATGCCGGCCGGGTACAGCTCGTTGGGCGGTCAGGTGCGCAACCCCTACGCGCCGCAACTCGACGAGCGCGGCGTCCCGGTCGTCTCGCCCGGCGGGTCGAGTTCGGGCTCGGCGGCAGCGGTGGCGGCCGGGCTGGCGGCGGCGGCGATCGGGACCGAGACCTCGGGCTCGCTGCTCTCGCCGGCCTGTCAGAACGGCCTGGTCACGGTCAAGCCGACGGTTGGGCTGGTGAGCCGCGCCGGCATCATCCCGATCGCCCACAGCCAGGACACCGCCGGCCCTCTGACCCGTACCGTGCATGATGCGGCGATCCTGCTGAATGTGCTGGCCGCCGTCGACCCGGACGACCCGGCGACGCGACATTTGCAGCGTCCGGCCGATTACACCGCTGAGCTCGACCCGCACGGTCTCAAAGATGCGCGCATCGGCGTGCCGAGCGACCCCGCCGATCCTGAGGGCGATGTCTATTATCGCTCGTTGCCGGCGCGCGCCGCGGCGGTCATGCGCGGGGCGATCGACGCCCTCGCCGACGCCGGGGCGACGATCGTGCGGGCCAATTTTCCGATCGCCGGCTGGATCGGCGGCCCCGGCACCGAGATGGCGATTCTGAACCGCAACCCGCAGAGCCCCGGCCGATATCGCCCGGCCTATCGCTCGATCGTCTTCGTCTACGAATTGAAGCGCGACCTCGATCGTTATCTTCGAGACTGGGCGATCGGGACCGCGATGCGCAACCTCGCGGACATCGTCGCCTACAATGCCGACCATGCCGGCGACGCGTTGCGTTTCGGCCAGGATATCTTCCTCGCCGCTGCGGCGACCGGGGGCGACCTCGCGGAGCCCGAGTACCGCTTGGCCCGGCGGATGGATCTCCACGCCGCCTCGACCCTCGGGCTCGACGCCTATATGGATCGGCACCGGCTCGACGCGGTGCTGTTTCCCGGCGCCGCCGGCGCCGCGGTCGCCGCCAAGGCCGGCTATCCGAGCGTTCAGGTACCGGCCGGGTTTGTCGCCGGCTCGGGCGACCGGGAGACCCCCGACCATCCGTTCGGCGTCACCTTCACCGGCCGCGCCTGGAGCGAGCCCACCCTGCTGCGCCTGGCCTACGCCTTCGAGCAGGCGACCAACGCGCGTCGCCCGCCCGCCGGTTACCCGGCGCTCGACGCAAGCGGGACGCCATCGGCCTGACCTCGAGCGGCTCGAGGCCCGCGCGCTATTTCTCGGTCAGAGACCAAACACCGTTCCAGTCGGCGCCAGGCGGAGCAGCGTGGAACTCAGCGATCCGGTCGAGAAACAACCGGCTCGGCGCGTCGCCGGGAACGATGGCGAGGCAGCCTTCGAACCCGGCGCGCGCCTGATCCCAGTCCCGCCCGCGATAGGCGGCCAGTGCTTTGCTGAAGGCATCGCGCAGCCGAAGGCCCTGCGGCGCAACGTCGCCGTCGCGGCCGAGCAGCTCGAAGATGCGCTGCGGCTCGGTCTTGCCGACGACCAGCACCGAATCGATTTCCCGCGTCTCCATCGAGCCGGTCACGAGCCGGTTGGTCATTTCGTTGATCAGAACGCGCGTGCCGTAGGTCTTGTTGGCGCCTTCGAGACGCGCCGCCAGGTTGACCGTGTCGCCGATCACGGTGTAGTTGCGCGTCTGTTCGGAGCCGATGCTGCCGACCACAGCCTCGCCGGTGGCGATGCCGATGCGCAGATCGATTTCCGGCAACCCGCGCTTGATCCCGGTCAGCTCGGGCATCTCGGCGCGAAAATCGCCCAGCGCGACGAGCTGGTCGAGGGCGCTGAGGCAGGCGAGACGGCCCTGCTCGTCGGCGCCGGTGAAGGGCGGACCCCAAAAGGCCATGATGCCGTCGCCGAGATATTTGTCGATGATGCCGTGGTTGCGGCGTACCGCTTCCGACATCACCGTCAAATACCGGTTGAGTACGTTGACGAGCCCGGCTGCGGTCATGCCTTCGCTGAAGGCGGTGAACCCTTTCATGTCGCAAAAGAAGATCGTCATTTCGCGGCGCGAGCCCCTGGCATCGGTCAGCTCCGGCCGGTCGATCAGCCCGGCGACGATGCGCGGGTCGACATATTTTCCGAAGGTCTCGCGGATCTGCGCCTTGATCCGCAATTCGCCGACCATGCTGTTGAAGGATTGGGTCAGCCGGCCGATCTCGTCGCGCGAGGTGATCGGGATCACGGTGTCGAGCGCGCCGCGCTCGATCGCGGCGGTGCCGGCCAGCAGCCGGCGGACCGGGCGAACCAGGCCGGTGGTAACGGCGGCCGCGACGATAATTCCGAGCAGTGCGGCGATCGCCAGCAGCACCAGGCTGATCTCGACCACGCGCTGCTGGTAGGCGCGGGTGCCGACGATGGCGGCGCCGGCGAGCCGTCGCATCTCGCTGCGCGCCGCATCGATCTTTCGGTCGAAATCGTCCCGCCAATCGTCGAGATCGGCAAGCAGACGGCGCGCCTGCGCCTGCTGACCGGCTGCGGCGGCCGGCAGCAGCTTGGCCAGGACCGACTCGTAACGGCGCCGCTCGTCCTGCAAGGCCTCGATCCTGGAATCGAGCCGCGCCAGCGTGAGTATTGTCGTTGAAATCGAGCGGATCGGCGATCTGCTCGTTGATATGGCGGCGCGCCTCGTCGATCCTGTCGTCGCTGGCCTTGCCGGCATTGGCGACCCGCTGCCGCAAATCGTCGACCTTTCCCGCGGCGGCGCCCGGCTCGGCGATCGCCAGCAGGAGGCGGCGCACGGCAGCCGACTCGTCGATCGAACTGATGTTGGCCTGAGCGAGCGCGACATAGGCGGGAAAATAGTTCTTGTCGATGATCGTGAGTTCGCCGTCGACGGTGCGCGTCATGCGCATGCTCAACAGCGCGACCGCCGCCATCAGGATCAGCAGCCCGACGGCGATGCCGAAGATCTTGACTCCGATGGTAAAGCGCATCAGGCCGCCTCCCAGCGGCAGACACCCGGCCGATCATTCGCCCGGAGTTGGCGCCATTCGCTTATGGGCAAATGTAAAGCAAGCGGTAAATGCCCGACGCTCGACGGCGGCGGCGAATTGCACGACACTCGGCCGGGCCGGTAATTGAGGAGCCCCTCCAACGATGCCCGAGACCGAACCTTCGCCGCTGATCCCGGTGACCCTGCTGACCGGTTTTCTCGGCAGCGGCAAAACGACCGTGCTGAACCATGTGCTGAAGCAACCGGAAATGGCGGCGACGGCGGTCATCGTCAACGAGTTCGGCGAAATCGGTCATCGACCATCTGCTGGTCGAAACCGCCAGCGACGATGTCGTGCTGCTGAACAGCGGCTGCCTCTGCTGCAGCGTGCGCAGCGATATCGTCGACACGCTGCTGAACCTGTTCACCGGCCGGGCCAGCGGCAAGGTCCCGCATTTCGCCCGGGTGGTGATCGAGACGACCGGGCTCGCCGACCCGGCGCCGATCCTGCACACGTTGATCTCGGACCCGCTGATCGCCGCCCGCTATTGTCTCGACGGCGTGGTGGTGACGGTTGATGCGGTCAATGGCGCCGGCACCCTCGATCGCCAGCCCGAGGCGGTCAAGCAGGCGGCGGTCGCCGACCGGCTGCTGCTGACCAAGACCGATCTCGCCGCCGCCGATCGGGTCGCGGGGCTGACGGCGCGGCTGGCGGCGCTGAACCCCGCCGCTCCGATCCTGCCGGTCGCCGGCGGTGCGGTCGATCCCGACCGGTTGTTCAACCTCGGCTTTTACGATCCGCTGACGAAAAGCGTCGATGTCCAGCGCTGGCTGCGCGACGAAGCCTTCACCGAAGGCGCTTCGGATGGGCATCAGCGTTCGGGCACGAGCATCAAGACGTTAACCGCCATGACGACCATATCCGCGCCTTCTGCATCACCCGCGAGCGACCGATCTCATGGTCGGCATTGTCGACCTGGCTCGACGCGCTGGCGACGATGCGCGGCGACGATTTGCTGCGGCTGAAGGCGATCGTCGCCCTGTCGGACCGCCCCGACCAGCCGGTCGTATTGCACGCGGTGCAGCATCTCTTTCATCCGCCGGTCTTGCTGCCGCAATGGCCGAGCGAGGACCGGCGCACCCGGATGGTGTTCATCACCCGCGACCTGCCGAAGGAGGCGATCGAGAAGACCCTCGCCGCCTTCGAGGAGGCGGTCGCCGAACCGGGATGACGCCGATCGGTCAACCGATCGGGAAATCGGTCGTCACCATGCAATTTTCGAGGATGCCCCGGCCGCGGTCGGGGAGACGGCGTTCGCGGACAAAGCGGTCGAGCACCCCGGCCAGCGCTTCGCTGTCGTCGCCGATCACGCTCTCGGGCGCGGTCGGCACGTATTGCACGAGGTTGTCGCGGAAGCCGCGGCGGGTCACCAGGGTCGGCGACAGACCGCGGTTACGGGCGATCGCGGCCAGCGCGTCGGTCATCGGCCGCACCGCCGGATTGACCGAGAAGTCCGCCCAGTTGCAGGCGAGACAGCCGCCGGGCGTCAGCGCATCGAGACAGCGTCCCCAGAACGTCTCGCCGTTTTCAGCCGGGCCCGCCGGGCCGTAGAGATCGACCAGGATCGCGTCGAAGCGGGCCGGCGTCTCGGCCAGAAAACGCTGCGCCGTCTCCAGCACCACGGGCTGGGTCAGATAGAACCAGCGGCGCGCGACGCTGATGATGGTCTCGTCGGAATCGACGAGCGTGGTGGCGCAATCAGGCAGGTAGGCGCGGACGAACCGCCACATCGCGGCGCCGCCGACGCCGAGCAGCAGCGCCGTAACCGGCTGCCGACACAGCGCCAGCGCCAGCGACATCAGCCGCTCGTAATGAAATACCAGGCGAGCCGGATAAAGCAGATCCATGGTCGACTGCTCGGTCACCTGGGCGATGCCGCCAAATGAGCCGAGCGTGCGGAAATGGCGCGAACCGCGGTCGAAGTCGACCGCGAAAACCGGGGCCCCGAAGGTTTTGGTCGAGCGCAGCTGGCGGACCCGCGCATTGCCGCCGAAATAGCCGAGGATCAGCCGCCGCATCTGCTCGTCGCTGAATTCGGTGATCACGTCGCGATACCCGGCCGGGTCGGAGCGGCAAACCGCATCGGGCCGGCCGTAACCGCCGGCGGGAAAGCGAAGCTGGGACTGTCGGCGGGGACCACGCCCGGCAGTAGGGGCGATCCCGGCGCGGATTTCAAGCCCGTGCGCGGTCGCCGCAAACGCCGGGGCGCGCGGCTTTGACGCTGTCCGGCGGCCCCTTTACAGTTGCCAACCAAATAGTCCCGGCGCAGCTGTCGGCGGCAATCTGACGAGGAGCGTTAGCAGCATGAATACCCGCCCCACTCATACCACCGAAGAGGAGGCGTTGCAGTTTCACGCCGGCGGGCGCCCCGGCAAGCTCTCGATCGCACCGACGAAGCCGTTGACGACGCAGCGCGACCTGTCGCTCGCCTATTCTCCGGGCGTGGCCTTCCCCTGCCTGCGCATCCAGCAGCAGCCGAGCGCCGCGTTCGACTATACCTCGAAAGGCAATTTCGTCGCCGTGATCTCGAACGGCACCGCCGTACTCGGTCTGGGCGATCTCGGGGCACTGGCCGCCAAGCCCGTCATGGAAGGCAAGGCAGCGTTGTTCAAGCGCTTTGCCGACATCGATTCGATCGATCTCGAAATCGACACCCGCGATGTCGACGAATTCGTCAATTGCGTGCGCTACCTGCATCCAGCCTTCGGCGGCATCAATCTCGAAGACATCAAGGCGCCGGAGTGCTTCATCATCGAGGAGCGGCTGCGGGAATTGATGGAGATCCCGGTGTTCCACGACGATCAGCACGGCACCGCGATCATCGCCGCGGCCGGTCTGATCAACGCGCTCAATCTGACCGGCCGCAGCCTCGAGCGGGCGAGGATGGTGGTCAACGGCGCCGGCGCGGCCTCGATCGCCTGCGTCGAATTGTTGAAGACGATGGGCATGCCGGCAGGAAACGTCGTCTTGTGCGACACCCGCGGCGTCATCTACCGCGGGCGCACCGATGGCATGAACCAATGGAAATCGGCGCATGCGATCGAGACAAAGGCGCGCACCCTGAGCGAAGCGATCGAGGGCGCCAACGTCTTTTTCGGGCTGTCCGCCAAAGGTGCCGTGGACAAGGCGATGGTCCGGGCGATGGCAGACAAACCGATTATCTTTGCGATGGCCAATCCCGATCCGGAAATCACCCCCGAAGAGGTACAGGCGGTGCGCTCGGATGCAATCATCGCGACCGGCCGCTCCGACTACCCGAACCAGGTCAATAACGTCCTGGGATTCCCCTACATTTTTCGCGGCGCCCTCGATGTCCGCGCCTCGACGATCAACGACGCGATGAAGATCGCCGCGGCCGAGGCGCTGGCCAAACTGGCGCGCGAGGACGTGCCCGACGAGGTTGCCGCCGCCTATTCCGGCGAGCGTCTGACCTACGGGCCCGACTACATCATCCCGGCGCCGTTCGACCCGCGGCTGATTTGGGCAGTGCCGTCGGCGGTCGCGCAGGCGGCGATGGATTCGGGCGTCGCCCGGCGACCGATCCCCGACATGGCCGTCTATCAGCGCAGCCTGCGCGGTCGCCTCGACCCGATCGCGGCCGGTCTCGAATTGATCTTCGCCGAGGTTCGGGCCAATCCGCGGCGCGTCGTGTTTGCCGAGGGCGAGGAAGAAAAGACAATCCGCGCGGCGCTGCAATTCGCCGGCAGCGGTTACGGCGTCCCGGTGCTGATCGGCCGCGAGGAGCGGATCAAGGCGACCATGGCGACGATGGGTCTGGCCGCGGCCGAGCGTCTCGAAATCCACAATGCCCGCCTGTCGCAGAACAACCGGCGCTACACCGATTTTCTCTACGCGAGACAGCAGCGCCAAGGGATGCTGTGGCGGGATTGTCAGCGTCAGGTGAACCTCGACCGCAACGTATTTGCCGCCTGCATGGTCGCCTGCGGCGATGCCGACGCGATGGTCAGCGGCGTTACCCGCAATTCCTTCGACGTACTCGACGAAGTCTCGCGAGTGATCGAGGTCAAGAGCGATTGCGTCATGTTCGGGCTGACGATATTGCTCGGGCGCGAGCGGCCATTGCTGCTCGCCGATACGCTGGTGCACGAGACCCCGAGCCCGGCGCAGCTTGCCGACATCGCGACGCAAGCGGCGGCAAAGGCGCGCGAGTTCGGGCTGACGCCGCGCGTGGCGCTGCTGTCCTACGCAAATTTCGGCAACCCGACGGGACCCGATTGCGAACGGGTGCGCAAGGCGGTCGCACTGTTGGACCAGCGCCGTCCGGATTTCGAATATGACGGCGAAATGAGCCCGGACGTGGCGCTGGACCCGCGGCTGATGCGTCAGCTGTACCCGTTCTGCCGGCTGGGCGGCGCCGCCAACATTCTGATCATGCCGGGCCTGAACAGCGCCAACATCACCGCAAAGCTGTTGCCGCATCTCGGGGGCGGGACGGTTGTCGGGCCATTGCTGATGGGTCTCGACCGGCCGGTGCAAATCGTCAATATCGGCGCCACGGTGTCGGAACTGGTGAACTTGGCGGCGCTGGCGGCCCACGACGCGATCGACTGATCGCGACGCGGCCGCGCCTTTTCAGCGGCGGCGGCATGATCAGGCGCTCTATCAATCGGCTGCGCCGGCTGCCGGCGGTCGCCGGCTTGGTATCTGCGCCGGGCCTGGTCGTCCTCGCCGTGTTCGCCGGGTCGCGAGTGCTCGCGGTGGAGCCGGCGCTGATCGGCGCTGCGGCGATTTTGCTGCTGAGCGCGTTGGCAGCCGGCCCTTATGCCATTGCAATGGCGAATGCCCGCGACGCAATCGAAGCGCTCGGCGCCGACGAGTCGCCGCCCGGCGCGACACCGCTCCCGACGCCGCGCAGCCTCGGTCCGGGGGGCGGCGAATTATGGGCCGCGATCGTGCGGCTGGCGCGGGGCTGGCGCGAACGGTTCGCCGCGGCTGAGGCGAGTGCGGCGGCGGCCGACGCGGTCATCGCCGCAGTCCCGGATCCGCTGATCCTGCTCGACGACCGGCGCCGGATCGTGCGCGCCAATGCGGCGGCCGCAGCCTTTGCCGGCACCGAAGGGGCGTCAGATCCGTTTGCCGGCGCCGGCGCGACACCGCGCGACCTCGCCGCCTTTCTGCGCAACCCGGCAGTGCTGGCGGCGGCGGATGCCGTTTTGCGCCGCGAAACCGCGCAGGTCGTCGAGTTCGCCGTCACCGCGCCGGTCGAACGGCAATGGCGCGCCCGTTTTGCCCGCATCGACCAGCCGTCTGTCGAGGGTGCCGTTGCCGTGCTGACTTTGCACGACATCACCGAATTGAAGCGGGCCGAGCAGATGCGCGCCGACTTCATCGCCAATGCCAGCCATGAGCTGCGCACTCCGCTCGCCGCCTTGACCGGGTTTGTCGAAACCCTGCTCGGCCCGGCGCGCGAGGACGCCGAAGCCCGCGAGCGGTTTCTGGCGATCATGCTGACGCAGGCCTCGCGCATGTCCCGCCTGGTCGAGGACCTATTGTCGTTGTCGCGGATCGAACTCAACGAACACGTCATGCCGCGCGATCGGGTCGCGCTGGCGCCGCTCCTCGGCCACCTCGCCGAGGCGTTGCAGTTGCATGCCGCTGAGCGCGGCATGCAACTGCAACTCGATGTGCCCGACGACCTCCCGGACGTGCTCGGCGATCGCGACGAGCTGACCCAGATCTTTCAGAACCTGCTCGACAACGCGATCAAATACGGCCGTGCCGGAACCGAGGTGACGGTCGCCGCCGGGATTGCGCGGCGTCCGCCGGCGACCGGAGAGCGCGACCAGACGAGACTTATCGCGATCACGGTGCGGGACCGCGGCGACGGCATCGCCCGCGAACACCTGGCGCGGCTGACCGAGCGGTTTTATCGGGTCGACACGGCGCGCTCGCGCGAATTGGGCGGCACCGGGCTCGGGCTGGCGATAGTCAAGCACATCGTCGCCCGCCATCGCGGCTCGCTGGAGATCGACAGCACCCGAGGGGTCGGCTCGGAGTTCACGGTCCTGTTGCGCCCGTTTTCCGAGCGCCGCGCCGGAACGCCGGCATAAACTGTCATCAAAGTGCAACAAAAGCATCATCGAAGCGTATCGAACGCGGGTTAAGAGGAAGTTCGGTCTTTGGGTCCGCCTCGTCGCCTTCCGATGGAGTCAATCGTGAACGCTCATCGCCTTGCCTTGCTTGGAATGGCTGCCGCCGCCGCGATCGGCTGGGGGGCGCAGGCCGCGGAAATCTCGGGCGCCGGCGCCACCTTCCCCTATCCGATCTACGCCAAATGGGCCGCGGCTTACGCGGAAAAGACCGGCATCCGAGTTAATTACCAGTCGATCGGCTCCGGCGGCGGCATCGCGCAGATCAATGCGCGGACCGTCGATTTTGGCGCCTCCGATATGCCGTTGAAGCCCGAAGTGCTCGAAAAGGACGGGTTGACCCAATTTCCGCCGGTAATCGGCGGCGAGGTCATGGTGGTCAATCTGCCCGGCATCAAGCCCGGCCAGATGACGCTCGACGGCCCGACGATCGCCGGCATCTATTTGGGGACGATTACCAAATGGGACGACCCCGCAATCGCCAAGCTGAACCCGGGCCTCAAACTGCCGTCGGTCGCGATCGCCGTGGTTCATCGCTCCGACGGCTCCGGTACGACCTTCATATTCACCAACTATCTCTCGAAGGTGAGCCCGGAATGGAAACAGAAGGTCGGCGAGGGCACCGCTGTCGAATGGCCGGCCGGGCTCGGCGGCAAGGGCAATGAGGGCGTTTCGGCGATCGCCTCACGGACGATAGGCGGGATCGGCTACGTCGAATTCGCCTATGCGCTGCAGAACAAGCTCACTCACACCAAAGTGATCAACAGCGAAGGCGTGGCGTTGGAGCCGAGCATCGAGGTGTTTCAGGCGGCGGCGGCCCATGCGGATTGGCAGTCCGCACCCGGCTTTTATCTGATCCTGACCAACCAGCCCGGCAAAGACACGTGGCCGATTACCGGGGCCACCTTCATCCTGATGCATAAACAGCAGACAAATCCGGAGCGGGCGAAGCAGGTGCTCGATTTTTTCGCGTGGGCCTACAAGAATGGCGCCGACATGGCGAAATCGCTCCAGTATGTCCCGATGCCGCCGAATGCGGTGGCGATCTTCATGGACAGCTGGAAGCGGATTGTCGGGCCCGGCGGCAAACCGGTGCGGGACGGTCACGCTTCCTGACGCGATTGGGCGGGTGGAACGCGCGGCGGCGCCCCCTGGTCTGATCCGGCAGTCGCAGGACAACGCGCCGGAGGCGCATCGTGACGGTTGAAACCGCGGGCATCGCCCGAGTCAGTGCGGAAAGGGGTCGGGCGGGCGCGATCGGCGATGCGGTCTTCCGCGCGCTGACGTTTCTGTTTGCGCTGCTCGTGCTGCTCATTCTCGGCGGGGTCATCGTTTCGTTGGTCGCCGGCGCTTGGCCGGCCTTGCGGACCTTTGGTTTCTTTTCGTTTGTCGGCACTCAAGTCTGGAACCCGGTCACGCAACAGTTCGGGGCGCTCGCCCCGATTTACGGCACCCTGGTCACCTCGGCGATCGCGATGCTGGTCGGCATTCCGGTCGCGTTCGGCGTGGCGGTGTTCATCAGCGAGATCTGCCCGATCTCGCTGAAGCGGCCATTGGCGACGATGATCGAATTGCTGGCCGCAATCCCCAGCATCATCTATGGGATTTGGGGCCTGTTCGTCTTTGCGCCGTTCGTCCAGCAATATATCCAGCCGGCCATCATCGGCACATTAGGCGAAGTACCGGGGATCGGCGCGCTGTTTGCCGGCCCGCCGCTCGGGATCGGCATCCTGACCGCCGGATTCATTCTCGCGATCATGGTGCTGCCGTTCATCTCGTCGATCATGCGCGACGTGTTCGAAACGGTGCCGCCGATGCTGAAGGAGAGCGCCTACGGTCTCGGCGCCACGCGGGCCGAAGTCGTCTGGCAGATCGTCTTGCCCTTCACCCGTATCGGCGTCATCGGCGGCATCATGCTCGGGCTTGGCCGCGCCCTGGGCGAGACCATGGCCGTCACCTTTGTGATCGGCAACGCCCATCGCATCAGCGCCTCGATCCTGCAGCCGGGGACGACGATCTCGGCCTCGCTGGCGAACGAATTCACCGAGGCCTTTGGCGACCTTTACCGCTCGTCGCTGATCGCTCTGGGATTCATTTTGTTCATCATCACCTTCATCGTGCTGGCGCTCGCCAAAATCATGCTGTTGCGGCTGCAAAAGCTGGCGGGGAGCTGAGCCGATGGATGTTTATGCCCGGCGTCGGTTTGCCAATGCGCTGGTCATGGCTTTGTCGATCGCGGCAACGGCATTTGGCGTGCTGTGGCTCGTTCTGGTGCTGTGGACCCTGGTAGTCAACGGAGTTTCGGCGATCACCCCCTCATTGTTCAGCCAGATGACGCCGCCGCCCGGCAGCAGCGGCGGGTTGCTGAACGCCATTGCCGGCAGTATCGCGATGACGTCGATCGCGACGCTGATCGGAACGCCGACGGGCATCCTCGCCGGCACCTTTCTCGCCGAATACAGCCGCGGCAGCCGGTTCGGCGAAGTCGTTCGTTTCATCAACGACATTCTGCTGAGCGCGCCGTCGATCATCGTCGGGCTGTTCGTCTACGAGGTCATGGTCCTGCCGATGGGCCATTTTTCGGCCTGGGCCGGCGCCGTTGCGCTGGCGATCATCGTTATCCCGGTAGTGGTGCGAACCACCGAGGACATGCTGAACCTGGTGCCGAACGCATTGCGCGAAGCCGCGTCGGCCCTTGGAGCGCCGAAATGGAAGGTGATCATCATGGTCTCCTACCGGGCGGCGATCCAGGGAATGCTGACCGGCGTCATGCTCGCGGTCGCGCGGATCGCCGGCGAAACCGCCCCGTTGCTGTTCACGGCGCTGAACAACCAGTTCTGGAGCGGCGATTTCAACGCGCCGATGGCGAACCTGCCGGTCGTCATCTTCCAGTTCGCGATGAGCCCCTACGCCGATTGGCAGGTGCTGGCCTGGGGCGGAGCATTGCTGATCACGGTAACCGTCCTATGCCTCAATATCGGCGCGCGGCTGATAGCCTCCCGGAGCACGTTCAAATGATGAGCCCGGCCTCGGTTGTCCCGATGCAGACCATGCCCCCCGCGGCGAACCAGCCGGACGCCGCCGGTTCGCCCGGCCAAAAGGTCCTGATCCGCAACGTCGAATTCTACTATGACAAGTTCAAGGCGTTGAAGAACATCAACCTGACGCTGCGCGACAGACGGGTCACCGCGTTCATCGGCCCATCGGGTTGCGGCAAGTCTACATTGCTTCGGGTGCTCAATCGCATCTACGATCTCTACCCGGGCCAGCGCGCCACCGGCGAGGTGCTGATCGACGGCGAGAACATTCTGGCGCCCGGCCGCGACCTCAATCTTCTGCGCGCCAAGATCGGCATGGTCTTCCAAAAGCCGACGCCGTTTCCGATGTCGATCCGCGACAATGTCGCCTTCGGCATCCGGCTCTACGAAAAGCTGGGGCAATCCGAACTCGACGACCGCATCGAGCAGGCGTTGCGCCGCGCCGCGCTGTGGGACGAGGTCAAGGACAAATTGCGGCAGAGCGGGCTCGGGCTTTCCGGCGGCCAGCAGCAGCGGCTGTGCATCGCCCGGGCGGTCGCGGTGCAGCCGGAAGTCCTGCTGCTCGACGAACCGGCCTCGGCGCTCGACCCGATCTCTACGCAGCGCATCGAGGAGTTGATCGCCGAGCTGAAATCCGATTACTGCATCGCCATCGTCACCCACAATATGCAGCAGGCGGCGCGCAGCTCCGACTACACCGCCTTTATGTATATGGGCGAACTGATCGAATTCGACGAGACCGAGCGGATCTTCACGCACCCGAAAGAGCGGCGTACCGAGGATTACATTACCGGCCGCTTCGGCTGAGCCGGCGGAGGGTTTGCCTATGTCGTCCGAGCATATGATAAAGGGCTACGACGAGGAATTGCACAAGCTCAACAATACGATCACCGAAATGGGCGGGCTGGCCGAGAGCCAGCTGACCGCGGCGATCGAGGCGGTGATGGAACGCGACAGCGACCTCGCCGCCAGCGTCGTCGAAGGCGATGCCCAGGTCGATCAGCTGCAGCGCGATCTCGACAATCTGGCATTGCGGCTGCTGGCATTGCGCCAGCCGGTGGCGCGCGACCTGCGCGAGGTGTTCGCCGCCTTGAAGATCGCCAGCGACCTCGAACGGATCTGCGACTACGCGGCCAATGTCGCCAAGCGCGCAATCGCGTTGAACCAGGCGCCGCCGGCGCAGCCGGTCCATGCCCTTCCGCGGATGGCGCAATTGGCGCTGCTGCTGGTCAAGGACGTGATCGACGCCTATGTCGCCCACGACGCCGACAAGGCGTATTCGGTGTGGATGCGCGACGAAGAACTCGATGAGATGTATGCCAGCCTGTTCCGCGAACTGTTGACTTACATGATGGAGGACCCGCGCAACATCGGAAGCTCGACCCATCTGTTGTTCATGGCTAAGAACATAGAGCGGATCGGCGATCATGCCACCAATATTGCCGAGGACCTTTACTATCTGGTGCATGGGACGCCGCTGACGCAAAAGCGGCCGAAGGGCGATAATTCGATCATCGAGGCGGCGCTGCCGGGGCGGGCGGGCCTGTGAGCAAGCCGCTGGTGCTGATCGTCGAAGACGAAGCGCCGCTGGTTACCTTGTTGCGCTATAACCTCGAAAAGGAAGGTTTCCAGGTCTGCGAAGCCGGCGACGGAGAGGAGGCGCTGGTGCAGATCGCCGAGCGCAAGCCCGACATCGTCCTGCTCGATTGGATGCTGCCGCTCGTCTCGGGGATCGAGGTCTGCCGCCAGATCCGCCGTTCGCCGCAGACCCGCAGCCTGCCGGTGGTCATGTTGACTGCGCGCGGCGAGGAGGTCGACCGGGTGCGCGGTCTGAACAGCGGCGCCGACGATTACATCGCCAAGCCGTTCAGCGTACGCGAGCTGACCGCTCGGCTGCGCGCGGTGATCCGGCGCGCGCAGCCGAATGCTGGCGAGGAGACGTTGCAGTTTTCGGATGTTTCGGTCGATGTTGCGGCGCACCGCGTGAGCCGCGCCGGCCGCCCGGTCCACCTCGGTCCGACCGAATTCCGCCTGTTGCTGTATCTGATGCGGCACCGGGGCCGGGTATTTTCGCGCGAACAGCTGCTCGATGCAGTGTGGGGTCACGATGTCTATGTCGAGGCTCGCACCGTCGACGTCCATATCCGCCGGCTGCGCAAGGCGCTGAACGCAGAGGGCGAAGTCGACATCGTGCGCACGGTGCGCTCCGCCGGCTACGCGCTCGACCGCGCCGATCGCTAGCCCGGATTGACGCGGGGGGTCGAGCCCGCCCGGCCCGGCCTTCCGATGCCCTAACGCCGCAGCGAAGCGCACCGCCGGGGTGCGGCGAGCGCCGATCAGCGTTGTTGCGTGTAGGCGCGGCCGGGCGGGTAGGTCTGGTGCTTGGGCAGGTCGGGGTCGAGGCGGTCCCAGGGCTGCGCGCTTTTGACGAAAATGTCGGCCTCGGGGCGGAATTCGCTCGGGTCGTCGAGGCTGCCGACCCGCAATCCGACGATGTCCGGGCGGGCCGAAACGCGGATAAACAGCGGGCAGCCGCATTCCGGGCAAAACGCCCGCGTCACCGCGTTGCCGGCGTCGCTCATGCTGACATACAGCTTGGGTTCGCCGTTGGTGATGCGAAACCCGGCAGCGGGCACCCGCATCGCCGCGATGTAGGCGCTGCCGCTCTGGTGCTGGCAGTCGCGGCAGTGGCACAGCAGCGAAAACAGCGGTTCGCCGAGCAACTCATAGCGCACCGCTCCGCACAGACAGCCGCCCACTCTCGATTCCGTCATAGGACTTCTCCTTGTTTGGGGATCATCGGGTCATCGTGCTCCGCCCGGCCCCGGGGCTTGGAGCGGCGCGAAGGAGACCACCCATATTCCTCCCGAGCCAAATCGGTTCGGGACTGCTACCGTGCTGCCGGGATCATCGTGCGTTGGGAGGACCATATGCAGTTTGGCTTCGGGGCGCCGGTCAGCGGACCCCTTTCGTCCCCGGACAATCTCGCCCGCATTGTCGTCGGGGGCGAGGCGATCGGCTATGATTATGCGACGATCAGCGACCATGTCGTTATCCCGCACGACATCGAGGCCCGTTATCCCTATAGCGACACCGGCGAGTTTCCCGGGCGATCGCGGGGCGACCGCCACGAGCAGCTGACTGCGGTCGCCTTTGTCGCCGGCAAGACCTCGCGGCTGCGGCTCGTTACCTCGGTCACCGTCGTCCCGCACCGGCCCGCGGTACTGCAGGCCAAGATGCTCGCGACGATCGATGTGTTGTCGAACGGGCGGCTGATCTTCGGCATCGGGGCCGGCTGGATGAAAGAGGAGTTCGCGGCGCTGGGAGTGCCGCCCTTTGCGGAGCGCGGTACGGTCACCGACGAATATTTGATGGCCTGCCGCGAATTGTGGACCAAGGATGAGCCGCGCTTCGACGGAAAACACGTCAAATTCGCCGACATCCTGTTCGAGCCCAAACCGGTGCAGAAGCCTCACCCGCCGATCTGGGTCGGCGGCGAAAGCGGGCCGGCGCTGCGCCGCACTGCCAGGCTCGGCGACGGCTGGTATCCGATCGGGACCAACCCGCAGCACCGGCTCGACTCGATGAAGCGCTTCGCCGCGGGCGTCGACCGGTTGCGGCGTCTTACCCGCGAAGCCGGGCGCGATCCGGCGAAAATCACCCTCGCCTACCGGATCACCGGAATGGGCAAATCGTTGCCGGCTCGGGCCGATGACGGCGAGCGCCGGCTGTTCTCCGGCGAAATGCAGGACGTCGTCTCCGATTTGCGGGCGTTTCGCGATTTCGGCGTCAGCCATGTCGATTTCAATTTCGATGGGGCTACCGCCGAGGCGATGATCGCCAACATGCGGCGTTTGCGCGAAGATGTCCTGACCAAGGTCTAGCAATCGGTCTCCGATCCCCTCTCGCAAAAGGAGCGATCCGTGCTGAAGCTCGGATACAAGGCGTCGGCCGAACAGTTCGGACCGCGCGAATTGTTGGAGTTTTCGTGCCTGGCCGAGGATGTCGGGTTCGACTCGGTCTTTGTCAGCGACCATTTCCAGCCATGGAAACATACCGACGGCCACGCGCCGTCGGCGCTTGCCTGGCTCGGCGCGCTCGGCGCCCGCACGCGGCGGGCGGTGATCGGCACCAGCGTGCTGACCCCGACTTTTCGCTACCACCCGTCGGTCGTCGCGCAGGTTTTCGGCACGCTCGGAACGATGTTTCCGGGGCGCGTCGTCCTCGGCGTCGGCACCGGCGAGTCGCTGAACGAGGTGCCGTCGAGCGGGGTCAAATGGCCCGGCCCAAAGGAGCGGCGCGACCGGCTGCGCGAGGCAATCGCGCTGATCAACAAATTGTGGACCGAGGACCGGGTCAGCTTCGAAGGGCAGTTCTATCGCACCCTGAGCGCCACGATCTATGACAAGCCGAAAGCAGAAGGTGCCGATCTGGGTCGCCGCCTCCGGGCCTCTCGCGGCGGCAATGGCGGGCCAGGTCGCCGAGGGCTTCATCTGCACCAGCGGAAAGAACCCCCAGCTCTACACCGACTTGGTCGGCAAGGTCGGCGAGGGGCTCGCCAGGGCCGGCCGCGAGCATGCCGGCCTCGAAAAGATGATCGAGGTCAAGGTCTCGTTCGACACCGATGCAGCGCGCGCCAAGGACGACACCCGCCACTGGGCGGCGCTGGCCTTGTCGCCGGAGGAGAAGGTCGGGGTCGAGGACCCGGTCGAGATGGAGCGGCTGGCCGACGCATTGCCGCTCGACCGGGCGGCGAGCCGCTGGATCGTCTCGGGCGATCCCGAGGAGCAATTGGCGAAGATCCGGCCCTATGTCGAACTCGGCTTCACCCATCTCGTCTTCCACGCCCCCGGCCCCGACCAGCCGCGCTTTTTGAAGCTCTACGCCGAGCAGGTCCTGCCGTTGCTGCGGGCCAAGCTCGGCTGATGGCCGCCGCCGTCACGATCAGCGCTTTGGCCGGCATCAAGCTGGTCGAGCCGGGCGACGATCTGGGCGCGATCGCGGTTGCCGCGCTCGAGGCGAACCGGCTGCTGCCGCAGGACGGCGACGTGCTGGTGGTGGCGCAAAAGATCGTCTCGAAGGCCGAGGGCCGTATGTCGATATCGCTGCGGTGCAGCCCTCGCCGCAGGCGGTGGCGCTGGCCGCGGAGGTCGACAAGGACCCGTCTTTTGTCGAGATCGTGCTGTCCGAAGTCGAGGCGGGTGGTGCGGCACCGCCCGGGCCTGCTGATCGTCGAGCATCGGCTCGGCTTCGTCATGGCCAATGCCGGCATCGACCATTCGAACGTCACCGCCGCCGAGGGGCGCGAGCGCGTGCTGCTGCTGCCGCTCGACCCCGACGGCTCGGCGCTCGCTTTGCAGCAACATTTGCGCAGGGCCTTCGGGGTGCGGCTCGGCGTGGTCATCAGCGACAGCTTTGGCCGGCCGTGGCGCCGCGGCACCGTCGGCATCGCGCTCGGCGCGGCCGGACTGCCGGCGGTCATCGACATGCGCGGCCACCCCGATCTGTTCGGGCGGGAACTGCTGGTGACCGAGACCGGCTTTGCCGACGAGATCGCCGCCGCGGCCTCGCTGTTGATGGGCCAGGCCGACGAGGCGTGCCGATGGTGCTGGTGCGCGGCCTGCGCTGGTCGGCGCCCGAAGTGCCGGCCGCCGCCCTGGTCCGGCCGGCTGAGCACGATCTGTTCCGATGAAGCCGGATGACGGTTTTGTGCTGGCGCTGTCGGGCGGCGTCGGCGGCGCCAAGCTGGCGCTCGGCCTCTACCGCATCCTGCCGCCGGGTGCGCTGACCGTCATCGCCAATACCGGCGACGATTTCGAGCATCTGGGCCTGTCGATCTCGCCCGATCTCGACACGCTGCTCTACACGCTGGCCGGCATCGACAACCCGGAGACCGGCTGGGGCCGGCGCGACGAGACCTGGACCTTCATGGCGGCGCTCGAGGCGTCTCGGCGGCGAGACCTGGTTCCGGCTCGGCGACGGCGACCTCGCCACCCATGTCGAGCGCACCCGGCGGCTTGCGGCGGGCGAGACCCTGTCGGCGATCACCGACAGATTTCCGTCGCCGGCTCGGCATCGCGGCGCGGCTGCTGCCGATGACCGACGACCCGGTGCGCACCCGGCTGCGCACCCCGCAGGGCTGGCTCGATTTCCAGGATTATTTCGTCGCGGCAGCGCTGCGCGCCGGCGGTCCGCGAGATCGCCTTTGCCGGCGCCGAGACGGCGCGGCCGCATCCGGATTTCCTGGCCGCGCTCGCCGATCGAGCGCCTCCGCGCGGTCGTCGATCTGCCCGTCGAACCCGTTCATCAGCATCGATCCGATCCTGGCCCTGCCGGGCGTGCGCGAGGCGTTGCGGGCTTGCCGCGCGCCGGTCGTCGCGGTGTCGCCGATCATCGGCGGCAAGGCGGTCAAGGGTCCGACCGCAAAGATGATGGAGGAGCTCGGCCTGCCGGTCGATGCCGCCGCGGTGGCCCGCCATTACGCGGATCTCCTCGACCTCTATGTCATCGACACGGCCGATGCCGACCAAGCGGCGGCTTTCGCCGTGCCGGTGGTCGCGGCGCGCACCCTGATGCAGACGCTCGCCGACCGCGAGGCATTGGCGCGAACCGTGCTGGAGCGGCCGAGCGGCTTCTGAGAATGCGATGTCTGGGCGGTCGTGCCGGTCAAGGAGCGGGACCGGGCGAAGCAGCGCCTCGCCCGGTCCCTGCCGCCGGCGCTGCGCCAGGCGCTGGCGCTGGCGATGCTCGAAGACGTGCTGGCGGCGCTGGCCGCGTCGCGCGGCTTGGCCGGCTGATCGCTCGTGACGCTCGATCCCGCGGCGGCCGGCTCGCGCGACGCTACGGCGCGCGTCTGATCGAAGAGGGCGCGCGCGACGGCCATACCGGCGCGGTCGCGTCGGCGGCGCGCCTGCTTGCGGCGAGGGCGCGCCGGCATGCTGACCGTGCCCGGCGACATCCCGCTGGTCACCGCGGACGAGATCGAGCCGTCTGATCGCGGCGCACCGGCCGTCGCCCGCGTTCACCATCGTGCCGGCGCACGACGAGCGGGCTCGAACGCGATCCTCTGCTCGCCGCCCGATGCGGTGCCGTTGCGCTTTGGCGACGACAGCTTTTTCCCGCATCTGCGGCGGCCGAGGCGCGCGGCATCGCCCGACCGTGCTGCAGCTGCCGGGCATCGCGCTCGACATCGACAATCCGGAGGATCTCGCCGCTTTCGCGCGTCTGCCCTCGCCGACCCGCACGCACGCATTGCTCGCCGAGAATGGTATATTGCCGACCCAGCCATCAGGAGACCACGGGGAATGATCACCGACGAGCTTCTGGCCCGCGCCCAGGCGGAGCGCCGTCTTTCCGCCGGCGACGCGCTGGCGCTGCGCCGCAGCAGCGATCCGCGCCCCTTGATGCGGGTCGCCGCCGCGTTGCGCGACGAAGGGCATGGCGGCCTCGTCTCCTATTCGCGCAAGGTGTTCATTCCGCTGACCCAGCTGTGCCGCGACGTGTGCCATTACTGCACCTTCGCCCATCCGCCGCGGCGCGGCGAACCGGCCTATCTGAGCGCCGAGGAGGTGCTTGGCGATCGCCCGCGCCGGCGCCGCGGCCGGCTGCCACGAGGCGCTGTTCACGCTCGGCGACAAGCCGGAACTGCGCTATCCGCGCGGCGCGCGAGGCGCTGGCCCGGCTCGGCCACGCGACGACGCTCTCCTATCTCGGCGAATGGCCGCGCTGGTGCTGCGCGAAACCGGGCTGCTGCCGCATCTCAACCCCGGCGTGATGAGCCGCGCCGAGATCGACGGCCTGCGCGCGGTTTCGGTGTCGCAGGGCATCATGCTGGAGAGCGCGGCCGAGCGGCTCGGCGCAGCGCGGCGGACCGCATTTCGGCTCGCCCGACAAGCGCCCGGCGGTGCGGCTGGCGACGATCGCGGCGGCCGGCGAGGCGGCGGTGCCGTTCACCTCGGGCATCCTGATCGGCATCGGCGAGACGCGGGCCGAGCGCATCGAGGCGCTGCTGGCGCTGCGCGATCTGCACGAGCGCTACGGCCACATCCAGGAAATCATCATCCAGAATTTCCGCGCCAAGCCCGGGACGCGGATGGCGGCCGCGGCCGAGCCCGACCTCGACGACCATCTGTGGACGATCGCGGTCGCGCGGCTGATCTTCGGCCCGGACGATGAACATCCAGGCGCCGCCCAATCTGACGCCGGCGCGCTCGCGGGCTGATCGCCGCCGGCATCAACGATTGGGGCGGCGTGTCGCCGGTGACGCCCGACCACGTCAATCCCGAGGCGCCGTGGCCGGCGCTCGACGCGCTCGCGCGGCGAGACCGCCGCCGCCGGCAAGGTGCTGGTCGAGCGGCTGGCGATCTATCCGGCCTATGCCCGCGCCGCCGAGCGCTGGCTCGATCCGGCGCTGCGCACCGCCGTGCTGCGCGCCGGCGACGCCGAGGGCTTCGCCCGCGCCGATGCGCTGGATCGCCGGGCGCGACAGCCCGCACCCGCCCGCCGCAGCCGATGCCTTCGCCGCTGCGTCGGCAGCACGTGAGCCGCTGGCCGCGATCCTCGACCGCGCCGCCGCCGGCGAGGAGCTGGACGAAGGCGACGATCGTGCAGCTGTTCGCAGCGCGCGGCGACGCCTTTCGCCGCGGTCTGCGCGGCCGCCGATGCGGCTGCGGCGACGGGTCAACGGCGAACGCGTCAGCTATGTCGTCACCCGCAACATCAACTACACCAACATCTGTTATTTCCGCTGCCAGTTCTGCGCCTTCTCCAAGGGCAAGCTCAGCGAAAATCTGCGCGGCCGGCCCTACGATCTCGACCTCGACGAGATCGAGCGGCGCGCGAGCGAGGCGTGGGAGCGCGGCGCGGTCGAGGTCTGCCTGCAGGGCGGCATCCACCCGGAATATACCGGCGCGACCTATCTCGGCGATCTGCCGCGCGATCAAGGAGGCGGTGCCCGGCATGCACGTCCACGCCTTCTCGCCGCTGGAGATCTGGCAGGGCGCCGCGACGCTCGGCCGTACCGATCCGCGACTTCCTGCGCGAGCTGAAGGAAGCCGGGCTCGGCTCGCTGCCCGGCACCGCCGCCGAAATGCTCGACGACGAGGTCCGCGCGGTCATCTGCCCCGACAAGGTCACGACCGGCGCAATGGCTCGAGCGTGATCGAGGCGGCGCATCGGCGTCGGCCTGCGGAGCACGGCCACCATCATGTTCGGCCATGTCGACCATTACCGGCATTGGGCGCGGCACCTGCTGCGCATCTGCGCGAGCTGCAGGCGCGGACCGGCGGCTTCACCGAATTCGTGCCGCTGCCGTTCGTGCCGATGGAGACGCCGATCTATCTGCACGGGCCGGGCCGGCTCGGCCCGACCTTGCGCGAGGCGGTGCTGATGCATGCGGTGGCGCGGCTGGCGCTGCATCCGGTGATCGCCAACATCCAGACCTCGTGGGTGAAGATGGGCCGAGGCGGGCGCCGCCGCCTGCCTCAACGCCGGCGCCAACGATCTCGGCGGCACGCTGATGAACGAGAGCATCACCCGCGCCGCCGGCGCCGTGCACGGCCAGGAAATGCCGCCCGAGGCGATGGAGGCGCTGATCCGCGTCGCTCGGCCGCGCGCCGTGGCAGCGCACGACGCTCTACGCCGACGCCGCCGGCCGACGCGCCGCGCCGCCTCGTTCGGCGCCGCGCCGTTGGCGAACCGGTCAACACCCCGGCCCGCCGCTACGAGCGCCGCCCCGAACGGGCCGCCGCCGCCGACTGAGG
>CAVPBN010000021.1:0-68744 GCA_963701815.1 uncultured Alphaproteobacteria bacterium
CCGCGCCGGCGCCGAGTACGTCATGCCGACGATGCGGTAGAGGCGCGCCGCTCGCAGCCCGGTCAGCGGCCGCGGAAGCGTTTGTAGAATTCGATCGCGTCCGGGCTCTGCTCAAAACCGAGATAAATGCTCAGATCGCTCGGCCTGTGCCCGCGCAGCGGGATCGTTTCTTCGATATGGTCGGTAACCCCGGCGCGGACCTTGCCGGGGGCGAAGGCGATGCGAACGCTGAACGAATTTCGCGACAATACCGACTGGTCGGGTCCGGTGACCGCGACGAAATAGGGCAGATCGACGGTGTCGCCTTTGGCCGCCGGGCCGCGCTGGCCGATCACGATGACATCGAACTTGGCCTGCATCGCATCGGGGCCGGCGCTGCATTTCGTCGCGACTTCGCTGAGCAGCCCGTAAAACGCGACGTTTTCCGGCCTACGCCCGGTGCCCGGGCCGAATACCGCAGTGTTGGCGAGCGACCGCAGGATGACCGCACTCGGACACTGCGCCGCCGGCTCGGACGAAGACGACGAAAACCAGCCGCAGCCGGAAAGCGCCACAAGGCCGAGGAGCGCCGCTCCCCGGGCCGCCTGGACCCAATTCACAGGCTGTTATGGGTCCCGTCGCAGAACGGCTTGCCGCCGGTCTGCTTGCAGCCGCAGAGCCAGACCTCTTCGCTCGCCGCCGCGGTGAACATGACCGGGGTCAGTCCGGTGCCCTGGTGCGACCCGTCGCAGAACGGCTGATTGCCGCTGCGCCCGCAAGCACACCAGAAATACCGCTTGCCGGCTTCGACAGTGATGCCGTAGGGCTCTTTTTGCGCGGGAATCGGATCGGTCATTCGTTCTTTCCTGGCGTCGCCGCTGCTGCGTTCCGCGCCTCGCGGGCGATTTTTATGCAGCGCCCGCACTCTATTCGAAGCCGTGCCCCCGGCACAAGACGGGTCGACGGCGGAGGGCATGGACACCGATGGCGGTCTACACCGACGTTGCCGACGACGAGCTGCGGGCCTTTGTCGCGCATTACGACATCGGCGAGGTGCTGTCGTGCAAGGGCATCGCCGAGGGCGTCGAGAACTCGAATTTTCTGGTGCAGACCGAGCGCGGCAATTTCATCCTGACGCTCTATGAGAAACGGGTGGCCCCGGCCGACCTGCCGTTCTTCATAGCGTTGATGGAGCATCTGGCCCGCCGCGGCGTCGCCTGCCCGACGCCGGTAACCGGGCGCGACGGCATCGCGCTGCGCCGGCTGTGCGGCCGGCCGGCGGCGTTGGTGACCTTTCTCGCCGGCATGTGGCCGCGGCGCATCGAACCGTTCCATTGCGCCGGCCTGGGCCGTGCTCTGGCCGGTCTGCATCGCGCCGGGGCGTCATTCGGGATGCAGCGGGCCAATGATCTGTCGGTCGCCGGATGGCGACGGCTCCAGCAATCGTGCCGAAGCCGCGCGGACGAATTCCGGCCCGGGCTGGCCGAGGAGCTCGAAGCCGAACTCGCCCGGCTGCAAAACGCCTGGCCGCAGACCCTGCCGACTGGCGTCATCCACGCCGATCTGTTCCCGGACAATGTGTTTTTCCACGGCCGAGAGGTGTCCGGGCTGATCGATTTCTATTTCGCCTGCACCGATTTCCTGGCCTATGACTTGGCGATCTGCCTCAACGCCTGGTGTTTTGAAGCCGATGGCAGCTTCAACGTGACCAAGGCGAGGGCGCTGCTCGACGGCTACCGGCAGGTGCGAGACCTGTCGGCGGCCGAACTCGCGGCGCTGCCGCTGCTCGCCCGCGGCAGCGCGCTGCGGTTTCTGCTGACCCGGCTGTTCGACTGGTTCAACCAGGCCGAAGGCGCACTGGTCCGGCCGAAAGACCCGCTCGAATATCTGAAGAAGCTGCGTTTCCACCGCGGCATCGCCGATTTGCGCGCCTATGGCCTCGACGCCTGACCTCGACGAGGTCGAGATCTTCACCGACGGCGCCTGCCGCGGCAATCCGGGGCCCGGCGGCTGGGCCGCCATCCTGCGCTGTCGCGGGGTCGAGCGGGAATTGAGCGGTTTCGAGCGCGACACGACCAACAACCGCATGGAGGTGACGGCGGCAATCGCCGCGCTCGAAGCCTTGAAGCGCCGTTGCCGGGTGCGGCTCTACAGCGACAGCCAATATCTGCGCGACGGCATCACCAAATGGATCCACGGCTGGAAGGCCCGCGGCTGGCGCACCGCCGACAAGAAGCCGGTCAAGAACATCGATCTGTGGCAGCGCCTCGATGCCGCGGCCGCCGGACACGAGATCGCCTGGATCTGGGTCCGCGGCCATGCCGGCCATCCCGAGAACGAGCGCGCCGATGCGCTGGCCCGCGCCGCGATCGACGAGGCCGGGCGCGGGGCAGCCGCGGTCTGAACCCGCCCCCGGGATCGATCAGGCGCACAGCGGCTAGTCCGATCAATGCCTCGTAGCCGGCCGCGATCATCATGCGAAACCGGATGATCTCCGCCAGGCGATGCACCACCTTCTCCGGCATCCGCGGGTCCTGCAGACAGGCCGCCAAGCGGTCGGCCAGCCCCAGCCGGCGTTCGATCTCGCGAAGTACCAACAAGCCGCCTTCCGAAGACAGCCGGCCGCCATCAAAACGAGCGACCACGGCCTTGCCTTGCACCGGTGACAGACCACGGAGAAACGGCGTAACCTCAACCATGGCGGGTGTCGCCTCCGGCGATCGGCTGGTTCAGTCTCGGCAACCGAACCCTATGCCTAATCAACGGCTTGCGCTACACCCGCCAACCCTCGTGCATTATCCGGGCTAGATTGTCGGCAGCTTCGCCCTCGCCTTTGAGCAAGAAATCGGCCTTAGCGATCGCGTAGGTCTCGGCATTGACCTCCTGGCCGTAGAGGTGGGTCGCGACCTGCTTGCCGCGCGCCGCGGCGAGGTCCTTCAACGTTTCCTCGGCAACTGTCAGCATGCCTCCGGTGCCGCAGGCGCCGTCATAGAGGAGATAAGTTCCCGACTGGATGCGGTTGGCGACCGGCAGCAGCACGAGCCGGGCCATCAGCTTGACCGCGTCGCGCGGCGTCCAGTGCTCGCCGGCCTCCTCGTTGTTCTCTTCGTTGAAGCGGCGCACCAGCTCCTCGAAGATCGTCCCCATCGCGCGGTTGTCGAGACCCGCGAGCCTGACCGACCCGTCAGCGTTCTTGACCGGGTCGGGGCGGAGATTGATCGAGGGATCGAGGAGCTTCTCGATCGCGCGCCGAGCGCGTCGGCCCGCGAAAGCCGCGGGAGCTGATTGCGGAACTCGAAACACTCGAGGATCTCCTGCACATTTGGCGAGAAGCCGTCGAGATAGGCCTCGAAGTCGGCCCTGAGCTGCTGCTGGCTCGCCCGCGATCGAAGGTCGCGCAACGTAAAGCGCGAGGTATTGTAGAAGGCCTGACCCGCGGCTTGCCGGAGCGCGGCATCCTGGTTCGCGATCCTCGCCTGATCGAGCGCCGCTTTCATCTCGATGACCGCCGCCTTTTTCGGCTCCAGCACGGCGTCGAGCCGCCGCAGGACGGTCATCGGCAGGATCACATCCCGGTACTTGCCGCGCACGTAGAGGTCGCGCAGCACATCGTCGGCGATACCCCAGATAAAATTCGCGATCCAATTGAGGTCGCCGTTGCTCACGCCGTGCTGCTCCCTGAGAACCGCAAAGCTGATCGTATACGAGGCGCTACACGCGCGGCATCGCTTCACTCTGAAATCAGGATATCGGCGGTGTCTCACCAAATGTCGGAAGCGGCTTTCGGCGGTCCGAGAGGACGGTCAATAGCGATAATGCTCGGGTTTGAAGGGCCCGGTATCGGGCAGGCCGAGATAGCCGGCCTGGGCCGGGCTGAGCTTGGTCAGCTTGACGCCGAGCCGATCGAGGTGCAGGGCGGCAACCTTCTCGTCGAGATGCTTGGGCAGCAGATACACCTTGTTCTCGTATCGGTCGTTATGGGTCCACAGCTCGATCTGGGCCAGCACTTGGTTGGCGAACGACGCGCTCATCACAAAGCTCGGATGCCCGGTCGCGCAGCCGAGGTTGACCAGCCGTCCCTTGGCCAGCACGATCAGCCGCCTGCCGTCGGGAAAGACGACCTCGTCGACCTGCGGCTTGACCTCCTCCCAGGGGTAATTGCGCAACGCGTCGATCTGAATCTCGCTGTCGAAATGGCCGATGTTGCAGACGATAGCGCGGTCCTTCATCTGCCGCATGTGGTCGATGGTGATGACGTCGATGTCGCCGGTCGCGGTGACGAAAATGTCGCCCTGTGCCGCGATGTCGTCCATCGTCGTCACCTGGTAGCCTTCCATCGCCGCCTGCAGCGCGCAGATCGGATCGATCTCGGTGACCATGACCCGGGCGCCCTGGCTCCTCAGGCTCGCCGCCGAGCCCTTGCCGACATTGCCGAAGCCGCAGACCACGGCGAGCTTGCCGGCAAGCATCACGTCGGTCGCGCGCTTGATGCCGTCGACCAGGCTCTCGCGGCAGCCGTAGAGATTATCGAACTTCGATTTGGTCACGCTGTCATTGACGTTGATCGCCGGCGCCTTGAGCGCGCCCGCCCGCATCATCTCGTAGAGCCGGTTGACGCCGGTCGTGGTCTCTTCCGAAATCCCGCGAATTCCCGCCATCAGATCGGGATGGGCGTCGTGGAGGATCTTGGTTGCGTCGCCGCCGTCGTCGAGGACCATATTCGGCGTCCAGCCGTCGGATGGGCCGCGCAAGGTCTGCTCTATGCACCACTCGTATTCCTCTTCGGTCTCGCCCTTCCAGGCAAAAACCGGTACGCCGCGCGCGGCGATCGCCGCAGCGGCATGATCCTGGGTCGAAAAGATGTTGCACGAACTCCAGCGCACCGTGGCGCCGAGCGCGGTCAGGGTCTCGATCAGCACCGCCGTCTGGATCGTCATGTGCAGGCAGCCGACGATGCGCGCACCGGCGAGCGGGCGGACCGCGCCGAATTCGCGACGCAGCGCCATCAATCCGGGCATCTCGGTTTCCGCGATCGCGATTTCGCGCCGTCCCCAATCGGCAAGCGAGATGTCGGCGACTTTGTAGTCGGCAAATTCAGACATTGGAAATTCCTTTGACGATGGCTCGGCGGCGACCGGCATGAAGTCAAACATATCAAGATATCGGCATATCTGCAACCGATTAAATCGGCTCGTTTCCGGCGCCGAGCAACGGGGAGCGCGCAATGCAAAACTGCCCCTGTGTCAGCGACATCCGGATTGAACTCATATCGGTGTGTGGATCTCGCCGAGGAGGCCATCGAGCGTGCCGACCCGATCAAGCCCGCCGACTTTTTCGCCCACGCCGTCGGCCCGCAGCAGATCGCGCACCCGGCCATGCGCTCCGACGATACGAAGCGCGATGCCGCGGCCGGCAAGTTCGCTGTGCAGATCATGCAGCATGCGCGAGCCGGCAAGATCGAGATACGGCGAGGCCGAGAGATCGCAAACCACCATACGGATGTCCGCCGAACCAGCGTTTCGAACCTGATCGACGACGGATTCCAAAACCCAATCGCCGTTGACATAGATCACCGACGCTTCGGGGCGGAAGGCGATCACACCTGGCAGTAGCTCGTTTTCGGGATGACGCGCGAAGTCGGAATAGCTGTTTGTGCCCGGGACGCGGCCGAGGAACGCCACGTGCGGGCGCGACACTCGCGCCAGCAGCATCAATATGGAGGCCAGTGCGGCGAGCAGGATCCCTTGCAGGATCCCAAGCAGCAGCACGGCGCCAAGGGCGATCGCTGCGGCAAAAAAGTCGAGCCGGCTCACTCGCCACATGCGGAACAACGCAGGAAGATCAATCAGGCCGTACACTGCGGTCAGCACCACCGCGGCAAGCACAGCCTTCGGCAGGTTTTCCAACAGCCCCGTCAGGAAAAGCAGGGATGCGGCCAGCGTCAATGAGGCAAATACAAGAGCGAGCGGGGTGCGTGCGCCCGCCCCGTCGTTCACCGCCGATTGGGAAAGTCCGCCCGCCACGGGATAGCCCTGCCCAAGCGCCGCCGCGAGGTTTGCCGCGCCGATGCCGAGAAGCTCCTGCCGGGGGTCGAGGCCGTATCCATGTTTTGCAGCAAAGGCGCGGGCGGCGGAGACGCTTTCTATGTAAGCGAGCAGCAGGCATCCGGCGGCGAGGGGAATGATGCCCTCCACATCGCCTGGCCACAGCGCCGGGCCCGTCAGCCTGGGTAGGCCGGCCGGGATCCGTCCCGTCGTGGGCACCCCGAGAGCCGGAAGTCCGAGCATCGATGCAACGACGATTGACAGCGCGACGACGCCGAGCGCGATGGGTTTTCCCGGCAGCCTGCGCTCGCCAAGGCCGAGCAGCAGGATCGCGACGACACCGACGGCAAGCACGAGGTAATGCGGCTGGCCGAGTTGACCGGCAAACAAGTAGGCCCGTTCGAAGAAATTGTGCCCCCCGCCGGCCGAGCCGATCAGGCTCGGCAGCTGGGTCATGGCGATGGTCAACCCGGCGCCGGCCTTAAAGCCGACCAGGATGCTGTCGCTGATCAATTTGACGAGTTCGCTCAGCCGCAACACCCAGGCGATCAGACACAGCGCGGCCACGGTAAAGCCGGTGAGGCTGGCGATGTGCGCGTAGCGCTGCGCGTCGCCATCTGCCATTGCGCCCACCGTGCCGGCGATCATCAGCGAGATGGCGGAGGTAGGGCCGATCGCCAGCTGACGCGAGGAACCGAGCAGAGCGTAGCCAACTCCGCCCAGCAGATAGCCGTAAACACCGACCTGCGGCGGCAGGCCCGCGAGCCCCGCATAGGCGAGAGAAACCGGGATCGCATAGGCCGCCAGCGTAACCCCGGCGACGACATCGTCGCGCAGCCAGCGGCCCCGGTATTCCGTCAGCCAACCGGCCGCGGGGAGAAGCCGCAGCCAGGTCGATCTATTTCGACCTTGTGTGAACAGCACAATATAACCCGCAAGTCTCAACCGAATCGAACAACAAACCGTGCGGCAAATTGCTCTCGATAGCTTGGGACGCGCGAGAAGACTCTACCGGATCATTCAACACTGGTCGGCCAAGACGCAATCCTTTCTTTGTTTCGTCGGGGACCGGTTTGCTCATCGGCAATTGCCCAGCCGATTCCCAACTCGATTTCGACCCTTCGCCCCGGAACAGCCGGGATGGCGATTTGCCGGCGTCGCAGCGCGGCTGAGAGGCAAAATCGCCCGCTGACCTAGCAATAAGCGCCGGCTGCGCAGCGCCGGGCGGTCCTTCGCGCAACGCCGGCGTAACTCACTGGCGTTAGCGGGCGGCCGACGACAGCCTGTGCGGTTGGGACAAAGCCGTGCACGCCCGGAATCCCCGCTCGTTCACCGAGATCCAGGCAAAAGCCGCAGATGATTGCTACCAGCAAAAGAACACCAATGCGCTTGAGCATGATCATTTCGCTCCTTTTGGTGAGAAAATGCCCGGTATTTCGTTGAGATCGGGGATTTGGTCCGCCGTCAATTTCTTGGCGCCGGTGGGAAATTCCAATTTGAAACCATTGGGCGCGACTTCGGGTCCCGCCTTCCATGCGCTGATATCGAGAGTGTATTGCGGTGACCCCGTAACCTTCTTGCTTGTGATGACATAGCGGCACGGATAGGGGCGCGCGCCCTGCGCGATCCAGATCTGCCAATCTACCTCTTTCGTCCGAAAGGCGAGGTGATCGCATTCAACACCGCGGATCACACCGCTTCCAAGATCCTTCACCTCGGTAACCTGCGGCATCAACTGCTTATAAGGATCGGACATCAGCAAATCTGCGGCAGGGACGGGCCTGTGGTACTTGTCCCGCAACACGTCGACCAGTTGATCGATCGTGCCGGGCGCTTCGATTTGCGCATACAGGTTTGCATTCTTGCCGAGCAGCGTCAGCGTTTTGCCGTCAAATACCATTTCGACATTGGTAAATCCGCCCGCCCGGTTGAGGCGAAGCTTGTCGGGGCGGTTCAGAGTCAAAGTGCCCGAACTTGCCAATCCTATTTTCTCCTGCGCAGTGCTTACGATTTCGAGGTTCGTGTCATAATCGAACGATATCGCTTTTTGCGCGCCGAGATAGTCGGACATGGCTTTGAACAAGCTTTTGGCTTGTACTTGATCGGCACGAGCATCCGATGTGCTCGCCAATCCTGTCATAGTTAGGACAAGAATGAACGCCCATGGCGTGGCGGCTCCGGCGGAACGGCCATAGCGATGGCGCGATCGCGAATTTGCCCTCTCCTTTTTCTTATATTGCTCCGTCATGAGTATCTCCCTGTCTGCGGCGGTGGTGCGTTGGCGGTGTGCTATAACTGCTTCTCAAATCAATCCCTCGCCGACTGCGAGTGATGATCCAGATCAAGATCCACGGGCCGCTATGGCGCTGGCTTCATGACGTCTGCGGCGGGATGAGCGGAGGCGGGGGCTCGCCACGCCTGCACCAGGGCGAACATGATGGCGATTAAGGTTGACCCAATGAACAGGCCCAGGAAGCCAAATGCCCCAAAGCCACCGAAGACGCCAAAAAACGGTCAGCGACATCGGCATTTCGATGCCGATGCTGATAAGCCAGTGCTTGATGAAATTGTCAATCGTGTTGACGAATACACCCGGACGACCATCAACACACTCCAGGCCGATTGATCTTGCCGACGCCATCGAGGCTGCGAAGGCAGCTCATCCGGATAGAGCACGATCGGCGCCAAAATCGCATCGAGCGGCTCGACAATGAACTCCTTTGCCTCGGCTTCGGCAACCGGTACCGGCTTGGGTTGGCAAAAGACGGCGGCGGCGGCACCGCAGTCGGGGTCAGGAACACGACATCGCGAATAAGATTCCGTGACATCTTTCCTCGCCCGCAAGGTGCATGAGGGTTTGCCGCGTAGAATGCCATAGGCTACCGAGCCACGGGGTGCAATGATATGGATCAAGCTATTGTCTCCCCTCAGACAACCGCCGCCTACGAATTTCGATGCTGGCAGACTGAGATGTGAAAGGGAGTGCACGGTGGGCCCGAACAAGCGTCAGTCATACTTCTGGCGATATCGGGCTCGCGATCGGGCCCTCACCGCCATGCTGGTGGTCCAATGCCTAATCATACTTGCTGCGCCTTTCGCCGCGATGGGCTACCAGGGTGTACGCGAAGCGCTGCAGCTGCTGTTTTTCGCCTTCACCTTCCTTGTCTGCATCATTTCTCCTGGCCCGATTGACACGGTCCTCGCGATATTGGCGTTAATCTTAAGCTCGGCGGGTTACCTGCTCCAGCTCGTCGAACCATCGTACCCCTCTCTGATCCTTGCCTATGCCGGAAGCATTGGCGCCTTCATTGCGGCGAGCTACGCCCTTGGCTACGCCGCGCTTGCCCCCGGTGCAGTAACGGTCCATCGGGTGCTCGGAGCGATCGCGCTCTATTTGAACATTGGCCTGATGTTTGCGACGATATACCGATTGATCTGGTATTTTATTCCCAATTCTTTGACTAATGTCCACGGCGGTGCAGCGTGGCAGGCCTATGGCACGATACTCTATTTCAGCTTTGTGACGCTGACATCGACCGGCTATGGCGATGTGACGCCGGTTCATCCGATCGTTCGCACGCTTGCCAATGTGGAGGCGATCATCGGCCAATTGTATCCGGCAACCCTGCTCGCCCGCCTCATCACGCTGGAACTTCGAAGGCCTCGGCGGCAGCCTCCCCGGTCGCAACCAGGAGGAGGCGGTGCCTCTGCGGACGAGGGGCATGATCCAGATCACGGCCGTCATCCGGTCACGCCGTCTACCCAACGCGCTCGCAAACTCCGCGATTGACAAAGGACTGCATGCCCAGATCCCGTACCATTATCTGTGCGGAAGAGCGCCGTGTCCGTCCCAGGTCAGCCAAACCTGATCGATTGCAACTGCCTCGGCGTGCGCCAAGCAGCGCGCTACGTGACGCAGCTTTATGATCGGAATTTGGCCGCATCGGGGCTGCGCACCCAGCTCGGCATCCTCGCCAGGCTGAAGCGAAAGTCGCCGACGACGATCCGCGAGCTGGCCGCTGAACTGGCGATGGATCGCACGACGCTTGGCCGCAACATCCTGCCGCTCGAACGCGACGGGCTGATCGCGATCAACCCCGGCAAAACCGACCGGCGGCTGAAGGAATTGTCGCTGACCGCCGCCGGCGAGGCGCGGCTCGGCGAGACCCGCGCTGCCCGGGCCGAGGCGCACCGGCGATCAGGCGTCGCCGAAACGCCCTAGCCGAACCGCTGCGCGATGTGGGCGTAAAGCGCACGCAAAGCCGTGGCCTCGGCTCCTTCGGGGCGGCCCGGGCGACCCTGCGGGTTCCAGGCCATCACGTCGAGATGCGCCCATGGGATGCCGGGCTCGACAAATTCCTGCAGATAGAGGGCCGCGGTGATCGCCCCGGCATGCGGCGATTCCGACACGTTGTTGAGATCGGCGATCTTGCTGTCGATCATTCGCCGGTACGGCTGCCACAACGGCATCCGCCACATCGGGTCGGCTTCGGCCGCGGCAGCATCGAGCAAGGAGCCGGCGAGCGCGTCGTCGTTGCAGAACAACGCCGCCAGCTCGGGGCCGAGAGCCACCCGCGCCGCCCCGGTCAAGGTCGCCATGTCGACCAACAAAGCCGGCTCTTCGGTCGCGGCCTCGGCCAGCGCGTCGCACAGGATCAACCGGCCCTCGGCGTCGGTGTTGCCGATCTCCACGGTCAGCCCCTTGCGGGTGCGGATCACGTCCATCGGCCGCACCGCGTTGCCGGAGACGGCATTCTCGACCAGCGGCAGCAGCACCCGCAGACGCACCCCCAGTCGCGCATCCATGATCGCCTGAGCGAGGCCGAGCACGATCGCCGACCCGGCCATGTCTTTTTTCATCAGCCGCATACCGGAGGCGGTTTTGAGGTCGAGCCCGCCGGTGTCGAAGCACACACCCTTGCCGATCAGGGTCACCTTTGGCGCACCCGGATGGCCCCAAACAAAATCGACGAGGCGCGGCGCGCGGGTGCTGGCGCGGCCGACAGCGTGGATCGTCGGATAGTTCTCGGCCAGCAACGCATCGCCGACGACGACCCGAGGGCAGGCTCCGCCCGCTTCGGCGACGCGCACGGCCGCCGCTGCAAGTTCTTCGGGGCCGAGGTCTTCGGCCGGCGTGTTGGCCAGATCGCGCGCCAGAAACACCGCTTGCGCGAGCCGTTGCGCCCTTCCTCGATCGGCGCCTTCCGGCCAAACCAGCGCAGTCGCCGTGCAACTCTTGGCGCGATAGCGGGTAAAGGCATAGGTGGCCAATGCCCAGCCGAGAGCCAGTTGCGTTGGGTCGGTTCCCTCGGGGACGCTCGCCAGCCGGTAGCTCCCCTCCGGCAATTGATCCGGCAACCCGGCCAGCGCCCATATCCCGGCGCCGTTGGCGGCAGCGGCGCTGACGCCGACCAGAACCCCGGCAAGCCGGCCGTCTTCGCCCGGAAGGGCGACGAACTTGCCGGCTTCGGCGGAGAAGCCGAGCGCGGTCGCCCAGTTGCGCTGGCATTCGGGCGCCTTGTCGAGCCAGGCCGGAAGCCGGTCCTTGGTCATCAGCGCGATCGGGATCGCGGCGGCGGGCTCGTCAATCAGGGAAAAGGCCATTTGTGGTGCTCGCGCTGCTATTGGGGCCGGCGCACAATGCCGCTCGCCGCGCGGCTTGCAAAGGGTCGGCGTCTGTCGCTACGAGGCTGCGGCGGCGGTCTTGCGCCGTTCTCCAGGGAGATTGACGATGCCCGAACCAAAAATCGCACCCTACGGTTCCTGGTCCTCGCCGATCACCTCCGACATGATCGTCGCGTCGTCGATCGGGCTTGGCGAGATCATGCTCGACGGCGGCGATGTCTACTGGCTCGAATCGCGGCCGCAGGAGGGCGGTCGGTCGGTGCTGGTGCGGCGGACTATGGGAGGCGCGATCGCCGATGCGACGCCGCCGCTGCCGCCCGACGGCGGCGCAAGGTTCAGCGTTCGCACCCGCGTGCACGAGTATGGCGGCGGCGCCTACCTGGTCGACGCCGGGATCGTCTATTTCTGCAACGACGAGGACCAGCGGGTTTATCGCCAGTCACCCGGGGCGGCGCCGATCGCGATCACCCCGATCCCCGGTCGGCCGCGAGGCCTGCGTTATGCCGACGGGATCATGGATGGCGGGCGCGGGCGCATGATCTGGGTGCGAGAGGACCACACGGCCGGCACGGAGCAGCCGGTCAACACGCTCGTCGGGATCCCGCTCGCCGCCGTGGAGCCGCCGACGATATTGCAATCCGGCCGCGACTTCTACGCGGCACCGCGGCTCAGCCCGGATCGACGCCGGCTCGCCTGGATCGAGTGGGACCATCCAAACATGCCGTGGATCGGTTGCGAATTATGGGTCGGCGAGGTTGCCGGCGACGGTTCGATCGCCGGCAAGGTCCTGGTCGCGGGCGGCGGCGGCGAATCGATCTTTCAGCCCGAATGGTCACCCGACAACCGGCTCTATTTCGTTTCGGACCGCGCTCAGGACGGAGTCGCCGGCCGCTGGTGGAACCTCTTCCGCCTCGTCGGCGACGCGGTCGAGGCCGTCTATCCGTTCGCCGCCGAATTCGGCCGGGCGCAATGGAATTTCCGCATGTCGACCTTTGCCTTCGGCGCCGACCATGAACTGGTCTGCTGCCATGCCCGGGACGGCGTTCACCGGCTGAGCGCGGTCGACCCGTCGTCGGGGGCGGTCCGGGCGATCGCGTCGCCCTACGAGGATATCTCCTCTGTCCGCGCGGCCGCCGGCCGGGTCTGGTTCCGCGGCGGGTCGCCTACCCTTCCTTCGGCAATCGTCGAACTCGACCTTGCCGCCGGGCGCTCGACCGTCCTGAAGTTGTCGACGACCGCCGATACCGAAGCCTGCCGCGGCTATTTGTCGGTGCCGGAGCCGGTGACTTTCGACACCGATGACGGGAAACAGGCCTACGGTCTGTTCTACCCGCCGAGGAATACGGATTTCGCCGCGCCCGAGGGCCAGCTGCCGCCATTGATCGTGCATTGCCACGGCGGCCCTACGGCGGCCGCCACGCCGACGCTGAGCTGGGGCACGCAGTACTGGACCAGCCGCGGTTTTGCCGTGCTCGATGTGAATTATGGCGGCAGCACCGGTTACGGCCGCGAATTCCGCCTGCGTCTGCAAGGCAATTGGGGGATCGTCGATGTTGCCGACTGCGTCAACGGCGCGCGCCATCTCGCCGAGGTATGTCGGGCGGTCGATCCCGCGCGATGGGCGATCAGCGGCGCCAGCGCCGGCGGCTACACGACGATGGCGGTGCTGACTTTTCGTCAGCAGTTCAAGACCGGCGCCAGCTATTACGGGGTCAGCGATCTCGAAGCGCTGGCCAAGGACACCCATAAATTCGAGTCGCATTACCTCGACGGCCTGATCGGACCCTACCCCGAGCGTCGGGATCTTTATGTCGCCCGCTCGCCGGTACACAGCGCCGGGCAGTTGTCGGTGCCGGTCGCATTTTTCCAGGGCGCCGAAGATCGGGTAGTGCCGCCGCAGCAGGCCGAGGCGATGGTCGCGGCTTTGCGCGAGCGGCATATCCCGTTTCTTTACCTGCTGTTCGACGGCGAGCAGCACGGTTTCCGCCGCGCCGACAACATCAAGCGCGCGCTCGACGCCGAACTTTATTTCTACGCGACCTTTCTGACCGACGAGCGGCTCGAATTCGGCATCGGGGCCGGCTGATCGGATTGGCACCCCGCGCTATGCGCCGGCCAGTTCGTCGAGCGTGGCGGCGAGGCGGGCGAGGTCGGGATCGCTCGACAGCCGATGATCGCCGGTCTTGACGAGGGTCACGGCGACGTCGCCGCTGGCGAGGCGATCGGCGAGGCGCAGGCTGGTCTGCCAGGGCACGCGATCGATCGCGCATGCCGTGCAGCAGCCGCACCGGGCAATCGAGCGCGATATCGCTGCGCAACAACAGATGGCGGCGTCCGTCTTCGATCAGCTCGCGCGAGTAGGTGTAGCCAGCCGGATCATAGTCGGACGGCAGGATGACCCGCCCGGTTTCGCTCAATTCCCGTCGTTGCTCCGCGGTCAGCCGCGGCCACAGCAGGTCCTCGGTGAAATCGGGTGCGGCGGCGACGCCGACCAATGCCCGGATCCGCGGCAAGCGCGCGAGGGCGGCGAGCAGCATGATCCAGCCGCCCATGCTCGACCCGACCAGGATCTGCGGGCCTTCGGTCAGCGAATCGAGCACCGCCACCGCATCCTCGGCCCAGCGGCCGATCGTGCCGAGGGCGATCTCCCCGCTCGAAGCGCCGTGGCCGAAATAATCGAAGCGGACATAGGGGCGGCCGCGGCGACGGCAATAATCTTCGAGAAACAGCGCCTTGGTGCCGGTCATGTCCGAGCGGAAGCCGCACAGAAATACAATCCCCGCACCGGCGCCGACGAGGCGTCGGTAGGCGATTGTTGCACCATCGCGACATGGTAGATAATCGGGCGAGGGCATCGGAGGGTCGACGGCGAGCCGGATGAGGGTTGACGATAGCATCATGCCGGCGTCGCCGGAAGACCGCCCGCCGGCGGTGCTGCAGATACTGCCGAGCCTCGTCTCCGGCGGGGCCGAGCGGGGTACGGTCGAGTTGGCGGGCGCACTTGCCGCCGCCGGCTGGGGTTCGTACGTCGCCTCGTCCGGCGGCCCGATGGCGCACGAGGTCGCGCGCGCCGGCGGCACTCATCTGACCCTGCCATTGGCCTCGAAGAACCCGCTGGTGATGCGCCGCAACGCCACCGCGCTGGCGCGCCTGATCCGCCGTTTCGGCATCGACATCGTCCATGCCCGCAGCCGCGCCCCGGCCTGGAGCGCCTGGTCGGCCGCGCGGGCCACCGGCCGGCATTTCGTGACGACCTTTCACAACGCCTACGATGCCCGCGCCGCGCTGAAACGCGGCTACAATTCGGTGATGGCCCGCGGCGAGCGCGTCATCGCCATTTCCGATTTCGTCGCCGATCACGCGGCGAGCGTCTACGGGGTCGGCCCGGACCGGCTGCGCATGATCCCGCGCGGCGTCGATCTCGGCCTCTTCGATCCGGCCCGCGTCGGGGCCGGACGGATCGCCACCCTCGCCCGGCAATGGCGGTTGCCCGACGGTGCGCCGGTGGTGATGCTGCCGGGCCGCCTGACGCGGTGGAAGGGCGGGCTCGACTTCATCGCGGCGATCGCCGCACTCGGCCGGCGGGATATCTGCTGCGTTTTGGTCGGCGCCGAACAGCGGCGCGGTTTTCGCCGGGAGCTGGAACAGGCGATCGAGCGGAATAGGCTCGGCGGCCTCTTTCGCATCGTCACCGACTGTCACGACATGCCGGCCGCCTACATGCTGGCCGATGTCGTCGTCTCGGCGTCGAACGACCCCGAAGGGTTCGGCCGGGTCATCGTCGAGGCGCAGGCGATGGGGCGGCCGGCCGTCGCCACCGATCACGGCGGCGCCCGCGAGACGATCCTGCCCGGGGTTACCGGCTGGCTGGTGCCGGCGCGCGATGCCCGCGCTCTCGGCGCCGCGATCGGCGAGGCGCTGGCGCTGGACCCGGCCGCTCGGATGCTGTTGGCGCGGCGCGCGATGGCCCGCATCGCGGCCGATTTTCGGCACGAAACGATGTGCTCGCGCACGATCGCGGTCTATGAGGAACTGCTGTTTCCGCAATTGTCCGAGACCCCTGCGATCAAGCCCGCGGCGAGCGCTCTGTCGGCCTGAGCGGCCATTGCGTCGAGGGGAAGCATGCCGGACGATCCCGATACCTTCGATTTTATCGTGACCGGCGCCGGTTCGGCGGGCTGCGTCGTTGCCGCGCGGCTCAGCCAATCCGGCCGCCACCGCGTGTTGTTGCTCGAAGCCGGCGACGAGGACCGCTATCCGTGGATCCATGTGCCGATGGGCTATGGCCGGCTGTTCAGCAATCCGCGCGTCAACTGGATGTATGAAAGCGAGCCGGAGCCGGAGCTCGAAGGCCGTTCGATGTACCAGCCCCGCGGCAAGGTGCTGGGCGGCACCAGTTCGATCAACGGCATGGTCTATATGCGCGGCAATCCCTCCGATTACGACGGCTGGCGCCAGCGCGGCTGCACCGGCTGGGACTGGGACAGCGTTTTGCCTTATTTCAAAAAGGCCGAAGACCAGGAGCGCGGGCCGGACATGTTTCACGGCGCCGGCGGACCGTTGCGCGTTTCCGACCAGCCGGCCCGCTTCGAGTTGGCCGAACACTGGATCGCCGCGGCGATCGAGGCCGGGTTGCCGGCCAACGACGATTTCAACGACGGCCAGCAGGAAGGCGCAGGGCGATTTCAGAGCACGACCAAAGGCCGGCGGCGTTGGAGCACCGCTGCAGCTTATCTGCGTCCGGCGCGCAGCCGGGAGAATCTGAGCGTCGAGACCAATACGCTGGCGACGCGGATCGTCTTCGCCGACGGCCGGGCGACCGGGGTCGAGTTTGTCAGCGGCGGCGCACGCCGCACCGTCCGGGCGCGGGGCGAGGTGATCGTCTGCGGCGGCGTCTTCAATTCGCCGCAGCTGCTGCAATTGTCCGGGATTGGACCGGGCGAACTACTGCGTGGGTTCGGAATTCCGGTGGTGCGCGACATCCCGGCTGTCGGCGCCGATCTGCAGGATCATTTCTATGTGCGGCTGGCGTTCCGCTGCACCAAACCGATAACCCTCAACGATGTTGCCAACAACCCGTTGCGCAAGGTGGCGGCCGGGGTGCAATACCTGCTGTTCCGGAGTGGGCCGCTGGCAACCAACGGCATCTGCGCCGGCGGTTTCGCCCGCAGCGACCAGCGCCTCGAGCGGCCGGACATCCAGCTCAATTTCAGCCTGTGGAGTTTTGCCGAACGCACTCGGCGGGGCGTCAAGCCGCATCCTTTCCCCGGCTTTACCGTCAGTGCGGTGCATCTGCGCCCCGATGCCCGCGGCGAGGTCCGGCTGAAGAGCGCCGACCCGCTGGCTGCTCCGGCCATCCGCTTCAACTTTCTGAAAACCCCATATGATCTGCAGGCGTTGACCGCCGGCATGCGGCTGGCGCGTCGGATCGTCAACCAGCCGGCGCTCTCCGGCTATGTCGCCGACGAACTGATCCCGGGCCGGGCGGTCAACACCGACGCCGAATTCGAGGCTGCGATCCGCCGCAACGGCATCTCCAACCTCCATCCGGTCGGCACCTGCCGGATGGGCGGCGACGAAGCCGCGGTGCTCGATCCGCGGCTCAGAGTGCGTGGCGTCGGCAACCTGCGCGTCGTCGATGCCTCGGTCATGCCTTCGGTCCCGGCCGGAAACACCAATGCGCCGTCGATCATGATCGGCGAGAAGGCCTCCGACATGATCCTCGAAGACGCCCGCGCGACGGGATAGCGGCCTCGTACTCGAGGACCCTGCCCTCGGCCCGCCGTTTATCAGGGCGATGTCGCCGGCGCATCCAGCAGCGTTGCAAGAGGGCGACAGGCGCCGCAACTCGACCGCCATCGGATGGCCGGGCACATTCCCGGTTGGACCCGGTAATACACATGAAACAACTCGGCGGCTGCGGCTGTCTGCTCGGGCGTGCCGTAGAGACCGAGAAGACGCGGGCCAAACGCCTTGACGTAATCGGCGAGGACGGATCATCGCGGCGTCCACCCCGCGATCAGGTCACGACGGCGGCTGTACACGGATGATCGCCATCATGCCGAGATCTTCGTGTCCGAGAATGTGGCAATGATAGACGAAATCGCCGACGACGCTTCCGCGAAAATCCATTCGCACCGTGGCGCTCCCGCCATGTGGAATTGCGATCGAGGTCGAGGAATTGCCGCCGTCCCAGCGGTATCGGCACCGACGCACCGTTTATCGTCTCCGAGAGCAGCTGGAAGTGCAGCTGGTGGATATGGAAGACGTGAGTTTCAAATGTGGGATTGTTGATCGTCCAATCCTCGACGGCGCCCCGGTTGGTAACGATGGCCGGCGGATTGTCAGGAGAGAAGAGCTTCGGCTTCTGTCCTACAACAGTGATAAAAAATTGGTCTGGTTTATTCGTATATAAATTCTCACTGAAGTATAGCGTACGCGCGGCTGTGACCTGAGCGGCAGAGAGATCTTCGAAACGTTGTACGGCTGGTGCTGTTGACATGGCAGGCATTACCGGCAACTGCGTCGACGAGGACCCAGGGACAATGCGGGCCAAGGTCCGCGTCGGGTCGCTGCCGCCTATCGCGCCTGTGTCTACGTAAAGGGTTCGGAAAGTCGCCTTTTCCACCGCGGCCGACGGCCCCTTGACAATGAATTCGGCCCGAGCTGCCGGCGGCAGCAGGATGTGTTTCCGGGTTACCGATTTGCCTTGCCGCCGGCCGTCCTGCGAACCGATCGGGACGCCGTCGAGCGCCACCACCCGCAGCGGCTGGGCCGTCCCGTCATAAACCAATTCCAGATCGAGCATCGTGTCGGCTGAGGCGTTGGCGACGCGCCAGAATTCCGTCTCGCCGGTCTTCATTTTGATAACCGCCGGGATAAAGCCCGGATAGGCTATCGGGACGTAGTTCAGCGTCACGTCCCAGGACGGCACCGAGCCTCCCGGCGGCGGCCCGTTCGGGATGGTCTGGTCGCGTATGATCAAGACGCGTTCGGGCAGGCCCTCCACCGCCGGCTGCAGATTCTCGATGCCGTCGATGATGATCGCGCCGGAGGCTCCCCCCTGAACCGCCGCCTCGGACAGGCCATGGACATGCGGGTGGTACCAATACAGCCCCGGCGGTTCGTCCTTTGGAAACTTGACATTGTATTTAAAGGTTTGGCCGGAGTTGATCAGCGTATGAATCACCTCGTCGGAGTGGCAGCGCGGCGCGGTGTTCATGCCGTGAAAATGCACGTTGACCGAAGTGATCGTCATGGTCGCCGCGCCGCACTTGTCCGAAGCGCCGGACATGATCTCGGTCGGCGATCCGGGCGGCGGAGCAGGGGTTTTATTGGTCACCGTCAGTTCGAGCGTGTCGCCGGGCCGCAGATGCAGCGTCGGCGAACTCGCTTCCGCTCGGCGTGGTGAGGCAGAACAGCGTCCGCCCCTCGCTGTCCACCGTGGTGTCGTAATCGAACTCCGTGCTCAGCACCCCGTTCTTGCTGTAAAGATCGGGCGGTTGCCTGACGACGGCGCCGGCCGCCGGGCGCGGACACGGCGCAGCGGTCTGCGCGAGGGCGACGGACGACATGATCAGACCGAAAGAGAACGTCGCGGACAAAAAGCAAAAAAATCTCTTCACACCAACTTCCATATCGCTGCGATCCAGGCGAAGATTGCAACATAGCCGAAATGTGGTGCATATATAAAATATAAAAATATTTAATTTTCGCGCATAAGGAGTGTAAACTTCAAAGCATTCAACAAACTTGGCGCCGCGTCCTGCGCAGTGCCATCAGGGATCGATGCGGACCGGATTCGTCGACTGCCTGCCGTTTCGCGTCTCGATCTTGCCGCACGTATAGGCGCAACGACCCGAAAAAGGCCATCGGACATGACCTGGGCCTCGATGCTCCCGGATGGCGTGAACGCGACCGATTGCCTCCGGGCGGCGGCTTGATTGCGCCTACACCCACTCGAACAGCCGCTGACCGATATATTCGCCCCGCTCGATCCCTCCGGGGCAGGCGAATAAGCCGCCGCCGGTATGGGTTGTGAACTGGTTCAGCATGTCGAACTTAGCCATCTTGTCGAAGATCTTGATGAATCCGGCCCGCGGATCGCGCTGATAACAGATGAAGAATAAACCGGTATCGTATTCGATGCCCTGCCGCCAGGGTGGCCAGCGCTCGGCGGTAAAATTCACCCCGTCATTGTAGGAATAGGGCCGCCTCAGGATCTGCGCGCCGTCGTTGCTGGCGGCGGCGGCAAGCCTGACATGGGCGCTGTCGGGGATGATCGGGTTGCCGTCCTTATCGGCTGCGGCGAGGTCGAGCGGGTCGCGCTCGTTTTTTCGGCCGAGCGGCGCCCCCGAATATTTATGCCGGCCGAAGGTCTGCTCCTGAAAGCCGATTTTCATGCGGTCCCAATGTTCGAGGGCGACGCGGATCCGCCGAACGACTAGGTAGCTGCCGCCGCGCAGCCAATCCGGCCCTTCGCTGTCGACCCAGACGAACTTCGCCATCGCCTGCGGATCTTCGACCGATGGGTTGTTGGTGCCGTCCTTGAAGCCCATCAGGTTGCGCGGGGTCTCGGTTGCCGCATAACCAGCCAGGAAGCCGGTCTGCGTCCAGCGTATCTGGGCCACGCCGTAGGCGAGCCGCGCCAATTGGCGCACCGCGTGAAAGGCGACCTGCGGATCGTCGGCGCAGGCCTGGATCGACAGATCCCCACCGGTGTGGGTTTCGACCAGCTGATCGCCGTTGAAGCGGGGCAAATCGACCAGAGCCGCGGGCCGGCGATCGGCGAGGCCGTAACGATCCTTGCCGTCCTTGACGAACAACCCGGCGCCGAAGCCGAAGGTGACCGTCAGTCTGGCGGCTGGCAGGCCGAGCGCCTCGCCCGTATCCGATCCCGGCATCGTCATGTCCTGGGCCATCGGCGCCGCCAACTGCCCGGCAGCCATCCGGGCTGCGGCAGTCGTCCAGTCGCGCAATATCTTGATGACCTCTTCGCGTTTGGTCGCGACGAGGTCGAGGCTGGCGAAATAAGTATGGCTTTGTGCCGGCGTCGTGATCCCGCCCTGATGCCGGCCCCAAAATGGCTCGACCGCAGCTCCGACGTCGTTCCGCTCGTTGTTTTTCCGGGTTTCGACGACGGCCTCGGCGACACCGGCGATGCCGAGACCGGCGCCCGCCGCAGCGGCCAGACCCGCCGCCACCCGTACGAGGCCGCGACGGGTCGGTCGTTGCCCCGCCCGGTCCCGTTCCCGGTCGGCAGCGCTCACCGGGTTGCCTCTACCAGAGTGTTCACATCGTCTTCGACGTAATAGAACCCTTTGCCGTGCGGCGTCATCGCGATTCCGAACAGATCGCCGCTGCCGGGCGGGGAATGCGCCTGGTTCGCATCGATCCATTGGGCATGGAGCTGCTTGCCGGTGGCCGGATTGATTTCGACAACCTGCCCGTTCAAACCGTTGCTGGTCAAAAGTTTGCCGTCAGCCGTCAAGGTCAGGGCCAATGGCCGCTTCAGCAGCCCGTCCTTGGTCACCTCACGCCCGGTTCCCGCGCTCGTCGTGCGCGTCGTCGCGTCCGGTATCGCGACGATCCGGTTGCCGAGCGCATCCGATACGTAGAGCGTGCCGTTTGGGGCGAGCGCCAAACCGGTCGGACCGATCAGGAAGACGTCCTTGTCGGCCTGCTGTCCGAAACCGTTGGCGATCACGGTCTGGCTGACGAGCTGCGGCGGTTTGCCCGGCGAAACGGCGAGCTGGAGCCGCAGCACCGTCGCCTTGTTGACGATGATCGACTCGCCCTGGCCATCGTGTACTTGCGGGCCGGGCACATCGAACCCGGCCATGCTGACGAACAACGCGGCGGTCGCCCCGCTGTCGATAGTGGCCATATTTCCCCACGGCCCGTTGATGTTCGGACCCGCCCAGGTTGCTGCGAGCTGGTCATTGGCGTCGAGCACCAGCAAACAGCCGTTGCCCTTGGTGCTGGTCGTCCCGTCCGTGCTCGGCGTGCTGCCGACGATAATCCACCCGCTCTTGAGCATGGTCATCGCCGTCGTCAGGTCGATCCCTCCGGGGCATTGCGCCAGGGTCCTAGGTAGTTTGGCGACCATTTCGGTATTTTGGGTCGTCGGATCGTAACGGATGATCGTCGTGCCTCGACCCTGCAAATTCGAGATGTCGTTAAAATTGTCGACCAGCACGTCGCCTCGTCGGATCTTGCCGGCAGAGACCGGGGCGATCACTACCGCATAGGGATTGAGGTCGCCATTGTCGGTAACCGTCGTGGCCCGCGTGACGTGGCCATGAATGGTGCCGAGCAGGCCGGGGGTATCGGCTGCTCGAGCGAAGCTCGCGGCGGAGACGATGCCGGCTGCCAACAATGGGAAAGCCGCGCGCAGGACAGTTTTTCTTTCCAGCAAACCCGATCGGCGTCGTGTCAACGATTATCTCCCTCAGAGGACCGTCGCTGTGAGGCCCGCTCGAAACCGATGCGAATAAGTCGCAATCCGATTATGCCCAAGGCGGATTGTCGTCAAGACGTGATCTCCGCAAATGCCGCATGCCAGAGGCGATCAAAAGGTGACGATGACCCGGACACCCAGGACCGCTTCGCGTTTTGGACCTGCTGATTGGGCAGGTTCGGGTTGGCAATGCCGCCGCCCGGGTTGAAGACGCGCGGCGTGCCCATCGCGCGACCGAACGCGTTCAGCGTGCTGCCGCTGTCGGATTGCCAGATCATCTGATCGATCGCGGCATAAAAACTGTAATTGCCGTTATAGGTCAGGGGTATGCCGCTGCTGCTCACGCGGCGTCGTTTTGCGCCATGTCCCTTGTGCGGCGATCATTCCAACGGCAGCAGGTGGGGGGCCCCTGTTTTCACAGCCGGCATGCCATGGTAGGGTCCCCATCGTTTTCGCGCGATCAACGACGATGAACCATTCCCAGTCTTTCCGGCCCTGGTCTGCCTGGCTGTTCGCGCCGCTGCATATCGCGGCACTGGCGAGCGCGACCAAGTCGTTTCGCGACAACCCGATCCTCGGCAGCCCGCGGCTCAATCGAGCGGGGCTGCATGTCCGGCGGATGCGGATCGCCGGTGCCATGGCGGAGTGGCGCCGCCGCCGACTTCGAACATCTGCTTGACCCCAGGGATGTCGCGGATTTCGAGCGCGACGGGTTTATCCTCAAGCAGCACTATCTGCCGGAGGAGACTTTTCGGGACTTGCAGACGCAAGCCTTGGCGTGCCGGGCACCCGCGCGCGACATGGTGCAGGGCGACGCGATGACCCGGCGCATCGCCCTCGATTCGCGGACGCTCTCGTGCCTGCCGGCAGTGCGCGCCCTGGTCGAAAGCCGCGAATGGCTGAGCCTGATCCGCTATGTCGGCTCCTCGGCCCTGGCCCCGGTTACCTATATTCAGACAATATTTTCGCGGATCCGCCCGGGTGCCGTCGATCCGCAACTGCACCTGCATGCCGATACGTTCCACCCGACGGTAAAGGCGTGGTTCTTTCTTACCGATGTCGCCGAGGATAGCGGCCCGTTCACCTATGTTCCAGGGTCGCACCGGCTAACCGCCGAACGCCTCGACTGGGAATGGCGCGTCAGCGTCGGGGCGCGCGCTGCGCCGGACGCCGAGACGCGGGAGGGCTCGTTTCGTATCGATCCGACCGGGCTGGCGAACCTCGGGCTGCCGGCGCCACGGCGATTTGCGGTGCCGGCGAACACGCTGATCGTCGCCGACACAATGGGGTTCCATGCCCGCGGCCACAGTACCCGCCCGTCGGTCCGCATCGAAATCTGGGCCTATGGCCGACGCAATCCGTTTCTGCCGTGGCTCGGATGGGACCCGGCGGCTTTCCCGTTGGTCAAGGATCGTGCGGTCCAATTTTCCTGGTCGGCGGCGGATTTCGCCGAGCGGCTCGGCCTCGCCAAGAACCCGTGGCGCCGCGAAGGGATCGTAACCCCCGGCATGCCCGCCGATCCGAGCAGGTTCCATTGAACCGGATGCAGGTTCGGCAGCGCCGGTTGGGCGCCTGATGCTGGTGATTAGCCCAAAGCCCGAGGTAGTGCCCGCCAAGCCGCATATTCTGCTCGATCTGTCGCGGTTGCTGTGGCGCGCCGAGCGATTTGCTCCCACGGGCATCGACCGCGTCGAACTCGCCTATGCCAGGCATTTGATTGCAATCGCGTGTCACCGCCTGAGTTTCGCAGCTTATTGGGGACGGCTGGGGCTGCTGCCCGACAACCGTGCCGTCGCCTTCATTGCAGCCCTCGACACGGTCTGGTCCGGCGCGCGCATCGACCGAAACGCACGCGCACGGACCGCGAAGCTGGCGCGTCGCCTGCGCCTCGATGTACTGATCCGTGGCGAGGCCCCGCTGCACGTCTTTGCCCGCGCCAAGGGCGGCCAGCTCGTCTACCTGCTGGTCTCGCATCACGGGCTGGTCCGGCCCTCGGCGCTGATGCGGTTCAAGGAGCGCACCGGCGCCCGCTTTGTCTGTCTGGTTCATGACCTGATCCCGATCCACCATCCGGAATACGTCCGCCCGGGCGACGCGGGGCGCCATCAACGCCGGATGGATACCGTGGCCCGACTCGCCGACCGGGTGATCGTCAACTCCGCCGGCACCAAAGCCGCGCTCGACAGGCATTTCAAGCGGGCTGGGCGCGTCGCGCCGATACGGGTCGCGCCGCTCGGCATCGATCTGTGGCCATCGGCACGCCGATCGCTCGCCAAGGCGCACCCACCTTATTTCATCTACGTCGCCACCATCGAGCCGAGAAAGAACCACCTGCTGCTGCTAAGGGTTTGGCGCCATCTGGCGGCGGCGTTCGGCAGCCAAGCCCCGCGCCTGGTCCTGGTCGGCCGACGGGGTCTGCGCAGCCGCAAGATTATCGCGCTGATTGAGCGGTTCGGTCTATCGCGAGGGCTAGTCGAACAGCACAACCAGCTTCCAGATGCGGCGGTTGTCAAAGCGGTCGAGGGTGCGTGCGCGCTGCTCTACCCGTCGCTCGCCGAAGGGTACGGATTGCCCGTCGCGGAAGCCCTGGCGCTCGGAGTCCCGGTTTTATGCAGCGATTTGCCGGAGTTGCGGGAGATCGGCTGCGGAGTGCCGGAATATCTCGATCCTTTCGATGAGCCCGCTTGGCGGAGGGCTATTCTAGACTATTCACAGATCGACTCGCCTCGCCGTCTCAGGAGAGTTGAGCCGGCTGACGCATTGGCGTCCGCCGAGCTGGGAGCAGCACTTCGACCGAGTCCTGCCATTGATCGATTACCTGCCCGCGTGATTATTTTGACATGGCGGAGCCGAGGCGAGGCAAGAGCAGGTCGATCGACCCGGGCTTCCGTCATGTGCGCGCGCACAAATCCTCAGGCGGCGGCGCGCGTGCGGGCAAGCCAGCGCCGGCCGTCAATCGGCGGCGCCGGCGGCGAAGACCGGCTCGGCCCGGTCGCGCCGGTCGATCGCGCCGCAATCGCGCAATGCTTCGATGATCATCCGCGGCAGGCGATGAGCCGGTAAATCGAGCCGCCGCGCCGGTCGCGCTGCACCTTGCCACAGCACGTAGTCGCTGCTCATCTCGTCGAAGCCGAAATGATCGAAAGCGCGCGGCAGGCTCGGCAGATGGTCTCCGTAAAAACCGAGAATGCCGTCGGGGCAGAACCGCTCCATCCCTTCCATCAGTATCTGCAGCATCTCGTCCGATCGCCGCAGGCCGTCGAGATAGCGCAACAATTCGCCGCCCTGCGGCAGGTCCGCCGATTCGAAGCGGCGGGCGAGGTCGGCATCGATTGCCGGGCCGGCGGATTGCCAAGGACCATGGTTGCCCATGGTGATCGCGAAAACGAATAAGGGCGGTCCGCCGGCGCCGATCTCCGAGACGATGCGGCGGGCCAGATCCGGATCGGAATAATAGGGCGGACGGCTCGAGCCGCCTAGGCTCTCCAGACCGAGAAAAGTCTCGAAGCCCAACGCCGGCAGGGTCACGTCGCGACGGAAGAAGCCGCGATCGAACGGGTGCAGGCACAGGGTGCGGTAGCCCTGGCCGCGCAAATGCCAGGCGAGCGAGGCGACCGGCGACCGGGCAAAGGCATGATAGGGGTTGAACCGATCGTAGCCGAGATCGGCCTCCGGAATGCCGGTCAAGGCCGCGAACTCGGCGCGCATCGTGTTGGCGCCCCAGCCCGACACGTCGAGCCGGCCAAAGGTCGCACACTCCCGATGGCAGGCGTCGAGACCCGGCAGCAAATCGCCGGGGATCAGCGGCGACATCCGGCGCGCGTCGAAAAACGACTCGCATTGGACCAGCACCAGCGGAACCGCTGCAGCGGCCGGCGATCGGCGCAGAGACGGCGCCGGCAATGGCATGTGTCGCGCCCGCCGAGCGATCCGTTCGGCCCGCGCGATGGTGCCATAGACGAGGAGCATCGCGAACGGGCCGAAACTCGCCGCGTCGGCCAGTGGCTCGCCAACCGGATCGAGCCGCCGTAATGTAGCCGCGATGGCGCCGAGCGCCGGCTCGCGAGACATCATCTCGGCGACCGCCCATGGCAGAATGACCGTCGCCAGCACCGCCGCCGGCAACGGACGCCAGAGCCCCGGCTCGAAAGACAATAAAGCAAGGCAGGCCGCGACCGCTGCGGTCGCGCTGCCGATTACCAGCCCCGGGCCGGCAAACGGCAGATAGAGCTGCGGGTGAGTGAAGACGTGCGGCAACTCCGAGATGTCGGAAAATACCACCGGTTCGCGCAACGTCTCCCGCTTGGCATGGTCGGCGAGCGCAAAGCCGGCGCCGAGCGAGAAGACGATCAGACCGGCAAAGATCGGTCGCCCGCTCGCCGTCAGGAGCAGCGCCGCTGCCAGCAGCACCGGTGCAAAATCGAGCAGAACGACCGGCCAGCGGAAGATTCCGGCACCGGCAACCCAGCGCGGGACGAACCAGCCGGCGAGCGCCAGCGCCGCACCGGCCGCGATGTGGAGCGAGCCGACCACCATCGGCTCAAGCCGACCGAATGCTGAAGCGGAAGCGCCGCAGGATCGAGTCTCCCACGATTGCCGGCGCGATGTCGCAAAATTGAAGGCCGAAGACGAGCGGCCAGGGAAAGGCGACGCGTCGCCGATGGCGATCGATGCCGCGCTTTATCTTGCGCGCCGCCGCCGCACCGGTCGCCAGAAACGGCGTCGCCCCATTCCAGCGATCGGTCATCGGTGAATTGAAAAAACCCGGACACACCAGGGTCACGCCGACGCCGCGCGGCGCCAGCCGAGCCCGCAACGCCTCGGCATAGGCGCGCAGCCCGGCCTTGCTCGCGCAATAGGCGGGGCTGTCCGGCAAACCCCGATAGGCGGCGATCGACGAAACCACGGCGACATGACCACGACCGCGGCTGCAGAAAGACGGCAGCAGCGGCTCGATGGTGTTGATTGCACCGACCAGGTTCACCCGGACCTGGTTTGCGGCGATTTCGACGCCTTCGGATGGGCTGTTCGGAGCGGGCCCGGCCGAGGTGCCGGCATTGGCGATCAGCAGATCGACCGGGTGCTCGCGATCGAATTCGCGCAGCCAGCATCCCATGGCGGCCGCATCCACTACATCGATCGCCGCAACACTCACCCTCGCCCCCCTTGCCTCGCAAGCCCTCGCGGTCGCCCCCAAGCGCTGCCGATCGCGTCCGAGCAGGCCCAAGGTCACTGCTGAACCGGCATAGGATGTCGCCAGCCCAGCCCCGAGCCCACTCGACGCTCCGGTGATGACTACGACCCGGAACGGCTGCCGCATCCTCAAACTTGAGATTCCCCGCGTCCCCAAACCGTCAAAGCAGAGTGACGCTAACCTCACCGACACCAGGCTGCGGGAGTTTTCTCGGGTGACAGAAGGACGCAGGCCAAACGCCGATCGCACAGGTCATCTGTTCGTCACCGTCCATGAGTCACGATCGCTGAGCCCGGGCAATTTGCGAAGCCAAATTCGCGAACGGGCTGAAAAAAGCCGCAGCGCGACGGGCAGGAGCATCATTGCCGGCCGGCCATCGTGACCTCATCAAGCCGGGACTCGAGGACAAACCGGGATTGAACGGGCAGCAGCATGTCTCCCGCCATAAACTTCCGAGGAAGCCGATTATCCTGCGTTCGAGACCCGCATCCGGCAACAGAACCGTTTCGTTCGGCGAATCGACCGCGCCTGATCCGGCATATCAAGCGCTGTCGCAGCCCGGCAAAGCAGCCGGAAAGACTTCCGCAGCCCGCTTATTCCGCGGCCTGACGCTCGCTCCGGTCGGGGCGCCAGCGCAGGATCGGATGGCGGGCGGCGCCGGTTTCGTCGAGGCGGCGACGCGGCGTCAGGCGTGGTGCCGCGGAAAAACGGGCGGTATCGCCGCGGCGGGCCGCGTTCGCGAGCGCCTCGATGGTCGCAACGAACCGATCGAGCGAGGCCTTGCTTTCGGTTTCGGTTGGTTCGATCAGCATCGCGCCGTGTACGACCAGCGGAAAGTACATCGTCATCGGATGATAACCCTCGTCGATCAGCGCCTTGGCGAAATCGAGCGTGGTGACGACGGTATCCTTCAAAAAGCGGTCGTCGAACAGGACCTCGTGCATGCACGGACCGGGATAGGCAAGGCTGAGGAATTCGGCCAATCTGACGCGCAGATAATTCGCATTCAGCACCGCATCCTCAGCCACCTGCCGCAGTCCGTCGGCGCCATGGCTCATCACATAAGCGAGCGCGCGGACGAACATGCCGATCTGGCCGTGAAATCCCTTTAGTCGCCCGATCGCCTGACCGGCCGCGCCTTGCCGATGCTCGACCAGTTCGAGCCCGTGCTCGCCATGCACCAGCCATGGCAGCGGTGCAAACGGAGCGAGGCTGGCCGCCAGGGCCACCGGGCCGCTGCCCGGCCCGCCGCCGCCATGCGGCGTCGAGAAGGTCTTGTGCAGGTTGAGATGCATGCAGTCGATGTCGAGATCAGAAGGCCGCACCCGACCGACGATCGCGTTGAAATTGGCGCCGTCGCAATAAAAGAAGGCACCTGCGCGGTGTACCGCCGCTGCGATCTCGACGATCTCGTTCTCGAACAGCCCGCAGGTGTTGGGATTGGTCAGCATCAGCGCCGCGACATCATCGCCGAGCCGGGCTTCGAGCGCGGCACGGTCGACCCGGCCGCGCATATCGGCCGGGATCGAACTCGACGGCATAGCCGCAGGCGGCGGCGGTCGCCGGGTTGGTGCCGTGCGCCGATTCCGGCACCAATACCCGTCGGCGGCGATCGCCGCGCGCCTCTAACGCCGCCCGGATCGCCATCATCCCGCACAACTCGCCATGGGCGCCGGCGCCCGGCGACAAGGCAACTGCCGGCAGTCCGGTCAGCGTCTTGAGCCAGTGCGCAAGCGCGTCAATCAGCGCCAGAATCCCGGGTACGGTCGACAATGGCTGGAGCGGATGGATGTCGGCGAGGCCCGGCAGCCGCGCGAGTTTTTCGTTGAGCCTCGGATTGTGCTTCATCGTACACGAGCCGAGTGGGTAGAGCCCGCTGTCGATCGCGTAATTCCTCTGCGACAGCCGGGTAAAATGGCGCAGAATCTGCGGTTCGCTGAGCCCCGGCAGGCCGATTGCGCCCTCTCGTTCGAGCCCGCCGAGCCGCGCGCGGAACGGCGGCGGCTCGGGCAGGTCGACGCCGCAATGTCCGGGCGAATCCTGCTCGAAAATCAACGGCTCTTCGATCTGCAGGCCGCGATTGCCGCTGAACGTCGCATCGGCCTGCGGCGGGTTCCTGGCGGCGCCACCGCTGAGGGCACGGCTCCACTCGTTCACGACAGCGCCTCCATCAGGCCGTGCGCCAGCCGGTCGATGTCGTCGGCGGTCACCATCTCGGTCGCCGCCAGCAGCAGCAGATCGGCAAGATCGGCCCGGTCGGGATAGAGCCGGCTGACCGGGATGCCGGCGAGAATGCCGCGGGCGGCCAGCGCCTCGACGATCGGCGCCGCCGGCACCGGCAGCCGCAGGGTAAATTCGTTGAAGAAGGCAGCGGTGGCCAGGGTCACCCCGGTCACACGTTCGAGGCGTTCGGCCAGCGCCACCGCCGCGGCGTGGTTCAGCCGCGCCAGCCGGGTCAGCCCGGCTTCGCCGAGCAGCGCCAGATGGATCGTGAAGGCCAGCGCGCAGAGACCCGAATTCGTGCAGATATTGCTGGTCGCCCGCTCGCGCCGGATATGCTGTTCGCGGGTCGAGAGAGTCAGCACCCAGCCGCGGCGGCCGTCGGCGTCGACGGTCTGGCCAACGAGTCGCCCGGGCATCTGGCGCACGAATTTGTCGCGGCTGGCGAAGAGGCCGAGATAGGGCCCGCCGAAATTCAGCGCGTTGCCGAGCGACTGGCCTTCGGCGGCAACGATGTCGGCGCCCATCGCACCCGGCGGCTCGATCGCCGCCAACGACAGGATCTCGGTGACGACGACGACCAGCAGCGCGCCGTTGTCGTGGCAGACCCGCGCCAATGCCGACCAGTCGCGCACCATGCCCCAGAAATCCGGGTTTTGCACGACGACGCACGAGGTGTCGCGATCGACGAGCCCGGCGAGGTGCTCCTCCAGCTTCCGGCGAAGGCTGCTGCGCCTTCAGTTCGAAACCAACGAAGCGCGCATAGGTTGCACAAGTCTCGCGATAATGCGGATGGACGCCGCCCGACAAGACGGCTTTTTTTCGACCGGTGACACGGTTCGCCATCATCACCGCCTCGGCGCAGGCGGTGGCGCCGTCATAAAGCGAAGCGTTGGCGACCTCCATCCCGGTCAGCAAGGCCACCTGGGTCTGGAACTCGAACAGGTATTGCAGCGTTCCTTGCGCCACCTCGGGCTGATACGGGGTATAGGAGGTCAGGAACTCGCCGCGCTGGATCAGATGGTCGACCGCGGCGGGGACGTGATGGCGATAGGCGCCGCCGCCGACGAAAAACGGCGCCGAGCCGGCAGCGACATTCCGCGCCGCCAGGCCGGCGATCACCCGCTCGACCTCGATCTCGCCTTGCGCCAACGGCAGATCGAGCGGCCGGTTGCGCCGCGCTGCGGGCGGCACATCGGCAAACAAATCATCAATCAATTCGACCCCGATCGCGGCCAGCATCTCGCGACGGTCATGATCGGTCAGCGGCAGATAGCGCATCAGGACTGGCCCGCGACAAAGGCGCTATAGGCGGCCTCGTCCATCAATTCGTCGAGTTCTGCCGGGTCGGCGAGGCGCAATTTGAGAAACCAGCCTTCGCCCATCGGGTCGCCGTTCACCTTGGCCGGGTCATCGCTGAGCGCGTCGTTGATCTCGGCGACCTCACCCGAAACCGGGGCATAGACTTCGCTCGCCGCCTTGACCGATTCGACGACCGCCGCCTCCCGGCCGCGCTCGACCCGACGGCCGATCTCCGGCAATTCCACATAGACGACGTCACCCAGTTGCGACTGCGCGTAATCGGTGATCCCGATCACAGCAAGATCGCCGTCGAACCGGACCCATTCATGGTCTTTGGTGAAGCGCGTCGGGTTCATCGAATCGGCTCCTTCTCAAGCTCAGCTGCGTGGGCTCAACGGTGGTAACGGTGCGGGACGAAGGGCAATGGGGCGACCCGGGCGGGGCGCGCGCTGCCGCGCACCGTCAGCGCCAAGACGGTGCCGGGGACGGCATGGGCGGCGTCGACATAGCCCATCGCCACCGGCGCACCGAGCGACGGGCCAAACCCTCCGCTCGTCACCCGGCCGATTTCGCCGCCTGCGGCATCGACGATCGGCGCCGTCTCGCGCGCGGGCGCCCGGCCGTCGGGGCGGATGCCGACGCGCCGCCGCGGACGGACCCCGCGCCAGTTGCTGCCGGATGATCGCGGCGCCCGGGAAAGCCGCCTTCGTCGCGCCGCCGCCTGCCGATGGTCCAGGCGAGATCGGCTTCGACCGGGGTCGTCGTCTCGTCGATGTCGTGGCCCCACAGGCAGAGCCCCGCCTCGAGGCGCAGCGAATCGCGGGCGCCGAGGCCGATCGGCATGACCTCCGGCCCGGCCAACAGCCGCTCAGCCAGGGCTTGCGCGCCGGCCGCCGGGACCGAGATCTCAAACCCGTCCTCGCCGGTATAGCCGGAGCGCGTCACCAGACACCGCTGCCCGTCGAGCGTTGCCTCGGCGGCGCTCATGAACGGCAACGTCGTCAGGTCATCGGCCAGACGCGAGATGACAGCCGCCGCTGCAGGCCCTTGTAGGGCGAGCAGCGCCCGATCATCGAGCGGCTCGATGCGGCTGCCGCCGCCGATCCGGTCGCGCAAATGGGCGAGATCGACCGCCTTGCGCGCTGCGTTGACGACGACGAACAACCCGTCGCCGAGCCGCGTCACCATCAGATCGTCGAGGATGCCGCCGACCTCGTTGAGCAGCAGCGTGTAGCGCAGCCGCATCGCCCCGAGCCCGCGGATATCGCCGGGAACCAGCATTTCGAGCGCCGCCGCCGGATCGGCCCCGACGAGCCGCAACTGCCCCATATGCGAGACGTCGAACAGCCCGGCCCGGGCGCGGGTGTGCAGATGCTCGGCGAGAATCCCGGCGGGGAACTGCACCGGCATCTCGTAGCCGGCGAACGGGACGATCCGGGCGCCGAGCGATTGATGGAGCGGGTAGAGCGGCGTCCGCCGCAACGGCGGCGCTGCGATGTCTTGAGCTTGATCCCGATCGGGCACACCAAAGCCTCCGACAGAGAGCGGACGCGACAGCGCCCCCTATGCCCCCTCTGTCGTGGACCCTGAGAGATTCACCCGGGCGTTCAGCCCGAGCTTACTCCTTCGGTGAGCGGCCGGTCCGCGAGGCCCGTCCGCTGCTTTCCAGAGCGCCCTTCCGCCCGCAGTCCTTTTGCCTGAGAGTTTCCGGGGCGGTTGCTCCTTCGGCGCCGCACCCCCGTTTGGGCCAGGGGCACGACCTCTCCTGCGGGCGTGCTATCGGCGTCACCTGGATAACACAGGCCGAGGGCAAAAGCCACCCAACTCGACAAGGTCGCACATCGACGCATCCTCGCGCAGCGGGTTTATGAGCCGAACGCGACCGCGTGCATGATACGGCCGGGGAGAAAGGTGAAAGCTCCGGCGATTACCAGCGCGCCGATGAACAGGGTCGCCATCGCCAGGATCGGCATGAATTCGTACGAAGAGCGGGGCAGCAAGAAGGGAGCGAGCGTCATCCGCTATCATGTAAATACATCTAACCATTTACGATCTGTAGGCGACGCGGTAAAGACAGCTCCCTTGCCGCCGGCCTTCGACGGTTTAAACTCTGCTTCGGCCAAACGCGGGCGCTAACCCAGAGGCGGGATGACCAAGACCCTACGGAGACGGCGGTCGGTCGCCGCCGTCGGCCTCCTCGCCATGCTGCTGGGCGTCGCCGGCAGCGGTCGTGCCGCCAACCCGGACGCGCTGTGGCACATCGTCCACGACCGATGCGTTCCCAATCAGCGGACACACGCCGATCCGAAGCCCTGCGCGCTGGTCGATCTGCGGGGCGGCGGCGACCGGGGCTATGTGATCCTCAAAGACCTGGTGGGCCTGACGCAGTATCTGATGATACCGGTCGCCCGGTTAACGGGTATAGAGAGTGCGGAACTGCTGCTGCCCGGCGCCCCCAATTATTTTGCCGACGCATGGCGCGAACGCGGTTACACCGAGCGGGCAGCGGGGCACCCGTTGCCGCGCGACGCCATCAGCCTGGCAATCAATTCGGCCTTTGCTCGCAGCCAGGACGAGCTGCACATACATGTAGATTGCATCCGGCCCGACGTGCGCGCGGCGCTGCTGCGCCGGCAGGCGACGATCGGCGATGATTGGGCGGCATTCGTCGAGCCGCTCGCCGGTCACCGCTACAGGGCGATGCGGGTCGTGGCCGACAACCTCGACGCGATAAATCCGTTCATCCTGCTGGCCGACCGGGTACCGGGCGCCAGGAAAACAATGGGTCGCCAGACCTTGGTCGTCGTCGGCGCCGATTTCGGTGCGGGCCGGCGCGGCTTCGTCATACTCAACGATCAGGTCAACGGATGGGCGCCGGGCGATCCGGATGCGGGGGACCGAGCCAACGGCGAAGAATTGCAGGACCACGCCTGCGCGCTCGCCCGGCCCTGAATAGAATACCGCTGCTCCAAACAACCATGGCGTTCTAGGCCGAGCCCTTCCGGCGATGCCAAAGCCACAGCGCGGCGAGGACTATCAGCGAGCCGACGAATGCGGCAACGACGTCGCGCAACGAGATCGTCACCTGGTCGAGTCCGGGGAAGAGCCGCAGCAGGCGGAACAGGAAACCGCCGACCAGCGCACCGATCAGACCCAGACCGAGGTTGCGAACAGCGCCGAAGCCCTTGCGGTCGCGCTTGATGATCAGCCCGGCCAGGCTGCCGCCGATCAGGCCGACGATAATCCAGACAATCAGTCGATCGAGCGAAAGCATCGCGGCCTCCTGCGGTTGCCGGGAGCCGAACCAATCGGCCCCACGCTCCTAAAATGAAAATATTTCAAATCTTTCGATAGATGTGCCTGAACCGCATGGATGGTTGCGGAGTTCGATCGTGGGACATCCCCCGCCCCTTCAAGTTCGCTCTCGCGACGAGGGCCAAGGGGACACCCGCATCATCCGACAACACGGCCCGCAACGATACCGGTCAGCATTAGCCAGCCTACCGCACGGTTCGAGCGGAACTTGGCGAGACAGTCGGCGGGATCGTCGGTGTCGACGCGTGCGGCCTGCCAGGTCAGCTGCAAGGCCGCCAGGGCCAGCCCAATCCAGAACGCCCCTCGCAGCCCGGCCGCGGTGCCGGCGAAGCCCCAGAACAACAAAGCCGCGGCATAGAACGCGAACAGCCATGGCCGGGTTTGCCGCCCGAGCGCCAAGGCCGAGGATTTGACGCCGATGCGGACATCGTCCTCCTTATCCTGATGGGCGTAGATCGTGTCGTAGCCGATGGTCCAGCACACGCCGCCGAGATAGAAAAACAGTGCCGGCCAGGCGAGCATGCCGGCGACCGCGGCCCAGCCCATCAGCGCGCCCCAGTTGAAGTTGAGTCCGAGGAAGAGCTGCGGCCAATAGGTAATTCGCTTCATGAAGGGGTAGGTGCCGATCAGCACCAGAACGGCAAACCCGAGCGCGATGCTGAGCCGGTTCAGACTGAACAGCACCACGGCGCCGACCGCCGATTGCAGCAGCAGGAAAACCACCGCCTGGCGCACCGTCACCGCACCGCTCGGCAGCGGCCGCAGCCGGGTCCGGGCGACCCGCGCGTCGTAATGGCGGTCGGCAATGTCGTTGAGGGTGCAGCCGGCGCCGCGCATGACCAGCGCCCCAAGGGCGAACAGCGCCATCAGATACGGGCTCGGCCAGTGCGGCGCAGCGAGCGCGATACCCCACCACCCAGGAAACAGCAGCAGCCAGGTCCCGATCGGGCGATCGACCCGCGCGAGTCGGGCATAGGGTCGGGCGCCGACCGGGAGCCACCGCTCGACCCAGTCGCCACGACGAATGTCGCTCGGATCCCCAGGCAAGGCCGCCGCCCGCTCCGGCCCCAAAGCGTCCCGAGGTTTGTCTGTAACGGCCGGGCTCGCATCGGAGAGAAGGCCGGTCTTATCACTCGGCGTGTTTTGCGCGGTCATCGGCTAATCTGGCGTCGCAACCGCCGCGGCTCAACCCGCGGTGCGAACCACGGGAGCGGGAGATGAGCGAGCGCGGCGCGGCGCGGCTCCACATGACCCAGCAGCTGCGCCCCGGCGTCCTGCTCGAATTGGCTGCGGCGCAGGCGCATCGCTTGCACACGGTGCTGCGGCTTGGCGAGGGCGCCCGGGTCGCGGCGTTCAACGCGGCAGACGGCGAGTGGCTGTGCCGGGTCGCCGCGCCGGCGCGAGGCGGTTTGAGCGTGACGGTCGAGCGCCTGCTCCGTCCGGCCGAAACCGAGCCGGAGCTGTGGCTGCTGTTCGCGCCGATCAAAAGGGCGCGTCTCGATTGGCTGGTCGAGAAGGCGACCGAGCTCGGAGTTTCGGCTTTGCTGCCGGTATTTACCCGGCGAACCCAGATCGAGCGCGCCAATCTCGACCGACTGCGGGCGCACGCCGTCGCCGCGGCCGAGCAGAGCGAGCGGCTGTCGGTGCCCGAACTGTACCCCCCACGGCCGCTCGATGACGCCCTCGCCGGATGGCCGGCCGGGCGGCGGCTCGTCGTCTGCGACGAGACCGGCGCGGGCGAGCCGATCGCCGATGCGATCGGGCGAATTGGTCTCGAACCGGTGGGAGTGCTGACCGGTCCCGAGGGAGGGTTCACCGAGACGGAGCTTGATTATTTGGACAAACTCTCGTTTGTTACGCGGGTCGGGCTTGGACCCAGGGTGCTGCGCGCCGAGACGGCCGCACTCGCGGCACTGTCGGTTTATCAGGCGATCGTCGGCGATCGGCACCGCACCCGAACGCGCCGATAGGTGCCGCCCAACCATATGTTGGGGCTGCCTCCCTATTCGGGGCTGTGTTTCGCTGGAGTTTCGCCGAGGATGACGACCACGCCGAGCACGCCCGGAGAGCCGATCATCGACCAGCGGCAGCTCGTCGAATATCTCAAATCCGGGTCGAAACCGCCCGCTGATTGGCGGGTCGGGACCGAGCACGAGAAATTCGTTTTTCGCCGCTCCGATCTGCGCCGCGTGCCGTATGACGGGCCGGACGGGATCGCGGCGTTGTTGCAAGGGATGACCCGCTTCGGCTGGAAGCCGGTCATCGAAAGCGGCCACACGATCGCGCTGACCAATGATGCGCGATGTTCGATCACGCTCGAGCCCGGCGGGCAGTTCGAGCTGAGCGGCGCGCCGCTCGAAACCGTGCACCAGACCTGCGACGAGGTGCATGAACATCTGCGCCAGGTCCGCGAGGTTTGCGAAGAGACTCGGGCTCGGCATGATCGGGCTCGGCTTCGATCCGAAATGGCGCCGCGAACAGATCTCGTGGATGCCGAAAGCACGCTACCGCATCATGCGCGACTACATGCCCAAGAAAGGGCGGCTCGGCCTCGACATGATGCTGCGCACCTGCACGGTGCAGACGAACCTCGACTATCGATCCGAAGCCGATATGGTCAAGAAGTTCCGGGTCGGCTTGGCCTTGCAGCCGGTGGCGGTGGCGCTGTTCGCCAACTCGCCGTTTGTAGAGGGCACGCCCTCGGGTCTGTTGAGCCAACGCAGCTTGGTGTGGACCGATACCGATCCAGATCGTTGCGGCACCTTGCCCTTCGTGTTCGAGACCGGCTTCGGCTTCGAGCGCTATGTCGACTACATGCTCGACGTGCCAATGTACTTCGTCTATCGCGATGGTCGGTATATCGATGCAAGCGGGCAGTCGTTCCGAGATTTTCTCGCCGGCAGGCTGCCGGCGCTTCCCGGCGAGAAGCCGCGATTGGGCGATTGGATAGACCATCTGACCACCGCGTTCCCGGAGGTTCGCCTCAAAACCTTTCTCGAAATGCGCGGCGCCGATGGCGGCCCGTGGCGGCTGCTGTGCGCGTTGCCGGCATTGTGGGTCGGGATTCTGTACGACGCGACCGCACTCGATGCGGCTTACGACCTGATGGTCGATTGGACCGCGGAGGAGCGCGAGGCAATGCGGCAGGCGGTGCCGCGCCAGGCATTGGCGACGCCGCTGCGCAGCCGAACCTTGCGCGACGTGGCGCTCGAAATGCTCGACATCGCGCGCGAAGGGCTGCATCGCCGGGCGCGGCGCAGCCTCTGCGGCGACGACGAGACGCACTTCCTCGATCCGCTGTTCGCGATCGCCGGGTCCGGCCGCTCCCCGGCCGAGGACCTTCTCGAGGATTTCCGTGCCCGCTGGCATGGCCGGATCGACCCGGTCTTCACCGACTACGCCTATTAACCCGGTGTCCGCAACGGCGGCGTCGGTACAGTCTCGATCATTTGCGCGCCGCCACCGAGCCGCATCGCACGCCAAGCCTCCGGATAGCTCATCGCGGCAGCCGGGGCACGGCCCGACAACGACATCCAGCGGCCGCGATCCCAGGAGGTCGCCGCGACCTCGACACGCAGGCGCGCACCGGGTGACGGAGGTGCCGAGCCCAGCGCCGACCACGGGATCCGCATTTCGGCGGTGATCCGCGGCTGATCGGCGCCGAAATAGACCGCTTCCGCGCCGCCGACCGCGGTGCAGCCGTCGCGAATGGCGCGCCGAGCGGAACCCTCGCAAAGTTCCGCCCGCATTTCAGGGTAGTCATGCAATTTGGTGCGCGGTGGTATAAAAAACAGCGTAAAGGTGCGCGGGCCGGCGCCGGCATTGACCCCAAACTCGACCCGATAGGCCTCTTCGAGCGGGAACGCGCCGGCATAAGCCAGCAGGTCAATGTCGAAATAGTCCTGCCCGATCGTCGCCAGCGCCAAGCCGCGGCTACTCCAGCTCAGATAAACTTCGCCGAACGGCACCGCACCCGGCGATGGCGTCAACGGCGGCAATAGGCTCGCCGGTTTCGGCCAGTCCGCCAGCGAGCGTTCGCGCGGTGCGATCTCGGCCCGCGGCACGGAGAACTCCGCGGCTGCCGGGGGCGCCGCCGCCGGCTCGGAATGGATTTCGGGCGCACGACGATTGGCCGTCGCCAGTGCTGTAGTCAATCGCCGATACGGCTGATCGTTGATGTCGACCAGGCCAAAATCGTAATCCTCGCCGTCAGGGCGGCCGCCCTTCGGATGATCATAGTATTGGAACCAATGGGCGCCGATAAGTTCCGGGATCGCGGCGAAATTCTCGGTGGCCTCGGCGGCGCCGGCCGCCCGCTCGGCCTGAGTGGCGACCGTCATCAGGTGGCCGTTGTTGCGATTGCCCGTCCGGTTTTCCTGCGCCGCGAAAAACCATTCGGACACCAGCACCGGCTTGCCGCCGGATAGCTTTCGCAGCCCGTCGAAGTAGTAATGCGCGACCCAGCCGTCGCTGGCGTCGACGTTGTAGTTGGTCGCGATCGCGTCGACATAAGGGGTCATCGCCCGCACCGCGGCCGGGTCGTAATAGATCGGCAGCCGGTCGCCGAAATAGAGCGCGTCGGGGTCGGCCGCATGGATCGCCGTCGCGGCAAGTCGGTAATAGCGGCGGGCGATGACGCCGGTCCATTCGCGGACCGCATGGATGCCGCCGCCGCCCGGCCGCAGATGCGTCATCGTGGTGGCGGCGAGCAGCCCAGACCACGAGCCGACCCCTGGCGGCGGCACGAAATCGGCGGCAAAACGCGACCACCGGCCGCCATAATACTGGCGCAGCATCTCGACCCAGCGCTGTTTCGTCGCTGAGCTTGCCGGTTGCATCGAATAGAAGACAAACAACGCGCCGGCCCACCAACCGACTTCGTTGTCGGAAAAATAGCCGATCCGATAGGGAGAATCGCGATAAGGGGCGACGAGTTCGCGCGCCAGCCTCATCATCCGCGCCGCAGTCCCCGGGGCGAACGGATCGAACCAGTGGAAGCGTGCGTTGCGACCGAGTTCGAGATTGACGATCGTCGGCAGCCGCAACTGCTGCGGCGCCAGGCTCCAGCCGCCGGCGCTGTTGAACCCCCAGTCAGCGAGGCGCCGGCGAGTCGTCTCGACCCATCGCTCGCTGCTTGGGGCGAATGCGGTCCAGCTATAATAGACCTTGCCATCCTTGTCGCGGTAAGGGTAGCCGCCGTCGAGCGCGTTCACGCCGAGGCTGAAAAAGCGCTGACCGCTGGGCGTCACCAGCCACGACTTGCCATTCACGGTCTAGAGCGACCAGCGGGTCGGCTTCGCCGCGGCCAAGTCGGAGCAGGCCCAATCCCGCCCGAGCGGCACCGCTGCGGCAATGATTGCAGCAATTGCCAGGACCCACCATCGGCAGCGAAACCCCATGACCCCCCTGGTGCCACCGCCGGGCGGCGGCTCGCTCAGGCGCTGGTGCCGCCGACGGTCAGCCCATCCATCCGCAAGGTCGGCTGGCCGACGCCGACCGGCACACTCTGCCCGTCCTTGCCGCAGGTGCCGACCCCGTCGTCGAGCCGCAGATCGTTGCCGATCATCGCCACCTTGGTCAGCGCATCGGGACCATTCCCGATCAACGTGGCGCCCTTGACCGCTGGCCCGACCTTGCCGTCCTCGATCAGGTAGGCCTCGGAAGTGGAAAATACGAATTTCCCGGACGTGATATCGACTTGGCCGCCGCCGAAATTGACCGCGTAGAGCCCGCGCTTGACAGAGCCGATGATTTCCTGCGGGTCATGCCCGCCGGCCAGCATGTAAGTATTGGTCATCCGCGGCATCGGCAGATGGCCAAAGCTCTCACGGCGGCCGTTCCCGGTAGGGGCGGCGCCGAGCAGCCGGGCATTCATCCTATCCTGCATGTAACCTTTGAGAATGCCGTCCTCGATCAAGACCGTGCAATTTGTCGGCGTGCCCTCGTCGTCGACGCTCAGCGATCCGCGCCGGTCGGGCAAGGTCCCGTCATCGACCACGGTCACCCCGCGAGTCGCGATCCGTTCGCCGATCAGTCCGGAAAAGGCAGAGGTCTTCTTGCGGTTGAAGTCGCCTTCCAGCCCGTGGCCGATCGCCTCGTGCAGCATCACCCCGGGCCAGCCGGCGCCCAACACTACCGTCATCTCGCCGGCCGGCGCCGGCACCGCGCCCAGATTGACCAGGGCCTGGCGCAATGCCTCGTCGACCTGATGGCGCCATTGCTGCGGATCGAGAAAGCGGTCATAGGCGACGCGGCCGCCGGCCCCCGACGATCCGGTCTCCATTCGGTCGTCTTCGCCGACGACGATGGCGACGCCGAGGCGTACCAACGGGCGGATATCCGCCACCCGGCGACCGTCGGGGCGGATGATCTGCACCCCCTGCCAGACGCCGCTGAGCGAGGCCATGACCTGCCTTACCCGTGGGTCGCGGCTGCGAGCGTAGGCATCGATCTCGGCGAGCAGTTTGGTCTTGGCTGCCAGATTGACCAGGCCGAGCGGGTTCTGGTCGGTATAGAGGCTGCGGTTGGTGCCCGGCGGCGGCCCCGCCATGACCCCGCTATAGCCGTTCGCCACCGCCCGAACCGTCATCCCGGCGCGGCGGATCGCGGCCTCCGAGAGTTCCGAAGCATGGGCATAGCCGGCCGCCTCGCCGGCTACGGCGCGCAGCCCGAACCCCTGGGTCGTGTCGAAGCTGGCGCTTTTGATCCGGCCGTCGTCGAGCGCCAGGCTCTCGGACTGGCTGTATTCGAGAAACAATTCACCGTCATCCATCCCATCGAGCGCCTCGGCTACAAGCGCCTCGACCCGGGTCGGGTCCATTCCGGTGCGTTCGAAGAACAGCGCGTCGGTGACGGCAAGATCGGTCATAGGCGACTCCCACAGCGATGCGCTGCAATATGGTCGCTGATGGTGGTCGGCGGAAGGCGCGATCCGCCGCGCGCCAGAGTCAGATCGCGTGCCGCTAGCGATCGGCAAAGCGCAGCGGGCTCGGTGCGACGATCGCACATTCGAGCCCCTTGCGATGCAGAGCGGCGCAGGCGGTTTGCGCCTCCAGCGGCGTCAGGTTCAGCAACCGGGCCCGGTAGAGTTGAGCATTGGCGGTTTTGCCCCAGCCGACAATTTGCACCGGCTTGCCGCGTGCGACCGGCAGTCCGGTAGCGACTCGGCCGGTCTTCTGGGCCGCGGTCTCGGCATGGAACGCGCCGAGTTGGATGCTCCAGCGTTCGGCGGCCGGACGCGGCATTTCGGCTGCCTCCGCCCTGCCGACTGGTGCCAGATGCGCGGCCAGCCGGGCGGCGGCCTTGCCGAATGTCCCCGGTTTGCCGCCCGACGAAGACTTGCCGTGGATCGGCTCGGGTATCGGCGCCACGGCTGCGAGCACGGGATGGGGCGCCGGCTGATAATGCGCCACCATCGGCGGCGCCACGCCGAGCTGCGCAAAGCCTTGGTCGAGCAGGGCCGCCATCTCGCGGTCGCGCGTGCCGGCCGACGGGCCGCCCATGATCACCCCGACCAGGCGATGCCCGTCGCGCACGGCCGAGGCGGCCAGGTTGAACCCGGAGGCGCGGATATAGCCGGTCTTGATCCCGTCAGCCCCCGGATACCAATCGAGCAGATGATTGTGATTGGTGATGATCCGGCCGCGGAAATCGAACCGCCGCGTCGCGAAATAAGCATAGTCGCGCGGGAAATCGCGATAGATGGCGAGCCCCAGCAGGGCTATGTCGCGCGCCGTCGTATGCTGCTCGGAATCGGGCAGGCCGGAGGCGTTGCGGAAGACGGTGTTGACGAGGCCGAGTTGCCTCGCTTGCTGCGTCATGCGCTGGGCGAAGGCTTCCTCGCTGGCGGCCTGACCTTCAGCCAGCACCGAGGCGGCGTCGTTGGCCGATCGCGTGACGACGCCGAGGATCAGATCCTGCACCGGTACCATGTCGCCCGGCGGCAGGCCGAGCTTGGTCGGCGAGCGGCTCGCCGCTTCCGCGGAAACCGGCAGCAATTGGCCGAGCTTTAGGGTGCCGGCCTGCAAATCCTGGAACGTCAGATAGAGCGTCATCAGCTTGGTCAGCGACGCCGGGTAAGTCACCGCATCGGCATTTTGCTGGCTCAGCACCTTGCCGGTATCGGCGTCGATGACGATCGATTCACTGACCGGCACCGCGGCGAACCCGGTCGCGGTAAAGTGCGGATGCCGGTGCACGTGCCGCGCCGCCTCGGCCGGGCCGGAACCCAAGGCCAGCATCGACGCGGCGAGCGCCGCGACGCCACCCAATAGAATTGATGAAATTCGCGACCCGACGGCGCGGAACGTCGCGCGTTGCCTCCTATCCGAAACCTTCACTGCACCCCCCAATTCCCCCTTCGACCGCGCGCCGGCATCGACCGTCTCACGGTACCCCCGGCCCACCTTAGGAAAAAGCCCGATCGCTGTCCACGCCGGACCGCGCAAAAATCGAGCCGATCCGCCGATTTCTCGACTTGGGTTTCGATTCAGACCAACGCAGACCAGTTGCTGCCGCTCGCGGCCCCTTATCTTATCAACGTCGAAACCTCCGGTGGAAGATTGCCATGGTCAGCCCGTTTACTGTTTTTGTTCTCCTGATGGTGGCTTTTGCGGTGATCTTTGTCGCCGTAGCGGTCAAGTCGGTGCCGCAAGGCAGCGAGTGGACCGTCGAGCGCTTTGGGCGCTATGTGCGCACGCTCGATCCCGGGATCGCCGTGATAATTCCGGTGGTCGATCGCGTCGGGGCGCGGATGAACATGATGGAGACCGTACTCGAAGTTCCCTCGCAAAGCGTCATCACCCGCGACAACGCCGTGGTGACGGTGGACGCGATCGTCTTCTTCCAGGTGCTGGATGCGGCAAAGGCGGCCTATGAGGTCACCAACCTGCATCAGGGGATCCTCAATCTGGTGATGACCAACATCCGCACGGTGATGGGCTCGATGAGCCTTGACGAGCTGCTGTCCGAGCGCGATCGCATCAATACCCAGCTGCTCGCCGTGGTCGACGCCGCGACCACGCCGTGGGGGGTCAAGATCCAGCGGGTCGAGATCAAGGACATCGCCCCGCCGCCGGAGCTGGTGGCGGCGATGGCGCGACAGATGAAGGCGGAGCGCGAGAAGCGGGCCAATGTGCTCGATGCCGAAGGGTTCAAGCAGGCGGCAGTGCTCAAGGCAGAAGGCGAGAAACAAGCGGTGATCCTCGCCGCCGAGGGCCGGCGCGAGGCAGCCTTTCGCGAAGCCGAGGCGCGCGAGCGGCAGGCCGAGGCCGAGGCAAAGGCGACGACCTCGGTCTCGGAAGCGATCAGCCGCGGCAATATCCAGGCGATCAACTATTTTGTCGCGCAGCGCTATATCGATGCGATCGGCCGCCTGGCCGCGGCGCCCAGCCAAAAGGTCATCCTGATGCCGCTCGAAAGCGCCGCGATGATCGGGTCGTTAGCCGGCATCGCCGAAGTGGCGCGGGAGAGTTTTGCCGCCGTCCTGCCGAACCCGACCGGCGCCCGGCCGTCGACCGATCGGTGATCGTCGATGGTATTCTGGCACTGGCTGGCGCTGGCCGCCATGTTTGCGGTGATCGAGGTGGCGGCGCCGGCGATGGTGTGCATCTGGCTCGCCGCCGGGGCGGTCGGCGTTGCTGCGATCGACTGGCTGATGCCCGATCTCTCCTGGGAACTTCAGGCGCTGATCTTTGCGGGTCTGGCCATCGCCGGCGTCGCCATCGGCCGGATCGCGCTCGTCGGTAAAGGGCGGGCGCCGAGCAGGCCGGCCTTGAACCGGCGGGCCGAGACTTATACCGGCCGCTTGTTCACGCTCGACGACGCGATCGTCGACGGCCGCGGGCAGCTCAAGATCGACGATACGGTGTGGCGCGTCGCCGGACCCGACCTGCCCGCCGGCACACGCGTCCGGGTCACCGGCGCCGAGAGTACGATTTTGCGGGTCGAAGCCTTCTGACTTTTTGTGCGCCGCACACTGCATCTTGTGCTGCCAGAGCCACACACCTATCTTTGGCGTTGTGCGGCGCAGCAATACGGCCGCCGAACCGATGAGGATCAGAGGATGGAGACAAAGGGAAAGCGCGTGCTGCGCGCCGCCGGACCGGCCGAACCGCCGGCCCAAGCCCCGGTGCCACGCGCAACGCCGGTCGCATCTTCGGTAACCATGACCGCCCCGGCGCCGTCCGCGGCATCCCTGGCTTCGGCCGCGGCCGAAGCCGACACCCTCGCCCCGCCAACGGCGGCGACTGTGAGCCCCGCTGCCGCGGACCCTCCGGCGCCGGTTCTCCTGGCCGAGCCGCCTCCAGCGGCAAGCTGTCCGGCAGGCGATTTCGCTGATTTCGGCTATCAGGCGCTGGCCGCTCTGACCGAATTGCAGGCGGCGCTGGCCCGGGGGCTGGAGGCTATCAGCATCGAGGTCGCCGGGCTGAGCCGTTCCGGGATCGATCGGGCAGCGCGCACCGCCACCGACATGCTTGCGATCAAAACGTTCTCCGACGCGATCGGGGTCAATGCCGTCTTTGCCTGCGCCAGCTTCGATACGTTGATCGACGGCTCGGCCAAGCTGTCCGAACTCGGCATCCGGCTCGCCGCCGAATCCTCGCAACCGATCCTGACCCGATTCGGCAAAGGCTGGATCGCCGCCGCCGCAGCGCACTATCGTTGATCGGTGCTCGCCGGACGTTGCGCGTCAGGTCCGCGGCGAACCGGTTCGCCGTCCGGCCGTGTTGCAGGCGCGAAAATGATCAGGATAAAGCGCGTGCGGCTGCGCCTTGCTGCCTGCTTCGAGCTCGCCGGGTTCGCCTCCGCAAGAGCTTAAGATGAGGTCGATCCCCGCGGCGCGCGGTTGAGCCGGTTGCAGACCAGATCGTCGACGACGCCGGGATCGGCCAGGGTCGAGATGTCGCCGAGCGCCTCGTGCTCGTCGGCGGCGATCTTGCGCAGGATGCGGCGCATGATCTTGCCCGAGCGGGTCTTCGGCAGACTTGGCGCCCATTGGACGAGGTCGGGGGTGGCGATCGGGCTGATCTCCCGGCGCACCCAGGCGACCAATTCGTGGCGCAATGCCTCGTTCGGCGTCTGGTCGGCCAGCAGCGTCACATAGGCATAGACGCCCTGGCCCTTGATGTCGTGCGGATAGCCGACGACGGCAGCCTCGGCAACCTTCGGGTGGGCGACCAACGCGCTCTCGATCTCGGCGGTGCCGAGCCGATGGCCGGCGACATTGATTACGTCGTCGACCCGCCCGGTAATCCAATAATACCCGTCCGCGTCGCGGCGCGCCCCGTCGCCGGTGAAATAGCGGCCGGGAAAAGCCGAGAAATAGGTCTCGATAAAACGGCGATGGTCGCCGAAGACCGTGCGCATGATGCCGGGCCAGGGCCGGGCGAGACAGAGATTGCCCTCGCCCGGCCCTTCGACCACGCTGCCGTCGCCGTCGACCAGCAACGGCTCGACGCCAAAGAACGGGCGGGTCGCGGAGCCGGGCTTCAACGGCGTCGCCCCCGGGATCGGGGCGATCAGAATGCCGCCGGTTTCGGTTTGCCACCAAGTGTCGACGATCGGGCAACGGCCGTCGCCGACATGGTCGTAATACCACAACCAAGCCTCGGGGTTGATCGGCTCGCCGACCGTGCCGAGGATGCGCAGCGAGCTGCGATCGGTGCGGCGGACATACTCCTCGCCTTCGCGCATCAGCGCGCGGATCGCCGTCGGCGCGGTGTAGAAGATATTGACCCGATGCTTGTCGACCACTCGCCAGAAGCGGGAGGCGTCGGGGTAGTTCGGCACCCCTTCGAACATCAGCGTCGTGGCGCCGTTGGCGAGCGGCCCGTAGAGGATATAGCTGTGCCCGGTCACCCAGCCGACATCGGCGGTGCACCAATAGATTTCGCCCTCGCGATAATCGAAGACGTATTCGTGGGTCAATGAGGCATAGACCAGATAGCCGCCCGTCGTGTGCAACACGCCTTTGGGCTGCCCGGTCGAACCCGACGTGTACAGGATGAACAGCGGATCCTCGGCCGCCATCTCTTCCGGCGGGCAGTCGGGCGACGCCGCAGCGCAGGCTTCGTGATACCAGACGTCGCGGCCCGCGACCCAGCCGACGGCATTCCCGGTGCGCCGCACGACGATCACGCTGCGGACCTCGGGACAGCTTTCGAGGGCGGCGTCGGCATTGCGCTTGAGCGGCACGGCGCGGCCGCCGCGCAACCCCTCATCCGCGGTCACCAGACAGGCCGAACGGCAATCGCGGATCCGCCCGGCGAGGCTGTCCGGCGAAAAGCCGCCGAACACGACCGAATGGATCGCGCCGATCCGGGCGCAGGCCAGCACCGCCACCGCGATCTCGGGGATCATCGGCAGATAGATCGTGACCCGGTCGCCCTTAACGACGCCCTGCGCCTTCAGCACGTTGGCAAAGCGGCAGACCGCCTCGTGCAATTGGCGAAAGGTGATATGCCGGTCCTCGGCGGGATCGTCCCCTTCCCACAGGATCGCGGTCTGCTCGCCGCGACGCGCCAGGTGGCGATCGAGGCAATTCCAGCAGGCGTTCAGGGTGCCGTCCTCGTACCAGGCGATGTTGACGTCGCCTTCGAACGAGGCATTGCGCACCTTGGTATAGGGTTTGATCCAGTCGAGGCGCCGGCCTTGCTCGCCCCAGAACCGGTCCGGGTCGGCCAGCGATGCCTGATAAAGCTTGAAATAATCGGCCTCGCCGATCTTCCCGATCCCCGGATGGGTCGAAATCGGGATCAGGGTGCGGTCCGGCATCGCGCAGCTTCCTCCTTGGTCGGCGGCGCGTTCGTTCGGGCGCGCCGCGCACGATCGGCCAAGCTTATGCCGCTCCGCTGAGCCGTTACAATAGCGGTCGGCGGCGCCCTCGCGCCGAACCCGCTGGATCGCGGCTCAATAGCTGGAAATTTCGATCGAGTTGCGGTCCGGATCGTCGATATAGACCGATTGGATCGTGCCAATCGCCCCGGCGCGCGGACCCGGCCCCATCCGCACCGGCACGCCGCACCGTTCGAGATGGGCCAGGACCTCGCCGACCGGCGCCTCGGTGATAAAGCAGATATGGGCCGGCAGCCGCTTTTCGCCGCTGGCCGCCATCGCCCCGCCGGCGGCGTCGAGATGGATCTTTTGCTGGCCGAAATGGAGTGCTGCGCGGCCTTCGCCGATGCTCTCGGCCGCCATGCCGAGCACGCTTCGGTAGAACTCCGTGCTGCGGTCGATATCGGCAACGGTCAGGTTCAGATGGTCTATGCGCTCGATCTTCATGGCCGGCCTCGTCGGATAGAGGAAGCCGGCAACCTGCCATGGAATCGAGCATTGGACCAGTCCGATCGCGACGGCGTGACGGGACGCACCGTCGGGCGGAGCCGGTCACTCAGCTCATTTGGGCGACATGACCATGGTCATCTGCCGCCCTTCCATCCGCGGCATCTGCTCGACCTTGGCAATCTCCTGCAGGTGATCCCTGACGCGGACCAGCACGTCCATTCCCAGTTCCTGATGTGCCAGCTCGCGCCCGCGAAACCGCATGGTCACCTTGACCTTGTCGCCTTCATCGATGAATTTCATCATGCTGCGCATCTTGACGTCGTAATCATGATCGTCGATGCTCGGGCGCAGCTTGATCTCTTTGACTTCGATGATTTTTTGTTTTTTACGGGCCTCGTTCTTTTTCTTCTGTTCCTCGTACTTATATTTTCCGAAGTCCAGGATCTTGCACACTGGCGGATCGGCGTTCGGCGCGATTTCGACCAGGTCGAGCCCGGCCTCGGACGCCTTGCCCAGCGCCTCGGCGCGCCCGACGATCCCGACCATGGCGCCGCGCTCGTCGACCAGGCGGACACGCTGGACGCCGATTTCTTCATTGATCCGCGGCCCCTCGCGAGCGGGGGTGAAGTTCATGGGTGGTCTGGCTATTTACACTCTCCTCTTTCCGGTTGAGCTGCGTCTTCCCGACAATGCCGATTTTATTGGGGCGATGACGGAACGGCTGCCTCCCGCGACAATCTAGCAACCGCATCGGCGAGTGCAAGGGCTTCCTGATCGCGGCCGCCGAGCCGCCGCAATGTCACGGCGCCGGTCTCCGCTTCGCGCCGCCCGACGACGAGCATGATCGGAACTTTGGCGAGGCTGTGTTCTCGCACCTTATAGCTGATCTTCTCGTTACTGGCGTCGACCACGGCCCTGAGGCCGGCGGCGGCGCATTTCCGGGCGATCTCGGCGGCGTAGTCCGCCGCTTCCGAAGTGACGGTGGCGATGACGATCTGCACCGGCGCGAGCCACAGCGGCAACCGGCCGGCATACTGCTCGATCAGGATACCGATGAAGCGTTCGAGCGAGCCGAAGATCGCGCGATGCAGCATGACCGGCACATGACGCGCGCCGTCCTCGCCGACATAGCTGGCACCGAGCCGTTCCGGCATGACGAAATCGAGCTGCAAGGTGCCGCACTGCCAGTCCCGGCCGAGCGCATCGCGCAACACGAACTCCAGCTTCGGGCCGTAGAAGGCGCCCTCGCCGGGGTTCAACGTCACCGACAGGCCCGCCGCTGCGACCGCATCGCGCAGCCCCGCCTCGGCGCGATCCCACACCGCGTCCGATCCGGCGCGCACCGCCGGCCGGTCGGAAAACTTGATCGCCACATCCTCAAAACCGAAATCGCGATAAACCGACAGCAACAGCCGGCAGAACGCGACCGCCTCCGAGGTGACCTGATCCTCGGTGCAGAAGATATGGGCGTCGTCCTGGGTGAAGGCGCGCACCCGCATGATGCCGTGCAATGCCCCGGAGGGCTCGTTGCGATGACAGCTGCCGAATTCGGCCAACCGCATCGGCAGTTCGCGGTAGCTGCGCAGGCGGTGGCGGAAGATCAGCACGTGCCCCGGGCAATTCATCGGCTTCAACGCCAGGGTTTTCTGGTCCTGACTCTCGGCGATGAACATGTTGTCGCGAAATTTTTCCCAGTGGCCCGAGGCTTCCCACAAGCTGCGGTCGAGCAGTTGCGGCCCCTTGACCTCAAGGTACCCGGCATGGTCGAGCCGCATGCGCAGGTAGTTCTCGACGATGCGAAACAGCGTCCAGCCCTTCGGGTGCCAGAAGACGCTGCCGACCGCCTCTTCGCCGATATGGAACAGGTCGAGGTCGCGGCCGAGCCGGCGATGGTCGCGGCGTTCGGCCTCATCGAGGCGGTAGAGGTACTGGTCGAGATCCTTCTGGTTTGCCCAGGCGGTGCCGTAGACGCGCTGCAATTGCGCGTTGCGCGCGTCGCCGCGCCAATAGGCGCCGGCCACGCTCATCAGTTTGAAGGCCTGGCCGAGATGACCTGTCGAGGGCAGATGCGGCCCGACGCACAAATCGACGAACCCGCCTTGGCGGTAGAGGCTGATCGCCTCTTCCGCCGGGATTTCGGCGATGTATTCCGCCTTGTAGCGTTCGCCGATGCGTTCGAACAACGCCACAGCGGCGTCGCGGTCCCAGATTTCGCGGGTGATCTTTTCATCGCGGCGCACGATGTCGCGCATCCGCTCCTCGATCCGGGCGAGATCCTCCGGGGTGAACGGGGTGGCGCGGGCGAAATCGTAATAAAAGCCGGTTTCCGTCGCCGGGCCAAAGGTGACCTCGGTCTCGGGATAGAGTTCCTTGACCGCCTCGGCCATGACATGGGCGGCGTCGTGGCGCAGGATTGCGAGCCCCTCCGCGGTATCGCGGGTGACGATCGCGATGCTGGCGTCACGCTCGACTACGGTTGCCAGGTCGTGCACCCGGCCGTCGATGCGGATGGCAATCGCCGCCTTGGCGAGGCCGGGCCCGATTGCGCCGGCGATTGCGGCGCCGTCGAGCGGGCCGGCAAATTCGCGGCATGTGCCGTCGGGCAGGGTCACCGCGATCGGCGCCCGTTCCGTCATACCGACACCCGCCAAGCTGGCGTGATCCTGCATCCTCCCGCTCCGGCGAGGGTCAAGGGAGCGCGGGTGTAGCCGAAGCGCGCAATCTCGGCAACCTCGTCGGCTCTGTCGATTGTCAGTCGACGGCGGCGATGTAGGGCAGATGGCGATATTTCTCGGCGTAATCGCAACCGTAGCCGGCCACGAACACGTCGCGGACCGAGAAGCCGACGAAATCGATCTCGACCTCGACCCGTCGCCGTGCGGGCTTGTCGAGCAATGCACAGGTCCGGAGGCCGCCGATCCCGCGCTGCCGCAGCAGCGCGGCGGCATAGGCGATCGACCGGCCGGTGTCGACGATGTCGTCGACCAGCAGCACACGCCTGCCGGCAAGCCCGGCCGGGACATCGCCGAAAAGCTGTACCTCGCCGCTGCTCTCAGTTGCGGGGCCATAGCTGGAAAGCCGCATGAACTCGATCTCGGGACAGGCTCCGGCCCGATCGAGCGCGCGGGCGAGGTCGGCGACAAACACCGCCGCACCCTTGAGCAGGCCGACGACGACGAAATCGTCCGGGATCGTCCGCGCGATCTCCGCGGCGATCGCATCGACCCGGGCGGCGATCTCGGCCGCGCTGAACAGCGGTCGCATGCTGCCCTTCGGCGCTCGCCTAGGATCGCGCCGGCTCGCGGCTCAAACCGTTGGCCGCCAGAGCCGCCAGATATTCGGCCCAGCGTTGCCGCTGCTCGATGCCGAGCTGGTGCAGATAGGCCCAGGAATAGATGCCGGTGTCGTGCAGATCGTCAAAGGTGATGCGCACGGCGTAGTTGCCGACCGGTTCGAGCCCGATGATGCCGACATGGGCGCGGCCCGGCACCAGAGTTTTCTGCCCCGGCCCGTGCCCTTGCACCTCGGCGGACGGGCTCTCGACCCGCAGATATTCGGCCGGCAGCGAAAACCGGCTGCCGTCGTCGAAGCTGATGTCGAGCCGCTTATCGGCGCGCTTGAGGCGCAGTTCGATCGGCCAGCGCGATGCTTCGCTCATCTGCGACGGTTCATGACGGCGGCAGCCGCCGGGTCGTGATCTCGTCGTCGCGCAAGGGGCGCGCTTCGTCGACGAGCATGATCGGAATTCCGTCGCGGATCGGGTAGGCGAGCCGCGCCTCCTCGCTGATCAATTCCTGAGCGGCGCGGTCGTAGCGCAGCGGTGCCTTGGTCAACGGACAGACCAGGATTTCGAGCAGTTTGGGATCGATCTCCGAGGTTTCCATGGTTCCCAATTCCCGGTGGGCCGGCTGGCCAGCTCAGTGACGCACCCCGCCGCCGCCATCGCTCGGCGCGTCCAGGACCGCCATCTCGACGATCGCCGTCAGCAGCCGCGCCCGCTCGTCGAGGCCGGGCGCCTCGAGCAGCGCCTGCTTCTCGCTCGGCTCGAACGGGCAGACCATGGCAATCGAGGTGACCAGCCGCTCGCCGGGCACCGCGGTCAGCGCGTCCCACTGGGCCGAAATCCGCTGGCGCTGAAAATAGGCCCGCAGACCGCGGAACAGGCGATCGCGATCGAACCCGGTCTGCTCTTCGCCGCCGAGATCGCGGGCGAATTCGCCCCATTCCGGCACGACCCGGCGATAGCCGGCATGCAACGGCAGTTCTTCGCGGATGCGAAAGCGGCTGGTCCCGGTCAGCGTGATCAGAAACCGCCCATCGCCGGTCTCGGAACAATCGGTGATATGGCCGGCGCAGCCGGTCGGGTAGACCGGCGGATTGCCGGCCGGGGACTCGCGCGGATTGCTCGGCTGGACCATGCCGATCAGCCGCCCGCCGGTCATTGCATCGCGGATCATCGCCAAGTAGCGCGGCTCGAAGATGTTGAGCGGCAATTGCCCGCGCGGCAGCAGCAGCACTCCGGCGAGCGGAAAGATCGGCAAGATGGCCGGGAGCACGATGGCGCCGGGCCGCTCGCTCATCGCGCCGGTCTCCTCACGAGAACATCAGCGACGACAGACGACGCCGCGCGCTGAGGGTCAGCGGGTCGGTCGGCCCCATAGCCTCGAAGAATTTGACGAGTTGCTTACGCGCCGCCTGCTCGTTCCATTCGCGGTCGCGCTTGAACAGGGCCAGCAGCTCGTCGATCGCGGTTTCGCGGTCGCCGGTGCCGAAGAGCGCGGTCGCCAGCTCGAACCGGGCCTCGTGGTCGTCGGCGTCGCGCGTCAGGCGGGCACGCAATTTGCCGGAGGAGGCCATCGCGGTTCGCGCCTGCTCGGCAAGTTCGAGCGCGGTGCGGGCGGCGGCGATCTCGGTCTGGCTGGCATCCTCCTTGGCCACGCGATCGAGCGTCTGCCGCGCCTTTTTGAGATCGCCGGACGCGATCATCGCCCGGGCGAAACCGGCCTGAGCCTCGATATTGCCGGGCTCGCGCTGCAGGATCTGCTGGAAGACCGCGCCGGCGGTCTTGTGGTCGCCGGTCTGCAGCGCTTCCTTGGCCATCGTCAGCGCCTCTTCGAGCGGCGAGGGGCCCTTGCCGCCGCCGAGGCGCTGGACGAACTGCCTGACCTGACTCTCGGGCTTGGCGCCGACAAACCCGTCGACCGGCCGCCCGTCTTTGAAGGCGTAGACCGCCGGGATCGACTGAATGCGCATCTGCTGCGCGATTTCGGGGTTCTCGTCGATATTGAGCTTGACCATCCGCACCGCGCCATTGGCGGCGCGCACCGCTTTTTCGAGGATCGGCCCGAGCTGGCGGCACGGGCCGCACCAGGGCGCCCAGAAATCGACGATGACCGGAGCCTCGAACGAGCCGTCGACCACTTCGGCCATGAAATTTGCGGTGGTGACATCCTTGACGGGGGCGGCGGCCGCACCACCGCCGATCATCGTTTCGCTCAACCTCGCTCTCCTCGTCCGATGTAGCCCACAACATGGCGGCATGCCGCCATGTTGACAAGCGCCGCCGCCGCCGCTCAATCCTCGGCGGCGTGCCGATCGAGGCCGGCGAGGTCGACGATGCGGGGCAGGTGCCCGCCGGCGGCGATGAAGCGCAACAGGTCGGCCGGCGCGATCGCGGTGGTGCGGTCGTTGACCAGCGGGTGGTAGTTCACCGGATCATGGTCGAGCATCGCCAGATCGAGCACCGGCGTCACGCGATGGAGGGGATCGTTGGCCAGCGCGAATGGGGTCACGCTGCCCGGCCATACCCCGAGGGCGGCATGGAGCTCCTCGGCGCCGCCGAACGACAACCGCGGGACGGCAAGGCGCCGCGCCAGCTTGTTGAGATCGAGGCGGCGCTCCTCGAGCATCACCGCGAGCCACAACCCGCCCTTTCTGTCCTTCAGAAACAGGCTCTTGCAATGGCCGCCGGGCAGGCTGCCGCGCAGTGCGGCGGCCTCGGCGACGGTAAAGACCGGCGGGTGCGAATAGGTGCGGTGCGCGATGCCGAGCGCATCGAGACGCCGAAACAGCCCTTCGGGCGTCAGCGGGCTGCGGGTCGGCGGCCTCGGGATCGGCGGGTCGGCGGGCATCGGTCGGCGACGGTGCGACGCCTCCGACTCGAAAGCAAGCCTTGCAAAGCCGCCGCCGTCTTGTATCATCGCCGCCGCAATCGCGGGCGTAGCTCAGGGGTAGAGCACAACCTTGCCAAGGTTGGGGTCGTGGGTTCGAATCCCATCGCCCGCTCCAGATTTCCAAATAATACCAGTTGCGCAGAATGGCCCCTCGGGGCCGCTTTTTGCTTCCCTGCACGCTGCGCGAAGGCCGGAGAAGCAGGGGGAAAGCAGCAGAAAACGGGAAGCAGCGGGCTTTGGACGCCTCTGTGTTTCCCCGACGACCGACCTGAACGATCACCATCGAGGACCCGACCGTGACGGCGCTCTCGAAGGGCCGGCGAAAACGTTCACGTTCGTCTCCTCGACGATCACACGTTGTCGGCCTCGGTCGAACGCACGCCGGCAGAAGCCGCTTCCTGTCCCCACCTCCAGCCGGTTATCTCGGGCATGTCGTCGCCGTAGCGGGCGATGAACTCCTTGTGATCGATGAGCTTATCGCGAATCGCCTGCTTCGCGTAAGCCGCCCGCGCCCCGAGCTTCGGCACCCGATCGATCACGTCACTCACCAGATGGAAGCGATCGAGGTCGTTCAGAACGCACATGTCGAAGGGCGTGGTAGTCGTGCCCTCTTCCTTGTAGCCGCGCGCATGGATGTTGCGATGGCCGTTCCGCCGATAGGTCAGTCGGTGAATGAGCGACGGATAACCGTGGAAAGCGAAGATGATCGGCTTGTCGGTCGTGAACAGCGCGTCGAAATCGTGGTCCGGTAGACCGTGCGGGTGCTCGCTCGACGGCTGCAGCTTCATCAGATTGACGACGTTGATCACGCGGATTTTCAGATCGGGCGCGTGCTTCCGAAGCAGGTCGACGGCGGCGAGCGTCTCCAAGGTCGGCACATCGCCACAGCACGCCATAACGACGTCAGGCTCTCCTCCCTGGTCGTTGCTGGCCCACTCCCAGATCCCGAGGCCGGCTTCGCAATGCTTGACCGCCTGCTCCATCGTCAGCCATTGCGGCGCCGGCTGCTTGCCGGCGACGACGAGATTGACGTAGTTCCGGCTGCGCAGGCAATGGTCGGTGACCGACAGCAGACAATTGGCATCAGGCGGCAGATAGACGCGAACGACTTCGGCTTTCTTGTTGACGACGTGGTCGATGAAACCGGGATCCTGATGGCTGAACCCGTTGTGATCCTGCCGCCAGACGTGGCTCGAAAGCAGGTAATTCAGCGAGGCTATGGGACGCCGCCACGGAATGTGATGGCACACCTTCAGCCATTTGGCGTGCTGGTTGAACATCGAGTCGATGATGTGAATAAACGCCTCATAGCACGAGAAAAAACCATGCCGGCCGGTCAGCAGATAGCCTTCGAGCCAGCCCTGGCACTGGTGCTCGCTGAGCATCTCCATGACCCGTCCGTCGGGCGCGAGATGATCGTCCCATGGCTCCGTCTCGGCGACCCAGGCCCGGTTGGTGACCTCGAGCGCGTCCTGCCAACGGTTCGAGTTGTTCTCGTCCGGACTGAAGAGCCGGAAGTTCCGCGATCCCATGTTCTCCTTCATGACATCGCGCAGGAATCTGCCCATCACGCGAGTGCTTTCGGCAGTAAGGGCGCCGGGTGCGGTGACCTCGACAGCATAGTCGCGGAAATTCGGGAGTCGGAGTTCGCGGAGCAGCAAGCCGCCATTGGTGTGCGGGTTGGCGCTCATGCGGCGGGCGCCGCGCGGGGCGAGCTCGGCCAATTCGGGCCGGAGCCGACCGTCCCCGTCGAAAAGCTCCAAGGGCCGGTAGCTGTTCATCCACTCTTCGAGGATGCGTACATGCGCCGGGTTCTCGTGCATCTCACCCATCGGCACCTGGTGCGAGCGCCAGTAGCCCTCGGTGCGCCTCCCGTCGATCTCCTTCGGGCACGTCCAGCCCTTGGGTGTGCGGAGCACGATCATCGGCCACCGGGGGCGCTCGGTGAAACCGTTGACCCGCGCATCCTCCTTGATGCGCCGGATCTCGCCGATGACGGTGTCCAGGGTGGCGGCCATCAGCTCGTGCATCTTTTCCGGCTCGTCGCCCTCGACGAAATAGGGCGTATAGCCATAGCCGCGAAAGAGATGATCCAATTCCTCGTGGCTGATTCGGGCCAGGACGCAGGGATTGGCGATTTTGTACCCGTTGAGGTGAAGGATCGGCAGAACCACTCCATCCGTCGCCGGGTTCAGAAATTTGTTGGAGTGCCAACTGGTCGCCAGCGCGCCGGTCTCCGCCTCGCCGTCGCCGACGACGCAGGCGACAATCAAATCCGGGTTGTCGAAGGCCGCACCGTAGGCATGCGAGACGGCATAGCCGAGTTCGCCCCCCTCGTGAATGGAGCCGGGCGTTTCGGGCGCCACATGGCTCGGGATGCCCCCGGGAAACGAAAACTGCGTGAAGAGGCGCTTCATGCCCTCCTCGTCAGGTGAAATATTCGGATAAACCTCGCTGTAGGTGCCCTCCAGATAGGCGTTCGCGACAAGTCCCGGCCCACCATGCCCGGGGCCGGTTATGTAGATCATGTCGAGGTCGTGCTGTTTTATTATCCGGTTCAGGTGAACATAGATGAAATTCAAACCCGGCGTTGTTCCCCAATGGCCGAGGAGCCGCGGCTTGATGTGTTCTTTTGTCAGGGTTTGCTTGAGCAGCGGGTTGTCGTAGAGATAGATCTGACCGACCGACAGGTAGTTGGCTGCCCGCCAATACGCATCCATCGACATCCGCTCTTTGTCCGACAGCGTGTTTGCCATCCATGCCTCCTTGAACCGAACGTCATCCCGGTTCGGCTGGTGCTCTCGTCGCCCGTCTCCTCGACCCTGCGGGCTCCATCGCGAAGATCTACTCAGCGGGCGGTCGCGGGCATCGGTTCTGCGGCTCCTACGCGCCGCTCCTTCGCCGGCTCCTTGATGCGGAACCAGGCGACATAGAGGGCCGGGAGGAACAACAGGGTCAGGAGGGTCGCGACGAACGAGGCCGCCGATGATGGCGTAAGCCATCGGCCCCCAGAAAACCTCCGAGGCGATCGGTATCATGCCGAGCGAGGCCGCGGCCGCGGTCAGCACGATAGGCCGAAAGCGGTTCGTCGTCGCATCGATCACGGCATCCCAAGGGTGCAATCCCTTGGCCATGTCCATGTCGATCTGGTCGATCAGAATCACCGAATTGCGGATGATCATCCCGCTCAAAGCGATGATCCCGAGGATCGCGACAAAGCCCATCGGCGTTCCGGTCGGCAACAAAGCGGCAACGACGCCGATCAGACCCAGGGGCGCGACGCTGATCACCAGGAACAACTTCTGAAAGCTCTGCAGCTGCACCATCAGGATGATCACCATCAGCATGATCATCAGGGGAAAGACGGCAACTATCGAGTTGAGCCCCTTGGCGCTCTCCTCGATCGTGCCGCCGGCTTCGATCGTGTAGCCCTCCGGCAATTTCTCCGCCAATTGGGCGATCGCCGGCGCCAGCTGCTTGTTGACCGTCTTCGCCTCGACACCGGGCACGACATCCGCCTGAACAGTAATCGTCGGCAGCAGGTTGCGCCGCCAGATCACGGGCGGTTCCAGTTCATATTGGACGGTTGCGACTTGGCTCAGCGGGATCGTCTGTCCGTTATCCAGAGAGACCTGCAGATTTTTCAAGGTCTGCAGCGAGGCGCGTTGCTGCTCGGTCGCCCGAGCCGTAAGATCGGTCAGGTAGATCGAGTCGCGCACCTGGGTGACGACCATTCCGCTGGTGACGGCGTTGAGAGCCTCGGCGAGCGACTTCGAACTGACGCCGAGCTGGCGGACCCGATCCTGATCGACCTGCAAGTGGAGGCTCTTCATCGGCTCGTTCCAGTCGAAATTGATGAGCCGCGTATTCGGGTTCTGCCCGATCGTTTGGGCCACCAGGAACGCTGCGTCCCGGGTGCCTCCCGGGGTCTGGCCGCTGACGCGGTATTGCAACGGCCAGCCGACGGGCGGTCCCAGTTCCAGCGGGTAAATTCGCGTATTGAGGCTGGCGAATTCCGTGTCGAGCGCCTTTTGCAGACGCGCCCGGACGATTTCGCGCTCGGCAATGCCCTTGGTCACGATGACCGCCTGCGCGAAATAATCGTTGGACAATTGCACGTTCAACGGCAGATAAAAACGCACCGCACCTTGCCCGACATAGAGACTGTAGTGATCGATGTTCGGGTCGTTCTTCAGCAACGCCTCGAACCGCTCGACTTCTCGCTCGGTCGCGTAAATCGACGAATCCTGAGGAAGGCTCAGATCGACGACGAGTTCCGGCCGGTCCGAGGCCGGGAAGAATTGCTGCTGGATGAAGCCGTAGCCGTATAACGAGGCGGCGAATAGTCCGACGGTCACGGCGATGACGAGCCAGCGGGCGCGCATGCAGAAGAGGAGGGCGGCGCGAAACAGCCGCATGAAACGGCCGGGTCCCGCATGGCCGCCGCCATGCGCCTGCATCGTCTTTGGCAGGATGGTCACGCCGATCACGGGGGCGAAAAGCACCGCGACGATCCACGAAGCCAGCAGCGCGACGGCGATGACCGCGAACAGCGAGTAGCAATATTCGCCTGCGCCGCTCTTCGCAAAGCCGATCGGCACAAATCCCGCGACCGTAACAAGGGTTCCGGTCAACATCGGAAACGCCGTCGTGACCCAGGCATGCGTCGCGGAATGCTCGCGGTCGACACCCGCTTCGAGCTGACTGACCATCATTTCAATCGTGATCATCGCATCGTCGACGAGGAGGCCGAGCGCGATGATCAGCGCGCCGAGCGAGATGCGCTGCAAGCTGATGCCGGAATATTCCATGTAGGCAAAGACCATGCCCAGCACGAGCGGGATCGAGCAGGCCACAACCACCCCGGCGCGCAGGCCGAGGCTCAAGAAGCTGACGCCAAGGACGATTGCGATCGCTTCCCACAGCGCCTTGGTGAAACCGCCGACGGCTTCCTCGACGACCACCGGCTGGTCGGCGACCAGGTGCGCCTCGATACCGATCGGCAAACTGCCGATGATCCGGTCCATCTTGTGCGCCACCGCCTCGCCGAAGACGAGGTTGTTCCCGCCCTGCGCCATGGAGATGGCGAGCCCGATCGCCGCCTCGCCATTGTAGCGGAACATCGGCTGCGGTGGATCGGCATAGCCTTTGCTTATCGACGCTACATCGGCGAGGCGGAAAAATTTGTTGTTCGCATAAAGATTGATGCGCTTCAGATCATCGACCGAACTGAATGCTCCGGAGACGCGGACCGCGTATTTCTCGAGACCGGTTTGGACCACGCCGGAGGGTGTGACGGCGTTTTGCTCCTGCAAACTCGAGATAACCTGATCGCGACTGACGCCTAGTCCGGCGAGCTGGTGGGTGTCGAATTCGAGATAGAATTTCTGGTCCTGGGCTCCGATCAGCTGCGCCTTTGCGGCATTCTTGATCGTCAAAATCTGCGTGCGAATGCGTTCGACGTAGTCGCGCAGCTCGCGATGCGTGAACCCGTCGGCGGTGAACGCGTAGATGATCCCGAAGACGTCGCCGAATTCGTCATTGAAACTCGGTCCGAGGACGCCCTGCGGCAATGTCCCCTTTATGTCGGCGACCTTCTTGCGAACCTGATACCAGATGTCCGGGATCGCCTCTTTCGGAGTACTATCCAGAACGTTGACATAGATCGTGGAGACGCCCGGCTTGGTTTCGCTCTTGAGGTAGTAGAGCGACGGTGTTTCCTGCAGTTTCTTCTCGATCCGGTCGGTGACCTGCAGCATCGTGTCGTCGATCGTGGCGCCCGGCCAATAAGTCCGGACGATCATCGTCTTGATCGAAAAAGACGGGTCTTCCTCGCGGCCCAGCTGCCCGTAGGAAAGCACGCCCGCGACGACGAACAGGATCATCAAGAACCACACGAAGGAGCGATGGTTGATCGCCCATTCGGAAAGATTGAAGCCCTTCATTGCACGGTGCTCGCGTCCATGAGGGCGACTTTCTGACCGGGGAGCAATTTCTGGACCCCGGCGGTTACCACGACGTCCCCTTTGGCGAGCCCATCGCCGACGACAACCGAGTCGCCCTGGTAGCGCTGCACGGCGATCGGTTTGAGCTGCACCGTGGCGTCCTTCTCAACGAGCCAGACGGCCGGCTTTCCATCCTTCTGGAAGAGCGCGCTTCCCGGTATCGAGACGATCTGCCCTTGATCCAGAGTCACTTCCCCGACGACGTTGGCGCCGAGTCGCATCTGCACCGGCGCATCGGGGAGCGACACACGCACGGTGTAGGTGCGGGTCTCCGGGTCGGCCTGAGGTGAGACATAGCGGACTTTGCCGGCGGCCGTGACATCGGGATTGCTGACCAGACCGACCGATACCGTCGGGTTTCTCGGAGGTTTCTTGAACGCCCCTTCGGCGACATTGAATACCGCCTCGCGCTCCCCCGGCTGCGCCAGTCGGACGACCATTTGCCCGGCGCCGACCACTTGTCCGGCGTCGGCTCCGACCGCGGTGATGACCCCATCGGTGTCGGCGGTAAGCCGGGTGTAGCCGAGATTTTCGCTGGCCTGGACCTGTTTGGCGCGCGTCGCATTGAGCTGAGCTTCCGCGGTCTTGAGGGTCTTGAGCGCTTGATCGTATTTGACCTGCGTCGTGTGGCCGTTCTTCAACAATTCCCGCTGACGCGCTTCCTGCGCCCGGCTGCGCACCACCTCGGCTTGCGCCGCGGCGACCTCCGATTTCGCGACTTCCAGGTCTTGCCGATATTGCTGCGGGTCAAGCGCGGCGATCAGTTGACCTTTTTTGACCTCGGTGCCGACATCGACCGGCCGCTCGAGAATTTTGCCGTTGACCCGAAAGCCGATATCGGCTTGGTAACGCGGCTGAATCTCGCCGGTCAGCGACAGTGTGTCCCCCGATTTTTGGAATTCGACAGTCACGGTACGCACGGGTCGGACAGCCTGCGACGCAGCCTTCTCTTCCTTGTCACAAGCCATCAGAGCCGACAGCAGAATGAGAGCGCCGGCCACTCCAAATACGATGGTCAGCAAGCGGGTTGAGTGATCCCTTCTAAGACCAGTTATAGTCATCATCGGCACAGCACTCGGTTTGGATTGGCGCAAGGCTTGGTGTAGCATGGGTGATGTCACGCGAACACCAAAACATTCGGCCTATGTCCGGGCCGAGCACCGTGCCTTAGCATTGTTATTTACAGCCCCATGGCGGGTTCGACGAAATTTGATAAAGACCAGAAGGCATTGCGGAATCCATTTGACTCGGCGACCGCAGGTGTTCCGCGCGGCGCAACAAGCCCGCTCCCCAAGCACAGCACGTACGCGCCGGCGCAAGAAGCGGATGCGCGCTCGCGATCTCCTCCACGCCGGCTTGACGCTCAGACGCCGGAGTCGCCGGGTGTCAAATCAGTACCCGGGCGGGTAATATTGATAGGGCGGAGGCGGCGGATAAGAGGTCGAGGATGCGGCGGCAGCGCTGCTCGCCATCGCCGCCACGCCAGCGCCGACCGCGACGCCGGCGGCAACACCGCCCCAGCTGGGCCCGTAATAGCCACCACCGCCGCTGACCGAAACGTTGCGGTTTACATTAACATTGCCGCTGACGTTGCGATTGGCCGAAACGTTGCGGTTGGCCGATACGTCGCGTTGGAAGTTGCCGCTGTTGAAATTCCCCCGGTTGGCCCCGCCGCCGCCACCGCGGCTGACCCCGCCGCCGCCACTGCCACGACGCTGGACCAGCACTAACGGCGCGCCTTTTCCGACACCGGTCCCCGCAACAGGATCCAAAGCCCCCATCGTGCCCCATCCAGATGACGGGGCACCCGATGCGTGCGCGGCCGCCAGCACGACGGGCACGACGTAGATCAATAGCTTCTTCATGACCGGAGACCTCACTTATTGAGGTACTTGGCTTGGATCTGTTTCCAGCCGTCGATCGCTTGGCCGCAGGTGGCCTTGTCGAACGGCCGCCCGGAGCCATAGCCGAGAGCACCCGTAAAGGTGAAGGCGGCCTTCAGCCCGAAATGAATCGCGATCAGGTTGGCCAATTCCATTGCTCGCGAGATCTGCTTCTGCCTATCGGCGTCGGCAGAGCATTCGACCACCTGGCCCGCCATTACCCCGACCCTGCGCAACCCATCCAGGAAGGATTGACTATCACCCGGTGGCGTCGGCACGCCCTGTGCGGAGGCCATAGGGGCGGTCGGAGAATTCTGGGCCAACGCCGGGCCGGCCGATGTCAAGCAAGCCAGCGCTATTATAGTGGCCCAAGTTTGATGTGATCGCATGTGTTCGCCCTTTCCGCGCTTCTGCCGAGAAATAGAGGGAGTCGCAATCAGCCGACCTGACTATGGCGTTAGCCGCTCCGGGCGTAGCGGTTCGTCAGTATCGCCCCTCAGCTCGGCTTCTTCCCGGTCGCCCCTTTGCGCTGCCAGATTGCGTTATAGACGCAAGCGCCGGTGGTTTGGCCTCTGAGCACATAATAGGGATCTATTTGTCCCACGAATGTTCGGCCGGAGGGGGTCTGCATTCTGACCTCTCCTTGCGGAGTCACGTATCCCTGATAGGTGAGATCGAGCGCCGCGAACCGTGCCACACCGTTTTGGATCGTCAAGGCCGGCGCTACCGGGAAATTTGGGCAATTCGATCCGGCGGCGCTCAGGTTCTGGGTGAAACTGCCGATGTAGGTTCCATCGTAGTAGGTCGTCGTCTGGGGCTGGCCTTCTGTCGCGGCCATAGTCGGCGGGGGTTCCTGCGGCGCGCAAGCAGCAATGGCGAGAACCGGTACGGAGAGCAAAAAGAAGCGTCTCATCTGTTCCTCCTCTGGGTCCGGAGACCCGGTTGACCATACCCTCGAGTGTGTGAGCCAACGCCGATCAATTAGCCGCGGACAGACCGACATTCCCCTGCTTCCCGGCGGTCGCGGGGTTAAGGCCTTCTATGCACCCGATGGCGTCCATCTCGAGTGGCCGCGAGCCGCCGGTCGTGACTGGAACCGATCGCATCGCAAGATGGCCCTGCGACACGATCGTACCGAGAAGTTCATAGCCTGTATCGCGCGTGACCTTGCGCGGTAAGTACCTCCGAATGTCGTTCTATCCGCTCCTTCTAGGGCAACTATTATTTTTGTGCTGGCGGCTGGCCTTGCGCTGGCTGGCCTGGCGCTGGCTGGACCTGTGCCGGCTGGCCTTGGGTAGGCTGTTTTGATGCAGGCGTGCCTCCGCGCCGCTCGTAGCGCCGCTCGACGCGTCCTCCGCGACGCTCTTGACGCCGCTGCATGCCGGTGGTGCCGGTGGTGCCGTGGTGCCGGTGGTGCCGGTGGTGCCGGTGGTCTGGGCCTCCGCGACTGTGGCTGATACGGCGAAGCCCAACGCCGCCGCTAATCCCAGAAGCGAAACCATCCTTCGACGCGAGACCATTCTCGATTCGACTTCTGAAGTCATATTCAATCTCCTAGATTTCGGCGGCGTGACAATCTCGATTTAGCACTTGCTTGCGCTGATCCGAACCGACCAGCGGCGACAGCCGGGGGCGAGGTCCTCAGTCTTAACGGAGTTGCGGCCAATCATGCGGCTCCTGGATCCCAGGTCATCACGCTGCGCGGACTGCCTCACCATAGAGTTTACTCCAACGTAACCGTGAGCACTCGCCTTTTGGGTTTATAATCCACGCTGCTTCATGTTATCTTGCGATATGCGGGTCGCAGGATCAAGCGGTTAGCGCGCCGCGACTCCTGCAAGGCTAAACAGCGGGTTCGCCGGCGGCTATGCAGAAATAACGGATTTCACGGGTTGATGAACCGCGCCGCTGGAGCGCGCTGGAGGGTGGTCAGCGGAGTCTCGCCAAAGGCTGCCCGGTAGGCCCCCTCGAAACGTCCGAGCTCCGCGAAGCCTAAGCCGCGGACAAGGTCCAGGAGGTTCGCCTGGTCCGGATCGGCGTCGCGCAACGCGACACGTGCCCGGCTCAACCGGCGCAACAGCACATATCGGACGGGGCTCATGCCAAGGAATTCGGCGCAACAAGAGCGCAGAGCCCACTCGGTTACCCAAATCAGCTCGCACAGCTCGGTCATGTGCAGGGGCTTGCCGAGATGCTCCGCCAACACCTCCTCGAACCTGATCATGATCCTGGCGTGACGGCGTTTGGTCGGGCCCTCGGCTCGCACGCTGGCGGCGGTCAGGCAGGCGACCACCGTCTGGATCAAACTTTGTTCGATGGCGCGCGCGACCTCCGTATGCGCCAATAATCTGGGCTTTGTCTCGGCGAGGCGGCAGACTTGCGCATGCAGACGCCGCAGACGCGCCATATCGCGCGGGGAGGGCCGCAGGATCTTTCCCTCCCGCGGCAAAGGAAAAGGCTTTCCGGAAAGAGCCCGGCAATATTGTTCGAGCTGCACCGGGTCCAGCGCTATCACGTTCCACACGAAGGAGCCTGGCGTTGACTGGTGCAGCCGTTCTCCGCGGCCGTGGAACACGATCTCGCCCGGCCGCAACTCCGTCCCGGCCCATACCGGCTGTGGCCCTGAATGCGTCGAAAATGTCACGAAAGAGAGCTGGCTGCCCCAGACAAACATAGGCAACCCGTGGAAAGTCTTCCTCGCAGCGCAGTACCTGTAAATCGTGCAGCTCCGCCCAGGTCATGCGGGCCTTGAACTTGGAGCTTGGGGCAATGAGGATTTCGACTTGTGCCTGACGCAGGCTTGCCTCGTAGTGATCGGGTTCGAGGAACGTGCGCGTGCCGCTTCCCGGCATTCATGCCTCTGCCAAACCGAAGAAACTACACTGCAGGCCGAGCATTTGCCCAAACTGAGGATAGATCGCCGGATCGCGGTGCCTATGCAGATCTAACGAATTTCCACGCGGGCTCGATGATTTCGCCCGGTTTTGCGCCTTCGGGGCGGCGACGCAATGCCGCCAAGGTGCTTCTCCCAAGAGGGGCCGGCCAACGCTTCTGCCTGAGGGAGAGGCCACTTCACGTCGGATACACGTTCTGACGCCGAAGATTTGTGGAAAATGCATAGCCGGCGCGGCCAGCCGATGGTCTTCTGCGCCGGCTCCGGACTTTTTGGGAGGCGGATGAACAGAGAAGGCAGCGCAGCAGGGCGAGAACGCGAGTTGCGACAGCAGCGCTTTCAGGGGAGAAGATCCTAGCCTTAACTGCCGACGAAGTTTGGAGTACCTCAGACGAGGATCAGCTACCGGAAGCAGGAACGCGCGGGCGAACGGCAACAAGGCGGCGACGGTCGAAGATGCGGTCTCGCGCCGTTCCTTGAATTATAAATCGGATGCGGGTCGGAGACCAATGCGAGCAAGGCAAATCAGGCGCATCTTCTTCGGAGAGCTCTTTCGGGTTGTTCGTGTGATTTGGCCGATCCTGTCCGGGGTTCTTCTCGCGATGGTCGGGCCCGGACTTCTGATCGGGTACATAGAGAGGTGGCGCGTCGTAGACGCTCTTTATTTCACCTTTGTGACCGGTCTCACCATCGGTTACGGCGATCTGACGCCTCGGCATGTCGTGTCGCGGCTGCTCGCGGTGGTGATTGGCCTTGCCGGTATCGTGCTGACCGGCCTCGTCGCGGCGGTCAGCGTGGAAGCGCTGCGAGCTGCGGCCCGCGATGCTGGGAAATGAAACAGGCCGCGCTGCGGCTTCGGCTCGACAACGTAGCCACTCCTTCGATTGGCGCTTGTCGAGAGCGACGAGCTGCCTTCATTCTGGCGTCCATCTTTCAGGAGAGGCAAGGGGGCAATAATGACGGACCCGAATATGCCGAACTCCGATCATGAACCTTCGCGCCCGACCGTCCTGGATGTTGCGCTTCAAATCGGACTGATAGCCTTTCTGGTCTATGCCTGCGGCCGGTACATATCGCCTTTCAGCGACCTCCTGATCTGGTCTGCAATTCTAGCGGTGATGTTGTATCCGCTGCATCTCCGGCTGGCGGTCAGGATCGGCAATCGCTGGTCGGCGCTGCTGATCGGGCTGGTCGGCGTCACGGTGATGTTGGTGGCGATGGGCACGGTGGTGGCCTCCCTCGCGTCTTCCCTGTATTCGCTGGTCACGGGCTTGCATGATAAAAGCCTCGCCGTCCCCCCGCCTCCATCATGGCTTGCCGGGGTTCCGCTGGTGGGTCAGAAACTGGCGGAGATCTGGGCGCTGGTCGCCACCAACATGCCGGCGGCGGTTGCCAAATACGGCGGGGCGTTGAGCGAACCAGCGGCACGGCTCGTGTCGTCCGCCGGTGGCCTGGCCGCCGGCCAGCTATCGTTCGTTCTCTCTTTCGGGATTGCCGCCGTCATCGTCGCCTATGGTAGGGGCGCCGCCGATTTCGCTCGCCGCCTGCTCGGACTTTTTACCGGCAGCGAGGCGGAAGGGGCCCATCTGGTTACGCTGACGGCCGCTACGATCCGTGGCGTGGCGCTAGGCGTTGTCGGCGTAGCGGTGATCCAGTCGCTTCTCCTCGCAGTAGGATTTTTTGCCATCGGCGTTCCGGCAGCCGGCCTTTGGACGGTCGTGACGCTTCTGTTCGCTATTGTACAGGTGCCGGCGATATTGGTGACACTGCCGATCATAGTCTATGTCTTTGCGACGAAAGCAACGCAGCCGGCTATTATCTTCCTGGTCTGGACCGTCGTCGCCGGACTCAGCGACAATGTCCTAAAGCCATTGCTGCTCGGCCGCGGGCTGGAAGTGCCGATGCCGGTAATTCTGATCGGCGTCATCGGCGGCATGATAGCCGATGGTCTTCTCGGCCTGTTTGTGGGGCCTGTGGTCCTGGCGGTCGGCTATGTGCTGCTGATTGAATGGATGCGACGGCGCCGCGCCCTGAGCGGGCCGCAAACCGCCGATCGAACGCCGTAAAATGCGACTTTTGCGGTCGGCGCGCCTTGGGCTCGAGGAAGCCGGCATCGGCGCTCGGGCTGCCGGACGCGTGTTGCCTCGATGACCACTGATCCTGAAACAGCCCACAAAATTGTGGTGGAGGAACCCACTCCTGCGACGCCCGCTCGCGCGGACACCGATTCGGCGAACCCGCTGCGCAGGGCGGCGCTTATTGTCGTCGTCGTGACCATTCTGCTGTTTGCCCTGTCGATCGTCATGGAGAGGTTCACGCCTTCGTCATCGCAAGCGGTCGTACAAGCATATATTATCCGCATGGCTCCCGAAGTCGCTGGCCGTGTCATAGATGTCAACGTCGCCGACAATACTCGCGTCGAGGCGGGGCAGGTTCTGTTCCGCATTGATCCGCGCCCGTTCGAGATTGCCGTGGCTGAGGCTCAGGCCCAGGTCGAGCAGATCGGTCAGACGCTGGGAGCTTCCACGGCCGCCGTCGAATCGGCGCAGGCGCGCGTCGTTAAGGAGGCCGCCGAACTCGACAACGTTCAGGCCCAGACGCAGCGGGCTTTCGAACTCGTAAAACGGGGCGTCTACCCCGCCGCCAAGGCCGATACAGCCCGCGCCGCACGGGAAGCCGCGCGGGCGATGCTGACCGCGAGCCAGGCCGACCTTGCCAAAGCGCGGGAAGAGCTTGGCCCTAAAGGTGCGGACAATCCCCAGCTCAAGGCGGCGCTTGCGACGTTGGAGCGTGCGCGCCTCAATCTTCTTTATACAACGGTCAAGGCCCCTGCCGACGGTTTGGTCTCCAATCTCCAACTGGCGACCGGTCAGTTCATAGGGGCGGGGCAGGCGGCCCTTACCTTCATCGACTTGAGCACGGTCTGGGTTTCGGCCGACTTCAAGGAGAATAGCCTCGAATACATGTCCACGTCCGACCGGGCCGAATTGGTATTCGACTCGTTGCCGGGCGCAATCTTCAAAGCCCATGTCGAGAGCATAGGCTGGGGCGTCTCCCAGAACAGCGTTGATCCCAATACCGGCCTGCCAACCATCAAAAACGCCACGGGCTGGGTGCGCGATCCACAGCGTTTCCCGGTGCGTCTGATCGTCGAGGAGACGCCGCCGCGGGGCAGCGTACGGGTCGGCTCGCAGGTCAACGTCGTCGTCTACGCCGGCAACAATCGAGTCACCGACCTCCTGGGCGCCATATGGATTTGCGTCATCTCTGTCCTGACCTATGCCAGCTGACGCTTCCGCCGCCGCAGCACTACTGTCACGCCAGCGCCGCATCGGGCTGCGGGTCGCGCTCGCGGTCGCTGCCGGATTCGCCTGGAACCTCGCAACGGGGGCGGTCATCCCCTTCTTTGGGCCGCTCCTCGCGGTGCAATTCCTGATTTTCGGCGCCGGGCCCTTGCCGCTGTCGAAGGCAATCGCGTTCGTCGGGCTTGTGCTGGTCGTCGGACAGGCCTTCATTGTTCTTAACGGCATCTTTGGCGACCAGCCGATCCAGCTGCTGACACTTCTCGGTCTATTCTATTTCATATGCTTCTTCGTACAGGCGCGAGGACAGGGCGGCCCTATAATCTTTCTCTGCCTGGTGATCGCGATCACGGTTACCCTGCTCGATCGCGTGCACGACACACTAGACACAAGTATAATCACGATATTGCTCCAAGCTTACGTGAGCGCCGTAGTCTTGACTTGGCTCGCTCATGCGATCTTGCCGGGCCACGATGCGACCGACGACGCGCCGCAGGCGGCCCCAACCATCGACAGGCCAGCCATCCGGGCTCTCGCCAATGCGGCAATCCTGCTCGGCGCCATGACGCTCTGCCTGACCAACAACGCGCTCTCCCTGGCGCTCGTCCTTCCGATCACCGTCGCTTCCGTGCTGCTTCAGTTTGACCTCGCAACCAGCGTCCGCTCCGCCCTCAGCATCGTCGCCGTCAATCTGCTGAGCGGGTTGCTTGCCTCCCTGGCGTTTGCGTTCGTCGAGCTGCGCCCGTCGCTGCCCTTCCTGTTCCTGACCGTCTTTCTCGTCGGGCTGATCCTGGGTGGGCGGGCAACGGCCGGTCGTGCCAAGATGTATGCTGGAGCGCTGACGACATTCCTGATCCTGTTCGGGTCGGGCATCGCGCCGCTGCCCACGACGACGCCGGAGTCGTTCGCAACCCGGATCGGCTACGTCCTGTTCGCGGTCGGGTACACTTTGTGCATGACCGCGCTGCTCTGGCCGGGCGAACGATATGTTTCGACACGACTTTCACTGCGGTCATCCGGGCGCGCTGCGGCTCGGCGAACGCGCTCGCCAGCATCTCCGCTTCCC
>CAVPBN010000022.1:0-39881 GCA_963701815.1 uncultured Alphaproteobacteria bacterium
CGTGGTTCGCCGTCCTTCGCCATCGCCTCACCGACACAGAAGGAGGCACAGCGATTCCGGTAAACGCGTTTCGCATTTGAGCAATTCGATCGTCCTCAACCAAGACAAGCTGGGGCTCGACCGTCGACAAGCGTCCGGCATGGTCGCAATCGGCCGGTTTGTCGTTCCAACTCACGCGAGAGACGTCACTATTGGAATTAAAAGTCAGTGAGGAGATAAAGCTCCGGCAAGATGCCTTCTGTTAGAGAACTCAAGCAGTACTTGTGACACCAGTGCAGCGGAATTCCATTTAGGCATCGTTAACACGCCGGCATCGGAGCATAACGGAAGCCGCGAGCCATGAATTTGGTGTGTTGGGACCGCCAATATCCGTCGGGTTCTGCCAGCCAGCCGTCCTGACGGCAATGATCGCTTTTGGCGGGCTGCTTATGCAGATAGGTCCTGTGTGATCAACATTTTGTAGGGCACCGGCTTGATGGCGGCGGCAACGTTGAGGATGGTGCGGAACGCGGCATGGCGGGTCTTGCGTCGATTGAAGCGGAAGACGAACTCGTCGAGATAGGATTGGCCGGCGGAGAGCGTGATAGACGCCCTTGCTCCAGGTCTTGAGATTTGAGAACAGGGGCGACAGGGTCTCGTTGCCGCCGCTCGCCGATTGTCGGATAGTCGCCTGAAACGGCGGAGCATCAATGCCGGGCGATCGCGAAATCGTTTATGCCGGCGCGGCGGCGCTCGGCGAGCAATATCGGACCAAGGCGCTGTCGCCGGTCGAGGTCGCGCAAATCCTGCTCGACCGGATCGAGGCATTGCAGCCGCGGCTCAACGCCTTCTGCGTCGTCGATCGCGACGGCGCGATCGAGACGGCGCGCGCATCCGAGGCGCGCTGGCGGCGCGGCGAGCCGCTGGGCCCGCTCGACGGCGTGCCGGCGACGATCAAGGATCTGCTGCTGATGCGCGGCTTTCCGACGATGCGCGGCTCACGCCTCGTCGACCGCCGGCAGGATTGCGCCGAGGACGCGCCGGCGGTGGCGCGATTGCGCGAGGCGGGCGCGGTCATCCTCGGCAAGACGACGACCCCGGAATTCGGCTGGAAGGCGTTGGGCGACAGCCCGCTGACCGGCATCACCCGCAACCCGTGGGATCCGGCGCGCACTTCGGGCGGCAGCAGCGCCGGGGCGGCTGCGGCATGCGCGGCCGGGATCGGGCCGCTGCATGTCGGCAGCGACGGCGCCGGCTCGATCCGGATTCCCGGCGCCTTCTGCGGGGTTTTCGGGCTGAAGCCGAGCTTTGGCCGGGTGCCGGCCTATCCGCCCTCGCCGATGGGCCAGCTGTCGCATGTCGGCCCGATCGCACGGAATGTTGCCGACGCGGCGCTGATGCTGAATGTGCTGAGCCGCCCCGATCCGCGCGATCCCTACGCGCTGCCGGCCGAAAATCGGGATTATCTCGACGGCCTCGAAGCGGGCGTGCGCGGCTGGCGGATCGCCTACAGCCCGACCCTCGGCTATGCCAGGGTCGATCCCGAAATCGCCGCGGCGGTCGCCGCCGCGGTGCGGCAGTTCGAGGCGCTGGGGGCGACGGTCGACGAGGTCGAGGCGATCTTTCCCTCGCCGCTCGATCCGCTGCTGACCCTGTGGGCCGCCGGGGCGGCGTGCGTCGTCGGCGCCTTTCCGGCGGAGCAGCGGAAATTGCTCGACCCCGGCCTCGCGGCGATCGCCGCCCAAGGCGAGCGCATCCGTGCGGTCGATTACCTCGCCGCCGATGCCGCCCGTACCGCGCTCGGCCGGCAGATGGCGGAATTTCACCAAAGATACGACCTGCTGCTGACGCCGATGATGCCGATCCCGGCATTGCCGGCCGGGCAGGATCTGAACGACCCGGCGACCGAGCGGCATTGGCTCGACTGGTCGCCGTTCAGCTATCCGTTCAACCTGACCCGCCAGCCGGCGGCCAGCATTCCGTGCGGCCTGACGACGGCCGGGTTGCCGATCGGCCTGCAGATCGTCGGCCCGCTCTATGCCGATCAGCGCGTATTGCAAGCGGCCCGCGCCTTCGAGACGACGCAGCCGGAGCGGCGCCCGCCGCTCGGCTGAGGATGGGGCCCTTGCGGCGGCTCGGGGCATCGTGATGGCGATGCTGCTTGCCGCTTGCCCGCAGCCACCGCGCCGCCGTCTGGATCGCCCGCATTCAGCACCCAGCTCTATCTGCCGCAAGGGAAGAGTCCTTTTCCAGCGGTCGTCGTTCTGCACGGCTGCAACGGCGTCGGCGCGCACGAGCGGATCTGGGCGAAGCAATTAACGGAGTGGGGCTATGCCGCGCTGATCGTCGACAGCTTCCAAGGGCGCAACGTCAGGTCGGTTTGCAATCGAGGGCGGCTCGTCCCGCCCGAGTTGCAGGCCGAGGACGGTTTCAATGCCGCGAACTGGCTGCGTTCCCGCGTTCCGACATCGCCGCGTCGCGGATCGGGGTAATCGGCTTTTCGCATGGCGGCTGGGCCGTGTTGAAAGCGGTGCTGGCCGGGGTGGCGCGACCCGCGAACACGCCGCCCTTTGCGGTCGCAGTCGCCTTCTACCCCGGCTGCGACACGCCGCACTCGCCGCTCGAGACCGACACATTGATCCTGATCGGCGATGCCGACGACTGGTCGTCGCCGGCGCGCTGCCGGCTCTGGGTCGACCGCGTCGAGCGGAACGGGCACGAGCTGCGGTTCAAGACCTACCCCGGGGCGCGGCACGCCTTCGATGCGCCGTCGATGCCGCATTACTTCGCCGGCCATTTCATCGGCCGCGATCCGGTCGCCGCCGCCGATGCACTGATCGAGACTCGGGCATTTCTGGACTCCCGCCTGGCGCCGGTGCAATGATCGCTGCCGCCGCCACCCGAACGATCCGGACCCGACGATGCAGCCCGAAGACCAGCCGATCCTGCATGAAACCTTCGCCGCGATCACCGAGATCCTCGGCGCCGAGCATGACGCGATTACCGTCGAGCGCGCAGTCATCGGCCTGTTTTTTACCGGGGTGAAGCTCAGCAACGGCATTGCCGGGGCGTGCGCCACGCCGATCAAGACGATCCCCGAGGCGGTGTGCTGCCCGAGTTCGGCGATGGCGATGCCGTTTCCCGGCAAGCTGACCGGCCGCACCGCTCTCGACCTTGCCCGCGAGGCGCTCGGCCCGAACGGGATCCGCCGCGCCGTCGGGATCGCGGCGATGAATGCGCTGGCCGACACCTGCTGGCACCGCCGCCCGCATCCGGAAACCGAGCTTCGCCTCGGCGTCGACGCCTTCGACGCGACCGCGATCGGGCCGGACGACAAGGTCGTCGTGGTCGGAGCGTTTGTGCCGTTTCTGCGCGAATTGCGGCGGCGGCGTCAGCCCTATCTCGTGCTCGAGCAGGACCCGGCCACCCTGAAGGCGGACGAATTGCCGTTTTTCCGCCCGGCCGAACAGGCCGACACGGTGGTCCCGGAGGCCGACGTATTGCTGATCACCGGCACGACCCTGATCAACGACACGCTCGAGCACTTGTTGGCATTGGCCCGGCCGAAGGCTCGGGTGACGATGGTCGGGCCGACGGTCAGCCTGCTGCCCGACGCTTTTCTGCGCCGCGGCGCCGATATTCTCGGCACGGTGCGCATCACCATGCCCGACACGTTTCTCGACACCCTGGCCGAGGGTGGATCGGGCTATCATTTCCTCGGCCGGTCGGCGCAAAAGGTGGTGCTGGTCCGCAGCACCGCCGCCCGGGCCGAGGCGGCTTGACGGACGCAAGGCGCTTGCCCGGCATGCCCGACCGGAGTAGCAGATGCCCAGCCAACTTGCGGAGGATTTCGCGATGGACAGCGTGACTGCCGAGCCCCTGGCGGCGGTGAGCCCCTCGGGCATCAACCACCTGGTGTTGAATGTGCGCGACATCGACGAGTCGCACAAATTCTGGACCGAAATCGTCGGCTTCAAGCAGGTCGCCGAGCTGCATCCGCGCGCCGACCGGCCGACGCCGCCGAAGATGCGCTTCTACAGCGCCGTCGACGACGGCAAGCTGACCCATCACACCGTGGCCCTGGTCGAGAGCCCGAACCTGCCGCCGCCGGCCGAATGGAAGCTCTCCAACGCCGAAGTCGCGATCAACCATGTGGCGCTGACCATGCCGAGCCGCGAAGCATGGCAGCGGCAGCTCGCCTTCCTGCAAAGCCGCGGGGTCAAGTTCAACTGGCGCGTCAACCACGGCGTCACCCACAGCGTCTACATCAACGACCCAAACGGCTACGGCGTCGAGTTTCTTTATGAATTGCCGCGCGAGATGTGGGAGAACGACATCGACGGCGCGGTCAACTGGGCCGAAAACCTGCCCGCCGAAGGCCCCGAGGCCCTGGTCGACCGCACCGATACCCCGAGCTTCGGCGTCAAGCAGCCGGCGCCGGCAGAATAGCGAAGGGTTCAGCGGGAATTGTCGGGGGCCAGCACGCCGCGCCGGATCTGGTCGCGTTCGATCAATTCGAAGAGTGCGCGGAAATTGCCCTCGCCGAACCCGTCATTGCCTTTGCGCTCGATGATCTCGAAGAAGATCGGGCCGATCACAGTATCGGTGAAGATCTGCAACAGCAGGCCCTGACCGTCGCCCGGAGCGCCGTCGATCAGGATGCGGTCGCGGCGCAGCCGGGCGAGGTCTTCGCCATGACCCGGCACGCGGCCGTCGACCGCTTCGTAATAGGTGTCGGGGACCGACATGAACGAAATGTCGCGCGCCCGCAACGCCTCGACCGTCGCGTAAATATCGGCGGCGGCAAGCGCGATGTGCTGGATGCCCTCGCCGTGATAGGCCGCCAGATATTCGGCGATCTGCGATTTGTCGTCGGCGCTCTCGTTGATCGGGATGCGGATCTTGCCGCACGGGCTGGTCATCGCCTTTGAGCGCAGGCCGGTCAACTGGCCTTCGATGTCGAAATAGCGGATCTCGCGAAACCCGAACAGGCGCTCGTAGAACTCGGCCCACAACCCCATGCGCCCGCGATGGACATTGTGGGTCAGATGGTCGATGCCGGCGAGCCCGACGCCTTCGGGCCTCTTGTCGTCGATCAGCGGCACGAAATCGACATCGTAGATCGTGTGCTCGCCATAGCGGTCGACCAGGTAGATCAGACTGCCGCCGATCCCCTCGATCGCCGGGATGTTGAGCTCCATCGGGCCGGTCTTGCCGTGCACCGGTCGGGCGCCGAGCCCGATCGCCCGCCGATAGGCCTGGGCGGCGTCGGCGACGCGAAAAGCGATCGCGCAGACCGAGGGGCCGTGCAGCCGGGCAAACGCCTGAGCAAAGCTTTCGGGCTCGGCGTTGAGGATGAAATTGACGTCGCCCTGCTGGTAAAGCGTCACATTTTTTGAGCGGTGGCGGGCCGCCGCGACAAACCCCATGCGCGCGAACAGTGCCGCCAGCGCCTGGGGATCGGGGCCGGTATATTCGACAAACTCGAACCCGTCCGTGCCCATCGGGTTTTCCCAGAGATCCTGCCGCACCGTCGCCATCGGAGCCTCCGGCGGTCTTCGCCTCGACTGATATAAGATCCGCGCCGGTCATTTTCAGGACACCGGTACGGCGCCGGGATCGCTCACCCCGCCCGGGCTGCGCGGTACTCGCGCCGGACGATATCGAGGAGTTCCTCGGCCGATGTGGCCGCGGCCTCGCTCTCGAAGGTGATCTGGCCGTGCTGGATCAAGATTACCCGGTCGCAGATCTCGAGCGTCTGCGCATAATTATGCGCGATCATGACGATCGCGATGTCCCGGCGCGCCTTCAGCCGCTCGATCAGCCCGATGATCAGCCGCGCCTCGCGCGCGCCCATCGCTGCGAGCGGTTCGTCGAGCAGCAGGATGCGGGCATCGGACAGCACCGCGCGGGCCACCGCGATCGCCTGGCGCTGACCGCCCGACAACGCTCCTACCCGGAGATCCACCGAGGGCACCTCGACGCCGATCTCGGCCAGCGCCCGCGCCGCGCGGCGCCGCATTTCGCGATGGTCGAGCAACCGCAGCGGCCCGCCCCGCAGCAATTCGCGCTTCAGAAACATGTTGTGGTAGATGCTGAGCCCGTTGACCAGGGCCAGGTCCTGGTAGACGCATTCGATGCCGCGGAGGCGGGCGTCGTCGACCGAAGCGAACGCAACCGGCCGATCGTCGACGAATACCTGCCCGAATCCGGCTGGTGATAGCCGGTCAGGATCTTGATCAGGGTCGATTTGCCGGCGCCGTTGTCGCCGAGAACGCCGAGCGTCTCGCCCCGGCTGACCCGCATCGACACGCCGTTCAACGCGACGATGTTGCCGAACGACTTGACCAGGTTTTCGGCGCGGATCGCTTCGTTCGTTTCGTTCGCCTCGCTCACCGCGCACCGCCGCCGCGCAGCCGAGCCAGGTGAATATTGGCGACCATCGCGATCAGGATCGCGCCGCCGATGATGATGTCGAAGGTGAAGGCGTTGATCCCCTGCAAGGTGAAACCGTCCTGCATGACCCCCAGCATGATCCCGCCGACGAGCCCGCCGACGATCGTGCCCTCGCCGCCGGCGATCGCGGTGCCGCCGATGACCCCGGATGCAACGCCGAGAAACATGATGTTGCTGCCGCCCGCCAGCGGGTCGGTCGAGCCGACGCGAAACGCCTCCAGCAGGCCCGTCACCCCGCCCAGCGTGCTGGTCAATACGAAGTTTCCGATCTTGATGCGGTTGATCGCGATGCCGGCCTCGGCGGCGGCGACGATGTTGCCGCCGATCGCAATCGTGTGCAGGCCCCAGCGCCTATGGCGCAGGACGACGTGCATGACCGCGACGATGGCGACGGCCCAGACGATCTCCGAATAGCTCCATGCGCCCATGATCCCGGTCAGGACCGGCCCGCCCGGCGTGTTGGCGGGATAACCGCGCGAGATGGTCAGCGTCAGCCCGTTTATCAGGAACAGCATGCCGAGCGTGGTGATGAAGGACGGCACGCTGAGCCCGATCGTGATCAAGCCGATCGCGAGCCCGATCAGCGCGCAGGCGAGAAGCGCCGCGACGATCGCCAACGGCACCGGCAGCCCGAAGGAATTGGCGTGCTCCATCAGGAACGGCGACAAGGCGAACACCTGGCCGACCGACAGATCGATCTCGCGGCAAATCAGCAGCATGATCTCGCCGCAGGCGATGATCACCGGCGCCGCGACGAATTGCGACAATGTCTGAAGGTTGGCGTCGGTCAGGAAATTGCGGTTGGCAATCTCGAAATAGGCGACAAGCGCCACCGAAACGATGATGACGCCCGCCTCCGGCCGCAGCAGGAGTTCGTACCCCCACCGGCCGAGATCCTTTCCCGCCGCGCGCCGCGGCACCCTCGACCCCCGAGGCTCAGCCGCCGATCGGTCCGCTGCGCGGGACGATCTGCCCGCGGAGCCGCTGCCCTCGTACCGCGTCTTGGTCGACAAATACGGTCCTACGCTGTCCTTGGTGACAAATTTGAGCCCGGTATTGATGTCGCCGGGTCCGACGAGCCCGCCCGAGGCCTTGAACGCGAACATCTCCATCACCGTGTAGAACCCTTGCAGATAGGGCTGCTGATCGATGACGAAATCGAGGAAGCCGTCATGCACCGCCTCCAGCGAGCGCGGCAACAGATCGTATCCGCCGCAATGGACGCCCTTCGACGGCAGGTCGAATTTTCGGCTGACGAGGCCGCTGTTCATCGTGTCGCTCCCGCCGCTGCCGAACATGCCCTTGACGTCCTGATTGCCGAGATAATAGGCCTGGATCTTCGACAGCGAGGCGTTCGCGGTCGGATTGGTCGCAATCATCGTCGCCTCGATCTTGGCGCCCGATTTCTTGATAGCGTCCATCGCCCCGTCGACCCGCGGCTGCAGATTGAGCTGTCCCGGCGTCGCGATAAAAATCGCCACCTTGCCCGAGCCGACCAGCTTGACGATGCGCTCGCCCATCATCTGCCCGGACAGGAACAGATCCTGGCCGACATAGGCGAGCCGTTTGTTGCCGCTGCCATGCGGCGCGTCGGCGTTGTAACTGAACACCGGGATGCCGGCTTCGAGCGCGCGGTCGATCGGCCGGTCGAACCCCTTCGGATCGACGATGCACACCGCGATCGCATCGGCCTTGCCGGCGATCGCGGTGTTCATCGCATTGACCATCTGCGCGACGTCGGAGGTTTCCGAACCGGTCCATTGATAGTCGCAGCCGACGAGCGCGCAGGCATCGGCGATGCCGTATTGGCACGGCACGAAAAAGGGATTGGCCGTCACATGGTTGACGAAGACGAACTTCCAGCGTGGATGCGACGGGAACGGCGCGGCGTCCGCCGCCAGCACCTCCCGGCCGGCCGCCGCGAGAACAGCCGCCGCCGAACCGACGGTGACGCCCTGCATCAGCGCGCGGCGCAGCAACCCGGCCTCGACCCGGATGGCGATTTCGTCTTGGCGTCGCTTCATCTTGTTCCTCCCCGGTGCGTTGTCGCGCGCACCCGGCAAACAACGCCAGGTCCGGCAAACGCCAGGATAGTACAAGGCCTCAATCGTTTCACCACGCAGACAGATGGATCACTGACGATCTATAAAGGAAAACAGCGATCGTCCCCTCCCTCACAACCCTATTGGTGACATCATGTCGAGCCCTCGCCCGCTCTCCGGTCTGGTCGTGGTCGAGATCGGCCACAGCATCGCTGCGCCCTATGCCGGGATGGTCCTCGGCGAACTCGGCGCCGAGGTGATCAAGATCGAAAACCCGAAGGGCGGGGACGCCGCCCGCGGTTGGGGACCGCCTTTTGCCGATGGTGCGGCGACCTGTTTTCACGCGGTCAACCGCGCCAAGGCCGGCGTCACCATCGATCTTGCCGACCCAACCCAGATCGAGACCCTGCGCGGGCTGATCTGCGAGCGCGCCGATGTGCTGATCCACAATTTGAAATTCGGCGCGCTCGACCGCTACGGGCTTTCGGCCGCAACCCTGCTCGCCGACAAACCCGGTCTCGTCTACTGCAATCTCGGCGCCTTCGGCGCGGTCGGCCCGTTGCGCGAGAGGCCGGGTTACGACCCGATGATGCAGGCCTATTGCGGGCTGATGAGCCTGTTGGGCGAGGATGGCCGGCCGCCGGTACGGGTCACCGCCTCGATCATCGACATGGGCGCGGCGATGTGGTCGGTCATCGGCATCCTCGCCGCGCTGCGCGAGCGCGATCGCACCGGGCTCGGCGGCGTCGTCGACACCTCGCTCTATGAGAACGTCGCTGGCCTGGATGAGCATCTATCTTGCGGCTTTTCTGTCGAACCGCGAGTTGCCGGCCCGTCACGGCTCCGGCGTCGACATGATCGTGCCGTACCAGGCTTTCGCCGCCGCCGACGGCTACCTGATGGTCGCCGCCGGCAACGACAACCTGTTTCGCCGGCTGTGCGCCGTGCTCGACCGGCCGGGCCTTGCCGACGACCCGCGCTTTCGCACCAACAGCGAGCGCGTGGTGCACCGCGGCGTGCTGGTCCCGATCCTCGCCGAAATTTTCGCCGGCGCCCCTTGTGCGCACTGGGCTGAAAGGCTGCAGACGGCGGGCATCCCAAACGGCCCGATCCATACCCTCGACCAGGTCGTGGCCGATGCGCAGACGATGGCGCTCGGCATCATCCAGCAGCGGCCGCAAAGTACCGACCAAGGCCCGCTGTCGCTGGTCGGGTTGCCGCTGTCCTTCGACGGCATCCGCCCGGCCTTCACCAAGTCGGCGCCGGCGCTCGGCGAGGACAATGCCGCACTGACCGACCGTGCCCGATGACCCGCCTGCCGCCGGGCCTCGCCGGCGCGTGTGTCGCGCTGGCGCTGACTGCATGCGCCGGGACCGCGCCACCGTCCTCCCCTACGCCTGCCGAGGCGAGCAAGCCCATCGTCAACGTCGCGGCACAGGCCTCGGCGCGGTTCATCGGTTTTATCGGCCCGAAATCGCAGCACGCGCCGCCGTTTCTCGATACGCCGGGGACCAATTACTATTGCCTGCGCAGCTTTCTCGACCAGCAAACCGGTCAGACCGCGCATCAGCTCTATGTCGCCGCCAGCTACGACGGCGCCGAACGCGATTGGGACGAAGCCCATGACGCTTCCGGCAACGCGCTGGTATTCACCCACATCAGGACCGACGAGATCGCCTGCGACGACGGCTGTTCCTATGCCGAGGAATTCGCCGCGACAATCTCCGAGCCGGAATTGCGGGCGAGCCCAAACGGGCTGGCGGTGACCTTCGCCGCCCATTCCGGCCAGACCATGACGGTCCGCCTGACCGCGGCCGAAATCGCCGCACAGCTCGCCGCGGTCGACGCGCAAAGGGGCCGGCTGCATGCAGCAACGGCGGCCGCACCGGCGCGCTGATCGGCCGCGCGGCTCACCAGTGGGCGTAGGCGTCGGCCTGGGCGCGATCGAGTATCGATTGCGCGGCCCCGCACTGATCGTCGACCGATCCGTCGGGCATGGCCGGCCAGGCGCAGGCCGAATCGTGGCGCGGAATCACCGCGCCGGCAAGGCCCGCTCGGTCAGGCGAGACGCGATGCCGCGACGCCAAGGCTTCTACCCCCGCGAACAGCATAACGAACAATATCGCCACGGCCCAAGCCGAGACGACGACCCGCCACGCGCCGAAGTTCCGGTCCGGATACTGGTCTTCGCGTCTGTTGCTTCGACATTCCCCGACCCACTTGTTGCACCGCAACATCTGGTTCGGATCAACAGCTGGTGAACGACTCTTCCGGCATGGCTGGTTTGCGATCACATTGCCGCGACCAGGTCGTGCGCTTCGCCAACCTATGGCGCACGAACCAGATTGCCGCACCGTGCGGCCGAGACCGCCGGCCGCGCTCCAGCCCGCGGCTTACCAGCCCGAGTCGACGAAGGCAGGGTCGAACGGCGCGGCCGAGGCGCGACATTGAGTGTCGCCGGCCGGACCCGGAACCGCCGGCCCGGCGCAAGCCGGATCGTGCCGCGGGATCACCGCGTGGGTGAGGCCGGCCTGGCGCGGCGAGATCCCGTGCAGAGACGCCAGGGCCTGCACCCCAGCGAATAAGATTACGACGAAAACCGCAATCGCCCACGCCGAAACGATGCCGCGCCACGCGCCGAAGTTCACGTATCGGGACTCATCCTCGCGCGCCCGTAAATCGCTGTCCGTCATTCCCAAACCCATCTGTTGCAGTGCAACATGTGGGGGCCGCAGACGATCCGCGAAAGCCTGCACTCGGCATGGCTGCTTTGCGCGTCACCGCTGCCGGGATCTCCGGGCGGCTGTGCCTCGCGCGTCACTTGTCGCGGCGCGCGGCGTGGACGAGGTTTTCGATCAGGATCAGCAAACAGCCGGCGAACAGCGCCGAGGCGCCGAACCACCGATTGAGCCCGGCCCAACGGCTCAGCGCCGCGATCAGCGCGATCCAGACGACGAGAGCCGCGGTCAGCCGGGCGTCCTCGACAAACAATGCCAGGGCTTCGCGGGCGACCGTCTTCAGCGCCTGCATCGGGTTGCTCTCAGGCGATGGCGATCGGGTCGGCGCCGCGCCGGATCTTGCGCACCGTCCAGACGCCGAAGACGGCGGCGATCGCGAACCCGGCCATCAGCCCGAGAATGGCGAGGTCGGCGCCCGGCCAATAAAGCCCGCAGCCTTCGCCGAGCCAGAATGCGCCAAAGCTCGACAGCATGATGCCGACGGCGAATTTGAGGGCGTTTTCGGGCACCCGCGCCAATGGCCGATGCAGCATGAAGCCCGCCAGGACCACCAGCGCCGCCGCCGCCAGCGCTCCGGTCGCGGCCGGGACCAGAGCATCGCCGGCGGCAGCGACGGCGATCACGATGAAGACCACCTCGGTCCCTTCGAGCATTACCGCCTTGAAGCTCGTCATGAGGCCGACCGGGTCCCATCGTCCGGCATCCGCGGCGGCGCTGCGCAGAGCCTGGGTCTCGCCGGCATAGTTCGCCGCTTCGTCGCGCAGCGGAATGACGCCGCCGGCGCGCAAGACCGCCTTGCGCAGCCAGCGCATGCCGAACAGCAGCAGCAGCGCGCCGATCAGCGTCTGCAAGGCGGCGAGCGGGACCAGCCGCAGCCCCGGCCCGAAGACGGCAACCAGCAGCGCCAATACCGCCGCCGCCGCCGCCGCGCCGATCAGCGCCGGACGCCATCCCCGGACGACGCCGACCGCGAGCACGATCGTCAGCGCCTCGACGCATTCGACCAGCGAGGCGAGAAACGACGCCAGCAGCGCCGATCCCGAATGGGCAAGACCGAGCATCGTCAATTCCGGACCGTTGACGAAGAAACATGGTGCGGCGGACCGGTTCGGTAAATACATCTGAGCTGCCGGGCTGCCGCCGGCCCGGCATGGCCGATCGGAAGGAGCGCGATCCAATGACCGACGACACCCACGGCAACCTGATCCGCGATCAGTTCACCCGGCAGGCGACGCCGTTCAGCACCGCCGGCCCGATCACCGATGCGGCGGCCTTGAAGCTGCTGATCGACGCCGCCGCTCCCGGCCCCGCGGATACGGTGCTCGACGTCGCCTGCGGCGGCGGCATCGTCGTCTGCGGCTTTGCCCCCCATGTGCGGCATGCGACCGGTATCGACATGACCCCGGCCATGCTCGACCGGGCGCGGCTTCTGGCGGCGGAAAAGGGCGTCGCCAACGTCTCCTGGCGGGAGGGCGACGTTGCCGCGCTGCCCTGGCCCGATGGCGCCTTCACGATCGTCGCGACCCGCTTCGCCGTGCACCACTTCCCCGATCCTGCGGCGGTGTTTCGCGAAATCGTGCGGGTCTGCGCGCCGCAGGGGCGCATCGTCGTCGTCGATACCTGCGCCCCCGCCGATCCGGCCAAGGCCGCGGCATTCAATCGCCTCGAAAAATTGCGCGACCCGTCGCATGTCCGCGCCCTGCCGCTCGATGAATTGCAGGGCCTGTTTCGCCAAGCCGGGCTCGGCGAGCCGCGCCTCGGCTTTTCGGAATTGCGCGACGAGGTCGGCAATCTGCTCGCTCGCTCATTTCCGAACCCGGGCGACGAAGCGACGGATCACCGCGATGTTCGCGGCGTCGGCCGAAGACGACAGCCTCGGCATCCCGGTGCGTCGCATAACGGCCCCGGGCGGCGACCGCCTCGAATACGCCTATCCGGTGGCGATCCTCGCCGCCACGCGGCACTGATGTCCAGGGCCTGTTCGCGGCGCAAGGGAGTGGCCGCGGCGGTCCTGAAACCGAGGGCAGGGCTCAGATCGAGTATTCGGGGATCGGGTCGAGCGGCGTGCCGCCCTCGACGGCGTGGCCTTCGGCGCGCCAGCGCAGCATGCCGCCGGCGAGGTTGGCAATTTGCGAAAACCCGGCCTCGCGCAGGATCACGGTGGCCTGCGCCGAACGGCTGCCGGCGCGGCATACGGCGACAATCGGACGGTCCTGCGCCAGTTCGCCGGCGCGTTCGGCCAAGGCGCCCAGCGGAACCAGGGTGGCGCCGCGGATATGGCCGAGCGGCCCGATGAATTCCTCGGGCTCGCGGACATCGAGGATCTGCACGGCGCGCGCGTGCTCTTCGAGCCCGTGCGGATTGATCTCCCAGATCCCGGCAAAGCTGTAGTGCAGCGGTGCCCAGCTCGGCGCGGCGGTCATGTCGACCTCGCCCTCGGGCTGGCCGCATTTCAGATTGGCCGGTACCGCCACATCGAGCTTTTTCGGATGCGCCAGCCGCAGATTTTTCATGTAGCCGGCAAAGTCGGCCTCGCCGGCCTCGCCGCCGAGGCGCGGGTTGAAGCGGCGCTCCTCGCGCACGCTGGTCACGGTCAATCCGCGGTAATCGTGCGCCGGATACAACAGGCAGTCGTCGGGCAATGAGAAAATCTGCTGATGCACCGATCGGTACATCGCACTCGGATCGCCCTGCTGGAAATCGGTCCGCCCGCTGCCGCGCACCATCAGGCAGTCGCCGGTGAACGCCACGCTGCGGTCGTCGAGCACATAGGTCAGACAGCCGCTGGTATGCCCGGGCGTTTTGCGCACCTGCAGATTGCGCTCGCCAAAGGCGATCACGTCGTCCGGGACCAGATAGCGGTCGGCCCCCGCCGCACCGCTGTCGACCGACAAGGCGATACGGCACCCGGTCTGCTGCCGCAACAGCCAGGCGCCGGTGACATGGTCGGCATGGACATGGGTTTCGAGCGAATACAGCAGCTCGAGGCCCAGTTCGTCGATCAGCGCCGCGTCGCGCCGGACCTGCTCGAACACCGGATCGATGATGACCGCCCTGCCGCCATGCGCGTCGGCAAGCAGATAGGTGTAGGTGGAAGAGGGCGGGTCGAATAATTGTCGGAACACTAACATGCGGACCCCGTCATGCGCCGGCGTCATCCTACCGCCGTGCGCGACAAAAAGGGAGGGGCTCTGATGGCCGAGGTCGTCGTCGCTCCGCTGTCTCCGGCCGACCATGACCGCTGGGCCGAATTGTGGCGCGGCTATCTCGACTTTTACGAGACCGCTCTGCCGCCGGAGATTTACCGCCACACCTGGCGACGGCTGATCGCCGCGGACAGCCCGATCCGTGGGCTGGGCGCGCGGCTCGGCGGCCCTCCCGCACCGCTCGTCGGCATCGCCCATTACCTGTTTCATGCCCATGCCTGGACATCGCACGAGGTCTGCTACCTGCAGGACCTGTTCGTCGACCCCGTCGCCCGCCGCTATGGCGTCGGCGGCAAACTGATCGACGCCGTCGCCGCGATCGCCCGCGAGCGCGGCTGCCTGCGCCTCTATTGGACGACCAAGGAGGACAACGCGACCGCCCGTTCGCTGTACGACCGCATCGCCCGCTTCAACGGCTTCATCCGCTACGACTACCCGCTGAACTAAATCGAGATCGCAACCAAAAATTTTATCTACCAAACTCAAGAAAAACGCCCGCGTGCCAAATCTCCCAGATGTAGCGTCTCCCCACGGCACGGTCCTTCGGTGGCGACCAGGTGATCGAATGAAGCGACGAGATTTTATTACTTTCCTTGGCGGTGCAGCGGCTTCCGTGCCGCGGGTGATGCACGCTCAGCAGAAGGCGATGCCGGTGATCGGCTACCTTGCCAACGGCTCGCCCGGCCCGAACGCACCGTTTGCGGCTGGGTTTCGCCAGGGACTGAGTGAAACCGGTTACGTCGAGGGAAGGAATGTAACGATCGAATACCGCTGGGCGGAGGGCCACTACGATCGACTGCCCGCATTGGCCGCCGACCTCGTCGCCCGCAAGGTCGACGTGATCGCGGCCTCCGGCAATTCCGGGATAAATGCCGCGAAACGCGAAACCTCGACGATCCCGATCGTCTTCTACGGCGGTGGCGATTTGGTCACGGCCGGCCTCGTCACCAGCCTCGCCCATCCGGGCGGCAACCTGACAAGGTTCGAGTTGGCCATCAATCTCAAGACCGCCAAGGCGCTTGGCCTCGCAGTTCCACAATCGCTCCTCGCCCGCGCCGACGAGGTGATCGAGTGAGGCGGCGCGAGTTCCTGCTCGTCCTGGGCAGCGCGATGACGGCAGCGCACGCCCTGCGCGCCCAGCAGAAGGTAATGCCGGTGATCGGCTTCCTCGGCGCTACGTCGCCCGGGCCGTTTGCGGCATTTGTGGCGGCGTTCCACCAAGGACTGGCCGAAACCGGCTACGTCGAGGGACAAAACGCAGCAATCGAATACCGCTGGGCGGGGGGCCGTTATGATCGGCTGTCCGCCTTGGCCGCCGAGCTCGTCGCCCGCAAGATCGACGTGATCGTGGCGGCGGGCGGCCCCTCTTCCGCACTTGCGGCGAAAAACGCGACCTCCACTATCCCGATCGTCTTCACCGCCGTCAACGACCCGGTCGCGGTAGGGTTGGTGGCGAGTCTCGCCCGGCCGGGCGGCAACCTCACGGGCTTCAGCGGCATGGGCATCGAGCTGATGCCCATGCGGCTCGAACTGCTATCCGAGCTGGTTCCCCAGGCCGATGCAATCGCGCTGCTCGTGAACCCGAACGACGCGAATGCCGAGCGTATGATCAGAGATGTGCGGGAGGCGTCACGCGTAAAGGGCTTGCAGCTCCATATCCTGAAGGCCAACTCAGAAGGCGAGATCGAGACCGCATTCGTCTCGCTCCTCCAACTGCATGCCGGCGGGCTCCTCGTCGCACCCGACGCGTTCTTCCTCAGCCGACGCGACCAGCTCGTGGCGTTGGCATCACGCCAGGCCGTTCCAGCGATCTATGTGTGGCGTGAATTCGCCGTGGCCGGCGGCCTGATCACCTATGGAGCGAGTTTCGCAGCCATCTATCGCCAGGTCGGCATTTACGTCGGCAAGATCCTGAAAGGCGCCCACCCGGCCGACCTGCCCATCCAGCGGCCGACCAAATTCGAGCTGGTCATCAATTTGAAAACCGCTACGGCGCTCGGCCTCAACATTCCACCATCTGTCCTTGCCCGCGCCGACGAGGTGATCGAGTGAGGCGGCGAGAGTTCCTGCTCGTCCTGGGCAGCGCGCCGACGGCAGCGCGCGCCCTGCGCGCCCAGCAGAAGGGGCTGCCGGTGATCGGCTTCCTCAGCGACGCGTCGCCAGGTTGCCGTTTGCACCGTATTTGGCCGCATTCCGCAGGGGCTGAGGCGAAACCGGCTACATCGAGGGACAAAACTTGGCGATCGAATACCGCGGCGCGGAGGGGCGGTATGATGGGTTGCCGGCGATGGCTGCCGACCTCGTCAGCCGCAAGGTCGACTTGATAGTGGCGCAGGCGGCGGATGTTTCGGCGCTCGCGGCGAAAAGTGCGACCTCCACGATCCCGATCGTCTTCATCGGTGGCGGCGACCCGGTCGCGGTTCGGCCTCGTCGCCAGTCTTGCTCGGCCGGGCGGCAACATCACGGGCCTCAGCTTCTTCTACCATCGAGCTGATTTCAAACGGTTCGAACTGCTTGCCGAATTGGTTCCGCAGGCTAGGTCGATCGCCCTGCTCGTGAACCCAAATAATGCGTACGACGAGCGCGTGACTCGCGAGGTGCAGGAAGCCGCGCTCGAAGGGGATGCAGCTCCATGTCCTAAAGGCCGGCGGCGCGGCCGAATTCGAGACGGCCTTCGCACCGCTCGTTCGACTGCGGGTCGGCGCGCTCTTCGTCAGCCCGGACGCGTATTTCATCAGCCGGCGGGAAGAGCTGGTAGAGCTGGCGGCACGAGGCAGGGTGCGGAAATAGGGCTGTTATCGGGTTTCCTGGCTCGATTTGCCCGAAGGCCAGGGTTGGCGGAGTCCGGTTGATCGCATTTGCGGCCACCCGGTTCGATCCGAGGCTTGGCCGCGGGGATAGGCTCATGCAGCCGCCAGCAGCTTGGGCAACCGGATCAGGTTGCAGGCGGCGGCGGTCAGGGTGAAGGTCCAGCCGACACGGGCGTTGCCGCGGTGCCGCGTTTTGCGCAGTCCGCCGCTGGTTTTGATCCAGCCGAACGCCTCCTCGATGCGCTTGCGGATACGCTGGCTGACGGCGTAGCCGGGGTGTCGGGTGGTGCGCCGGTCGATCGCCGAGCGGCGGTTGGTGAGGTTTTGCGCCACATGCGGGGTGACCCTGATCGCGCGCAGGCGGTCGACGAAGTCGGCCACGTCATACGCCTTGTCGGCGCCGAGGGTCATGCGGTGGCCGCCGTCGAGGCGGCCCAGCATGGTCATCGCGGCCTCGCGCTCGGCGGTGCCGGTGGCTTGGGTCAGCGTGGCATCGACGATCAGGCCGTGCCGGTTCTCCATCAGCAAATGGCCCATGTGGCACAGCCTGGCTTCCTTGCCGCGCCCCTTTCGAAACAGCCGGGCATCGGGGTCGGTGGTCGAGGCGTGGGTGTCGTTGCTGCGCTTTTCGGCGTGAAAGTCGCGCTCGGCATTGCGGCCCTTGGGTGCGCCATCCTGCGCCATCCTCGCCGCGCCATCGCCGCGGTCGCCCCCGCCCCGCGGCGTGAAGCTCTTGATGCTGGCCCAGGCTTCGATCAGCGTGCCGTCCACCGAAAAATGCTCGTCCGACAGCAACGTCTTGACCCGTGGCTGGTTCAGCACCCGCGCCAGGAACTTGGCGGCGACATCGCCCGCCAGCAGACGTTCGCGGTTCTTGGTGAAGACCGTCACGTCCCAGATCGGCGCGTCCATCCCCAGCCCGACAAACCAGCGGAACAGCAGATTGTAGTCCAGCTGCTCCATCAATTGACGCTCCGAGCGCACCGAATAGAATGCTTGCAGAAGCAATGCTCGCAGCAGTTTCTCCGGCGCGATCGACGGCCGGCCGATCGGCGAATAGAGCCTTTCGAACCCGCTCGACAGCCCTTCCAACGCCGCGTCCACGATGACCCGGATCGCCCGCAGCGGATGATCCGCCGGGACCCGCGCCGCGCAACTCAGATAGCTGAACAACGCTGCTGTGTTCAAATCCCCACCGCGCATCCGATATCCCCATATCTCGTCACGCAGCCTAAATTCTACACCATATCCGCCCCTGATCTCGACCTTTTTCCGCATCCTGCTAGTGCTCAGACGCAGACACAAGACTCATTCAAACCGATCTCCAGGCTCGTCCCGGCCATCCACGACGCGGCACAAACCCAGACGGTTTCCGTGGATGCCCGGCGATGATCTTCAAATGCTTCGAAGCACATCCTCCCCCTCGGCCGGGCTCGACCCGGCCGTCCACGTCTTGCCGTGGAGGGTCTCGCAAGGAAAAGACGTGGGTGCCCACGGAACCAAGTCCGTGGGCTGACGGCCCACGGGCCGAGCCCGGCCATGGGGTACTGGCGCTTCCCTACAACCGCCAGATTAACCAATATTCGAAACCGGACAGCCGTGGCACAAGGCCGGGCACGACGAGTGCGGTGAGGGTGCACCATCTGAATGGGTCTGAGCCCTAGCCGGATGAGGAAGGCGAGCATCACCCAGGCCAAGAACAATCTCAGCGCCTTGATCGATAGTCTCAAAGGCGGCTCCCCCGTGTTGATCGTCGATCGCGGGCGCCCGGTGGCCCGCCTCGAACCGGTCGCGACGGACCTCGATGCCGGACAGAACGGCAAACTCTCGCGGCTCGTTCGCGATGGGGTTGTCCGGCCGCGCCGCGCCGCGCCGGCGCCATCGCTTTTCGACCAACCGCCGCCGCAACCCGAGGCGGGAGCATCGGCCGTGGAAACCCTTCTCGCCGAGCGCCGAGAAGGCCGGTGAGGTTTTGGGATGCCTCGGCGATCGTGCCGTTGCTGGTCGCCGAGCCTTCAACGCACCGCTTGCAGGCGCTGGCCGCGAACGATCCGGACATGCTCGTGTGGTGGGGAACCTGGGTGGAGTGCGCCTCGACGATCGCATCACCGACGTGGCGCGGAAGGAAGGGTTTGGCGTGATCGGCTCGCCACCGACTGAAAGGCCCCGACGGATCACCGTCCGGCCGTTGCCGTCCGCCGGCGCCGGGTCTATTTTCCCGGAATCCACGGCCTTTGCCGTTCCTCTTCGGGAGTGATCCCGTGACCGAGTTTCTACCGCCGCTCGCCTCCTATCCGCGTCTTCGGCTGCGCCGCAACCGGCGGGATGCCTGGTCGCGCAAGCTCGTCGCCGAGAACATTCTCAGCGCGGGCGATCTTATCTGGCCGGTCTTCGTCCATGACGAAGGGCAAAAACGGCCGATTGCGTCGATGCCCGGAGTCTTTCGGCTGTCGATCCCGGCGCTGGTCGACGCCGCCGGCGAGGCGGCGGCGCTCGGCATCCCGGTGATCGCGGTCTTTCCGGCGGTGCCTTCGGCGCTGAAGGACGCCGAGGGCAGCGAGGCGCTCAACCCCGGCAACCTCGTCTGCCGTGCCGTCGCCGCCCTCAAAAAGGCCGTGCCCGAGATCGGCGTGTTGTGCGACGTGGCGCTCGACCCGTTCACCTCGCACGGTCATGACGGCGTGATCCGCAGCGGCTATGTCGAGAATGACGAGACCGTGGCGATCCTGCGCCGGCAGGCGGTGGTGCAGGCCGAAGCCGGTTGCGACATCATCGCGCCCTCGGACATGATGGACGGCCGGGTGGGCGCCGTGCGCGACGCGCTCGACGAGGCCGGCTTCGCCCACGTCCGGATCATGTCCTACGCGGCGAAATACGCCTCGGCGTTTTACGGGCCGTTTCGCGACGCGATCGGCTCGAAAACCGCGCTCGGCAGCGCCGACAAGCGGACCTACCAGATGGACCCGGCCAACGGCGACGAGGCCCTGCGCGAGGTAGCGCTCGACCTGCAAGAGGGCGCCGACATGGTCATGGTCAAGCCGGGGATGCCCTATCTCGACGTGGTGCGCCGGGTCAAGGAGGCGTTTCATGTGCCGACCTATGTCTATCAGGTCAGCGGCGAATACGCGATGCTGCACGCCGCGGCGCTCAACGGCTGGCTCGACGGCGATCGCGCCGTCATGGAAAGCCTGATCGCGTTCAAGCGCGCCGGGGCCGACGGCATCCTGACCTACGCCGCTGTCGACGCCGCGCGGCTCCTCAAGGAGGGCTGACGCGGCCGGCCTCCCTGCCGCTCCTATTCGGCCGCCTGCTGCAACGGGCGCAGTGCAGTGCGCATCTGCAGATCGTAGGCGTCGCGCCAGGCGATCTTGGCGTCGGCGAGGAAGTCGCCGCTGCGGACGTTGGTGTAGACAGTCTCGGGGTCGTCGACGCCGGGCGGCACGGCGCTCGTCCTTCTTTAAGGCGCGGGCGGCGCGCAATAGGCGGCGGCGGGTGCGGGCGATCATCCGATGTCGCTCGGCCCCAGATGCTCGAAATCATGGTCGGTGATCGGCCCCATGCTTTCGGTGACCGCCTGATCCTGCGCCTGGATGCCGGCGATGCCGGTGTAGATCCCGCCGTTCTTCTGCGCTTCGCGGTCGATCAGCCAGTCATTGCCCTCGACCCCGGCGAGCCGCCAGCGGCCGTACCAGTCCGAGGTGTTCGGCACGAAATCCATCGTCAGCTTGGAGCCGGGCAGCGTCCGGGTGTTGCTCAGCGCGGCGCGTTCCGCCGGCAAGCCCTTCCAGGAAAGGCTGACGAACATCGTGTGGGCGTCGTCCATCGGGACCCAGGCGCGGCTGTTGACCCGGTCGAACGCGCCTTGCGGCGTCTGCGTCCAGAACGGGAACAGGAAATTCGCGAAGCGCCAATAGGTCTGGCCCGCCTCGCCCGGACGGTAGGCGGCGTACATCGTGCCCCAATCGGTGTCGGCGACATGATATTCGGGCGCGCGGTTGGCGACCGTCCAGCGGATCAGATTGTCCGTCGGCACAGTCTGCCGGATCGACCGAGCCGGCGTGCAGAAAGCCGAAATGCGAGGTGTCGATGTCGCCTTCGAGCGCCTGCAGCCAGTTGCATTCGCGCTGCGCGAAGGTGATCTGCAATTCGCTCTCGGGCAACAGCGAGGCCTCGATCCCCGGCAGCGGCGGGGCCTCGGCGCGCTCGCCCATATAGACCCAGACGAGGCCGTTGCGCTCGGCGACCTTGTAGGCCTTGGCCTTGACCTTGTGCTTGTAGTCCTGCTTCGCCGGCGTGTTCGGCATGTCGACGCAGTTTCCCGCGACATCGAATTTCCAGCCATGATAGACGCAGCGGATGCCGTCTTCCTCGTTGCGGCCGAGAAACAGCGAGGCGCAGCGATGCGGGCAGCGGTGGTCCATGACCCCGACCCGGCCCGAGCTGTCGCGAAACGCGATCAGCCGCTCGCCGAGCAGCATCAGCCGCATCGGCGCGCCGTCGCGTTCGAGTTCCGACGACATCGCCGCCGGGACCCAGTATTGCCGCATCATCTCGCCCATCACCGTGCCCGGGCCGACGCGGACGAGATCTTCGCTGTCCTGCCGCCTGCTCATCGCCCATCTCCCGATTTGCCAGCCACCGTCTCGCCGTGCTGCGGCTGTCGTCATGGAGGGGCCGGCTGCGCGGCGCAAGGAGAAAATGGGCAAAGCGGGGTACCTCGACTCGAGCCTGAGATCCGGACCCCACTCGCGGCGTTTACGGTGTGCGACTGTATTCGAGCGGGAGTCTGGAATGCTAGAAGAAAAAACCAAGGGGTTGGTGGCCAACGCCGACGCGCTGCTGCCGCTGCTCGTGACCAACGCGCTGAACATGCTCGGCGCTCTCGTGATCCTGCTGATCGGGCTGTGGCTCTCGGGCAAGGCCGACCGGCTGATCGTCGGAATGCTCAGCCGCACGCCTCATTTCGACGAGATGCTCAAAGGTTTTTTCGGCAGCCGCGCCCGTTGTCTGGTGCTGACGGTCACCCGTGCTCGCGGTGCTGTCGCAATTCGGCGTCCAGATGACGAGCCTTCTGGCTATCCGCGGCGCTGCCGGCCCGGCGATCGGTCTCCTTGCAGGGCACGCTCTCTAACCTGGCGGCCGGCGTCATGCTGCTGATCTTCCGACCCTTCAGGATCGGCCACAAGGTGTAGATCGGCGGCAGCCTCGGCGCGGTCAGGGAGCTGACCCTGTTTTGGACCGAGCTGGTGACCGACGACAAGGTCCGGATCATCGTACCGAATGGCGGCATTTGGGGCCAGCCCTTGCGCCTCCAGTCCCTCCCCAGACCGGCGATGTGCGCTTCCCGATCGCCGAGGGGACCGAACTCGCTCCGGCAATCGCAAAGCTGGGCGCCATTGTCGAGGCCCATCCGCAGGTGCTCGCCGAGCCTGCTCCGAGCGTGCTACTCGATCGCTGCGCGGCCGAGAACGCGCTCAAGATCGTGGTCGCGTTTGCCACCGTCCAGGACAAGATCGCGGCAGTGAAGAGCGATCTGATCAAAGACGGTATACTCTGGGTTCGACGGCGAATTCGGTACACCGACGACCGCGCGGCTCAGACCCGAGCAGTGCGCCATTACGCACGCCCGATTATCCGGTAGACGGTTCGCCAATTCGGTCTGGCGGAACTCTGCCAACCTAGCCCGCGTTCTAATTTCTCAGAGGGCAGTATTCCGGAATTATGGCGCAAATCTCTGTGACGAGGAAGCGATCGATCTTTAAGCGAAAAAGGGGCAAATTTTATGCGAGATCAAATTGTTCCTGTAATCGCCTTGCAATTTCATAGGCAATGGGAGGCGTCCCTTTCGGACCACTAAAAACCCATCCTGCGCTCCAATTTCGATCTGTTGGGCGCATTATGGCGACACTCGTTATGTGACTGCATTTAGGATGTTCCCTGATTTCCTCCATCAGGATCAGTTTCAGTTCCGATTCAGTCCGCGTTTGTTTTGTTTTCATCGTTTTTCACCCCTTCTTGCTTTCAGATCTGGACATCATTCGAGCTACGCCGCCGCTGCGTGTAATATCCAGCTTCGTTTAGCGCCTTTGTGATCGCGTCAATCTGTCCCTGAGTTGCACCTTGTGCGCGGGCATAACTATGAGATTCAGATCTAGCTTGCTTGATAGCATTTTTGTCTGACAGACTACCTGGGAGAACAAATGTTCGTGGAGGCGTACCCTCAAATTCGATATCTAACCGTTGATTTATTACCTCTGCGGACATCCGTTTCGTGGCATTTCGCTTACCGCCTCGCCCCATTCGTCCGCCAGCGTGTCGAGGAATAATATCTGGTGAAAGCGCAAATACCCGTCTCAGGACATTATCTTCTGTCTCTCCGAATTTCCCGCGCTCGGCAATCGCCGCCCACACTGCGTCTGAAATCTTGATCGTTCGCATCAGAACCTCTCTCCCTCCCTCATACCAACCTGGATGAGAAATCGGCACATAGTGCACAGATGTCAATGGGGAAACTTCTCGGGTAGAGATTTAGTGCGGTTTGGAGCGCTCCGGCCGCCCTTATGCTATCCTGGCGTTGTCACACGACCAGGGAGTGCGGAGTGTGTCCGCCCACGCTGCTCTCTATGGGTGTCAAACCCGAAAGCGCCACTCCCCCACGTGGCGCTTTTTACGGACTAGGGGGACGGCGGCCGGCTGCGCAAGCGCCGATAGAGCCGACAACGACGTTCATCCAGCATATATTGTGCACAGCTATGATCGCCGATCGGCCGGTTCCCACCGCCTGTCCATGGCGCCCCGTTGAAGAGTGAGGCGCGCAGCCCCGTCGCCAATCGCGGGGCGATCACCGTCTCGATCATGCTGGCGACGATCATGCAGGGCGTCGACAACACGATCGCCAATGTGGCATTGCCGCATATCCAGGGCAGTCTGTCGGCAGCCCAGGACCAGATTGCCTGGGTGCTGACTTCCTACATTGTCGCCGTGGCGATCATGACGCCGCTGACCGGCTGGCTCGCCGGGCGCTTCGGGATCAAATACGTCTTCTTGGTCTCGGTCGTCGGCTTTACCATGGCCTCCGCACTGTGCGGCAGTGCCACCAGCCTCTCGCAGCTGGTGGCGTACCGGGTTCTGCAAGGCATCTGCGGCGCCGCGCTGGTGCCGCTGTCGCAATCGACCTTGCTGCAGATCAACCCGCCGGAGCGGCATGGCCAGGCGATCGCGATCTGGGGCATCGGCGTCATGCTCGGCCCGATTTTCGGCCCGATGCTCGGCGGTTGGCTGACCGAGAACTACAGCTGGCGTTGGATCTTCTACATCAACCTGCCGGTTGGGGTGATCGCCTCTCTCGGCATCTTCATTTTTATCCGCGACAACCGGCACACTCACCGCGAGGCCTTCGATTTGTTCGGTTTCGCCAGTTTGAGCCTGGCGATCGGCGCCCTGCAAATGCTGCTTGACCGCGGCGAACTCAAGGACTGGTTCAACTCGACCGAGATCTGGGCCGAGGCGATGATTTCCGGCGTCTCGTTCTACCTGTTCATCGTTCATACGGCGACCGCCGGCGACCGGTCGTTTCTCAATCGCGATCTGTTGAAGAGCCCGAATTTCGCGGCCGGAACCATCCTGATGTTTTTTATCGGGGGCATTCTCAGCGGCACCTTGGCGCTGCTGCCGACGATGCTGCAGTCGCTGATGAATTATCCGGTGTTTACGACCGGGCTCGTCACCGCGCCGCGCGGCATCGGCACTATGGTTGCGATGTTTCTTGTCGGGCGGGTAATCAACCGCGTCGACAACCGCCTGTTGATCCTGGGTGGGCTGCTGCTGACCGTGGTTTCGCTGTGGCAGATGACCGGGTTTTCGCTGCAGATGGGGATCGCGCCGGTGATCGTGTCGGGGGTGCTGCAAGGGTTCGGGCTCGGTTGCACGTTTGTTCCCTTGAATACGATGGCCTTGTCGAACCTGCCGCGGCACATCATGACCCAAGGTACGGCGCTCAGGAGCCTGATGCGCAATCTCGGCGGCAGTTTCGGGATATCGATTTTCGAGGCGCTCCTGACCGAGAATACCCAGATCGTCCATTCGCGGCTGGTCGAGCAACTGCGCCCGGACAATCCCTTAGCCCAGGCGCCGTATCTCGCAGCGCCATTCAGCCTGACCAACCCGTCGGGCGTCGCGGCCCTGAACGCCGAGGTCACACGGCAATCGGCGATGGTCGCCTATATCGATGTCTATGCTCTGATGATGTGCATCGTGTTGGCGACGATCCCGCTGCTGCTGCTGGTGCGCCGTCCGCGCGCGGCCGGCCGGGTTGCGGTCCCCGTCGACACCCGCGCCCTGCGGGTGGAACGCGCCGGCTGACGCGGCGGAGCTATCGAATTCCGGCTTACCTGCCGCGCGGTTGCAACGGGCGCACAGCTATGGGATGTTTTGGTATCGTTGCTTATTATAGCCATTGCGTAGTTGTTTTCGGAGGAACGCAGCGGCATGAACCTCGACCGCAGTTTCGGCTTTCTGGTGCACGATGTCGCCCGCCTTTTCGGCCGGCGCTTCAATCGGCGCGCGCTCGTCGACCTCGGACTGACCCGAACGCAGTGCCGATTGCTCGGATACCTCGCCCGCTACGAAGGGATCAACCAGGCGGGTCTGGCCGATCTGCTCGAGGTCAAACCGATGACCCTGGTCAGGCAGCTCGACCGGATGGCCCAAGACGGCTGGATCGAGCGCCGCCCCGACCCGGGCGATCGCCGCGCCCGGCGCCTTGTGCTGACCGAAAAGGCGCGGCCGATCCTCGCGCGTATTTTCAACCTCTCGATCGAAGTGCGCGGGCAGGCCTTCACGGGGCTGTCGGACAGCGACGGACGCCAGCTGAGCGACCTGCTGCGCCGGGTTCAGGCCAATCTGTCGGATCGGGCGGCGGCGCCCGCCGATCCGGAAACCAAACCCGACGCGCCGAAGAAGATCGCGTCCCGGCGCGGGTCGCCGGCGACCACGGATTTGGCGGTGGCAGGCCAGCCATGACCACGTCAGCCGAGAACGAAGCCGCTTCGATCGGCACGATGCGGGTCGGCGTCGAAAGCCATCCGGCGCTGCTGCGCCGACGGCGCTCCTGGCGCCAGCGGCTGCGCCTGCCCTTGATGATTCTCGGGCCGCTCCTCGTGCTTCTTGTCGCCTTCTACTGGTATCTGACGGGAGGCCGGTATGTCTCGACCGACGATGCCTACATCCAGGGGGCGCGGGTTTCGATCAGCACCGACGTTTCCGGCCGCGTCGCCGATGTCGACGTGCGCGACAACGAGCGGGTCAAGGCCGGGCAGCTGCTGTTTCGTCTCGACCAGCGTCCGTTTCAGATCGCGGTTGCCGAGGCAAAGGCGCAGCTCGCCGCGGTTCGCCTGCAAATCGAAGCGATGAGGGCGACCTTTTACCAGAAGCGTGCCGATGTCCGCGCGGCCGAGGCGACCCTCGCCTATCAGCAGCGCGAGTTCGAGCGGCAGAAGCAATTGCTCGCCTCCGGCACCGCGTCGCGGCAGCAATACGATCAGGTCAGCCAAGCCTATGCGACCGGCCGCGAACAGTTGACGGCCAAGCAGCAGGACGTTGCCAATACGCTCGCCAGCCTTGGCGGCGATCCCGATCTGCCGATCAACCAGCATCCGATGGTTCAGCATGCCCAGGCGGCGCTCGATCGGGCCGCGCTGAACCTTTCCTATACCGCGGTGCACGCGCCCGAGGCCGGTGTCGTTACCAAGGTCGAGCAACTCCAGCCCGGAGATTACGTCAATGCCGCCACGCCGCTGTTCTCGCTGATGGCGACCGACCGGCTCTGGGTCGAAGCCAATTTCAAGGAGACCGAGCTGACGCATATGCGCCCGGGCCAGCCGGCGACGGTCGAGGTAGATACGTACCCGGATACGCCACTCTCAGCCACGGTGCAGAGCCTGAGCCCGGGCACCGGCCTGACCTTTGCCCTGCTGCCGCCCGAGAACGCGACCGGCAACTGGGTAAAGGTGGTGCAGCGGCTGCCGGTGCGCCTGCGCTTTGAAAAGTCTGACAACGACGCCCCGCTGCACGCCGGCTTGAGCGTCACCGTCGAGGTCGATACCGGATATCGCCGACCATTGCTCGCTCGAATTGACCGGTTCTTGGCATGGCTTGCCGGGGGGCCGGCGCAAGCCGCATCGCGGTGAAGTCGAACCCTCCCGCCCCGGTCGCCAATCGGGGCTGGATCACCGCCTCGATCATGATGGCGACCTTCATGCAGGGGGTCGACACGACGATCGCCAACGTGGCGCTGCCGCACATGCAGGGCACGTTGTCTGCGTCACAGGACCAGATCGCCTGGGTGGTGACCTCCTACATCGTCGCGGCGGCGATCATGACGCCGCTGACCGGCTGGCTCGCCGGTCGCTTTGGCATCAAATACGTGTTTCTGATCTCCGTGATCGGCTTTACCGCGGCCTCGGCCCTGTGCGGCGCCGCCAACAGCCTGACCCAGTTGGTGATCTTCCGCCTGCTTCAAGGCGTCAGCGGCGCGGCGCTGGTGCCGCTGTCGCAAGCGGTCCTGCTGCAGATCAATCCACCCGAGCGGCACGCCCGGGCGATGGCGATCTGGGGCATGGGCGTCATACTGGGCCCGATCATCGGGCCGATGCTCGGCGGCTGGCTGACCGACGAATACAACTGGCGTTGGGTATTTTACATCAACCTCCCGGCCGGGATTCTCGCGGCGCTGGGTATCCTGATCTTCATCCACGAGACGCGGCACGGGCGCCGCGAGAGGTTCGACTGGCTCGGTTTCGCCAGTTTGAGCCTGGCGATCGGGGCGCTGCAGATGGCGCTCGACCGCGGCGAACTCAAGGATTGGTTCGGCTCGACCGAGATCTGGATCGAGGCGACGATCGCCGGATTGGCGCTGTACCTGTTCATCGTCCACACCGCGACCGCCACCGACCGATCGTTTCTGAACCGCGATCTGCTCAAAGACGCCAATTGCGTCGTCGGCACATTGATGATGTTCCTGATCGGCATTCCGCTCTACGGGACGATGACCCTGCTGCCGACGATGATGCAGGATCTGCTGAGCTACCCGGTATTCACGACCGGGCTGGTGACCGCGCCGCGCGGCGTCGGCACGATGATCGCAATGATCTTGGTCGCCCGCCTCGGGGCGCGGATCGATAGTCGGTTGCTGATGTTGATCGGGCTCGTCGCGACCGCTGCGTCGATGTGGCAGATGACCGGGTTTGCGCTGCAGATGGGAATGGGGCCGATCGTCACGACCGGCGTGCTGCAGGGCTTCGGCCTCGGCTTTGTCTTCACCCCGTTGAGCACGATAACCTTTTCGACCCTGCCGCGGCCGCTGTTGACCCAGGGGACGGCGATTTTCAGTCTGATGCGCAATCTCGGCGGCAGTGTCGGCATCTCGATCGTCGAGGCGCTGTTGGCCCAGAACACCCAGATCGTCCATTCGCGGCTGGTCGAGCAACTGCGCCCCGACAACCCGCTCGCTCGCGCCCCGATGCTGCAGATGCCCTACAGCTTGACAACTCCCACCGGGATCGCGGCGCTCAATGCCGAAGCGACGCGGCAGGCGGCGATGGTCGCCTATATCGACGATTTTAAGCTGATGACGATCCTCATCATCAGCGCGGTGCCGCTCCTGTTGCTGCTGCGTCGGCCGCGCGCGGCCCGGGGCGCCACCCTCGCGCTCGACTGATCCGACATGTTCGCGACGGAAATCGCTTCGGAACTTGATTCAGCCGAGCGAGGCGATGATCTGCCGGTAGGCCGCCTCGGGAAATGCCTTCAACGTCTCGGTCCGCACGGTCCCGAGCATGCCGAGCACGAGTGTGAACCGGGCAGCCACGGCGTCGTCGGGCGCTTCATAGACCGCGATCAGGTCATATCTGCCCATCGTCATGTACAGGCTCTTGAATTCGCCGCCCATGTCGGCCAGCGCCTTTTTCGCGGTGTTGAAACGGCGCGGCGAGTCCTTGACCTTCTGGGCGCCCTGATCGGTCCAATTGGCGAGCATGATGTAGGTAGGCACGGCCTTCCTCCCTTGCTTTGCGGATGTGCCGGCGGCACCTGCTGCCCCGCGGCGTTTATGCCGCTGCCGTCGCTGTCGGCATTCCGGCGGCGATGCGGTCGAGCTTTGTCGCCATGATGAAATCGTTTTCGTGCAATCCTTTGATCTTCTTGGTTCGCAGCGCCACCGTCACGTAACCCCAGCCAAAGCTGATGTCGGGATGGTGCCGCTCGGCCTCGGCCAAAGCCGCCGCGCGTTCGACAAAGCCGAACGCTTCGCCAAAATTCCTGAAGCGATAGGTCCGCTCGATCCGCGTCGCGCCGTCGACCAGCACCCAATCGGGGGCTTGCGTCAGGAGCCCCGCCGCTTCCTCCGGGCTCAGCGGCGGAATTCCGCCGCGGCACGGGGTGCAGCTTTTTTCGACAAGTCCCGTCGACATGATGTTACCTCCTCGATCGCGCTACCATAACATGAAAGGCGATCGGGGCTCGGAGGGTCGATTGGTGCGGTTATTGTCCCGCAGCCGCTTGGCGGCGGCTGCAGCGGCGTTGTGCATGCTGTTTATACCGGGCCTCGCAGCCTCGCGGACGGCGGTTCCCGTCGCGCATTGGCAGGTGGTGCTCGCTGCCGGCGACGATGCCGAAACCGTCTTCGATAACGCCACACGGGCACTCGCCGGACGCCTGGCCGCCGCCGGGGTGCCGGCCGGCCATATCCATAGGTTGAGCGCCAGTCAGGAGCAACTGCGCGGTCCGGTCGAGCCGGCCTCCGCCCGGGTGCTGCTGCAGCGGATAGCCGATCTGTCGCCGCAACCGGGCGATCGGTGCCTGGTGTTTCTGACCTCGCACGGCGAGCGCGGCGCCGGCTTGTGGCTTGCCCGTTCGCAGCAGGCGTTGAGCCCGGACCGGCTGGCCCGGGCATTGTCGCGCGGTTGCGCCGCCGTTCCGACGGTCGTCATCGTCTCCGGCTGTTACACCGGCGGCTTTGCCGACGGCGTGATGACCCGACCAAATCGCATCATTCTGACGGCTGCGCGCGCCGACCGGCCTTCCTTCGGCTGCCAGGTGCAGCGGGTGTACAACTATTTCGACGAATGCCTGCTCGCCGCCTTGCCGAAGTCGCCGACCTGGCAGGTCGTCTTCGACACGACGCGGGCGTGCGTGCGTGACAAGGAGCGCCGCCTCGGCGAACGCCCGTCGGAGCCGCAGGCCTCTTTCGGCCGGGCGGTCGCGACGCTGAGCATCGGCTTTTGAGGTGCGCCCCGGCACGCTGCGATTCCCCGGCGCCGCTGTCGCTGCCGCCTCTTCAGCGCTGCCTGGTTGCCGCCGCGGTTGGACCGGCGGAGATAGCGGGACCGCACAGCGCGCGGCTTTCGCCGTAGCGCAGCGAGGTTTCGACTTCGCCGCCATCGAGGCGGTTCAAACGAAAGACGCGCGTCTTCTGATCCGGGCCGGCCAGGTGCATGATTCCGATGACCTCGTGCGGCGCATAGGGCTCGACAAAGAGGCGGCGCCCGGCATCGAAGGCCGGTGCTGCGTCGCCCGGCATCCAGTTGCAATAGGCCGGCAGAAAATTGACCGCCAGATGCTCGGCAAAGATGACGTAGTTGAGGGCCGTCTGCTCGACATAGAAAAAGCGGGTCCGCTGCGCCACTTGGGCGAGGATCCGCGCCCAGGCCTGCCAATGCGGCGCGTCGCGGTGTAGGGCGAACACCCCGCAATTGACCATCGGATTGCGCCCCAGCCGGTCCGCCGCCCGCCAGCCGAACGCCTCGCGATAATTCTTCCACGCCAGGGTTATGCCGAACAGTTTCGGCCGCTTGTAGTGCCGTTTATACGAGCGGTCGATCTCCGGCGTGATTGCGAGCTTATCGCGACCGGCGGCGGCGGCGTACAGCTCGATCGCCCGCCAATCCTGGAGCCATGCATCGGCATCGATCCACAGATAGGTTTCGTAGCCGGGGAAATGGCGCGGTAGAAAGGGTCGTGCGAACTGCGCCTGGCGGCCCTCGGGGGTATGGTCGCGCTGCGGGAAGTCGATGTCCCAGCCGGGGCGTACCAGATGGGCGACACGGGCCGCCAGCCATTGCCGCTGTTCGGGTTCGAGCCCGACATCGAGGATGCCGATCGACGCCTCCGGGCGCTGCGCCCGGATCGACAGCACCGTGTCGCGCAACAGCGGAAAATACCCGCAATCCGCCCCACTGACGATCAGCATCCGGTCGGTCATGCTCACGTCAGGCATTCACCGCTTTTCCGGCGTATCCCGGCAGGTCGTCAGCCAGCCCGGAGTTCTCCCCAATCGCCAGCCCACACCGCGAATCCTGGCCCCGCCCCGGCTCAGGGGATCAGCCGATACCCGCCGGTCTCGGTGACCAGGATCTCGGCGCGCGCCGGATCGCGTTCGATCTTTTGGCGCAGGCGGTACACGTGGGTCTCGAGGGTGTGCGTCGTCACCCCCGCATTATAGCCCCACACTTCGCCGAGCAAGGTATCGCGCCGGATCATCTGGTCGCCGGCTCGATAAAGGTATTTGAGGATCGCGGTTTCCTTTTCGGTCAACCGTACCTTTTTCCGGCCGCCCGCATCGGTCAGCAGCTTCGCGCTCGGGCGAAAGGTGTAAGGCCCGATCGTAAATTCGGCGTCGTCGGTTTGCTCGCTGTGGCGCAGATGAGCGCGCAACCGCGCCAGCAGGACGCTGAGCCGAAATGGCTTGGTCACGTAATCGTCGGCCCCCGAATCGAGACCGAGAATGGTGTCGGCGTCGCTGTCGGCCCCGGTAAGCATCACGATCGGCGCTTGCACCCCGGCGCCGCGCAAGCGCCGGCACAGCTCGCGCCCGTCCATGTCGGGCAACCCCACATCGAGCAGGATGGCATCAAAGCGCTGGCGCTCTACCGCCGTCACGGCGGCGGCGGCGGTGGCGCACTCGACGGTGACGAACTCTTCGTTCAATTCGAGCTGTTCGACCAACGACTTGCGCAGCGCGTTGTCATCGTCGACGATCAATATTCGGCGACCAGCCCTCATGATCCTATTCGCCGGTTCGAAGGACATATGCCGCTCCGCTGACGCCACGCCCCGATCCCGAACGGCGGGGCCCTGGTCGTTCCACGCCCCTGATTGTTCGCCGAAAGAGAGCGCTTCATCCCTCTATGAGGGCACGAATGATAGAGCGGCGCAGCCGGCGCAAACCGCCGCCGGATGACATGCCGCCGGCGAACAGCGGGCGGCCGCCAGCCGCGAGATTTGCCGTCGGTATCGTCATCCTGCCATGCCGAAAGAAATTGCGGGCTTCGCGGCGAGCGTACCATATGATGCGGGGTCATAAGAAAAAGGCAAGAAGTTGCGCGAATCGAGGACCATTCCGGCGGCGGATGACGGCTCCCCGGCAGCCCCGCCGGACACCGGCCGCGCTCTCGGCCAGGCGATCACCGCGCTGCGGCGGGGCGAGCCGGTGCTGATCCGCGACGACCAGATCAGCGTCCTCGCCGTTGCCGCCGAGCTGGTGACCGAAGAAAACCTGCGGCGCGTTCGGCAGATCTCCGCCGCTCCGGCGCGGGTGGTGCTGACCCGCCGGCGCGCGGTGGCGCTCGGTCTTGCGTCGCGCGACGAGTTATCGGGCGCGATGACGATCTCGGTCTCCTCCGACCTGCCCGCAGCGGTAATTCGCAATCTCGCCGACCCCGGCGCCTCGCTGGGCGCCGAGCCGCCGGGGTTTGGGACCGCACCGGTCGCCGCCCGAGGCGGCGCCGTCGCTGCCGTCGCGCTGGCCAAGCTTGCTTCATTGCTGCCGGCTGCCCTGGTGCTGCGCCTCGGCCCGGCCGAATCGGCGCTGTGGGCGCGCCGTCCCGATATCTGCGTGGTCGATGCTGCGGCGGTATTCAAGCGCGATGCCGCCGTTGCCGGGCTCGATCGCGTGGTTGAGGCGCGGGTGCCGTTGGCCGACGCGGAAAACGCCCGGTTGATCGCGTTTCGGCCTCGCGACGGCGGCGGCGAGCACCTGGCTATCGTGATCGGCACGCCCGATCCGGCCGCCCCCGTGCTGGTGCGGCTGCATTCGGAATGCTTCACCGGGGACCTGCTGGCGAGCCTGCGGTGCGATTGCGGCGATCAGCTTCGCGGGGCGATCGCGGCCATCGCCGGGGCCGGCGGCGGGCTGATGCTGTATCTGGCGCAGGAAGGACGCGGCATCGGGCTCGTCAACAAGTTGCGCGCCTACCAGCTGCAGGATGCCGGCTTCGATACGCTCGACGCCAACGAGCAGCTCGGCTTTGACGCCGACGAGCGGGTCTACCTTCCGGCCGCCCAGATGCTGCGCCAGCTGGGTTTTGGCACGGTCCGCCTGCTGACCAACAACCCGGAAAAGGTTGCCGCGCTCGAGCGCTACGGCATCCGGGTCGCCGAACGCGTGCCGCATGTCTTCCCGTCGAACGGGCATAACGAACGCTATCTGCATACGAAGGCCACGCGCAGCGGCCATCTCCTCTAGGCCGGAGATCCCCCGGCCGGAGATCCCCCTGGCGGTGGTCACAATGGAGCCGGCGTTGGAGCTGGTGGTTCGGGCAAGCGGCGAAGCGCGGTGGGGAGCGCGGCGGATGCGGTGTGCGTTGGGCCGCGCCGGTATCGTGCCGGACAAGCGAGAGGGCGATGGCGGCACGCCGGCAGGAATATGGCCGATGCGCGAGGCGCTGTTCCGCGCCGACCGGCTCGGCGAGATCGTGACGCCGCTGCCGACGCGAGAACTGGCGCCCGAAGACGGCTGGTGCGACGCGCCCGCCGATCCCGCCTATAACCGCATGGTGCGCTTGCCCTATCGCGCTCATTGCGAGCAATTGTGGCTGGTCGACCACGTCTACGATGTCGTCGTCCCGCTCGGTTATAATGACGATCCGGTCGTGCCGGGGCGGGGCAGCGCAATCTTTCTGCACGTGGCGCGGCCCGATTTCGCGCCGACGGCAGGCTGCGTGGCGCTCGCGCTGGGCGATCTGTTGCGCGTGCTGCGGGCCGCCGAGCCGGGTGCGTCGGTCAGGATCCTGGCGCGCTAGCGGGCGAGGCGCCGCGGGCGCCCGAAGATCGCCGTGCCGACCCGCACATGGGTGGCGCCAAAGCGGATGGCGGTCTCGAAATCGGCGCTCATGCCCATGCTGAGCGATTCGAGACCGGTGCGCCGAGCGATTTCGCGCAACAGCGCGAAATGCGGCGACGGCTCCTCGTCAAGCGGCGGGACGCACATCAGGCCGATGATCGGCAAGCCGAGACGGTCTCGGCATTCGCCGACAAAGGCGTCGGCTTCGGCCGGGAAGATCCCGGTCTTTTGCGCCTCCTCGCCGGTATTGACCTCGATCAGGCAAGGCAGGCGCCGCCCGGTCCGCTCCATCTCGCGAGCCAGCGCCTCGGCGAGCCGGGGCCGGTCGACGCTTTCGATCACGTCGAAAAGGGCGACCGCCTCCCTGACCTTGTTGGTCTGAAGCGGGCCGATCAGGTGCAGAACCAGATCCGGAAACGCCGCACGCAGCGCCGGGAATTTCGCTTGACCTTCCTGCACCCGATTCTCGCCAAAAATGCGATGGCCGGCGATCAGCGCCGCCCGCACGCTCTCCGCCGGATGGGTCTTGCTGACGGCGACGAGTGCTACGTCGCGGGCCGGGCGCCCGGCGGCGCGCGCGGCAGCGGCGATCCGGTCGCCGACCGCAGCCAGATTGACAGCGATAACCCCTTCCATATGCGCTCCGTTCCTGGCACAAGGCTTTCCTGGCTGCGGCTGCGGGAAAGCCGGTTTTTGCCGAGGAAAGTGCGATGCCCGTCGCTTATTACCGCCTGTCGGCGGCGTTTGCTGCAAGTCTTTCGTTGATCGTCGCCGCCTGCGCAACCAGCGCGCCGAACCCTCCGCCCACGGCGACAGCGGCAGACCGGCCCGCTGCCGCGTCGGCGGGCGCCAACGGGCAACAGATTGCAGCAAAGAACTCCGGCGAGATGGATACCGAGGCGACGATCTGGACCGTGCTCGGTCTGGCGAAAAAGCCTTCCTATCGCGAACCCGGGCCGCAAACCGGCAGCACGGTCAGTCCGATTCTGTGGCAGGCTGCCTTGGATACGCTCGGTTTCGTCAAATTCGCCTCGGAAGACCCGCTGGGCGGGTCGCTGGTCAGCGATTGGTACACGCCGAACAGCAAGCCGGGCGAGCGGTTCAGGATCACCGTCTTTATCCTTTCGCGGTATCTGAGTTCGTCCGCGCTGACCGTGACGGTCGACCGTCAGGAGCGCTCGGCGGCGGGTGAGTGGGTCGACAGCACGGTCGCAAGCAAGGTCGCGGACGAACTCGAAACCAAGATCCTCTACCGCGCGCGCCAGCTCAAGCGGGCCTGGGTCGCGGCGGCGACTTCGAGCTGACCGCCGCCGCCGCTGCGCCGACAAAATCCGGCGGCAGGCGGTCCCTGGGCCGTTACCGTCTTTGAGAGATCAAAATAAATCATGTCGCGCTACAACTTCCGCGAGACTGAAGCAAAATGGCAAGAGGAATGGCGCGAACGGAAGCTGTTTGAGGTCTCCGAAGATCCGTCGCGGCAGAAATATTACGTGCTCGAAATGTTTCCCTACCCGTCCGGCAAATTGCACGTCGGCCATGTCCGCAATTATACGATGGGCGATCTGGTTGCCCGTTATCGGCGGGCGCAGGGGTTCAATGTACTGCATCCGATGGGCTGGGACGCCTTTGGCCTGCCGGCCGAGAATGCGGCGATCGCCGAAAATACCCATCCGGCAATCTGGACCGCCCACAACATCGCGACCATGCGCACCCAATTGCAGCGCATGGGCTTCGCCTATGACTGGTCGCGCGAAATCGCTACCTGCCATCCGGATTTTTACCGCCACGAACAGAAGATGTTTCTCGACTTTCTGGCGGCCGACCTCGCCTATCGCAAGGAATCCTGGGTCAATTGGGATCCGGTCGAGCACACCGTGCTGGCCAATGAGCAGGTGATCGACGGGCGTGGCTGGCGCTCCGGCGCGCTCGTCGAAAAACGCCTCCTGTCGCAATGGTCTTTGCGCATAACCGCATTTGCCGAGGAGTTGTTGGCGGCGCTCGACGGGCTTGACCGCTGGCCCGAGCGAGTGCGGCTGATGCAGGAGAAATGGATCGGCCGCTCGGAAGGCGCTCGCGTGTTCTTCGGCCTTGCCGATCTGGACGAACGGATCGAGGTGTTCACAACTCGGCCGGACACGCTTTACGGCGCATCGTTCGTGGCGCTCTCGCCGAACCATCCGCTGGCGCAGCGTCTCGCTGAGCGCGATCCGGGGCTCGCCGGGTTCATCGCCGAATGCAACCGCCTCGGCACCAGCGAAGCGGTGATAGAAGCGGCCGAGAAGCGCGGCTACCGCACCGCCCTCCAGGCGGTCCACCCGTTCGATACCGATCGGCGGGTCCCGGTTTATGTCGCCAATTTCGTGCTGATGGAATACGGCACAGGCGCGATCTTCGGGTGTCCGGCGCATGACCAGCGCGATCTCGAATTCGCCCGCAAATACGCCTTGCCGGTGCTCCCGGTGGTCTTGCCGCCGAGGACGGACCCGGCATGTTTCGCGATCGGAGAGGAGGCCTATGTCGAGGACGGCGTGGTGTTCAACTCCGAATTCCTCGATGGATTGGCGGTGGCCGAGGCCAAGCGCGCCGCCGCAGAGAGGCTCGAAGCGCTCGGCCGCGGCGCGCGCACCGTCGCCTGGCGCCTGCGCGACTGGGGGGTATCCCGCCAGCGCTATTGGGGCTGCCCGATCCCGGTGATCCATTGCCGGGCCTGCGGCATCGTTCCGGTGCCGGAGCGGGATCTGCCGGTGACCTTGCCCGAGGATGTCAGCTTTGCCGTACCCGGCAACCCGCTGGCGCACCACCCGACCTGGCAACATGTCGCGTGCCCGAATTGCCGCGGCCCGGCCCGGCGCGAGACCGACACCCTCGACACGTTTTTCGATTCTTCGTGGTATTTCCTGCGGTTCTGCTCGGCGCGCGCGCCGGGCGCCTTCGACCGCGGCGCAGTCGATTACTGGATGCCGGTCGACCAGTACATCGGCGGCGTCGAACACGCCGTCCTGCACTTGCTGTATTCCCGGTTCTTCGCTCGGGCATTGCGGCGGTGCGGCTATTTCGACCGCGATCTCGACGAGCCGTTCGCCGGGCTCTTCACCCAGGGCATGGTCTGCCACCAGACCTACCAGAGCGAAACCGGCGACTGGCTGTTTCCGGAAGAGGTGGCGAGCGACGACACCGGCAGGCTCGTCGACGGCGTCGGCCGGCCGGTCGTGCCGGGGCGGCACGAGAAGATGAGCAAGTCGAAAAAGAACGTCGTCGGCCTCGATGCGATCGTCGACACCTACGGCGCCGACACGGCGCGCCTTTATCTGTTGTCGGACAGCCCGCCCGAGCGCGATCTCGAATGGACCGAGACCGGGATCGAGGGCATCTGGCGCTACGTCAATCGGTTGTGGCGGATGGTCAGCGAGCCGCCGGTGCCGCTGCCGCCTTCCGGCGGCGCGATCCCGGCGCCATTGCCGCCGGTCCTCGCCGCGGTGCGCCGGGCGACCCACCAGACGATCGCGCAGGTCACCGACGATCTCGACAAGTTCCGCTTCAATCGCGCCGTGGCGCGGATCCGCGAATTGACCAACACGCTCGAGGAATTGCCGGCGGCCTTGCTGGCGAGCGAACCCGGTGCTGCGGCAGTGCTGCGCGAGGGGCTCGAAACCTTGACGCGGCTGGTCGGGCCGATGATGCCCCATCTGGCCGAGGAAATGTGGCTGGAGCTGGGCGGCTCCGGCCTGCTGATTGCCCAGCCCTGGCCGGAAGCCGATCCGGACCTCGTCCGCGACGAGCAGGTGACGATCGCCGTCCAGATCAACGGCAAATTGCGGGCGACGCTCGAATTGCCGCACGACACGGCGCGAGATGCCGTCGAGAGCGCCGCGCTGGCGCTGCCGCAGGTGGCGCGCTGGCTCGACGGACACGCACCGCGCAAGGTCATTGTCGTGCCGAACCGGATCGTCAGCATCGTTGCCTGAGATGACGGGCGCGCCGGCTTCGCCCGGCCTCGCGCCGCCCCTTGCCCGCGCTTTCGCTGCGACGGCGCTGCTGGTGCTGGCAGGGTGCGGCTGGACGCCGCTTTACGCCGATCCCCAGAGCGGTCCGGCGAGCGGCGAATTGCGCGCCATCCATGTCGACCCGATAAGCGACCGTATCGGCCAGCGCCTCGAGATGGCGCTGCGCAACTCGCTCAACCCGACCGGCGAGCCGACCAAGGAGCGCTATCGGCTGGAGACCAGGCTGGCGGTCGCCCTGTCCAATCTCGGCTTGCAGTCGCAAGGCACCGCGGTGCTCGGCCGGCTCGATGTCAGCGCCACCTACCATCTGGTCGATCTGAAGAGCGGCGGTACGTTGTTGACCAACACGGTCCATTCGCAGAATTCATTCGCGCTCAATCCGAACCAGTATTCGACCGTGGTCGGCGAGGACGATGCCGGGGTGCGCAGCGTCGTCGAACTCGACCAGGAGATCGTTCGGCGGCTGAGCCTGTTCATGGAGCAGCGGGTGGCGGCGCGGTCGGCGAAACCCGGCTAAGAAAAGCGGCATGAAGCTGAACCCGGCGCGAATCGCCGCGTTTCTGCAGCGGCCCGACCGCGATATTCGGGCCGTACTGCTCTACGGGCCGGATTCGGGGCTGGTCCGCGAGCGCGCTGATCAAGTGGCGCGTTCGGTCTGTCCCGCGCTTGACGACCCGTTTCGAGTGGCCGAGCTGGACGGTTCGGCGCTCGCCGCCGATCCGGCGCGACTTGCCGACGAGACGGCGCAGCTGAGCCTGGCCGGCGGCCGTCGGGTCGTGCGCGTGCGCGACGCCGGGGACGGGCTCGCACGGCTGTTCGCGGGCCTCCTCGACGGCGCGGCGGGCGATGCGCTGATCGTTGCCGAAGCCGCAGAGTTGCCGGCGCGTTCGGCGTTGCGCCGCGCCTTCGAGGATGCGCCGCGCGCCGCGGCGATCGGTTGCTATCCGGACACGCCGCGCGACCGCGCCGCCGTCATTCGCGAGATCTTGAATGCGCACCGGGTCGCGGCGAGCGCCGACGCGCTGCAATATCTGGTCGAGCATCTCGGCGGCGATCGGCTGTTGACCCGTTCCGAACTCGAAAAGCTCGCGCTCTATGCCGGCGACGGCGGCCGGGTCGATCTCGACGCGGCGCGGCTCTCGGTCGGCGACAGCGCCGCACTGGCGCTCGACGACGCGGTGATGGCTGCGGCCGAAGGCGATATGGCGCGGCTCGAACGGGTCCTCGACCGGGTGTTTCAGGAGGGCGAGTCGCCGGTCGCCGTGACCCGGGCATTGCTGCGCCATCTGCATCGGCTGCACGCGTTGGCGGCCCGGGTCGGCGCCGGGTCGGCGATCGACGAGGCGGTGCGCACCGCCCGCCCGCCGATTTTCTTCAAGCATCAGGACAGCGTCAAACGCCAGCTCGCGCGCTGGCCCGAGTTTGGCCTGCGCGCCGCGCTCAACCGCATCGCGCAGGCCGAAGTGCAGATGAAGACGACCGGGCTGCCGGCCGAGACGCTGTGCCGCGAAGCCTTGCTGGCTCTGGCGC
>CAVPBN010000023.1:0-59736 GCA_963701815.1 uncultured Alphaproteobacteria bacterium
AACCTGGCCAGCCGCGCTGACCGCCGATCACGGCTGGACCACCTTTTCCGTGGGGACAGCGATCGGCAGCAGCCCATCGCCGCCGTTGCGTGCAACATTCGAACTCTTGCCGGAAGGCTACCATCTCCTCGTAGCGCGAAAGATCGACGATCTCAAGGCTTTATTGGGACGATCGCGACCGGCATTGCTTGGGCCGTCGGGTCGTCCGGCGTTCGCGGCGGCCGCCGGGATATCCACCGCACGGCGCTCGGTGGGGCGGATCGAGGCGATCAACGCCACCACTCGAGAGATCATCCGAACCGGGTCGGCAAGCGCATACCCCTGCGCGGAACCAGAGACGAGTGGGACGAACTCGCGACAAACCTGAACTCGATGCTCGATCGCATCGAGGAGCTGGTGGAGTTCGAACCGGCAGGTCTCCGACAACGTGGCGCATGACCTGCGGACGCCGCTGACCCGAATGCGGGGACGTTTGGAACGAGCGTACCGCCAGCAGTTCGATTCCAACGGTTCCCGCCTGCTGATCAGCGATACGATTGTCGACCTCGACGAGATCCTGAGAACATTTTCGTCGCTGCTGCGGATCTCCCAGATCGAAGTGCAGGATCGGACGGCCGGGTTCCGGGAGGTCGACCTGTCTGCATTGGCCCGGGAGGTGGTGGAGCTGTTCGATGCTGCCGCGGAGGACAGCGCCGTGACACTCCGGCTCTCGGCCGATGACGCGATACGCGTGGTCGGCGACAGGGACCTGCTGTTCGACGCCCTGTCAAACCTGATCGATAACGCGATCAAGCACGGCGGCAGCGACGGCGACATCACGGTCGCCGCTTCACGGAGCGCTCGGGGGCCCGTCCTTTCGGTCGCCGATCGGGGACCGGGCGTCCCGACCGAGGAACGCACGCATATTCTCAGGCGGTTCTACCGGCTCGAACGCAGTCGCAACAGTCCCGGCAACGGCCTTGGGCTCAGCCTCGTCGCAGCGGTTGCCAAACTCCACGGGGCGCAACTCGAAATGGCCGACAACTTTCCGGGCCTGAAAATAGAACTGCGCTTTTCATCGCCAAGTCCGATTTGACCCTCGGGCAACCGGCTGAGCTGGTTCGTCCGCCGCCGCCGGCGCGCCAAACGATCGCCATCCGAACCATCATTGGCCATAAACGAGCGTACTTGCCTGATCGAAAGCCGTCCTATCGCCAAGTCCAACCCCAGCCCGGAACCCAAACCCAGCCTCCGCGCCAACCCCAACCTGGACCCCAGGCCCAGCCCGGGCCCCGCCAACCGCCGCGCCAGCCCCACCCGGGACCCCAACCAGCGCGCCAGCCGCAGCAACCCCCGCGCCAGCCCCAGCCACTGTGCCAACCCCAGCCGCCGCCATGCCAGCCGCCGCCGTGCCAGCCGCCGCCACGCCAATTTGCCTGCGCCGGGCCGAGATCGGCCGAAGCGGCAAATGCCGCCAAGGCGAAAGCGGCGATGATCAGGAGCCTACGCACCATCGGACACTCCCTGTGCGAATCCGCCGCGTGGCCGAGGGCGGATCAAAAAGATTGTCTCTCCACTATTGCACCCCGGTCGAATGACTTTTGTGTCATTTTTCATTGGGCCTCTCGTCCGGAAAACCGACCCGAAGTCAATGGCGTTAACTATGTAATCACATTTTCGTGAGCCTTCGCTCGACCACCTGCCGACCGGTCGCGCCGGGGCAAGGCCGCGTCAACCGTTTCCCGCGCCGTTAGAGCCGGGCGACCTCCGGAATGGTTCCATCGTCACTATTTCGTGACCGGCCGATCGCGACCCGCCCCGGAATAATATCGCCGTCAGCCGGTCCTACTGGACGGAATATCGGCTCGCGCCGCACTCCGAACCCAATGCGGAGCGGCGCAAGGAGCTTTGATTAAATTTCGCGTCATCATTCGCGTGTCATCATTCAGAGGAACCCATGTACGACGCGGTTTTCGGTCAGCGGGTACCCCTTTCCCGGCGTTTGCTGATGCGGAGTGCAGTGGCCGCCGTCGGCGCCGCAACGGTCATTGGCATGAGGCCGAAACCGGCCGCCGGCGTCATCAAAATCTCGCAGAACGCGGTCGCTTATCAGGACCATCCGCAAGGCGACAAGCGCTGCGACAAGTGTGTGCAGTTCCAACCGCCGAACGCCTGCAAGATGGTCGACGGCACCATTAGTCCGCAAGGGTCCTGCCGGATCTTCATGCCGAAACAACAGGCAGCCAAATAGTCTGCAACAATGCCCTCGGCAGGCTGAACCGGCAATGCCGCGCCGTTGCAATCGGCGATGCAGCGCCTCCGATGCGACTGCCGCTCCGATTGGCTCGCAATAAGCTCGGACCGTAGCGTTACTGCGATCAGCGAACCGGGGAGAGCAACAGCCGACGAGGCATGCACTGCTGCCGCGAAGGGGGAAGCATCAGCATGATCCTAAAGGGTTGGCGGATTGCACCGGGTGTAGTCAGCCGCTGGCGAAAGCTCCCGGTGACCGCACTCGTCGGCATTGCGACGCTCGCCGCGGTTCTCGGGGTAGGTTTGTTGCCGCGGTCTGCCGCCTCGCTCCCGCTTTACGCGCGCCAGACCGGTCAGCCCTGCGCGACCTGCCACACCGCCTTTCTCGAACTGACCCCGTTCGGGCGACGGTTCAAACTCGGCGGCTACACTTTGGGCGGTGGCGATTGGAAGGGTCCGCCCTTCGCCGTCATGCTGCAGCCGACCTTCACGAATACCCAGGCCGCGCAGCCCGGCGGCGCCGCACCGGGCTTCGGCGTAAACAACAACTTTGTCATGCAGCAGATGAGCCTGTTTACCGGCGGAAAAATCACCGAGAATTTGGGCGCGTTCATCCAGGGGACCTATGACGGCGTCGGCCGCAATTTCGGCTGGGACAACACCGACATTCGCTACGCGCGATCGGTCGACATAGGCAGCCACACGCTGCTGTGGGGTATCGATCTCAACAATAACCCGACCGTACAGGATGTCTGGAACACGATTCCAGCCTGGAGCTTTCCGTTCGTAAGCTCGGCCTTGGCGCCCTCACCGGTGGCTTCGACCTTCATCGAGCAAGTTTACGCTCAGCAAGTCGCCGGGCTCAGCGCCTATGGTTTTCTCGACGACAAATTTTATTTCGAATTCGGCGGCTACCGGCCCTTGTCGAACAGAACGCAACTCACCCTCGGCGTCGATCCGACCGGCGAGAGTCCGATCAGCGGCGTGGCGCCTTATTGGCGAATTGCGGCCGAGCCGAACTTCGGCGCCCATTCCTGGGAGATCGGCACCTTCGGGCTCGCTTCCCAAGTGGTGCCGATGGGGATTTCGGGTGCGGGCACCGATTTCTTCACCGACATCGGCGCCGACACCCAATACCAATATCTCGGCGACCCGCACACCGTCACGCTGCGCGCAGCCTGGATCCACGAATACCATGACACAAGCGCCAGCCGGCGGCTCGGCCTCGCCGACAATTCCGACGACACGTTGCGATCCTTGAATGTTTCGGCCTCGTATATCTACGATAAGACATGGAGCCTGACTGCCGGGCGGCTGCAGGTCGGCGGCACCAGTGATGCGGGGCTCTACGGCACGACGACCGGCAGCCCGAACAGCGGCGGTTGGATCGGCGAGATTGCCTACCTGCCGTTCAGCCACGGCGGGCCGTCATACTGGCCGTGGCTGAATTTGCGTATCGGTCTGCAATATATGCGCTGGAACAAATTTGACGGCGCCACGACCAATGTCGACGGCAACGGCCGCAGCGCGCACGACAACAATACCCTGTTCCTGTATGTATGGACTATGTTTTAACTCTAAGAAAACAATACTTTTGTTTTATCATGCGATACCTTGCTCGGAAAATCGCGCCGCGTCCGCCGGTTCCCCGCCAACTCTTATGGCGGGGGACCGGCGCCCGGGTCACTCGGAAGTGCTGTTTATGGCCGGCGCGGAGCCCGTAAAGATGATCAGATCGGAGACGTTGTCGTTCACGGCGGCAAGACGCGGAGCGTTGTTCGGCCCGGTGCCGACGGCGAGCCCGAAGGCGCCGCCCTGGTTGACATCGACATTGAACTGGCTGACGAAGACGCCGGTCTTGGTGAATTCGACGTATTCGCTGGGGTGGGCGAGGTCGCCGTTGACCAAGTCGCTGTTGGCGACAATCAAGTCCCCGTTCAATGCTTGCGCCATGCCGAGCGGTCCGCGCAATACTTTGTCGTCGGCAAAGATCATCACGCCCTGACCCGCCGAAATGGTGCGCGAGCCGGCCTGCTTGACCGCGAAAACGGCATTATCGAGGGTCGAAGCCACGTAGAGAGTGTCGGCGGACGGGTCGTAGACAAGACCCGTCGGTCCGGTGACGAACCCAACGAGATTGGGCTGGACCATATATCCCGATGCAATCACGGCAGCGTTGGGTGGAACAAAGGACCCCTGTGCTCGCGCGAGCCCAAAGCCAGCAACCTGTATGGGCAGCCCGGTTTTCTCATCGCACACTCCTCCCTTTCACAATATGACCTCCCAACGCGATGACCTCCCAACGCGTTATTATTCCGTGCGCGAACCTCGGAGCCTCATCCAATAACGAACCGGACGAATAGCCGCCGCGGAAGCGACTCCGTGACGCTGGGCTCGGCGTTGCCGCTTGACGCAAGCACCCCGACCATAAAGCTGCTCTCGGGTCACCGATCGGCTGCTCGCACGTTGGATTGCCGCGTCGCCCCTTTTCCGCCATGGCCGCATGCGTCTCGTCGAACAAACGAAAGGTCTAGGATCGCCGGGTAAAGCCGTTCGGCGAGGCGGTATTTGCAACTTGGCCGGGCGGCGCGAACCCGACGCCGACGCCGTCTGGCAGCGGGTAAGTAGTTAATTAGCAACTCGGCGGTTCGCTCAGCGGTAATAGCCGGGCGGCGGAGGCGGTGGCGGAGGCGTCGTAAGGACGCCGGTCACCGCACCGACTGCGCCCCCGACCGCCGCTCCGGTCGCCGCACCCGCCCCGCCAGCGGCGGCGCCGCCAATTGCTGCCCCGGCCCCGGCGCCGACCAGGCCGCCGCCGACCGCGCGGTCGGCCGGGTTGTACGGATTGCAGCCGGCCAACGCCAGACGAGCCCCGCGGCCAATGTTGCTTGTACGATCCGTCGCTGCTTCACGATCATCCCTTTCTGCGGATAGGCAAACCCGGCCCGCTCAAGCGGCAGACTCGGCGGTCGGCTGCCGCTCCGACAACGAGACAGCCCGTGCTTCAGTTCCGAGCGGACCAATTTGGCAGGCAAGGGTTAAAGAGTTGGTTGCACCGGTGCCGCTGACGCCCGGATTTGCCCCGGCACCGGGGAACGTTTGCTCAGATCGCTCCTTCCTTCTTCAGCGCCTCGATGTCGCCGGCGCTCATCCCGAGCCAGTCGCCGAACACCGCGGCGCTGTGCTGGCCGAGCAACGGCGCCGGTTCGAGCTTTGGCGGCGTCCCGTCGAAGCGCACCGGCCAGGACGGCATCTTGAACGGACCGGTCGGATGCTGTGCGACCTGCAGAATGCCGCGCTCGGTAAAGCTCGGCTCGTTCATCAGCTCCATCGTGTCGAGCACCGCTCCGGCCGGCACCCCGGCGGCGCCGATCAGGCGCATCGCCTCGTGCTTGTCGCGCCGCTTCGTCCAATCGGCGACCATCGCATTGACCTCATCGATGCGCTCGCCGCGCGCGGCAGCAGTCTCGTAGCGCGGGTCGCCGATCAGCTTTTCGCGGCCGAGCAGCTTGAGCAGGCGATGCCAGTGATCGGTCTGACGGGCAAAGACATAGATCCAGTCGTTGGCGCCGCCCGGCGCGCAGGGGAAAATTCCCGACGGCGCCGTGTTGCTGCGGTTGCTGTTGCGGGGTGCGGCCCGGCCGAGCACGGCCTGCGTTTGAAACGCGAAGCGGATATAATGGAGCATCGCATCCTGCATCGCTACCTGCAGCCGGCGGCCTTGACCTGTCGCCTTGCGCTCGTAAAGCGCCCCCAGGATGCTGATGGCCATCAGCATCCCGGTGCCGGTATCGCCGAGCGATACACCGGGTCGGATCGGCGGTCCGCCGGGCTCGCCGGTGATGCTCATCGTGCCGCCCGAGGCCTGGGCGATCATATCGAAGGCGAGGTTCTTCTCGTACGGGCTGCCCTCGCCGAAACCCTTGACCTGGGCATAGACGATGCCGGGGTTGACGGCGCGGATCGCGTCATAGCCGAGGCCGATGCGCTCGATCGTGCCCGGCGCCATGTTCTCGATCATGACGTCGGCACGGCGCGCCATCTCCTTGACCAGCGCGAGACCGCGCTCGGATTTGAGGTTGACCGTGACCGATTTCTTGTTGGCGTTGAATTCGAAGAAATAATACGAGTCCGGGCTGCCCGGCGGCCCGACAAAGGCGGTGCGGCCCGGCTCGCCGCCACGCGGGTTCTCGACCTTGACCACCTCGGCGCCGAGCCAGGCGAGCGCCTCGGTACATGATGGCCCGGCCTCGAACTGGGTCAGGTCGAGCACCCGGACCCCGGCCAGGCATTTGAGCGGCGCAGCGCTGCATCCATCTTCCTGCACTCCTACAGCATCTGTTGGCGCACGATAGCCCACAACCTCCGGTCACGGAAACGGCCGATTCGAGACCGCACGCCGATCCCTGCCTACCGGCACAGGTTTTCCCGCTTGCTCGCCGACCAGCCTCTGGCCATGGTGCGGCAGCGCAGGGGCGGGATCGGGCATGGCGACGAAAAGCGGGGTGGGACTGGTCGTGCGGTGCCCACGGATGATCGCCATCCGTTGGCACCGCACGACCAACGTATTGGTCCGGTGGGCCGATTCACGAAACACTTGGGGACCAGGCATTTCGATCGGACCACTGGCGGCGCTGGCCGCGTTGTTGCTGGTGTCCGGCTGCGCCGGCACAAATTCGAGCGCGTGCCAATGCCCTAAGATCGTCGCCTACGACGACGCGACGCTGAAGCAGATCACCGCGGCGTTGCAGGCATTGCCGTCAGACAGCGTGCTGCACCGGGCGATGGATGATTACGAGAACGAACGCGACGATCTGCGCTTTTGCCCTGCCGGCATGCACTGACGGGTGCGGGGCGACGGCCCCCGGGCGACGTCCCCCGGGCCACGGGCCTGCCGCGCCCGCCCGGTCACCAGATCAGCGCCAGCAGATGTCGGCCGAGCACCAGGCTCGCCGCCAGGCAAAGGATCATCAGCGGGATGTAGTTCAGCTGACCCGGGCGGTAGGGGCGACGGTCGAGGATGATGGCGACGGCAAGGACGCCGGCGCACAGGGCCAGCGCCGCACTGGTCTCGATCAGCCCCATTTGCCGTCACCGGACGATCGCCGATCGCCGCCGCTTCGCGCCCGGTGCGTGGCCCCGCTTTGACCGGTCCGACTAGGCTCGGGCGCGCGGCTCGCCGCCGAGCCGGCTCAGCGGGTTGGCGAACCGGGGCGAACCGTGCGCGCCGGTTTCCGGCTTGACCAGCATGGCGTGGATGCCCTTGTTGCCGTCGACCAATTGGGTCACACGCAGATCGACGGCGAGGCTGCAGAACATGTAGGCGTCCTCGGGCGAGAGGCCCAGCCGCTCGCCGATCAGGGCGATCATCTGGCGCAGCGCGGTCTTGGCGGCGTCGTCGAGGTCTTCGTCGAAGCCGAGGGTGATGTGGTGCGACGGGGTCTCCGCCCGCGGCAGATCGAGATGCCGGTCCTTGTGCAACACCAGGCGAAAGGTGCCGCTGAGCGCGGTTTCGAGCGCGGTCACGCAGACCTCGCCGTCGCCCTGCACGCCGTGCCCGTCGCCGGCCGAAAACAACGCCCCCGGCGCCCATACCGGCAGATAGAGGGTGGTGCCGGCGACCAATTCCTTCAGATCCATGTTGCCGCCGAACTCGCGCGGCACGATCGAGGTCACCGCCCCGTAACCGGGCGGCGGCGCCACCCCCATGACCCCGAAAAACGGCGCCAGTTCGATCTCGGCGCCCCACGGCACGGTGGCGATGCCGCGCTGGCGGTCGATTGCGGTGTGCCAGATCCGGCGGATCGGGAAATCCTCGGGCAGCGTGCCGGAGAGCGGCCGGATCCGCGTATAGCCCCAATTCTGCCGGCAATCGATCGACAGGATCTCGACTTCGAGCACGTCGCCCGGCTCGGCGCCGGCGACGGCGATCGGCCCGGTCAGGATATGCGCGCCGAGCCGCGGCTCCAGCCCGCGATGCACCGCCAGATGCTCGGGCAGGATGTCGAAGCCGGCGGCCTGCGGCAATATGTCGGGGCCGCCCGAAACGCTGTCGAGCGTCACGGTATCGCCCGAGGCGACGGTCAGCACCGGTTTCAGCCCGGCATCGAAGAAGCCCCAATGACAGGTCTCGGGCCCGGCCGGCAGAACATGGTGTTGCGACATCGGAAGCTCCCCGTGCAGTGTCGCGGCGATCCTAGCCGGAACCGTGCCGCGAAGCGACAGGCCGCGCCGCCGAGGCGCGCCACCGACAATCCGCGCGGGCTCATTTGCCCCGGTTCGGCGGAATGTCCCTCCAGTTCCCTGCTTGCCGCGCAGCCGAGTGCAGAAAAACAGCGGGCCGAGCCCGCATAATCCCCAAACCAGACCGAGCATCACGACCACGATCGGGTCGGGCGGCGGCGATTATTCCGCGCCGGCGAAAACCCTCAGACCGACCAACCCCGCGACGATCAAAACCAGGGAGCACACTCGGCCGAAATGCGCGCTCTCGCCAAAAAACACCATGCCGATGACGGCTGTTCCGGCCGTCGCAATCCCGGCAAATGTTGCGTACACCGTCGCCGCCGGCAATTGCTTGACGGATTCTCTCAAGAGAAACATGATCGGAATGCCCGCGGTTGCCGTCAACAATGGAAATATTATCGAAGAATTGATTGTTCGATTTCAAAAAGAACGGCCAGGATATTTCAAACAGATCAGCAACCAATATGAACAACCAAGGCATGGGTCAGCTCCGAGAATGTCAGCCGCGCCGACGCTGCATCGCGGCTTCACGCGCTCGGTGTCGCGCGCGACCGGCTCGGTCGTTTTCGACTATAGGTCGGTCTCGGTGCTCTGGCCCGGGAACAAGGTCGCCCGGCTCCAATCCGACCAGTTTCCGGGGGCCGGGTGGTCCGGATCGCGGTCGTGGCGCCAGCAGATGCCCTCGGCGTTCGGCGCGACGACGTCGTGGCTGTGGCCTTTGGTCATCACGAACTCGCGGGTCGCGACATAGCCTTCGGCACGGCTGGCGCAATCATTGTTGGTGGTGATGACCGCCTGGACATTGACCCGCTGCCAATAGGGGTCGTCCAGCGTCAACGTGGCCGATTTGCTCGAACCCGACGAGCAGGCCGACAGGCACAGCAGCGCGGCATACCCGGCCAGAAATCGCATTGGTATTCCCTCCCGCCCGCGCGACGGAATACGGCGCGGCCTTGCTGCCGGGCAAGCGAAATTGCGGCCGGGATTGATCAATTCGGACCGGATCGATACCGTGGCCGCCAGCCGAGACCATCGCCAGGGGAGATGCTGAAATGCCCGACGACGTGCGCAGACCCGCGATCGACAAGTCTCGGCTGCCGAGCCGGCATGTGACGGTCGGCCCTCAGCGAGCGCCGCATCGCGCCTTCCTCTATTCGATGGGCCTGACGGCCGAGCAGATCGCGCAGCCGCTGATCGGGGTTGCGACGACCTGGAACGAGGCGGCGCCCTGCAACATCGCGCTGTCGCGCCAGGCGCAGGCGGCGAAAAAGGGGGTTGCGGCGGCCGGCGGCACACCGCGCGAATTCACCACGATCACGGTCACCGACGGCATCGCGATGGGCCATGAGGGGATGAAATCCTCGCTGGTCAGCCGCGAGGTCATCGCCAACTCGGTCGAATTGACGATGCGCGGCCATTGCTACGACGCGCTGGTCGGGCTCGCCGGCTGCGACAAATCCCTGCCCGGGCTGATGATGGCGATGATCAGGCTCAACGTGCCGTCGGTCTTCATGTATGGCGGCTCGATCCTGCCCGGCCGCTTCAAGGGCAGGGACGTGACGATCGGCGACGTGTTCGAGGGCGTCGGCGCGCACAATGTCGGCGCGCTGTCGGACGAGGAACTGCACGAGCTGGAATGCGCCGCGTGTCCGTCGGCCGGCTCGTGCGGCGGGCTGTTCACCGCCAACACGATGGCCTGCGTCTCCGAGGCGCTCGGGTCTGGCATTGCCCGGCTCGGCCGGCGCGCCGGCGCCCTACGATTCGCGCGACGCCTATGCCGAAGCGTCGGGTCAGGCGGTCATGGATCTGCTCCGCCGCAACCTCCGGCCGCGCGACATCGTCACCAGGAAGGCGATCGAAAACGCCGCGATGGTCGTCGCCGCGGCCGGCGGCTCGACCAATGGCGGGTTGCACATCCCGGCGATCGCCCACGAGGCCGGCATCGATTTCGACCTGCACGCTTTCGGCGAGATCTCGAAGAGGACGCCCTATATCGGCGATCTGAAGCCGGGCGGACGCTATGTCATGAAGGACCTGCACGACATCGGCGGGGTGCCGGTGCTGATGAAGGCGTTGCTCGACGGCGGCTACCTGCACGGCGATTGCCTGACCGTCACCGGACGAACGATCGCCGAGAACCTGCAAGGACTTCGTCTTCCCGACCGGGCAGGACGTGGTGCGCCCGACGGCGGCACCGCTGGCGCCGACCGGCGGGCTCGTCGTGCTGAGGGGCAACCTGGCGCCGCAGGGTGCGCTGGTCAAGGTCGCCGGCATGCAGACATCGCATTTCGCCGGCAGCGCGCTGTGCTTCGATTGCGAGGAGGACGCCTTCGCCGCGGTCGAGCAGCGCCGTTACAAGGACGGCGACGTCATCGTGATCCGCTACGAGGGGCCGCGCGGCGGGCCCGGCATGCGCGAGATGCTGTCGACGACGGCGGCACTCTACGGCCAGGGGGTCGGCGAGCGGGTGGCGCTGATCACCGACGGCCGCTTCTCGGGCGCGACGCACGGTTTCTGCATCGGCCATGTCGGACCCGAGGCGGCGGTCGGCGGCCCGATCGCGCTGTTGCGCGACGGCGACCGGATCACGATCGACGCCGTCGACCGGCACGATCGATGTCGCGCTCGGCGCCGCCGAACTGGCCGAACGCCGCCATGCCTGGACGCCGCGCAAGAACGGCTACCAATCGGGCACATTGTGGAAATACGCGCAGACCGTCGGCGACGCCGAAAAGGGCTCCGTCACCCACCCCGGCGCCAGCGCCGAAACCCACGTCTACGCCGATCTTTAGTGTCGAAGTTCGCAGCACTATGAATAAGATGCCATCGCGGTTCGATCCCAGGCAAACCAAGCAATTTCGGTAATTACTTAGTTCATTCGAAGGCACAGAATACCGGCGTAGTCGGGATCGTCCCACGGCTGTCGGAAGACGTGGATACCCGCGACAAGCACGGGCATGACGAGCGGGGGTTGAGGTCTGGCGGCGCCTCCACAACCACTTTCCCTGAACCGGACAGCCGTGGACCCGTTCCGGCCATCCACGGACCCAGTTTCGGCGGCGGAAGACGTGGATACCCGTGACAAGCACGGGCATGACGAGCGTGGGTTGAGGTCCGGCCGCAACTGCACAACCGCGTTTCGTGAACCGGACAACCGTGGGACAAGCCCGGCCATCCAAATCTTCCAGCCCGGCGCGGCGACGGGGTGGATCGGTCCGGATCCTGCCGCTGATGCGGTCCCGTCGCGCCGGCGCGGTCGGCCGCGCTTTTCGCAGCCGGTCGCGGTTAGGATAGGCCGATGCGCCTCGACGATTTCGCCTTCGATCTGCCGCGCGAGCGGGTGGCGCTGCATCCGTGCGAGCCGCGCGAGGCCGCCCGCCTGCTGCTCATTCCGGCGTCGGGGCGGCTCGCCGACAGGCAGATCGAGGACTTGCCGATGCTGCTGCGGCCGGGCGACCTGTTGGTCTGCAACGACACCAAGGTGATCCCGGCGCGGCTCGTCGGGCGCCGCGGGCAGGCCGAGGTCGAGATCACGCTTTGCCGCGATCTCGGCGGCGGCGCGCTGGCGCGCCCTCGCCAAAGGCGCGCGCCGGCTGCGGGCCGGCGACCGCGTGGTCTTCGCCCAGGATTTTGCCGCCGATATCGCCGAGAAGCATCCGGAGGGCGACGTCACCCTGCGCTTCGATTGCGACGGCGAGGCGTTCGCCGCCGCACTCGCCCGCCACGGCGCGATGCCGCTGCCGCCCTATCTGAAGCGCCGGGGTGTGGGCGACCCGCGCGACCGCGCCGACTACCAGACGATGTTCGCCCGCGCCGAGGGCGCCGTCGCGGCGCCGACCGCCGGGCTGCACTTCACCCCCGGCCTGGTCGAGGCGCTGACGCGGCGCGGCATCGGCTGGACCACGGTTACGCTGCATGTCGGCCCGGGCACCTTTCTGCCGGTCAAGACCGACGATCCCCGCGACCACCGGATGCATGCCGAATGGGGCGTGCTGCCGCGCGAGGCCGCGCGGCGGATCGCCGAGGCCCGGCGCGCCGGCGGGCGCATCGTCGCGGTCGGCACGACGAGCCTGCGGCTCCTCGAAAGCGCCGCGGCGGAGAGCGGCGAAGTCCGGCCGTTTGCCGGCGAGACTCGCCTGTTCATTCTGCCCGGCTACCGGTTTCGCGCGATCGACCTGCTGCTGACGAATTTCCACCTGCCCCGCTCGACGCTGCTGATGCTGGTCGCGGCCCTCGCCGGGCTCGACCGGATCAAAGCCGCCTATGCCCACGCGATCGCCGCCGGCTACCGCTTCTTCTCCTACGGCGACGCCTGCCTGATCGAGCGGCCCGATGATCGGCTTTGAGGTCCTCGCGCGCGACGGCGCGGCGCGGCGCGGCCGGATCGAGACCGCGCACGGCGTCATCGACACGCCGGTCTTCATGCCGGTCGGCACCGCCGGCACGGTCAAGGCGATGACGCCCGCAGGCGTCGCTGCGACCGGGGCCCGGATCGTCCTCGGCAACACCTATCACCTGATGCTGCGCCCGGGCGCAGAGCGGATCGCGACTTTGGGCGGCTTGCACCGTTTTATGAACTGGCCGCACGCGATCCTGACCGATTCGGGCGGATTTCAGGCCATGTCGCTGGCCAAATTGAACAAGATCAGCGAGGACGGCATCCTCTTTCGCTCGCATCTCGACGGCAGCCCGCATCTGCTGACCCCGGAGCGGTCGGTCGAGATCCAACAGTTGCTCGGCGCCGACGTGACGATGGCGCTCGATGAATGCACGCCCTATCCCGCGCCGCGCGAGGCGGTCGAGCGCTCGATGGAGTTGTCGATGCGCTGGGCCGAGCGCTCGCGCCGCTTCTGTGTCGAACGTCCCGGCTACGGCATTTTCGGGATCGTGCAGGGCGGCGTCCACACCGATCTGCGCCTGCGCTCGGCGGCGAGGCTGGTCGAGATCGGCTTTGCCGGCTACGCGATCGGCGGCCTCGCCATCGGCGAGGGCCAGGCGACGATGTTCGAGATCCTCGAGGCGACGGCGCCGGCCCTGCCCGACGACCGTCCGCGCTATCTGATGGGGGTCGGCAAGCCCGCCGATCTGGTCGGCGCCGTCCGGCGCGGCATCGATATGTTCGATTGCGTGCTGCCGACCCGCTCGGGGCGCACGGCGCAGGCCTTCACGCGGGCCGGAGCGTTGAACCTGCGCAACGCGCGCCACGCCGACGACCCGGCCCCACTCGACCCGCAATGCCTGTGCGCCGCCTGTACCGGCTACAGCCGGGCCTATCTCCACCACCTCGCCCGCAGCGGCGAAATTCTCGCTGCGATGCTGCTGACCGAGCATAATCTGCGCTACTATGCCGATCTGATGGCGGCGATGCGGGCGGCGATCGAGACCGGGACTCTGGCGGATTTTGCTGCCGATTTTGCCGCGGCGCAGCGGCAATCCCCGGCTGCAGGCACTGCATGAGCGGCCAGCCCCCCCTCGCCCTGCTCGGGCGACAGGCGGAATTGCCTCGATCGCCGGGCGAGGCGGTGCTCGAGACCGTTCCGAACCCGCATCCGGGGCACCTCTATCTGGTGCGTTTCACCTGCCCCGAATTCACCTCGCTGTGTCCGGTCACCGGGCAGCCGGATTTCGCCCATTTCGTCATCGACTATGTGCCCGCAGCAGCGATCCTCGAAAGCAAGTCGCTGAAGCTGTATCTGGCCGCCTTTCGCAATCACGCGGCGTTCCACGAAGACTGCACCCTCGCGATCGCCCGCCGGCTGGTCGACAAACTCGCGCCGCAATGGCTGCGCCTCGGCGGCTACTGGTACCCGCGCGGCGGCATCCCGATCGACGTCTTCTATCAGACCGCGGCGCCGCCGGCAGGGCTGTGGCTGCCCGATCCGGGTGTCGCACCCTATCGCGGACGCGGCTGAGCCCAAGGGGATGGGAGAGTCGATCCGCGAGGCGATCCGCGACCGGGCCCTCGCCATCGGCTTCGATGCGATCGGCTTTGCCGAGGCCCGCCTCGACGCCGAGGCCCGCGCCGGATTGAACGAATTTATCGCGCGCGGCTATCACGGCGACATGGGCTGGCTCGCCGGTACCGCCGCGCGCCGCGGCGACCCGCGCAGCTTGTGGCCGCAGGCGCGCACCGTCATCGTGCTCGGCATCAATTATGCGCCCGAGGACGACCCGCGCGCGCTTCTCGGCCGGCCGGATCGCGGCGCCGTCTCGGTCTATGCGCGGGGTCGCGACTACCACGATACCTTGAAGCGCCGCCTCAGGGTCCTCGCCCGCTGGATCGAGCAGCGCTGGCCGGGCGCGCTGAAGCTGTTCGTCGACACCGCCCCGGTCATGGAAAAGCCGCTGGCCCAGCGCGCCGGCCTCGGCTGGCAGGGCAAACACACCAATCTGGTGTCGCGGGAGTTCGGCTCCTGGCTGTTTCTCGGCGAGATATATCTGAGCCTGGCGCTGGGGCCCGACGCCGCCACACCCGACCATTGCGGCAATTGCCGGCGTTGTCTCGACGCCTGCCCGACCGCGGCGTTCCCGGCCCCCTACCAGCTCGATGCGCGGCGCTGCATCTCGTATCTGACGATCGAGCACAAGGGGATGATCCCGATCGCGCTGCGCCCGCTGATCGGCAACCGTATCTATGGCTGCGACGATTGCCTGGCGGTCTGCCCGTGGAACAAATTCGCGCGGGCGGCAGGCGAGCCCGACTTTCTGCCGCGCGCGGAATTGACCGCCCCGCGGCTCGCCGACCTTGCCGCCCTCGACGATCCGGCATTCCGCCGGATGTTTGCCGGCTCGCCGGTCAAGCGCATCGGACGCGACCGCTTTGTGCGCAATGTGCTGATCGCGATCGGCAACGCCGCCCGCGGCCCGAGCGGTCCCGGTACGGCCGACCTGACCGAAGCGGCGCGGCGCTGTCTCGACGACCCGTCGCCATTGGTGCGGGCGACGGCGGTGTGGGCGTTCGGCCGGCTCGCCTCCTCGGTTCGGCGCGAAACCGAGCGCACCCGTCGGTCGGCTGACGAGCGCGACCCGATCGTCATCGAGGAATGGGAACGGGCCGCCGGCGCAATTCCCGGCGCGTCGGCAGATCAGCCGGCGGCCGCCGTCAGCCGGGCTTGACCCAAGGCGCCGCGCTTTCCCGGTCGAAACTTGCGACGACGGACGATTTGGCCGGGATTGCGGCTCGCGGCCTGGCGCCGGCGCCGTTCTTGGGTGGTCCGACCGTGGCGCCGTCGATCTCGACATTGATTTCGAGCAGCGAAGTCTCGCCCGATTGGCCGAGGTTGACGCGCAGCATGTCGCCGCAAATCTCGACATAGCGGCCGACCACCTCGATCAGTTCCTGCTGCAGCAGCGGCAGAAAATCCGGTGCATCGCGATTCGCCCGCTCATGCGCGAGGACGATCTTCAGCCGGTCCTTGGCGACCCCCGCGCTGTTGCGGCGGTCCGGGAACAGAAGGTTGAACAGGCCCATCAGGCTCTACCGAACAAAACGCGGAAAAAATTGCGGCGCTCCGGTTTGATAAAGCGCATTTCGCGCTGTTCGCCGAGAAAACGCGCCACCGCGTCGAGATAGGCGGTGCCGGCCGGGCTCTTTTCATCGAACACCACCGGCGTGCCGGTGTTCGATGCGCGCAATACCGATTCCGATTCGGGAATGACGCCGAGCAGCGGCACCGACAGGATCTCGTTGACGTCCTCGATGCTCAGCATCTCGCCCTTGTTGACCCGATTGATCGAATAGCGGGTCAACAACAGGTGGATATCGACCGGCTCCATATTGCGCTCGGCGCGGCGCGATTTCGAGGCGAGGATGCCGATGATTCGGTCGCTGTCGCGGACCGAGGAGACTTCGGGGTTGGTGACGATGATCGCCGAATCGGCGAAATAGAGCGCGGTGATGGCGCCATGCTCGATCCCGGCCGGGCTGTCGCAGATGATATAGTCGAAATTATCGCGCATTTCGTCGAGCACCCGCTCGACCCCGTCGCGCTTCAAGGCTTCCTTATCGCGTGTCTGGGAGGTCGGGAAGACGTAGAGATTGTCGTTGCGCTTGTCCTTGATCAGCGCCTGGTTGAGCTTGGCGTCACCGTTGATGACATTGATGAAATCGAACACGACGCGGCGTTCGCAGCCCATGATCAGGTCGAGGTTGCGCAGCCCGACATCGAAGTCGATGACCACGGTGCGGTGACCGCGCAATGCCAGACCCGAGGCGATGGCGGCGGCCGAGGTGGTCTTGCCGACACCCCCCTTGCCGGAAGTCAGCACGATGATCTTGGCTGGCAAAAAGACCTCCCCCTACCCCGCGCTCCCCGCCTCGCTTTCGGCTGCGGCGGGCCGTCCGCAGACAGCGCGGCGACACCCCTGAAGCGCCGCTCATCCGATAATGATGAGCGTCAATTTCGCGTAATGGTCAACCGATCATCGACCAGCGCGATTTGCACCGGAAAACCCCGCTCGCCGGCGGGAATTTCCTCGCTGACCAGATAATGCCCGGCGATGCTGACCAATTCGGCCTCGAGCCGGCTGCAAAAGATTCGCGCCTCGACATCGCCGTCGGCGCCGGCCAGGGCACGACCGCGCAACACGCCGTACACGTGGATGTTGCCGTCGGCGATCAGCTCGGCGCCTGGGCTGACCGGTGCGGTTACGACGAGGTCGGCGCCGCGGGCGTAGATCTGCGTCCCCGAGCGCACCGGCTGGGTTACCAGCCGCGCTTTCGCCGCGTTCTCCGCGCCGGCTTCGCGAAGTGCAACGCTGGGGCCCGGCTCCGCCGGCTCCGGCGCCGGTGGCGGGCGGGGGCGGCTCGACTGGACCGAATTTGGGGCAAAGCTCGCCAATCCGCTGATCGCAGCGGCTTCGACCTGCGCCGGCAACGCGTTCTGCACCCCCACCAGGGCCAGGGTCTGGCGCCGCAATACCTCTTTGGCCGCTGTAAACTCTTCCGGCGCCGTAAACTCGGCGACATTTCTGAGGTCGAGCACGACCGGCGCATTCAGAAAAAACCGCGGGCTGCGCGCAATCTGCTCGGCGAGGTCCTCGGCAAAGGCGGGATCGCGCAACAGCCCGGCGCGCACCACCATGACCGTAAAGACCGCGCCCTGCACCAGATTGCCCGCCATCCGAGAACCGACGCCGCCTGCCGCGCTTCGAAGGCTTGTGGGTTAACTCCAAATCGACCGTCCCGCAACGCCTTTCACCGGTGCACGGCGCGTGATGGGCGGTGGCGAGGCAACCGCCGATGAGCGGGGTTGATTGACGCCCGATCGGCTGCTGTTATGTTGAGCAGACAATTGCGGGGCCGAGCGGGCGCGTAGCTCAGCGGGAGAGCACACCCTTCACACGGGTGGGGTCACAGGTTCAATCCCTGTCGCGCCCACCAGCCTTTTCAAGGGCTTGGTGTGAAAATCGGTTTGGTTTGGCGTGCGTACGCGTAGCTGCCGAGATCGGCTGCCTTGCCGGAGGCGAAGCCGGGGACAGGCCGAGCGCCATCGGTCGGAGCGATAACACACTGGCGTGTTTGACGTTTTTTGGACCTCGATAGGGTCGAGACGACGGATAGGTGCTGTGATACCGTGCTCGGTCTTCAATATGCCACATCCGGCACTAGAATGAACTGGCCGCTGTTCGTAAATTCCTTCCTGATAAAGTGCATTTTTGATTGATCGGGCCAATGAAAAATCGGCCATTCGTACGTAACGACAATGTCAATTACATCAGGGGGCGGCATTTTGATGAAATTGCTTTGGGTGCACTCGCGCGTGACGGGCTCGCCGGCATGAAGAATAGGGACCGGTCGTTGATCGGGCAGATTGTCGAAGAGTCGGACGCTGCCGTTTATTATGCACATAAAGTGCACGTTGGTGATCGGCAAAAGGCCTGCATTGGTAACCCTAAACAGGGTGTATGCGGGATTGAATTTGTCGAGAGCAATGCCGGCATCTATTATAATTTTCGGGCGATAGGTATATGCCAAATTTAGCAAAGCTATCGCTATGGCAAAGTAGACCCAGACTATTGAAACACGCTTGTGCAGAATCGTTAGGAATCGTGGTGGGAGTCGCGTCGGGGGTTTTTGCTCTATTTCTGGCATTTCTGATTATATATTGGGTAACCTGATCAACCTACTGGCAACAGCCGAAACCGGGTATCCTTGCGGCGTTCGATCAGCGTAAACCACGTTTCTCCCCGGACCTCAACCGAGTTTCGACCCCGGCGGCGCATTCCGGGCGAGTTGTTCCGCCTGTCCCTCCGGCTGCCGTTTTATAAAGGGGCCTATCGACCGGGGCCGAACGCCGGCGTAGGGTCTGCCGCATGCAATGTCGGAGGCGGTAATATGCAGGTTACCCGGATCGGCGAGTTCGAAGTGTGCCGCATCGCCGAATACGAGGGGCCGTTCATCGCCCCGCAGGATTTCTTTCCTGATTTCGATGCCGCGGTGCTCGAGGCCAACCCGGACTTGAACGGACCGCGGCTGATCGATCCGGCGAGCGGCAAGCTGGTGTTCAGCTTTCACAGCTTTGTGGTCAAGACCGGACGGCACACGATCCTCGTCAATTCCTGCCTCGGCAACGACAAAGAACGGCCGACGCGGCCGCAATTCCATCATCTGCGCTCGTCTTATCTGGCCGATCTCGCCGCCGCCGGGGTCAAGCCGGAGGCGGTCGACTACGTCATGTGCACCCATCTGCACTGGGACCATGTCGGCTGGAACACCCGGCTCGAAAACGGAAGGTGGGTCCCGACTTTTCCGAACGCGCGCTACATCATGGCGCGCCGCGAGTTCGAGCATTGGCAGGGAGTGCAGCAGCGCGGCGAGGGCGGCCCGCATCAGCTCGCCTTCGAGGACAGCATTCTGCCGGTCGTGCGCACCGGGCAATCGGTGCTGGTCGACGACGATTACGCGCTCGAAGACGGGTTGTGGTTCGAGGCGGCGCCCGGCCACACCCCGGGCAACGTCATCATCCATGCCCGGTCGGGCAGCGAGCGGGCGGTGTTTCTCGGCGACGTGCTGCATCATCAGCTGCAGCTGGCCAAGCCGGAATGGTCGACCCTGGCCTGCACCGATCGCGACCTGTCGCGCCGGACGCGGATGCGGCTGATCGAGGAGCATGCCGAGCGCGGCACCCGGCTGTTGCCGGCGCATTTCCCGGCGCCGACCGTCGGTCGGATCACCCGTCACGGCAGCGCCTACCGCTACATGTTCGAGTAACTGCAAGTGTCCTGGTGCTGAAGTCGGTTACCTAATTCAACTGCTGTCATTGCGAGTGCAGCGAAGCAATCTCGGTCAGAAGGGAACTCCAATCCGGAACGCGACTACTTCGTCGACCTGCCTGATGAATGAAGGACTACCGGCCGTGACTGTCAAACTCTCATATGACAAATCGACGCACAGCCTTTACATCGAGCTGAGACCGTTACCGGCCAAGCGTACGCGGGAGCTTCAAGATGATGTCATCATCGACCTCGGGGAAGATGGCCAGCCGGTCGGCTATGACGTCCAACACGCGTCCGCGAAGCGAGATTTGATAATGTCGATCATTCTCGACGGCGAGCCGAGGGTCGCAGCCGAGTAAGGGCTGGTCCCGGCTGCGGCGCTCGGGAAACCCAAATCGACGAGTCCCGGTTGCGCGAAGGCCCGACTGTACATTTCAGCCTATGCATTCCCGGGCGGCGCAGTGAGGAGGAAGCGATGACCAGGATGACGGGCGGTGGGGCATTGGTCGAGATGCTGTGCCGGCACGGCGTCGACACGATCTTTGCGCTGCCCGGAGTGCAGAACGACGCGCTGTTTGTCGCCTTTTACGACGCCGGCGAGGCATTGCGGGTGATCCATACCCGGCATGAGCAGGGCGCGGCCTACATGGCCTTCGGCTATGCCAGGGCGAGCGGCAAGCCCGGCGTCTATGCAGTCGTGCCGGGTCCGGGGCTGCTCAACACCACGGCGGGTTTGGCCACCGCCTATGCGACGAATGCGCCGGTATTGTGCGTCGCCGGTCAGGTGCAGTCCGACATGATCGGCCGCGGCTTCGGTCTGTTGCACGAGATCCCCGACCAGCTCGGCATATTGCAGCGGCTGACCAAATGGGCGGCGCGGATCGAGCACCCGAGCCAGGCCGGCAAATTGGTCAACGAGGCCTTTCGGCAGTTGCGGGACGGCCGGCCGCGCCCGGTCGGTCTGGAGATCCCGCCCGACGTGCTGGCGCTCGCCGGCGACGTGGCACTGCCCGCCGCCGAAGCCGCGCCGCCGGTCGCCGAACCCGATCCCGAGCTTATCGAGAAGGCGGCCGCCTTGCTCGCCGCCGCCCGAAAACCGATGATCTTTGTCGGCGGCGGTGCGGTCGAGGCGGCCGAGGCGGTGTTGGCGGTGGCCGAGATGGTGCAGGCGCCGGTGGTCAGCTTCACCGGCGGCAAGGGCATCGTCAGCGACCGGCATTACCTGGCGCAGTCGGGGCTCGCCGGGCACCAATTATGGCGCGACGCCGACGTCGTATTGGCGGTCGGGACCCGGCTGCACCAGCCGCAGCTGCGCTGGGGCACCGACCGCGATCTGAAGCTGATCCGCATCGATATCGACCCGGTCGAAATCACCCGGTTCTTCAAACCGGCGCTCGGCATCGTCGCCGATGCCGGGGCGGCGCTTGCCGCCCTCCATACCGCGCTCGGACGACACGCTCCGAGCCCGCGGTCGCGCCGGGACGAGCTCGAAACCCTGAAATCCACCACCCTCGCCCGGCTCGACCGGGACCTCGGGCCGCAATGCGAGTATTTGCGGGCGATCCGCGCCGAACTGCCGGATGACGGCATCTATGTCGAGGACCTGACCCAGGTCGGGTATGTCGGGCGCATCGCCTTTCCGGTCTATCGCCCGCGCACCTATATCCACAGCGGCTATCAGGGCACCTTGGGCTTCGGCTTTGCGACCGCACTCGGCGCCAAGATCGGCCGGCCCGACCGGCCGGTCGTCTCGGTCAGCGGCGATGGCGGGTTCATGTTCAACGTCCAGGAATTGTCGACCGCGGTCCGGCACGGCATCGACATCGTCGCCATCGTCTTTGCCGACGGCGCCTACGGCAATGTCCGCCGCATGCAAAAGGAGGAATACGGCAACCGGCTGATCGGCGTCGATCTGCTCAACCCGCAATTCCCGAAGATGGCCGAAAGTTTTGGCGCGGCCGGGGTGCGCACGACGACCCCCGACGGGTTGCGGCATGAGCTGAACGCGGCATTGAAACGGCGCGGCACGACCTTGATCGAGGTCGCGGTCGGCGAGATGCCGGACCCATGGAAGACCCTGATCCCGCCGCGCATCCGCGGCGTCAGGTGATGCGAGCGGCGCGGGATCTGCCGATACCGGTCGCGACCATGCTCGGAGCCCTCCCCCATCGATGCAGGGCTGTCCGGGGAAATTTCCCATAGGGATCTCAGCGTCGCCAACAGGCCGGTGCGTGGTGACGGGGGGTATGGGGAACCCCGGCCGCCGCAGCAGCTTGCCGCACCCTACCGGACCGGGGAGTTGCCGAATTCTGTTGCAACAGCGCCGCCGCAGCAGTAGATGCGCGCACCGATCGGAAGCTCCGGAAATGGCGGAGTCGACACTCTTCGGCAGCCGATCAATTCGCAGCGGGAGGATGGCGTGATGACTCTATCGAATGTGAGTCCGCACTTTTTAGCTGCTGCATTGGTCCTGACGACAACGGCTTTATCGCCGTCAGTAAAAGCCCAGCCCCTCACGGCCACCGAGCGGGCGGCGCAATTCGGGATATCCGATATCAGAGGCGTAAGTTATATTCCAGGCCCGGAGGGGCCGGCGAAGCCGGTAGATCCGTCGTTCGGGCTCGGCAAGGCCCTGCCCTATTTCCAAAACACGCTGCAGACCTACATGCCCAACGGTACGACGCCGTATTGTCAGCCGCACGATCCCCCGTACCAGACCTGCCATCCGCTCGACGCTACATATACGATCTATTACAACTCGGATTTTTATAACGCCGACTTCGCACCGCTATGGGGGAAATCCGACGGTGGCCGGGATGACCTTGGGCGATATAAATTCGAACTCAATGCAAATTTTGTCTATCTGTACGACTGGACCCAAAACACCAAACTGCGCAACCACATCCCGTTTCTGAACTACGCCCGCTCGTTGGGCATGCACGTGACTATTCCAATCTCCAATTATACCTATGAAATCATGTGCGGGCGGATCGGCGGGGTTACCGACTGGAAAACGGGGGTAATGAGCGAATTCAACGAAGTGTATGCAAACGGGTCGACAAAGCCCCACGCGGCCGCAGGAGTATTGAAGATCTTTAACGAATATGACGGGAGCGTGTGCAAGAATGCTGATTTCGTCGCTCAAATCGCCCTGTATTGGAAGCAGTTGGAGGACGCGCGCGCGGTGCCGGATGCGGAAAGGTTGCCCATAATATTTCCTGTAACCTTCGGCATCGCAAATGGGATCGCCGGCGGCGCCGGGCTGAGCGCCTTTAATGCGATCAACAGTATGGCTGGGCTGGGGCTCAGATTCTGGAAAGAGCGCGTCATTTATGCGACCAATCCGTTTAACGACGCCGCGTTTATGAAAAAGTGGATTACAACCGATCTCCCCAACTGGTTTGATATCCACAATATACCAATCGATACGCCGGTGATGTTCGGTGAATACGGTCGTAGTTCGGATGAGAGCGTCCCCCCGACTGAGGCCGGCCAGGCGAAATGGGTCAAAGCACAGTTCGAAGCCATGTACCTGCCAAAAAAGCCGGCGGGTTTTCTTGGGGCTGCCGCATTCGTCAACGAATATCGCTTCTGGCTGAACGCTCCCGAGCCGGGCTTTGCCCTGACCGATTTCGGCCGCGGAGGCGGCACCTGGAACCAGCCGCCGGCGATGTTTGTCAGAAACGAAAAGTATCAGAATCCGAATGCGCAGATAGGACAACGTTGGGACGCCTTTTACCAGGTGGATCCACAGAAACCCAGACCGGCATACTGCGAGATCGGTAAAGTATACTACGGCGTTCAAACCCCGCCGGCTTGCCCGTAGCGTTGGTGCGGTCTGGAGCACGCTTGGAAAATTTCGCCGTGGCGTGCGCGTGGTCTCTCCCGGTTGAGTTGGGCTAATCTGGGAATCGGACGGCCTCCGGCAATGAGGGTCACGCCACGATGTTCGACAAGGCGAAGCTCGCGGCATTGCGCGCCAAATACGAGGGCGCCAAGGAAACCGAGGTCGCACCGGAGGAGTTCAGGAAGCCGCTCTCGCTGGTGTTCGGCAGCGCTTATCGCCGCGCGATGCCCTATGCCGGGGTGTCGACCCTGCTCGACATGCCCTATCGGCCGGATGCGGCGGCGTTGCCCGATTTCGCCGGCCTCGATGCGGCGTTGGTCGGCGTGCCGATGGATCTCGGCGTCACCAACCGCGCCGGGGCACGGTTCGGCCCGCGAGCGGTGCGCGATGTCGAACGCATCGGCCCCTACAATCACGCGCTCGGCGTAACCCCCGGCGGCGAATGCCGGGTCGCCGACATCGGCGATGTGCCGTTGCGCTCGCGCTACAGCCTCGACCAGTCGATCGAAGACATCGCCGCGTTCTACGCGCGCATCCGGGCCGCCGGCGTGCGGCCGGTCTCGGTCGGCGGCGACCATTCGGTAACCTACCCGATCCTCAAGGCGCTCGGCGCCGAACGGCCGGTCGGCCTCGTCCATATCGACGCCCATTGCGACACGATGGGCGAGGTCGACGGGTCGAAATTCCACCATGGCGGCCCGTTCCGCCAGGCGGTGCTCGCCGGCGCGCTCGACCCCGAACGCACAATCCAGATCGGCATCCGCGGTCCGGCCGAGATCTTCTGGGGGTTCTCCTACGAATCCGGCATGACCGTGCTGCACATCGGCGATGTCGACCGGATCGGCATCGGCGCGGTCGTCGAGCAGGCGCGCAAGGTGGTCGGCGAGGGGCCGACCTACATCTCGTTCGACGTCGACGGGCTCGACCCGGCCTATGCTCCCGGCACCGGCACGCCCGAAGCCGGCGGGCTGACGCCGCGCGAAGCCCAGGCGATCCTGCACGGGCTCAAAGGCATCGACGTGATCGGCGGCGACGTCGTCGAAATCGCCCCGCAATACGATCCGACCAGCAACACGGCCATGGTCGGCGCCCAAATGTTGTTCGAGATTTTTTCGCTGCTCGTGCTCGGCCCGAACTTCAAGCGCCGTGCCGACAGACAGCCCTGATCGAGGCTTTGCGAATGCGCCGGCTCGAACCGATCTGCGGGCCCGCCTACATCTTTAATGTGTGATCGGATATCCCCATTTTGTCCGTTTAGTTTCAACGGAGGCGCATTTGTGATGATCCGGTCGGCCTTGTGCTCCGTCATTACTGTAATCGCGGCGATCGCCTGCGGTGGGACGCCATCCGCGCAGGCGCTGACGATGAAAGAGTGCAGCGCCAAGTATCAGGCGGCGCAGCAGGCGGGCACCTTGAACGGAATGAAATGGAACGATTTCCGCAAGGCCGAATGCGGGGCGACCACGCCACAGGCGGCGGCCCCCGCTGCCACCCCTGCTGCGAGCGCGCCGTCAAACCCGACCGCGGCGCCAAAGCAGACGCAGACGCAGGCATCGGCGCCGGCTGGAAATGCGGTGTTCCCCACGGCTGTCTCGCCGAAATATTCGAAAGAATCCCCCGGCAAAGCGCGGCTGCACACATGTCTCGACCAATACCACGCCAACAAGAGCAATAACGGTAACGCCAGCCTGAAGTGGATTCAAAAAGGCGGCGGGTATTACAGCGAATGCAACAAGCGGCTTAAGGGATAGTCAGGTTACATCAGCCGATCGGTCGCAGTCGGGCACATATCGCAGCGGTCGAGTCCCCTCGCCCGGCAAGCGCAAGGCTTGTCCGGGGAAATTTCCCGTAGGTACGCATAGGAGTGTGCAAGGGGCCTTGTGCGACTTAAAGCCGTGATGGCCGGACTTGTTCCAAGGCTATCCGGTTCACGAAACGCGGTTTGCGCAGTTGGCGGCCGGACCTCAACCCCCGCTCGTCATGCCCGTGCTTGTCACGGGTATCCACGTCTTCCGCCACCGAAACTGGGTCCGTAGGTGGCCGGAACGGGTCCACTGCTGTCCGGTTTCGGATATTGGTTAATTTGGCGGTTGTAGTGAAGCACCAGTACCCCATGGCCGGGCTTGGCCCGTGGGCCGTCAGCCCACGGACTTTGTTCCGTGGGCACCCACGTCTTTTCTTGCAAGACCCCTCCATTGCAAGACGTGGACGGCCGGGTCGAGCCCGGCCGAGGGGAGGATGTGCTTCGAAGCATTTGAAGATTATCGTAAAGCTGAACCGGACAGCCGTGGACTTGTTCCGGCCATCCACGTCCTTGCAAAGGGCGCCGGCAGCACTCGCGACCGCGTGGATGCGCGACTTTCGGTTGGTTCCGCAGCGGAGAGGGAAATAATCGCGACGTTGTGTGAAGAACCCGCGCCAGTTCAGCGCTAATTCCGCTTTTCGGCGAGAAGATTTCGGATCTCTTCGAGCAGCACTTCGCTCCGCGGCGGCGCGGCCGGCGCCGGATCCTCGCGCACATGCATCCGGGTCAGCCCCTTGATCACCCAGAAAATGGCGAAACTGACGACCAGAAACTGGATCACCGTATTCAGAAAGAGGCCGATGTTCCAGGTCACCGCACCGGCCTTTTGCGCTTCGGCGAGGGTCGGCGCCGACTGCCCCTTCAAGGTGACGAAGATATTGGAGAAGTCGATGCCGCCGACCAGCAGCCCGAGGATCGGCGTGACGATATCCTTGACCAGGCTGTTGACCACGCCGGTGAAGGCGGCGCCGATGATGATCCCGACGGCGAGGTCGACGACGCTGCCGCGCATGATGAAGGCGCGGAAGTCGTCGACCCAGGCGGGGTGCAGGACTCTCGATGATCCGCGCTGCTCGCTCATCGCCGGCCTCCTCGCACCGATCCGCCTCGATCACTATACCGCATTGCCGGGTTGTCTCAACCGGCGCGCGCCTCGCTTTCAGACGGCGCTGCGGGTGCGGATCCATTCTGCGGTCCGGCGCAGCCCGCCGAAAGTGAAGAGATGCAGGCCGTCCATCGGCGCGCTCGGGTCCTCTTCGGCGACCAAGGCATCGATCAATCCGTCCGGGCCGGCCTCGGCCAGGATCCGGGCAAAGGCGGTATGACCGCGCCCCAATGCCCGCAGCGAGGCGCCGATGCCGCAACGGACCGCAAATTTGGCCAATGTTGCGATGCTGGCCGGCCCGGCGACGCCGATCTTGACCGGGCAGTCAACCTGCTCTGCCCGCAAGGCGGCGATCCACCGCCGGATCGGCGCCGGGTCGAAAGCGAATTGGGTGATCAGCGAAAAATCCAGGCCGCGTTCGCGCACCAGCGCCATCTTTGCGCGGAGAGCGTGCGCCAGGGTGCGGGAGTCGATCCTCGGATGGCCCTCCGGATAGCCGGCAAGAACGATTTCGGTGACGCCGCCTTGTTCGGCCACGCCCGTCGTCAGCAGCTCCAGGCTGTCGGCGAACGGGCCGACCGGACGCTCGGGGTCGCCGCCGATGATCAGGGCGGTCCTCACTCCCGCTTCGGTCGCTGCGCGGGTGAAGAAGTCGCGCGCCTGGGTATAACTGGCAAGACGCCGTGCGGCGACATGGGGCACCGGGATAAAGCCCGCGCGGCGCAAGCTCGAGCAGGCGGCAACGATGTCGTGATATGTGACGCTCGCCGGATGATTGACAAACACGGTCGTGCCCGGAGCGAAGAGCTCGTGCAGCCCGCTCCCGATCCGCGCCTCTCGCGGCGAGATCTCGATCGAGCAGGCGCCGATCAGTTCGCCGGCACGGCGGCGATTGAGGTCATCGGCCACCGGGTTGCGTCGTCCGGCCGACGCGCTCATCAGCCGGCGTCCCGTCTTCGGGAAATGACGTAGGATTCGTCCCAGAACCACAGCCCGCCATGCCGGCGCAGCACCTCCTGGGTCGCATCGAGGTAGGCGCCGCTGCTGATCGCCGCCGACAGCCGCTGATCTTCGATCTGGGCGACGTAGACGGCGGCGTTCCAGGCGGCGAACAACGTCGAGGTGCCGATGGTCACGCTGATCTCGCTCGGCAATGTGTGCATGTCGTAGCGAAACAGCGAGCGCGCATCGGCGTAGGCGCCGAAATTGAGGTCGCGGCCGGCGCTGCCCAGTTCCGCCTTGGTCGCGCGCAGCACGGCGTGGCGGTCGGTGGTGAACGGGTCCTCGTCCGGCCAGATCTGCCGGACGATTTCGAGCCCCGGATCGTCGCCGTGCGAGTGAATCGCGATCAGCCTTCCGCCCGGCGCCAGGCTGCGCGCGAGCGGGGCGACGACCTTGCGCGCCTTGAACTCGACCGAAGCGCGGGCGCGATAGGGCTGGGAGGCGATCACCAGATCGTAATCGGCGCGGGTCAGGCCGCGGCGCGGCCGCACCTGATCGAGCAGGAATTTATGGTCCTCGCGATAGATCACCAGCACGACCGGCTTTTCGTAGATCGGATTGCCGCTGTTGCGGCTGACCAGAGCGCGCCATTGTTCGGCGAGAAACGGGCCCAAATCGGTGATCTGCGTCTCGAACTCATGCGCGGTGCTGCCCAGCAAGGCGAGTTCGCGCCAGACGAGACTGGTCGCCGAGGTCACCGAGTTCGGCGTCAGCCATGGCGCTTCGGAATAGTACATGTTGGTCAGGACCAGCACCGTCGCCGGGTGCTCGAACAGCCGGTCGGGCATCTTCTCGAGCACGAGCCGAACGTCCTCCAGGCTGATCTCCTTGGCGACGATGTAGAACGGCATGGTGGGGAACCGGCTGTGCATGGCGCGCATCGTGCGCGCCAGCACGGTGCCGTCGCCGGTGCCGGCGTCGAACACGCGCAGTGCCGGTGGGCGCGGGTGAATATTGCCCAACTCCATGCCGACGCGTTGGGCGACAACCCACTTCTCGCTGCATGTGGTCACAAACAGCAGGTATTTCTGCCGGTTATCGTAAAAACGAAAATTCTGCGCCGCCTCGGCGGCCGGGGACGCCGTGGGCAGAGGCGGAACAACCGGCATGCCGTTGACCGCGGCGCCGGCCTCGCGGGCGATGAAGGCGTGCACCCGTTCGACCGTGTCGGTCGTGACCCGTCCGCCCAGACGCAATCGGCTGACGAGCTTGCCGTCGTTGACGGCGTGCCGTCCAAAGGTCGACTCCGCCATCTTCGCGCGGCGACAGTATTCGGCGATGTCGCGCAACAGCGCTTCGCTCATCGGCCGCCCTCCCGATGTTCTCTGATCACGGATTCAGCCGCGCGTCAGAGCCTCGGTCAACCACAATGCTGCCCATTCCGATAGTGGGCAGAATTGTGGGTCGATTGTGATGAACGCCCGGAAAGATTCGGGAGTGAACAAACCGCCGCTCGGGTAATACAATCGCGCGCAGAAGACTGCGCCGGCGGCATGTCCGCCGCGCCTCGCGAACCGGGAGGAAATCATGAGCGCCAGCCTCGACCATATATTGACCAGCCATGCCGGCAGTCTGCCGCGCCCGGACGGCCTGATCGCGGCCAATCGCGCCCGCGAAAGCCGGCGCGGCGGTCGACGAGCAGGAGCTTCGGCAGACGCTGCAAGCGGCGGTGGCGGAGGTCGTACGCCGTCAACACGATCTCGGCATCGACATCCCCGGCGACGGCGAGTTCGGCAAACCGATGGGGCAACAAGTCAATTACGGGTCGTGGTGGCGCTATTCGTGGCAGCGGCTCGCCGGCATCGAGCCCGGGACGGATTCGCTCTACGACATGCAGCCGCGCCGCTCGGCGCCCGGCGACATCGTATTGACCAGCTTTGGCGACCGGCGCGACCGCACCACCTTTGCCGCCGCCTACAGCGACCCGGATTCGGGCATCACCACCGGCCCCCGTCCGCCGGCGCCGGTCTGCGTTGCCCCGCTCGCCTATGCCGGAACCGAAATGATCCGGGCCGATATCGAGAACTTCAAGGCGGCGCTCGCGGCCACGGGGGTTGCAGAAGGCTTTATGACCGCCGTGGCGCCGGCCAGCTGCGCCCGCATTCGCAACTCCTATTACAAAAGCGACGAAGAGTTCCTCTACGCCTGCGCCGATGCGATGCGCGAGGAATACCGGGCGATCGTCGATGCCGGCATCGTTCTGCAGCTCGACGACCCGTGCCTCGCCGAAGGCTGGGACCAGGTCAACCCCGAGCCGAGCGTCGGGGATTACCAGAAGCTTGCGGCGACCTGGGTCGACGCGCTGAACCACGCGATCCGCGGCCTGCCGGCCGACCGGGTCCGGCTGCATCTGTGCTGGGGCAGCTGGCACGGGCCGCACGTCACCGACATCCCGATGCGGGACATTATCGAAGTCGTGCTGAAGGCCAATGTCGGTGCGTTTTCGTTCGAGGCCGGCAATGTCCGCCACGAGCACGAATGGAAGGTCTGGCGCGACGTCAAGCTGCCCGACGACAAGGTGATCCTTCCGGGGGTGGTCAGCCACGCGACCAACGTCGTCGAGCACCCGGAGCTGGTCGCCGAACGCATCCTGCGCTTCGCGAGACTTCGTCGGCCGCGAGCGGGTCGTCGCCTCGACCGATTGCGGCCTCGGCGGGCGGGTCCATCCGCAGATCGCCTGGGCCAAGCTCGAAGCGCTCGCTCAAGGGGCGGCATTGGCCAGCCGCCGGCTTTGGGGCTGAGCGATGAAAATCGGCTCGGATCGCATCCTGACCAGCCATGTCGGCAGTCTGCCGCGTCCCGACGACCTGATCGAGGCGAACCGGGCGCGCGAGGCCGGCGAGGCGATCGACGAGGCCCGGTTTCGAGAGACGCTGGCGGCCGCCGTGGCGAACGTCGTGCGCCACCAGAAGGATCTCGGCATCGACGTTCCGGGCGACGGCGAATTCGGCAAGTCGATGGCGCATCGGGTCAATTACGGGGCGTGGTGGAGCTATGCCTTCGGCCGCCTCGGCGGGCTCGAATTCGGCGCGCCCGGCGCTTACGGCCGCACGCCGCGGCGCTCGCGTCCCGGCGAGATCGTGCTGACCAGCCAGGACGATCGCCGCGACCGCCGGCGTTTTGCCGAGGCCTATGGCGACCCCGAATCCGGTGTGTCGATGGGGCCGCGCGCGACGACCGGGCCTGTCTGCGTCGGCAAGCTGACCTATATCGGCCAGCAGGCGGCAGCCGCCGATATCGCCAACTTCAAGGCGGCGCTCGCGGCATCCGGGATCGCCGAAGGCTTTATGACCGCCGTCGCCCCCGGCACCGCCTACCGCTTCGGCAACGTCTATTACCGGGACGACGAAGAATTTCTCTACGACTGCGCCGAGGCGATGCGCGAGGAGTACAAGGCGATCGTCGATGCCGGGCTCGTCCTCCAGCTCGACGACCCGTCCACCGCAACCGGCTGGGACATGATCAACCCCGAGCCGACCGTCGAAGAATACAAGAAATTCGCGATGGTCCGCGTCGAAGCGCTGAACCACGCGCTGCGCGGCCTGCCGCAGGACCGCATCCGCTATCATCTGTGCTGGGGGAGCTGGCACGGCCCGCACACGACCGACTTGCCGATGCGCGACATCGTCGAGGTCATGCTGGCGGTCGACGCCGGCGCCTACTCGTTCGAGGCCGGCAATGTCCGCCACGAGCACGAGTGGAAGGTATGGCAGGACGTGAAATTGCCCGACGGCAAGCTGATCCTGCCCGGCGTCGTCAGCCACGCGACGAACGTGGTCGAGCACCCGGAACTCGTCGCCGACCGCATTCTGCGCTTTGCGGACCTCGTCGGCCGCGAGCGGGTCATCGCCTCGACCGATTGCGGCCTCGGCGGGCGCATCCATCCGCAGATCGCCTGGGCCAAGCTCGATGCGCTGGCGCAGGGCGCCGCATTGGCCAGCCGCCAACTCTGGCGCTGAGCGGGAGGGACCCGATGCTCTACAGCACCGATCGCATCCTGACGACCCATGCCGGCTCGTTGCCGCGCCCGCCCGACCTCAGGGATATGGTCGCCGCCAAGGCGACCGGCGCGCCGTACGATCCCGGCGCGCTCGACGAACGCTTGAAATCCTCGGTCGCGGAGGCGGTGCGGCATCAGGCCGAATGCGGCATCGACATCGTCAATGACGGCGAGTTGTCCAAGACCAACTTTACCGATTACGTGCGCTGGCGGATTGCCGGCTATGAAACGCGGCCTTCCGCCGGCCCGCGACGCCTCAGCATTACCGCGCGCGACGAGACCAGGTTTGCCGACTATTTCTCGGCCAATCCGCGCGCCCGGCCGATCGGCCCGCCGACGATGCCGGTCTGCGTCGAAAAGCTGCGCTATGTCGGCCAGGCCGACCTCGCCGCCGATCTCGCCAACTTCAAGGCGGCGCTTGCCGGGGTCGAGGTCGCCGGCGCCTTTCTGCCGGCCAATACTCCCGGCACGATCGAACACTGGATGCTCAACGAATACTACAAGAGCGACGAGGAGTTCGTGTTCGCCATCGCCGAGGCGATGCGCGAGGAGTACCGAGCAATCGTCGACGCCGGTTTTCTATTGCAGATCGACGATCCGGATCTGCCCGATGGCTGGAACTGCCTGCCCGAAATCACCTTACCGGAATACCGCAGATATGCGGCGATGCGGGTCGACGCGCTGAACCACGCGCTCTCCGGCATCCCCAAGGAAAAAGTCCGCCTGCATGTCTGCTGGGGCAGCCACCACGGCCCCCACCACGACGACATCCCGCTGAAGGACATCATCGACCTGATCTTTCGGGTGAACGCCGGAAGCTTCTCGATCGAGGCCTCGAACCCGTGCCACGAGCACGAATGGCGGGTGTTCGAGGAGGTCAGGTTGCCGGCGGATGCCACCCTGATTCCTGGCGTCGTCGGGCACTGCACCGATTTCATCGAGCATCCCGATCTGGTCGCCGAGCGGCTCGTTCGCTACGCCAATCTGGTCGGCCGGGAGAACGTGTTGGCCGGCACCGATTGCGGGATCGGCACCCGGGTCGGCCACGCCTCGATCTGCTGGGCAAAGTTCCAGGCGATGGCCGAGGGAGCACGGCGCGCGACCAAACTTCTTTGGGGTCGCGCCTGAACAACACCAGAAGGGCGCCGTAGACCAGATTGTCCCGTCCGCCGCACTGCGCCGATATCCGAGCCTCGTTGCCGAATGCCGAGCAGCGCGGCCTGCGATGGCGGTCCCGGTTACGTCAGTCGGGCAAAATCGGAGAAGATGCCGCCTTGCGCAAGCGCGGACCGCGGCCTCGCGAGCCGCTCAATAGCGCGGTTTTGCCGCCCGGACCGGAATCGGGTCGCGATAGATCTGCAGGCGGGTGACCCGCAATCCCGCAACGCCGTGCGTCGCGATCGCGCGCTCCCAGGTCTGAAACTCCTCGGCCGACAGCCGATAGCGCCGGCAGGCCTCCTCGAGGCTGATTGCGCCGTGGCGCACCGCGTTGACGACCACCGCCTTGCGCCGCGCAACCCACCGCTTGGTGTCCGGCGACGGCAAGAGATCATCGAAGCTGACGACCTGACGGGTTTCGGGCTTTTCCATTCCATGACAATAAGACCGCAGCAATTAAGGAAGTACTAAATGCATCATGAAGCATATCCCCGACATTATCTTGAGTTTTTGTTGGTACATAGGCAGTTGGATTCGCCTCCCCTGCAAAATTCGCGGCGGTTCGCGGCGGCGGCCGAACGACGTCGCCGACGCCACCAAACGCCCGGCCATCCGACCGCCGCGGCGCGCGCCGTCCAACGCTGCCGGATCGATGCTTAAATATCAGCGAAATCAATGATCTCTGATCAATTCTAGCGCTTGAAGCGAGGCCGTGCAATTCATATACTCCGCGCCGTTTCGCCAACGGGGTTTCGGGGAGACCGATGCGTCCCTCATTGCCGCTAAATTACCAACCCTCCGACGATGAAGAGTTCATGAACCCGCTGCAGGTCGAGTATTTTCGGCAAAAACTGCTGCATTGGCGGGCCGAACTGCTGGCCGAAATGTCGGACATATTGCAGCATCTGAAGGAGGAGAGCCTACTCAAACCCGACCTGACCGACCGCGCCGCGCTCGAGACCGAGCGGGCGATCGAATTGCGCACTCGGGCCCGCGAACGGCGGCTCATCTCCAAAATCAACGAGGCGCTCGGCCGGCTTGATGACGGAACCTACGGCTATTGCGAGGAAACCGATGAGCCGATCAGCATCCGTCGCCTCGAAGCGCGGCCGATCGCGACCCTCAGCATAGAGGCGCAGGAGAGGCACGAACGGATGGAACGGACCCACAGGGACGACTAAAACGAGATTGAGCGTTGTTGTAGATTTTTATAATTGCAAATGTGGGTATCTGCGGTAGTTTATCAGACAAGGGATACCGCTAAAGGTATGGACGATGCCGGTCGCGGCGGAACGGACGGCACACGGCGCCGCGACGGCCGGCGACCGGCGGCGTCGGGTACTGGGCGAACTCGGCTTCGCCATCATTTTCTTTAGTCTCGGTGCGGCGTGCCTGGCCCGGGCGGGTTCGAGCCTCGCCGCGGTGGCGCCGGCTCTGGTGCTGATCGGATTGGCCGCGTTCGCCGCCGGCTGGGCCGGAACGATGGCGGCGGAGCGTCGCGGCTTCGGGCGATACGCCTTTGCGGCGGCGCGTGATGCCCAGCTGATCGTCGCCGCCGGCGGCTGCTCGGTGGCGGCAAACCCGGCCTTCGATCGCCTGTTCCCCGACCTCGCCGTACCGCCGCTCCACCGGATCGGCCGCCGCACTGCCGCCGATCCGCAAACCGACGCCGCGTGGCGGCGGCTGAAGGAAGCCGCGGCGGCGGGGGGGCGGGCGAGCGCCGTGCTGTCACTGCGCGATACCGGCGCCGGTCCGGCGCGGCGCTGCTGCGTATCGACGGCGCCGCTCGCCGGGCGGCCCGGCGACAGCCTGTGGCAGATCGAGGACATCACCGCGGGCTACGAGCGCGAACAGACGCTGTGCGAACAACGCGACCGGCTCGCGGCACTTCTCGACGAGTTGCCGTTCGGTCTTTATTCGGTCGACGCCGACGGGCATTTTCAATACGTCAACCGGCGCTTGGCCGATTGGCTTGGCGGCTCGCCGGCAGAGCTGACCGCCGGCGGGGTGCAGCTGCAGGAATTTCTGGCCGTCCCGCCGTCGCCCGACGATTCCCTCGACGACGGGAGTAACGGCGGCGCCGAAATCGGGCGGGACGCTGCGGCGATCGTCGGGCTCAGAACTCGCCGCGGAGAGGTGTTCGACGCGGCGATCGAACAGACCGTCGCCGGCTCGGGAGCAGCACTGCGCGTCCGCTCGGTCGTGCGCCGCCTGCCCGCCGAAGGCGACAGCGGGATCGCGCCGTGGCCGTCGGGCCGCTGGTTCCAGCGGTTGTTCGCCGATGCGCCGATCGGCATCGCATTGGTCGATCGACTTGGCCGGATTGTCGCGGCGAACCGCGCGGTCGGCGAATTGTTCGACAAGCTGCCCCGGGACCTGATCGGATGCGAGCTGACGAGCGTGCTGAACGCCAAGGATCGCGACGGCATCGCCACGATGCTGAACGCGGCGGCCTACGGGCACGCGCCGGCGGAACCGGTCGAGGTCCGCCTCGATCGTCCCGAGCGCACCCTGCTGTTGTCTCTCGGCCGCCTCGACGATGCCGGCCGGGACACCGGCGAGGGCGGGCTCAGCGTCCATTTCATCGACGTGACCGAGCAGAAGAACCTCGAAATCCAATTCGCCCAGTCGCAAAAGATGCAGGCGGTCGGCCAGCTCGCCGGCGGGGTCGCGCACGATTTCAACAACCTGCTGACCGCGATGATCGGGTTCTGCGATCTGCTGCTGCTGCGCTTCCGCCCGGGCGACCCGTCCTTTGCCGATCTGATGCAGATCCAGCAGAACGCCAACCGCGCCGGCAACCTGGTGCGTCAGTTGCTGGCCTTCTCGCGGCGGCAGAGCCTGCAACCGCGGATTCTCGATCTGACGGACATCCTGGTCGAGCTGTCGCATCTGCTGCGCCGGCTGATCGGCGAGAACATCGCGCTCGAAGTCGTGCATGGCCGCGGCCTTGGCCTCGCCCGGGTCGATCAGGGCCAGTTCGAGCAGGTCGTCATCAATCTTGCGGTCAATGCCCGCGACGCAATGCCGGGCGGCGGCAAGCTGACCATCCGCACCCGGAACGTCGACCTGCACGAAGCGCTGCGGCACGGTCATGAAGTGATGCCGGCCGGGGATTACGTGCTGATCGAGGTGGCCGATACCGGGATCGGGATCCGGGCCGACCACCTCGACCATATCTTCGAACCGTTTTTCTCGACCAAGGAGGTCGGGTCCGGCACCGGGCTCGGCCTGTCGACGGTCTACGGCATCGTCAAGCAGACCGGCGGATTTGTCTTCGTCGACAGCGAACCGGGGCGCGGCGCCGAGTTCCGCATCTATCTGCCGCGGTACCGGGCGGCCGAAACCGAGCATTCGGTCCGACCGGATTCCGCCCCGCCGGCGGCGATCAGGGACCTGACCGGGTCCGGCACGGTGTTGCTGGTCGAGGATGACGATCCGGTCAGGATCTTTGCCGCCCGCGCACTGCGCAACAAGGGCTACAGCGTGATCGAAGCCAGGAGCGGCGAGGCCGCGCTCGAGCTGATCGGCGATCCGGCCGGCCGGATCGATCTGTTGATCACCGACGTGGTCATGCCGCACATCGACGGCCCCGGCCTCGTGCACGCGGTGCGCGAGATTGCGCCGGCGATCAAGGTGATCTTCATTTCGGGCTATGCCGAGGATGCGTTTCGCCAGCGGCTCGGCAGCGACCGCGACATCCATTTTCTGGCCAAGCCCTTCAGCCTGAAACAGCTGGCGATCAAGGTGAAGGAGGTGATCGGCGGACAACCGGCGTAATTCCCGAAATTTTCTGTTGCGTATGCGAACAAAACATGTACATTGCCCCGTCCGGCCGCGGATTGCGCCGGATTGCCGGTTGTGAAATAAGGGAGGGCGGATCATGCAGGCTGCATTGCGCCTGTTGGACAGGGAAACAATGGACAGGCAGCGGGCGTTGGATGCCGCTCTCGGTCAGATCGAGCGGGCTTTCGGCAAGGGCTCGATCATGAAGCTCGGCTCGCGCGATCCCGCGACCGACACCGAGGTAATCTCGACCGGCTCGCTCGGGCTCGATATCGCGCTCGGCATCGGCGGGCTGCCGCGCGGCCGCATCGTCGAGATCTACGGGCCGGAGAGTTCGGGCAAGACGACCTTGGCGTTGCACTGCATCGCCGAGGGTCAGCGCGGCGGCGGCACCTGCGCCTTTATCGATGCCGAGCATGCGCTCGACCCGGCTTACGCGAAAAAGCTCGGGGTCAATATCGACGATCTGCTGATCTCGCAGCCCGATGCCGGCGAACAGGCGCTCGAAATCGCCGACACGCTGGTCCGCTCCGGGGCGATCGATGTGCTGGTCATCGATTCGGTCGCCGCCCTGGTGCCGCGCGCCGAGCTCGAAGGCGAGATGGGCGACACCCATATGGGATTGCAGGCCCGGCTGATGAGCCAGGCGCTGCGCAAATTGACCGGCTCGATCTCGCGCTCGCGCTCGATCGTCGTGTTCATCAATCAAATCCGCTTCAAGATCGGCGTGATGTTCGGCAACCCGGAAACCACGACCGGCGGCAACGCTCTCAAATTCTATGCCTCGGTCCGCCTCGACATCCGCCGCATCGGGGCGATCAAGGACCGCGAGCAGGTGATCGGCAACCAGACCCGGGTCAAGGTCGTCAAAAACAAGATGGCGCCGCCGTTCAAGGTCGTCGATTTCGACATCATGTACGGCGAGGGCGTCTCGAAACGCGGCGAGCTGATCGATCTCGGCGTCCAGGCCGGGGTGGTCGAGAAATCCGGCTCGTGGTTCTCGCATGACGGCCAGCGCATCGGCCAGGGCCGCGAAAACGCCAAGAACTTTCTCAAGGAACACGGCGACGCCGCCGAGGCGATCGAGCGGGCGATCCGCGGCAATGCCGGTCTGGTGGCCGAGGCGATGATGGCGGCGCCCGGAGACGTCGCGGCCGACGAATAGGCCGCGACGTCCGATCGTTCCGGCGCGCCGGCAATTCGGAAAAGGAAGACGACATGCGCGCAGCGGTGCTGACCGAGATCAACACGCCCTTGCAGATCCTCGACCTCGAGCAGGAGCCGCCAAGGGCCGGCGAAGTGCGCGTCCATGTCAAGGCAGCCGGCGTCTGCATGAGCGATTGGCACATCATCAACGGCGATTGGCCGCTGCCGTTGCCGATGGTGCTCGGGCACGAGGCGGCCGGCATCGTCGTCGAGACCGGGCCGGGCGTCGTCGCGGTGACGCCCGGCGACCATGTGATCTTTTCGTTCCGGCCGCATTGCGGGCATTGCCGCTATTGCGCCTCGGGCCGCACGGTCTTGTGCATCGGCCGCAATGATTCGCCGCGCTGGCTGATGCATGACGGCACCGCCCGGGTCAGGCTCAACGGCGAGCCGGTCAACCAGATGGCGCGGATCGGGACCTTCGCCGAAGAGGTCGTCTGTCCGGCCGAGCAGGTAGTCCGAATTCGCCGCGACCTGCCGTTCACCCATGCCGCGATCATCGGCTGCAGCGTCGCCACCGGCATCGGCGCGGTAATCCGCCATGCCCGCGTCCCGGCCGGGTCGAGCGTCCTGGTGATCGGCTGCGGTGGGGTCGGGCTCAATGTCGTGCAGGGTGCCCGGCTCGCCGGCGCCCATCCGATCATCGCCTGCGATCTGCGCGACAACAAACTCGATTACGCCCGCAATTTCGGCGCTACGCACACGCTCAACGCTACCGCCGGCGATGTCGTCAGGCGGGTCCGCGAATTGACCGACGGGCTCGGGGTCGACACCGCCTTCGATGCGATCGGCGGAGAAGCGACGGCTTTGCAGGCGATCGACGCCACCGCCCCCGGCGGGCATGCGGTGCTGGTCGGCATCCCGTCTTTCGCCACCCGCGCGCCGATCAGCCCGGCGCAGCTCGTCTACGGCGAAAAGCTCGTCAGCGGCACCTATTACGGCTCGGTGCGGCCCAATATCGATTTCCCGATTCTGGCCGATCTCGATCTCGAAAAGCGCATCAATCTCGACGATCTGATCAGCCGGACCTACCGGTTCGACCAGATCAACGAGGGCTTCCGGCTGATGCTCGAAGGTTCGGTCGCGCGCGGCGTGATCGTCTTCGACTGAGCGGCGGCGGGTCGCTGGTCGCGACCGGCTGGACAGGGCGCCGGGATTTCTTTTATAAGCGCCGGTCGCCGGAGCGCCCAGGTAGCTCAGTTGGTAGAGCAACGGACTGAAAATCCGTGTGTCGGTGGTTCAATTCCGCCCCTGGGCACCATTCTTTCCAATGATTTGGACAGCCAATACGGTTCGAGGCCGGTTCTGCTTGTGCCCACCGCGACATGGCCGGAATCGGGGTTTTCCCGGGCCTTCGGACGCGGTCCTCAGAGGTAGCCCGTCGTGGGGTTGAACCGAGCGCCATCCGCAAGCACGCCGGCCCCCGGAACAAAGTTCACCTCCAGCCTGATGCCGTCCGGGTCCTCGAACAGCACGTAGTAGTAGCCCGGCGCCCAAGCGCCTTCGATTGGCCCGCGAACGATGGTCGCGTTGATCTCTTTGAGCAAAGCGGCGCACCGATCCACGTCCTCGCGCGAACGGGCGCGCAGGCAAAGGTGGTGCAGGCCCACTCGTTGCTGCACAAAACGTTCGCCGGCCAGCGCCGGGTCACAGGGTTCGATGCCGATCGCGGTTCGGGCGCCGACGCAGTAGAAGAGTTTGTCGCCGTCGAATACCGGCTTCATCCCGAACTCGGGCAGCAGCTTGCGGTAAAACTCGCGGGCGACTTCGAACCGGCTCACCGTCAGGATAACGTGAGCCATCCCGTTGATTTCTACCGTCACCGGGCGTGCCTCCTGCTATCGGCTCAAAACGCCGCCCCGCGAATGATAATGCGCCAGGATCTGGCTCGCGAAAAGTTTGGTGCGGTCGTTTTTTGGGTTGGCATCAGCGCGCCGTCGCCGGCAACCCGCGTTACGGAGACGCATATTTCTAGCTGGAGGTCGCCCTGGAGAAGCTGGGCTATCTCGGCGCGGCAAATCCTGATGACGGCCGTGTCACCGCATTGCTCGCGACGGCGAGGCTACCGCTTCTCAAATTTCTATTGTCAAGTCGAAATCTGACGGCCATCGTCGGCGGTTTGAAACGCGGAGGATATCGATTGAAGGGAGACGGTCGTGCCCGCGTTGCAGAGTCGCGGGTATGCCGGTATTGGGGCATTATCGTCAGTCTGGGGGCATTACTGCTGCCTTGCCCAATATGGGCGCAGGCGACGACGACGGCCGCGGCATCCGTACCCGGCCCTCTCGAACTGCCGCCGATCGAGGTCGTCGGCGTCACGCCTGCCTTGGGTACTGCGGTTCCGGTCGACCAGGTGCCGAGCAATGTCCAAACCCTGACCGCGCCGCAACTAGATAATTTCCACCCGTGGTCACTGCCCGAGGCCCTCGAAAACAATATCGGCGGCGTCTCGCTCTCCGATACCGAGGGCAACCCGTTCCAGGCTGATCTCGACTTTCACGGCTACACCGCGAGCCCGGTGCTGGGCACGCCGCAAGGCCTCGCGATCTACCAGAACGGCACGCGGATCAACGAGCCGTTCGGCGATGTCGTCTATTGGGATTTCGTGCCGCTGTTCGCAATCGAGAAATTGCAGCTCATCCCTGGATCGAACCCGGTCTTCGGCCTCAATGCGCTCGGTGGCGCGGTCACCTTGCAGATGAAAAACGGCTTCGATTTTCAGGGTTCGTCGACCGATCTGTCGGCCGGCCCGTTCGGTCGCCAGCAGGCGATTGTCCAATACGGCGTCCAAAAGGGGGATGTCGCGTTCTATACCGGGCTCATGGCCGCCAATGACGGCGGCTGGCGCGACTTTTCGCCATCGCAGGTCTTTCAGTCATATTCCAACGTCGAAGTCCGCAAGGGCAATCTCGACCTCGGCGCCAGCTTCACTTTCGCCAACAATCATCTCGCCGGGAACGGCGCCTCCCCCGAGGAGCAGCTCGAGATCAGCCGTGCTGCGGCCTTCGCGATACCGGATACCTCGCATGATCATCTGGCTTTTCTGCAAGGGCGAGGCAATTACCAGGCGAACTCGGCGCTGTCGTTTCAAGGAACCTTATATTTCCGCAAATCCGAGGTCTACATTCTGAACGGCAAATCCTCGGGCTTCGGCGCGTGCGAGGGGCCGGGACACAGTCCGGCCCAGCTGTGCAGTGAGCCCGGTGATGATGACGAACAACCGCTACGAGAACTCGGTGGGCCGCCGATACCGGCGAAGATAGGCGGCACCGGCACCACCGGCGTCGAAGACACGATGACCACCGGCTATGGCGGCTCGCTGCAAACGACGCTCCATGACACGCTCTTCGGCCTCAAGAACATCGCGATCCTCGGCACCAGCATCGATTACGGCATGTCGCGCTTCACCTCCGAGACCGAGCTTGGCGACCTCGTCTATCTGGACCCGACCGGGACGACAACAATTCCCGTCGGGCTTTTGGTTGCCGGCAGCGCGTTTAACGTCCAGCTCGATGCCGACAACCGCTATTTCGGGATCTACGGTAATGATACGCTGTCGTTGACCCCGGCGCTCAGCGCCACTCTCGCCGCCCGGCTCAATATCGCCGATGTGCAGCTTACCGATTTGCTGGGTAAGTCGCTAACCGGATATGATCAATACACGCATTTCAATCCGTCTGCCGGGCTCACCTACCAGGTTAACGACGGTCTCAATCTCTTCGGCAGCTACAGCGTGTCGAACCGCATTCCGACGCCGGCCGAGCTGAGTTGCGCCAACCCGGCCCTGCCGTGCCGCTTCGCGCTCGGTTTCGTATCGGACCCGCCGCTGCAGCAGGTCGTCGCGCACACGATCGAAATCGGCGCCCGCGGGCGCGCGGCGCAATTCGTCGGCGGCGACCGCCTGTCGCTCGATTGGTCGGCCGACGTTTTTGGCGCGCGGAACCAAAACGACATCATCTTTGTTACGAGCGGCCCGCTATTGGGCTCGGGCTTCTTTACCAATGCCGGCACGACGCAGCGCCTCGGCGCCGACCTGTCGCTCAAAGGCCGATGGCGGGAATTCGAGCTTCGCGCCAGCTATGGTTTTGTGCTGCCGACGTTCCAGTCGAACCTATTGTTTCCGAGCGAATTCAACCCGGGCGCCAGCCCGCGAGGCTTTATTCGGGTCAGACCCGGCGACCGGCTGCCCAATATACCGGTCAATTCTGCCAAAATCGATGTCAGCTACCACATCACCGAGGCGTGGAGCGCCGGCGTCGAAGCCGTCGTCGCCTCGAATGCATACCTCGAAGCCGACGAAGCGAACCTGCAACAGCCGGTGCCGGGCTATGTCATCTTCAACGCCGAGACCTCCTATCAATTGAACCCGCATGTCGAACTCTATGCACAACTGGAAAACCTGACGGACAACAAATATGCGACATTCGGCATTTTCGGCGATCCGAGCGGCAACGGCGCCTTTCCCCAGTTTACCAATCCGAGATTTCTGACGCCGGCACAGCCTTTCGGGTTCTGGATCGGAATTCGCGCAAAGATTTGACCTTCATGCCGGGCGTGGGCCGCCCAGATTGACCGCGATCGTGCAGTCAATCCCCCGGAGCGATCAATGCGCCAGGATCTGGCTCAGGAACAGCTTGGTGCGGTCGCTTTTGGGGTTGGCGAAGAATTCGCCGGGTGGGCCGCGCTCGACGATCTCGCCGCGATCCATGAAGACCATCGTGTCGGCGACGGTGCGGGCAAAACCCATCTCGTGGGTGACGCAGACCATCGTCATGCCCTCCTGCGCCAGCTCGACCATCACGTCGAGCACCTCCTTGATCATCTCCGGGTCGAGCGCCGAGGTCGGCTCGTCGAACAGCATGATCTCGGGCTTCATGCACAGCGAGCGGGCGATCGCCACGCGCTGCTGCTGGCCGCCCGACAGCTGGCCCGGGTATTTGTCGGCCTGCTCGGGGATGCGCACCCGTTCGAGGTACATGCGGGCGGTCTCCTCGGCCTCCTTGCGCGGCAGCTTGCGCACCCAGATCGGCGCCAGCGTCAGGTTCTCCAGCACCGTCAGATGCGGGAACAGGTTGAACTGCTGGAACACCATGCCGACCTCGCGGCGGATCGCCTCGATGTTCTTGACGTCGGCGGTCAGTTCGATGCCGGCGACGAAGATCTGGCCGCGCTGGTGCTCTTCGAGCCGGTTGATGCAGCGGATCATCGTCGATTTGCCCGAGCCCGAGGGGCCGCAGACGACGACCCGCTCGCCTCTTCTGACTTCGAGGTTGATGTCCTTGAGCACGTGGAAATCGCCGTACCATTTGTCGACATGGCGCAGTTCGATGATCGGCGCGGCCGGTCATGCCGCCCTCCGCCGCGGTCAATGCCGCCGGCCCCTGTTGAACTCGCGCTCGAGCATCTGGCTGTAGCGCGACATGAAAAAGCAGAAGGTGAAATAGATCAGCGCCACGAAGACATAGGCCTCGACGTAGAAGCCGCGCCAGTTGGCGTCGGTCAGTGCCGCGTTGGCGGCGCCGAGCAGGTCGAAGAGGCCGATGACGATGACCAGCGAGGTGTCCTTGAAGGTGCCGATGAAGGTGTTGACCAACGGCGGGATGACGAGCGCCAGCGCCTGCGGCAGGATGATCAGCCGGGTGCGCTGCCAATAGGAGAGGCCGAGCGCGTCGGCCGCCTCGCCCTGGCCCTGCGGGATCGCCTGCAGGCCGCCGCGCACGACCTCGGCCAGATAGGCGGCGGCGAACAGGATGAAGGCGACCTGCGCGCGCAGCAGCTTGTCGATCGTCATCCCGGTCGGCAGGAACAGCGGCAGCATGACCGAGGCCATGAACAGCACGGTGATCAGCGGCACGCCGCGGATCAGCTCGATATAGGCGACGCAGATCGCCCGCACCGCCGGCAATTGCGAGCGCCGCCCGAGCGCCAGCAGGATCGCCAGCGGAAAGGCGAAGGCCATGCCGACGATGGCGAGGATCAGGGTCAGCGGCAGGCCGCTCCACAGATCGGTCTCGACATAGCTCATGCCGAGGACGCCGCCCCACATCAGGATGCCGACCGATACCAGACCGGCGAGCCACAGCGACGCCAGCCGCCGGCCCCAGAGGCGGCGGTCGCAGCTCGCCAGGATCAGCGCCGAGAAAGATCAGCACGACGAGCAGCGGCCGCCACTGCTCGGCATAGGGAAACCGGCCGAACAGGATGAAGCGGAGCTTTTCGCCGATGAACGCCCAGCAGGCGCCGTCGCCGCGGCAGGCGCGGCCGCTGTCCGCATGCCAGACCGCGTCGATCAACGCCCAGCGGACCAGCGGCGGGATCGTCACCGCCAGCAATCCGACCGCGATCAGGGTCAGCATCGTGTTGCCGATGCTGTTGAACAGATTGGCGCGCACCCAGGCGATCGCCCCGGCGGTAGGCGTCGGCGGCGGTCCTGCGGGCAGCGGCAATCCCTGCGCCGCGTCGGTCATCGTCAGCGCTCGACCAGCGCGACGGCGCGGTTGTAGAAATTCATCGCCAGCGAGATGCTGAGGCTGATCGCCAGATAGACCGCCATGATCAGGCTGATGCCTTCGACCGCCTGGCCGGTCTGGTTCATCGTCGTGTTGGCGATCGAGACCAGATCGGGAAAGCCGATGATGACGGCGAGCGAGCTGTTCTTGGTGAGGTTCAGATATTGGCTGGTCATCGGCGGGACGATGACCCGCAGCGCCTGCGGCAGGACGACGAGCCGCATCGTCTGCCCGGGGCGCAGCCCCAGCGCCAGCGCCGCCTCGCTCTGCCCCCAGCTGACCGCCAGGATGCCGGCGCGCACGATCTCGGCGATGAAGCTCGCCGGTATAGACGGTGAGCCCGATCAGCAGCGCGGCGAATTCCGGCGAGACCGCGCCGCCGCCGGCGAAATTGAAGCCTTTGAGCTGCGGCCGGTCGATGCTGCAACGGCGCGCCGGCGGCGAGAAACACCAGCAACGGCAGCCCGAGCATCAGCCCGACGCCGGCCCAGCCGGTCCGGAATTGCGCGCCGGTCCGGGCCTGCCGCCGCCCGGCCCAGCGGCGGACGATAAAGCCGCCGACGATGCCGACGGCAAAGGCCAGCAGGATCCAGGGATAGGCCGGATTGGCGAACGGCACCGGGAAATCGACGCCGCGATTGCTGACGAAGACGCCCGGCAACGGCTGCCAGGCCTGGCGCGGCGACGGGGCGCCGGCGCGCAGAAAGGTCCACCAGAACAGCAGCTGCAAGGCAGCGGGATGTTGCGGAAGGTCTCGACATAGACCAGCGCCAGCTTGGCGATCAGCCAGTTGCGCGACAGCCGGGCGATGCCGATCAGGGTGCCGAGGAGCGTCGCCAGCACGATGCCGAGGACCGCGACATAGAGCGTGTTGAGCAGTCCGACCAGAAAGGCGCGGGCATAGGTGTCGGCCGGCGCGTAGGCGATCAGCGATTCGCCGATCGCGAACGCGGCCTCGCGGTGCAGAAAGCCGAACCCGGTGGCGATATGCTGACGGTCGAGGTTGACCAGCGTGTTGTGGACCAGAAACGCAGCCGACCGCGACGACCATCGCGACGAACAGCACCTGATAAAGCGATGCCGCGGACCGCCGGGTCGCGCCAGAACGGCGGCCGGGTCGGCCGCGCGGACGGCGCCGATCGGCTGGCTCGCCATCTTGCCGCTGCCGAGGTTGCCGCGCGACCGCGACTCAGCGGATCGGCATGCCATAGATCAGGCCGCCCTTGGTCCACAGATTGTTGAGCCCGCGCGTCGAGCTTCAGCGGCGAGCCCTGGCCGACGTTGCGCTCGAAGATCTCGCCGTAATTGCCGACCAGCTTGATCTCGTTGTAGGCCCATTTCTCGTCGACGCCCGAGCGCCTTGCCCATGCCCGGGGTGACGCCGAGCATGCGCTTGATGTCGGGATCGTCCGCTCTTCAGCATGTCGTCGACATTCTTCGAGGTGATGCCCTTTTCCTCGGCCTCGATCAGCGCGAAGATCGACCCAGCGGACGAGATCGTTCCACTGGTCGTCGCCCTGGCGCACCGCCGGCGACAAGCGGCTCCTTCGAGATGACCTCCGGCAGGATCACGTAGTCGTCGGGGTTTGTCGCGCGCCCGGCGCGGGTCGCCGCGAGGCCCGAGCGGTCGGTCGTGTAGGCATCGCAGCGCCCGGAGAAGAACGCGCTCTCGACCTCGTCGAGCTTTTCGATGACCACCGGCTTGAACTCGATCTTGTTGGCGCGGAAATAGTCGGCGAGGTTGAGTTCGGTGGTGGTTCCCGGCTGCACGCAGATCGTCGCGCCGTTCAGCTCCTTGGCGCTTTTGACGCCGAGCTTTTTCGCCACCATGAAGCCCTGGCCGTCATAATAGACGACCGGCGTGAAATTGAGCCCGAGATCGGTGTCGCGCTGCAAGGTCCAGGTCGTGTTGCGCGACAGCAGGTCGACTTCGCCCGATTGCAGCGCGGTGAAGCGCTGCTGCGCGGTCAGCGGCACGTATTTGACCTTGCTGGCATCGCCAAACAGGGCGGCGGCAAGCGCCTTGCAGATATCGACGTCGAGACCGGCGAAACGCCCCTGACTGTCCGGCATCGCGAAGCCGGCGAGGCCGGTATTGACGCCGCAGACGACCTGTCCGGCCTGCTTGACCTTGTCGAAGGTCGCCCCGGCCTGCGCCGCAATCGCGAAGCTGAGCGCGACGGCGGCTGTCCCGAGCGACAGCGTCCATTGCCTGAATTGCATCATGCCCCCTCCCCGCATCCCGACGGCTGGTACATGCTGCGTCTAGCACAGCCGCACCGGGCCCGGCAACGCGGCGGCAACCGCCGAGATCACGAGGCGTTGCGCATATCCGCGATGATTTGCGCCGCCGCCGCAGCGGGATCGGGGCTTTTGACGATCGGGCGGCCGACCACCAGGTAATCGGCCCCCAAGGCGATTGCCTCGGCCGGGGTGCCCGAGCGCTTGTGGTCGTTGGCGGAATGCGCCGGCGAGCCGGACCCCTGGGGTTACCACCAGCAGCTCCCCGGCGTCGGCGGCGCGCCGGATCTGGTCGGGATTGTCGCGGGGTGCGGCGATGATCCCGTCGCAGCCGCAGGCCAGCGTGCGCCTGACGCCTTCGGCGATCATCTCGCCGACACTGCCGCGGTATCCGAGAGCGCGCAAATCGTCATCGTCGAGGCTGGTCAGCACAGGCACGACCAGGACCTTCAGATCGGAGCCTCTTTTGCCCTCGGCGGCGGCGCGGACAATGTGGTCGTCGCCATGCACCGTGACAAAACTGACCCCGCGTTCGGCCGCGCGCGCCGACGCCCTGCTTTACGGTCTCGCCGATGTCGAACATCTTGGTGTCGAGAAAGATTTTTTTGCCGTTCTTGACGAGATCGTCGAGCAGCCGGTCGAAACCGGCGGCGTATTGCAGCCACAACCCGATCTTGAAGAACGAAACCACCCCGTCGAGCCCAGCCACCAGCGCGCGCGCCTGCGCGACGCTCGGCACGTCGAGGGCGACGATCAGCCGGTCTTCGATCCGTTCGGGAATTTCGCGGGGCTGCGGCATCGAGCGCCTTTCCTGGGCATCTTCGCCACCAGCCTAACGCACCGCGTTCGCCACCGCCAACCGGAACGGATCGCCTCGAAAGTGCGCCTCTGCCTTTCTCGGCCTATCCGCCCGCGACGGCGCGAAAGGCCTGCTCGAACTTGACGAACTCGTCGGGCGAGGCGTCCGAGACCGCCCAATAGCCGAGGTCGCCCCGGCTCCAATGGCGCAGGGTATAGCCGCGGCGGGTCAGCGTCTCGCCGCGATCGGTCGTCGCTGCCGGCAAGACGAAGAGATTGATGACGTGCTTGCCGGCGCGGTAGACGAGCGCCGGAACCGGTTTGCCGGCGATCAGGTCGAGTCGCCCGCCGATCAACGGAAAGCCCTGCGCGGCGAGGTCGACGCCCGGCGGCGCCACATCGGTGCGCCCGGCAAACCACGGCTTGACCGTGTGCTTGTCGGACGAGGCGACATCGGTCAGATGGTCGGCCAGCAACGACCGCAGGTGGCTGTCGATCAACTCGTCGCCGATCCCGCTCTGCTGCCGCTCGCCGGTGATCAGCCAGGTCCCGCCGGAACCGATGGCGACGGCGAGCAGGATCGAGGCGGCATAAGCGAGCCAGCCGGGCGCCCGCGCCATCGCGGAGGCGCCGTCGGCCTCGCGGCGAAGCGCCGAACGGATTTGCGAGCGCAGCGCAGGCGGCGCGCGATACGCCGGCGCAGTCCGGCGAATGTCGGCATGCAGCCGTTCGATCGCCGCGGCTTCGGGTCCGCATTCGGCGCAGCCCTCGACATGGTCGCGCAAGGCCGTCCGCTCGGCTTCGGCGAGTTCGTCGTCGACATAGGGGTCCAGCAGCGGCCGGGCTTCGTCACACTTCACGGGCCAATGTCCTTGTCATCCCAGGACTGTCGCAATACCGAACGCGCACGGTGCAGCCGCGACATGACCGTGCCGATCGGCAGGTTGGCTATCTCGGCGATGGCGCGATAATCCAGCTGCAACAACTCGCGCAGCACGATCGCCTCGCGCAACGGCGGCGGCAACGCCTCGATCAGTTGGTCGAGACGCCGAAGGTCCGATCGGTTCATAAGCATCGTCTCGGCGTCTTCCCGGGCGGCCGGCGCGTGACCGGTTTCCGCCCAGGTTTCGAGCGGCACGATCTCCGCCGACCGATTGCGTTCGAGCCAGCTGTAGCAACTGCGCCGAACGATCTTCAGCAGCCAGCTTTTGGCGTCGCCGTCGCGATAGGTATCGAAGTAGCGAAACGCCTTCAGCGACGCCTCCTGCACGACGTCGGCGGCATCGGCCTCGTTCCGGGTCAGCCAGCGGGCGAGCGCATAGGCGGCGTCGAGATGCGGCAATACCACCGCCTCGAACCGGGTCCGCTTTCGCCGTTCCGACAACCATGCCATGCAATCTTTTTACACCGACGAGATACGACCGCGGCACAGCCGTTTTTATTCCCGAGCTGCCGCGAGCGTTGCAGCGCCGACGGAACGCAACTTCATTGGACGCGGAAACGGATCATTTGCGCGGCCGCGCCTTGCGAGCGGCATAGCGGGCATCGCGGGCCGCCTTTTGTTCGGCCTGCAAGGCAAGGTCAATGGCGGCCTGCCTGGCGGCCTCTTCGGCAATTTCGGCGTCGCGGGCGGCCTGCTCAGCCGCGGCGGCGGCGTCGCGAGCCGCTTTCTCCTCGGCCGCGCGGGCAATTTCGGCCAGCTTGGCCGCGTTGCGTTCGGCCATGCGCGCCTCGCGAGCGACGAGGGCCGCATGCCGGGCGGCCCGCCGTTCGGCGAGCGTCGCGTCGTTTGCCTCGGATTTCGCGCGAAACTTCTCCAGCTCCGCCCGCTTTGCCTTTGCGGCGGCGCTCAGCCGGTCGCTGAAGCTGGTCTCCTTAAAGCTGCTCATCTCTCCCTCGTGGCGGGTTGATCGGCGGTCGCGGACACGGTTTATCGTCGAGAGGACGAAAAACGGGGATGCTCTTGCGGAAGCCCTAGATGCTTCAGTCGGAAAATGCGGCGAACACCTGTCGGATCGCGGTTTCGGGGTCGCCGTCGGCGGAAAGCGGCACCAGGATCGGCGTCCGGACCCCGGCCTCGCGCCACGCCTCGACCCCTTCCCGGATCTTTGCCGCGGACCCGAACAAGGCGATGTCGGCGAGCCAGCGGTCGGGCAGGTACTTCGGCAGCTCATCCAATCGCCCTTCGGCTACGGCGTTTTCGATCGCCGTCATCTCCTCGACGTAACCGGCTTCTTTCCAGTAGTTGCGGTAATTCGGCATCAGCGCGTAATTGGCGACGGTTCGCCGCAGCACCGCCTCGGCCTCTCCGCCGCCGATGCAGGTGCGGATCCGATTGCCGATAAAAAAGTCGGGGTCGTTGCGCTTGGCTGCCGGAAGAGCCGCCAACGATGCTGCCATGTGCGAAAGGCTGGCATTGGCGAACACCACGCCGTCGGCGATCTCGGCGCTGAGCGCTACCATCCGCTGGCGCAGAGCCGCGAGAATGATCGGCGGCAATGCCCCGATGCCTTCGTACGATCTGATCTTGGCGACAAAACCGCGAATGTCGGCCAGCGGCTTGCCGGGCGTTACTCCCATGCGCTGATGGGTCGGCGCATGCGCTACGCCGATGCCGAATTGGAAGCGGCCGCCGGAGACCTCGTGCAGGTAAGCGGCGCTGTTGGCGAACTCCTCGGCCGTCTGCGCGTAAATCGGCGCGATCGCGGTCGCGAACGGAATGCGCTCGGTGGCAAAAGCCAGGCCGATCGACTGCGCCATGTTGCTGTATTGGCTCGAAATCGAAATGCCGGCAAACCCGCGCCGCTCGATCTCCCGCGCCAGATCGAGCGTAGCGCGGCGTCGGCCCGGCGCGGCGACGAGGTTCAGCGCGGGCAGCGCCGCCGGCATCGCCTAGTCGCCCAACCGGGTTGCCAACACTGCGGCCGGACGCCGGCCTGCGTCATAGGTCGCCAGCGGCGTAAGCGCCCCGGTGTCGGCGGCGATGCGGTACGACGCCAGGCGGCCCGAGGCGGTGCCGGCGGCAAAGACGTAACGGCCGGCCGGGTCCAGAGCAAACGCGCTGGGGACCGCCTCGGTCGGTACGTGCCCGACAGCGGTCAGCCGCCCGCTGGCGGCGTCGACGGCAAATCCGGCGATGCTGTTGTGGCCTCGGTTGGCGACATAGAGGTACTGCCCCGAAGGCGTCAGATGGATCTGCGAGCAGGTGTTCCGTGCGGTAAACCCATCGGGCAGGGTCGCGATCGTCTGCACGGCGGCGAGGGCGCCGGTCGCGCGGTCCAGCCGATAGCCGGTCACGCTGCAGCCCTGCTCGTTTGAAAAATAGACGAGATCCAGGGTCGGATGAAAACAGTAATGGCGGGGGCCGAGCCGCTCCGACGGCTCGACCCGGAACGGGGAATTTGCACTCAGACGGCCGGTATCGGCGTCGAATTTGAACTGCGCGATCATATTCGGGCCGGGGTTCTCCCGCTGCGGCTCCAGCACGTTGTCGTTGAGGCGGGCGATGTGCGGGACAAAGGCGAAGCGGTTGGACGGATCGGTCTGGATCGCGTGGGCGCCGTCGGCGGTGGCCTGCCGATCGAGCGGCGGGGCGCCGACCGCGCCGTCGGCCGCGAGCGGATGGACCGCAGAAAAACCACCTTGGTAATAGGCCGACAATAAGTATCGGCCGGTGCGGTCGGGCGCCAGAAACGTCGGCGCGTGCGACGGCGAGACCGTGCCCTGCAAGCCGAGCCCGCCGGTCGCTTGATCGATCCGAAAGCTCGAGATCGCCGGCACGCTGCGATGGCCGACATAGAGCACGCGGCGGTCCGGGCTGATCGCCAGCACGGACGGCCCGCCCGCGACCGCCTGCTCGGCCTGCGGCGTCAGCCGGCCGGTATCGGCGTCGAGGGCGAAAATTGCGATCTTGTCCTCGTCCTGAAGGCAGACATAGAGCGAGTACGGCATCTTGGTCCTCCCTTGCGCCGCCGCCCGGCGGCGCGGCCATATCCTAGGCGTCGGCGATCCGGTACGTGCGAACCGCCGTGTCGTGCAGCAGAGCGGCGCGTTCGGCGGCCGAGTAGTTCTTCGAAAACCGCTTGCAGGCGTTGAAGAATACGTGGTGGGAAAACGACACCTTGTCGACCGGAAAGTTGCTCTCGAACATGCAGCGGTCCGGGCCGAAACGCTCGACGCACCAGCTGATCAGCGGCGCCATCGACGCGGCCAATTCTTCCGAGCCGATCGGTTTGGCCCGGGCGTGCCAGTCGAAACCGAGCCGCGGCATGCCGATGCCGCCGAGCTTGAGGTGGACGTTGGCGCACTCGGCTACGGCGGCGATGCCGTTGCGCCAGGCCGGCAGCACCTCGTCGTCCCGGTTGGCGAAGGGGCCCACCCGCTGCAGCCCGCCGAGATGGTTCAGGACGATGGTCAGATCGGGCAACGCCTTGGCGAAGGCCGCCAATTCGGGCAGTTGCGGGAAGCATACCCCAGTGTCCAGCGACAGACCCATCCGCGCCAGCACCCGTGCCCCGGCGCGGAAATCGGCGGTGGCGAGCACCCCTTCTTTTTCCCGGTTCTCGACCTCGGGATGCGGGTCCCAGGTGACCGTGTGCCGGATGCCGCGAAACCGGTTCGGGCTGGCGGCCTGCAACGCCTGCAACACCGGTTCGACCCGGTCTCCGAGATTCAAATCGGCATGGCCGACGATGCCCGAGGCCGCGCGGCACGGACCGTAGAGCCCGGTGGCGCTCGCGGCTGCTAGACCCTGCACGAACTCGACCTCGCCGACCGGGCGCAATTCGACCGGCCCGCCGGGCCGATACATCGATCTCGCCTCGATGAACACGGTCGAACGCACATTGTGGCCGCAGTTCGCGTCGGCCGCCAACTCGTGCAGCAGATAGCGCTGGTAAGGGATGCGTTCGGAGCGGAAATCCCAGAAGTGGTGGTGCGGATCGCAGATCGGGATTTCCGGCTCCAAGGTCGGTTCCTGGGTCAGCGCCAGCCAGTCATTCCCTCCATACGGCATCGCGGCTCCTCCTTTTCGGCATTTGGCGGCATGATATCGGCGCGGTTTGCGCCCAGCAACGGACGCGACGGCGTCGCACGCGCAGACCAGGCTTTGGCGAAGCGGCCGATAGGAGCTAGGCTGCCGCCGCACCGCAGCGGGACGGCGATGGCCAAGGCGCATTGGGTAGCGACGTATCGTTCGATTTCGAACCCGGAGGCATTGGCCGGTTATGCCAAGCTCGCCGGCCCGGCGATCACGGCCTCGGCAAGGGCGCCGATCGCGATATGCCGATCGTCGAAGGTGTGGAATAGCCGTCGCCGTCAATGCCCCACGGGAGACCGATCATGCCGCGTTTGAATTTTGGCGCCTTTCTCGCCCCGCACCACCCGGTCGGCGAGCATCCGATGTTGCAGTTCCGCCGCGACCTCGACCTCGTCGAGCAGCTCGATGGTCTCGGCTACGACGAATTCTGGTGCGGCGAACACCATTCGAGCGGCTGGGAGATGATCGGCTCGCCCGAGATGTTCCTGGCCGCGGCGGGCGAGCGCTCAAAGCGCATCAAGCTCGCCACCGGGGTCGTCTCATTGCCGTATCACCACCCGTTCAACGTCGCGCAGCGCATGGTCCAGCTCGACCACATGACCGGCGGGCGGGCGATCTTCGGCTCGGGCCCGGGCGCGCTCGCCTCCGACGCGCACACGCTCGGGATCGATCCGATGCTGCAGCGCGATCGCCAGGACGAGGCGATCGGCGTCATCCGGCGGCTCTTCGACGGCGAGCGGGTGACCGCCAAAAGCGACTGGTTCACCTTGCAGGACGCGGCCCTGCAATTATTGCCGCTGCAGCAGGAGATGCCGTTCGCCGTCGCCTCGCAGATCAGCCCGTCGGGCATGACCTTGGCCGGCAAGCACGGCTGCGGCGTCATTTCGATCGGGTCGATGTCGAATGAGGGGCTGAACGCCCTGCCGACGCAATGGGGCTTTGCCGAAGCGGCCGCCGCCAAACACGGCAAGACGGTCGACCGCAAGGATTGGCGCGTGCTGTTGAGCTGGCACATCGCCGAGACCCGCAAGCAGGCGCGCGCCGAAGCCCGCGAGGGCCTGCTGCGCCACCATAATCAATACATCGTCGGGACCTTGCAGCGGCCGGGGGCCACGCCGTTCACCGATCCCGACGAGGCGGTCGACAAGACCGCCTTCTCGGACCAGGCCGCGGCGACGATCGGCACCCCGGACGATCTGGTCAAACGGATCAGGTCGGTCCTCGAAATCAGCGGCGGCTTCGGCACCGTCGTCGGGTTCGTCCACGACTGGGCCAATCCGGAGAATACACGGCGCAGCTGGGATATGGTGGCGCGCTACGTCGTGCCCGAGATCAACGGCCATCTCGCCGGTTTGCGGGACTCGCAGCATTTCGTCGCCACCAACCGCGGCGTCTTCGACCGCGCCAAGGAAGCGATCATGGCCAAGATCACCGAAAACGAGGCCGCGGTCGCGGCGCTCTCGGTGACCCGCGGGTCGCGACTGGGCGACGCGGCGTCGGCCAGCAACATGCCGGACCTGGAGAAAGCGCGCGCCGGGCTGAGGAGAGCCTGATGGCGCTGCTGCTAATCGACCTCGACAAGCGCATCGGCAACGCGAAGCTCTGGTGCGACACCTTCGCCGAGCAGCTTCCGGATCTGGAAATCCGCATCTGGCCCGATCCGGGAGAGCTGGCGGATATCGAATACCTCGCCTTCATGCATCCCGATTTCGACCGTCTTCCGGCATTTCCGAATTTGAAGGCGATGTTCAGCCGCTCGGCCGGGGTCGAAGCCTTTGTCGACCATCCGAAATTGCCGAAGGCCCCGCTCGGCAAGATGGAGCCGCCCGGCGGCGACCCGATGATGACCGAATACGTCGTCATGCACGTATTGCGCTTTCATCGCGACATGCCCGCCTATCAGACGGCTCAGGCCAATCGCGAGTGGCTGCGGAAAAGGATCGTCCGGCCCGAAGAACGGCGGGTCGGGTTTCTCGGCTACGGCATGATGGCGAAAGCGCCGGCATTGGTGCTGAAATCGCTCGGCTTCCCGGTCTCGGCCTGGGTCCGCTCGCCGCGAGAGCAAGCCGAGATCCCGATTTTTCACGGCCGCGACCAGTTCGAGCCGTTTCTGAAGCAGACGGATATTGCCGTCTGCCTGTTGCCGCTGACGCGGGAGACCGAGGGCATCTTCTGCGCGCGCACCTTCGATATGATGCCGAGGGGGTCGATGGTGGTGAATATCGGCCGCGGCAAGCACGTGGTGTACGACGATCTGATCGAGGCGCTCGATTCGGGGCAATTGTCCTACGCCGCGCTCGACGCGCTGTCGCCCGAGCCGTTGCCGCCGTCGAGCCCGCTCTGGGTGCATCCGAAAATTACCGTGATGCCGCATGTGGCGCGGCGGCCGACGGTCGCGCAATTGGTGACCGAAATCGCCGCCAACATCCGCAGCGTCGAGGCCGGCGGCCGGCTGTTGCAGGAAATCGACAAGACAATGGGCTATTGATCGGATGTAGTTGCGCATCACGGGGATTTCCGGGTCGTTTTCGTGCCGTGACGAACGGGTGATTTCCCGAGGGAGGAAATGAGATGGCGGACAAGATTCGGCTGGGTCTGATCGGCGCCAGCGTCAGCGGCACCTGGTCGTCGCGTTCCCACCTGCCGGCGCTGCGGGCCAGTTCGGAGGTCGAGTTGACCGCGGTCTGCACCACCCGGGCCGACAGCGCCGAGGCGGCGCGCCGGGCTTACGGCGCCCGGCTGGCCTTCGACGACTACCGCCGGATGATCGCCTCGCCGGAGATCGACGCGGTCGCCGTCGTCGTGCGCGTGCCGTCGCATTACGCGCCGACCAAGGCGGCATTGGAGGCCGGCAAGCACGTCTATTGCGAATGGCCGCTCGGGCGGACGACGGCGGAGGCGGTGGAACTGGCGGCATTGGCCAAGGCCAACGGGCTCGTCACCGCGGTCGGGCTGCAGGCCCGCGTCAATCCCGCCGTGATGCACATGAAGGAACTGGTCGAAGCCGGCTTTGTCGGCGAGGCGATGGCCGTCCATGTCAGCCTGATGCGCGAGGGCGTGCTGACCCGGCCGTCGAACCGCACCTGGCAGCGCGACGCCGAACTCGGCGCCAACACCTTGACCATCGCCAACGGCCACACGGTCGACGCGATGCGCTTTGTCGCCGGCGATTTCTCCCGGCTCTCCGCGGTGGTGGCGACCCAGGCGAAACAGTGGCTCGACACCGGCGCCGACACCTGGCTCGACGTGACCTCGCCCGACAACGTCTTGGTCAGCGGCAGGCTGGCGAATGGTGCGGTGGCCTCGGTCCATATCGGCGCCGATCCCGTACGCCGGCAGCGGCTATCGCATGGAAATCTACGGCCGCGACGGGACCCTCGTCGCAGCGGGCGAGGATTCGCCGCAACTGGGCGAGGTCGCCCTGCACGGGGCGCAGCGCGGCAACACGCTTGGCGCCGATCCCGGTGCCGGAGCGCTTCACCGTCGCCGCCCCCGGCACGCCGTCGGGCGAAGCCGCCAATGTCGGCCAGATGTACACGATGTTCGCCCAGGCTATTCGAGAGGGCGCGATCCGCGGCGGCGCAAACCGTCAACCGAATTTCGAGACCGCAGTCGACCTGCACCGTCTGGTCGACGCGATCAAAGAACGCATCGGACAACGGCCGCGAGGTGAACTTCGCGTAGCCGACCGCTTTGCCCCGGTCGCTATGTATTCGCCGAGATAAAACCGAAGGAAACGCTGTGGCCAATCGAGCAGAACCTGCAATCGCGCTGACCGATATGCCGCATGACGACGAGCTCGCGGTGATCGCAGAGGGGTTGAACGCGTACAGCGCGGCGCAAGCGGGATACTCGGACAGCCGTGCCCTCGCCGTCCTCGTTCGCGATCCGCAAACCAACAAGGTCGTCGGCGGCCTGCACGGCCGCACATCGCTGGGCCTGTTGCGGGTGGAGCGGTTTTTTCTGCCGGAGGATTTGCGGCGCGGCGGGCTCGGCAGCCGGATCCTCGCCATGGCGGAGGAAGAAGGGCGGCGGCGCGGCTGTACCCGCGCGGCGTTGTCGACAGTCCACTTTCAGGCGCCGGGCTTCTATCTGAAGCAGGGTTGGGAGATCGCCGCCCGGATCGAGTGCGACCCGCCCGGCTATACCCGGTTTTACATGACCAAGAAGCTGTCCTAAATCTTGGCAGCCGTAATGACCGTCGTGCCGGGTGGCGTCTCCGTGCAGCGGTGAGACGGCACACTCAAGCGGGCGGCGATGACTTTTTGAAAGTAATGCCGCGATTAGCCGGGAGGGCTGCATGGAAGAACTGGCGCACCGCGGCATCCTCGGATTAGGCGTGGGCGAGGGCGCGCAGCTAGTCAAGCAGAGCGCTGCGGCCGGTGAGATCGTTCTCGGCCTTGGCTTCGTTCAGCGGGTTGAGCAGGCCGATGACCAACCGCGAACCGCTCAACTCTGCCCGGCGGCCTTCTTCGGCGGAGCCCGCCTCCGCGAGGCGCACGCCTCGCTGTCTCGGGCGCGACCGGTCGGCAGTGGCCATCCCGCTGGATCTTACCCTTTCTATTACCTGCGGCAATGCAGGTGCGGTTACCGTTAATTGTCTTTAGCCTTGTTTGCGCTACAATGCCGAGTATGCAGGCTTCCGACGATCCGATCCTGAAGCGCTTCCGCGCGGCGCTCGATGAAATGTATGGCGACCGGCTTGAGCGAGTGGTGTTGTTCGGGTCGCGGGCGCGAGGCGATGCACGCGATGAATCAGATTACGACGTGGCGGTGTTCCTGCGCGATATGCCCGACCGCTGGCAGGAGCTTGATCGCCTTGCGGACCTTAGCACGGCTATCCTTAACGAAACTGGCGAGTTTGTTCATGCCATGGCGTATCGCGCCGGGTTCTACAACGACGAGCGCATGCCGCTCATGTACGCTATTCGCGCCGAGGGCATCGATCTGTGAAATCCCAGACTGGTGCTTTCCTCGACAAGTCGCGGGAACTGCTCGGTCAGGCCAGCACAATGTTGAGCGTCGGCCTCAATGAAGCGGCCGGTCGCACGGCGTATCTGGCCGGCTTGCATGCGGCGCAAGCACTAATTTTCGAGCGCACCGACCGGATCATCAAACGACATCGCGGCGTGCGAAACGAGTTGTGGCGGCTGACGAAGGACGATCCGCGTTTTGACGTTGAATTGCAGGCGTTTCTCGGTCGCGCCTATACCCTCAAGGAGATTGCCGATTATGAGACCGGCCCCGGCTCGCATGTATCGGATGATCTGGCCCGTTCCACAATCGAGATTGCGCGACGCTTCTTTGATGTCATCGTCGGGCTGCTGGCATAGCGCGGCGCAAGCGGGATACTCGGACAGCCGTGCCCCCGCCGTCCTCGTTCGCGATCCCGAGACCAACAAGGTCGTCGGCGGCCTGCACGGCCGCACGTCGCTTGGGCCTGTTGCGGGTAGAGCGGTTTTTTCTGCCGGAGGATTTGCGGCGCGGCCGGCTCGGCAGTCAGATCCTCGCCATGGCGGAGGAAGAAGGGCGGCGGCGCGGCTGTACCCGCGCGGCGTTGTCGACAGTCCACTTTCAGGCGGCGGGCTTCTATCTGAAGCAGGGTTGGGAGATCGCCGCCCGGATCGAGTGCGACCCGCCCGGCCATACCCGGTTTTACATGACCAAGAAGCTGTCCTAAATCTGAGGAGCCGGCATGACCGCTGTGCCGGGCGGCGTCCCGGGCGGGGGAAGGACGGGCCGCGCAGACAGGCTACGATAAAATTGATACCGCTTTCCAGAATGCGCATTATGCGGCTTGCGCGTGTAAGAGCAATATAGAGATGACACCCCTCTGCAAAGTAGAGGCGACACTCCTGCGGGTTCTGGGGTCCCGGGGGAAGCGCCGTGGCGGTGGTGTCGATGAGCAAGCAGGAGTTCAGCCGGCTTGAGGTACTGTTGCGGGTTCGGTCGGGTGGACTGCGTGTCGCGGACGCGTGCGAACTGATCGGTTTGCAGCGGCGTCAGGTGTTTCGCCTGCTGCGCGGCCTCAGGCAGGACGGCGCCACAAGCCTGCTCTCCAAGCGCCGAGGCAAACCGAGCAATCATCGGCTACCTGCCGAGGTTCGCACCCTGGCCCTGTCGATTGTGCGCGAGCGATACGCCGACTTTGGCCCGACCCTGGCGGCGGAGAAGCTCACCGAGCATCACGATTGCTCGGTGTCACACGAGACATTGCGCGGTTGGATGATCGCGGATGGGCTGTGGCAGGACCGTCGGCATCGTTTCCCTTCCCCGCATCAGCCACGCCGGCGGCGCGACTGCCTGGGTGAACTGGTGCAGATCGACGGCTCGGAGCACGCCTGGTTCGAAGACCGCGGTCCGCCGTGTACGGTGCTGGCTTTTGTGGATGATGCGACGAGCCGGTTGATGCAGCTGCGGTTCGTCACCTCGGAATCGGCGTTTGATTATTTCCGAACGACGCGCGCCTATCTGGAGGAGCACGGCAAGCCGGTCGCTTTCTACAGCGACAAACACGGCATCTTCCGGGTGAACAGCAAGGACGCCGCCGGCGGCGATGGTGTGACCCAGTTCGGTCGCGCGCTCTTGGCGCTGAACATCGACATCATCTGTGCCAACAGCCCGCAGGCGAAGGGACGCATCGAACGCGCCTTCGGCACGTTGCAGGACCGCATGGTCAAAGAGCTGCGTTTGGCGGGGGTATCGTCGATTGCCGCGGCGAACGCCTGGCTGCCGGGGTTCATCACCGCCTACAACAGGCGCTTTGGCCGCGATCCGGCGAATAAGAAGGACCTGCATCGGCCGCTGGCGCAAGCAGATGATCTGGACGAGATCCTGGCCTGGCGGGAGGAGAGAACGGTCACCCGCAACCTGACCCTGCACTACGACCGGATGATGCTGCTCCTGGACCCGACGCCGCTGGTCCGTGGCCTGGTGCGCAAGAAGGTCGAGGTAGTGAACTATCCGGACGGCCGGTTCGCGGTTCAGTTCAACGGGACGGCGCTCGGTTTCAAGGTGTTCGACAAGATCCGGACAGTGCAACCCGGCGCGATCGTAGACAACAAGCGGCTGTCGGCCGTGCTGGAGCAGGTGAAGGCGCAGCAGGCCGCCTACCCGGCCCATCGGCAGCGCGGGCATGTTGCGCGGCAGCGGCCGCCCAACAACCTCGAGGCGCCGGGTCTGCCGTCGAAGGGGCGAGCCCCACGCCGCGCTGCTGCCGCGGCTGCAGTCTAAGGCGGTGGACCGAGATGGAGGGCTGATCGCCACGGCGGTCGTCTGCCCGCATTCCGTTACGTAACGAAGCACCATGACAGCAGAGCCAAGCCGGCGATTGGCAAGCGGGCCAACCGTTGACGATTTTCCCGCCGCCGGTCGGCTTGCAGTGCGCCCCACGGTGTCGAACTCGTTTGCTGCATCTTTCTACGAGCCGAGCGAGCGGACGCTCGCTCGGTAGACAACCGGTGCGGCGGCAAGCGTCTGTGCATCGGGCAGCGGTCGGGCGCTGCGCTGCGCCGGGGCTCCGCACCCGCCCGCCGCCCGACCCCGAC